>CAVQPX010000008.1:0-556097 GCA_963714835.1 uncultured Chloroflexia bacterium
TACATGATCGCATCGTGGATCAGCACGGCATCGAACGGGCGATCGAGCCTGATCGTGCGCATGTCGCCGACGAGATGCTCCATGGTCGGGTTGATCGTGCGACTCACCTCGAGCATGGCGGGCGAGAGATCCGAGAGCGTCATCCGGATCGACCCTCCCAGGTGGGACGCCAGGTTGCCGCCGCCCGAACCGAGTTCGAGCGCGGTCTCGACGCGACCCTTGACGGCCTCCCGCATGAGCCCCAGGACGTGCGCCGCTTCGTCCTCGTAGTCGGACGGTGCGGTGAGCAGGTGGAACCACGGGGCGAGTTCGTCGTACATCGCCGGAAGACCACCCATCGCCGCTGGATCACTCATCGCCGCTGGATCACCCATGGTCTCGCGCCATGCGCGGCGGACCGTGCCGGCCCACAGGCCCGGCGGGCGTGCGATCTCAGATCGCGCGCATCCGGTTGTTCTTCGCGTCGTGGGTCAGTTCGGCAAGCCCGAGCGCCTCCATGAGCGGCGGCATATAGACGCCGAATCGGCCGCGCAGGCCCTTCTTGAGCCCGTACCAGCCACCCAACGGGTTGGACTCCGAGCGACCCCATGCCTCGACGGTGCCGTCCGCCGCGGGCTTCTGCTCATCGGCGCCACCGAGCGGCATCCAGTCACCGTGAGCCTTGAGCATCGCGTGGAGATCGTCGATCGCCCGCTTGTCGTACTTGAGCTGTGTGCCGCCGACCTGGCAGACGATCACCGGCGGATCGGCCGCGTCGTCGAGATACATCGTGTACTCGGAGCTCCCCGGTGGGGTCTTGAGGACCCAGGGGTCATCCTTCGTTCCCGTGCCGTTCGCCATGTCGTCTCCTCTCGGACTCGCGTTCGCGATCGGTGTTCGACCTACGGTATCAAGCGCCGGCGATCCAGGCGCTCCGCTCAGGCCGCTCGGGATCCACGTGCACCGCGATCTCATCGCCGCCCTCCAGGCCGTCCAGGGCCTGCCACGGAAGCGCCCGAGTCCGCCCGTCGCGGCCAACGCCGTCGGCCATGTACCGATACGCGACCGTCCACGTCGACTCGAGCGGATGCTTCCGGATCCGCCTTGTCGGCTCGAGCTTCGTCACCAGCCCCGGGACCACATGACCGGCCCGCGCCACCCGCCGCTCGGCCAGGATCGGGCGAACCTCGTTGTTCCCGACGAGCGCGATCAGGCCGGCGGCCGGGATCAGGAAGTAGGGCGGGAAGATGGCAGCGGCGACGAGAAACGCCATGAGGATCCCGCCGGTCGTCATGATCGTGAGTGTCGGCGAACGCTGGAGTTCGACGAACCAGGATGCGGGACGCCGCGCTTCGCGCCGGTCGACCCGGGTCTTCGGCGCCGCGTCGTCCCCCGCGCTCGGTCCGCGCCGGACGGGCTGCGATCGTCGTCGCTTCGTCACGATCCGGCCAACCGACTCACGATGGGCGCCAGCTCCCCCACCCCGCCGAGCATGAACGAGCTGATCCCGAGGCGCTCGCGCAGGGACCGGATCTTCTCTGTGAGCGCGTCGATCGACCCGATATAGATGTGCGGCGATTCCAGGAGATCGTCGACGGCCACGTCCTGGCCGGTTCGGGCGCGGAGGCGGTCGGCCAGGTCGCCGGCCGCCTTGCGCGGATGATCCGTCACGATGATCGGGCTCGTCGATGGATAGATGTTCAACTCCAGCTCGTCGAACCGGGCGCCCGCTGCCTCGCGAACCCAGCCGATCTTCTCCTCGGTGGCCGCGATCGTAAGGCTGGCCGGATCCGCCCGCTGACCGGCCCCGATCCGCGGGGCGATCCCCACGGTGTCCGCTTCGCGCGCTGCCAGGGTCAGCGTTCGGCGACCCCCGCCCCCGATGAGGATAGGCGGATGCGGACGCTGGACGGGCTTCGGCCGGCCGTCATGCCCGGTGATCGTGTAGTGCGTGCCGGCGAACGAGAAGGGATCATCACAGAAACAGCCCTTCAGGACGGCGACACCCTCCGCGAGGCGCGCCTGGCGCACCGGCGTCGGGTCGAACGGCAACCCGATCGCGCGGTACTCCGAGGCGTTCCAACCAGCGCCGATCCCGATCTCGAGGCGACCACCGGACAGGACGTCGATCGCTGCGAGTTCCTGGGCGAGGACCGCGGGGTGGCGCAGGTCGTTGTTGAGGACGAACGTGCCGACCCGGATCCGCGAGGTCGCGGCGGCGATCGTCGCCATCGCGCTGATCGGACCGGGGATATCGAGCAGGTGGTCGACGACGACGAGGACGTCATAGCCGAGGTCCTCGGCGGCTCGAGCGGTGTCCGCGAGCGAGCGGCCGCGATCGTCGTAGGACGCGTCGGCCAGGAAGCGGAACGGTCGAGTCACTTCGGCGATCCCGCGGACCGGGCAGGGCGCACAGTGCGACCGCAGCCCTGGGCTAGGCGTCGTCGGCGGTGGGGCCGTCGGCGGGCGTTGGCTCTTCGCTGTGGGCCGCCGGGGGGACCGCGGCGGGCGCGGGGGCTTCAGCCCGGATCGGCTCGAGGTCGATGGTCCGCACCTGGCGGGTCCGCCCAGCCTCGGTCCGCACGACGGCCGACGGGATGACCCCGCCCGCGAGCTTCTCGATCACTGCGGCTTCGCCGGCGTAGAGCCCGGAGCCGTTGATCCGGACGCGGTCCCCGACCCGCAGGTCCGACCTTCCGGTGGCGGCATTGAGGTCGATCGAGACGACGGTCTGGCGAACGTAGGCGGGCTCCGGCCCGGCCCCAGCGCGTGGCGCTGGCTTGTTCGCTGTCTTGGCCGGTGGGTAGGTCACCTTCCGTTTTCGCACAGTGGCTCGGATCCCTCACTTCTGATGCATGGACGTGGCCGCGCGCCGCGTTGATCCGGCGACCGCGGTTTCGCCGAACACCATGGGGCCGACGCCCGATTCGGTCAAGTCGGAAGCGGTCTTACTCGGTCACCCCGGACGCGGCCGCCGACCCCACGAAACGAGGTCCTCGTACTCCGGGTGGCGCTGGATGTATCCGGCGATGAACTCGCAGTACGGCGTCAGCTTGAGGCCTCGGGCCCGGACGTCGTCGAGCAGGCCCTTCGCGAGGCGGCTTCCGATACCGCGGCCCGCGAAGGCCGGATCGACGACGGTATGGATGAACGCGATCCGATCGGGCAGCAAGCGGTACTCGGAGAATCCGGCGACGACACCCCTCGACCGAACCTCGTAGCGCGAGGCGGCTGGCTGGTCGAGGACGACGAACTCGACGTCGGTCGTCGGTTCCTCGCCGGTCGTCGGTTCGTCGTCGGTCGCTCGCACCTGCCCAGTATCGCGTCCCGGCGGTGGAGCGTTGCGCGCGAGTCGTTCCCTCCGCTCAGGCGGCTCCCCGTCCGACGAGCTGTCGCCGAAGCTGTTCGCCCGGCACCGGGTGCGAGAACAGGTAGCCCTGGCCGCTCTCGCAACCCAGCTCGAGCAGGTGCTGGAGCTGCGCCTCCGTTTCGATCCCCTCCGCGGTGACCGACAGGTCCAGAGCCCGGGCGAACGCGATGGTCGCACTCACGATGGCCGCGTCCTCACGGCTGTGGCCCAGGCCCGCCACGAACGAGCGGTCGATCTTGAGCGCATCCACGGCGAAGCGCTTGACGTAGTCGAGCCCCGAGTACCCGACCCCGAAGTCGTCGATGACGAGGCGCACGCCAAGATCCCCGAGCCCGGCGAGGATGGCGTCCGTGATCTCGCTGTCGAGCAGCGTCACGCTCTCGGTGATCTCGATCTTCAGGCGGCGCGCTGCGAGACCGGAATCGCCGAGGATTCCCGCGATGACTTCGACGATCCCCGGAGAGCGGAACTCGCGCGCAGACAGGTTGACGCTCACGGTCAGCTCGCCGGCCGCGGCGGGCGCCTCGGCGCTCCATGCGACCAGGTTCCGACATGCCTCGGTGAGCACGAAGCGATCGATGGGGACGATCAGGCCGTTGGCCTCCGCGAACGCGACGAACTCGCTCGGCGACAGCAGTCCACGCGTCGGGTGCTGCCAGCGAACGAGCGCCTCGACGCCGGTCAGCCCACCGGTATCGAGGCTCACGATCGGCTGATAGTGGACACGGAGCTCCCCACGATCGATCGCGCGTCGCAACTCGGCCTCGAGCTCGAGCCGGCGCCAGGCTTCGACGCTGAGCTGCTCGTGGTAGATCTCGAAGCGCGCCTTGCCGTTCTGCTTGGCGCGATACATCGCGATGTCGGCGTGGCGGACCAGCTCTTCTGCAGTCGTCCGGTCCCCGGAGGCCACGGCGATCCCCAGGCTCGCGGACAGCGTGATCTCGTGATCGTTGACCCGGAACGGCTCGGCGAAGAGTTCCGCGACGCGCTGGGCGACCGGGACGACGCTGCTCGGTTCGTCGATGCCCTCGAGCAGCAGGGTGAACTCGTCGCCGCCGAAGCGCGCCGCCGTGTCCACGCGACGCACGACGGTCCCCAGCCGCTCGCCGATCGAAGCGAGGACGAGGTCGCCGGCCTCATGACCCAGCGTGTCGTTGATCACCTTGAAGTCGTCGACGTCGAGGAACATCACGGCGAGCAGCGCTTCACCCGGGCGGCCCTGTCGGGTGAGCGCGTGCTCGAGGCGCTCCATGAACAGGACCCGATTGGGCAGGTTCGTGAGCGGGTCGTAGAACGCGTGCTGGGTGAGGCGCTCCTCGAGCAGCTTCTGCTGGGTGATGTCGACCATGATCCCGCGCACCTCGACCGGGCGGCCATCGCCCATGGAGGTCGGCACCATCTCGTCGCGCACCCAGACGGTGTCGCCGTTCTTCGTGAGCATGCGGTACTCGGTCGCGAGCGCCTGGTCATCGGGACGGCCGAGGATCGCCTCCTCGGCCGACACCACCGACGCTCGATCGTCGGGGTGGATCTGGCGTGCCCAGAGGTGCGGGTCGCCAAGCCACTCCTCGACCGTGAACCCGAGCGTGGCTTCGATCCCGGGACTGACGTACGTCCAGCGGCCCTGGGCACCGGTCTCCGCCACGTACACGATCGCCGGCAGGCGCTCGACGAGGGTTCGGTAGCGCTCCTCGGCCTCGCGCAGCTGGCGCTCCCCGTCAAGTCGGTCGGTGATCTCGCGGATGTACGCAGTGAATGCCGGAACACCGCCGATGTCGACCTTGCTGATCGCGAGTTCGACGGGGAACAACGACCCGTCCGAGCGCATCGCCTCGATCTCCACGCGCTGCCCGATCACCCGTGGTGTCCCCGAGGCGAGGTAGCGCGCCAGCCCCTGCCGATGCGCCTCGCGCAGATGTTCCGGGACGATGAGATCGGCCAGCTCGTGCCCGATCACGTCCTCCTGCCGATAACCGAACGTTCGCTCGGCGGCCGGATTGAAGTCGCGCACGATCCCGCGATGGTCGATCGTCACGATGCAGTCGAGGGCCGCCTGGAGGATCGCGCTCTTCAGCGCCTCGCTGTCGCGGACCGCCTGTTCCGCGCGAGTGCGCTCGACGAACTGGCCGATCTGGCGACCGATGGATCGGGTGCTTTCCAGGAAGCGGCCATCGAGCCCACGGTCGCGCTTCGAGTAGAACTCGACCACTCCGATGGCGAGGGCTTCACGCAGGATCGGGAACGCGAAACCGGCCGTGACCCGATCGCTTGTCGCGATCGCCGCCCGGGTGTAGCCGGACCCGGAGGGATCGTCGATCCCTTCCGGCTCCGCCGTCTCCCAGACCCGACCAGGCAGCCCGACGCCCCGTGCGAAGGTCAACTCGCCCGACACCTCGACGAATCTCGACGGCGCTGCCGTCGGACGCACCCATGACGCGATCGGCGCGAGGACCGGGTCCGAGCCGTGAGGCCCCGGCAGCCAGAGGAGACCGATGTCCAGATCGAGCGTGTTTCCGATCGCCTCGAGGAGCGCGGGCGCTGCGTCGCCCACGCTCTCGGCGCCGGCGAGAGCGCTGGCAACGGCATATTCGAGGGTGAGATGTTGGCTCGTTGGATCGGTCATGGGTCTTTCGGACGCAGTCGGTCCAGGTCACGCGGTGACGCTGTGCGGCGTCATCGACTCCCGACCGGCACAGCGTGGCGCGCTGGGCATGCTCCGGCCAGATGACCATCGTTTTGCCCGGCCATCGTCCATTCGTCGTAGGGCTCCGGCCAGCGGGACGTGCGGCGGGCGCGTCGGTTAGCATCGACACCGGAGGTCTTCGAGTGTTCTATCGCGCGGATCCATGGCTGCACGTGATCACCGGATGCATGTCGTCGGGCAAGACCGACGAGCTCCTCCGACTCCTGCGGCGGGCGGAGATCGCGCGTCGGCGGGTCCTGCTCGTCCGACCGGCCCTGGACGACCGCACGCCACGCGAGTTCGCCGAGAGCCGCAGCAAGGCACGCTATCCGTCGGACTCCGTCGGACAGGACGATCCTTCCGAGATCCTGACACTCGCCCGGGAGCGGGACGTGGACCTGGTCGGCATCGAGGAAGCCCAGTTCTTCGACGCCTCCATCGTCGAGACCGTGGACGAGCTTCGATCCTCCGGACGCCACGTGATCCTCACCGGGCTCAACCTCGACTTCGCAGGCCGGCCGTTCGGGGCCATGCCGACGCTGATGGCGATGGCCGACGAGGTGACGACCGTGACCGCGATCTGCGTCGTCTGTGGTGAGACGGCCACACGAACGCAGCGGCTCGTCGGCGGGCGTCCTGCAGCGATCGATGACCCGCTCGTCGTGATCGGTGGCTACGACGGAGCCGCGATCGAGACCTATGAAGCCCGCTGCCTGCGCCACCACGAGATCGCACCACCACGGCACGCGGGCGCCGCCGCGGGCGGTCCGCTCACGTCGACGGCTCCAAGCGCGGAGATGACCGGGGTCATGGCCGGCGTGACAGGCACGGCGGCGCGCTCCGGGAGCGCACCGAGCGACGACGTGCAGCGGACGAAGGACCGCTAGGCGGCGGTCGGCGCGAGGCGCGTCGTTTCCGCAAGGCTTTCATTCGTCAGGCGCAGTCGACGCAGGAGCTGGGCGTTGGCCGCCACGACGATCGTCGAGGTGCTCATCGCCAGCGCCCCGATCGCCATCGGGAGGTCGATGCCCCATGGCGCGAGCACGCCGGCTGCGACCGGGATCGCGATGAGGTTGTAGCCGGTCGCCCAGATGAGGTTCTGGACCATCTTTCGATAGCTGGCTCGCGAGAGCTCGATCGCGCCGACGACGTCGCGCGGATCGGACCGAACGAGCACGACCCCGGCCGACTCCACGGCGACATCGGTCCCCGCGCCGATCGCGATCCCGACATCCGCCTGGGCCAGCGCCGGCGCGTCGTTGACGCCGTCGCCGACCATCGCCACCTTGCGGCCGCCCGCCTGGAACCGGGCAACGGCGGCAGCCTTGTCCGCCGGCAGGACCTGGGCGGCGACCTCGTCGATCCCCAGCCGCGCGGCCACGGCGTCGGCGACGGCCTGACTGTCGCCGGTGATCATCGCCACCCGAACGCCCAGTGCGTGCAGTCGCTCGACCGCCTCCTGCGACTCGGGACGGACTTCGTCCTCGACCGCGAGCCCACCGGCGATCGTCCCGTCAACGACGACGTGCAGGACCGTCTGGCCAGCGGCCGCCCACGCAGCCGATCGCGCGTCATCGGTCGCGTCCAGCCCGAGCTCGCTGAGCAGCCGCGGGCCCCCGACCGCGACCGTGCGGCCATCGACCGTCGCCCGCGCCCCGCGCCCCGCCAGCGACTCGAAGCCGCTGACCGATCCGCGCGTCAGTGCGCGCGCGTCCGCCGCGGTCACGATCGCCCGCGCCAGCGGGTGCTCGGAATCGGCTTCGACGGCCGCGGCGAGCCGGAGCACATCGTCCTCGCTCCACCCATCGGCGCCGCTGACGGCGGCGAGGACGGGCGTGCCTTTCGTCAGCGTCCCGGTCTTGTCGAAGATGACCGTATCCAGCGTCCGAGCCCGCTCGAGGGCGAGGCGATCCTTCACGAGGAGACCGTTTCGGGCGCCGAGCGAAGTGCTGATGGCGATGACCAACGGGATCGCGAGTCCGAGCGCGTGAGGGCAGGCGATGACCAGGACGGTCGCGGTGCGGACGAGCGCCCCTTCGGGGTCCCCGAGTGCCCACCAGACGACGAGGGTGATGATCCCGGCCGCCAAGGCCACGTAGAAGAGGATCGCTGCGGCCCGGTCGGCCAGAGCCTGGGCTCGTGACGCGGAGGCCTGAGCACTTTCGACGAGGCGCATGATCCCCGACAACGCCGTGGCGTCGCCGACGGCGGTCACGCGCACTCGGAGGCTGCCCCCGGCGACCACCGTCCCGGCGATCACCGATGCGCCCGGATCCTTCACGACAGCGCGCGATTCGCCGGTGATCATGGCCTCGTCGACGTCGGCCGTCCCCTCCTCCACCCGGCCGTCGGCGGGGACGCGGGCGCCCGGCCGAACGAGCACGAGATCGCCTTCGGCGAGGAGGGCGCGAGCGACGGTCTCGGTGGCACCGTCGATGATCCGCTCGGCCGTGTCCGGCAGCAGCTCGGCGAGTGCGGCGAGGGCGCCGCGCGCCTGATTGATGGAGCGCATCTCCATCCAGTGGCCGAGGAGCATGATCGTGATCAACGTGGCGAGCTCCCACCAGATCTCGACCTCGAAGAGGCCGGCGGCCGCCGCCAGCGACGTCAGGAAGGCGACCGTGATCGCCATGCTGATGAGCGTCATCATCCCCGGCTGTCGTCCGGCGAGTTCCCCGCGGGCGCCGCGCAAGAAGACGAGACCGCCGTAGAAGAAGACCGCGCTGCCGAGGATCGCCGACAGCCACTCCGAGCCCGGGAAGACGGGTGCCTGGTAGCCGAGCCACTCCTGGAGGTCCGCGCTCCAGATCAGGACGGGGATCGTGAGCGCGAAGCTGAGCCAGAACTTGTCCCGGAACATCGCGACCGAGTGGCCGGCGTGGCGATCGTGACCGCCACCTCCGCGGTGGTCCGCGTGGGCTGTCCCGGCATGCTCAGCCGCCGCCATCCCGGTGTGGTCCCCGTGGGCCGACCCCGCGTTCTCCGCGGGGGCGCGGTGCGCCGGATGGGCTGTGCCCGGGTTCGATCCATGTCCGCGGGCGTCGTGCCCGGATTCGCCCACGTCCTGCTCCTTCCGTGGATACTCCCCGGGAGTATCTCACAGCATGGCAAGTGCCCGAGGGCGGACGAGTCCGGCGTCGTTCGTGGAGGACCGGCGCGAGGGTCCCGAGCCCCTAGGGCGCGATCGCGATCGTCGCCCGCATCCCCGCGCCGAAGTGGCCCGGCACGTGGCACCCCACGATCAACGAGCCGGCCTCCGCGAAGGTGAAGACGAGCGATTCGCGCTCACGCGGCCTCACGCCGACGCCGTTGGCCGAGTCCTGGAGCCGCCCGCCGGTGGAGCTCATCTCCTTCTCGTGGTCAGCCTGGGCGATCTCGTCGCCGATGAAGAACTCGTGGTCAAGCACACCAGCGTTCGATACGACGAAGCGGACGGTCTCGCCGGCGGCGACTTCATAGTGCTCCGGCCTGAAACGCAGCCCATCGGTCAACTCGACGCGGATCTCACGCAGCCCGTCCGTGGGCGGGGGCGGGTCTGTGGCCGCGCCCGTTCCACAGGCGACGACCAGCAGCGCGGTCAGGAGGACGGCGACGAGCTTCGACATCGCGGGGATGGTGACGGATTCAGCGCCGCGTTGCACGCCGCACGGCCGCCTCCTCACCGGATCTCCGTGCCGCCTCCACGTGCGCTCCACATCCGGGTCCCACGATCGGGATCACGAGCCGATGGCGATCGGGTCATCGGACGGAGTGCATCGGAGACATGAACGATGGGCAAGGGAACCGTGTTTCGCGTGGTGGCGACGATCGCGCTGCTGGCCGTGCTGGCCATCGGGGGGGCAAGCCTCTACCAGCTCGGTGTGACGGATGGCGCCGCACTGGTCGCGCCACAGCCCGGCACGCCGACCCAGGTCGTGGTGCCGTACGGCTACGGTTGGCACGGCG
The DNA here is from genome assembly GCA_963714835.1 of uncultured Chloroflexia bacterium. GTDB lineage: Bacteria > Chloroflexota > Limnocylindria > Limnocylindrales > CSP1-4 > CAKKPP01. The sequence goes on from CAVQPX010000008.1 coordinate 9,978, forward strand.
GATTCGGCTTCTTCGGGTTCATCGCCGCATTGTTCTTCCTCTTCCTCGTGTTCGGCCTGTTCCGAGCGATCCTGTTCGGTGGTCGCCATCAGCGTGGTCCCGACGGGATGCGCGGGGGCTGGGGGCATCGCTGGGACCACCAGGGCGGCCCCACGGGTTCGTGGCGCGATGGACCGGGAGAGCATCTCGCGGCGTGGTATCGCGAGGCGCATGCGACAGGCGTGGCCGGCGGGTCCGGTGCGGCCGGTGGGTCCGGTGCAGCCGGTCGCCCGGACGGAGACCCGGGGGCGGACGACCGTCGCTGAGGATCGGCACCGACGATCGTCGTCGCAGAGGGCCCGGGCCTGAGATCCAGGCCCGGGTTCGATCCATCCCGCTACGATGCCACCTCGATGAAGACCATCCTCGTCGTGGACGATGAGCCGAAGATCGCGAGCCTTGCCCGCGACTACCTCGAGCACGCCGGCTTTGGCGTGATCCTGTCGTCGCATGGCGCGGATGCCTTGCGTGAGATCCGCCAGCGGCGGCCCGATCTCGTGGTCCTCGACCTCGGACTGCCCGGTGTCGACGGTCTCGACGTCTTGCGCACGGTCCGCCGCGAAGGTCAGCTGCCGGTCGTGGTGTTGACCGCGCGGGACGACGAATTCGATCGGATCCTCGGCCTCGAACTCGGGGCGGACGACTACCTCACGAAGCCCTTTTCGCCGCGCGAGCTCGTTGCCCGGGTCCGCGCTGTGCTCCGGAGGACCGACGCCGCGAGCGTCACGCCGGAGGTCATCCGGGCCGGTGCCGTCACCCTGGACGTTGCCCGGCTGCGCGCGACCGTCGGCGACGACGCCATCGACCTCACGGCGACCGAGTTCGCCATCCTCTCGACACTGGCCGCCCAGCCGGGACGCGTCTTCACACGATCACAGCTGCTCGATCGCATCCACGGGGTCGCGCTCGAGTCCGAGGAGCGGGCGATCGACTCACATGTGAAGAACATCCGTCGCAAGCTCGAGCCGGACCCGCGGTCCCCGCGCTACCTGCTGACGGCGTATGGCGTCGGATATCGCTTCACCGACGACGAGGGCCGGGATCGATGACTCACGATCGGCCGAAGGACGAGGAACGCGGTGCCGACGGTGGCCGGCGCGGACCGTGGCGTCGACACGACGGGACGGGTCCCTGGACGCACCATGAACGTCGCTGGAGCGGCATGGGCGAGCCTGGGTGGAGTGGCCCCGATGGCCGTCGCCCACCACGATTCATGCGCCGCCTCGGCTGCCTCTTCGGCGTCTTCTTCCTGCTCGTCCTCGTCGGCGTGGCCTCGTCGATCGGGCTCGTCGCGTCGTGGCTCGGTCTGCTCGGAGCGCAGCCGGGCAGCGGTCCCGGGCCCGTCGCGCAGGGTCTCGTGGTCATCCTCGTGGTCGCGGTCGTGTTCGGCGTCTGGCGGCTGGGCCGAGGCTTGCGCGGTCTGGCCGGGCCCATCGACGACCTCGTGTCCGCGGCACGCCGCATCGAGCAGGGCGACCTGGACGCGCGGGTCGCGCAACCAGGAACGCGATCCGGCGAGCTTCGCGATCTCGTCACCGCGTTCAACACGATGGCCGAGCGCCTCCAGGTGGACGAGCGCCAGCGCCGCTCGCTCCTTGCCGACGTGAGTCACGAGCTCCGGACGCCCCTCGCCATCGTCCGCGGCAACCTCGAGGCGATGCAGGACGGCGTGCACCCCACCGATCCGGCTCACCTGCAGTCGGTCATCGACGAGACGGCCGTCCTCGCCCGGCTGATCGACGACCTGCGCACGGTGGCACTCGCCGAAGCCGGGACGCTCGCCTTGCACGTCGAGCCCACCGACCTCTCGATCCTCGCCCAGGAGACCGCGGATGCTCATCGGCATTCGGCCACGACCGCCGGCGTGACATTGCGGGTCGCCGCCGGAGACACGCCACTTCTCGACGTCGACCCGGTCCGCATCCGCGAGGTCGTGAGCAACCTGGTCGCCAATGCGATCCGGTACACGCCGTCCGGCGGCAGCGTGTCCATCGAGGTGGCGAGCGAGGGTCCCGGCGCCCGCCTCGTGGTGTCGGACACGGGCGCTGGGATCGATCCTGCCCTCCTGCCGCAGATCTTCGATCGATTCTGGAAGACGCCCGGCTCGCCCGGATCGGGGCTGGGGCTCGCGATCGTGCGCAACCTTGTCGAGCGGCACGGTGGATCGGTTGAAGCGGCGAGTGCGCTCGGATCGGGCACGTCGATGTCGGTCCATCTACCCGGCCCTGCCGCCGCGTCGCAACGAGATCGCGGGCACCTCTGATACGGTCCTGGCAACGAAGGAGGCTCCCGATGACGCCAGGAGAGCAGCTGACGCTGCCCGCAGTGATGGCCGCGCTCGAGGCGGCCGGCACCGAGCAGGCCCGCAAGACCTATCGACGGCACGGGGCACGGGAGCCGCTGTTCGGCGTCTCTTTCGCAGAACTGCGTCGGCTGCAGAAGGCCATCAAGCGCGATCATGCCCTCGCCGTGGGCCTGTGGGCGACAGCGAACAGTGACGCGCGCAGCCTGGCCTGCCTCATCGCCGATCCCGCTGCGCTGTCCGAGGCCGAGCTCGACGCATGGCTGTCCGAGATCGACTCCTACGCGCTTGTCGACATGTTCGTCTTCAACATCGCCGCGAACGTGGACGGCGTCCGGACGCGTGCCGAGCGGTGGATCGCGTCGGAGCGCGACTGGACGGCTCAGGCAGGCTGGGGCCTTGTCGGGCACCTCGCGGGGGATCCATCGGAGAGCGACGCGTACCTTGCCACGCTCCTCGAGCGGATCGAGCGCGAGATCGACACCGCGGGCAATCGAACCCGCCACGCGATGAACGGCGCGCTGATCGCGATCGGGATCCGCTCGCAGGAGTGCACCGAGGCGGCCGTCGCCGCGGCCGAGCGGATCGGTCCGGTCGTCGTCGACCACGGCGATACCGGTTGCGTCACGCCAGCGGCCGCTCCGTACATCGCCCGGACGCTCGCGCGTCGAGCGGCACAGGCGGAGAAGCAGGCCGCGCGAAAGGCCGTCGGCGCCACTCGCTGAGCAGAGCGGCGACCGGGCTGGCCAAGTCCCGCGGCGGTGCGCCTGCACACCGGGCGGGAACCTCGCCCAGGACGAGGGCGTCAGACGGGCAACGGGGATCGGTCGTCCGACCAGGCCCCTCTCCCACGGAGGACCGCGCCATGTCGCGACGGATCCTGCTCCTGCCGGCGGCCATGCTTGCCGTGCTCCTCTCCGCAGCGCCGGCCCTTGCCTGCGGCGGCCTGATCGGCCCGAACGGAGCGGTCAACCTGCTCCGAACCACGACGCTCGCCGGCTATCACGACGGCGTCGAGCACTACGTCACGTCGTTCGAATTCGCCGGCGGTGGCGGTTCCTTCGGGAGTCTCACGCCACTCCCCGGCGTTCCGACGAGCGTCGAGAAGGGTGGCGACTGGACGCTCCAGCGCCTGATCCGCGAAACGAACCCGGCGCCCGAGGCCGCGTTCTTCGCCGCCGACGCCGCCGTCGGCCGGGCGATCGAACTCCAGAAGGTTCGCATCGATGCCCTCGACATCACGATCCTGAGCGGCGGTGCCGCCGAGATCGGGCAATGGGCCAAGGAGCACGGCTTCCGGTTGCCGCCGGATGCCCCCGAGGTCCTCGAGTTCTACGCCAGCCGCAGCCCGATCTTCCTTGCCGCAGCATTCGATGCGGATGCGGCCGCCGATCGCGGACAGCAGGTGGGCGACGGGACCCCGGTCCATGTCACCATCCCGACACCCAACCCGTGGGTCCCCCTCCGGATCCTCGCCCTCGGCAAGACGGGTGCTGAGCGGGTCGAGGCGGACGTCTACCTCCTGACCGACAGCCGGCCGGCACTGCTCCCCTCGCCCATCCTGCCCAACGGCATGGAGCTCGAGCACAGCCAGCCAGCCACCGACACCCTGCTTGCCGATCTGCGCGCCGACACGGGTATGGCGTGGGTCCCGGAGTCCGCCTGGCTGAGCAAGATCCGGATCGACGCGACGGCTTCGCAGCTCGCGTTCGACCTGGCGATCGACGCGTCCGGTCAGGGCACACCGTCCCGCGTCCAGGCCGGGCTCGACCTGCCCACGGCAGCCGAGATCGGCGTCACGACCGACCGCCTCGCCATCGCGCTCCTGACGATCGTCGCCGGTATCGGGGCGATCCTCATCCTCACGACGCGACGTCCGGCGCGTTCGGCGCGCTAGATGACGAGTCCGCGCCGGCGCGGGATGGCCCGCGCCGGACGGTCGATCCTCGCCATCCTCGCGATCCCCGCCGTGCTCGTGCTCGTGTCGGCCTGTTCCGCCCGGGCGGCCTCGAACGTCGTCGAGATCGACATCCGCTACTCGGCTTTCGAACCAGCCGTGCTCTCGGTGCCGGCCGGGGTGCCGATCACATTCGTCATCGTGAACGGGGACCCGATCGACCACGAGTGGATCGTCGGGGACGCCGCCAGCCAGCAGCGTCACCGCACCGGGACGGAGCCGGCGCACGAAGAGCGACCTACGGAGATCTCGATCGCCGCTGGAGCGACGCGCAGCACGGTGATCACGTTCGATGAACCGGGGACCTTCGCCTTCATCTGCCACCTGCCCGGCCATGAGGCGTACGGCATGGTCGGGACACTCGAGGTCACGCACGGCAGCTGACCGCTATCCTCGAGCATGTGCGACCCATCCCCGCCCCGTTCGACGACATCGTTGCCGGCCGTCCGGCCACGATCCGGGCCTCCGGAAGCACGCTCCTCAACCACCGCCTCATGACGAAGGAACTCGCGTTCACCCAGGCTGAGCGCACGGCGTTCGGCCTCAGGGGCCTCCTGCCCGATCGCGTGGCGACCATCGAGGAGCAGCTCGAGCTGGAGCACGAGCACATCGCGCGCAAGTCGGACGACCTCGAGCGCTACATCGGCCTGGCCGCCCTCCAGGATCGCAACGCGACCCTCTTCTATCGACTGCTGGCCGAACACATGGAGGAATACCTCCCGATCGTCTACACGCCGACGGTCGGCCGGGCGACGCAGGAGTTCAGCCACATCATCCGCCGGACGCGCGGGGTCTGGATCACACCGGCGGATGCCGATCAAATCCCGGAGCTGCTTGCAGCCGCGCCGTTCGAGGACGTCCGGCTGATCGTCGTCACGGACAACGAGCGGATCCTGGGGCTCGGCGATCAGGGAGCCGGAGGGATGGCCATCCCGATCGGAAAGCTCGCGTTGTACACGGCGGCCTGCGGGATCCATCCGACCCTCACTCTCCCGGTCTCCCTGGACGTCGGGACGGACAACCCGGCCTTGCTGCGCGATCCGCTGTACCTGGGCCATCGCGCCCCGCGCCTGCGCGGCGCCGCCTACGACGCCCTGGTCGAGGCGTTCGTGGTCGCGGTCGAGGACCGCTGGCCGGGCTGCCTCATCCAGTGGGAGGACTTCAAGCAACAGAACGCGCTCCGGATCCTGGAGCGCTATCGGGGACGCGTACCCTCGTTCAACGACGATGTCCAGGGCACAGCAGGGGTCGTCGTCGCCGGCGTGCTGGCCGCTCTTGACCACCTCGGCACGACCTGGACCGATCAACGGATCGTCGTTGCCGGCGCGGGAGCGGCGGGCCTCGGGATCGCGTCGCTCCTGCGTGTGGCCATGCTCGAGGATGGACGCCCACCCGACGAGGTCGCCGCGGCCGTCATCCCGGTCGACTCGCGCGGCCTCGTCCACGAGGGACGGACCGATCTCGACGGACCCAAGCGCGCGGCCGCGGTCCCCGCCGCGGCGCTCGAGGAGCTCGGTCTGGGCACGGTCGCTGTTCGAGCCGGGCGGCGCGCCGGCGACATCCCGAGCCTCCCCGAGGTCGTCGCGGCCGTGCACCCGACGATCCTCGTCGGGGTGACCGGCGAAGCGGGGACGTTCTCGGAAGCGACCATCCGGACGATGGCGGCGGGCGCGGATCGCCCGATCGTGATGCCCCTGTCCAACCCGACCTCGATCGCCGAAGCCGCCCCCGCCGACATCATGCGCTGGACCGAGGGGCGGGCGATCGTGGCGACCGGGTCGCCCTTCGAGGCCGTCACGTTTCGCTCGCAACGCCACGAGATCGGGCAGGCGAACAACGTCTACATGTTCCCGGGCGTGGGTCTTGGTGCGATCGTGGCTGAGGCTCGCTCCGTCACCGACCGCATGTTCCTCGTCGCGGCGCGGGTCCTCGCGTCGCTCGTGTCGCGCGAACGGTTCGAGACCGGCGCGCTGTATCCGCCCATCGGGCGCTTGCGCGAGGCATCGCGCGCGATCGCGATCGCCGTCGCCCAGGAAGCCATCGACCAAGGCCTGGCCGACGCGGACATGAGCGCCGGCACGGCGGCGATCGTCGATGCCGCCATGTGGTGGCCGGCGTACGTGCCGTATCGGCGCGGCTGAGGCGGTCGAACAGGGGTTCCCATCCGCCTCGACCATCGGTATGGTGGGCCGAGAGGGAGTCGCGCGCGAAGATCGCGCAAGGATGGAGGGTGTCATGGACGGACCGCGGGCAGACGACGGGATGAGCGACGGGATGAGCGACGGGATGAGCGAAGCCCGCGGCACGGACGGCGCTCGCGTCGAACAGCCGGGCTCCGCGACCACCAGCCGAGCGGATCCGGTGGGCTCGATGGCGGCGCGGCCGGCGGATGGTGCAGGCACGACCGAATCGCCCGCCTCGACCGCCGCAGCCGTCGCCCAGGCCGACGCGATGCGCAAGCGCTGGGAGATCCTCGGCCCGAACCAGCGCCTCACCGTTGCCGGCGGCGTGGCCATCCTGGTCGCATACCTCGCCGGGATCCTGCTCGAGAGCTGGGCGATCGGGTTCTCATCGATCGTGCTCCTCGCTGGCACCGTGATCACGATCGCCGTCGTGCTCATCGGGACCTCGTCCGCGATGGGGATGTCGCGAACCGCGATCCTGCGCGTCGACGCCGGCGTCGTGGGAGCCTTCTCGCTCTACGACCTGGGTGACTTGATCTCCGGTTTGACGTTCTGGTCCGCCCTGGATCTCGTCCTCACCGGGATCGCGGTCGGCGGCGCCGGCCTGCTCGTGTTCGGCGTTTGGAGGATGACCAGCGGGAACCTCGCGAGTGAGGCGCTCGCAGCCCTGACCGGGCGTGGTCGGGAGCTCCCGGCGCGACTCGTTTCGATCGGATCGGCGGTCGCGATCGCCGTGTGGCTGATCCTCGCGATCTTCAACTACTCCTTCCGCAATGAGATCGCCCTGACCGTCCTTGCCGCGGTCCTGGCCCTGACCGTGCTCTGGCTGGCCGGCAGCGGCGCGAGCGAGATGAAACTGCCGGTGGCCGCGAACCTGGTCCTGGCGGCTCTCGGGATCATCGCCGGGGTCCTCACGCTGATCTGGTTCGTCGGCCTCCTCGGCGACCTCGACGGTGTGGACGCGGTGGATTGGCCGTTCCTGCTCATCTTCATCGCGAGTGCCGCGGCGATGACGGCCGGTGGCATCCTCGGCGTCATGCCGCGGGCCCCGGACGCGAGCACGGGCTCGGGCGCGAGCACCGCCTCGGGCGCGAGCACCTGATCCGGGGTCTTCGCACCGCCGCGGCCGTCCTGGAACGGCCCGGCGCCGCGGTCACGATCGAGGACCTCGAACTGGACCATCCGGGTCCCGGCGAGGTCCTCGTCCGCATGCTCGCGTCCGGCGTGTGCCACTCCGACCTACACGTCCGCGACGGGGAGTGGGACCGACCGGGACCCATCGTGCTCGGCCACGAGGGCACCGGGATCGTGGAGGCGGTCGGTTCCGGGGTCTCGTCGCCCGGCCCCGGCGAGACCGTCGCGCTGTCATGGCTCATCCCGTGTGGCTCATGCCGGTCCTGCCGGCGCGGGAGGACCTGGGAGTGCCCGTCCAGCCCGTCCTACCGGCATCGGATGCTGGACGGCACCACGCGACTCCATCGCGACGGCGGCGACGACGTCCTGGCGTACTGCGCGATCGCGACCATGGCGAGCCGGATGGTTGTGCCCGCCGCTGCGGCGATCCCCATCGGCGAGGGGCTGGATCCCGCGGCCGCCGCGCTCATCGGGTGCTGTGTCGCGACCGGGGTGGGTGCGGTGACGAAGACGGCCGAGGTGCCCGCGGGCGCGTCGGTCGCCGTGATCGGCCTGGGCGGAGTGGGCCTGTCGTGCATCATGGGCGCCGTCCTGGCGGACGCGGAGCGGATCGTGGCCATCGATCGACAGCCGGCGAAACTCGACCGTGCCCGCGACCTCGGGGCGACCGTCACGGTCCTTGCCGGGTCCGATCCAGCCGAGACGCTGATGGCCGTGCGCGAGGCGACCGATGGCGGCCCCGAGTTCGCCTTCGAGGCGATCGGCCTCTCGCACACGGTCGAGCTGGCCATCGCGTCCGTGCCGGCCGGCGGGACCGCCGTCCTCGTGGGCATGACGCCGTTCGGGATTCGCGCGGGGTTCGAGGTCTTCCCGTTCGTCGACGGGAGCCGGCGGATCCTCGGCTCGAATTACGGGTTCGCGGAACCCGCGATCGACTTCCCGCGCTACGCGGAACTCGCGCGCGCGGGCCAGCTGCCGATCGCGGATCTCGTCGATCGGCGGATCACGCTCGACGACATCGAGCCGGCATTCGAGCGGATGCGCCGCGGCGAGGGGGTTCGCCAGGTCATCGTGTTCTGACCTCAGGTCGGCCGGAGGTGCGCTGCAAGCTCAGGGAATCGGCGCGCGACCACGACCACGCCGACGAGGCAGAGCAGGCCGCCCGACAGGACCGAGAGCTGCGGACCCACGAGCGCGGCGACGGCGGCGGCTTCGATATCGCCGAGGCGGGGCCCGCTCGTCACGACCACGAGGTGGATGGAGGTCACCCGGCCGCGCAGTGAATCCGGGGTCTGCAGTTGCGCGATCGTGCTGCGCAGGACCGCCGACAACACGTCCGCCATCCCGGCCAGCGCCAGCATCACCAGCCCCACGATGAACATCGCTTGCGGGGCGTCGCCGGCGAGGAGACAGGCGACGCCGAACCCGGTGATCGCCAGACCCCAGGCAACGACCATCGCGATGACACCCAGGCCCATCCGCTGGACGCGATTGATCCAGCCGGACGTCAATGCACCGAGGAACGCACCGGCCGCCGGGGCTGCGGCAAGCAGCCCGAATCCCTCGGGGCCGGCATCGAACACGTCGAGCGCGAGGATCGGGAAGAGCGAGGCCGGCATCCCGAAGACCATCGCGTTGAAGTCGATCGCGAACGTCGAGAGGATCACGCGGCGCGAGCGGACGAAGGCGAAGCCCTCGCGGATCGCGCGGAGTCCCGGCCGGGCCGCACCGGCGACCGGCGGGATGGGCCGCATCAGGATCAACGCGACGATCGAGGCCGCGAACGAGATCCCGTCGAGCAGATAGGCGGCGGCGATCCCGACCGTCGCGATGAGGAGCCCTCCGAGGGCCGGCCCAAGGATCGAGGCGACCTCGAAGTTGAGCTGATTCAAGGCGATCGCCGCGGACAGCCGCTGGGGCGGGACGAGTCGCGGGATCGCCGATGAGCGAGCCGGTTGGTCGATGGCGCCGACGGCCGAGTGAACGAAGGCCAGACCCATGATCAGCACAAGCGACGGAGAAGGGGTCAGCGCGACCGCCGCAAGCCCGACGCTCGACAGCGCCAGGCCGACCTGTGTCGCGATGAGCAGCCGGCGCCGGTCGATCACGTCGGCCAACGCCCCGGCCCCGAGCGCGAACAGCAGGATCGCCACGAGTTGGACGGTCGTGAGCGCGGCGACGGCGAGGGTCGAGCCCGTCAGGACGTAGACCTGGAAGGGCAACGCGATCCGGGTGATGTTCGTGCCGATCGACGAGACGGCCTGGCCGGCCCACAGCAGGCGGTAGTCGCGGTCGTGGCGGAGCGGTGCGAGGTCGAGGAAGAGGCCGCGCACGCGCGCCGCGCGACGCCGAGGGACGTGCGGCTCGAGGCCCGCCATCAGTCGAGCGGCTCGGGGTTCACGCGCCTGTCAGCCGATCCGCGTCGGGAACGTGTGGCCGCGTCGAGCGGGGCTACGGATCGTCGCGGTCGGCTACTTGTCGCGTTCTGCCGCGGACGTGAGCACGGCCTGCGCCGCGGCCAGGCGCGCCACCGGGACACGGAACGGCGAACACGACACGTAGTCGAGCCCGATGCGCTCGCACTTGGTGATCGACTCCGGGTCGCCGCCGTGCTCGCCGCAGATCCCGAGTTCGATGTCAGGGCGGGTCGCCCGGCCCTTGTCGACGGCGATCTTCATGAGCCCGACGACCGCGTCGTCGAGCGTCTGGAACGGGTTGAACGGCAGGATCTTGTCCTCGACGTACTTCAGGAGGAAGCCGCCTTCCGCGTCGTCGCGGCTGTACCCGAACGTCATCTGGGTGAGGTCGTTCGTGCCGAAGCTGAAGAAGTCGGCGTGCAGGGCGATCTCGTCGGCGGTCAGGGCGCCGCGCGGCACCTCGATCATCGTCCCGAAGACGTACTCGACCTGCACGCCGGCCTTCTCCTCGACGGCCTTCGCCTCCGCCTCGAGCAGCTCCTTCGTGCGCGCCAGCTCGTTCACGTGACCGACGAGCGGGATCATGATCTTGGCCTTCGGGTTGCCGCCCGACTTCTTGACCGCGATCTGCGCGTTGAGGATGGCCCGGGTCTGGATCTTCACGAAGTCCGGGATCATCAGGCCGAGCCGGCAGCCGCGCAGGCCGAGCATCGGGTTCTGCTCGTGCATCGACTGGATGGTCGCGAGCAGTTCGCGGTCCTCGGCGGTCGCGTCGTCGCCCGGCCTTGGTCACCTTGACGAGCTGCTCCTCGAGGTTCGGCAGGAACTCGTGGAGCGGCGGGTCGATCAGCCGGACGACGACCGGCAGGCCGTCCATGGCCTTGAAGATGCCCTCGAAGTCGCCCTGCTGGAGGACCTCGAGCTTCGCCATCGCCGCGTCGAACGTCTCGACGCGCCTCCGTCTCGTCGACGCTCAGCGGCTCTCGCCGGGCGTGCTTCGCCTTGGCCCGCGTCGCCACGTTCGCCACGAGGATCGCGCTCGCGGACGATCTCGAGCCGATCGCCCTCGCGGAACATGTGCTCCGTCCGGCACAGGCCGATGCCCTGGGCACCGTAGCCGCGGGCCTGGGCGGCCTCCTCGGGCTTGTCGGCGTTCGTCCAGACCTCCATCCGGCGGATCTCGTCCGCCCAGCCGAGGATCTGCTGGAGCTCGGGCTGATCCTCGAAGCGCGCGCGAGACCGTCGGCAGCGCGCCGACGAAGACCTCGCCGGTCGAGCCGTCGACGCTGATCGAGTCGCCTTCGCGCGAAGGTGACGCCGTTCGCGGTCGCGCTCTTCTGTCGCCGTAGTCGACGACGAGCTCGTGCGCAGCCGGCCACGCATGGCTTGCCGATCTGGCGGGCGACGACGGCGGCGTGCGACGTGGCCCCGCCACGGGCCGTCAGGATGCCCTGGGCGACGGCCATGCCGTGGAAGTCGTCGGGCGAGGTCTCGATCCGGACGAGGACGACGCGCTCGCCGTGCCCGACCCACTCGACCGCCGTGTCGGCGTCGAAGACGGCCTTGCCGACGGCCGCGCCGGGCGAGGCGTTGAGGCCCTTGGCGATGCGCGTGGCGGCCTGCCGCGCCGGCGGGATCGAACTGGTCGCGGAGGAGCTGGTCGACCTGGGCGGGCTCGATCCGGGCGAGCGCCTCTTCCTTCGTGATCAGGCCTTCCTCGACCATGTCGACGGCGATCCGGACGGCGGCCGCGGCGGTCCGCTTGGCCGAGCGCGTCTGGAGCATGTACAGCTTGCCGCGCTCGATCGTGAACTCGAGGTCCTGGACGTCGCGGTAGTGCTTCTCGAGCTGCTCGCCGATCCGCTGGAACTCGGCGTAGACCTCGGGCATGTCGGTCTCCATCTGGGCGATCTTCGGAGCGGTCCGGATGCCGGCGACGACGTCCTCGCCCTGGGCGTTGGTCAGGTACTCGCCGAACAGGACCTTCTCGCCGGTGTTCGGGTCGCGGGTGAACGCGACGCCGGTGCCCGAGTCGTCGCCCATGTTGCCGAAGACCATCGTCTGCGACGTTGACCGCCGTGCCCGAGGTCGTGGGCGATCTTCTGGTTGTTGCGGTAGTCGCGGGCGCGCTTGCCGAACCAGGAGGCGAAGACCGCCTTGATCGCGAGATCGAGCTGTTCGTTCGGGTCGCTCGGGAACTCGCGACCGGTGTCGGCGCGGACGATCGCCTTGAAGGCCTCGGCGACAGCGCCTGCAGCGCGGCGGCGTCGAGGTCCGTGTCCTGCGCAGCACCGTGCGGCTGCCTTCGCGGCGTCGAGGGCGTGCGTCGAATCGCTCGCCGTCCACGTCCATGACGATCCGCCCGAACATCTGGATGAAGCGGCGGTACGCGTCCCAGCCGAAGCGCTCGTTGCCGGTCAGCGCGACGAGGCCGTGCAGCGTCTCCTCGTTGAGCCCCAGGTTGAGGACCGTGTCCATCATCCCGGGCATCGAGAACTTGGCCCCCGAGCGGACGCTCACGAGGAGCGGGTTGGCCGCGTCGCCGAAGCCCTTGCCGGTCCGCGCTCGACGACCTCGACCGCCGCGAGGACGTCGTCCCAGAGGCCGTCGGGGAGCTGCTCGCCGGCCGCGAAGTAGTCGTTGCAGGCCTCGGTGGTGATCGTGAAGCCGGGCGGGACGGGCAGCCCGGCGTTCGTCATCTCGGCGAGGCCGGCGCCCTTGCCGCCGAGCAGGTCGCGCATCGTGCGAATCGCCCTCGGCCGCTCCCCTCGCCCCAGGCGTAGATGTAGCGCTTGGCGGCGCGATGCGCACGCGTCGTCGGTCGGGGCGGGATCGGTCATGGGCGGAGCTCCTCGGTGTGCCGCGGCGCGTCCGGGTTCGGCGCAAACGCGGTCGGGTCGATCAGGTTCGCGTCGTCGCGTGCGATCTGTACCCGCGGCGGGCGGGCCCGCTCGGTTTCGACTCGGTTGCGCGCGGGCGACCCGACGGCCCGGCGCCTGGTCGCACCTCGGGTCATCGCTTGACGAACGCCTGCCCCGCGCGTGATCGCCGCCGACGACGAGCGCTACAACGCGTCGCCTCGTCCGCCGTGACGACCAGCACGAGAGCCTGTCGTACTTCTGGGTCCGCTTCGATGGCGATCCCACGCCGTTCGAGCCGGGCCAGTACATGACGATCGGGGTGATGGTCGACGGCAAGCATCGTCCAGCGGCCCGTACTCGGTCGCGTCGGCGCCGCGCGTCGCCGGCGACGACGGGCTACGAGTTCTACATCCGCCTCGTCAAGGGCGGCACAGTTCACGCCGCTTGCTGTGGGACCTGCCGGTCGGCCACCGGATGCGGATGATCGGGCCGAAGGGCAAGTTCACGCTCGAACCGGACGACGATCGCGATCCACCTGTTCATCTCGTCCGGGACCGGCAATGCCCCGTTCGTGTCGATGATGCGGACGCTTCTGATCGAGGGGCGCCCCGCCGGGCCGTGTTCCTCAACGGCGTGTCGTACGAGCGCGACCTCGGGTATCGGGAGCTCCTGGAGAGCTGGGAGGCCACGGGCGCGTACCCGGTCACGTACGTACCGACCGTGTCGCGGCCGTCGGACCCGGCGCAACGCCGGGTGGACCGGGCGGACGGGCCGGGCCGAGACGGCATCCCGGGCCGTCCTCGACGATCTCGGACTGACGCCGGACAACGCCATCGCCTATCTGTGCGGCAATCCGGACATGATCCTGGCCGCCGAGGCGACGCTGCTCGAGCGCGGGCTTCCCGGAGGCAGCAGGTCAAGAAGGAACTGTACTGGCCGAAGGGCAAGGAGCCGAAGGGCACCTAGCCGGGGAACGCGCCCGCGCGCGGCCGGCTCGCCGCGCCCGCCGCCTCCGCCCTGACCATGGCCGGATGCAGCAACGTGTGGTCGCGCGAACCGTCCAGGGCGTCCAGACCGTCCTGAGCCCGGCCCGGGACTTCATCCGGACCGAGAGCTCGAGTGGCATCGTCCTCATCCTTGCCGCCCTGCTGGCGTTCGCATGGGCGAACTCGCCGTGGGCGTCGAGCTACTTCGGGATCCTCGATACGACGGCGGGAGTCCAGTTCGGGGACTTCGTGCTCGAGAAGCCCCTGCTGCTCTGGGTCAACGATCTCCTCATGGCCCTGTTCTTCTTCCTCGTCGGCCTCGAGATCAAGCGCGAGCTGATCGTCGGTGAGCTGAAGAGTCGAAGGAAGGCGGTCCTGCCGATCGCCGGCGCACTCGGTGGGATGGTGGTCCCGGCCCTCATCTTCATCGGCCTGAACCTCGGTCAGCCCGCGCTGCGCGGATGGGGCATCCCGATGGCGACCGACATCGCGTTCGCTCTCGGCGTCCTGGCCCTGCTCGGGAACCGCGTCGACCTGTCGCTCAAGATCTTCCTGCTGGCGCTCGCCATCGTCGACGATCTCGGCGCGGTCTTCGTCATCGCGGCGTTCTACACGGACAACCTGGATGTCGCATCGCTCGGACTTGCGACGATGGCCTGGGTGATCGCGCTCGGGTACGGTCGCCTGGGAGCCGCCCGGCCGGTCGTGTTCGCGGTCATCGGCATCGTCATGTGGTACTTCATGCTCAAGTCGGGTATCCACTCGACGGTCGCGGGCGTCCTCATGGCGCTCGCGATCCCCCTCCGACACCGGCTCAGTGCGGACGAGCTCGAGGCGGAACTGCGCCCGCTGATGGTCGCGGAGGGCGGCTTCGAGGAGGTCGAGGTCGCCATCGAGCGGCTCGAGGACGTTGTGGATCGGGCACACAGCCCGCTCCACAACATGGAGCACGCGCTTGCCCCGATCGTCGCGTTCCTGATCATGCCGATCTTCGCCTTCTTCAACGCCGGGGTGGCGATCGCTGGCGGCGAGACGGCGCTCGTGGCGTCCCGTGTCGATCGGCGTCGTCCTCGGACTCCTCGTGGGCAAGCCGATCGGGATCATCGTCTTCGCGTGGCTGGCCGTGCGGTCCGGGCTCACCGACCTGCCGGCGGGCGTCAGGTGGAACGGGATGACCGGAGTCGCCCTGCTCGCCGGCATCGGCTTCACGATGTCGCTGTTCATCGGCAGCCTTGCCTACGGACCGTCCGCGGAACTCGATGCGGCGAAGGTCGGCGTGCTCGTGGCATCCGTGATCGCCGCGCTGACCGGGCTCGTGTTCCTCTCACGGACGTTGCCGCCTAGCGCAGCATCGGCGGATGCCTGACCGCCCGTCCTGACCGCCCGTCCTGACCGCCCGTCCTGAGCGCCGGGGATCGGCTAGGGGCGAGCCGCGTCCATGCGGTCGAGGATCGCCCGCTTCACGCCCTCGAGCGGGATCCGCTCCTGGGTCATGGTGTCCCGGTCGCGCACGGTGACCGCCCCGTCCTCCAGGGAGTCCACGTCGACCGTGACGCACCACGGCGTGCCGATCTCGTCCTGGCGCCGGTACAGCTTTCCGATCGCGGCCGTGTCGTCGTACACGGCCATCACGTCGCGCGCAAGGTCGCTGCGCAGTCGGTGGCACAGCTCGACGATCTCGGGCCGCTTCTTGAGCAGCGGCAGCACCGCGACCTTGTACGGGGCCAGGTCCGGATGCAGGCCGAGGACCACGCGCTTCTCGCCGCGGACCTCCTCCTCGCGATACGCATCGATGAGGAACGTGAAGGCCGCGCGGTCCGCACCGGCCGCCGTCTCGACGATCCACGGGATGAAGTGCTCTTCGGTCGCGGGGTCGAAGTACTCGAGGTTCTCGCCGGACGCCTCGGCGTGGCGCGAGAGGTCGAAGTCGCCCCGGTTGTGGACGCCCTCGAGCTCCTTCCAGCCGAACGGGAACCGGTACTCGACGTCGACGGCCTTCTTCGCGTAGTGGGCCAGTTCGTCGGGACGGTGCTCACGCGGTGCGCAGCCGCTCCGTCGTCACGCCGTACGCTTCGTACCAGGCGCGCCGGCGCGGCAACCACTCCTCGAACGCGGCTGACGCGGCCTCGCCGGGGCGAACGAAGTACTGCATCTCCATCTGCTCGAACTCGCGCATCCGGAAGACGAAGTTGCCCGGGCTGATCTCGTTGCGGAACGACTTGCCGATCTGGGCGACCCCGAACGGCACCTTCTTGCGACTCGACTGCTGGACGTTCTTGAAGTTGACGTAGCTGCCCTGCGCCGTTTCGGGTCGGAAGTAGATCACCGACGCGTCGTCCTGGACCGGTCCCATGTACGTCTGGAACATCAGGTTGAACCGGCGCGGCGCGGACAGGGGGCCGGCGTCGTTCGGGCAGACGAGGCCGAACCGTTCGACGACCGTCGGGTCCAGGAGATCCGTCGCCGTCAGATCCTCGGCGCCCGGGAGTTCGTCGAGCCGGTAGCGCCGATGGCACGTGGCGCACTCGACGAGCGGGTCCGAGAAGGACCCGACATGACCCGAGGTGACCCAGACCTGGGGATGCATGAGGATCCCCGCGTCGAGACCGACGATGTCGGTGCGATCCTGGACCATGGCACGCCACCAGGCGCGCTTGACGTTGTTCTTCAGCTCGACGCCGAGTGGACCGTAGTCCCAGACGGCGCTGATCCCGCCGTAGATCTCGGACGACGGGTAGACGAACCCGCGCCGCTTGGAGAGCGAGACGATCGTCTCGAGGCTGGCCACGGCGGGCGTCACGTCGTCGGCGTCGACGTTGGCGGGCGCGGCGACATCGCGCGCCTGGTGGGAGGTCATCGAGTGGGCTCCGGAGGGCGGCCGGCCGTGGAAGGGACGGTCGCGAGTGGCCTGGTCGGAGGCGATGCTACCAGACGCCCACGGATCGGCCGTCGAGGCCATCGCGCTGAACGGCCCCGTCCCAGGAGCGGGACGGGGCTCAGCGGGGGTTCGGCGGGACGATCAGCGCGCGCGACCCCGCGAGCGCAGGAGGACGGCACCATTGATCAGCGCGAGACCGACCATGACCAGCCACAGGTTCGCCAGTGGCGACGCCGCAGCACGATCACCCATATCCGTCGGGGGCGGCGTGATCGGGACGCCGGTGGCGGCCAGGACCTCCCCCGGGTCCGTCGGGTCGGCGCTGGGGTCGTCGCTTGGGTCGTTGCTGGGCGAGCCCGTCGCCGCCCCGACCCCGCCGCAGTCGAGTGTCAGTGGACCGGTCCGCGGATCGGAATCGATCGTGAGATAGCCGTCTTCACTGTCGTCGAACATGAGGACGTGCACGCGGATCGTGTGCTCGCCGGGCTCGACCAGTCCCGATGCTTCGTAGCCGGTCGCGGAATCGCCATCGACGCCGACCCAGGCGAAGTCAGGAGGCGTCCCATCGTTGCCGGACTCCCCGTCCACGATCTTGCTGACCCCATCGATGCGGACGTAGGCGTTCTCAGGCCGGTTGACCAGGAAGCCCACGCCGTCGTTGGCGGTCACGAGCGCGCTCAGGACCCCGGACTCGCAGTCGTAGCGGAGGCTGAGGGACCCGACGACCTTGGTCGAACCCTCGTGCTTCATGTCGGCGAAGAAGTCGGCGGCCGTCCATTCACCCGGATCGCCATCGATGACCGCCACGCCGGGCGCCGGGATCGGCGCGACCGCGAAGACCGGTAGGGCGAGCGCGAGTGCGGCGATCGGCGCGAGGAGCACCCACGCCCTGCGATGCTTGCGAACCCGTGCCCCGACGGGCGATGCGGCTGGTGTACCCACGAGAACCCTCCCCATCCATCGGCGTCGCGACGCCGACCAGTTGCCGTCGGCCGACCGATCAATGGGTCAGCCCGATGATGACGTGCATAGAATCGCGTGTTCGGGGGCGGATGTCCAGTACCGATGCCGTTCGTCCGTGTCCGGAGGTACCGGTCGGGACCCGAGCAGACCGCACCAGACCCGGACATGGATCCGCGGGATCGGCCGGTGAACGCGGTGCCGGAGCGCACCGGATCGCGGCATTGCGGGCGGCTCGGTGCGCTCCGTCAACGTCGCGCGATCGGAACTCCCTGGTCCGTCAGGGCGATCGCGGCTCCGGGGCTCGCCGTCGCTGGGCCGGTGCTTCCATGGCTCTCACGGACCTCATCGAGGAACGGCAACGAGCGTGGGTCTCGATCGAGGGCGGTCCGCAGGAAGTCGCGCAGAGCCGCCTCGACCTCCGTCTCGGTGGATCGGGCGATCCGGAGCCCGGCGATCGCCTCGATGTCGAGGCGCTGATAGGCCTTGAGCAGCTTGAGGCCCTCGAGGCGAGATCCCGTCCGCTCGTACGGCGGGCCCGGGCAACGCTGGCACACGACCCCGCCCACGGGGGGGACCCAGCGGAATCGCTCGTCCGCCTCGAGCAGGCGGTCGCACTCGACGCAGCGATCGACCTCGGGCCGGACGCCCGATTCATCGGCCAGTCGCATCTCGTACCAGCGGGCGACGCGGTTCGGGGCCATCCCGGCGTCGAGCAGTTCGTAGGCGCGGTGCAGGAGGCGGTACGTCGGCTCCGAAGGATGATGTTCTTCGAGCGACCGGTCGGCGAGCTCCGCGAGATACCAGGCGGTCGCGGTGCTTTCGAGGGAATTGCGGAGTCGCAGCCAGGCGTGTCCGACGCTCACCTGGGTCACGATCTCGAACGTGCGACCGCGAGCCAGCGCGATGGTCAACTCGGCGAACGGTTCGAGGCTGCCGCCGATCCGCGACGTCGGTCGCCTGACTCCCTTGGCGACGGCACGGAGCTTGCCCAGCTCGGGCGTGATGAGCGTCAGGACGCGATCGGCCTCGCCCAGATCGAACCGGGTGAGGACGATCGCCTCGGTCGTGTAGCGGCGCGGCGCGGGCATCGTCGCGACGGTATCACCGACGCCCACCGCCCGCTCGAGACTCGCGACCCCCGAACACGCGACAGACAACGCGCTACCTGCACCGCGCATGTTCCGGCGCCGGACGGTACACTTGCTGCACGATGACGCAGACCACGGACCTGGACCTCGAAACCCTCGTCGCCGACACCGAAGCGGAGATCCGCCGGGTGATCGGCACGCGCGACCCGTCGACCACCGGTGTCTACGACATGGTCCGCTACCACCTCGGCCTCGACGGTTCGGAGGGATCATCCGGCAAGCGGATGCGGCCACTCCTCGGCCTCCTGGCCTATGCCTCGATCACCGGCGACCATCACGCGGCGCTCCCAGGCGCGGCCGCCGTGGAGCTGGGCCATAACTTCAGCCTCGTCCACGACGACATCGAGGATGGCGACGCCGAGCGGCGTCATCGGCCCACGCTGTGGTCCATCCATGGCGTCCCGCAGGCGATCAACGCCGGCGACATGCTGTTCAGCCTCAGCCGGATCGCGCTTCATCGACTGACCGACCTCGGGTTCAGCGACGCACGCGTCCTGCGCCTCATGCGGCTGTATGACGAGACGTGCGTCGCCCTCTGCGAAGGACAGTTCATCGACATCTGGACGAGCGAACATGCCGACGCGATGTCGGTCGAGCTCTACTTCGACATGATCGGCCGCAAGACGGCGGCCCTCATCGCAGCATCGATCGAGGCCGGCGCCCTGCTGGCGACCGACGACGACGAGGTCATCGCGCGATACCGCGCGTTCGGCTGGTCGCTGGGGATCGCCTTCCAGCTGAACGACGACCTGCTCGGGATCTGGGGCTCGGAACAGCGGACGGGCAAGCTGCCCACGGACGTCGCCCGGCGCAAGAAGACCCTTCCGGTGATCTATGCATTCGAGCACGCCGACCCGGCGGACCGAGCCCGGCTGGAGGCCCTCTATGCGGCCGACGCATCCGGCTCCAGGAAACGCCCGGACCCGCGATCCGACCTGCTTCCCGGGACGCACCCCGAGCCGAGCCCCGACGCCGTCGCTGAGATCGTCGCGATCCTCGAGCGAACCGGTGGGCGCGAGTTCACCCGCGCCGAGGCACAACGGCATCGCGATGAGGCGCTCGCCCACCTGGCGGCCTCCGGCGTCGTCGATGCGACCGCGCGTCAGCGCCTCGAGGCGATCGTCGTCGGGGTGATCAGCGCCTGACGGTGCGGGCGGCCGGTCAGTCCTTGTCCGGACGTCGCGTGGAACCGGGATCCAGCACGGCCATCACCTTGCCGACCCGGCGCCCGTCGGTCGTCTCCACGGTGAGGACCAGCCCATCGATCTCGACGCGGTCGCCGGGCGCCGGAACCCCGCCGACCCGGTGGTAGATGAGGCCGCCGACCGTGTCGTACTCCTCCTCGTCCTCGAGATCGAGGTTGATGTCGAACAGCTCCGCGAGCTCGTCGACGTCGGTCCGGCCGTCCACGCGCACCTCGTGCGCCGACAGGCGCTCGACCAGGGGCTCCTCGACGTCGTACTCGTCCTGGATCTCGCCCACGATCTCCTCGAGCAGGTCCTCGATCGTGACGAGCCCGGCCGTCCCGCCGTACTCGTCGAGGACCACCGCGAGATGGACCTTCCGTCGCTGGAGCTCGTGGAGCAGATCGTCGATGGTCATCGATTCGGGGACCAGCACCGGCGGACGCAGGAGGGTGCGCAGGACGGGGCGCGGGGCCGCGTCCCCCTTGAGGAAGGGCAGGAGATCCTTCGCGTACAGGATGCCGACGATCTCGTCGATCGACTCCTCGTAGACCGGGATCCGCGAGTGGCCGCCGCCGACGATCGCGTCGATCGCGTCCTCGAGCGTCGCTGACGCCTGCAAGGCGACCATGGCGACGCGCGGGACCATGACTTCGTGGACGCGCCGCTCGCCGAGCTCGATGACCGCGTTGATCATCTGCTCTTCCTCGGCTTCCAGGATCCCCTGCTCGCCACCACGCTCGACGATGAGCTTCAACTCCTCGGCGGTGATCTGGGCCTCGCGACTCACGTCGGCGCCGAGCCGGTGGGCGATCCAGCGCGTGAGCGCAGCGAGGGCACTCACCAACGGCGAGAGCACGCGGTTGAGAAGGTCGACGGGCCCGGACAGGACGAGGGCGAACCGATCCGGGTGCGCGAGAGCGAGCGACTTGGGGACGAGCTCGCCGAACACGATCGTGAACAGGGAGAGCAGGACGGTCACCACGATCAGGCCGACGCCCTCGGCGAGCCCGGCGTCCACCCCGATCTCGCGCAGGAACTCCGCGAGCGACCGCACGAGGCTGAGGGCCGCGAACGCCGACGCGAGGAACCCGACGAACGTGATCGCAAGCTGGATGACGGCCAGGAACCGGCCCGGATCATCGATGAGCCGCCGAACCCGGCGCGCCCCACGCCGACCCTCGTCGGCGAGTTGCTCGAGGCGGCTCCGGCGCACCGTGATCAGGGCGATCTCGGCCGCGACGAAGACCCCGTTGATGAACACGAGGAACGCGATGACGAGGAGTTCGAGAGCGGTCTCATTCATCGAGCGGCGCCGTCATCCCTCGCGTCGGGCGGTTCGCTCGCGGCGGGTGCATCCGGCGACGGATCAGCCGGCCGGCGCGGTTCGCGGATCCGCGCCGGGACGCCCACCGCGAGCTTCCCGGCAGGCACGTCGCGCGTCACGACGGCGCCTGCCCCGGTCTTCGCGCCATCGCCGATATCGAGCGGTGCAACGAGCATGGAGTCGACACCGAGGAAGACGCGCTCGCCGATCGTCGTTCGGTGCTTCGTGCGCCCGTCGTAATTGGCCGTGATCGTCCCGGCGCCCACGTTCGTGCCGGCACCCAGCTCGGCATCGCCGAGGTAGCTCACGTGATGCTGCTTGACGCCCTCGCCGAGGCGCGTGTTCTTGAGCTCGGCGAAATTGCCGACCTCGGCCCGTCGACCGACGACACTCCCCGGGCGCAGGTGGGCGAACGGCCCGACCGTCGCCTCGTCCTCGATCGTCGATCGCTCGACGATGCTCGCCCACACGGTGCTCGACTCACCGACCGCAGAATCGATGATCTGGCTCCCCGCCCCGATCGTCGAGCCGCTCCCGATCCGCGTCGTGCCGCGCAGGATGACGTTGGGCTCCAGCGTGACGTCGTCGGCGAGCTCGACGGTCGCGTCGACGTACGCCGTGGACGGATCGCGCATCGTGACCCCGGCCCGCATCCAGCGCTCGTTGATCTCGGTCCGGAGGTCCCACTCGGCCTGCGCGAGCTGGGCACGGTCGTTGATCCCGGTCAGTCGCCCGTTGTCGTCGGCCTCGATCGCCGCCACCAATCGACCGTCCGCGCGGGCGAGTGCGACGAGCTCGGTGAGATAGAGCTCGCCCGTGGAGGCGGACGGGCTGAGGGCCGCGATCCGATCACGGAGCCACGGCGCATCGAATGCGTAGAGGCCGGCATTGATCTCGACGAGGTCGCGCTCCTCGTCGGTCGCATCCCGCTCCTCGACGATCCGCTCGACGGTCCCGGCGTCGTTGCGCACGACGCGGCCGAGTCCGGACGGGTCGAACGCTGCGACCGCCACGAGCGACAGGGCCGCGTGGTCGAGGCGGCGCTGTTCGAGCAGATCCGCGAGGAGGTCGGTGGTCACACGGGGCACGTCGCCCGACAGGACGAGGATCTCGTCGACATCGGACGGGAGCGCGGTCAGCGCGACCTGCAGGGCGTCGCCCGTCCCGCGCGGATCGGCCTGGACAGCGTAGTCGGCCTCGTCACCGAAGATCGCGCGCACGACCTCGGTGGCCGGCGAGATGACGACGAGCGGCCGGTCGCCCGTGGCGGCACGCGCAGCATCGATGACATACGCGAGCATCGGGCGCCCGCACAACGCATGGAGGACCTTGGGGGTGCGCGATCGCATCCGCTTCCCCAGGCCGGCGGCAAGCACGACGGCGACGACGCGACGCGACGCGGGATCGTCGGTCGTCACGAAGGGTTGCGCCGGCGTGGGCCGGGGGCCTGGGCTGGGCTCCGGTGGCGGGCGAGGTGCGGCGGTTGTGGGGGTTCAGTCATCGAAAGGTCGAGGCATCGTAGGCGGGCTCCGAGCGGAGTGTCAATCGAGGGCCGGGTCAGCGACGTCGGGCGATGGCCTCGATCTCGAACCGTGCACCCTTGGGCAGGCCACCGACGCCTACCGTCGAACGAGCCGGCGGCGGATCGGGCATGAACCGGCCGTAGATCGTGTTCACGGTCGCGAAGTCCGCGATATCGGCGAGGAAGATCGTCGTCTTGACGACGTCGATCCAGGCAGCGCCCGCGGCATCGAGGACGGCGCCGAGGTTGGTGAGCGCGCGCTCCGCCTCCGCTTCGACGCCCCCCGGCACCAGCTCTCCGGTCGCCGGATCGAGGCCGACCTGGCCTGAGCAGAAGACGAACGGGTCGCTGAGGATCGCCTGGCTGTAGGGGCCGATCGCGGCCGGGGCTCCGTTCGTCGAGACGGCGTCGCGCGTCATTCGTGTCGTCCTCCCTCAAGGGTGATCATCGTGCCGACTTCCGGCGCCAGGGCCGTCACGCCGACGAACGGTGGGTCCGTGCCCTCCGGGAACGAACCGTCCGCGATCGCGGCAAGCACGGCGGTCGCAGCATCGTCGGCGACCTGCTGAGAAGGATAGAGGGTCCACAGGGTCGGGCCCGAACCGGACATCCCCACCGGCCGGCCGAGCATGCGCATCAGGCGCCGGCGCCAGGTCAGCAGGTCGGGGAACACGGCCGCGGCGGCGGGGAGCAGGTCGTTCGCCGACGCAAGCACGCCGGCGCGCTCGAGGAGCGCCCCGCTCGTGAGCCCACTCCCGAATTCGGAGGCGAAGTGCTCCGACGTTCGGCGCGCCACGCCGGGTTGGCCCATCGCGCCGTTCGCCCACGCCGCGAAGACGTCGCCGGTCGCCAGGTGGACCGGTGGCGTCACGAGCAGTACGGCCGGCGGCGTGGGACCCGAGCGCAGCCCATGGAGGGGAGTGACCCGCTCGCCGCGACCCTCGACGAGTGCCGGGCCGGGCGCAAGGAAGAACGGGACGTCGGAGCCCAGCGACGCAGCGAGGCCGAGCAGCCGATCCGGATCCAGGTCGGCGCCCCATGCTTCCCGAGCCGCCGCGATCGACGCGGCCGCGTCACTGCTGCCGCCGCCCAAACCCGCCCCGACCGGGATCCGCTTCTCGAGCCGGAGCGCCAGGGGCGGCGTCGGCACGGCCCGGCCGACGGCCTGGCGCGTGGCGGCGACCGCACGGAGCGCCAGGTTCCGGGCGGGCGGGCCGGCCTCGATGCCGGTGACGTGGAGGGTGTCGGTCCCGCTCGGCAGGATGGCGACCGACAGCCGATCGACCAGCGTCAGCGGTACCATCACCGAGTGGAGCGCGTGGAATCCATCGTCGCGGCGCCCCACGATCGCCAGCGTCAGGTTCAGTTTCGCCGGCGCGAGGCGGATGATCGGTGCGAGCCGCTCCACCATGGTCAGGCGACGCTCATCGTGCTCGGCGACCGCGCAGGTCTTCGCCGATCGGCCCGATCGCTTCGAGCAGGGCGATCCACTCGCCGACCGCGAGCGTCTGCGGACGACGATCGGGGTCGATGCCGGTCGTCCGGAGCGCGCCGTCGACCCGCTCCCCCGAGACGGGGAGCTGCCGCGTCAGCACGTTGTGCAACATCTTGCGCCGTTCGCGGAAGCCCGCCTGGACGAGACGCCACAGCGCGTCCTCGGCCGCGGGGTCCTCCAGCCGATCGTCTTCCGCGAACGGCTCGAGCACGAGGACCGCCGAGGCGACCTTCGGCATGGGCTCGAACGCCTCGCGCGGGACGGTGAACGCGATCCGCGCTCGGGCGTGGTACTGGACGAACACGGACAGGTACGACATCGAACCAGGCGGTGCGGCGATCCGTTCGGCGACTTCGCGCTGGACCATGAGGACGATCCGGCGCGGGCGGGGCGGCGCACCGAGAAGCGCGTGCAGGATCGGAGACGTGATGTGGTACGGGATGTTTGCCACGACGTCGTAGGGCGGCGGAACCAGGGCGGCCAGATCCTCATCGAGAGCGTCGCCCTCGATGAGCTGGAATGACCCGGAGGCGAGCGCAGCGGCGAACTCGACGCGCAGGTATGAGGCGAGGCCATGGTCCAGTTCGATCGCCGTGACCGGCGCCCCCGAATCCACGAGCGCCCGGGTGAGGATCCCCAGACCGGGGCCGATCTCGATGATCGGGATCCCGGGCGCCGGAGCCGCCTCCTCGAGGATCGCCGCGAGGATGTCGGCGTCGGCCAGGAAGTTCTGCGACAGGGAGGACCGCGCCCGCAGGCCGGCGGCGCGCAGGGCGCGTTGCACCGTGGAGGCGTCGATGGTCGCGGGCCGGGGCATGGCGGCGATCAACCGCGGCGCGCTAGGGGGAGCGAGGGCCGGGCATCGAGGTCCCACTGGGCACGGTCCCCCGCCACGAACCGTCGGCCGCCGGCGGCGCCGATCATCGCGCCGTTGTCGGTGCAGAGCCCCGGCCGGGGCACGTGCAGCGGGATCCGGCGCCGTTCCGCCTCTGCAGCGATCCGGTCGCGCAGGATCGCGTTCGCGGCCACGCCGCCGCCCAACACGATCGAGCGGGCACCCGTCGATGTCGGCAGCACGGATCGTCTTCGTCGCAAGGACGTCGACGACGCTCTCCTGGAACCCGTGGGCGAGCTCGGCCACGATCGCGCTCGGGAGGGGCTCGTCCGGGTCGCGCAGGCCTGCATCACTGCGCGCAGCGTCGATGACGCGGCGGGCCGCCGTCTTGAGGCCGGAGAAACTGAAGTCGTACGAGTCGCCCAGCCACGCCCGCGGGAACACGGCGTCACGCTGCGTCGCACCGGCCGCCGCGGCCATGATCGCCGGGCCGCCCGGGTAGCCGAGCCCGAGCAATCGGCCCACCTTGTCGAACGCCTCGCCGGCGGCGTCGTCGACGGTCTGGCCGAGCAGCCGGTACGTGAGGTGATCCGTCATCTCGACGAGGAAGGTGTGCCCGCCCGAGACGACGAGCGCGACCAGCGGAAAGAGCGGCTCGGGCCGCTCGTCCTCGCCGGGATCGAGCAACCAGGCCGCGTACACATGACCCTCGAGGTGATTCACCCCGATCAGCGGCTTGTCGTGGACCCAGGCGAGTGTCTTCGCGACATTGATCCCCACGAGGAGCGACCCGGCCAGTCCCGGGCCGTAGGTCACGGCGACGGCGTCGAGGTCCTCCCACGCGATCCCGCCGTCGTTCCACGCTTCGTCGAGGACCGGCAGGACCCAGCGCAGGTGCGCACGGGCGGCGACCTCCGGAACGATCCCACCGGTCGCGGCGTGCAAGGCGACCTGGCTGGCCACGACGTTGGCCCGGATCCGCCGTCCACCTTCGACAAGGGCGATGCCGGTCTCGTCGCACGACGACTCGATCGACAGGACGAGTGGACCGCTCACGCTTCGTCACCCCGTGCCGCCAGGCGGGCCCGAGCCGCTGCCAGCCGCTCGATCATCGCGGCACCGGCGAGCGGGCGTCGTGGTCATGATCAGG
This sequence comes from uncultured Chloroflexia bacterium, assembly GCA_963714835.1. Taxonomy (GTDB): domain Bacteria; phylum Chloroflexota; class Limnocylindria; order Limnocylindrales; family CSP1-4; genus CAKKPP01. Next base: position 36,359 of record CAVQPX010000008.1, read on the forward strand.
GCGTCCTCCTGGTCGTCGCTGTAGTACCGCGGCCGCAGCCCGACGGGCCGGAAGCCGTGCCGCTCGTACAGTCGGCGGGCAGCCAGGTTCGAGAGGCGCACCTCGAGGGTCGCCTCGCTCGCCCGGCGCTCGATCGCGATGTCGAGAAGCGCGACGATGAGCCGGCTCCCGATCCCCTGCCGGCGCCATTCGGGATGCACGGCGAACGTCGTGACGTGGGCCTCGTCGACCATCATCCACAGCCCGCCGAACCCGACCACGGTGTCGGCCGCTCGAACGACGAGGTACGACGCCAGCCGATTCGACTCCAGCTCCGTGCGGTAGGCGTGTGGTGGCCACGGTGTCGTGAAGCTCGCGCGCTCGATCGCCTGGACCGCATCCAGGTCCTCGAAGCGCATCGGCTCGATGTGCAGGCCTACCGGAGGTCGCGCGACCACGTGACCTCTCCCGTCTGCGCGCTGATGCCGCGCGGCAGCGTGACGTACTCGGGCACGAGCAGTGCGGGGTCGTCCACGTCCCCTGCGGCCAGCCGCTCGACCCCCAGGCGGACGAGCGCGGCGGGGAATCCGGACCAGGCACGCTCACCGCGCTCGAGCGCCTCCGGGGCGGCGCGCTCGGCAAGGTCCAGCGCGACGACGACCTCGCCGACATCGACCTCGGGCTCCGTTCCCCCCGGGAGCAATCGCGGCGGGTGGCCCGGACGGACGAGCAGCCGATCCGACGGTCCTGCGGGCAGGAGCAGCACCAGCGACCGGACGGGGCCGTCCGGCGGCCCAGGCTCGGTCGGGTCGATCGGGTCCGTCGGGTCGGTCCGGTCGGTCCGGTCGACCGTGGCGGCGGCCACGAGCAGCGCCTCCCCGGTCGAGACGCCGACGAGCGGGATGCCCAGCGAGGCGGCGAGGGTCTTCGCCGTCGCGAGGCCCACGCGCAGCCCGGTGAACGCACCGGGCCCGGTCCCGACGACGATCGCCGTGAGGCGCGAGCGACGGATGTTCTGCTCACCGAGCGTCCGGCCGATCGTCGGGAGCAGCGTCTCGCCGTGGCGATAGCCGGCAGGCCAGGTCGTCACACCGTCGAGGACCCCGGCCGGCGAGGCGGTCGCGACGATGCAGCGGCTCGTCGCCGTGTCGAGCGCCAGGATCGCGCGGCACCGCCCGTCATGGCCCGTCCTGGCCGTCGCCGTCATGGGATCGCCTCGAGATAGCGCCGTGCCGTCGGGGACCCGGCCCGGATCGTGATGGTTCGAGGTGCGTCGCCGTCCCCGTCGATGAAGACGTCGAGGCGCCCTGCGGGCAGGGCGGCGGCCATCCGTTCGGGCCACTCGATGAGGGTCACGCCCGCGGCCTGCCGGTCGTCGATGAGGCCGCCACCGAAGGCGTCGGCCGCGTCCGCCAGGCGATAGAGGTCGACGTGGAACAGCGGGAGTCGGCCCTCGTACTCCGACATCAGGACGAACGTCGGCGAGTTGATCGTGTCGTCGACGCCCAGCCCGGCCCCGAATCCCTTGGCGAAGACGGTCTTGCCGGCACCAAGCACGCCCCACAGGCAGATCACGTCGCCCGGCGCCGCTCGTGCCGCGAGGGCGGCGCCGAGGGCCAGCGTCGCCGTCGGGTCGTCACTGCGCACGGTCCGCTCCGTGCCCGGGATCGTGGGCTCGGGGATCACGCGAACCGCTCGAGGTCGGCGAGCGGGACGACGACCGTCTCGTTCCCGATCACGACGTGCGCGGCTTCCAGGTCGGCGCCCCCGGGGAACCGCTGGATTCCGGCGAGCCCGACGAAACGACCCTCGTCGCCTGTCCGCGCTCCGGTGCGCACCCTGACCGCGTCTGCCGCGGGAAGGGGAAGATCGATCGTCGGCTGATCGAAGACGAGCGCAGGCGGATCGATGACGATCCCGACCTCGGTGCCCGCGAGGGCATCGAAGATCGCGGCCTGGGCTGCGGCGATGGGACGGCGGAGCGCGCCGTCGAGCACGAGGACCGCGAACGGATCCAGGCGGTGGCGCGCCGCCAGTTGGCGCTCACCCGAGGCGATCAGGTCGCGGCGTTCCTTGCCGGCAAGACCCGCGACCACGATCCCACGGACGCCCATCGCGCGAGCACGCGTCAGGGCCTCCGCGTCCACCCGGGCCCCGACCACGAGGATCGTCCCGCGGCGTCGGACATCGATCGCGCCAGCCCGGACCTCTCCGCCCGGCGGCGCGGCGACCTCGAGCCGGCCGCGGACCGGCGTCCCGATCGCGTACGCACCGGCGATCGCCCGGCCCGCGAAACGGAGAACGATCTCGCTCCCGGGCCGGACCTCTGTCACGACGCCCTGGACCGGTGCCTCGATCGGGTCCGCCAGGTCGCCCACTGCGATCCGCCAGCGGCCGTCGAGGTCGAACAGCAACTCCCCGGACGACCCATCCGGCTGGCGGCCCACGGGGCGGAGCGACCCGAGCCAGCGGCGCGCCCCGCGCGGACCGGTCGACGCAGGATCCGGGACATCATCGGTGGGGCGCGGCCAGCGATCGCCCGGGCGCAGGGTCGCGGCGGCGTCCGGACCGAGCGACGAGATATCGATCTCGCGTGCGTCGGCGTCGCGCAGCACATCTACCAGGGACGCCCCGGCCTCGAACGCCTCGCCGGCCTCGAGCAGGGCACGATCCCCCGGTCGAAGGGTGAGGCGCCCGGTCGGGGATCTTCGACAAGCTGGCGGCGCGCGACGAGTTCCAGGCCGGCCGGCAGCGCGGGCTCGGCAGCGGGTGGGCTCGCGCGCCGCCGCGTGCCGGCTCGAGATCGGCGCCCCGGAGCCCCGGATCGATCCCCCGTCACGGTTCGATGCCCGGCCAGACCGCGTCCTGCCATCCGCGCAGGAGCTCCCTGCGCCGATCGCTCCGCGCGGGGAGGGCCAGGGGGATGCCGCGCAGGTCCACGAGCAGGCCACCGAGACCACCGGCGATGTCGATGCCGAACCGTCGTCCCCGCCCGCCGAGATCCACGGCATCGCGGAACGAGAAGTCGGCCCGCCCGACCAGCCCGGGCGGGAGATCGACGAACCCGATGCCCCCCGGGTCGAGCTCGATGCGCGCCGGGCCATCGCCCGTTCCCGGGTCGATGGTCAGGGCGGCGGTGATCCGGCCGGAGCGCACAGCCGAGGGCATCACCACGCTCCCCAGCGGCACGAGAAGGTCGTCCACCACGTCGGTCAGGATCGAGCGCGCCAACGGCCGATCCCGCATCGCCCCGAGAGGCGCGAGGAGTCGCGCGTGATCGTAGGCCACCTGGAACGCGGCGGGGCGCCGCAGCACGTCGGCGACAGCGAGCGAGATCGCCGACGCCGGGGCGACGGCCCACGTGCCGCCGGCGAGGACGACGACGTCGGGCGTCGGGCCGGTCGAGAGGAACGGGGTGGCCTCCACGAGGCGGGTGAGTGCCGCTCGGGCGGCCGCCATCCGGAGCCGCGCGCCGTCGCCCGCCGCATCTCCCCACGGATAGAGGGCGAGATCGGCGAGGCGGTCGCGGAGGCGATGTCGATCGAGCGTTGTCGTCGTCCATCGGGCGACACCGTCGAGCGTCGCTTCGTCGATGTCGGGGGGCACGAGCGCGGCCGTGGCGACGACGCCCGAGCGCACGCCCCGGTGTGCGCCCGCCGCAGGCGGATCGGCGACGGCACGGATCGCGCCGGATGCACCGACCTCGAGGAGTTCGACCCGGCGGTCGAGCACCTCGGCGAGGACCTCGATCCCGTGCGCCAGGTGGCGACGCGCATCGTCGGCCGCCTCGGCCATTCCGGCGAGGACGTTCCGCAGCGATTCGCCGGGTGGGTCGCCGGCGCTCGGGTCCGCCGCGAGCACGACCTGTGGAGGCAGCGCCGACCCGGTCTCGAACCGCGCGGCCTGCTCGGTCATGGCTCCAGAAAGCACGATCGGGAGGTCGGGCCGCCGAGCCGCGATGCCGACCAGCAGGGCGCCGAGATCGTCGAGGCCGCCGCGCTCGTCCGCGCCGGCGCGCCGGTCGGCCGCCGCCAGGACGCCATGGATCGCGGGCTCGAGCAGAAGGGCCGTCATCCCCCGCGCATCGTGGGTCTCGATGGAAGCCGGCGTGGCGCGCCACCCGCTGGCCGCCACGATCGGTGCCAGGTGCGCCTGACCGCGCTCCGTGACGGTCAGGACGGCCAGTTCCGAGGGCACGCGGCTGCGCACGACGGTCCGCTCGATATCGACGGCGCTGCCCTCGCCCAGCCCGATCTCGCTCGCCAGCGCTGGATCGGCGGAGCGGAGTCGCTCGATCGTCCGAGCCACCTGGTCCTCGGTCGCGACGGTCGCGGGCAGGACGCTCGAGGCGGCAAGGCGCCAGCGCTGGTGGATCCGGGCCAGGACCGCGACCGACGTCGAGGCACGCCCGCGATCGATCGCCAGGAGCGTGCTGGGGCCGGCTGGTGTGCTGCGTCGGGTCGTCACCCCGCCATGCTACCCGTCATCGCCGGCGGTGCGCCCGTGGGGGCGCGCCGACGACCGTGCCCGCTCAGGCGTCCCAGGTCACCTCGTCGAGAAGCTCCTCGAGACGCTCGATCAGGAGCTCGATGCCCGCCTCATCGGCCAGGATGGCCGACGCCCCGGCCACCCCGCCGCCGAACAGCGTCCGGAGCACCGGATCGAAGAAGAGCATCGCATCGGGGCCCAGCGGGCGATACGGGCGGCTCGCGTGAAGGAAGCTCATCGCGGGGGTCATGAGGCCGCGGAGCTGGATCTCGCGGGCCACTTCCTCCACGAGCGCGTCGCGCTGCTCGTCGACAGGCTCGAAGGAGAAGGTCACGATGCGCCCACCGGTGGGGACGCCTCGGGGATCGAAGGGGTCGTGTCGGGTGTCTCGGCCAGGGCGCGCTGAAACGCCTGGTACGCGGTTGCCCCGCGCAGGGCGAAGACGACCCGCTCGACCACGGGCGAGCGGGTCACCTCGTCGCGGACGGTCGCCACCGTGATCCGGGCCGCATCGTCGAGGGGATAGCCCCCGACGCCGGTCCCGAGGGCCGGCAGGGCGATCGACGTTGCTTCGATCTCCCGGGCCCGAGCCATCGCGCTGCGGACCGCGGCCTCGATCGCGGTCCCGCTCGTCCGGCGATCGCGGTCGAGCGAGACGGCATGGATGACGGCGCGCGCGGCGAGTCGACCTGCCCCGGTGACCACGGCTGATCCGAGGGCGACGGGCCCCTGGCGGACCGCGGCGAACTCGATCTCGTCGCCACCGGCCCGCTTGAGCGCCCCCGCTACGCCTGTGGCCATCCACAGGCTGGGATTCGCCGCGCTCACGATGGCGTCGACCTCGAGATCACAGATGTCCCCGTTCCAGAGCTCGATGATCGCCACGGTCCATCCCCAGACACGAGGCTACGCAATCCCACCGCCTCGGAGGAGGCATGGTACACCCGCGGTAACCGTCGAGCCATGTCCGTGACGACCTCCCAGGTATTCGTGGTGCGGGCCTGCGCCACCTGCAGTGCCGTGATCCGCTCGTCGCCCTGGCAGCCGATGAGCACGAACTCGTCGAGCCCATCCACCGGTGGCCCGGGGACATCGGTCACGTCGGCGACGATCCCATCCATCGAGACATTCCCGACGATCGGGACGCGACGGCCACGGACGAGCGCCTCGGCCCGGTTCGAGAGCGCGCGCGCCCAGCCGTCGCCGTAGCCGAGGGGGAGCGTCGCGAATTCGCCCCGGGCGCGCGGTCACGTGGGTCGGCCCGTAGCCGATCCCCCACCCCGCCGGCAGGTCGGCGACGCGCACGGGCCGGGCGTACAGGGACAGGGCGGGCCGCAGGCCGGCCCGCTCGGCATGAGCGTCCGCGCCCGGCCCGAGCTCCTCGGGCACGATCCCGTAGAGCGATAGCCCCGGCCGGACGGCATCGTGGGCGGCCACGGCCCCACCGAGCAGCATCCCGCTGGCGGCGACGTGGCGCCGCGGGATCTTCACCCCCGCGTCCCGGAGCGCGGCGATGGCGCGGTCGAAGCCCTCCAGCTGCCGAGCGGTCCGTCCCGGGTCCTCGGCGGCCTGGAGGTGCGTCCAGACGCCGACCAGCCGTACGCCGCGCGTGGTCCCGATCCGCACGGCCACGGCCGCCGCGTCCTCGATCGCGACGCCCCCGCGACCCAGCCCCGTCTCGATCTCGAGGTGGACCTCGAGCCGGCGCCGGCCCCGGCCGGCCGCGGCGGATCCTGCAGCGAGCATCCGATCGAGCTGGACGCCGCCGCCCGCCGAGACCGCGATCCGACCGCGGGCAGCCAGCGCAACGACCTCCGGCGGGACCGGGTAGAGGACGAGGATGGGGGCGCGGACCCCGGCCCGGCGCAACTCGACGGCCTCGTCGAAAGCGGCAACGCAGAACCCATCCGCGCCGGCACCTTCGAGCGTTCGGGCCACGGGTACCGCGCCGTGGCCGTAGGCATCGGCCTTCACGACGGGTTCGACGCGAACGCCCGGACCGACGATCGTCCTGATGGCGCGGAGATTGCCGCGCAGCGCATCGAGGTCGATCTCGAGCCAGGCGAGCCGGGGAAGCGGGCCGAGGCCGGCGGCCGCCAGCCGTTCCTCGATCGACGGCCGGGTCACCATGCGCTCAGTGGTGCGCTGGCGCGTCCGGCGCGACCCGGGCGCCGAACCCCACGCGGGCGTCGGATGCGCGCTCCGCGATGGTCGCGAGGCGGCGCCGGGCGAGGGCGACCGCATCGGGGAGATCGGATGCGAGCAGACCGGCATCGCCGAATTGCTCGCGGATCACCTGCCCGGCCAGGCCGTGCAGCTGGACGCCGAGCCGCGCGGCATCGAAGGGCGCAAGGCCCTGCGCGAGGAGCGCGCCGATGACCCCCGCGAGGACGTCTCCGGTGCCCCCCGTCGCCAGGGCCGGGTTCTCGAAGTCGGCGATGGCGGTCTCGGGGGAGCTGCGTCGACTGTCGCGGCGCCGGCCCTGGCCGGCGCGCCAGGCGCGGCGATGACGGTCCGCGCGCCCTTGAGGACGACCACGTGGCCCCACGTTCGCGCTGCATCGACGGCAGCCGCCACGCGGGCCTCGTCGTCGCCGACGAGGTCGCCGTCGCCCGGTCCGTCGCCCCGGCCGGCGGCACGAAGGCGCGCGAACTCCCCGGGATGAGGGGTCAGGACGCACGGCCGTCGAACGGCCTCCCACCAGCGATCGACCGAGGCGAGCGAGCGGAGGGCCTCGGCATCCAGCACAGCCGCGGGCACGTCGCCGGTAGCGCCGTCGGTCGTCGAGCCCTGGGCATCCGGGGCCACGGCGACGATCGCCCGGACGAGATCGGCGGTCGCCAGGCCGGGGCGAAGGCCGGGGCCCACGACGAGCGCGTCGTGTTCGTGATCGAGGATCCGGGCCAGCGCGCCATCGGGGTCGGTCTCCTCCGGGTCGTCCTCGGGCAGACCCATCGTCGTGGCCTCGACGACCTTTGCCGCGAACAGCGGCTGGAGCGACTCCGGGACGGCGAGGGTCACGAGGCCGGCCCCTGCGCGACCGGCCGCGCGGCAGACCAGGAGCGCGGCGCCGGCGTAGTCGAGCGAGCCGGCGATGACGAGCAGCTTCCCGAACGTGCCCTTGTGCCCGCGGGCCGGTCGCGCGGGCAGGAGGCGCGCGGCGAGGGCATCGTCGAGCGCGATCGCCCCGGCGACCGCCTTGCCGGGTTCCGGGCGCCGGCCGAAGCCGACGCTCCCCCGATCAGCCATCGGGTCCCTCCGCGTCGTCGGCCGGCGCGGCGGTCGCGGGTGCCCCACCGCCCAGGGCGCGGATCCGCTCCATCCGGGCGAGCAGCCGACGTTCACGATCGTCGAGGCGCTCCTCGATATCGGGTGGGAAGACGTACCGGCCCCCGAGGGAGCGAACCCCGAACGCGATCGCCACGGCGTAGTCCTCCTCGTGGCTGATCGAGACGGCGATCCGTTCCATGCCCAGCTGGTCGGCGCGCTCAGCCGCGCGCCCATTCAATCTGACCGCCGGCTGGCCGGTCGGCAGCCGTTCGATCTCGATCTCGCGCCAGCCGATCCCGCGCACGCCAAGCCCGAGGACCTTGCTGACCGCCTCCTTCGCCGCCCAGCGGCCGGCCATCGTCTCGGGACGGTCCCGCACGTAGCGCTGCTCCGATGAGGTCAGGACGCGCCTGGTGAAGCGCGGGCCGAACCGAGCCAGCGTCGCGCGGATCCGATCGACCTTGATGATGTCGATGCCCAGCTCCGTCGTTCCCGGCGGCACGGTCGCGCCCGTCGGAGAGTCAGAGCGGTCCGTCACGAGCGCGGGACCCGGAGCAGGACGCTCACCCCTACTCGACCGTGACCGACTTCGCGAGATTGCGCGGCTGGTCGACGTCGGTCCCGCGGGCCACCGCCACGTGGTAGGCGAGGAGCTGGAGCGGGATGATCCCGACGATCGGGGTGAGGACCTCGTGGGTCTCGGGGACCCAGAACAGATCGTCGACGAGGCGTTCGATCCGGCGGTCACCCTCGGTCGCCACGGCGATCACCCGTGCATCCCGCGCGCGACCCTCCATCACGTTGCTGATCAGCTTGTCGTAGACCGATGAGCGGGTCGCCACGGCGACCAGGGGGCACTCGGCATCGAGCAGGGAGATCGGGCCGTGCTTCAACTCACCGGCCGCGTAGCCCTCGGCGTGGACGTAGCTCACTTCCTTCAGCTTGAGAGCGCCCTCGAGCGCGACGGGGTACGTCGGCCCACGCCCGACGAACATGAACCCGCGTGAGTTGACGTAGCGACGCGCGAGGGCCGGCGCCGCGTCGACATTGAGCGTGAGCGCGCGCTCCGCGGCCTCCGGAAGGTTGCGCAGCGCAGCGCCGAGCGCGAGCTCGGCCTCATCGCCGAGCGTCCCGCGGACCTTCGCGATCGCGGCCGAGAGCATGACGAGGGTCGCGATCTGGGTGACGAAGGTCTTCGATGCGGCGACGGCGATCTCCGGGCCTGCCTGGAGATAGAGCACGGCATCCGCCTCGCGGGTGATCGCCGACCCGACCGTGTTCGTCACCGCGATGATCGGGCACCCGGCGCGCCGCGCCAGACGCGTCGGGGCGATCGTGTCGGCCGTCTCGCCCGACTGGGTGACCGCGATCACAAGGGTTCGCTCGTCAAGCGGCGGCGGGCTGTAGCGGAACTCCGATCCGACGGTCGCGCGCGCCGGGAGACCTGTCCATGCCTCGAGGGCGGAGGCGGCGACGAGACCCGCGTAGTAGGCACTCCCGCAGGCCACCACCTCGATCCGCTGGACCGTGCGCAGCGCGTCCGCGACGCTGTCGAGCTCTTCGATGACGATCCGGTCGTCCCGGGTCAGGCGACCGGCGATCGCCTGGCGGAGGGCGAGCGGCTGCTCATGGATCTCCTTGAGCATGAAGTGATCGTATCCGCCCTTCTCGGCGGCCTCCGGCGTCCAGTCGATGGTCTGGACGACCCGCTCGATCGGCCGCCCGGCGATGTCGGTCAGGACCACGCCGTCGGGCCGGATGTCGGCGACATCACCCTCCTCGAGGAAGATGACCTGACGCGTGTGGGCAAGGATCGCAGCGACGTCGGAGGCAAGGAAGTTCTCGTCCGTTCCGATCCCGACGACGAGCGGGACGTCGTGGCGGCCGCCGACGAGCCGGTCCGGCTCGTCGCGATGCATGACCACGAGGGCGTAGGCGCCCTCGACGCGTCCGAGAGCCGCGCGCGTCGCATCCGCGATGTCGCCGGCGTAGGCCTCCTCGATGAGGTGGGCGATCGCCTCGGTGTCGGTATCCGACGACAGGACGTGACCGCGTTCCGCAAGGCCGTCGCGCAGTTCCTGGAAGTTCTCGATGATCCCGTTGTGGATGACGGTGATCCGGCCCGTGCAGTCGAGGTGCGGATGCGCGTTGAGATCGTTCGGCCGACCGTGGGTCGCCCAGCGGGTGTGGGCAAGGCCGATCGCAGCGTGTGGCGTCCGATCGGCGATCGCCGTACGGAGGTTGCTCAGCTTGCCGGCGCGCTTCTCCATGAAGAGGTCGCCGGCCTCATCGAGCAGGGCGATCCCCGCGGAGTCGTAGCCGCGATACTCGAGTCGCCGCAGACCCTCGAGGAGGATCGGGCCAGCCGATCGAGGCCCCGTGTAGCCGACGATTCCACACATCCCGGGATTCCCTCCTTGCGCCCGACAGGTGTCGGGCCGGTCCGCCGATCGCTCGGCGACCGGCGGTCAGTTTAGTCGCTCTCCCGCGAGCGTCGCGAGCGTGTCGGCGAGTTCCGCCACGAGCCGGGCGTCCGGTCCTTCGACCATGACCCGCAGGGCGGGCTCCGTGCCCGACGGCCGCACGATGATGCGTCCGCCCGGGCCGAGGCGGTCGCGCGCGCTGGCGATCGCCTGCTGAAGGGCAGGATCGCCCTCCCATTGGTCCTTGTGACGGGCCGGCGTCGCGCGCTGTTGCTGGGGCAGCATCGGGATGGCCGCCGCGAGATCGGCGAGCGACGAGCCGGTCGAGGTCATCACCCGCAGCACTTCCAGCGCGGTCACGATGCCGTCCCCCGAGGTCGCCCGGTCGCGGATGATCACGTGCCCGCTCTTCTCCCCGCCGAGGACGGCGCCGGCGACCTCCATCCCATCGAGGATGTACCGATCGCCGACCGGTGTCCGGACCACCGATCCGCCCGCGGCCCGAACGGACGCCTCGAGGCCCCCGTTCGACAGGATCGAGACGACCAGCGTGCCGTTCGGCAGCGTCCCGGCGGCGAGACGATCGAGGGCGAGGATCCCGAGGATCTGGTCCCCGTCGACGACCGTGCCCGAGGCGTCGGTCGCGATCAGCCGGTCCGCATCGCCGTCGAGGGCGAACCCGACGTCGGCTCCCTGGGCGACCACCCGCGCCCCGAGCGAGGCGGGCGCGGTCGCGCCGGCACCCACATTGATGTTCTCGCCGTCGGGCGCATTGTGGATGACATCGAGCGCGACACGGGCCCCGCCGAGGATCTCGGGGGCGACCCGACCGCCGGACCCGTTGGCGCAGTCGAGCACGACTCGCAGACCTGCGCCATCGATCTCGCGCGCGATCGACAGCCGATCCGCCAGGTAGCGCTCGACGAGCTCGTGGGCGTCCACGGCGATGCCGAGCTGGGCATTGGCCACGCCCACGAGCTCCTCTGCCCGCCAGACGAGTTGCTCGAGTTCATCCTCGACCGCATCGTCGAGCTTGCGCCCGCCGCGCCCCAGCACCTTGAGCCCGTTATCGGCGGCAGGATTGTGCGACGCCGAGACCATGATCCCGGCCTCGAAATCGCGATCTCCCGCGAGGTACGCCAGGGCCGGCGTCGGGACCACGCCCACCCGGTGCACGTCGACCCCCATGCTCGTGGCGCCGGCGGTGATCGCCGCCACGAACATGTCGCAGGAGCGGCGCGTATCCTGGCCGACCACCAGCGCTCCTCCCGCGCCCACGAGGCGCTGGGCCGTCGCGCGGCCGAGCGCGTAGGCGAGCGGCGGCTTGAGGTCGACATTCGCGACACCACGGATCCCGTCCGTGCCGAAGAGCCGTGGCATGGCGGTCCTAGGGCGCCGGTGAGGGCGACGGAGCCGGGGTCGGCGAGGGCGCGGGCGTCTGCGGCGCCGAGATCGTGACCGTCACGGTCGCCGGCGCGATCGCGACCTCGGTCAGTCCCGCCGCGAGGATCGAGCTGACCAGCAGGTTGTACGTCCCGGGGCCGCGGCCCGCGACGCTGACCGAGACGGTGAACGTCGTCGCCGAGAGGCGATCGAGGTCGGCGACCGAGCCGCCGATCGTCACGAGCACGCGATCGGGGACGAGCTCGTAGGTCAGGCCCGGCCCTGTCCCTGTCAGAACGACTCCGGCGCTGAAGGTGCGCGTCGCCGTGACCGGACGGAGCGTGATCGTCACCGTCACCGAATCGTCGCCCAGGGTCAGGATCCCGGCGGGCAGCGCGAGGGCCACGGTGCGCTCCTGGTCGGACGAGATCCCGCTGATCGAGATGGGCACGGTGTCCACCCGGGACAGCGCGGCAAGCTGGTCGGCATCGCCCTCGACGCCCACGACGACCGGCTCGACCGTGACTGTCGCCACCTCGAAGCCCGCTGCCGGCGTCCCCGCGATGATCGGGTTCACTGAAAGGGACCGCGTCTGCCGATCCGTGAAGACCGCGATGACGACGCGGACAGCCGACGGCTCGACATCGACGCGGCTCAACGGCTCACCGAGCTCGTCGACCACCACGAGGTCCACGTCGCGATCGATATCGATGCCGGAGGCGTCGATCCTGACCCGCGCTTCCGCTCGGGCGGCGCGCAGCACGACCGACGACGGCCCCACGACGGTCGCGGTCGGAAGGGCCAGCTGCGCCTCGCGCACGTCGAGCCCGGGTGGGATCTCGCCCGTGTCGACGACGATGGGGATCTCGCGCCGGATGACTTCGTCGAGCTGGATATTGATGCGACTCGGCTCGAAGTCGATGATCTGGATCCTGGGATCGATCGCCTCGACCCGCACGGCGACGCTCGCCCGATCGACGGTCGGGTCGACGCTTGAAAGGTCCACGGTCGCTGTGAAGCTCGAGGAGTCGAGCTGGATGCCGTCACTCGGCGCGAAGTAGCGGATCCGGACGACGTCCGGCAGATCGGAGAGGAGGACCATCGACGACGGCTGATCGATCGTCCGGATCGGGACCGTCCCGGAGAATGTCCGGGTGTTCTCGGAGAGCACCAGCCCCGAGTAAAGCAGGGTGGCGAGGATCACCGCTGCGAGCTTCAGCGGCCAGTTGTGGACGATGAACCGGGCGACGCGATTCACGAGGGCGTTTGCTTTGCCGTGGCACGCCCATCGTCGGCCGCCGGCTCGGGCTGGCGGCGCAGTGGGCCGCCCCCGTTCGTGGCGAGCAGCAAGGTGACGATCGCCCGCGTGAGTTGGGCCTCGCCAAGGTTGCGTACGATCCGGGCTCGCTCCACCAGGCTGATCTGACCGTTCTCCTCCGATACGACAACGACGATCGCATCGGTCTGCTCCGTGATGCCGAGCGCCGCCCGATGGCGCGTCCCGTAGCGCTCCATGTGGATGGTCGTCTCGGCGAGGGGGAGGAGCGCACCGGCAGCGATCACCTGGTCTCCGCGCACGATCACCGCACCGTCGTGGAGCGCGGTCTTCGGGAAGAAGATCGTCCTGAGCAGGTCGACCGAGATCTCGGCATGGATCATGACGCCGGTCTCGGCGATCTCCTCGAGGCCGGTCTCACGTTCGAGCACGATGAGCGCACCATGACCCTCTCGCGACAGGATCGATGCGGCGCTCGCGACGGTCCCGGCCACCCGCTCGACGGTGCCGTTGTCGGAGCCCGCGAACAGCCAGGCCATGGATCCGAACCGGCCGATCCGCTCGAGCGCGCGACGCAACTCGGGCTGGAAGACGACGACGATCGCGAAGAGGCCCACGACCGCCCCGGTCTCCATGATCCGTGTCAGCAAACGGAGCGAGAGCTCCTGGGCGACGGCGTAGACGAGGAACAGCACGGTCACGCCGATCACGAGCCGGACCGCTCGGGTCCCGCGGATCAGGCTGAAGAGCCAGTAGATCAGGAGAGCGGTGATCCCGATGTCGAGCAATGTGGTCGGCCGGACCTGGTCGAGGATCGACTCCAGGAGCTGCGGCATCGCATCGGCAGTGTAGCATCGCGCTCCCGCACGCCCGGTGCGGCGGCGGTGCGCCGATCGACGGGGGCCGGATCGGGTGCCGCGGGTGGTCGATGGCGGCTCAGGCGGAGAGCCCGACCGATGCCTCGTCCTCGGCGAACGACCCCTGCACGATCTCGACGACGCGCGCGCGAACGTCCGCGTCCTCTTCGAGGGCGGCCAGCCGCGCGACGAGCCGGAGCTTGTCGCGGGCCGCGGATCGCCAGCCGGCGGCAAGGTACAGCTCGGCGAGATCGAGGTGGAGCTGGCCATCCGTCGGCGCCAGGCCCAGGCCCTCCGTGCACGCATCGATCGCCGCACCGAATTGTTCACGATCCCGGAGGAGGGCGGCGGCTTGCCGGTAGAGGGCGAGCGCCGGCAGGACCTCGCCGCCGTCGGCCTGGGCCTGCGCCTCATCGAGCAGGCGCGGGAGCGGATCCGCCTCGAGGTCGGCGGTCAAGGAGCCGGCGATGCGCAGTCGGGCGGTGCGCAGCCTGGCGGCGAGTGCAGCGACCGATTGCCGTCGCTCGGGAGAGTCGGCGAGATCCAGGGCGTGCGCAGCCGCGTCCGCCGCTTCGCTGGGCCGGCCGGCGCCATCATGCTGCTCGGCCAGATCCCGGAATGCATCTGCGGCCTCGTCACGCCGGCCCAGCTCGACGAGGAGTTCCGCGCGCGCCAGTGCGACATCGGGATCGAGCGCTGCTCGATCGCGCGCGCGGTCGTACGCGGCAAGGGCATCGCTGGATCGACCCAGCCGACGAAGAACCGAACCCATGCTCGCGTGCGGGAGAGCACGCTCCGGCGCGATCGATGCGGCTTCGCCATAGGCCGCGAGCGACCCTTCGAGTTGTCCGCGGCGGGCGGCCAGATGGCCGCGCCGCAGGGAGGCCGTGTAGCGCTCGAGCCGTGGATCCGGCGCGGGCGTCATCGATCCGGAGCGTCCCCGAGGATCTCCGCCAGGAGGCCCTTCTGCACGTGCAAGCGGTTCTCCGACTGGTCCAGGATGATGCTGTTCGGTCCGTCCATGACGTCGGAGGTGATCTCTTCGCCGCGATGCGCCGGCAGGCAGTGCATGACGACCGGGTCTGAACCCGCGGCGGCAACGAGCGCGGCGTTCACCTGGAATGCACCGAATGCGTCGCGACGCTCTTCCGTCTCGGCCTCCTGGCCCATCGACGTCCAGGCGTCGGTATAGATGACCGAGGCGCCGCGGACCATCTCCGCGGGATCCGTGCCGAACACGAGGCGGCCGCCTCCGGCCTGGGCGAGCGCCTCGGCTCGGACGACGACGCGCTCGTTCGGCTCGTACCCGACGGGGTGCGCCAGGCGGATCTCCATCCCGAATGCGACGCCGAGCATGGCGAGGGAGTGATACACGTTGTTCCCGTCACCCACGAACGTCAGGACGAGGCCGTCGAGCGATCCGAAGCGCTCGCGGAGGGTGAACACGTCGGCGAGAGCCTGGCACGGGTGCTCGCGCAGGGTCAGTCCGTTGACGACCGGGATCGTCGCCTGCGCGGCGAGTTCGCTGACGACCTCGTGAGGGCCGGTCCGGACGATGATCCCGTCGACGAATCGGCTGAGGTTGCGCGCGACGTCGCGCACGCTTTCGCGAGCGCCGAGGACGACGTCGTTGGTGAGATAGATCGCGTGTCCGCCGAGCTGGACCATCCCGGCCTCGAACGTGACGCGTGTGCGCAGGCTGGGCTTCTGGAACAGCATGGCGAGCGTCCGACCGATCAGCGGTGGCTGGGCATGACGCCGAGCCGTCCGGAACTCCGCCTTCAGCTCCGCGGTGCGTGCGAAGACCTGCTCCACCTCGCCGACCGACAGGTCGGCGATGCTCAGGAGGTCGCGTCCCTGCAGGGAAGCCGCGCGCTCCACGATCCGTCGGCCCGCTCGCCGCGGATCAGCGCTTGGTGTACTGCGGCGCCTTTCGGGCGCGCTTCAGGCCGTACTTCTTGCGCTCCTTCATGCGTGGGTCGCGGGTCAGGAAACCGGCCTGCCGAAGGGGGACCCGATTCGTGTCCGGGTCGACTTCGAGCAGCGCGCGTGCGATCCCATGGCGGATCGCGCCGGCCTGGCCGGTGACCCCGCCGCCCTCGACCTTGATCATCGCGTTGAAGCGGCCCTCGGTCCCGGTCACGCGGAAGGGCATCCGCAGGTCGCCCTCGCTGATCGCGTTCCCGAAATGCTCCTCGAGCGAGCGGCCATTGACGACGATCTCGCCCTCACCGGGCAGCAGTCGCACCCGCGCGACGGCGGTCTTGCGACGGCCGGTGCCCGAGAAGAAGGAAGGGGTGGTCATGAGCGATCTCCTCGTCAGGCGAGCGGCTCAGGCCGCTGGGCCTGATGCGGGTGGTCGGTGCCAGCGTAGATCTTGAGTTTGCGGAGCTGCTGTGCCCCGAGCCGGGTGTGGGGCAGCATGCCCTTCACCGCGCGCCGGATGGGCTCCTCGGGACGGCGGGCGAGCAGGTGTCCGAGGGTCTCCTGCTTGAGGCCCTGCGGGTGGCCGCTGTGGCGCATGTACAGCTTCGAGTCCAGCTTGTCGCGGGTCACGCTGATCCGTGCCGCGTTCAGGACGATAACGTGATCGCCGGTGTCGAGATGCGGCGTGTAGGTCGGCTTGTGCTTGCCTTCGAGGATGCGCGCGATGCGCGAGGCAAGCCGACCGAGGGTCTCGTCCGTCGCATCCACGACGAACCAGCGTCGCTCGATCTCGCTCTCCCGGACCGCAATGGTCTTCGCGTTCATCGTTCCTCGTCTTCTCCGTTCATCCGCTCCGCGCGTCGCCCGAGGGCCACACGTCGAAGGCTCAGGCCCTGCGGCGGGGCGGCTGCCCCGTCGAGCGCCGGTCGTCGATCGGCCAGGGCCGACACGACCGCCTGTTCATCCAGTTTGCCCCGACCCACCTCCAGCAGCATGGCCACCATCCGGCGCACCATCCCCCGCAGGAACGCGTCGGCCCGGACGTCGATCGTCACGAGCCGGCCCACCCGTCGGACGCGGACCGCGTGAACGGTCCGGACCGGCTGGCGGTCCGCTCCCCCGAAAGCGCTGAAGTCGTGCCGGCCCTCGAAGGCCGACCCGGCCCGCGCCATCGCGGCGGTGTCGAGTGGGGTCCGAACCTGCAACGCCGTGCGCTCCAGGAGCGGACTGCGCGGCCCGTTCCAGACGGTGTAGCGATACTCCCGATATCGCGCCGCATAGCGGGGGTGGAACCTCGCGGGAGCCCGGCGGAGGTCGCGGATCGCGACGTCCCGTGGCAGGATCCCGTTGAGGGCCTCGGTCAGCGCGTCTGCCGTCAGCCGCCCGCGGTAGGTGAATGCGATCACCTGGCCCGTAGCGTGCACTCCAGCATCCGTGCGTCCAGCGCCGTCGACCGGCTGGCGAACCCCATCGCTGAGGCGAGCCAACGCGTCCTCCAGCACCCCCTGGACCGTTCGCGTTCCCGGCTGCGCCTGGAACCCGAAGAAGTCCGTGCCGTCATATTCGACCCGGGCGCGAAAGCGACCGGGCGCGCCCTCTCGAGCGCTTCGTTCGGCGCCCCGTGGGGCGCGCATCCTCGACCTCAGACGAGCTCGAGCTGGACGATCTCGGCCGCGTCGCCCATGCGTTGCCCGATCCTCACGATCCGGGTGAAACCCGACGACCGCTCGGCGTACTTCGGGGCGATCTCGTTGAACAGCTTGTCGATGACCAGCGGTTCGTTCGGGAAGTCGGCCACGACCGCGCGCCGTGCGGCGAGATCGCCGCGCTTCGCGAGGGTGATCATCCGCTCGACCTGGCCACGGACCTCCTTGGCCTTCGCCTCGGTGGTCTTGATCCGCTCATGGCGCAACACCGCGACCGTGAGGCTGCGGTACATCGCCATCCGCGGACCGTGCTTGCGGCTGAGCTTGCGACCGTCGATCCGGTGGGCCATCGAATCAGGCCTCGGCGTCTTCGTCGAAAGGCATGTCGTCCGACTCCGCGTCGTCGTCCAGGCCGTCCGGGGCGCTGAGCGACTCCGGCAGGATGAAGCCGCGCATCATGAGCCGCTCCTTCATCTCGTCGAGCGACTTCTTGCCGAAGTTGCGCATCCGGAGCAGATCGTCGTCCTTCAGCTGGAGCAGCTGGCCGACCTTGACGATGTTGTTGCGCTTGAGCGAGTTGTAGGCGCGCATCGGCAGATCGAGCTCCTCGATCGGCATGTCGAGCATGTTGGGGGGGAGCTGCGGCACGCCGGCCGCGGCCCGATCGACCGGCGCCGTGGCCATGCCGATGGATGCGAACGGGCGGAACTGATCGACGAGGATCTCGGCCGACTTGGAGAGCGCCTCCTCGGGCCCGACGCTCCCGTCGGTCTCGATCTCGATCGTGAGCTTGTCGTAGTTCGTCATCTGGCCGACGCGCATGCTCTCGACCCAGTAGTTCACCTTGCGCACCGGCGTGAAGATCGCGTCAACGGCGATCACGCCGATCGGCAGCGCCTCGGCGCGCTCGGCGGCGAGGTACCCGACGCCGCGCTCGACGGTCAGGTCCATCTCGATCGTGACGTCGTCCGTGTCGAGGTTCATGAGGACGAGGTCGGTGTTGACGATCTCGACGTCAGCCGTCTCGGCGATGTCCGCCGCGGTCACGGCGCCGGCGCCGCTCTTGATCAGGCGCAGCTGGACCGGATGATCGACGAAGCTGCGCAGACGCAGCTTCTTCACGTTCAGGACGATCTGGGTCACGTCCTCCTTGACGCCGGGGATCGTCGAGAACTCCTGGTAGACGTCGCGGATCTGGATCGACGTCACGGCCGCCCCCTGGAGGGTCGACAACAGGACGCGCCGCAGCGCGTTCCCGAGCGTCACGCCGTAACCGGCCTGAAGCGGCCCGGCCTCGTACTTCGCGTACGTGCCGAGCTCTTCTACCGGCTCGATCATCGGGCTTTCGAGTTCGATCATGGAAGCGTGTTACCTCGAGTAGTACTCGACCACGAGCTGCTCGTTGAGATCGGGCGGCATCTGGTCGCGACGGGGCGGCTCGTTGACGGTGCCGGACAGCTTCGCGGCGTCGACGCTCAGCCATTCGGGAGCCTGATGGGAGCGAAGGGTCTCCTTCGCCGTCTTGAACGGGTCGCGCGCTCGGCGCAATTCGCGGACCTCGACCCGGTCCCCCGGCTTGGTCTGGTAGGACGCCACGTCGGTGGGTCGCCCGTTGACCTGGAAGTGGCCGTGGTTGACGAGTTGCCGGGCCTGGGCACGCGAGGTCGCGAAGCCCATCCGGAACACGACGTTGTCGAGCCGCGTTTCGAGCAACCGCAGGAGGTTCTCGCCGGTGACGCCCGGGCGGGACTCTGCGTTGACGAAGTAGTTCTGGAACTGGCGCTCGAGGACGGAGTAGACCCGGCGGACCTTCTGCTTCTCGCGCAGCTGGACGCCGTACTCGCTCACCTTGCGGCGGCGCACGCCATGCTGCCCGGGAGGGCTGGGTCGACGCTCGAACGCGCACTTCTTCGAATAGCAGCGGCTGCCCTTGAGGTAGAGCTTCGCGCCTTCACGCCGGCACAGGCGACAAACGGATTCGGTGTATCGGGCCATCAGTTCCTGTCTCGGCTAGACCCGGCGCCGCTTCGGGGCGCGGCAGCCGTTGTGCGGGATGGGGGTGACATCGCGTGATCGCCGAGACCTCGAGGCCGGCCGCCTGGAGCGACCGCACGGCCTGTTCGCGCCCGGCGCCCGGACCCTTGACGTAGACCTCGACCTGGCGCATCCCGTGCTCCATCGCACGGCGCGCCGCGCCCTCGGCCGATAGCGCGGCCGCGTACGGCGTGCTCTTGCGCGAGCCCTTGAAGCCGGCCACGCCGGCCGACCCCCAGCTGATCACGGCGCCGCCGAGGTCGGTGATCGTGATGATCGTGTTGTTGAACGACGCCTGGATGTGAACGTGGCCCTGGGGCACGTTCTTCTTCTCCTTGCGGCGCTGCTTGACGACTTTCTTGCGTTCGGCCATGCCTGTCGAAGTCCCTCGTTACTTCTTGCGCCGAACGCCGACCGTCTTCTTCGGTCCGCGTCGCAGGCGAGCGTTGGTCTTGGTCCGCTGGCCGCGCACCGGCAGGTTGCGCCGGTGGCGCCCTCCGCGGTACGAGCCGATCTCGATCAGTCGCTTGACGTTCAGGGCCACTTCGCGGCGCAGGTCGCCCTCGACCTTGTAGCGCCGGTCGATGACCTCGCGCAGGCGGTTCACCTGCTCCTCGGTCAGGTCCCGGACACGCGTGTCCGGATTGACGTTGGTCTGGGCGAGGATCTTCTGGCTCGTGGGCAGGCCCAGGCCGAAGATGTAGGTGAGCGCGATCTCGACGCGCTTCTCGCGCGGGATATCGATGCCGGCAATTCGTGCCATCGGTTAGCCCTGCCGCTGCTTGTGCTTCGGATTCGTGCAGATGACCATGACCGTGCCTCGGCGACGGATCACCTTGCAGTTGTCGCAGCGTGTCTTGACTGAGGCTCTGACTTTCAACGGTTCCTCGATCGTGGTCGTGTGGGCGGTGTGGCGGTCGTGAGGGCTCGCGTCCGGCTACTTGAGCCGGTACGTGATCCGACCACGAGTCAGGTCATATGGGGAAAGCTCCACACGGACCCGGTCTCCGGGCAGGATCCGGATGAAGTTCATCCGCAGCTTGCCGCTGATGTGGGCCAGGACGCGGTGGCCGGTCTCCAGCTCGACGGCGAACATCGTGTTCGGGAGCGGCTCGATGACCGTCCCTTCGACTTCGATCGCATCTCGCTTGGCCACAGGCGTACGTGCTTCCCTTTCTCACGATGAGTGCCGGCCCGTCTGGACCGACACACGAACGCGTAGCGTATCAGAAGCAGCCCGATTCCGGCAACCACCGGAGTCAGACGGCGGTGAGGATCTCCGGCCCGTTGTCGGTGATCGCGATGGTGTGCTCGAAGTGGGCCGCCATCGACCCGTCGCTGGTGACGACGGTCCAGCCATCGGGCTTGACCTCGACCTCCTCGCGACCCAGCGTCAGCATCGGCTCGATGGCCAGGCAGAGCCCGGGCTGGAGGAGGATCCCGCGGGCGCCGGTGCGGTAGTTCGTGACCTGCGGCTCCTCGTGCATCTGGCTGCCGATCCCGTGGCCGACGAATTGGCGCACGATCCCGTAGCCGTGGGGAGCCGCGACGTCCTCGATCGCGCCGGAGATGTCGGCGAGGCGATTGCCGGGCACGGCCGCCGCGATCCCGGCCATGAGGGCCGCGCTGGTCGTCTCGACGAGGGTCGCGGTCTCGGCCGGGACCGTCCCGACGACGAACGTCCGGGCGCCGTCGCCGTGCCATCCGTCGACGATCGCGCCGACGTCGATGGACACGATCTGACCGCTCCTGATCACGCGATCGCCGGGGATCCCGTGGACCACCTCATCGTCGATCGACGCGCAGATCGTGCCGGTGAATGCGTGCGGATCATTACCGTAGCGACCGTTGCCGAGGTAGCCGAGGAAGGATGGCGTGGCGCCCGCGGCGCGGATGTGACGCTCGGCGATCCGGTCCAGGTCGCGTGTCGTGACCCCCGGTTTCAGCTCGGCCTCGATCAACGCGAGCACTTCCGCGACCAGCTTGCCGGCCTGGCGCATCGATTCGATCTCCCGCCGCGACTTGCGCGCGATCATCGGGCCGACCCGCGAACACCGCCGGAGGAGCCGTCCAGCACCGTCGTGAGTGCGTCGGTGACGTCGAGGATCGGCTGCAGTCCGTTCACCCGGTCAAGGACTCCCGCAGACTCGTAGTGCCCGACGACGTCGTTGAGGGCCGAGAGCTGCTGGGCGAGTCGGGCCCGAACGGTCTCGATCTGGTCGTCGGCGCGCTGCACGAGATCCGAGCCGTCGATATCGCAGACACCGGGGACCTGTGGCGGGTTGGCCGTGATGTGGTACACGTGGCCGGCCGCAGAGCAGATCCAGCGGCCGCCGAGTCGGGCGACGAGCTCGTCCTCGGGGACCTCGATCAGCAGCGCGTGATCCACCCGGGAGCCAGTCCTGGCGAGAGCCTCGTCCAGCGCTCGCGCCTGCGCGGCCGTCCTTGGGAAGCCGTCGAGCAAAGCCCCTCCGGCGGCGTCGGGCTCGGCGAGCCGCGTCAGGAGCATCTGGACGGTGACCTCGTCCGGGACGAGCTGGCCACGTTCCATGAAGCGCCGTGCCTCGACCCCGAGAGCGCTGCCGTCGCGGACGGCCGCGCGGAAGAGATCCCCCGTGGCGACGTGCGGAAGACCAAGACGATCCCTGAGCCGGGCTGCCTGAGTGCCCTTCCCGGCGCCTGGGGCGCCCAGGAGGACCACCATCATCACCGGATGAATCCCTCGTAGTTGCGCATCAGGAGCTGGGCCTCGATCTGCTTCATCGTCTCCACGACGACGCTGACGATGATCAGGAGTCCGGTGCCACCGACAGCGATCCCGCCGAGCGACGGGTCGAGCAGGCCGATGATGATCGGCGCGACGGCCACCGTCCCGAGGAACAGGGCGCCACCCACGGTGATCCGGAACACGACCCGCGCGAGGTAGTCCTGGGTGGGACGTCCGGGCCTGATGCCCGGGATGAACCCTCCGTTCTTGCGGAGCTGCTCGGCCGTCTCGTCGGGCTTGAAGGTGAACGCCGTGTAGAAGTACGTGAATCCGATGACCAGGAGGAAATACAGGATCGCGTACTGGATCGTCGTGGAGGCCAGGAACGATCCGATCGCTTCAGCCACGGCTGCGACGGCCTCGATGGGCGAGCCGCGGAAGTACAACGAGAGCTGCGCCGGGAACTGCAGGATGCTGACCGCGAAAATGATCGGGATGACCCCGGCCAGGTTCACGCGGAGCGGCAGGAACGTCTGGCCGCCGCGATACATCTTCTGGCCGCGCACCCGGCTGGCGTACTGGATGGGGATCCGCCTCTGGCCTTCCTGGATGTAGATGATCACGAAGACGGCCGCGACAGCGAGGACCCCGAACAGGAGGATGTCGCGCAGGTTGGGATTCGCAAGGAACGCGCCGATCGCGGACGGTACCTGGCTGACGATGCCGGCGAAGATGATGAAGCTGATCCCGTTGCCGATGCCCTTCTCGGTGATCAGCTCGCCGAGCCACATGAGCGCGATCGCCCCGGCGGTCAGCGTCGCGATCTGGGTCCACGACGTGAAGCTCGAGAGGTCGAAGCCGCCCACGATGATGCCCTGCGCGCTGAACGCGCTGAGGATGCCGAACGCCTGGAGCGCGGCCATCGGGACGGTCAGGTAGCGGGTGTACTGGGTGATCTTGTTGCGCCCGTACTCGCCCTCACGGCTGAGGGCCTGGAGGCGCGGGACCACCCCGCTCATCAACTGCATGATGATCGACGCGTTGATGTACGGGTTCATCGCCAGGCCCACGACCGACAGCGACGACAGGCCGCCGCCGGCGAACAGGTCGAGCAGCCCGAAGGCCGCGTTGTTGTCGAAGTACTGGCGCAGCTGCTCGCGGTCGACGCCCGGGAGCGGGACCTGGGCGAAGAGGCGATAGACGATCAGGATCCCGAGGACGAACAGGATCCGGCGCCGGATGTCCGGCGCACGGAACGCGTTCAGCAGGGATTCGAACACGGTCGCCTACGCGTCCGTGGTGTCGACCGCGTCGGACGCGGCCTCGTCGTTCTCGCCGGCCGCTTCGGCGACGGCCTCGTCCGGCGCGGCTTCGCTCGCCGCTCCTGGGGCGTCCTCGGTCGCTGCCTCGACGACCGCTTCGGTCGCGGCTTCCGCCGCTGCTTCGGGTGCGGCAGCAGCGCGCTTCGGCGCCCGTGCCTTGCGTGGTGTGGCCGGCTTGGAGTCCTCGGCGATCGCCTCGGTCGGTGCTTCGTCCGGTTCGGTCGTCGCGCGAGCCTCGTCGCCGACGCCGAGCGCGGCCAACGGCTTGTCCGGGACCTCGAGGATCGACACGGTCCCGCCTGCGGCCTCGATCTTCGCGATGGCCGTGCGGCTGAACGCATCCGCGACGAGGAAGACCGGAGCGCCGATCTCTCCGGTCCCGAGGACCTTCATCGGCTTGTCGAGCGAGCGCACGAGCCCCGTGCCGCGCAGGATCTCCTGGTTGATCGTGATCGGGGCTGCCTTCGTCTTGGTCTTGGCGGCCTTGGTCGCGCCGGGAAGTTCACCGGGCTCGAAAGCGCCGAGCTCCACGAGGCGGCCGATGGACCCGAGATTCACGATCTCGTACTGGACCTTGAACTTGTTCTTGAACCCGCGCAACTTCGGGATCCGGACGTGGAGCGGCGTCTGGCCGCCCTCGAACCGGGCCGGGATCGATCCTCCGGCGCGTGCCTTCTGACCCTTCGTCCCGCGTCCGGCCGTCTTGCCCTGACCGGCGGCGATCCCGCGACCGACCCGCTGACGAGCCTTGCGCGACCCCTTCGCGGGCCGCAGATCGTGCAACTTCATGATGTCTCCTCGGGGTCGGCCGCCGCGATCTCCTCGACGGAGACGAGGAAGCGGATCTGGCGAACCATGCCGCGGGTGGCGGCATTGTCGACGACCTCGATCGTGTCGCCGATCCTGCGCAGTCCGAGCGCCTTCGCGGTCGCCCGGTTGCGCGCGATGTGGCTGATCGTGCTCTTGACCTGGGTGACGCGCAGCTTACCGGCCACCGGGCACCTCGCTCTCGGGGGCGGGCTGGCCCGAGATCCGGGCATTGATGCGGATCCCGCGCGACGCGCTGACCTCTTCGACCGAGCGCAGGCCGCGCAGCGCCTCGATCGTCGCCCGCGCGACGTTCACCGGGTTGGTGGAGCCGTGGATCTTCGAGAGGATGTCGTGGATCCCGGCCGCCTCGACGACCGCACGAACGGCGCCGCCCGCGATGACCCCGGTCCCCTGCGACGCCGGCTTGAGCATGACCTTGCTCGCGGCATAGCGAACGTTGACCTCGTGCGGGATCGTGGTCCCGACCATCGGCACGCGGATCAGGTTCTTCTTGGCGTCCTCGACGCCCTTGCGGATCGATTCGGGGACCTCGCCGGCCTTGCCGAGCCCCGCGCCGACATGGCCCGCGCCGTCACCGACGACGACGATCGCGCTGAAGCTGAAGCGACGGCCGCCCTTGACGACCTTCGCGACACGGTTGATCTGGACGACACGCTCCTCGAGCGCGAGTTTGTTCGGGTCGATCTTCGCCACGTCTGCTCCTTCTGATCAGAACTCGAGGCCGGCTTCGCGGGCGGCATCGGCGAGCGACTTGATCCGCCCGTGGTACCGGAACCCGGCTCGATCGAAGACGACGCGCTCAACGCCGGCGGCCCGGGCACGCTCGGCCACGAGGCGCCCGATGGTCCGGGCCTCCTCGACCTTCGCGTCCTTCGAACCGCGCAGCTCCTTCTCCACGGTCGATGCCGCGGCGAGGGTCTTGCCCGACGATATCGTCGATGACCTGCGCATAGATGTGATTCAGGCTGCGGAAGACCGCGAGGCGTGGCCGAGCCGCCGTCCCCTCCATGTGGAGGCGGATCCGGTGGTGGCGCTTGCGTCGCGATGCGCCGCGGCTGGCGACCTGGGTCATCGTCTACGAACCTCGATGTCTACTTCTTGCCGCCGATCTTGCCGGCCTTGCCGGCCTTTCGACGGATGTACTCGCCCGCGTACTTGACGCCCTTGCCCTTGTAGGGCTCCGGCTTGCGCGTGGCGCGGATCTGCGCGGCGATCTGGCCGACGAGCTCCTTGTCGATCCCCACGACGGCAAGCCGCGTCGGGCTGTCGAGTTCGAAGCCGATGCCGGCCGGTGGGTCGATCTCGACCGGGTGGCTGTAGCCAAGGTTGAGCTGGAGCTTCTGGCCGACCATCGCCGCGCGATAGCCGACGCCGTTGATCTCCAGGCCCTTGCGGTAGCCGGTGGTCACACCCACGACCATGTTGTTGACGAGGGTGCGGGTCAGGCCGTGCAGCTGCCGATGCATCTTCTGTTCCGTGGGTCGGCTGACGACCAGGTTGTCGTCCTCACGGACGATGGTCATGTCCGGATGGAGGGAGCGGGTCAGCGTGCCCTTGGGGCCCTTGACCGTGACCTGGCGACCCTCGAGGGCGACCTCGACCCCGGCCGGGACGGCGATGGGACTGCGTCCGATTCGTGACATGACCCCTACCAGACGTACGCGAGGACTTCACCACCGAGCTGGGCCCTGCGGGCCTGCGCTCCGGTCATGATCCCCTGGCTCGTGCTGACGATGACGATGCCGAGCCCGCCGAGCACGCGCGGGATGTCGGTCTTGCCTGCGTACACGCGCAGGCCGGGCTTGCTGATCCGCTTCAGGCCGGAGACCACCGGGGCCTTGCCGTCGACGTACTTCAGCGTGAGATGGAGCACCTGGGCAGGACCCTCCTGCTCCTCGCGGAACTCGGCGATGAATCCCTCGTCCTTGAGGATGCGGGCGATCTCGCGCTTGGTCCGCGATGCCGGCACGCGCACTTCGGTGTGATGTGCGCGAGATGCGTTGCGAACGCGCGTGAGCATGTCCGCGATGGGATCGGAGATGTTCATCGGTCCCCTACCAGCTCGACTTCGTGACGCCCGGCAGCTCGCCGAGGAGCGCACGCTCCCGGAAGCAGATCCGGCACAGGGCGAACCGTGCGCATGTACGCGCGCGGGCGGCCGCACACGACGCAGCGGTGATAGGCCTGGACGGGGTGCTTGGGCGAACGCTTCGCCTTTGCGATCATCGATTTCTTTGCCATGGTCTCCTCCCGCGCCTACGAGGCGAAGGGCATGCCGAGGAGTTCGAGCAGGTGCTTCGACTCCTCGTCGGTCTTCGCCGTCGTCACGATGCTGATCTCCAGCCCGCGGAGACGGTCCACCTTGTCGTAATCGATCTCCGGGAAGGCGAGCTGCTCGCGGAGGCCGAGCGTGTAGTTGCCTCGTCCGTCGAACGACTTCGCCGGGATGCCCCGGAAGTCGCGGATCCGGGGCAGGGCGAGCAGCGTCAGCCGGTCGACGAAATCCCACATCCGCGCGCCGCGCAGCGTCACCTTCGCGCCGATCGAGTTGCCCGTCCGGATGCGGAACTGGGCGATCGATCGCCGTGCCTTCGTGACCACGGGCTTCTGACCCGTGATGATCGTCAGGTCGCGGACGGCGGCGTCGATGGCCTTGGCGTTCGTCAGAGCCTCGCCGAGTCCGATGTTGACGACGACCTTGGCGAGCCGCGGGATCTCCATCGGGTTGTCGTAGGCGAACTGCTTCTGGAGCGCCGGCGCGATCTCATCGCGATAGCGCTGTTCGAGTCGAGTCGTCATGACGCCTTCACCTCGAGGGGCTCGCCACAGTGGCCGCACACGCGGATCCGGCGACCGTTCTCGAGCTGGGTATGCGCGATGCGCGTGGGCCGATCGCACTTCGAGCAGACGATCATCACCTTGCCGATGGACATCGGCTGGGCGAGGTCGAGGATCCCGCCCTGCTGCACGCGGGGGGCGCGATCGGACGAACTCGCGGACTGGCGCGGCTTCGTGTGTCGCTTGGCGATGTTCACGCCGGACACGACGACCGTCACCGCGGCGAGCGGCGACAGGCGCTGCCAGTTCGAGGCGTACTTCGTGCGCGTCTTCTTGGCGCCCTGGCGATCGCGGATGACGCGCTCGACGACGCCGCGCTTCCCGGCATCCTTGCCCGACAGGACGACGACCGTGTCGCCCGAGCGGATCTCGGGAACCTTCGTTCCGCGCTTGGCATTCCCGGGTCGGGGCATCACAGCACCTCCGGCGCGAGCGAAACGATCTTCATGTAGTTCCGATCGCGCAGTTCGCGGGCGACCGGGCCGAAGATCCGGGTCCCTCGCGGATTGCCCTGGTTGTTGATGAGGACGGCCGCGTTCTCATCGAACCGGATATAGCTTCCATCGGCGCGCCCGTATTCCTTGGCCGTCCGCACGATGACGGCACGAACGACATCGCCCTTCTTCACGGCGGCGTTCGGGATCGCCTGCTTGACGCTGGCGACGATGACGTCACCAACGCCGGCGGTCGTCTTCAGCGAGCGGCCCATCACCCGGATGCACTGGATGGTCCGTGCTCCGGTGTTGTCGGCGACCTTGACGCGCGACTCTGGCTGGATCATGCGTCCGACCCTGTCTCGTCGGCGTCAGCTGCGTCACCTGCGTCGGCCACGGCCGCGGAGGCATCGCTGGAGGCGTCGGCGCTCGCGTCGTCCGTCGCGTCGGTCGAACCCTCGGCCGCTTCGGCCGCTTCGGCCGCGCGAACCCGGCCGGGGTGCGCCGACGAGTGGATCGCCTCGCTCGTCTCGGCTTCTTCGCTGACGATCTCCGACACGAGGCCGTGATCGCCGGCGCGCTTGACGATGCTGACGAGCCGCCAGCGCTTCGTCGCCGAAAGCGGGCGCGATTCCTCGATCATCACGGTGTCGCCGAGATGCGCCTCGTTGGCCTCGTCGTGGGCCTTGAACTTCGTCGACAAACGGATGACCCGCTTGTAGATGCGGTGACGCGTCAGGCGCTCGACGGACACGACGATCGTCTTGTCCATCTTGTCGCTGACGACGCTCCCGACCTTCGTCTTGCGCTTTCGATCCACCTGGGTCTCTGCTCCTGTCATCGCACGCCTCCCGTCACGCCGTCTGGCCGAGCTTGCGCTCGCGCTGGACGGTCAGGATCCGGGCGATCGCGCGCCGCGTCTGCGGGATCGTGCTGTAGTCCTTGAGTTGTCGCGTCTTCAGGGCGAAACGCTGGCCCCAGAGGTCCTGCTTCGCCTGGAGAAGGGCGTCCTCGAGCTCCTTGTCGGAGAGCGCGCGGACCTTATCGATGTCCATCGGTCGCCTCCTTCGCGGATTCGCGGGTCACGACGCGGGTCGCCACGGGCAGCTTGTGGGCGGCCAGGCGCATCGCCTCGACCGCTTCTTCGCGCCCGACACCCGCCATCTCGAACAGGATCCGACCCGGCTTGACCACGGCCACCCAGTGGTCGGGAGCGCCCTTGCCGGAGCCCATCCGGGTCTCGGCCGGCTTCTTCGTCGCCGGCTTGTCCGGGAAGATCCGGATCCAGATCTTGCCGCCGCGCTTGACCGAGCGGGTCATGGCGCGCCGGGCGGCCTCGATCTGGCGGCTCGTGATCCAGGCGGGTTCCTGGGTCGCGAGACCGAACTCGCCGAACGACACGCTGTGGCCGCCCTTGGCCATCCCGGACATCCGGCCGCGCATCACCTTGCGGTGCTTGACGCGCTTCGGCATCAGCATGGTCAGGCCCCCTGTCCGGCGATGCCGGCAGGTGCGACGTCGCGCGGGCCGCGCTCGGGCGCGATCTCGCCACGATAGATCCAGACCTTGACCCCGATCCGACCGTAGGTCGTATGGGCGTGGACCTGGCCGTAGCTGATGTCGGCGCGCAGCGTGCCGAGCGGGATGCGTCCTTCGCGGTCCCACTCGCGGCGACCCATCTCGGAACCGCCGAGTCGTCCGGCGACGGCGATCTTGACGCCCTTGGCACCGGCCTTCATCGAGCGCTGGATGGCCTGCTTCATCGCCTTCTTGAACGCGATCCGCCGGCTCAGCTGCTGGGAGATGTTCATCGCCACGAGGTACGCGTCGAGCTCGGGCTGGCGGATCTCCTTGATCTCGAGCTTGACCTTGCGCTGGGTCTGGCCCCCGATCTGCTGGCGCAGGATCTCGACGTTCTGTCCGCCGCGGCCGATGACGATCCCGGGCTTGGCCGTGTGGACCGTGACCGTGACGTGATTGATCCCGCGCTCGATCTCGACCTGGCTGACGCTCGCGTTGGCCAGTCGCTTCTCGACGAGCTGACGGATCGCGATGTCCTCCTTGATCAGCGCGGTGTAGTCCTTGTCGGCGTACCACTTGGCCGTCCAGGTGCGCGACACACCGAGGCGGAAGCCGTACGGGTGGACCTTGTGTCCCATCGATCAGGCCTCCCGGTCTGCGACGACGATCGTGATGTGCGTCATCGGCTTGTGGATCGGGAATGCCCGACCCTGTGCCCGCGGCCGCCAGCGCTTGATCGTCGGACCCTCCTGGGCCTGAGCGTCTGCGATGTACAGGTCCTCCGCGGACAGGCTGTGGTTGTTCTCGGCATTGGCCGTGGCGCTCTTGAGTACGGCGGCGATCTCGCGCGCCGCGTGCTGGGGCATGAACGACAGCAGCGCAGCGGCCTCTTCGACCGGGCGGCCCTTGATGGCCTTGGTCACGAGGCGCGCCTTGCGGGTCGAGCCGCGGACGTACTTGGCGGTGGCGGATACACGCACGTTCCGGCTCCTACTTCAGCGCCGTCGAGCGGTCGGTGTGCTTGCCGTGCCCGCGATACGTGCGGGTGGGCGAGAACTCGCCGAGCCGATGGCCGACCATGTTCTCGGTCACGTAGACCGGGACGTGCTTCTTGCCGTTGTACACGGCGATCGTGTGGCCGATCAGGCTCGGGAAGATCACCGAGGCACGCGACCAGGTCTTCACGACCTTCTTCTCGTTGCGACGGTTCATCTCTTCGACCCGGTCCTGGAGGCGGACCTCGATGAACGGACCCTTCTTGATCGAACGGGACATGCTGTTCTACCTCCCCTACTTCCGGATCCGCGACCGGACGATGAGACGTCCGGTCAATGGGGCCCGGCGGGTGCGGTAGCCCATGGCAGGCTTGCCCCACGGCGTCTTGGGCGGCATCCCCGTCGGGGACTTGCCCTCGCCGCCGCCATGAGGATGGTCGCGCGGGTTCATCACGACGCCACGCACCTCGGGACGCCGGCCCATGTGGCGGGACCGCCCGGCCTTGCCGAGGTTCTGGTTCTCGTGGTCGAGATTGCCGACCTGGCCGACCGTGGCGATGCAGCGCATGCTCACCCGTCGGACCTCGCCCGATGGCAGCCGGACCTGGGCGTAGTCGCCCTCCTTGGCGAGGAGCTGCGCCGCAACGCCGGCGGACCGGACGATCTGGCCGCCGCGACCGGGGATCAGTTCGATGTTGTGGATCGTCGTGCCGAGCGGGATCTTGGAGATCGGCAGCGCGTTCCCGACGCGCGCCTCCGCGTCCGGCCCGGATAGCACCGTGTCACCGACCTTCAGGCCGTGCGGCACGAGCATGTAACGCTTCTCGCCGTCCCGGTAGTGGAGGAGGCCGATGCGGGCCGAGCGGTTGGGGTCGTATTCGATCGTCGCGAGACGCGCCGGGATCCCGAACTTGTCGCGCTTGAAATCGATCCGGCGGTAGTGCTGCTTCTCACCGCCGCCACGATGGCGCACGGTCAGGCGGCCGGCGTTGTTCCGGCCCGAGCCCCGCGTCTGGGGCTCGAGGAGCGGCTTGTGCGGCCGGTCCGTCGTGATCTCCTCGAAGGTGGAGCGGGTCATGCCGCGCATGCCCGGGGAGGTCGGCTTGTACTTGCGCAATGGCATGGCTAGACCCCCTCGAAGAATTCAAGCTTTTGGCCGGGGGCCAGGGTGACGATCGCCTTGCGCCAGGGCGACGTGTAGCCGATCTGGCGTCCGCCGCGCGTGCCGCGGCGCTTCTCCTTGCGCTTCATCGTGAGGACGTTGACCGCCACGACGCGCACGTTCTCGCTCTTGTAGATCTCCTCGATCGCGGCCTTGATCTGGATCTTGTTCGCGTCGCCGTGAACGGCGAACGTGTACTTGCCGCGCGCCGACTCGGCGTTCGACTTCTCGCTGATCACGGGGCTGAGGATGATCTCGTGCGCCAGCAGGCCGCTCATGCGTAGACCTCCTCGATCCGCGCGAGAGCGGGCTGCTCGATGACGATGAGATCGGCATTGAGCAGGTCGACGACGTTGAGCGAATCCGCCTGGATGAGGACGACCTTGGGCAGGTTCCGGGCCGACATGCGAAGCGTCGTGTCCGGGACCGGCGAGACCACGAGCACCCGACCCGTGCCGCCGAGCGCCTTGAGGATCGTCGCGACCTCGCGGGTCTTGATCGCTTCCAGCCCGAACGTATCGACGACCTTGATCGCCTCGTCGCCGAGCTTGGCGGTCAGCGCGCCGCGCAGTGCGAGCGCCTTCATCTTGCGTGGGAGGCGCTGGACGTAGCTGCGCGGGTGCGGTCCGAAGACCGCGCCGCCGCCGCGGTAGTGGGGCGCGGTCCGCGTGCCCTGGCGCGCACGACCGGTGCCCTTCTGCTTGTAGGGCTTGCGTCCGCCGCCGCGGACTTCGCCGCGCGTCTTCGTATCGTGGGTCCCGAGATGCCGGCCGGCCATCTGGGCGACCACCACCTGGTGCATCACCGCGGTGTTCACGGGCGCCGCGAAGAGGGCATCGCTGAGGTCGACGGTTCCGACACTCGCGCCGGTGCGATCGTAGAGGGTGGTCTGGGGCATCGGTCAGGCCTTCTTCACGAGGATCGTCGCGCCGCGCGAACCGGGGAGACTTCCCTTGACGAGGAGCAAATTTCGCTCGCCGTCGGTCCGCACGACACGCAGCTTCTTGGTGGTCGCTCGCTCGTCGCCCATGTGGCCGGCCATGCGGACGCCCTTGTAGACACGACCGGGCGTCGTGCCCGGGCCGATGGAGCCGGGGGCGCGGTGATGATCGGAGCCGTGGGTCTTGGGTCCGCGGCTGAAGTGATGACGCTTGATGTGGCCGGAGAAGCCCTTGCCCTTCGACACGCCGGTGACGTCCACGAGATCACCCTCGGCGAAGAGATCGGCGATGCCGACCGTCTGGCCCACCTCGTAGCCGCCCGGATCGTCCACGCGGAACTCGCGCAGCGTGGCGACCTTCGGCAGGCCCTCGAGCTGCCCGAGCTTCGGCTTCGTGAGCTTCGTCGACACGTTCGTCCCGAGCTGAACGGCGGTGTAACCGTCACGCTCGGTCGTGCGGATGCGGGTGACCGTGTTCGGCTCGATGGCGACCACGGAGACGGCCACCATCGTGCCGTCGGCCGCGAACACCTGGGTCATGCCGACCTTGCGGCCGATCAATCCGATACTCATCGCAAACTCACATCTTCACCACGATGTCGACGCCCGCGGGCAACGACAGGCGACTGAGGGCGTCGATCGTCTTGGGCGTCGGGTCGAGGATGTCGATGAGCCGCTTGTGCGTGCGGATCTCGAACTGCTCGCGACTGTCCTTGTCGATGAAGGGCGAACGGATCACGGTGAACTTCTCGATCCGAGTGGGCAGCGGCACCGGGCCGACGACGTCGGCGCCCGTGCGCTGGCCGGTCTCGACGATCTGAAGCGCCGACTGGTCGAGCAGCCGGTGATCGTAGGCCTTGAGGCGGATCCGGATCCGTTGCTTCGCCATCTCGTTACTCGGCGATCGTGACGATGGCGCCGGCGCCGACGGTTCGGCCACCCTCGCGGATGGCGAAGCGCTGGCCGGTCTCGAGGGCGATCGGGGTGATCAGCTCGACGCTCATCTCGACGTTGTCGCCGGGCATGATCATCTCGGCGCCGTCGGGCAGCCCGATGGCCCCGGTCACGTCGGTCGTGCGCAGGTAGAACTGGGGCCGGTAGCCGTTGTAGAACGGGGTGTGGCGGCCGCCCTCGTCCTTGGTCAGGACGTAGACCTGGGCGGTGAACTTCGTGTGCGGCTTGACCGAGCCACTCTTGGCCAGGACCTGGCCGCGCTCGATCTCCTCGCGCTCGATGCCCCGGATGAGGCAGCCCACGTTGTCGCCGGCGCGACCCT
The DNA here is from genome assembly GCA_963714835.1 of uncultured Chloroflexia bacterium. GTDB lineage: Bacteria > Chloroflexota > Limnocylindria > Limnocylindrales > CSP1-4 > CAKKPP01. Next base: position 69,667 of record CAVQPX010000008.1, read on the forward strand.
CGTCGAGGAGCTTCTTGAACATCTCGACGCCGGTCACGACGATCTTGCGGGTGGCCTTCACGCCGACCAGCTCGACCTCGTCGCCGACCTTGACGATGCCGCGCTCGATGCGCCCGGTGGCGACCGTCCCGCGACCCTTGATCCCGAACACGTCCTCGACCGGCATGAGGAACGGTCGGTCGACCGCGCGCTCGGGGGTCGGGATGTACGAATCGACCGCGTCCATCAGCTCCTGGATCGGCACGTAGGCCGGATCGCTCGCGTCGTCGCCGGCCTCGAGGGCCTTCAGCGCGGAGCCGCGGATGAACGGGATGTCGTCGCCGGGGAAGTTGTACTTGCTGAGCAGCTCGCGGACCTCGAGCTCGACCAGGTCGAGCAGCTCGGGGTCGTCGACCGCGTCGACCTTGTTGAGGAACACGACGATGTACGGGACCTCGACCTGGCGGGCCAGCAGGATGTGCTCGCGGGTCTGGGGCATCGGGCCATCGGTCGCGGCCACGACGAGGATCGCGCCGTCCATCTGGGCGGCGCCGGTGATCATGTTCTTGATGTAGTCGGCGTGGCCCGGGCAGTCGACGTGGGCGTAGTGGCGGGCGTCGGTCTCGTACTCCACGTGGGCGATCGCGATGGTGATCCCGCGCTCACGCTCCTCGGGCGCGTTGTCGATCGAATCGAACGCGCGGTACTCCGACCCACCCTTCAGGGCGAGGTACTTGGTGATGGCCGCCGTCAGGCTCGTCTTGCCATGGTCGATATGGCCGATCGTGCCGATATTCACGTGCGGCTTGGTGCGTTCGAACTTCTTCTTGGCCATGGTTATGCGCTCCTCGCTCCTCGTGGACCCGCCGAAGCGGCGATCAGACCTTGCTCTTGGCGACGAGTTCCGACGCGATCGTCGCGGGGACCTCGGCGTAGTGGGACAGTTCCATCGAATAGCTCGCCCGACCCTGGGTCATCGACCGCAGGTCCGTCGCGTATCCGAACATCTCGGCGAGCGGGACGAACGCCCGGACGACCTGCGTCGTTCCGCGCGAGTCCATCCCCTCGACCTGCCCGCGGCGACTGTTCAGGTCGCCGATGACGTCGCCCATGAACTCGTCGGGCATCGTCACCTCGACCCGCATCGTCGGCTCGAGCACGGTGGGGCTGGCCTTCTCGACGGCGTCCTTGACGGCCATCGATCCGGCGATCTTGAACGCCATCTCGGACGAGTCGACCTCGTGGTATGACCCGTCGTAGAGGGTGGCGCGAACGTCGACCATCGGGTAGCCGGCGTAGATGCCCGTCGCGAGCGCCTCGCGGATGCCCTGATCGACCGACTTGATGTACTCGCGCGGGATCGTGCCGCCGACGATCTTGTCGACGAACTCGTACCCGGCGCCCTTCTCGGTGGGCTCGAGCCTGATCATCGCGTGGCCGTACTGGCCCTTGCCGCCCGTCTGACGGACGAAGCGCCCGTTGCCATTGGCCTCGCGCCGGATCGTCTCGCGATAGGAGACCGATGGGCGGCCGACGTTGGCGGCGACCTTGAACTCGCGGACCATCCGGTCGACGAGGACGTCGAGATGGAGCTCGCCCATGCCGGCGATGCGGGTCTGGCCCAATTCCTCGTCGGTGTGCACGCGGAACGTCGGGTCCTCTTCGGCCAGGCGCTGCAGCGCGATCGCGAGCTTGTCCTGGTCGGCCTTCGTCTTCGGTTCGATGGCGACCTCGATGACCGGCTCGGGGAAGGTCATCGACTCGAGGATGATCGGATGCTCGGGGTCGCTCAGCGAGTCGCCCGTGTAGGTGTCCTTGAAGCCGACCGCGGCGGCGATGTCGCCCGCGTAGACCTCGTCGATCTCCTCGCGGTGGTTGGCGTGCATCTGGAGGATGCGCCCGATCCGCTCGCGCTTGCCCTTCGTCGCGTTCAGGACGTACGAGCCGGACTTCAGCGTCCCGGCGTACACCCGGAAGAACGCGAGTTTCCCGACGAACGGGTCGGCCGCGATCTTGAAGGCGAGTGCACTGAACGGCTCCGAGTCGTCCACGGTGCGCACGACCTCGAGCCCGGTGGCCGGGTCGATGGCGATCGTCGGCGGGACGTCGAGCGGCGACGGCAGGTAGGCGACGACCGCGTCGAGCATCGGCTGGATGCCCTTGTTCTTCAGGGCCGAGCCGTTCAGTACCGGAACGAACTGGTAGCTCAGGGTCCCGAGGCGCAGGCCGTGCTTGAGCTCCTCGACGGTCAGCTCCTCGCCCTCGAGGAACTTGTGGGTCAGGGCGTCATCCGCCTCGGCGATCGCCTCGATCATGGTCTCGCGGTGCTTGAGCGCCTCGGGCAGCAGATCCTCGGGGATGTCGACGACGTCGATCTGGGCACCGAGGTCGTCGCGATACATGATCGCCTTCATCTCGACGAGGTCGATCACGCCCTGGTAGCGGTCCTCCGCACCGATCGGGATCTGGATCGGGACGGGCCGCGCGCCGAGGCGGTCCTTGATCATGTCGACGCAGCGCCAGAAGTCCGCGCCGGTTCGGTCGAGCTTGTTGATGAAACAGATGCGCGGGACCTGGTAGCGGTCGGCCTGGCGCCAGACGGTCTCGGACTGCGGCTCGACGCCCGCGACGCCGTCGAAGACCACGACCGCGCCATCGAGCACGCGGAGGCTCCGCTCGACCTCTACAGTGAAGTCCACGTGTCCGGGCGTATCGATGATGTTGATGCGGTGATCGGCCCAGGACGCGGTCGTTGCCGCGGCCGTGATGGTGATGCCGCGCTCCTGCTCCTGCGGCATCCAGTCCATCGTGGCTGCGCCTTCGTGGACCTCACCGATCTTGTAGATCTTCTTCGTGTAGAAGAGGATCCGCTCGGTGACGGTGGTCTTGCCCGCGTCGATGTGCGCGATGATCCCGATGTTGCGGGTTCGCGCGAGCGGGACGGAACGTGGCACTGTGCGTCTACCCTTCCCGCTCTACCACTTGAAGTGGCTGAATGCCTTGTTGGCATCAGCCATCTTGTGGGTATCCTCGCGGCGCTTCACGGCCGCGCCGAGGTTGTTCATCGCGTCGACGAACTCGGCCGCGAGCTTCTCGCTCATGCTCTTGCCGCTGCGCTTGCGCGCGGCCTGGACGAGCCAGCGGACGCCGAGCGACATGCGCCGCTCGCCGCGGATCTCGACCGGGACCTGGTAGGTCGCGCCGCCGACGCGGCGGGGCTTGACCTCGATGATCGGGGTCGCGTTGCGCAGGGCGGCCTCGAGGACCTCGAGACCGGGGCGACGCGCCGAAGCCTCCGCCCGGGCGAGTGCCTGGCGCAGGATCCGGTCCGCGAGATTGCGCTTGCCGTCGCGCATGAGCTTCGCGCTGAATCGCGCGGTCGTCCGGTTCGCGGGGATCGTCTCGTACTTCGCCTTGCGCGGGATGCTGGTCCGACGAGGCATCAGCTCCGACCTCCGACGGCGGGAGCGGCCTTCGCGCCGTACTTGGATCGGCTCTGCTTCCGATCGCGCACGCCGGCCGCGTCCAGGGTGCCGCGGATGATGTGGTACTTGACCGAGGGAAGGTCCTTCACGCGGCCGCCGCGCACGAGCACGACGGAGTGCTCCTGCAGGTTATGGCCGATGCCCGGGATGTAGGCGGTGACTTCCATCTGGTTGGTCAGGCGGACGCGGGCGATCTTGCGCAGTGCCGAGTTCGGCTTCTTGGGCGTCATCGTCCGGACCTGCAGGCACACGCCCCGCTTCTGGGGCGCGCCCGGGATCGAGACCTGGCGCTGGCGCAGACTGTTCCAGTTCTTGCGCATCGCCGGGGCCTTGATCTTCGAGATCTTCGGCTTGCGGCCGTGGCGCACGAGCTGGCTGATCGTCGGCACGTAAACGCTGCTCCCTTCGTTCCTGATCCAAGGGTCCGGTCGGTCGACCGGACGGTCCGTTTCCGCTTCCCCGGGCACACCCGAGGACGGGGACCGTGGTTGGTGGTTGATGACTTCGCCCCGCGAGTGGGCGTCCCGCGCGCACGCGGACCGTGGACCCTCTCGAGGCCACGAACGCGGAGTGTAGCAGCGGCCCGGTGCGAGCGTCAAACCCCTTTTCGCTCGGCGCCGTGCTCGGCGACGCGGGCGGTCTGGCGCAGCGAATACGGTCGCGCCGGACACGCCGACGCCGCCCGTCCGGGCGGCGTCGATGAGCGTGCCTCGTGATCCGCCGGGTCACCCCGGCGGAGCCTGGTCAGGCGTCCTTGGACGCGGCCGCCGCCTCCTCGAGGAACGGGTTCGGCTCGGCCTCGACCTCCGCTTCGTCGGCCGCGTCCGCCACGAAGGGATTGACGCCCTCCCCGTCGTCGTCGGCATCGGCGATCGTCGCGGCCTTGGCGAGGCCCGCCGCGTCGTCGTCCGAACTCGCCGTTCCGTCGTCGAGGAACGGGTTGTACTCGGACCCGGAGTCGTCGAGCGCCTCGCCGGCGAGGGCTTCGAGGGCCGCCCGCCGATCGCGTTCGCGGCGCGCGGCCACGTTCGCGGGCGATCCCGTACCAGCCGGGATCAGCTTGCCGATGATGACGTTCTCCTTGAGCCCGATGAGGTGGTCACGGGCGCCGTTGATGGCGGCTTCCGTGAGGACCCTCGTCGTCTCCTGGAAGGACGCGGCGGCAAGGAAGCTCGACGTGTTCAGCGAGGCCTTCGTCACGCCCAGGAGGACGGTCTGTGCCGTTGCCGGCTCGCCACCTTCCGCGAGGACGCGATTGTTGGCCGCCTCGAAGTCGAGCCGATCGATCAGCTCGGTCGGGAGCAGGTCCGTGTCGCCCGGCTGGTCGATGCGGACCTTCCGCAGCATCTGCCGGACGATGATCTCGATGTGCTTGTCGCTGATCGTCACGCCCTGGCTGCGGTAGACGTTCTGCACTTCCCGGACGAGGTAGCGCTGAACGGCATCCTTGCCGCGCGTGTCGAGGTATTCCTGCGGGTTGATGGGACCATCCGTGATGGCGTCCCCGGCGCGGATCTCCTGGTTGTTGTCGACCAGCAGCTTCGCGTTGTGCGGGATCGGGTACTCACGCTCCACGATGTCCTCGGCCCGGACGACGAGCCCGGCGGCATCCTTGACGACGATGCCCTTGACCGGGGATGCGACGTCGACCGGCTCCTTGCCGGTGCCGCGGGCCAGGACCTGGCCGATCTCGACCAGGTCGCCGGGCGCCGAGAGCATCTCGACGTCGCCGGGCAGGCTGAGGTTCGTGTCGTACGACTCGCGGCTGGTCACCTTGACCTTCGTACCGGTGTCGCCGCGAACGATCTCGACCGTCCCGTCGATGTGGCTGATCTCGGCCTTGCCCTTCGGGACGCGTGCCTCGAAGAGCTCCTCGACGCGCGGGAGGCCGGCCGTGATGTCCAGGCCGGCGACGCCGCCGGTATGGAACGTGCGCATCGTCAGCTGGGTCCCGGGCTCGCCGATCGACTGCGCGGCGATGATCCCGACAGCCTCACCGACGCCCACCATGTGGCCGGTCGCCAGATTGCGTCCGTAGCAGGCACGGCAGACGCCGTAGCGCGCCTCGCAGGTGAGCGGTGAGCGCACCAGGACCTCGTCGAGGCCCGATGCGTCGATCGCGGCGGCGATCTCCTCGGTGATCATCCCGTTGCGTTCGATGATCGCCGGGGGCGTCTCGCCCTTCTTGACCTTCGCTCCGGGATCGACCAGGGTCGCCGCCGCCAGGCGGCCGACGAGCCGACCGCGGAAGGCGCCCTCGCCACCCTCGGACTCGGCGCGCGTGATCCAGCTCCCCTCCTCCGTGCCGCAGTCGTCGTCACGGGTGATGACGTCCTGGGCCACATCGACGAGGCGCCGGGTCAGGTACCCGGAGTCGGCCGTGCGGAGCGCGGTGTCGGCGAGTCCCTTGCGGGCGCCGTGGGTGGAGATGAAGTACTCGAGGACCGTCATGCCCTCGCGGAAGTTGCTCCGCACGGGCACGTCGATGATCCGCCCCGAGGGGTCGGCCATCAGTCCGCGCATCGCGCCGAGCTGGCCGATGTTGCCCTTGTTCCCGCGGGCTCCGGAAGCGGTCATCATCGTGACCGGGCCGAGCGGATCGAGCGACAGCATCATGTCGTCGGACATGCGCGCCGTCGTGTCCTGCCAGACGCCGACCACCTGCTCGTAACGCTCGTCCTCGGTGATGAGGCCGCGCTGGAAGTTCTTGTCGATCTGACCCACCTGGGTATCGGCCGCGCCGAGCAGCTCGCCCTTGTTGGCCGGGATCGGGATGTCGAACAGGCCGATCGTCACGCCACCGCGGGTGGCGAACTCGAATCCGACGCTCTTGATCCCGTCCACGAGGTGGGCGGTCTCCTCCGGGCCGAGGAGACGATAGGCCTCGCTCACGAGCCGCTTCAGTTCCGAGCGCTTCATGATCTCGTTCGAGAACCGGAGGCGGTCCGGGAGGATCTGGTTGAAGATGATCCGGCCGACCGTCGTCCGGACGCGGCCCGCGACGAGCGCGCCGGTCTCTTCGTCCCACGACTTCACCTCGGCGTCGACCGGCTCGTGGAGCGTGATCGTCCGAAGCTGGTAGGCCAGGATCGCCTCGTCCTCGCCGGAGAAGATCCGGGCGGCCTTGCCCTTGACACCGTCGCGATCGAGGGTCAGGTAGTAGCAACCGAGGACCATGTCCTGGGTCGGCGCCACGACCGGGCTCCCGTCCGCCGGCGACAGCAGGTTGGCCGTCGACAGCATCATCGTCCGGGCCTCTTCCTGCGCGGCAGTCGAGAGCGGCACGTGGACGGCCATCTGGTCACCGTCGAAGTCGGCGTTGAACGCCGTGCAGACGAGCGGGTGGATCTGGATCGCGGAGCCCTCGACGAGCACCGGCATGAACGCCTGGATGCCGAGGCGGTGAAGCGTGGGTGCGCGGTTCAGCAGGACCGGGTGATCCTGGATGACCTCTTCGAGGACGTCCCAGACCTCGGGGCGCACGCGCTCGACGATCCGCTTGGCGCTCTTGATGTTGTGGGCGAAGCCCTTCTCGACGAGCTGGCGCATGACGAACGGCTTGAACAGCTCGAGGGCCATCTTCTTCGGAAGACCGCACTGGTGCAGCTTCAACTCGGGTCCGACCACGATGACCGAGCGACCCGAATAGTCGACGCGCTTGCCGAGGAGGTTCTGGCGGAAGCGGCCCTGCTTGCCCTTGAGCATGTCGCTCAGCGACTTCAGGCGGTGGTTGCCGGTCCCCGCGATCGCGCGACCACGTCGACCGTTGTCGATGAGCGCGTCGCAGGCCTCCTGGAGCATCCGCTTCTCGTTGCGGATGATGATCTCGGGCGCACCCAACTCGAGCAGGCGCTTGAGCCGGTTGTTCCGGTTGATGACGCGGCGATAGAGGTCGTTCAGGTCGGACGTGGCAAAGCGGCCGCCGTCGAGCTGGACCATCGGGCGCAGGTCGGGCGGGATGACCGGGATGACCGAGAGGATCATCCAGTCGGGCCGCGTCCCGGAACGACGGAACGCCTCGATCAGGCGCAGGCGCTTGATCGCCTTCTTGCGGCGCTGGCCGGAGCTGGTGCGCACCTCGACGTGGAGCGTCCGCGCGAGCTCCTCGAGGTCCATCCGACTGATGATGTCGCGGACCGCCTCGGCGCCCATACCGGCATTGAACAGCCGGCTGCGGCCACCGTTGTTGTAGCGCTCCTCGAGCCCGCGCAGCTCGAGCTCGCCGAGCGTCATCATCGGCTTGAGGCCCTCGATCTCGTCGCGGACCTTGCGGATCTCGTCCTTCAGGCCCTGGGCCTGCTCATGGAGCTTCGCCTTCTCGGCGCGCAGGGTCTCGTCGAGAGCGGCCTTGAGATCGTCGACCTTCTGATCGACCGCGCGCGCCTCGTCCTTCTCGCGCTGCTGGAGCTCCTCGTTGACCCGCTCCGTTTCGGCGCCGACGACCTTGCGCAGGAGCGCCTTCGCGTCCTTGCCGCCCTTCGCCCCGGCGGCCACGATGACCTCGCCCGTGGGCGCGAAGGCGATCGTCTCGTCCGCTTCGCCGGTCTTGAGCTCGGCGAGCTGGGCCTCGACGGCCTGCGCGGCAGCGACGATCTCCTCGGTGCGTGCCGTGCGCTGCGCCTCGAGATCGGCCTTCGTCGTCGCGAGCTCCGCGGTGAGCTCGTCCTTGGTGCGATTGAGGTCGGACTTCAGCTGATCCTCGAGTTCGCTGAGGTGCTGGCCCGACTTCCCGCCGCGACCCTCGGCCTCTTCCTCGAGCTGGCGGAGCGCCCGCTTGCGCGCCTCCTCGTCCACGTGGGTGACGATGTACAGCGCGAAGTACAGGATGCGCTCGAGGTTGCGCGGGCTGATATCGAGCAGGATCCCGAGTCGCGAAGGCGTGCCCTTGAAGTACCAGATGTGGCTGACCGGGCTCGCGAGCTGGATGTGGCCCATCCGCTCCCGCCGGACCTTGGAGCGGGTCACCTCGACGCCGCACTTGTCGCAGATGATGCCCTTGTAGCGGATCCGCTTGTACTTGCCGCAGTAGCACTCCCAGTCCTTCGTGGGACCGAAGATGCGCTCGTCGAACAGCCCGTCCTTTTCCGGCTTCAGCGTCCGGTAGTTGATCGTCTCGGGCTTGGTGACCTCACCGCGCGACCACTCCCGGATCTGGTCCGGGCTGGCGAGCGAGATGCGGATCGCGTTGAAATTATTGACCTCGAGCATGGTTCTCCTCCGCCGGGCCGTCTGGCTCGACCCCGCGATGCGGACCGTGAGCGAGCGCTGCCGGGGTGGCCGAGCCCCGGGAGCGCGAGTGGTTCGTTGAGTGCGTCAGCGTGCTGACGGGTCAGTCCTCGAACCCGGCGAGATTGATCCCGCCGAGATCGGGGAGCAGGTATCCCGATGCGTCGTCTTCGCCGAGCGGGATCTCCTCCTCGTTCTGGTCCAGGATCTCGGCGTTCAGCCCGAGGCTGCGCAGCTCCTTGATGAGGACCTTGAACGATTCGGGGACGCGTGGCGGCTGGATCTCCTCCCCCTTCACGATGGCTTCATACGTCTGGACGCGCCCGAGGACGTCGTCCGACTTGACGGTGAGCAGCTCCTGCAGGATGTTCGCGGCGCCGTACGCTTCGAGCGCCCACACCTCCATCTCGCCGAACCGCTGGCCGCCGAACTGGGCCTTGCCGCCCAGCGGCTGCTGGGTGATGAGGCTGTACGGGCCCGTGGACCGGGCGTGGATCTTGTCCTCGACGAGGTGGTGGAGCTTGAGCATGTAGATGTAGCCGACCGTGATCGGTCGATCGAACGGCTCGCCGCTGCGCCCGTCGCGCAACTCGATCTTGCCGTCCTCCGGAAGACCGGCCTCGCGCAGCTCGTCCTGGATCTGCGACTCGGTGGCGCCGTCGAAGACCGCTGTCGCCGCCTTTTCGCCCTTCTCGTGCAACGCCCATCCGAGGTGCGTCTCGAGGATCTGCCCGATGTTCATGCGCGACGGCACGCCGAGCGGGTTCAGGATGATGTCGACGGGCGTCCCGTCGGGGAGGAACGGCATGTCCTCCTGCGGAAGGATCTTGGCGATGACGCCCTTGTTGCCGTGGCGGCCGGCCATCTTGTCGCCGACGCTCACCTTGCGCTTCTGGGCGACGGACACCCGGACCAGCCGATTGACGCCGGGCTGGAGATCGTCGTTCAGCTCGCGCCGGAACTCGCGGACCTCCACGACCTTGCCGCGCTCGCCGTGGGGAAGGCGCAGCGAGCTGTCCTTCACTTCGCGAGCCTTCTCACCGAAGATCGCCCGAAGGAGGCGCTCCTCGGCAGTCAGCTCGGTCTCGCCCTTCGGGGTGATCTTGCCGACGAGGATGTCGCCGGGGCGGACCTCGGCGCCGATGTAGACGATGCCCTCTTCGTCGAGGTCCTTGAGGGATTCCTCGCCGACGTTCGGGATGTCGCGCGTGATCTCCTCGGGGCCGAGCTTCGTGTCGCGCGACTCGAGCTCGTGCTTCTCGATGTGGATGCTCGTGAACAGGTCGTCGCGGACGAGCCGGTCGCTGATGACGATCGCGTCCTCGTAGTTGCCGCCCTCGAAGCTCATGAACGCCACGAGGACGTTGCGCCCGAGCGCGAGTTCGCCGTTCTCGGTCGACGAGGAGTCGGCCATGGCCTGACCATCGCCGACGCGATCACCGGCAGCCACGATCGGCCGATGGTTGATGCACGTCCCCTGGTTGCTGCGGACGAACTTCAGCAGGCGGTACTCGTCGAGTTCGCCTGAATCCGTCTCGACCTGGATCCGCTCGGCGGTGACGCTCGTGACCACGCCGGCTCGCCGGGCGCTCACGACCTGGCCCGAGTCACGGGCGGCCCGCTCCTCCATCCCGGTCCCGACGATCGGGGCCTCCGGCTCGAGGAGCGGCACGGCCTGGCGCTGCATGTTCGAACCCATGAGGGCGCGGTTGGCGTCGTCATGCTCGAGGAACGGGATGAGCGCGGTCGCCACGGACACGACCTGCTTGGGGCTCACGTCCATGTATTCGATCTGGTCGGCGCGCGCCTCGGGGAACGAGTCGCGGTAGCGCGACGGGATCCGCTCGTCCACGAAGTGGCCCTCGTCGTCCAGGCGCGAGTTGGCCTGCGCGACGTGGTGCTCCTCCTCCTCGTCGGCCGGGAGATACTCGATCTGGTCGGTGACGACCGGGCGGATCGGGAAGGCGTTGGCCTTCTGCTTCTTGAGCTCGGCGACGGCCGCGGCGTTGAGCTTCGCGCCCTTCTTGAGCACCACCGATCCCGACTTCGCGACCAGGTCCGTCCCGGCCTCGAAGGTCGTCAGGTCCGCGTCATCCCAGGCCACGGTCCGCTTGACGCGGCGATACGGGGTCTCGATGAAGCCGTAGCTGTTGATCCGACCGTACGTCGCGAGCGACCCGATCAGGCCGATGTTCGGCCCTTCCGGGGTCTCGATGGGGCAGATCCGGCCGTAGTGGCTGTGGTGGACGTCGCGGACGTCGAAGCCGGCGCGCTCGCGTGACAGGCCGCCCGGGCCGAGGGCCGACAGGCGCCGCTTCGAGGTGAGCTCGGCGAGCGGGTTCGTCTGATCCATGAACTGCGAGAGCTGGCTGCCGCCGAAGAACTCCTTCATCGCGGCCACGACCGGCCGGATGTTGATCAGGGCGTTGGGGGTCGCCTTGTCGATCTCCTGGATCGTCATCCGCTCACGGACGACGCGCTCCATGCGCAGCAGGCCGATCCGGAACGCGTTCTGGATGAGCTCGCCGTTCGCGCGGATGCGCCGGTTCCCGAGGTGATCGATGTCGTCCTTGGGATGGAGCCCGCGGTTGCACTCGATGAGGTGGCCGACGATCGAGGCGATGTCCTCGCGGGTGATCGTCCGGCCGTCCACCGGCAGCTCGACGTTGAGCCGGCCGGCGACACCGCCGAGCTTGCGGTTGAACTTGTACCGGCCGACCCGACCGAGGTCGTAGCGCCGGAAGTTGAAGAACAGGCTCTCCACGAGCTGGCGGGCGTTGTCACCCGTGGGCGGATCGCCCGGGCGCAGCTTCTTGTAGACCTCGATCAGGGCCTCGGCCTGGGTGTGGGTCAGGTCCTTGTCGAGGGTCTGGGCGATGTAGGGATGCTCGGGGTCGGCGTCGATCGACGAGAAGAGCGCGGCGATCTCGTCGTTCTCTTCGTAGCCGACGGCTCGCAGCAGGGTGGTCGCCGCGATCTTGCGCTTGCGATCCACCTTGACCCAGAGCTGGTCCTTGTTGTTCGTCTCGAACTCCAGCCAGGCGCCCCGGTTCGGGATGACCTTGGCCGAGAACAGCATCCGGCCGGTGGTGGGATCCTCCGCCTCGCTGTAGTAGACGCCGGGCGAACGGACCAGCTGGCTCACGACGACCCGCTCGGCACCGTTGATGACGAAGGTCCCCTGGTCGGTCATCCACGGGTAGTCGCCCATGTAGACCCGCTGCCGCTGGATCTCGCCGGTCTCCTTGATGAGCAGCTCGACGTTCACGTACAGCGGCTTGCTGAACGTGAGGTCCTTCGAGCGAGCCTCTTCCTCGGAGTACTTGGGTGCCCCGAACTCGTAGTCGAGGTACTGGAGCTCCATCACCTTCCCGGTGAAGTCCTTGATCGGGCTGATCTCGTCGAAGAGCTCCCGGAGGCCCTTCTCGATGAACCACTGGAACGAGTCCAGCTGCAGTTCGATGAGATTGGGGATCGGGAGGACCTCGGGGATCCGGGCGTAGCGCTTGCGCGCGACGGGCGCGGTCACGAGGGTCGACGAATTCAGCGGAAGACAGCATGAAAAACCGCTCCTTGGCGGAGGAGAGAAGAGGTCGGGAAGGCCGCGCTCACAGAAGGAGTAGGATACCGCGCTCGCTCCACATGTCAAATGGGGGTGGCGGCCGAGGCCGCCACCCGCGTTGATCCGGCAGGGTGCCGGAGACCGGTCTACTTGATCTCGACCTTGGCGCCCTGCTCCTCGAGAGCGGCCTTGATCTTCTCGGCCTCCTCGCGGGTCACGCCTTCCTTGACGGCCTTGGGCGCCGCGTCGACGACGTCCTTGGCCTCCTTGAGGCCGAGACCGGTGAGCTCACGGACGACCTTGATCACGGGGATCTTGTTGGGGCCGATCTCGGTCAGGGTCGCGGTGAACTCGGTCTGCTCCTCGGCCGCGGCCGCGCCACCGGCTGCAGGATCGCCGGCGGCCGGGGCCGCTGCAACGGCGACGGGGGCGGCCGCGGTGACGCCGTAGCGCTCCTCGAACCGCTTGATGAATTCGGACAGCTCGAGCACGGTCATCTTGTCGATCGCGCCGAGCAGGTCGTCCTGGGTGATGACTGCCATGGGTTCGGTACTCCTCGTGGTTCGTGGTCTTCGTCCGGCCTGGGGCCGGGCGGATGGGGTCGGATGGATCGCGGGCTCGGCCGCCTAGCCGCCGGCCTGTGCCTTCTGGTCGCGGACCTGGACCAGGGCGTTGCCCAGGTTGCGCAGGTTCGCGCCCAACAGCCCGGCAAGCGTCGCAGTCGGCGATTGGATCGCCCCGGCCAGCTTGGCCAGGAGGACCTCGCGCGACGGCAGGCCGGCCAGGGTCACGACTTCGGCCGCGGTGATCGCCTGATCCCCGAGGACCGCCCCGGTGACCTTGACGAGCTTGTACGGTCGCGTCGCGTCGAGCACGGCCTTGGCCGTGGTCGCTTCGTCCGTGCCGAAGGCGATCGCGGTCGGGCCGATCAGGAGTGGGCTGAGGGCCTCCCCGATCGAATCCTGCGCGGCGATCTTCATCAGCCGGTTCTTGACGATGCGATACCCGACGTCGTGCTTGCGCAGCGCGCGTCGGATCTCGGCGATGTCCTTGACATTGAGGCCGCGATACTCGGACACGACGAGCGTCCGGCTCCGCGAGAGTTCCTCGCGCAGCGCGGCCACCGTGTCGCGTTTGGCCTCGGTGGGCATGGGTGCCCTCCTCGATGACGGCACGCAACCGGCGTGCGGCGGTGGGTGTACGGACCCTTCCGAGTCCGGGCAACCCTGCGACGGTTCGCCCTGAGGCGATGCCATGACGCGCAGGGTTCGCGCCCACCGCGTGGTGGAGCGTTCTCGATCCCTACCTCGGCGTGCACATCGTCGTCCCCGGATCACACGCGATCCGGTCCGGCTCGATGATCAAGCCCCGTCCGTCGTCACCGGTCGGGTGGCGGCGGCCTGCGGGCGCAGGCTGTCTTCGGCGGTCCGTCCTTGTTGTCAGGCGACACGTCTCTCGACCGTCGCCGCGTCTGGTCTGGCGGGGATCGCCCGCCGGCGAGCGGCTAGGCCGCGGCAGCCACCGCGAGCAGGGCCGGCAGATCCACGCGGATGCCGGGGCCCATCGTGCTCGCGATCGTGAGGCCCTTGAGATACTGGCCCTTCGCGCCGGTCGGCTTGGCGCGGTCGACCGCGTCGACGAGCGCTGCGACGTTGGCGACGATCGCCTCGGGCTCGAAACTGACCTTCCCGACCGCGACGTGGACGATCGCGCCCTTGTCGAGCTTGAACTCGATCCGGCCGCCTTTCACCTCGTTCAGCGTGCGCTCAAGGTCGAAGGTGATCGTCCCCGCCTTGGGGTTCGGCATGAGGCCGCGCCGGCCGAGGATCTTGCCCAGGCGGCCCACGACGCCCATCATGTCGGGCGTCGCGAGGGCGACGTCGAAGTCGAGCCAGCCGGCCTCGACCTTCTTGGCAAGGTCATCTCCGCCGACCTCGTCGGCGCCCGCGCGGAGCGCCTCCTGGGCCTTCTCGCCCTGCGCGAAGACGGCGACGCGTACGACCCGTCCCGTGCCACTGGGCAGGACGACCGTGCCGCGGACCATCTGGTCGGCGTGGCGGGGATCGACGCCGAGCTTGAGGTGCGCCTCGATCGTCGCGTCGAACGAGACGCTCGAGGTCTGCTTCACCAGGTCGGCGGCTTCAGCGGGGCTGTAGATCCGGTCGCGATCCACGAGCTCGGCCGCTGCGCGATATCTCTTGCCGTGTGCCATCGATGTCTCTCCTGTCGGTCGGCTCGAGGTCGACCTCCCCCTTGTCGCGGGGTTGGCGTCCGGCACAGGGTCGCGCTGCCGGCGCGCGTGTCGCGGCTCAGCCGACGACGTCGATGCCCATGCTCCGGGCGGTGCCCTCGATCTGGCGCGCTGCCGCCTCGAGGTCGTTGGCGTTGAGGTCGCTCATCTTGATGGTCGCGATCTCGCGCAGCTGGTCGCGGGTCACGCGTCCCACCGCGGAGCGCTTCGTCTCGGTCGATCCCTTGTCGATCCCGGCGGCCTTGCGGAGCAGGTCCGCGGCGGGCGGGGTCTTCAGGATGAACGAGAACGAACGATCCTCGAAGATCGTGATCTGCGCGGGGATGATCTGGCCGGTCTTGTCGGCCGTCTTCTCGTTGTACGACTTCGTGAACTCGACGATGTTGATGCCGTGCGGGCCAAGCGCGGTCCCGACGGGCGGGGCCGGGGTGGCCTTGCCGGCGGGCAGCTGCAGGGTCAGGACGATGCGGATCTTTTTCGCCACGGGGCGGACGTTCCTTTCTTAGAGCTTCTCGACCTGGAGGAAGTCGAGTTCGACCGGCGTCTCGCGGCCGAAGATGCTCACGAGGACCTTGACCTTGTTGCGCTCGGGGTTGACCTCCTCGACCGTGCCGATGAACTCGGCGAACGGCCCGTCGGTGACCCGGACGTTCTGGCCCTTCGTGAAGGCCACGCGGTACTTCGGCGTCTCCACGCCCATGTGCCGCAGGATCTGCTTGACCTCGTTCTCATCGAGCGGGATGGGCTCGCTGCGCACCCCGGGGATGTTCGCGCCACCGACGAAGCTCGTCACGCCCGGCGTATTGCGGACGACGAACCAGCTGTCGGGATCCAGGACCATCTCGACGAGCACGTAGCCTGGGTAGACCTTCTTCTGGACGGTGTGGCGCTGGCCCTGGCGGATCTCGATCTCGTCTTCCATGGGCACGAGGACCTGGAAGATCCGATCCTCCATGCCCATCGATTCGATGCGGTGTTCGAGGTTGGCCTTGACCTTGTTCTCGTAGCCCGAGTACGTGTGGATGACGTACCAGCGCTTCTCGGCGGCCGGCGTTTCGGTGGTCTGTTCGGTCATCATCGGATCAGAAGGCGCTCTGGAGGGCGCCGACCGCTCCCTGGAAGATCCGGTCGAACACGAAGACGTACGTGCCCACCGCGAGGCTCACGGCAAACACGAGCACGGTCAGGTTGCGCGTCTGGGCCGGGGTCGGCCAGGTCACCTTCTTCAGTTCGGACCAGGCTTCTGAGATGAAGCGGCGGAGGCGTTTCACGTCGTTCGTGTCTCGATTCGGCTACGGGCGGTGGGGGGTGGCAGGGGCGATAGGACTCGAACCTACAACCGCCGGTTTTGGAGACCGGTGCTCTGCCAATTGAGCTACACCCCTTCGTGGATCGGCCGTCACTTGGCCTCGCGATGGAGGGTGTGGCGTCGACAACGCGGACAATACTTGTTCAGCTCGATCCTGTTCGGATCGTTCTTCTTGTTCTTGCGCGTCGTGTACGTCCGCTCCTTGCACTCGGTGCAGGCCAGCTGGAGCGTGGGACGCGCTTCGACTCGTGCCATCTCGTTACTCGGCGATCGTGACGATGGCGCCGGCGCCGACGGTCCGGCCACCCTCGCGGATGGCGAAGCGCTGGCCGGTCTCGAGGGCGATCGGGGTGATCAGCTCGACGCTCATCTCGACGTTGTCGCCGGGCATGATCATCTCGGCGCCGTCGGGCAGCCCGATGGCCCCGGTCACGTCGGTCGTGCGCAGGTAGAACTGGGGCCGGTAGCCGTTGTAGAACGGGGTGTGGCGGCCGCCCTCGTCCTTGGTCAGGACGTAGACCTGGGCGGTGAACTTCGTGTGCGGCTTGACCGAGCCACTCTTGGCCAGGACCTGGCCGCGCTCGATCTCCTCGCGCTCGATGCCCCGGATGAGGCAGCCCACGTTGTCGCCGGCGCGACCCTCGTCGAGGAGCTTCTTGAACATCTCGACGCCGGTCACGACGATCTTGCGGGTGGCCTTCACGCCGACCAGCTCGACCTCGTCGCCGACCTTGACGATGCCGCGCTCGATGCGCCCGGTGGCGACCGTCCCGCGACCCTTGATCCCGAACACGTCCTCGACCGGCATGAGGAACGGTCGGTCGACCGCGCGCTCGGGGGTCGGGATGTACGAATCGACCGCGTCCATCAGCTCCTGGATCGGCACGTAGGCCGGATCGCTCGCGTCGTCGCCGGCCTCGAGGGCCTTCAGCGCGGAGCCGCGGATGAACGGGATGTCGTCGCCGGGGAAGTTGTACTTGCTGAGCAGCTCGCGGACCTCGAGCTCGACCAGGTCGAGCAGCTCGGGGTCGTCGACCGCGTCGACCTTGTTGAGGAACACGACGATGTACGGGACCTCGACCTGGCGGGCCAGCAGGATGTGCTCGCGGGTCTGGGGCATCGGGCCATCGGTCGCGGCCACGACGAGGATCGCGCCGTCCATCTGGGCGGCGCCGGTGATCATGTTCTTGATGTAGTCGGCGTGGCCCGGGCAGTCGACGTGAGCGTAGTGGCGGGCGTCGGTCTCGTACTCCACGTGGGCGATCGCGATGGTGATCCCGCGCTCGCGCTCCTCGGGGGCGTTGTCGATCGTGTCGAACGCGCGGTACTCCGCCTCACCCTTCAGGGCGAGGTACTTGGTGATGGCCGCCGTCAGGCTCGTCTTGCCATGGTCGATGTGGCCGATCGTGCCGATATTCACGTGCGGCTTGGTGCGTTCGAACTTCTTCTTGGCCACGTGACCGTTCTCTCCATCACTCGTGCGGCCGCGCCGCGTTGCTTGGCTGCCGGGCGGGACCCTTGGTGTGGAGCCCACAATCGGACTTGAACCGATGACCTCTTCCTTACCAAGGAAGTGCTCTGCCGGCTGAGCTATGTGGGCCCGGGACCCGTTCTCTTGCTAAGGACTGGTGGGCAGGGAGGGAATCGAACCCCCACAGTCGAAGACGGCTGATCTACAGTCAGCGGAGCTCACCACCTGCTCAACCTACCCAGTTACGCCTTCCGATGTCTGACCGAGACTGCGGTCTCGTGGTGAACCAGACACCAGTGTTGCCCATGGAGCCGACGACGGGACTCGAACCCGGAACCTGCGGTTTACAAAACCGCTGCTCTACCAATTGAGCTACGTCGGCGCGGCGCAGGGTCATACCGCAGGAGACCCCGAAGCGCTCGCGAATGATAGGGCCGCCCGACGGGATGGGTCAAGCACGCCCGCGATCGACGTCCGCGTCCCGCCCTCACGAGCCCTCTGGCAGGAGCCCCGCCGCGTCGTCGTCACGGCCTGCTGCCGGACCGGGATCCGCGCCGTCCGCACCGTCCATGGTGGCAGGAGCGCCGTCCGCGGCCGCAACCATGCCGTCAGTGGTCGGCGCGACGGACCGTCGTGGCGCACGAGGGCGCCTGGGCTTCGCCGTCGGCCCGGCACCGCTCCCCGGGTCCTGCGCGGTGGCGACGTCCTGCGAGCCAGTCGCGGCGACCGACGGACGCTTGGCGCGCGGACGCCTGGGCGTTGCCGCCCGGGAAGCGGCGGCCGCGTCGGGATCGGCGGCATCGCCGTCGGGATCGCCGTCGGGGGATGCGGATCCACCGGGCGACGAAGCCACCTCGTCGCTCGCCGTCGGCAGCGGGCGCTGGGCGAGCGCCTCGAACAGGAGGACCGACCCGGCGACAGCCGCGTTCAACGAACCCACGACCCCGCGCATCGGGATCCGCATCAGCACGTCGCACCGGCGTCGGACGGCCGGCCCGAGGCCCTGACCTTCGCTCCCGACGACCATGGCGAGCGGCCCGCGCAGATCGGTGTCGCGCACGGCGAGCGGTGCTTCAGCGTCGGCACCGGCGATCCGGAGGCCGCGTCCGTGCAGGTCGGCGAGCGTGCCGGCCAGATCGTCGACAGGACACAGGAGCAGGTGCTCGACGGCACCCGCGGACGCCTTGATCGCGGCGGGAGAGAGCGGAGCCTGTCGTCGGGTCGGGTAGATCACGCCGTGGACGCCTGCCGCCTCGGCGCTGCGGATGAGCGTGCCGACGTTCTGGGGGTCCTCGAGGGAGTCCATGACGAGGATGAAGGGCGCCTCGTCGCGTTCGATGGCGCGGGCCAGGATCTCGTCGACCGTGGCCCAGCGCCGTTGGGCGACGACGAGCGCGACGCCCTGGTGTCCGTCGAAGCCCGCGACCGCCGTGAGGGTGCCCCCCTCGACCTCCACGATCGGGATCCGCAGGTTCGTCGCGTGCAGGACGATCCGCTCGAGCGGCTGGCGTCGCTGCGGGGTGACCAGCAGACGATGCGCTTCCCGGCGAGCCGCGAAGGCCTCTTCCACGGGGCGTCGACCCGCGACGACTTCGTCGTCGCGACCGACGAGCGTTTCGAGCGGGATCGATGGCGGCGCAGGTCGATAGGGTCCGCCGGGTCCGCCCACCGCCCCCCGGCGATCCTCCGCTGCGCCATCCTCCGGGAGCGTCGGGGCGTCCTCCGCGTCGCTGATCCGGGCGACCGGCGGGGCGCTGCGAGTCGATGGGTCCGTGCCGGTCGACGGGTCCGCGCCGACCGACGGGTCCGTGACCGCTTGGTCCGTGCAGCGGGCGACGATCATCCGGACGCGCCGATCCCGGTTGCGCCGGTCCGGGACGCCATGGCTGCGCCGCCCCGCCGGGGCGGCGACCGACGTACGGCCGCGGCGGATCCGGGTCGCCGGCCGGACGCTCGAAGCGCGGCTCGACGCGGCGATCCGGCGGGAACCCGCGCGCTGCCGGACGGGATCCCGGGGCCGACGCGCGGAAACCGGTCCCGCGACGCCCACCGGACCGCGGTCCGTCCACCCGGGTGTCGCGGTCCGGAGGCTGACCCTCCGCGTCGTCTTCCGGGGCCGTGCTCCACGGACCGGATCCGCGCGGACCTCGATCGTCCCACGGCCGTCCTCGACCTCCCTTGCCGGATCGACCCGCCCCCGAACCGCCCCCCGGTGGTCCGTCCGGGCGCCACGGTCCCGGCCCCGGCCCTGCCCCCGGTTCCGGCCGCGCGCCGGAGCGCTTCGCCGGGCGCTTCTTGCCGGACCCCGAGGGGCCCCGCCGATCGTCAGCCACCGTCGGCGGTCCCGATGGTCCGCCAGCGCTGACCGTCGCGCGTGTCCTCGACCGAGACCCCCAGCGCGGCGAGTTCGTCTCGGAGGCGATCGGATGCGGCCCAATCGCGCGCCGCGCGCGCGGCGATCCGCGCCTCCAGCAGGTCGGCCACCTCGGGGGAGACGTCCGCCTCGGCGTCGGGAAGGACGCCGATGACGTGGTCCAGCTCGCGCATCGTGGCCAGGACCCGGTCGGCATCGGCACGCGACAACGAGCGGGCGGCGAGCCGCCGGTTGACGTCGCGGACAAGGTCGAAGACGGCCGCGAGCGCGGCCGAGATGCTCAGATCGTCGTCGAGGGCCGCATCGAACGCTGCCGTCGCACCGGACAGCACCGGCCCGAGCTCGGGATCGTCCACGGTCGCGGCATCGCCGCGGTAGGCGCCGAGCGCGGCCACGAACGTATCGAGCCGCTCGACCGCCGCCGCGGCGGCTGCGAGCGAGGCATCGCTGGCATCGAGGCCCTGTCGGTAGTGCACGGCGATCAGGGCATAGCGGAGCGCCCGGGCCGGGATCCCCGCGGCGAGCACATCATCGACCAGGGCGATGTTCCCGGTCGACTTGGCCATCTTCAGCCCGCCCGATTGCAGGTGGGCGCAGTGCAGCCAGGTTCCCACGAAGGGCAGACCCGTCGCCGCTTCGCTCTGCGCGAGCTCGTCCTCGTGGTGGGGAAAGATCAGGTCCACGCCACCGGTGTGGATGTCGAAGGACGGGCCGAGATGTTTCATGCTCATGGCCGAGCACTCGATGTGCCAGCCCGGCCGACCGGCCCCGATCGCCGTCTCCCATGATGGCTCGCCGTCACGCGGACCCTTCCACAGGGCGAAATCGCGGACATCGTCCTTCCCGTAGTCGTCGGTGAGGACGCGGTCCCCGACGCGGAGTTGCTCTGGATCGATCCGCGCGAGCCGTCCGTAGGCCGGCCAGGATGAGATCCGAAAGAAGATCGATCCGTCGTCGGTCCGATAGGCGTGACCCCGGTCAAGGAGCGTGGCGATGAGGCTCACCATCTCGTCGATGTGCTCCGTGGCCCGAGGCAGGACGTCCGGCCGCGTCATGCGCAGCGTGTCGGCATCGGCAAGCAGGCATTCCAGCCAACGATCGGCGAGCGCGCCGATCCCGAGCCCCTGCTCTGCAGCGCGCTGGATGATGCGGTCGTCGATGTCGGTGATGTTCATGACCCACGTGACGCGCAGTCCCCGGTGGCGGAGGTAGCGCACGAGCAGGTCGGCGAACAGGAACGAGCGGAAGTTCCCGATGTGCGCCGGCCCGTACACGGTCGGTCCGCAGGAGTAGATCCGAACGTGCCCGTCCTCGAGCGGCTCGAGCGTGCGGACCTCACCGCTCAGCGTGTCAAGCAGCCGGGGCTCGCTCATCGCGGCATCGGGGCGCCTGGGCGATCGAGCTCGGTCACGGTCGCGATGACGTCGGCGGCGATCGCCCGCCCGGCGCCTTCGGCTCCTGCCAGGTTCCCCGTGGAGGCCTTGATGTTGACTGCGGAGGGTTCGAGGCCGAGCAGCGTCGCGACGCGTTCCTTCATCGCGGGCAGGTAACCGGCCAACCGGGGCCGTCCGGCCACGATGGTGGCGTCGATACCGGCCGGGCGCAGGCCCGCGCTCGCGAGCCTCGCGACCACCGTCGTGAGCAACTCGGCACTGTCGACTCCACGGGGCGTGCGCTGATCGGCCGGGAACATCGCACCGAGATCGCCGAGGCGGGCTGCACCCAGCAGGGCGTCGGCCACGGCATGGAGGACGACATCCCCGTCCGAGTGCCCGTGGAGACGTGGCGCGGCGGCGATCGCGATCCCTCCCAGAAGGAGCGGCTCACCGGGACCGAACGGATGGAGGTCGCGTCCAAGGCCCACGCGCTCGCGGGCGGGCGCCAGTGCGGCCGTGACACGCTCGATGTCGCCGGGCAGGGTCACTTTCAGGTTCGCCGCGTCACCGGGGATCGCATGAACGGGGATTCTACAGGCCTCCAGCAGCGAGGCCTCATCGGTGAAGGCGCGCGGGCCGTCCGGTGGGAACGCTGCCCAGGCGAGCGCCAGGACGTCGCGTCGGATCCCCTGCGGCGTCTGCGCGACCGCGAGCGTCGATCGGTCGATGGTCTCGACGATCCGTGTGTCCGCGACGCGCTTGACGGTCTCCGCGATCGGCACGACGGGGATCGCGGCCCCCTCGGCCTGCGCCGTGGACGCCACCGCACCGATCAGGCCCGGGTCCACGAGCGGCCGCGCCCCATCATGAACGAGGATGACCCGGCGGCCCGGCGCTTCATCGATCCCGGCGCGATCGGGGTGGTCGTCCAGCCAGCGGATCCCGGCGGCCACGGAATCCTGGCGTCGCTCTCCGCCGGCGAGGACCGCGGCGACCTTTTCATGCCGCCAGCGCTCGAAGCTCTCGAGCGGCAGGCGATCCGCGGCAACGACCAGGACGACGCGACGCACCGCCGGCGCCGCAGCGACCGCGTCCACGGTCCAGGCGATCAGGGGCCGACCTCCGATCGCTGTGAAGATCTTGTCGCGGCCCGCCATCCGACTCGAAGCGCCGGCTGCGACGATCACGGCGTCGGCCCAGGGACCCGCGTCCTCGCGCTGCTCGGGCCCGTCAGCCGAAGCGCCGGCGCGTCCGGTCAATCGAGGCGCGGCTGGGCGAAGATCATCCGGCCGGCGACTGTCTGGAGGACGCGGGTCACGGCGACCTCGACGTCCTGGTCCACGAATCGCGAGCCGCCTTCGACGACGATCATCGTCCCGTCATCGAGGAACCCGACGCCCTGTCCGGGCTCCTTGCCCTCCTGGATCACGCGCACGCGAAGCTCCTCGCCCGGCAGGACGGCGGGCTTCACGGCGTTGGCGAGCGAGTTCACGTTGAGGACGCGGATCCCCTGGAGCTCCGCGACCTTGTTCAGGTTGAAGTCGTTCGTCAGGATCGCCTTGCTGTAGCGCTTGGCGAGGCCGATCAGTTTGCCGTCGACCTCGGCGTGCTCCGGGGCGTCCTCGTCGATGACCCGGACCGGCGTCGGCGAGCTCTTCTGCATCCGACCCAGGATCTCGAGACCGCGTCGCCCGCGATTGCGCCGCGTCGTGTCGGGCGAATCGGCGATGTGCTGCACCTCGTCGAGGACAAAGCGGGGAACGAGCAGCGTTCCGTAGATGAAGCCCGAGTCAACGATGTCCGCGATGCGTCCATCGATGATGGCGCTCGTGTCCACGATGATGTGCGGATCGCCCGTCCGAGACGCGGCGGCGGCGGTCGCGTCGCTCGGTCGCCGGAACAGGCCGATCGCCTCGGCCGCGACGACGAGGTCGGCCCGTTTCGCCACGGTCGAGCCCGACCATCCCGAGCCCGAGGGAAACGGAGACGGCGAGCGGCAGCCACGTGCCCAGCGGAGGCTCGATCTGGGACAGCGGGCTCCCCAGGAGTAGCCCCATCAGGAGGCCGATGAGCAGCCCGGCGACCGCCGTGACGAACTCAGCAGTGGACAGGTCCTGGACGCCGCGCACGAGGCGGCCGGCCGGGACCACCGTGAGGTACGGCAGGATCGAGAACCCCACGATGACCCATGCGACGACCCACGCAGCGATGAGTGCACCGCCGTTCGGCGCCTCGTTGAATGGCGTCTCGTTGGCGGTCGCCAAAGCGATCCCGACCAGGCCGCCGATCGCCGCGCCCATGAGCCTGATGTAGCGATTCACCTTCGCCTCAGCGTCCAATTCCCATCTCGACCCGCCCGTGCCCCGCTCACTGCGGCGGCGGCGGTCAGCCTAGCACCCCTCAACGTGCGGGCGCGACCTCGGCGCCGGCGGGTCGGCCGAGCGCGATCCGGATGGCGTCGGCCACGGTCGCGGTCTCGACGACCTCGAGGCCCGCGAGGGCTCGGCCGGCGCCGCGCTCGCCACCGCGTCCCTGCCCGCCGGCAGAGGCCGAGACCGCAGGGACGATGGCCCGTGTGAAACCGAGCCGTGCCGCTTCGCGAAGGCGGCGATCGAGGCCGCTCACGGAACGAAGCTCGCCCAGCAGTCCGATCTCGCCGACCGCGACGGTCTGCACGGCTACGGGTTGGTCGCGCGCCGACGATGCGATCGCCAGCGCCAGCGGCAGGTCGAGGCCGGGATCGTCCACGGCGAGTCCCCCGGCGAGATTCGCGTAGACATCCTGGGTACCGAGGCTCACGCCAGCGCGACGACCCAGTACGGCCACGAGGAGCGCGAGCCGGTTGGCATCGACGCCGATCGCCTTGCGCATCGGTGTGCCGTAGCCGGCCGGAGCCACCAGGGCCTGGACTTCCACGAGGAGCGGCCGCGTCCCCTCGAGCGTCGCCGCAACGACACTGCCGGGCGCCGCCACCCGATGCTCGCCCAGGAACGCGCGACTCGGGTCGCTGACCTCGGCCAACCCGAGTTCGCCCATCTCGAAGACGCCGATCTCCTCGGTGCTTCCGAAACGGTTCTTCGTGGCTCGCAGCAGTCGAAGCGACCCGTGCGCGTCACCCTCCAGTGCCAGGACCGCATCGACGAGGTGCTCGAGCGTCTTCGGTCCGGCAAGGCTGCCGTCCTTCGTCACGTGGCCGACGAGGACCACGGCGATGCCCTCGCCCTTCGCCAGCTCCATCACGCGCAGTGCCGATTCCCGGACCTGCCCGACGCTGCCGGCCGGGCCGTCGAGCTCGTCGGTCGTGATCGTCTGGATCGAGTCGATCACGATCGCCGTCGGCCTCAGCTTTCGTGCGAGCTCGGTGATGCGTCCGATCTCGTTCTCCGCGGAGACCTGGATCCCGCCCGCAGCCGGTCCGTCGAGCAGCCCGAGCCGGCCAGCCCGGAGGCGCACCTGGGCGGCCGACTCCTCGCCGGTCGCGTAGAGGACGGTGGCCGCACCACCGGCGAGACCGGCAGCGGCCTGGAGCAGGAGGGTCGACTTGCCGATCCCGGGTTCGCCCCCCAACAGGACGACTGAACCGGGCACGAGCCCGCCGCCGAGCACGCGATCGAACTCGGGGATCCGGATCGGCAGACGATGGACGGCGTCGTCGGTCACCGCACCGAGGGCTTGGGCCGCGGTGCCGCCGACGGCCGTCGCCGATGCACGGCGCGGCCCGCTGGCCTTGTTGGCATCGCGGATGAGGGTCTCGACGAGGCTGTTCCACGCCCCGCACGCCCGACACTGGCCCTCCCAGCGCAGGAAATCCTCGCCGCAGGATTGGCAGACGTAGCGGCTCTGGGGCCGCGCCACGGGCGGCTAGTGTGCCTCGACGGGCGTCTTGGATTCGGCGGCGCGGATGTCGAGGCCGGCTTCCGGATCGCGGTCTACGACGATCGTGGTCCCTGGTTCGTAGCGCCCGAGGAGAAGGTGCTCGGCGAGCACGTCCTCGATCGTGTTCTGGATCACCCGACGGAGCGGCCGCGCCCCGTACGCGGGGTCGTACCCCAGCTTGATCAGGTGGTCCTTCGCTTCCTGGGTCACCTCGAGCAGCATCTGCTGCGCGGTGAGCTGTTCGCGGACGCGGGCCAGCAGCAGGTCGACGATCTCGCGGATCTCATCGACGGTCAGCGATCGGAAGACCACCGTCGCATCGATCCGGTTGAGGAACTCAGGGCGGAAGCTCGCCTTGAGCTCGGTCTGGACCTTCTCCTTCATCAGCTCATAGGACGAGCTGGCCTGTTCGGCCTCGGATTCGCCGCGATCACGGAACCCGAGCGATGAGTTCGTCTGGAGCTGCCGGGCTCCGAGGTTCGAGGTCATGATGATGATCGTGTTGCGGAAATCGACCCGCCGGCCCTTCGCGTCGGTCAGCTGCCCGTCTTCCAGGATCTGGAGCAGGATGTTGAAGACCTCCGGATGGGCCTTCTCGACCTCGTCGAGCAGGACGACGGCGAATACGCTTGCGGCGCACGGCCTCCGTCAGCTGCCC
Organism: uncultured Chloroflexia bacterium; assembly: GCA_963714835.1. Classification (GTDB taxonomy): domain Bacteria; phylum Chloroflexota; class Limnocylindria; order Limnocylindrales; family CSP1-4; genus CAKKPP01. Next base: position 95,234 of record CAVQPX010000008.1, read on the forward strand.
GCCCTCGTCGTAATCCGACGTAGCCGGGGGGCGCCCCGACGAGCCGGCTCACGTTGTGGCGCTCCATGAACTCGCTCATGTCGACCTTGATGAGCGAATCCTCGCTGCCGAACATGAACTCGGCGAGAGCCTTCGCCAGCTCGGTCTTCCCGACGCCGGTGGGACCGAGGAAGATGAACGAGCCGATCGGACGCTTCGGGTCCTTGAGGCCGGCGCGCGCGCGACGGACCGCCTTCGAGATCGTCTCGATGGCTTCCTGCTGGCCGATGACGCGGCCATGGAGCGCGTCCTCCATGTGGAGCAGTCGCTCGGACTCCTCTTCGGCGATGCGCGTCACGGGGATCCCCGTCCACATCGCGACGACCTGGGCGATCTCTTCCTCGTCGACCGTGGGGGACTCGCCGGCGACGGTCGCCTGCCACTCGGCACGCAACCGGTCGACGGTCTCCTTCGAGGTCGCTTCGGCCTCGCGCAGCGTCGCCGCGGATTCGTACTCCTGGGCGTTGATCGAGGCGTCCTTTTCCTTCGTCACGCGGTCGAGCTCACGCTGCGCCTCTCGGAGCGCCGGCGGCGCCGAGGCATGCCGGAGCCGGACGCGACTGGCGGCCTCGTCGATCAGGTCGATCGCCTTGTCGGGCAGGTGCCGGTCGGTGATGTAGCGGACGGCCAGGTCCGCGGCCGCGCTCAGGGCGGCATCGGTGATGGCCACCTTGTGATGCGTCTCGTAGCGCTCGCGGATGCCCTTGAGGATCTCGACCGTCTGTTCGAGCGTCGGCTCCTCGACCATGACCGGCTGAAACCGGCGCTCAAGGGCGGCATCCCGTTCGATGTACTTGCGGTACTCGTCGAGCGTCGTCGCGCCGATGCACTGCAACTCGCCACGCGCGAGCGGTGGCTTGAGGATGTTCGCAGCGTCGATCGCGCCTTCGGCGGCCCCGGCCCCCACGAGCGTGTGGAGCTCGTCGATGAACAGGACGGCGTCATTCGTGTTGCGCAGCTCCTCGATGATCTTCTTGAGCCGCTCCTCGAACTCGCCGCGGTATTTCGTGCCCGCGACGAGCGATCCGATGTCGAGGGTCAGGACGCGCTTGTTCGCGAGCGTCTCCGGCACGTCGCCGCTGACGATCCGGTGCGCGAGGCCTTCGGCGATGGCCGTCTTGCCGACCCCAGGCTCGCCGATGAGGGCCGGATTGTTCTTCGTCCGACGGGACAGGATCTGGATGACCCGCTCGATCTCCTTCTCGCGGCCGATGACCGGATCGAGCTTGCCCGCCCGGGCGGCATCCGTGAGGTTGATCCCGAGCTGGTCGACCGTGGGCGTCTTCGACGCGCGCTTCGTCTCCTGGGCCGGGCCCGCAGCCGAGCTCTGGGAGAGCACGCGAATGACCTCGTGGCGGACCTTGTCGAGGTTCACGCCGAGCGATTCGAGCACGCCGGCCGCGATGCCCTCGCCCTCGCGCACCAGCCCGAGGAGGAGATGCTCGGTCCCGATGTAGTTGTGGCCGAGGCGGCGAGCTTCGTCGATCGCGAGCTCGATGACCCGCTTGGCGCGGGGCGTGAGCCCCACCTCCCCGACGACCGGCCGATCGCCGCGGCCGATGATGAACTCGACCGCCGTTCGCACCTTCGCGAGCTCGACGTTCATGTTCTCGAGCACACGCGCGGCGACGCCCTCGCCCTCGCGCACGAGGCCGAGAAGCAGGTGCTCGGTCCCGATGTAGTTGTGGTTGAACCGCTGGGCCTCATCCTGGGCCAGCGTCAGGACCTTCCGAGCGCGATCTGTGAACTTGTCGAAGCGGTCCATCGAGTCGAACATCCGTTCCTTTGCGTGGCGCCGTGGGGCGACGCCGCGGCCATGCTAGCACGACCACCCTGCTCCGCAACCTTGCGTACGTATCTGCACCAGCAGCCGATGGTACCGGTCGCAGCTGCGCGGAGACGAAGCCCTACTCCCTGATTCGCCGGAATCGCGCGGTCGGATCCCGCGACATCGAGAACGTGCGGGGTCCTGGAATCGCGATGGCCCGCCGCGTGACGGCAGGCCATCGAACTGTTCGATCGGGTGCGGGGCCCGGGATGCTGGATCCCGGGTCCGCCGGGTCAGGCCTTCGGCTCCTCGGAGGCATCCGGGGCTTCCGCGTCGGGCGCCGCCACTTCAGCGGGTGCCTCGACCGGTTCGGCATCGGGCTCGGGCTCTGCAGCCGCCTCGGCTTCGGGCTCTGCAGCCGCCTCGGGCTCGGGCTCGGGAGCCGCCTCGGCTTCGGGCTCTGCAGCCGCCTCGGCTTCGGGCTCTGCAGCCGCCTCGGGCTCGGGCTCGGCCTCGACCTTGACTTCGGCTGCCGCGTCGGGTTCGACCTCGGTTGCCGTCTCCGGCTCGGCATCGACCACGGCCTCCGCCGAAGCGGCCTCAGCGCCGTCCGCCGCCGCGACATCTTCATCGGCCGCGGCGTCGGTCGGAGCGTCCTCGCCGGGCTCGGCTGCCGCGACCTGTTCGCGGATCGCCGCGAACGCCGAGGCCAGCGTGTTGTCGATCCCGCCCTCCGGCTCCTGGACAGCGTCGGCCATCGAATAGGCGCGTTCCTGCCGAGGACGGCGCTCGCCGCCCCGATCGGCGCGCGGCGCTCGCTCGCGGTCCGGGCGTGCGATGGGCTGCTCGGTCTCGACCGGCCGGGCAGGCGGCTCCTCGGCCTGCTTGAGGCTCAAGCCAAGGCGATGTCGCTCCGAGTCGAGCGAGATGATCTTGAGCTTGAGTGCCTGTCCCTCGTGAACGACGTCTCCCGGGTGGGCGACGCGCTGGTGGGAAAGCTCGCTGATGTGGATCAGGCCCTCGAGCCCGTCACGGACGCGAACGAACGCGCCGAAGTTGACGAGCTTCGTGACCGTGCCATCGATGACGTCGCCGGTGTTGAAGTCGGCGACGGTCGAGTGCCACGGATCTGGCTGGAGCCGTCGGATCGACAGGCTGATCCGGCCGCGCTCGTGGTTGATATCGATGACTTCTGCCTCGACCTCCTCGCCGACCTTGTAGCCGGACTCGGGGTTGTTGACCTTGTTCCACGAGAGCTCGCTCTTGTGCACGAGGCCGTCGATCCCGCCGAGGTCGATGAAGACGCCGAACGGGGCGATCGAGCGGACCGTGCCGGTGACCTTCTGGCCCACCTGGAGACTGCTGAACAGCTCGTCGCGCTTCTCGCGGCGCTCTTCGTACAGCGCGACCTTCTCGGACAGGATGAGCCGGTTCGCCTTGCGGTTGACCTCGAGGATCTTCAGTCGAAGCTTGCGGCCGACGAACGGCATCAGCTTCTCGGCGATCTCCTGGGCGGCATCGCGCGGCTGGTCGTTCTGCGGGCGGCGCGGGAAGTCCACGATCTGGCTGATCGGAACGAAGCCGCGGATCCCGCAGTCGACGATGAGGCCGCCCTTGTTGTGGTCGATGACCGGGGCCTCGATGATCACGCCCGTCTCGAACTGCTCCTGCATCGAACGCCACTTGCGCTCGAGGCCGGCTCGGCGCAGGGACAGGACCACATGGCCTTCCTGCGACTCGGGCTGAAGGACATAGACCAGGACGGTGTCGCCGATCGCCAGTTGCGGCTGTGTCTCGGCATTCCGACCGTAGAGCTCGCGATTGCTGACGACGCCTTCGCTCTTCGCGCCGATGTCGACGAGGACCTCGTCCTTGTCGATCCGGACGACGGTCCCCTCGACCACATCGCCGTGCTTGAAGCTCTTGATATCGGAGTCCTGCTCTGCGAGCAGCTCTTCCATCGTCGTCGGCTCAGGGCCGAGGTCGCGTGGCGGAGCAGGCGCTTCGGGCTCGGCAGCGGCAGCTTCGGGCTCGGCAGCGACGGCTTCGGGCTCGGCCGTCGGTGCATCGGCGATGGCCTCGGCATCGCTGGACGTCGGCTCCGGATCGGTCGCGGGCGTCGCGCTCGCCGCGTCGTCTTCCCCGACGACCGCCTCAGCGGCCGACGCGGTCTCGGCGACTGCGGTCTCGGCGACTGCGGTCTCGGCGACGGGCTCGCCGTCCGGGCTCTCGTCAGGCGCCATCGGCGCGGATCCTGCTTCGTCGGCGACGGCGACGCTTGTGGCGGCCTCCGTTGGCGTCTGATCGTCCGAGGCGATCGCCTCGGACTCAGGCGCTGTTCCGCCCTGCTGCTCTTCGGTCAATTCGATCAATCTCCTGTCGTGGATTTGCCCAAGAGAATCGGAAACGGCCGGAGCGTGGCTCAGGCCGTGACGTTGATCGATCGGTGGTCCCGTGGTGGTAGGCCGCGGTTCCGCTCCTTTCGAGGCGACTTGGCGATGAGACTCGCTCTTCCAGCTGTTTCGCCCCCTAGGGCCGGGAGAGTCTAGCACACGGGTTCTCGCGGCTACAATCGCCCGACCGTGCCCGAATTGCCTGATCTGGCGATCGTCGCCGACGCACTCCACGCCGCGCTCGCGGGTCGTGTCGTGACGTCGGCCGATGCTCCCGGTGCGCTCAGCGTCCGGGGGACGCCGGCGGATCTGGCCAGCCTGATCGGTCGCCCCGTCGTGGGCGTGGGACGCCGCGGGAAGTTCCTCATCGTGGATCTCGCTCCGGATCGCGTGGTCGTGAACCCGATGTTGACGGGGCGCTTTCAGCTCAGCGAACCGGGTCGGCGGCTGCCGGCGGGAACGACGTTCGTCCTCGGGTTCGGGCCGCGATCCGGCAGGCCGCGCGGCCGCGCACGCTGGACGCGCGACGCCTCGTGGCTCGCCGCGGACGATGCCCCCGTGGAGATCCGGTATCGCGACCCGACCCACATGGGCAAGGTCTACCTCCTCCCCGGAGGCTCGGGGCGGACCGTGCCGGGCCTGGACGACGAGCTCGGACCCGATGCCGACGACCCGGGACTGACTCTGGACGTCTGGCGCGAGCGGATCCGTCGACACCAGGGCGAACTCAAGAACCTGCTCCGGAACCAGGCGTTCGTGGCCGGGATCGGGAACGCGTACAGCGACGAGATCCTCCACGCGGCGCGGCTTCTGCCATTTCGCAAACGGTCGACGCTGGCCTCGGAAGAGGTCGACGAGCTCTATAGAGCGATGGGTGCCACCTTGTCGAACGCGATCGCGATCCTCCAGCAGCGCGTCCCGCCGACGTTCGAGACGCAGGTCCGTGACTTCCTGGCGGTCCATCTCCGTGGTGGGGCTGCCTGCCCACGGTGTGGGACGCGGATCACCGAGGTCAAGGCCGGGGGCTCTGCGACCTCGTACTGCCGAGGCTGTCAGTCCTGATAACGCGGGCCGCGAACCGCGCCTGACGACCCGCGCCCATCCGGGGCGTGACCTCCCGCGACACGAGATCAGGGAAGGACGAGCACCTGGCCGACGCGGATCAGCGACGGGTTCTCGATCGCGTTCAACTCCTGGAGGATCGCCACGGTGGTCCCGAAACGAGCTGCGATCCCAAAGAGCGTGTCGCCCGACTGGACGATGTAGGTTGCCGGACTCGCCGAGGGGCTCGGTGAGGCCGTCGGCTGGAGCGTCGGTTCGGGTGTCGGCGTCGGCGTCGGCGCCGGGGTGGGCGACGCACTGGGTGGGGCGGGCGTGGGGGTGGGCGTCGGGGCTGCGGTCGGCACGACAGTCGCAGAAGGGCTGGGAGAGGCGACGGCCGCGGGATCGGTGGGGAGTCGCGTCGCCGCGAGGGCCGCGAAGGCGATCAGGAGCACGACCGCCAATGCCACCTGCACCGTTCCGCGCGAGCGGATGGCGGCGACGATCGCCGACGGGCCCGACGCGTGGTCCAGGACGACCGTCGTGGGTCGCGTGAACCGCCAGCGGGTCTCGGACGCGTCGCTGGCGACCCCTGGGTCCGTCGTGACCGACTGTGCACCGGTCGCCGCCCGTGCGTGGTCGCGCGGGCCCGCATGGTCCGCCTGGTCGGCAGGGTCCGCTGGCTCCGTGGCAGGATCGGGCGGGGGTTCGCCGCCTGCGTCGCTCCGCGCGACCCGCGGACGGTCCGCGGGACCCGGCTGGATCGCCGCGAGCCGGGCGGCCTGCGCGGCAAGGAAGGTCGGGCAGCCGTCATGGCGTGCGGCAAGGCAGAGTCTGCGCTGCTTCTCCGGCGCGAGGACGGTGGGCGGGGTCAATGCCGTACAGCGGTGCTCGCGCGACGCGTGCGCGTAGCGCCAGTTCCCTCCATCGACCCGGAGGTATGGGCAGATGACCGCGGCCCGCAGCTTGTCGTCGGACAGGGCGGGCGCCGGCTCGCGCGTCTCGGGGCTCACGTCCGCGAGGATAGCCGAGGATCCCGTCCGAGGGCGGCTCGAGTGCCCTGTCCGATCGCGGGAAGCGGACTCCCGTGATGTCCCCGGGAACGCAAAAATCCTGGCGACGACCTATTTTCCCGAAAGGCTGCCCTCTCAGTATCTTCGGCGCTGGAGAGCTTAACTTCCGTGTTCGGGATGGGAACGGGTGTGGCCTCTCCGCTAGAGTCACCAGGATTCGTTGCGTCTGGACGTTTCGGCAGCGGGCCGTCGTGCACCCGAAGTGCACGGGGCGCCGTTCATCGATCTCTTCGATCGCGCGTTCGTTTCTATGGATCATCGACCCCAGCCACTGACCCCTGGTCAGTTGCTGAAGAGGTCAAGCCCTCGACCATTAGTACGGCTCAGCTTCATCCGTCACCGGACTTCCACATGCCGCCTATCAAGCAGGTAGTCTCCCTGCGGTCTTACCCGGTTAACCCGGTGGGGAACCTCATCTCGAGGCGAGCTTCGCACTTAGATGCTTTCAGCGCTTATCCCAGCCGAACATAGCTACCCAGCGGTGCCCCTGGCGGGACAACTGGCACACCAGCGGTTCGTTCACTCCGGTCCTCTCGTACTAGGAGCAACTCCTCTCAAGTTCCCTACGCCCACGGCGGATAGAGACCGAACTGTCTCACGACGTTCTGAACCCAGCTCGCGTGCCGCTTTAATTGGCGAACAGCCAAACCCTTGGGACGTACTTCCGCCCCAGGATGCGACGAGCCGACATCGAGGTGCCAAACGGTGCCGTCGATGTGAACTCTTGGGCACCATCAGCCTGTTATCCCCGGGGTAGCTTTTATCCGTTGAGTGATACCCCTTCCACTCGGAGGTACCAGATCACTAAGCCCGACTTTCGTCTCTGCTCGACTTGTAGGTCTCGCAGTCAAGCTCCCTTATGCCTTTGCACTCTTCGGCTGGTTTCCATTCAGCCTGAGGGAACCTTTGGGCGCCTCCGTTACACTTTAGGAGGCGACCGCCCCAGTCAAACTGCCCGCCTGACACTGTTCTGCGCCCGGATTACGGGTCGCGGTTAGAACCGAAACACAACAAGGGTGGTATTTCAACGTTGGCTCCACCGAGGCTAGCGCCCCAGTTTCACAGCCTCCCACCTATCCTACACAAGCTAAGTTCCAATCCAATATCAGGGTGCAGTAAAGCTCCACGGGGTCTTTTTGCCCTGCCGCGGGTAACCTGCATCTTCACAGGTACTTCAATTTCGCCGGGTCCCTCGTTGAGACAGCGCCCAGATCGTTACGCCATTCGTGCGGGTCGGAACTTACCCGACAAGGAATTTCGCTACCTTAGGACCCTTATAGTTAGGGCCGCCGTTTACCGGGGCTTCGATTCAGAGCTTGCACCCCTCCTCTTAACCTTCCGGCACTGGGCAGGCGTCAGCCCCTATACGTCAGCTTTCGCTTTCGCAGAGACCTGTGTTTTTGCTAAACAGTCGCCTGGGCCTTTTCACTGCGGCTTCGATCGACCAACTGCAAGCAGAGGTCGCGAAGCGCCCCTTCTCCCGAAGTTACGGGGCCATGTTGCCGAGTTCCTTAACGAGGGTTCTCCCGATCGCCTTGGTATTCTCTACCCGCCCACCTGTGTCGGATTGCGGTACGGACACCAGTAGTCCTCGCTAGACACTTTTCTCGCCGGCGTGGCTCACTCGAATTGAGACAGAAGCCCCTTTCATTCGTCCTTCAGAGTTTGGAATGAGAGGACGGATTTGCCTGTCCTCTCCCCCTAGAGACTTAGACGCGCATAGCCAAAGCGCGCTCGAACTACCACACCGTGTCATGCCCTTGCTCTCACCTGGGCTCAACTCGCGGCTTCGATCGGCTTTCACCGATCAACCCCCGTCCGTCTACCTCCAGGCGACACCTTGCGGTGCAAACGGCCTACCAGTGGTTCCGGAATATGAACCGGATGTCCATCGCCTACGACCTTCGTCCTCGGCTTAGGCCCGACTAACCCTGAGCGGACAAGCCTTCCTCAGGAAACCTTGGGCTTACGGCGTGCACGATTCTCACGTGCATTGCGCTACTCATGCCGACATTCGCACTTCCGTACGCTCCAGCCGTCCTCACGGTCGACCTTCATCGCAGAACGGAACGCTCCCCTACCACCCGTCATCCGGCAAGCCGGACAACGGATCCGTAGCTTCGGTACCAAGCTTGAGCCCCGCTGAATTTTCGGCGCGGATCCACTTGACCAGTGAGCTGTTACGCACTCTTTCAATGATGGCTGCTTCTGAGCCAACATCCTGGTTGTCTGTGCAAATCCACATCCTTTACCACTTAGCTTGGATTTAGGGACCTTAGCTGACGGTCCGGACTGTTTTCCTTTAGACCACGAAGCTTAGCCCTCGCAGTCTCACTCCCGGGTTGTTGAAATCGTGGGATTCGGAGTTTGGTTGGGGTTGGTAAGCGGGAAGCCCCCTAGCCCATCCAGTGCTCTACCCCCACGATTGATCACCCGAGGCTGCCCCTAAAGGCATTTCGGGGAGAACCAGCTATCTCCGAGTTCGATTGGCATTTCACCTCTATCCACAGCTCATCCCCTCGCTTTTCAACGCTAGTGAGTTCGGTCCTCCACGGGACATTACTCCCGCTTCAACCTGGCCATGGATAGGTCACTCGGTTTCGGGTCTACAGCATGCGACTCGCGCCCTATTCAGACTCGCTTTCGCTCCGGCTCCGTCCTTCGCGGACTTAACCTCGCCACATACTAGTAACTCGTCGGCTCATTCTTCAAAAGGCACGCCATCAGGCTCCGGCAAGCCGGCAACACCCTCTGACTGCTTGTAGGCACGCGGTTTCAGGTTCTATTTCACTCCCCTCCCGGGGTGCTTTTCACCTTTCCCTCACGGTACTTGTTCACTATCGGTCGCCAAGAGTATTTAGCCTTGGACGGTGGTCCGCCCGGTTTCCCACATGAGAGACCTTCCACGTGGTACTCAGGTGGCCGATCACGGAGGTCGCTCGTTTTCGCCTACGGGGCTGTCACCCGCTATGGCCCGCCGTTCCAGGCGGTTCGACTAACGATCGACTTGGTAACTCCGCCGGGACCTTGCCGGGTCCCGATGTTCGACTCCTACAACTCCCACTCAGAAACGGCGGCAACCTATCGCGCTGAGTGAGTTTGGGCTCTTCCCGTTTCGCTCGCCACTACTCAGGGAATGTTCTCTTTTCCTCCAGCTACTGAGATGTTTCAGTTCGCTGGCTTACCTCCACCTGGCCTATTTGATTTCAGCCAGGAGTGACTGGGCATGACCCCAGCCGGGTTTCCCCATTCGGACATCTCCGGATATAACGTCTGTTCGCGACTCCCCGGAGCTTTTCGCAGCCTGCCACGTCCTTCATCGGCTCTTGGCGCCAAGGCATCCACCTCGTGCCCTTTGTAGCTTGACCCCCTCCAGCATCTGACCAGGCGGCCAGTCGCAGGAGTGGGATCGGGATGATCCTATTGAAACTCGGCGAAATCGAAGATTTCGATTACTGCCGAAACATATCCAGTTGGTAAGGTGCGACCCGCCGAAGCGGGTCCCCACGGACGCGGACCTCGCGGTCCCCGGTCGTGTCCAGCGATCCGCTGGTCCATGGCACTCGCCCAGCGTGGGGCGAGGGACAGGGATCAGTGACTCGGTGGGGGGACGGTTCCAGGCCACATCGTCGTGGCTGGGTGTCCTTCGATATTCAATTGCTGGTGTCGGGCGCTGGTTGGCGTCGCGGCCGGCGTGGTGGAGACGAGGAGACTCGAACTCCTGACCCTCTCCTTGCAAAGGAGATGCTCTGCCGACTGAGCTACGTCCCCTCGCTCGGCGGAGGAAGTGGTGGGCGTTTCTGGACTCGAACCAGAGACCTCTGCCTTATCAGGGCAGTGCTCTAACCAGCTGAGCTAAACGCCCGCCGGGCCGGAGGATCCACGCGTCTCATCGACACGTCGATCGCGACCGACGGCTGCGCCCTTAACACTTGAAGAGTGACAGGAAACCGGATGCGGATGGTCGAACGGGTTCGGTGTTCTCGCCAAGGTCGCTCTCGATCTACGCCGACCCGAGGGTCAACGCCGCATCCCACCTTGACTGGGGATACGTATCGATCGTGCGATCAACCTGGGAGCCATCAACGCTCAGATCTCACCGATGACCTGAGCTCGGATCTCCCTAGAAAGGAGGTGATCCAGCCGCACCTTCCGGTACGGCTACCTTGTTACGACTTCGTCCCAATCACCAACCCCACCTTCGACGGCTGCCTCCTTGCGGTTGGCCCACCGGCTTCGGGTGTTGCCAGCTTTCATGACGTGACGGGCGGTGTGTACAAGGCCCGGGAACATATTCACCGCCGTATGCTGACCGGCAGTTACTAGCAACTCCAGCTTCATGTAGGCGAGTTGCAGCCTACAATCCGAACTGAGACCGGCTTTAAGGGATTTGCTCCACCTCGCGGTTTCGCCGCCCGTTGTACCGGCCATTGTAGCGTGGGTGTAGCCCAGGACGTAAGGGCCATGCGGACTTGACGTCATCCCCACCTTCCTCCGAGTTTCTCTCGGCAGTCCCGTGTGAGTGATACAACACACAGTAGGGGTTGCGCTCGTTGCGGGACTTAACCCAACATCTCACGACACGAGCTGACGACAGCCATGCAACACCTGTGGCCAGGCCCCTTGCGGGGAAGTGACGTTTCCGCCACGGTCCTGGTCATGTCAAGCCCTGGTAAGGTTCTTCGCGTTGCGTCGAATTAAACCCCACGCTCCGCTGCTTGTGCGGGCCCCCGTCAATTCCTTTGAGTTTTAGCCTTGCGGCCGTACTCCCCAGGCGGGACACTTAATGCGTTAGCTTCGGCACTGGCGGGGTTGATACCGCCAACACCTAGTGTCCATCGTTTACGGCTAGGACTACCGGGGTATCTAATCCCGTTTGCTCCCCTAGCTTTCGCGCCTCAGCGTCAAGAACAGGCCAGGAAGTCGCCTTCGCCACTGGTGTTCCTCCCGATATCTACGCATTTCACCACTACACCGGGAATTCCACTTCCCTCTCCTGCCTTCGAGTCGATCAGTTTCGAATGACCCTCCCCAGTTGAGCCGGGGGCTTTCACACTCGACTTGATTGACCGCCTGCGCGCTCTTTACGCCCAGTAAATCCGGACAACGCTTGCCACCTACGTATTACCGCGGCTGCTGGCACGTAGTTAGCCGTGGCTTATTCGCCAGGTACCGTCATTATCTTCCCTGACAAAAGAGGTTTACAACCCGAAGGCCTTCATCCCTCACGCGGCGTTGCTGCGTCAGGCTTTCGCCCATTGCGCAAAATTCCCGACTGCTGCCTCCCGTAGGAGTCTGGGCCGTGTCTCAGTCCCAGTCTGGGTGATCGTCCTCTCAGACCACCTACCGATCGTCGCCTTGGTGAGCCGTTACCCCACCAACGAGCTAATCGGACGCAGGCCCCTCCCGAAGCGCCTTGCGGCTTTACTGGTGCGAATGAACGCACCACCACATGCGGTATTAGCCACCCTTTCGGGCAGTTATTCCCCACTTCGGGGCAGGTCACCTACGCGTTACTCAGCCGTCCGCCACTAACGATCGAAGCAAGCCCCGATCGTCCGTTCGACTTGCATGTCTCATGCACGCCGCCAGCGTTAATCCTGAGCCAGGATCAAACTCTCCGACAAAACGCGCAGCCTTGCGGCTGCGACTTTTCCGAGGGTCTGTCCGTTTCGCTCATCCTTACCCGGATTTTCCTGTCACTCTTCAATTGTTAAGGTGCAGCGTTCGAGGCACAGCGTGCCACCGGCGCAGAGCTCCAATGATGGGGCCAAGCGTTCAGGGTGTCAAACTGGCACGGGCGCCCTGACCGCCTCGTGGCGGCCGGCGGTGACGCCTCATCCGGAGGCGGCACGAGGGCGAAGGATAGGCGAGCGCCGGTGCGCCGTCAAACGGGCCCGAAGGCCGGGCGCGCGCCGTTCAGATCGGGCTGGTTTCGACCAGCAGGATGAACGCCGCACCGGCAAGCCAGGAGAGCAGCGCAAGCTCCACGTTCGGGCTTGCGCCGAGGCCGGTCGCGACGACGAAGACGAGCACGCCGAGCACCAGGGCCGCGAGGGCCTTGGCGAGGCGGAGCATGATCTCGGCGACCAGGTTGGACATGTCCGCTCAGACCGCGCGCCGGCCCTGGAGCGCGCGGATCAGGGTCACCTCATCGGCGTACTCGAGATCGCCGCCGACGGGGATCCCGCGAGCGATCCGCGTGACACTCCCGACGACCGGCTCCAGCCGCTCGGCCAGGTACATCGCGGTCGCTTCACCTTCCAGGGTGGGGTTCGTCGCGATGATGACCTCGTCCAGCGGCGCACCGTCCCTGTGGGCGGCGTCGGCTCGCTCGAGCAACTCGCGGATCCGGAGGCGGTCCGGTCCGATCCCATCGATGGGCGAGATCGCCCCGTGCAGGACGTGATAGAGCCCCTTGAACTCCCCGGTGCGTTCGAGGGCCAGGACGTCGAGCGGCTCCTCGACGACACAGAGGTGGCGCTGGTCGCGGCCGGGGTCGAGGCAGAGGGCGCACAACTCGCCCGTGCTGATGTTGAAACACCGGTCACAGAAGACGACCTGTTCTCGAACGGCGATCAACGCAGCCGCCAGCGTGCGCGCCTCCGGGTCGGGGGCTCGAAGGAGGTGGAACGTCAGTCGCTGGGCTGTCTTCGGTCCGATCCCGGGCAGGCGCGCGAACGCCTCGATGAGGCGCGCCACGGGTTCGATGACAGGGCTGGCCATCGGGACGCCGGTCTACAGGCCCGGGATCTTGAGGCCGCCGGTCACGGCACCCATCTTCTGCTCGGCGAGATCGCGCGAGGCACGCAGCGCATCGTTCACGGCCGCCACGACGAGGTCCTGGAGCATGTCGACATCGTCCGGATCCACCGCCGACGGGTCGATCGTGATGCTCACCAGCTCCTGTTTTCCGGTCACGGTCGCGCTCACGACGCCGCCGCCCGCGGATCCGTCGACCGTCGCCGAGCCGAGCTCCTCCTGGACGCGCACCATCTCCTGCTGCATCTGCTGCGCCATCCGCTGAAGGTTCGCCATGTTCATGACCGTGCTGCCTCCTCTGCGTTCGTGCGGACCAGTCTGCGCGATTGCCGGGCCGCGCGCAGCCGCCGGAACGTGCCTGGGGTCGACGCGAGCTCGACTTCGCCGCGGCGGATCAGCTCACCTCCCCGACATCGGCAAGGTCGTCCTCGAAGATCCGCCGCGCCTCGGCCAGCACGAAATCGCTCTCGGCATCGGACGCGAGCGCGGGAAGCAGGTCGAGATTGGTCGCGACGCAGCGGACAGCGACGTCGTGGCCGAGATACCGGCCGATCCCCTCTTCGAGGATCGTGCCGCGCCGAGCGGCCACCTCGCGCAGGAAGGTCTGGTCCTCCGGGAACCCGAGGGTCACCACGGCACCCTCGACGCTGATCGGGCGGCAGACCGAGATGAGCGGCTTCGTCGGGGGATGCTTGCTGATGTGACTCACGATCTCGGGCCACATCGCTCGGAGCCGGCCGAGGTCGTCGCCGTCGGGCGGAGCGTGCGGGCTCTCGACGGGATCGGGGGCCGGAGCGGAGGCCGAGGCCCCCGGGGCGGGCACGATCGCCTCGGGCGGGGTCGGCTCGGACGAGGCCGGTGCCGGCGCGGCCGGTTCGGGCGCTGCGCCCCTCGCGGGCGCGGCCGGTTCGGGCGCTGCGCCCCTCGCGGGCGCGGACTCGGACGTCGGCTCGGGCGATGCGTCCGGCGCGGGCGATGGGTCCGGCGCGGCGGCCGGAGCAGCGTTCGTGCCGGACGTGGCCGGCTGAGACGCCGGCGCATCCGGCGGGGCCGGGGCTGCTTTCGCCGGGGCAGGCATCTCGGCGCCGGTCCGTCTGGCTGGGGCGGGCGCTCGCGTATCGGGGTGGGGTGGCGTCGGTGCCGCGCTGGGGCCCGTCGCGGCGCCCAGCAAGGCCAGTTCGAGCTGGAGGCGGAGACCACCGATCCCGGCCCGGTTCGGGTCGATCTGGGCCAGGCGACGGGCGGCCCCAGCGAGCGCAGCGGCACCATGGCCGGCCGGCCGCGAGCCATCACCTTCCTCTGCACCCGCGAGGGCTGCAGAGATCCCCTCCCGCAGGCCGTCCACCACCTGGTCGAGGAACCCTCGTGGATCGCGCCCACGTTCCTCGAGGGCGTCGAGGATGCCGATGCCGACCCGTGCGTCGCCCGAGACGAGCGCGTCGATGAAGCCATCGATCGCATCAGCGTCGGCGAGACCCAGCAGGTCGCGCACGCGGGCCTCCGTGAGACCATCGGGGGCCGACGCGATCAGCTGGTCGAGCATCGATTCCGCATCACGCATGCCGCCGGCCGCAAGTCGGGCGATGAGCGTGACGGCCGCGGGCTCGGCGGGACGGGCCTCGGCATCCAGGATCCGTCCGAGCTTGCCTTCGATCTCGGGGACGGTGAGCCGGCGAACGTCGTAGCGCTGCAGGCGCGAGAGGATCGCTGGCGGGAACTCCTGTGGATGGGTCGACGCGAACATGAAGACGACGAAGTCGGGCGGCTCCTCGAGCGACTTCAGGAGCGCGTTCCAGGCGTCCTTGGTGATCTGATGCGCCTCGTCGAGGATGTACACCTTGCGCCGGAGCTGGCTCGGGGCATAGTTGAGGCGGTCGCGCAGGTCCTTGACCTCGTTGATCCCGCGGTTGGAGGCCGCATCGATCTCGATGACGTCGAGCGTGGCGCCCTCTCGGATGGACACGCACGACGGGCATCGGTCGCACGGGTCGCCGTCGCGGAGATCCGTGCAATTGAGGGCCTTGGCGAGGATCCGTGCCAGCGACGTTTTGCCGGTCCCGCGCGGACCGACGAAGAGGATCGCGTGGGCGACCTTGTCGAGTCGCACGGCGTTCCGCAGCGTCTCGACGATGGCCTCCTGTCCGACCATCTGGGCGAAGGTCTGGGCTCGCCAGCGACGGTAGATCGCCTGGTGGGCGGCACCGACCGATGGCGCGGGGGTGAGGCTCGTCGGCTTGGATTCGACCTCGTTCACGACGCTCCTGGCGGCAGATGTGGAAGCGACGATATGCCGTGCACCCTCCGTCGACCTGAGCGCTTCCGTGCCCACCACCAGGCGCGACTCGGGCCAGGCCGATCCGCGGCACCCGGCGTGATTCGCTTAGTGCTGCTTCCTTCCGGACCTGACACGGTTCACGAGACGCCGCTGCGCGGGACCCGACCCTCAACGTCGCTCGAGATGGCAGCGTTCGAGAGCGGAGACCTCGGGAGGGGATTCAGCCCTGCTGGAGCGGATTGCAGGTACAGGGCACCGCTAGTTCCCCGCCTAGCACGGCCGGTTGAGTCTATCAGGGGTGGCGGAGAGGGCGGGATTCGAACCCGCGACGGGTTGCCCCGAACCGCATTTCCAGTGCGGCGCCATAGTCCACTAGGCGACCTCTCCCCGAGGCACGACGAACCGGCCGGGCACGCCCGTCCGGTCGCCGGTGATCGAGGTGGCGGAGAGGGCGGGATTCGAACCCGCGGTGCTTTCGCACACCGCTTTTCGAGAGCGGCACCATCAACCACTCGGACACCTCTCC
The DNA here is from genome assembly GCA_963714835.1 of uncultured Chloroflexia bacterium. Classification (GTDB taxonomy): domain Bacteria; phylum Chloroflexota; class Limnocylindria; order Limnocylindrales; family CSP1-4; genus CAKKPP01. Next base: position 111,111 of record CAVQPX010000008.1, read on the forward strand.
GCGTTCGAGGATACCAAACTCCGGTCCGGGCACCCCCAGGGCGGAACCGTGCGACCTGGTCGAGGCCGGTGCGCGGTGGGGGTCAGGTGCGCGCGATGTCGACGAACAGCTCCTCGGCCTCATCGCGCCGGATCCCGCTGACGATGCGCAGTCGTCGGCTCAGCGCGCTGTTCTCGGCAAGCTGGACGACGGTACCCGCGGCGCCGTCGGTCTCGTTCGGGAGGGCGAAGACGAGAGCCTCGACATCGGCTGCGAGGAGGGCGCCCACGCACATCGCGCACGGTTCGACGTTCACGAAGAACGTCGCGTCGGCGAGCCGCTCCCGACCCAGCCGTCGTGCAGCTTCGCGCAGGGCGAGGAGGACGGCGTGTGCGGTCGGATCGTTCGTCTCCTCGACGCGATCGTGGGCGCGGGCGACCATGGCATCCGAGACCACGGCCACGGCCGCGTGCGCGCGTTGGCCGCGCGACTGCGCGGTCCGCGCTTCGGCCAGGGCTTCACCCATGAACAGCTCGTAGTTCATCTGCGCCCGATGATACAGGGCCGACTCCGCGATAGGATGACGGGGCATGACTCGACAACCGCGGATCGGGATCCTGACCGGAGGCGGGGACGTCCCCGGGCTGAACAGCGTGATCAAAAGCGTCGTCTATCGGGCGTCGGAATTCGGGTATGACGTCCTGGGGATCCGGCGCGGCTGGGAGGGCTTGACCCACGTCACGGTGGGCCCCGATCTCGACCCCGCGTACGTTCGAAGGCTCGATCGGACGACCACGAGGACGATCGACCGGACCGGCGGGACGATCCTCCATACGTCCCGGACGAACCCGCGGCGGATGCGAGCGAGCGCGCTGCCCCCGAGCATGGACGCGGCGACACGCAGCGCGACCGAGATCGAAGACGGCGTCCACGATCTGACCGGGCATGTCATGGACCGGCTCACCGCGCTGGGGATCGATGTCCTCGTGACGATCGGCGGCGACGACACCCTCTCGTTCGCGCGCGTCCTCTCGGACCGGGGCATGCCGCTCGTGGCCATCCCGAAGACGATGGACAACGATGTCCAGGGCACGGAGTACTGCATCGGGTTCTCGTCGGCGATCACTCGCGCCAAGGAGCTCATCGATCGTCAACGGACGACCCTGGGCAGCCACGAGCGGATCGGCGTCTTCCGCATCTTCGGCCGGGACGCGGGGTTCTCGGCGCTGTTCACCGCATACGTGACCTCGGGCCGCTGCGTCATCCCCGAGGCGCCGTACGACCTCGACCAGCTCGCGACGCTCCTGCGCATCGATCACGAGTCGAACCCCAGCCGTTACGCGTTCGTGATCACCGCCGAAGGCGCGATCTGGCGCGGGGCGAACGTGGCGGACGTCGGCGAGCCCGACATGTTCGGTCACCGCCACAAGAGCAACGTCGGCAACTCGCTCGCCGCGGAGCTGACGGCCCGGACCGGGATCCCCAGCGTGGCATCGGAGCTGACCTACGACCTGCGCAGCGGTCAGCCCAATTCGATCGACCAGATGGTCGCGACGACGTTCGCGAATGTCGCCATGGACCTCATCGTCGAGGGCACGGTCGGACGGATGGTCGCCGTGCGCGACGGCCGCTACGCCCACACGGAACTGCCGCCCCCGGGCCTCGGGCCACGGACGGTCGACGTGCCGGCGATGTACAACGAGCAGCGTTTTCGACCACGCTACGACGGGAAGCTCGGGGCGCCCATCCTCCTCGTCGGGATCGGAGACCCGGCGACCACCGGCTAGGGCGAGGGCGGCGAGGCGGCCCGGTCGGCGTCGATCCGCCGCGCCGGAACGACGATCAGTCGGGCAGCCCCGATCGGCCGCGGATGGGGCGAGCGAGCGCCGACACGTCGTCATCCCCATGGCCGGCCGCGATGAGTTCGGCCTCGAGACGTTCGGCGAGCTCGGTGACCGGCAACTCGGCCTCCAGCTCGCGCGCCAGCTCGAGGGCGATCAGGAGGTCCTTCCGATGGAGAGCCACCTTGAAGCCGAGGGGGTAGTCGTTGGCGTGCATGCGCTCGCTGCGGTTGGCGAGCACCCAGCTCTGTGCCGCTCCGCCCGACAAGGCCCCGACGACCTGCTCGACATCGAGGCCGGCCTTCAGCGCGAGGACGATCCCCTCGGCGACCCCGATGTATGCGCCCGCGAGGATCACCTGGTTGACGGCCTTCACCGCCTGGCCGGAGCCGATCGGTCCCACGTGGGTGATCGTCTTGCCCATCGCCGCCAGGACCGGCCGGGCCCGCTCGAACGCGTCGGCCTCACCGCCCACGAAGATCGTGAGCGTCGCGTTCCGCGCCCCCTCGCTGCCGCCGGAGACGGGAGCATCCACGAGCGTGACGTCGCGCGCGGCGAGTCGCTCTGCGAATCGCCGCGTCGCGGCGGGCGCGATCGTCGAGCAGTCGATGACGAGGCTGCCGGCCGCCAGGGCGTCGGCCGCCCCGCCTGGCCCGAAGAGGACCGCCTCGACGTCAGGGGTGTCCGAGACGCAGATGACCGTGGTGGTCGCTTCGGCGACCGCGGTCGCGGGATCGGGAGCGATCAGCACGCCCGACGCGCGGAGCGCCTCGAACGGTCGCGCGGTCCGATTCCACGCACTGACCGGAAAGCCGGCCATCGCGAGGTTCGTGGCCATCGCCTCCCCCATCGTCCCGAGGCCGAGGAACGCGACGCGATCGATCGTGGGCATGCCGCCTAGGGTAGCGGAGCGGCCGACGCGCCCGTCGTGGGCACGTCGTCGACCTGGCGCGGGATCATCGTCGCGGCGGCGCCCGCACCCACGAGGCACGCGACGACGCCCACGATGATCGATGCCTGGAGCGAGATCGACGCGAGGATCCCGGCAAGGGCGGCCCCGATCGGGTAGCCGACGAAGTTGAACGCCATCGAGACCGCGAACGCACGGCCCATCCAGGCCGTGTCTGTCCGGCGCTGGCGGATCGTGAACATCGCCACGTCGAGGGGTCCGTTGGCCAGGCCGAGGAGCGCCGATGACAGCACGACGAGTCCGAGGCCGGCGGCGAACGCGGCGGGATCGCCGGTCGCGCCGGCGGTCGACAGACTGGCCGGCAGGAGCAGGGCTGCGGCGGGGGCGAACCCGGCCAACGACCACACGATCATCGACCACTCCCGACGGTAGGTATCCATCCGGCCGCTGATGAACGCCGACACCATCCCGGTGATGCCCGAGACCGCGAAGACCAGTCCGACGGTCACTTCGTTGGCGCCGAGCCGGTTCAGGACGATCAGCGGGACCACGATCGTGACCATCCCGCCCGACAGGTTCGTGATCGAGATCGCGAACCCGAGGCCGCGCAGGGTCCGGTTGCGCCATGTGTAGAGGAGGCCTTCCCAGGCATCGACGAAGAGGCGCCCCGTCGAGGCGGTCTCGAAGGGCGGATCCGGGATCCCGCGCATCGGGATGGCTGCGAACCCGAAGGCCAGGCCGATCACGATGAGCGCGGTGGGTCCTCCGAAGAGCGCGACGAGCGTCGCCGCGATGGGCGGACCGAGGATCGTCGCCACGACGTAGCCGTTCGCGTCGACGGCGTTCACCCGCTCCCAGAGGTGCTTCGGGACGAGGATCGGGAACAGGCTGCGGAGGCCCGTATGGCTGAGGATCCCGGTGAGCGACGAGATGGCCGCGATGAGGATGAGCAACCATGCCGGCAGGGCGTCGGCGAGGGCGAGGGTGCCGAGCAGGATCAGCGCGACGAGCGCAACGATGTAGTCGATCGTGATCAGGCGGACGCGACCATGGCGGTCGAGCAGCGCTCCGGCCACGGGGCTGACGGCAAGACCCGGAAAGACGCTCGCGAAGGTCACGAGCCCGGCCAGGGCCGGCGATCCGTACTCGGCCAGGGTGAACAGCACGAGCGCCACGCTGACCATCGACTGCGAGACGCGCGCGGTCTGCATCGCGACGAGGATCCGGCTGAGCGTCGGGACGGCGAGCAATGCCCGATAGGAGCGGTCCAGGCGAGGTGTCGGGACGTCGGGCGCGGACTCGGTCACGAACGGGAATGGTAGCGCCACGCGGCGCGCAGGCGTTCGATCACGTCCGGCGACAGCCTCGGCGGCGCCATCCGGCGACGGCTGGTACGGTGTGACAGGGGGCACCCATCCCCGCCCCAAAGGAGGTCCAGACCATGGCCGTCGCACGAGTGACCGAGATCAGCTCGACATCCGCGAAGAGCTTCGATGATGCCATCCAGCTAGGCGTCAGCCGCGCCACCAAGACGCTTCGCAACGTCCGGAGCGCGTGGGTCAAGGAGCAGCGGGTCGACATCCGCGACAACGCGATCACCGAGTACCAGGTCAACCTGATGGTGACCTTCGTCCTCGACGACTGACCGGGGATCGGGCGCGCTTCGCCTGCTGCGAGGCCAAGCCAGCGTTGCGACGCTCAGCCGGCGTGATGCTCGCGGCGGTGGAGCCGACCGATGACCGCGTAGAGCATGGGCAACGCCACCTCCGGGTGCTCTTTGAGGAGGGCACGGAACTCCCAGGCCGGGAGCATCAGGCAGGTCAGTTCGTCCACGGCGACCACCGTGGCCGTTCGACCGTGATCTTCGATGATCCCGAGCTCGCCGAAGAAGTCCCCCGCTCGGAGCCGCCCGGACCAGGATTCGCCTTCCCGCTCCACGCTCGCGGTGCCGCTGGCGATGAGATAGATGTGGAGCGCCGGCTCCCCCTGTCGAACGACCAGCTCGCCGGGCGCGAACGTCCGCTCGCGCGCGGAGCGCAGCACGCCCGCGCGGGCCTTCGGTGACAGCGCGGCCAGGATCGGGATCGCTGCCGCTACGGCCGGGTCCATGGCACCTCCCAGGGATCGCGTATCTGACGAGGGAGTGTGGCGCGCCCGGCGAGACTCGAACTCACGACCTTTAGGTCCGCAACCTAACGCTCTATCCACTGAGCTACGGGCGCACGCGCTGCTCCGCGAGGCTGGCGGAGAGGGAGGGATTCGAACCCTCGATGCAGGTTACCCCACATAGCGGTTTAGCAAACCGCCGCACTAGGCCTCTATGCGACCTCTCCGTCGCGCAGCGGGCGGAATTCTATCATCGGACGTCCGACGGGCCGCGATCATCGGTGCCCGCGGCGGCGCCCGCCACGTCGCGTTGACACCACAGGGCAGGTGGGCTACCGTCCGGCCACAGCCATGAAGCACTGGTTCTACTTTTGACGCCCGGCAGGATTGCCCCAGGTCCGTAAGGATCCGGGAGCACGGTTCGTGCCGGGAGAGCAGAGGCGAAAGTCCTCTGCTTTTTTGTTGTCCGGGATTGGAACAGGAAGGATCGACGACGCGATGTTCGTGGTCATGACTCCCACGGCGAGCGAGGCCGAGCTGCTCGGGGTGAAGAGCCTCATCCTCGCCGAGGGGCTCAGCCCGTACGAGCATGTCGGGCCGGGGCGAACCGCGATCGCGGTCGTCGGCGAGATCGGGAAGCGCAAGGCGAACCTCATCGAGCGCCTCGGCGGGCAGCCGGGTGTCGCGTCGGTCACCCCCATCAACAAGCCCTACAAGCTGGCGTCCCGCGAGTTCCAGCCAGAGAACACGGTCATCCCGGTCCTCGATACCGTCGTGGGCGACGGGAGCCTGACCGTGATGGCCGGCCCGTGTTCGGTGGAGAGCCGCGAGCAGCTCTTCGAGACCGCGGCCGGGGTCAAGGCCGGCGGCGCGACGATCCTCCGCGGCGGAGCGTTCAAGCCGCGCACGAGTCCGTATTCATTCCAGGGACTCGGCGTCGAGGCGCTCCGCTACCTCGCCGAGGCGCGCGACGAGTTCGGCCTGCCGGTCATCACGGAGGTCATGGAGCCGAGCCAGGTCGACATCGTGGCCGAATACGCCGACATCCTCCAGATCGGCACGCGGAACATGCAGAACTACTCGCTGCTGACCGCCGTCGGGCGCGTCGCGCGCCCGGTCATGCTCAAACGCGGCTACGGAGCCACCGTCGAGGAGTGGCTCATGGCGGCCGAGTACATCATCAGCTCGGGCAATCCGAACGTCATCCTGTGCGAGCGCGGCATCCGGACCTTCGAGACCGCCACCCGCAACACGATGGATCTCGCGGCCGTGCCGCTCCTCCACCACCTCAGCCACCTGCCGGTCATCGTCGATCCGTCGCACGCGACCGGCAAGCGTTGGCTCGTGAAGCCGCTCGCGATCGGCGGCGTGGCAGTCGGCGCGGACGGGGTGATGGTCGAAGTGCATCCACGTCCGGACGAGGCGCTGTCGGACGCCGAACAGCAGCTCACGATCCCGCAGTTCGCCGACATGATGGCCGCGTTGGGTCCCGTCCACCGGCACCTGAGCGATCGGGCCGGCGAGGCCGGCGGCTCGAGCGCCGGCTGACGCCGTGAGCGCCCAGAGCCGCTCGGTGCCGGACGGCGCCGACGGCACTCGACGGGTAGGGGCCGCGGCTCGCCTGCGCGGAACGCTGTCGCTGCCTGGCGACAAGTCGATCAGCCATCGCGCGCTGATGCTGGCGCTGCTCGCCCCCGGGGTGAGCCATGTGGCGCGCGCCGGAGACGGCGGCGACGTTCGCTCGACCGCCGGCATCCTGGCTGCGCTCGGGGCGACGGTCGAGCGCACGCCGAACGCCGACGGGACCGTCGACTACCGCGTCGATTCGCCCGGGTCCGATGGCCTGCGCCAGCCGTCGACCATCCTCGATTGCGGCAACTCCGGGACCAGTCTTCGACTCTTCTCCGGGATCGTGGCGGGACTGCCGATGACGGTGGTCCTCGACGGCGACGAATCGTTGCGACGGCGACCGGTGGCTCGTATCATCGAACCGCTGCGCTCGATGGGCGCGGCACTTCATGCCCGCGATGACGATTCCCGTCCACCCGTCACCGTGGTCGGCCATACCCCGCTGCGGGGCATCGATCACGTCACGCGGGTGCCGAGCGCCCAGGTCAAGTCGGCGATCCTGCTGGCCGGATTGCGGGCCGACGGCCGGACGACGGTCACGGAGGCGGTCGCGACGCGCGACCACACGGAGCGGATGTTCCGCGCACGCGGCGTCGCCGTCTCGAGCGATCTCGGGGACGACGGGTCGATGCGGATCGGACTGGAGGGAGGAGCGGACGTGCACGCAGTCGATGAGCGGGTCCCCGGCGACGTGTCGGCAGCTGCCTTCTGGCTGGTCGCGGGCGCGATCCATCCCGACGCCGACATCTCCATCACGGATGTCGGCCTGAACCCGACGCGCCGGGCGGTCATCGACCTGCTGCGCCTGATGGGTGCTGCGATCGACGAGCGGGGTGCATCGGGCCTCGACGACGGCGTCGGCGAGCCGTCCGCCGACCTCATGGTCCGCTCGTCCGAGCTGCAGGCCATCGACGTCGGTCCACGGGACGTCGCCGCGGCGATCGACGAGATCCCGATCCTCTGCCTGGCTGCGACACAGGCGCGCGGGACCACCCGCATCCGCGGGGCGGGCGAACTGCGCCACAAGGAATCCGATCGGATCGCCGGCATCGTGTCCGGTCTGACGGCCCTCGGCGCCGACATCGCCGTGGACGGCGACGACATCACGATCGTGGGGCCGACGACGCTCCGGGGCTCCCCCACCGACAGCCTCGACGATCACCGGTTGGCGATGACGTTCGCGATCGCCGGGCTCGTCGCCACCGGCCAGACGACCATCGCTCGATCCGGGAGCGCCGCAATCTCCTACCCGTCGTTCTTCGCCGACCTCGAAAGGATCCGCTCGTGAAGAAGCGCGTCGTCCTCATCGGTCACCCCGTCGCCCACTCGCTCTCCGGGGCGATGCAGCAGGCGGCATTCGACGCCCTCGGGATCGGCGCCACCTATGAGCTCTGGGACCGGGCGCCGATCGCCCTCGCCGATGCGGTCGCCGAACTGCGCGGCAACGACTTCCTCGGCGCGAACGTGACGATCCCGCACAAGGAGCGCGTCGTCCCCATGATCGATCGGCAGACCGACGACGCCCAGGCGACGGGTGCCGTCAACACGATCACGCGCGAAGGCAAGCGGCTCATCGGCCACAACACCGACGTCGCGGGTTTCAAGGTCGCCCTCGATCACCTCATCGGCAAGCAGAAGATGCCGCGCCAGGCGGTCGTGCTGGGAGCGGGCGGTGGCGCTCGTGCCGTGGTCCACGGGCTCATCACCGAGGGCTTCCAGCGGGTGATCGTCTTCAACCGGCACCTCCATCGCGCCGAGGGCCTCGTCCGCCACTTCGGCCGGAGCGCGTCCCACATGGAACTGCGCGCGATGCCCTGGCACGACTCGATCATCGAGGCGGAGCTGGGCAAGACGAAGGTGCTCGTCAACGCGACGTCGATCGGGTTGACGGGCGACGCGATCCCCGTCGCGGCCGAGATCCTGCCCGCGGAGCTGTTCGTGCTCGACCTCATCTACCGCCGGACCGCACTCCTCCAGGCGGCCGAGGCGACCGGATCGCGCACCGCGGACGGCGAGCTGATGCTGCTCCACCAGGGCGCCGCCGCCTTCACCCTGTGGACGGGGCAGCCGGCACCGCTCGAGATCATGCAGGCAAGCCTCGTTGCGGCGCGCGAAGGCGGTGTCCGATCCGCGGAGGGCGAGCCGACCGGCGCTCCCGCAGACGGGATGCCGAACAGCAGCGAACCGCCGTCGAGCGACGCGCCGTCCGCACCATCGGGTGGCGCCGACGGATCCGCCGGAACGCCGTCGGCCCCGGCGGCGGCCGGGCAGTAGGTCGACCGGACGCGTGGGCTCGTTCCGCTTCCTGACCGCCGGTGAGTCGCACGGGCGGATGCTCGGCGTCACGGTCGAGGGCGTGCCCGCCGGGTTGTCGCTGACCGCCGACACGATCGCCATCGACCTCGCCCGTCGCCAGCGCGGCTATGGGCGAGGCGCCCGTCAGGCCATCGAACAGGACCGCGCCGACATCGTTTCGGGCGTCCGTCACGGGCGGACGATCGGCTCACCGATCCTGCTTCTCGTCGCCAACCGCGACTGGGAGAACTGGACGAAGGTCATGCAGGTCGAGGCACTCGACGCTGAGGCGGCGTCGGAGCTGGCATCCCTCGCGGACGATGGGAACAAGCGCGCGACGCCGGTGACCCGCGTACGGCCCGGCCACGCCGACCTCGCCGGCGCGCTCAAGTACGGATTCAGCGACGTCCGCAATGTCCTCGAGCGCGCCTCCGCGCGGGAGACCGCCGCCCGGGTCGCCGCCGGAGCGGTGGCGCGCGCGTTCCTCGGCGAGCTCGGGATCACGGCGTGGTCGTTCACCGCCGAGGTCGGTGGTGTGGCCATCGATCCGGCCAACGCGACGCGGACTCGGGACGACGCCGATGCGTCGCCGCTGCGCTGTCCGGACCCCTCCGCGGAGGAGCGGATGATCGCGCGCATCGACGAGGCACGGTCCAACGGCGACACCGTCGGCGGCGTCTTCGAGGTCGTCGTGCACGGGCTCCCGATCGGGATCGGGTCGTACGTCCACTGGGATCGCCGCCTCGACGCCGCCCTGGCCGCCGCGGTGATGAGCATCAACATCGTGAAGGGCGTCGAGTTCGGGCTTGGCTTCGAGCAGACGCGCCGGTTCGGGTCCGGCGTGCACGACGTGATCGAGGGTCGCGGCGACGCCGGACGCTGGATCCATCGCACGAACAACGCGGGCGGCCTGACGGGCGGCGTCACGAATGGCGAGCCGCTCGTGATCCGTGGCGCCGTCAAGCCGATCTCGACGCTCGCGAAGCCGCTTCCTTCGGCCGACCTCATCACCGGCGAGGCGGTCGAGAAGGCGCATTACGAGCGGAGCGACATCAGCGTCGTCCCGGCGGCCGGAGTCGTGGGCGAAGCGATGGTCATGGTGACCCTGGCCGACGCGGTCCTGGCCAAGTTCGGTGGGGACTCCATCGCTGAGACGCGCGACAACCTCGAACGCTATCGCGAGCGGATCGCGGCCCCGGTCGCTCCGCCCGCGATCGGCTCCACACCGGCGGCGACCGCGGCCCGCGGCGAGGCCACGGGGACCGACATCGCCGGGTCCGGTGGCGACGACTGAGGGCGTGATGGACATCGTCCTCGTCGGACTCCCGGGCAGCGGCAAGAGCGTCATCGGCCGGCGTATCGCGCACCGGCACGATGCCACCTTCATCGATCTCGACGAGCAGATCGTGCTGGCCGCCGGACGCCCGATCCCGCAGATCTTCGAGGACGAGGGCGAGCCCGGATTCCGCGCGCGTGAGCGAGCGGCGGTGGAGGCGCTGGGGCCGGCCGACACCGGCCAGACCCCGGTGCGCGTGATCGCGACCGGTGGCGGGACGGTCGTGGACCCGCGCAATCGCTGGCGGCTCTTTCGCGGACGCCGGACGATCTGGCTCGACGGTCGACCCGAAGTCCTCGCCCAGCGGCTGAGACGCAGCCCGAACGTTCGTCCCCTCGTCACGGGCCGCGATCCGATCGGGACGATCCGCGAGCTCGGGCACGCCCGCGAGCGGTTCTACGCGGCGGGCACGCGTGTTCGCGGGGTCGCCGAGCTCGGCCGCGTCATCGACCGCGTCGACGAGATCATCGCCGGGGAGCCGGGCCAGGGAGACGGCACCGGCCTCGAGAGCACGGTCCTCCTGCGCTCAGAGACGCCGATCGGGACGATCGTCGTCGGCGAGCGCATCGCGGCAGGTGAGGTCGCAACGGCGCTGCGGCAGCTCCACGCGCGGCGCGCCGTCCTCGTCTCGGAGCCTGGGGCGTGGGCCGCGTTCGGCGCGGGTGTCGCGGCCACGCTCCGCGCGCAGGGCATCGAGGTCGCCGAGCTCCAGCTCCCGCAGGGCGAGGCCGCGAAGCGTCTGCCGGTCGTCGAAGCGGCCGCCGAGGAGCTGGCGCGGCTGCGCGTCGAGCGCGGACAACCGATCGTCGCCGTCGGCGGCGGAGCGCTGGGTGACGCGGCCGGGTTCCTGGCGGCCACCTACCTCCGTGGGATCCCCGTGATCCACGTGCCCACGACGCTCGTCGCGCAGATCGACTCGTCGATCGGAGGCAAGACGGCCGTGGATCTCGAAGCCGGCAAGAACCTCGTGGGCGCGTTCCACCAGCCGTCGGCGGTGATCATCGACACGTCGGCCCTGCGGGCACTTCCCGAGCGCGAGCGCCGTGCCGCCCTCGGGGAGGCGGTGAAGATGGCGGCGCTGGGCGATGAGCGGCTGTTCGAACTCCTCGAGGCTCACGGTGACGCGATCGCGCGCGGCGACGAAGCAGCCTTCGAATCGGGGGCGGTCGCCGAGGTCGTCGAACGAGCCGCCTGGGCGAAGGTGGAGGTCGTCGTGGCCGACGAGCGCGAGGCGGCCGGCCGGATCGCGCTGAACCTCGGGCACTCGCTGGGCCATGCCTTCGAGGCGGCGGCAGGGTTCGATGCGCTGCGTCATGGCGAGGCGGTCGCCTATGGACTGCGGGCCGCGACGAGGATCGGCGTCGGCCTCGGCGTGACGCCGCCCGACCGTGCCGAACGGATCGAAGGGGTGCTCGACGCCCTCGCTCTTGGAACGGCGCCGCTGACGCTCTCGCTCGACGCCGTGCTCGGTCATCTCGGCGCGGACAAGAAGCACGCCGGCGGTCGCCTGCGCTGGATCGTCCCGACCGCCGTTGGACACATGATCCGGAACGACGTCCCTGACGAGATCGTCCGAACGGTCGCGACGAGCGTGATGGCTGCCGAGCGGGCGCGGCACGGTCGGCTCGCCGGCCCGGTTCGATGACGCGCGTCCTCGTCATCCAGGGTCCCAACCTGAACCTCCTCGGCTCGCGCGAACCCGAGATCTATGGCCACGAAACGCTCGACGAGATCCATCAAGGGATCGCCGCTCGTGCGACCGAGCTCGGCCTCCAGGTCGACTTCTTCCAGTCGAACCACGAAGGCGCGATCATCGATCGGATCCATCAGAAGGACTTCGATGTCGCGATCGTCAACGCCGGAGGCCTCACCCACACCTCGGTCTCGCTGCGCGACGCGCTGCTCGGCGTGGAGCGCCCGTTCGTCGAGGTCCACCTGTCCGACCCGTCGACCCGGGAGCCCTTCCGGAGCGTGAACTTCCTTGCCGATGTCGCGCTGACGTCGATCGTCGGACAGGGCGCGCGCGGCTACCACCTCGCCCTCGACGTCATCGCGGCGCGGGCGAGGGATCGGGCGACAGATGCGTGACGCGGCCCATGCCTGATCGCGAGAAGGGCACGACGGGCGGGAAGACCCCCGACGGTGAGTCACCGGAGCTGCGCCGGCTCCGTCGCGAGATCGATGCCCTCGATCGGCGGATCGTCGGGTTGCTCAATGAGCGAGCCGAGATGGGCCGCTCGGTGGGCCGTGAGAAGCTGGCAAGCGGGCGACGGACGATCCGCGACACCGAGCGAGAGCGCGAGGTCCTGCTGCGCGTTTCGATGGCCAACGAGGGTCCCCTGCCCCAGGCCGATCTCCTGGCGATCTATCGCCGGTTGATCGCCGCGACGCGGGCACTCGAGGCCCGGGATCGCGACTGAGCGCGTTGGGGACGGACGCGACGCGACCGGCGGTCGGGGCGGCGGCGTCGCTCGGCACGATCGATCTCGAGCGCGTCCCGCGCGGAGCGACCACCCGGTTCGCCCCGGCACCGACGGGCTACCTGCATCTTGGTCACGTGCTCAATGCCGCACTCGTGTGGGGCATCGCCGAGGCGGTCGCGGGTCGGGTGATCCTTCGGATCGAAGACCACGATCGCCAACGCTGCCGCCCTGAATACGACGCGGCCCTGCTCGAGGACCTCGCGTGGCTCGGGTTCATGCCGGATTCGGGTCCGTTCCGGCAGTCGGACGACGATCGGCCGTATGCCGCGGTTCTCGAGCGGCTGCGCGACGAGGGCCGCGCGTACGCGTGCGACTGCTCCCGTTCGACATTCGCTCGATGGGCCGCGGATCATGGCCGTCCGTGGAGTGGATCGGGCTGCCCCGGTGGGTGCCGCCAGCGTGGTCTCGGGGATGACGTCGGCACGATCGTGCGGTTGGTGCTCGGCGACGGCGAGGAGGCCTGGGACGACGCCGCGGCCGGGATGCGGTCTGGGCCCGTCGCGGCGGGCGGTGACCCGCCGGCCCGGGACCGCGACGGCAATTGGACCTATGGGTTCGCCGTGGTGGTCGACGACCTCCGACAAGGCGTGGACCTCGTGGTCCGCGGCGAGGACCTCGTGGACTCGACGCCCGACCAGATCAGGCTCGGGCGACTCCTGGGGCGGGGAGCGCCACCGGCGTTCGTGCACCACCCGCTGATCCTCAGGTCGGACGGCTCGAAGCTCTCGAAGGCGGCTCGCGACTCTGGCGTGCGGGACCTGCGTGCTGCCGGCTGGACGCCTCGGCAGGTCGTCGACGCCGCGCTCGAGCACGCCAGCCGGCGCGCGTAGGCGTCATCGGACTCGGTGGCGTGGGCGACGGACGCCGCACACGTTGCCCGTGCTCACTCGTTCGATCTCGACGACCTGCAAGGTGATTTCGATCAAGCGAAACGACCGAGCGGGTTCGGTGTCGATCACGGCGCGCCGGCGAGATCGGCGACGCGGCGGAGCATCCGCGTGGAGGGCGGCAAGCTACCGGCGAGCCTGGACGGCGAGCTCCTGCGCCTTGCGTGCCCGGGCAAGCCCCGGTCAGTGACGCGTGGCGGCGGCCAGGTCGCCGACGAGGCGAGCCATCCCGTCGATGTCGGTGCCGTCCGGCCCCAGGGCATCGACGAGCGCCGAGGCGACGATGACCCCGTCCGCTCCGGCGCGCGCAAGGGCGCGGGCGTGGGCCGGCCGCGAGACGCCGAACCCGACAGCGACCGGGACCGGCGAGACGGCCCGCACGGCGCGCACGAGGCGTGCCACGGTCCTGGGCAGGCTGCTTCGCGCGCCCGTCACTCCGACGAGCGACACGCAGTAGAGGAAGCCGCCGGACCGCGCCGCGACCATCGCGCGTCGGCCGGGGGCCGTCGTCGGGGCAACCAGGTAGACGAGCGCGAGACCGGCGCTCGACGCGACCGCTTCGAACGGTTCTCCTTCGTCCGGCGTCAGGTCCGCGATGATCAGGCCCGCGACTCCCGACGCCGCGAGCCGCGTGGCCGCGTCGGACCCGTCCCCTCCCCCGATGATCTGATTGGCGTAGCCCATGACGACGACCGGGGTCATCGGCCGAGCGGCGACGATCCGTCGGACGAGTTCCAGGGAGCGCTCGAGCGTGGCGCCGTTCGCGAGGGCGACCCCGGAGGCGCGCTGGAGCGTCGCCCCGTCGGCAAGCGGATCCGAAAACGGGAGGCCGACCTCGAGGAGATCGGCCCCGGCGTCGACGGCAGCGAGCGCGGCGGCGAGGCTTGTCTCGGCGTCGGGATAGCCCGCGACGACGTACGGGATCAAGGCGGATCGGCCCCCGGCGCGTGCCCGTTCGAACGCCGCCGCGACCCGACGAGCGCCGGCAGTGTGGTTCGTCACCGGGCGGTCTCCCAGGCAGGGACGTCGGCGAATCGCTCGAGCGCCGCCATGTCCTTGTCCCCCCGACCCGAGAAGCCGAGGAGGACGAGGGTCTCATCCGGCCAGACCGGGCCCCCGGGGGTCGCACCGGCGCCCTCGATGCCGGCCAGCAGCTTGGGCAGCGCGGCGACCGCGTGCGCGGTCTCGAGTGCAGGCAGGATCCCCTCGGCGCGGGTCACGGTGCGCATCGCGGCGATGGCCTCGCGATCGGTCGCCGTGGCGACTTCGAGCCGGCCTGCCGCGAAGAGAGCGGCGATCTGGGGCCCGACCCCCGGATAGTCGAGACCGGCCGACGCCGAGTGCGCCTCGACGACCTGCCCGTCGCCATCCTGGAGCATGAGCGAGCGGCTGCCGTGGAGGATCCCCGGCGTCCCTCCGGTCAGGGCAGCCGCGTGCCGGCGGCTCGCGATCCCGTCGCCGGCCGCTTCAGAGACGGCGATGCGGACCGAGGGTTCGCCGATGAATTGGGCGAGCAGCCCGATCGCATTCGACCCCCCGCCGACGCAGGCGAGCGCGAGGTCGGGCAGTCGGCCTTCGATCGTCGCGAGCTGGGCGGCCGCCTCGTCGCCGATCGTCCGCTGGAGGTCTCGAACGATGGTCGGGTAGGGATGCGGGCCCATCGCCGATCCGAGGACGTAGTGGGTGTCCTCGACGTTCGTCACCCAGTCGCGCATCGCGTCGTTGACCGCGTCCTTGAGCGTCGCGGTACCCGAGGTGACGGGACGGACCTCGGCCCCGAGCGCCGCCATCCGCTCGACGTTCGGACGCTGGCGAGCGATGTCCTCGGCGCCCATGAAGACCACGCACGGCAGGTCGAGCAACGCGCAGGCGGTGGCCGTCGCGACGCCGTGCTGGCCGGCCCCGGTCTCGGCGATGACCCGGGTCTTGCCGAGTCGCCGGGTGAGGAGCGCCTGTCCGAGCGCGTTGTTGATCTTGTGGGCGCCGGTGTGG
The DNA here is from genome assembly GCA_963714835.1 of uncultured Chloroflexia bacterium. Lineage (GTDB taxonomy): Bacteria > Chloroflexota > Limnocylindria > Limnocylindrales > CSP1-4 > CAKKPP01. Next base: position 126,569 of record CAVQPX010000008.1, read on the forward strand.
GCGACGTCCTCGCGCTTGAGGTAGAGGCGAAAGCCGGGAATGGTCGCCGCCTCATCGCGCGCGAGTCGGAGCGCCTCGGTGCGCACCTCGGTCTCGAGGCCGGGCGCTCGGTACAGCGGGGTCGGGCGACCGGCGAAGCGGCCGAGCAGTTCGCGGAATTCCGCCCAGAAGCGCGGGTCGTGACGAAGCGCGGCATAGGCGCGCTCGAGTTGCTCGAGGGCGGCGATCAGCGTCTCCGGGACGTAGCGGCCGCCGAACTCGCGCTCGGTCCCCCATCGGCCACGGTCGTCGGCGTCGAGAAGGCCGGGGTGGATCGGCGTGGGGCGCACGGCCGTGTTCGGGCGATCGATGCGCGCCTGGCGCGCGCGCTTCACGAACAGCGCGACCCGGAGCGGGTCCTTGCGCGGTCGCTCCCCGGGGAGGCGCGGAGCCTCGGTGCCGGACGCGACATCGACGCCCACCGCCGCGGCATCGCGGAGGGCACCCGCGACCGAGGAAGGATCGAGGCCACCGGCAAGCACGATCGGGACCTCCCGGGCGACCGAGGCCACGAGGGCTGCCGAGGCCCGGACGCCGGTCCCGCCGGGATGGCGCCCGCCCGCGGTGTCGAGGAGCAGGCGTTCGGCGCCCGCAGCGAGGTACTCCCTGGCGGTGTTGATGGCGAGCGCACTGCGCTCGGCGATCTCGTGGGCATCGAAGCCGCCATCGCCGACCGGCTCCGGCGGCAGGTGGAGGACCTTCCAGGCAGGGCGATCGAGGGCGGCGAAAAGCGCCGGCGGTTCGCTGCCGTTCAGCTGGATCGCGTCGGCGTGGAGCGCGCGGCCGATCTCGTGGAGGTCCGCGGCAGAGCGATCGACGGTGATGGCGACGACCGCCGGCCGGGTGCCGGGCGGGGCGATGTCGCGCACGAGCTCGGCGAGGGATGCGGCCTCTTCGAGGGTCAACTCGCGCGGCGTGCCCGGCACGAGGTTGAGTCCGACCGCGTCGGCGCCCGCCCGAACCGCCGCGCGGATCCCGTCGGCATCGGTCACGGCGCAGATCTTCACGAACGGCCGGCGCGCGAGGTTGGCGGGATCGGTGGGCAGGGTGCCCGCGGCCACGAAGGAGCGGACCACGGCGACCGGATCCGCGGCGCGGACGAGCGTCTCGCCGACGAGCGCGGCATCGAAGCCGACGCTCCGCCACGCGGCGATCGTCGCGCCGTCCTTGACACCGGATTCAGCGATGGCCAGTCGATCGTCGGGGATGGACTCGCGCAATCGGATCGCCCGCTCGGGATCGACGGCGAGGCTCTTGAGGTCTCGATTGTTGATCCCGATGAGGCGTGCGGACGTGGCGATGGCCGCGTCGAGTTCACGCTCGTCGTGGGCCTCCACGAGCGGCTCGAGTCCGAGGTCGCGCGCATGGTCTACGAGGCGGGCCAGGCGGCGGCGCGGATGGAGAACGGCGAGGAGCAGGACGAGATCGGCGCCCGCGGCGCGGAGGAGGTCGAGTTGGCGCGCTTCGACGACAAAGTCCTTGGCCAGGACGGGGACGCGAACCGAGGATCGGACCGCCGCGAGATCCGCGACCGACCCCGCGAACCAATGTGGCTCGCATAGCACGGAGATCGCTGCCGCGCCGCCCGTTTCGTAGGCGCGGGCCCGCGCGATCAGGTCGTCGCCATCGGTCGCGATCGGTCCGGCGGACGGCGACGCCCGCTTCAGCTCGGCGATGAGATGAAGACCCGGGCCCGCCAGCCGCTCGGCGATCGCGCGCGGTGCAGGGGCGTCGGCCACGCGGCGGCGCAGGGCCGCGCGATCCAGCTGGCTCACCTCCGCCAGGACGTCGACGCGGCGCCGGGCCGCGATCTCGGTGACGACGCTTGCGCTCACCCTCACGCGCTCGCTTCCGCCGCGTGTCGCTCGGCGCGCAGGACCGCGAGCAGCTCGGCGGCCTGGCCCGCATCGATCGTGAGGGCGGCCAGCTCCACACCCGCCTCGAGAGAGGCCGCCGCTCCGGCGAGTTCGAGCGCCGCACCGGCGTTCAGGAGGACGACGTCGCGTCGCGACCCGCTCTCGCCGCGCAGCAACGCTTCGATCGAGCGGGCGTTCTCGGCCGGTTCACCGCCGCCCAGCCGCGCCGTGGGCACGCGCTTGAGCCCGAGGGCCGCCGCATCCACGGTTCGACGCTCCACGCCCGCCGGACTCACCTCGTACAGGACGCCGCTCCCGTCGAGCGGCAGCTCGTCGACCCCATCGCCGTGGATGACGAACGTGCGCTCGGTTCCGAGCAGGCGGGCGACCTCCGCGATCCGCGGGGCGGCCGCCGCGTCGCCCACCCCGAGCAGCTGGCGGGTGGTACCCGCCGGGTTCGTGAGCGGCCCGAGGAGGTTGAACGCCGTCCGCACGCCGATCTCGCGACGTGTCGGGCCCGCGTGTTTCATCGCCGGGTGGAAGTTCGGCGCGAACATGAACGCGAATCGATGATCCTCGAGCGCGCGTGCCGCCGAATCGGCGTCGTGATCGATGCGGATCCCGAGCGCATCCAGGACGTCTGCTGATCCGGCCTTCGACGTGATCGCGCGGTTGCCGTGTTTGGCCACGGGAATCCCGGTGGCCGCCACCACGATGGCGGCGGCGGTCGAGATGTTGAAGGTCCCGCTGCCGTCACCGCCGGTCCCGACGAGGTCGATCGCGCCCTCCGGCGCCGTCACCGCCACGACCCGCTCGCGCATCGCCGCGGCGAACCCGGCGAGTTCCTCGACCGTCTCGCCGCGCATCCGGAGGGCGACGAGCAGCGCCGCGAGCTGGGCGGGAGTCGCCTCGCCGTCCATGATCGAGCCCATCGCATCGCGCGCCGCGTCCAGCGACAGCGTCTCGCCGTCGACGACCCGGGCCAGCGCGGCGCGCACGAGATCGCTCACGACCCCTCTCCCAATCCACGCGTCGCGAACGTGCCCGTCTCATCGTCGAGCCGATCCGCGTCACCTTCGCCGGTCTGGCGCAGGAAGTTCGCGAGCAGGTGCGGGCCCTGGGGCGTCAGCACCGATTCCGGGTGGAACTGGACGCCCTCGAGCGGCAACCGCAGGTGCCGGATCCCCATGACCACGCGGTCCACCTCGCTCGTCGCGGTCACGCGGAAGTCCGCGGGGATGGTGTCGGGATCGATGCACAGCGAGTGATAGCGCGCGGCCATGAACGACGGCGGCATCCCCTCGAGCAGCCCGGCTCCATCGTGGGTCACCTCGGACGCCTCGCCGTGGACGAGCGTGGGCGCGCGGACGATCGCGGCACCGAACGTCGCCGCCATCGCCTGCATGCCGAGACAGACGCCCAGCACCGGGATCTCGCGCTCGGCTGCGACCCGCACCGCGTCCATCGATACGCCGGCCGCATCGGGGTCGCCCGGCCCCGGCGAGATGACGATCCCGCGCAGTTCCGCGGCCGGATCGGCCGCCAGCTTCTCGACCCCCGCGCGGTCGATGGCGTCGTTGCGCAACACGGTGACCGATGCCCCCGCGGCCTCAAGGGCCTGCACGAGGTTGAACGTGAAGCTGTCGTAGTTGTCGATGACGAGGATCACGAGGCGCCGTCCTCCACGTCGTCGTCGCCGTCTTCGGGTGGCCGCGGATCCGGAACACCGGCAGCCAGTTCGATGGCCCGGCGCAGCGCTGCCGCCTTGTGCTCGGTCTCCGCGAACTCGGATTCCGGGACGCTCCCGGCGACGATGCCCGCGCCGGTGTGGATGTGGGCCTGGCCGTCCTTGAGGACCGCGCTCCGGATCGTGATCGCGGTGTCCATGTTGCCGTCGTAGCCGAGGTAGCCCACCGCGCCGCCGTACAGGCCCCGTCGCTCGTTCTCGGCCGCGGCGATGAGCTGCATCGCGCGGACCTTCGGGGCCCCGGACAGCGTCCCCGCGGGGAAGACGGCGCGCAGGGCGTCGAGGGCGTCGAGCTCCGGCTTCAGGCGCGCCTCGACATGCGACACGAGGTGGAGCACGTGGCTGTAGCGCTCCACCTCCATGTACTTCGTGACGGCGACCGTGCCCGGTCGAGCGACCCGTCCGAGATCGTTGCGGCCGAGATCGACGAGCATGACGTGCTCGGCGCGCTCCTTCGGGTCCTTCTGGAGCTGCTCGGCGAGGACCTGGTCCTCGGCCATCGACGCGCCGCGCGGGCGTGTGCCGGCGATCGGGTGCGTCGTGAGCTTCGATCCGTCGACCTGGACCAGCAGTTCGGGTGACGCACCCACGACCTCGAACGTCGGCGTCCGGACGAAGAACAGGTACGGCGACGGATTGACGCGGCGCAGCGCGCGGTACAGGGCGATCCCGTCGAGCTGGCGCCCTTCGCCCGGCACGGCGGGAAGATCGAACGACTGCCGCCGTGCGAGGACCACCTGGATCGCCTCGCCGGCCGCGATGGCGCCCTTCGCGACCTCCACGGCACGGATGTACTCGTCACGGCCCAGACTCGTCTCCACCGGCATGGGGGCGGCGGGCGGCGCGTCGCCCGACACGGCGCCGCGGACCGCCGCACGTTGCGCCGCGGCCAGCTCGGCGGCGGAGGGACGAGCCGTCCGTTCGAGCGCTTCGAAGATCGCGTTCTCGGCGATCCGGTAGCGGCCCTCGAGGTCGGGGGCGTCGGTGTGGAGCGACGCCAGTGCCGACAGGGTATGGGTCAGGTGATCGAACACGAGGACGAGGTCCGTCTCGATGAAGGCCGCGGCGGGCACGCCGAGCGGATCGCGATCCGGGAGCGGGACGGACGGTTCGAACGACGAGATGGCGTCGTAGGCCAGCGCACCGACGGCGCCGCCGGTGAATCGGGGCATCCCTTCGCGCGGCTCGACCCGACGCTTCGGGACGAACGCGCGGATCGCCGCCAGGGGGTCCGGTGCCGCCGCCTCCTCGACCGGAAGGTCGGGCGCGTACGTGGGGACCGTCACCGGGCGAGTCTGGATCCGCGCGATCCCGTCGCGGACCTCGAGCAGCCGGCGCGGTCCCACACCCAGGAACGAGTAGCGTCCGAGTCGCTCCCCGCCCTCGACGGACTCGAGCAGGTAGGCGGGATTGCCGTCATCGAGGCGCAGGAAGGCGCCGATCGGCGTTTCGAGGTCCGCGTCGCGCGTGGCACGCAGCAGGATCGTATCGGCGTTGCCGACGAGCCGCTTCGCCTGGCCAAGGCTGATCGGTTCGTTGCTGGTCATCGAGCTGGGCCTGTCATGTCGGGTGCGGTGCCTCCGGACCTTGCGGAAAACGAAAACGACCTTCGTCCACTGGGGACGAAAGGTCGTGCCTTCCGCGGTGCCACCCTCATTCGGCGATTGCCGCACTCTTGTGACCGACGAGACGGCTGAGGCCGCCGATCGGCGCTGCCCTGTATCGCTGGCGCTCTGCGCCGGAGCCTACTGGACGGTCATGTCGTGCGACCCGACGGTCGTTCGACGCTCCGCGTTCGGTCCGGAGGCTCCCGGGTCCATTCCCTGCCGTCGTCGCCCCGGTTTCCACCAGCCACCGGGTCTCTCTGCCGACGCGCGACGGGTACTCGTCCCGTTCACAGCCCGCTCTTCGTGATGTGGCCGGGAGTCTAGGCGGGGCCGCCGCCAACCGTCAAGCGGAGCCCCTCAGAGGTAACGGCGCTCCGGGTAGCACCAGGTGAAGCCGCGACCCGCCGGCATCGACATGATCACCGGGTGGTCCTCGCCTTTCGCGTGCGCGGCCGCGTGGCCGGCCTGCGATTCGCAGCAGCCGACGTGGCCACAGGTCGTGCACAGGCGGAGGTTGTAGTTGCTCCCGCATCCCTCACAGGTCGCGGAGCGCGGAGCGGCGACATCTGCCGGCAGGTGGTCACAGGTCGCGGACTCGGTGGGCGCGATGTTGATGGCGCGTTTGATCAGATCCATGCGGGCATCGTACTCGCCGTCGTTCGGGCCGGACGTGAGCCTCGTCACAGATGCGCGCCCCGGGGCCTGCCTACGATGCGCCATGGTCATCGGCCGCCGTGGATCGTTGCGCCGCCCCATCGCGCTGCTCATCTTCGCCGCGTTCGTCGTGGCCGCGTGCAGTGCCGGGGGCGCACCCAGCGGGAGTACACCTGGCGGGAGTCGTGCTCCCGATGCGGCGCCCACTCCGACCCTGGCTCCCGAGAGCACGCCGGACCTGTCGAACCTCCGCGTCAACATCGCGGGCTGGAAGACGGACTTCTCGCGCACATCCATCGATCTCGGCGAGCTGCTGGGCGGCGGGCCGCCCAAGGACGGGATCCCCGCGGTCGATGCTCCGACGTACGAATCCATCGCGGAGTCACGGGAGTGGCTGGAGGCCCAGGCGCCGGTGATCTCGATCGCGATCGCTGGTGAGGCGCGCGCGTACCCGTTGGCGATCCTCATGTGGCACGAGATCGCGAACGACACGCTGGGCGGCACGCCGATCGTCGTGACGTTCTGCCCCCTGTGCGACACGGCGCTCGTGTTCGAACGGACCCTCGCGGGGATCGTTCACGACTTCGGCACCACCGGCAACCTGCGGTTCAGCGACCTCGTCATGTACGACCGCCAGACCGAGACGTGGTGGCAACAGGCGACGGGTCAGGCGATCGTCGGGTCCCTGACCGGTGCGATGCTCACGTTCCTCCCCGCCCAGATCATCTCGCTCGACCAGTTCGCGGCCACGTTCCCCGAGGGCGATGTGCTGTCCCGGGACACCGGCTTCACGCGCGATTACGGGCGCAACCCGTACATCGGGTACGACACTCCGGAGCAGCAGCCCTTCCTGTTCGACGGGGTCATCGACGGGCGGGTCGCCCCGAAGGAGCGAGTTGCCACCGTAAACCTCGGCGGTGAGCAGGTGGCCTACCCGTACACCGAACTCCAGAAGGTCGGGGTGACGAACGAGACGGTCGGCGGCAGGCCGCTCGTGGTCTGGTGGGGGCCGGGTGTCAATTCCGCACTGGATGCCGCACGGATCTCGGACAGCGCGGATGCCGGCACGAGCGGCGTGTTCGATCCGACGGTCGACGACCAAGTCCTCACCTTCCGACGCGACGGCACGACACGAACGAGTCCCATCGTCGACGAGGAGACGGGGTCCACGTGGTCCGTCACCGGCCGCGCGACCGCTGGACCCCTCGCCGGGACGCAGCTGACGCCGATCGTGCACGGTGACCACTTCTGGTTCGCCTGGGCGGCGTTCTCACCGGACACGTCGATCTGGACGGCGCCATCCTGACCCGCGGGTGAGCCGACGAACGGAAGCCCCGACCGCGACGTGGCCGGGGCTCCGCTGCGATTCGGCGATGTCGCCGGGCTACCCGAGGCGGGTGACCACGATCGAACCGACCGGGTTGCCCCAGCCATGGAAGGCGGGATCGAGGTCTGCGCCGCCGGAGATCCCGGCGTGGTGATGGATGACGCCACCCTCGGCGAGGCCGGGGTCGCTCATGCCGCTCCCGCCCATCGGCGTAAGGCCGCTGAGCAGCTGGCAGGGCGGGACGATGTCGCTGAAGCTCTCGGTGTTGACCTCGGTACCGGCGTCATAGGCCGACGTCTGCGCTGAGACGGTGTCACCTACGCGGGCGGGCAGCTTGAGGCGGCTCACGCCGGTGAACCCGTCGTTCGTGCAGATGAGCATCGACGCCCACGACAGGAACCGTCCGTCGCGGCTGGTCTCGATCGTGAAGGTCACCGAATCCGACAGGCCATGTGCCTCGCCGGGTGAGCCGGGTCCCACGAGCGGGGCGCCGGCTGGGTGCACGGCGGTGACGTGGCGGTTTGCGCCGAGCCAGTCCAGGAGCGGGGCTCCATTGCCGTTCTCGGCAAGTTCCCGGATCCCGAGGCTCGCGGTATGCCCGACGTGGAAGATGCCGGTCGATCCGCGGTGGATCGCGACGATCGGCGGGGTGAGGGGCTGGCCCGTCTCGTGGTTCGTGATCGTCACCTCATACGTGGCGGTGCTCGCGGCCGCCGCGGGGATCACGGCTCCCAGAGCGAGGGCGAGCGCCGTGAGCGCACCCAGGGCCGTACGTGATCGCTTGTGCATCGATGTCCTCCGATCGCTGGTCGTCCGGCCGAGTGGCCGACCCTGCGATGGACGCTACGGACCCCCGGTGACGCGGGCATGGCGCCTCGGTGACGCCCGCGTGAAGCTTCGATGACGTTCTCCAGCAGCGTGAAGTTCGTCGTTGACGGCGGGTCGACCCGGGGCGATGCTGCTCGGCATGTGGGTCTTCGGGCTCGTGGCTCCGGTGGTGGTCGTGATGGCGATGATCAGCCCGCTCGGGGCAGCCGTAGCGATCGTCCTCACGCTCATCGGCTTGCTGGTGATCCGCGGAGGCGTCAGCGCCGCCTTCGACGGCTGGGCAGGCCTCGAATTCATCGGATCGTGGATCGGGTCGCGCCGGCGCGGCCGCGGGACTGCCGGGCTCGACTGGTTCTGCAGCGTCTGTCGCTCGCTGAACCACTGGTCGGCCGAGACCTGCTATCGCCGATGCGGGCCGCGCGAGCAGATCGAGCGCGTCGGGGCACATGCGGTCCCGCTGGAGCCGTCGGCGGGCCGGGCGCAACGGGATCGCCGGCACGGCTGATCGTCGATCGGCGGCGGCGTCGCTGGGGCGCGGCGGTGGCGGAGAGGGTGGGATTCGAACCCACGAACCTTTCGGTCAGCGGTTTTCAAGACCGCCGCAATCGACCACTCTGCCACCTCTCCGCGACGGAGGATACCGTGGACGCGGTCGCCTCCATCCGCGGGCACGGCCCGGCTGCCTCGTGATCCGGGATCAGACCCGCGTCTTGACGATGTAGCGATACCGGCGCGGCGCAGAGCCGTCGCCTCCGCGGAGGGTGCGGCGAACGACCGGGACCCAGGCAAGGCCGCCGATCGCCTGGGCGGCGACGACCAGGAGGACGAGCAGGCCGGGGATCGCGAGCGTCGCCGCTGGGACGGCCCAGACCAGGGCCGGCGCCAGGCCCGTCCCCGAGTCGACCAGCGGATCGAACGGGATCGAGTCGGCGGCCGCCACGCGCACCGGGGGGTCAGATCCGCCCGGCGATCCGGGGCCGGCCACTCCCCCTCCCTGCCCCCGGGAGGAGGCATTCGGCGTCGCATCCGGGTCGGGGGTGGCGGATGGACGCGCGGAGCCGGTGGGGGTGCCGGTCGGTGCCGGGCTCGGAGGTGGCAAGGAAGGCGTCGGGATCGGGAGGCTCGGCGTCGGGACCGGCAGGCTCGGCGTCGGGACCGGGAGAGTCGGCGTCGGGACCGGCAGGCTCGGCGTCGGAGATGGTGTGGGTGGCGGCTTCGGGATCCCGGTCACGGTGATCTGAACCAGGGTGCTCAGCGAACACGTGGTCTTGTCGGCCGCGCAGTAGCGGAAGGTGTCGACACCGGCCCAGTTCGGTGGGGGCCAGTACGTGTAGCTCCCGTCCCTGGCGAGGAGCACGGTGCCATAGGTCGGCGTGACCAGGAGCGTCGCGCTGAGCGTGTCACCGTTCGCGTCGGTGTCGTTCGCGAGCACACCTGGCGCCGCTACCTTCAGGACGGTGTCGATGGGCGTCAATGCGACGTCCGGGAGCGACACCGGGGGGACGTTGATCGGTAGCGGAAGCGCGGCGATCGCCGGCGAGGGCGTCCAGCCGACGCCCGGAAGCCCCGCCGCCAGCGCGACAACGGCGGCGGCGGCCCTGAGTGAGCGTGGAACGCGCCGCATTCAGGCCACCTGGATCCGCGGGCTCCAGAGTGGCCGGCGCTCCGCCCCGGGGAGCGGGGCGTCGGCGACCTGCTCGAGCCCGTCGAGGAAGAGGCGTACCAGGCGCTCGTCGAGCTGCGTGCCGGCGGCATCGCCCAGGCGAGCGGTCGCTTCGCGCAGGTCGAGCGCCTTCCGGTACGGGCGCGAGGTCGTCATCGCCGAGAACGTATCTGCCACCGCGAGGATCCGTGCGATCGAGGGGATCTCCTCGCCGGCAAGGGCATCGAGATAGCCGCGGCCGTCCCAGCGTTCGTGATGGTGACGAACCCCACGTCGGATCTCGTCGATCCCAGGCAGGTCTCGGACGATCATGTCGCCGAGAGCGACGTGATGCTTCACCGTGTCTGCCTCCTCGGCCGTCAGCCGGCTCGGCTTGCGCAGGATCTCGTCGGGGATGCCGATCTTCCCGACATCGTGAAGCAGTCCCGCCGTCCGCAGCGTCTCGAGCGCGGCGTCGTCGAGACCGAGCCGCTGGCCGATGAAGATCGCGTAGCGCGCCACGTCCTCCGAGTGGCGCTTCGTGTAGCGGTCCTTGGTATCGATCGCGAACACCAGCCCCTGGTACACGTCGAAGGACGTGCTGGGTGCGGCGTCGCGGCGGCCGGCGCCAGCCACTTGGACCTGGTTGCCGCCGCTCGTCTGGGCGAGCTCGAGCGTCGCGACGAGCGACGCCATGACGACGTTCGCGGACCCACCGTCGTCGGGGAATCGGCCGACGGCAGCGCTGACGGTGAGCGGCAGCGGGTCATTGTCCGGTACGGCGACGGCGAGCTCGCCCAGTGCCGTTCGCACGTGCTCGACGGCGGGGACGAGGTCGTCTGCACGGCCCGCCTCGCCGACGACAAGGAACTCGTCCGGCCCGAATCGTCCGAAGGCAGATCCGGCCGGCACGTGGTCGCGGATCGCGTCGGATAGCACCAGGAGCGCCTCGTCGCCGACCGGGTGACCGTGGGTGTCGTTGAGGAGCCGGAAGTTGTCGAGGTCGAAGAGCGCGACCCCGACCGACCCACCAGCGTTCTCGGCCCGTGCGATGCGGGTGGCGAGCTCGTCGACGAGTGCCCCGTGATTGAGGAGGCCGGTGAGCGGATCGGTCCGGGACGCCAGCACGAGCGCAGCACCCTGGCGGGCCAGGCGGACCTGGGCGGAACGGAAGATCAGCGTGAGGATCGCTCCCGCGATGACCGCCGCGGCCAAGGTCGCGACCACCACGTCGCGCCGCACGCTGTCGAGCTGGGCAAGGATGGGGTCCGCGTCGCGCCATACGACGAGGACGGCCGGGACACCATCGTCCGCCATCACCAGGGGAAGGTCCTCGCGCAGCACGTTGTCGACCGCGAGCGTTCCAGGCCCGATCCCCGCCTCGGTTGCCGCGCGGATGCCCGCTCCGGGCTCGCCCTCGGTCGCACGCGTGAACGCCGGGTCCGCGGGAACGCGCTGCCCCGTGAGGCCGGGGGTGCTCGCGGCGATGATCGTCCCGTCCGGGGCGCGGAGTTCGACGCGGACGAGCGTCTCACGCTCGGTGAGGGTGCCGAGCAGCGCTTCGAGAGCGGCGATCCGCGCATTCGAGATCCCGGCGGGGTCCAGGTCGCTCGGCCTCAGCTCATCGCCGACAACCGCGCGGACCGTCGTCGCGTCGCTGTCGATGATCGCTCCGAGAGCGGTCGCTGAGAAGTGCGACGAGACGAGGACGGCCTGGGCGCTCGCCGTGATCCCCACCAGGAGCAGCACCACGCCGTACACGAGAAGGAGCAGTACGGGCCGGCGCTGAGCGGCCGGTTTCCGGAGCATCCGTGTTCACCCTCGAAAACGGGACGTCGTAGGTCGAGAAGTTACCTACCGCCGCTCATTCGGCCCACCGTACGAAGGTCCGGTGCGAACGGGCACCGCGGATCGATGTCGGCAGACCGCCTGGAGCGCGACCGAGCAGCGCCGTCCAGGTCAGGGTCGCCCGGAGCGCTCGCCCGCGAGACCGAACGACCCGATCTTGCGGCGAATCAGCGGGAGGAACACGGCGCCGCCGAACGTCTGGACAAGGATCGTGATCAGCACGAGGAGGCCGGGCACGGACAGGGCGAGACCGGGCACGGCCCAGACGAACGCCCCGAGGTTGCCAAGCAGGGCCGTCGCCAGTCCGAGGTTCGCGAGCTCCACCTGGGTCCCCGCTTGGGAGCCAGGCACGACGAAGGCGTCGCTCGGCGTGGGTCCTTGCGGCCCGCTACCGGTCGCCGGCGTCGCCGTCGGGCTCGGGCTCGGCGTGGGCGACGGCGATGGGGTCGCCGCTGGCGTGGGCTCCGGCGTAGGCTCCGGTGTCGCTTCTGGTGTGGGCTCCGGTGTGGCTTCCGGCGTGGGCGAGGGGGCCGCCGGCTTGACCGTGATCGTCACCGTGGCGACCGCCGACGTCGCGAGGCCATCGAGCCCGACGAAGTCGAACGAGTCCGACCCGGTGAATCCAGGGTCCGGCACGTACGTCCATGAGCCGTTCGGCGCCACGGTGAGCACACCGTGGGTCGGCGCCCCGGTCACGACGACCGCGATCCCGTCCCCGTCGCCGTCGCTGACATGGGCACGCAGACCCGGTGCCGCGATGACGAGTGTCGTGTCCTGCACGACGGACTTCGACCCTCCGACCGCGACCGGTGGCTTGTTCGTCACGTCGATCGACACGGTCACCGCCACGCTGGCCAGACCGTCGGAGACGCTCGCCGTGAACGAGTCGGGCCCGACGTATGCCGGGTCGGGCGTGTACGTGAAGGATCCATCCGCCGACAGCGACAGCGCACCGTGGGCCGGCCCGGCGCTCAGCGTCGCGGTGATCGGATCTCCGTCAGGGTCGCTGGCCGGCGCGAGGACCCCGGTCCCGGCCGACTTCGTGAGCGTGCGGTCGTGCACCACCGTGAACGCCCGATCGGGAGCCGAGGGCGCCCGATTCGTCACGGTGATCGTGGCAGTCGCGACATTGGATACCGTCAAACCGTCGGACGCCGTGTAGGTGAAGGTGGCCGTACCGACGAAGCCGGCTGCCGGAACGTACGAGAGCGACCCGTCCGGATCGAGGCTCAGGCCCCCGGACGACGGTCCGCTGACGAGACTCACGGACAGGGGGTCGCCGTCATCGTCCACGTCGTTGCCGAGCACGCCGGGAGCGGGGACCACGAGGGTCGTGTTCCGCCAGGTGGCCAGCTCATCGTCGGTCGCCGCCGGCGACGCGTTCGTGACGGAGAGATCGACCGTGGCGATGGTCGATGTTGTCGTGCCATCGTCCGCGCGATACGTGAACGAATCCGGCCCGAGATACCCGGGATCCGGCGTGTACGTGTAGGAGCCGTCGGGCGACAGCAGCAGAGTCCCGTACACCGGCCCGACATCGAGGACGGCGGTCAGCGGATCGCCGTTCGCGTCCGTGTCGTTCGCCAGCAGGCCAGGGGCGGCCACGGTGAGTGCCCGATCGTGGATGGCGGTCGCGCCATCGTCCGTCGCGATCGGCGCGGTATTCGTCACGGTGAGGGTCACGGTCGCGCTGTCGAGCAGGATCCCGTCAGACACCTCGTAGTCGAACGTGTCCGTCCCCACGAAGCCCGGATCGGGCTGATAGTCGAAGTAGCCGTTCGACACGAGCACGAGGGAGCCATACGAGGGGCCGGTCAGCACCGACACGGTGAGTGGGTCGCCGTCGGCGTCGACATCGTTGGCGAGGAGCCCAGGTGCCGGCACCGTGAGGTCGACGTTCTTCTCCACGGCGTAGGCGTCCGGCATCGCCACGGGCGGGACGTTCGCGCCAGCGCCGACGGTGATCGGCAGGGCGACCGGGTCGTTGTGGTTCTGCGAGCAATCGGGCTTCTCGTACTCGTCGGCGGTCCACGAGAAGGCGCCCGCGGTGTCGCCGGTGACATTGATCGTGAACACGAGAACGTCGTACTTGTCCTTCCCCCTGATCCGCTCGTCGTCGTCCTCGGCGGCCAGCGTGACCGTCGTCGGTCCCGAGCCGCTCACGGACACGGACCATGACAGCGATCGAGAGACCGAGTCGATGTTCACCGAACCGGCTGTGAACGAGGGCGGGAGGACGACCTTGACACACCCGATCGAATCGCCTCCCCCGTCATTCGAGGACGTGTTCGTCACCGTGATGGTGACCGGGACCTCGGAGTCCTCGGGGATGTCCGTCGGGCCATGGGTGACCGACCATGACTGTGCCCCGAAGGTGGGCCCTGGCGCGACGAGCTGGCCAACGAGCAGGACGACCGCGAGGACCCGCCACAGGTCTCGCGGCCCCCGCCGGGTCATGGCCACCACCGGCGTCAGGCGACCTGGACGCGCGGGACCCAGAGCGGGCCCGCACCCGGATCCGTACCCGGGATCGGCGCGTCCGGCACCGTCTCGATGCCGCGGATGAACGCCACGACGAGCCGCTCGTCGAGCTGCGTCCCCGCGGCGTCCCCGAGCCGCTGGAGCGCCTCCTCCACCGAGAGGCCCTTCCGATACGGCCGGGTGGTCGTCATCGCAGAGAACGCATCGCCGATGGCCAGGATGCGCGCCACCAGCGGGATGTCCTCACCCGCCAGGGCGTGCAGGTAGCCGCGTCCGTCCCAGCGCTCGTGGTGGTGCCGGATGCCCGCTCGCACGAATTCGACGTTGTCGACGTTGCGGACGATCGAGTCGCCGAGGGCCACGTGCTGCTTGACGATCGCGTACTCGTCCTCGCTGAGCCGGCTCGGCTTGCGCAGGATCGAGTCAGGGATCCCGATCTTCCCGACATCGTGGAGAAGGCCCGCCGTTCTGAGGCCGTCGATGAACTCCCGGTCGAGGCCGAGTTGGTGGGCCAGGAAGACGCCGTAGCGGGCGACGTCTTCCGAGTGGCGCTTCGTGTAGCGGTCCTTCGTGTCGATCGCGAGGACGAGCCCCTGGAAGACGTCGAAGTGGCGGGCTTCCTCGGTCACCTCGGGCACGTGGCCGGCGACCCGTGTGGCATCGCCTCCGCTGGCCTTCGCCTCGGCGAGGGCGATGGCGACCATCGACAGGAGCGCGGTCACCGACGTGGCGGTCTCCGGGTAGGACGCGATGCCCGCACTGATCGACAGGGGGATGCGCTCGACCGCCGCGACGGCCAGGCTTTCGTCCACGAGACGGCGACGGATCGTCTCGATGGCCGGTTCGAGCGCCACGACATCGGCCCCGCCGGTGACGACGAGGAACTCGTCGGGACCGTACCGGCCCACGAGTGCTCGCTCGGACAGGAGATCGCGCAGGTGCGCTGCGACCTGCGTCAGGGCGCCGTCTCCGGCGTCGTGTCCGTACGAATTGTTCACGAGCTTGAAGTTGTCGATGTCCACGAGAGCGACGCCGATGGGCGACCCGTCCTTGCGCGCCCAGTCGATCGCCAGGGCGAGCTCGCCGACGAGCGTGCCGTGGTTCGGCAGGCCGGTGAGGGCGTCCAGTCGCGTCGACTCGATGAGTTGGTCGGTCTGACGGGAGATACGCCGCTGGGCGGCCCGGAAGGTCAGGAAGAGCAGCAGCCCGACGATCGCTGCGGCGGACAGGACCACCAGGATGACGTCGCCCCCGACCTTGTCCATGGCCAGCAGGATCGGCGCCGCATCACGCCAGATCACGGCGACCCCCTGGACCGATCCATCGGCCCCAACGAGCGGGAAGTACTCGCGGAGCAGGTCGCTGCCGGCGATCGCCGTGCCGACCGCTCCAGAGTCCGCCCCGTCCACGATCGTGGCGTCAACGTCCCCTGCCAGCGCCGTTTCGAACCCGGCGGTCGGCGTCGCGAGGCCGCCGCGTGCGGCCGGGTCGCTGGACAGGCGCACGACACCGGACGGGTCGAGGATCTCCAGCCGGACGATCTCGCCACGCTCGATGACCTGCGCAAGGCTCTCCTGGACCGACGCGACGCGCTCGGGCGTCGGGCTTCCCGAGAGATCTTCGGGGGTCACCAGGCCGTTGACGAAGGTGCGTACGGTAGCCGCGTCGCTGCCGAGGATCGCGTTCATGCTCGCGGTCGACAGGTGGACGCTGACGAGGATCGATTGGGCCATCGCCGTCACACCGACCACGACGAGGAGCAGGCCGAACACGATCATCATCAGCGTCGGCTTCGGCGGGCGACGGCGCACGCCGAAGTGCGTCGTGGGCGCGGCCGACGCCGCAGGTGCACTCATATGCGGAACAGTAGGGTCCACCTGCGGCGGGTCCACCTGCCCAGAAGTCCTACTCGCGCCGCCCTGAATGACGCCCCCCGTCGACCGCGGCATCCGCGGCGGCGAGCCGGTCAGCCCGTGACGGCGATCCGCTCCGTGCCCATGTACGGGCGCAGGACGTCCGGGACGCGAACCGCGCCGTCGGGCTCCTGGTAGGTCTCGATGATGGCCGCGACGATCCGCGCGAGCGCGAGCCCGGAGCCGTTCAGCGTGTGGACCAGCTCGGGCTTGGCGCCCGGCTCGGGCCGGTAGCGGACGGCCATCCGGCGGGCCTGGAAGTCGCCGAAGTTCGAGCACGAGCTCACCTCGAGCCAGCGCTCCACACCGGGCGCCCACACCTCGAGGTCGTACTTGCGGGCCTGGGTGAAGCCCATCTCGCGGGTCGACATCAGGAGCACCCGGTAAGCCAGGCCAAGGCGCTGGATGAGGTCCTCGGCCCGGCCGGTCATCCACTCGAGCGCGGCGGCGGATTCCTCGGGCCGCTCGAAGAGGACCATCTCGACCTTGTCGAACTGGTGGACACGCAGGATCCCACGCGTCTCCTTGCCCGGCCGCTCCGGCCTCGCGGCGGAAGCACGGCGTGTACGCCGCGTAGCGAACGGGCAGGTCCGCCGTCTCGAAGATCTCATCGCGGTGGAGATTTGTGACGGGGACCTCGGCCGTCGGGACCAGGTACAGGTCGTCGCGCGTGACGACGTACATCTGGTCTTCCTTGTCGGGGATCTGGCCGGTGCCACGGGCCGAATTGCTGTTGACGACGATGGGTGGCCAGATCTCCGTGAACCCGTTCTCGCGGGTGTGGACGTCGAGGAACCACATGATGAGGGCGCGCTGGAGGGTCGAGCCCGGTCCGCGATAGACCGGGAAGCCCGAGCCGGCGATCTTGGCGCCGCGGGCGAGGTCGATGATCCCGAGCTCCTCGGCGATCTCCCAGTGTGGGCGACGGACCCATCCGGCATCCCCGGGAACGGCGTCGGCCCCGACCTCGCCGTCGATGGGCTGCTCGCGCGGCAGGAGGTCGCCCCACGTCCGGATGGTCACGTTGGCTTCCTCGCCACCGATCGGGACGTCGAGGTCCGCCGGGTTCGGGATGCGGAGGAGGAGGTCCTCGACGCGCCCCTCGATCTCGGACAGATCGGCATCGATCGCGGTGATCCGCGATCCGAGGGCGCTCGAGGCCGCCCGGAGCTCGGCGACCTCGGGTCCGTCGGGCGTCGCGCCGGCACCGATCGCCTCCCCGATCCGCTTGGACGCCGCGTTGCGCTCCGCCTTGAGCCGGTCCCCTTCCCCGAGGAGTTCGCGGCGGCGCGCATCGGCGGCGAGCGCCTCGTCGACGATCGCGGGGTCCTCGCCCTTGTCGATCGCTCCCTGCCGGATCCGATCCGGCTCCTCGCGCAATCGCGGCAGTCCGACGCTCATGCGTCGATCGTAGCAGCGGCCTCGGCAAGACGGCGGGTCACGAAGTCGGCGTCGAGACCCGCCAGCAACCAGCCGGCGCGCGGTCCGTTGGGACGCCCGAGGAACGCGAGGTACAGGGCCTGGAAGGCCCGGCCGGCGGGCAGGTCCAGGGTCTCTGCGGCCCGGAAGATCGCCTCCTGCCACGCCTCGCCGTTGGCCGGCCAGGCAGGAAGCGCGGCAAGGGCCGCGACGAACGCGCGCTGCACATCGTCCAGCGAGGCCGCCTCGGCCGGGAGCCCGTCGGCCGCGACCGCGATCCTCGCTCGCTCCGGGGCATACGCTTCGAGCCACGCCGCGGCGGCGACGACGCGCTGGTCGAGGATCTCCCGTTCGCGCACGGTCAGGTCGCTCCCCTTCTCGGCCACCATGCGCGCTGCGACGTCCACGCCCGGGACCTGGCTCAGCAGCGCGAGGTGCGCGAACGGCGGCCGGAACGCGGCGGCCTCGACGGCGACGTCCGCCGCCGGGTCGAGCAGCGAGTAGCGGAATACCGCCTCGTGGCCGGGCGGGAGATCGCCCTTGACCTCGCGGCCCGCCGTCGCGGCGGCCAGCCGGTCGAACTCGTCGAACAGGCGCGGGATCGCGTCGGTCCCGTCGGGATCGAACTCGATCGCGTGGTTGGGTCGAGGCCGGAGGAACAGGAGGCGCAGCTGCTCGGGGGGGACGACCTCGACGATCCGATGGGCCGCCGCTCCATGCCCCTTCGAGGTCGACATCTTCTTGCCGCCGACATTCAGGAACTCGTACGGAACGTTGAGAGGCGGTTCACGCTCGAAGACCTCGCGGGCGATCGCGTCCGAGCGGTCGCGCGAGCCGCCGGCGGTCGCCAGGTCCTTGCCGCATGGTTCGATCGTCACGCCGAACAGGCTCCACTGGGCCGCCCACTCGAGGTTCCACGGGAGTTTGGCCCGGCCGCCGAACGGCGCGACCCAGCCGCTCGTTCCGCAGCCCACGGCCCATGCGACGAGGTCGGGACGGCAGGCGTAGAACACGCGCTCCCCGTCCCAGTCGGTCACGATCGTCGTGCCGACCTTGCCGCAGTTCTCGCAGATGACGCTGATCGGGTGCCACGTCTCGGGGTGCTGCACATTGGCGACCCGGCGGTAGATCTCACGAACGGTCGCCGCGCGATCGAGGGCCGTCCTGATGAATGGGTCCATCGCCCCGGTCGGGTAGATGTCGCTCATCCAGTAGTAGCGATCCGGCCGGATGCCGAGCCCGGCGAAGGTATCGATGAAGGTCTGGGCGTGATGGCGCGCGTAGCTCGGGTGGCCGTCACCCTCCTGGTCGGGGACGTGAGCCAGGGGGACGCCCATGTAGCGGTCGACGGCGTCCGGGGTCAGGAGGGCCTGGGCATCCATCGGATCGAGGTCGTCGACGCCGTAGAGCAGCGTCGTCGCGATGCCATTGGCGCGCAGCGCCCGCGTGATGGTGTCGAGGATGACCGGGCCGCGCAGGCTCCCGACGTGGACCGTACCCGAAGGCGTCTTCGAGTCGTTGACGACCTGTGGGCCGCTGACCCGGGCCGCGAGTTCGTCTGCCCAGTCCATGTTCGCTCCCCGGTCCCGCCTGTCGCGGGACGGCAGGATCAGCTGATCGACACGATCGTGTAGGTCTCGTCGCCGCGCGGGATCTGGACGACGACCTTGTCGCCCTTCTTCTTGCCGAGCAACGCCCGACCCACCGGGCTCTCGTTGCTGATCTTGCCCTGCGCAGGATCCGCCTCGGCCGACCCGACGATCATGTACGAGTCGGTCCCCTCCTCGCTCTTCACCTTGACCGTCGAGCCGATCTGGACGAACTCGGTGGAGTGGTGCTCGTCGATCAGGGTCGCGTTCTTGATGAGCGACTCGAGCGTCTGGATCCGGCCTTCGACGAAGGCCTGCTCGTTCTTCGCGTCCTCGTATTCGGCGTTCTCCGAGAGATCGCCGTGTTCTTTCGCGTCGTGGATCCGCTGCGCGACTTCGACGCGCTTCACGGAGACCATCTCTTCGTGCTCCTCGCGGAGCTTCTTGAGGCCTTCGCGTGAGAGATAGGTCGGTTTGTTGTTCACGGTAGCGTGCTCCCCGGTGGGGGGCCCCGGCAGGGGCGTCGGATAAGGAAAGAACTCCAGGCCGCCACGAGGTTTCGTGCGCCTGAAGTCCGGGCCGTCCGGTAGCCTACCGCGGGCCCGTCAGGGTGTCAAAGGATGCCGCCCGTGGCCGGTCACTGGGTGCCGATAAGGGCAGCGATCCGATCGCGAACCCTGGTCATCGCGCGTCGCGACGGACACGCGACGAAGACGGTGTCGTCGCCCGCGAGCGATCCCGCGACCTCGGGCCAGCGGGCGCGATCGAGTGCGGCCGCGATCGCATGCGCGGACCCGGGAAGCGTGCGGATCACCAGCGTCAGTCCCGACTCGTGGAGCTCGACCGGCAGGTCCCGGATGAGCGTCCGGAGCCGCTCCTCGCCGGTCGCCTCCGCTTCCGCCAGGCGGGCGGGCAACGCGTACACCCGAACGCCGTCAGCCACGATCTTGACCAGGCCCAGCTCAGCGACGTCGCGACTGATCGTCGCCTGGGTCGCGCGGATCCCACGCTCGCGGATCGCGGCGGCGAGTTCCTGCTGGGTGCGGATGGGCCGGGCGGCCACGACGTCGCGGATGGCTCGCTGCCGGAGGGACTTCATGACCTCCACGACCCTATCGTCCCAAACCCAGCCACCAGACGAAGATGACGGCGGCGAAGACGATCCGGTAGAGCACGAAGATCGTCAGCGGACGGGTGCGCAGGAAGCGCAGCAGACCCGCGATCGCGACGATGCCCGCGACGAACGAGGCGGTCATCCCGACCGCGAGCGCCCCTGCCTGGGCCGCCAGGTCCACCCCCGCGTCCCCGGAGATGAGCCGGAACGCCTCGTAGGCACCCGCGAGGGCCGTGATCGGCGTGGCGAGGAGGAAGCTGAAGCGCGCCGCCGATTCGCGATCGAGACCCGCGACGAGTCCCGCGGAGATCGAGATCCCCGACCGGCTGATCCCCGGAACGAGCGCCGCGGCCTGGGCGATGCCGATCCCGAGCGCCGTCCCGAAACCGACGTCACCGATCGTCTTCGTCCGGCTGCCGCGCCGGTCGGCCAGCCACAGGATGGCGGCACCCACGACGAGCGTCATCGCCACGAGGCGCACCTCGCGGAACACGGAGTCGGCGAGATCGTTGAGCACGAGACCGGCGATGATCGCCGGCACCGTGGCCGCGGCGAGCAGCCAGGCCAGCCGACGGTCCGGATCCCCATCGAAGGAGCGGTCGCGCAGCGTGGCGAGTCCGGCGGGCACGAGGCGAAGCCAGTCGCCTCGGAAGTAGACGAGGAGCGCCGCCAGCGTCCCGATATGGAGCATGACGCTGTAGGCAAGCGACGTGATGAACGGATCGTCCCAGCCGAAGAGGGCCGGGACGACGATCAGGTGGCCGGAGCTCGAGATCGGCAGGAACTCGGTCAGGCCCTGGATGATCCCGAGGATGAGGGCCTGGACGAGGGGGTCCATGGGGTTCGTCGGCGGGCGACCGAAGCCGCCCGCCGGCGCGATCCGCTAGCGGATGAAGAGCGGTGCCAGGACGAGCGTGATCGTCGCCAGCAGCTTGACGAGGACGTGGAGCGAGGGACCCGCGGTGTCCTTGAACGGATCACCGACGGTATCGCCCACGACGGCGGCCGCGTGAGCATCAGACCCCTTGCCGAGAACGGTCGTCCCGTCGTTCGACTTCAGGTTGCCGGACTCGATGTACTTCTTGGCGTTGTCCCACGCGCCACCACCGTTGTTCAGGACGGTGGCCAGCATGACGCCGGCGATCGTCCCGACCATGAGCATGCCGGCCACGGCCTCGTGGCCGAGCAGGACGCCGACGGCGATCGGAGCGGCGACCGCGACGAGGCCCGGGAGGACCATCTCGCGGAGCGCGGCGGCGGTCGTGATGTCGACCACCCGGGCGTAGTCCGGGCGCTGGGTGTAGTCCATGATCCCGGGCATCTCCCGGAACTGGCGGCGGACCTCCACGATGATCGACTGGGCCGTCTTGCCGACCGCGCGGATCGCGAGGGAGCTGAAGAAGTAGACGAGCATCGCGCCCATCAGCGCGGCCACGAAGACGTTGACATCGGCCAGGTTGACCGACTCGAGGAGCGGACCTCCCCGGTTCGTCTGGATGAGGTTGACCTTGTCGATGTAGGCGCTGAACAGGAGGAACGCCGCGAGTGCCGCCGAGGCGATCGCGTAGCCCTTCGTCAGTGCCTTCGTCGTGTTCCCGACGGCATCCAGGCGGTCGGTGATCTCGCGCGCCGAGGCCTCCGAACGGCTGAACTCGGCCACGCCACCGGCGTTGTCGGTGATCGGGCCGAACGTGTCCATCGCGAGGATGTAGGCGGTCGTCATGAGCATGCCCATGGTCGCGACCGCGGTCCCGAAGATGCCGCCGACATCGTGGCCGGCCGCGTTGGTCAAGCCGGCCATCGAGCCGAGCCAGTGCGAGGCGATGATCGCGATGCCGATGGTCACCGCGGTGACAAGGGTCGTCTCGTAGCCGACGGCCGTGCCGCTGATGATGTTCGTGGCGGGGCCGGTGCGCGACGCCTCGGCGATCTCACGGACCGGGCGGAACGTGCCGGCGGTGTAGTACTGGGTGATATAGACGAAGACGACCGACGTCGCCAGGCCGACGATGCCGGCGAAGAAGAACCACAGCCAGACCGGAAGCCCGTTCGATTCGGTGCCGCCCGTGTTCATCATGATGTTCGTCGTGATCGCGAGACCCACGACCGACAGGAGGGTGGTGACCCAGTACCCACGGTTGAGGATGTTCATCGGGTTCTCGGTCTCGGTGCCGCGGATGAAGAACATCGCGACGATGGTGGCCAGGAGACCGAACGCGCGGACGACGAGCGGGAAGAAGATCCACGCCTCGGGGCTCGGCCAACCGGCCGACTCCGCGATCGCGAACGCGGCGACGCCGAGGATCATCGCGCCGATGTTCTCGGCCGCGGTGGACTCGAACAGGTCCGCGCCGCGGCCGGCGCAGTCGCCGACGTTGTCGCCGACGAGGTCGGCGACGACCCCTGCGTTCCGGGGGTCGTCCTCGGGAATGCCCGCCTCGACCTTGCCGACGAGATCCGATCCGACGTCGGCGGCCTTCGTGTAGATGCCGCCGCCGAGCTGCGCGAAGAGGGCGACGAACGAGGCTCCGAACCCGAACCCGACGATGAGGAACGGCGCTTCGGCGACCGTCACGTCGGCAACGAACGTCTCGTAGGCCGTGAAGATGCCCCACACGCCGAGCAGCGACAGGGCGACGACGAGGAAGCCGGAGACGGCCCCGCCGCGCATCGCGACCTGGACGGCTTCGACGAGGCTGCGTCGCGCGGCGGCTGCCGTGCGCACGTTGGAGCGGACGCTGATCGTCATGCCGATGATGCCCGAAAGCATCGATGCCCCGGCGCCCACGAGGAACGCGAAGCCGGTCATGATCCCGATGGGCGCGCCGGCAAGGGCCGGGACGTCCGCCACGTCCTTCGTTTCGACGAGGGCGATGACCACGCCGATGATGACCGACCCACCGAGCGCGAGCAGGCCGATCGTCGTGTACTGACGCTTCACGAAGGCATCGGCGCCCTCGCGGATCATGTCGCCGACATCCACCATGGCCTGCGTGCCGGTGTCGCGGGCGAGGACGTCGCGTGCCAGGTAGAACGCGAACAGGACCGCGACGACACCCGCCACGGGAACGATCAATTGGAGCGTTTCAGCGCTCATCAGGGCTTCGGATCCTCCAGCGTCGGGTCGTGGTCCGGGGCGCGCGGCGCGCACCGCCCGCAGGCGGATCTCCCGGGTGAGTTCGGCAGGGGACCACTGCGGACGACCCGAAGCGGCCCGTTCAGGCCAGCGCGGAGTGTAGCAAGCGGCGAAACACGGGGTCAAACCGCGGTTCAGGCGCGCGGGAACGATGGCGAGGGCGAGCCCCTATACTGCCGGACTTGTGACCCAGCGACCCCTCTTCGGGTGTCTCTTCGAGATCGTCGAGACCCTCGTCCTCACCCTGATCATCTTCTTCGTCATCCAGAACTTCATCGCTCAGCCCTACCAGGTGAAGCAGAAATCGATGGAGCAGACGCTGGAGCCGGATCAGTACGTCCTCGTCGACAAGCTGACGCCGCGGATCGACACGTATGCCCGCGGCGAGATCATCGTGTTCAGCCCGCCCGAGGATTGGTCGGCCGGCGATGGTACGCCGTTCATCAAGCGGATCATCGGGGTCGGCGGCGATACGATCGAGATCATGGACGGGACCGTGTTCGTCAATGACGTTGCACTGATCGAGCCGTACCTGTTCCGCGGGGCCAACGGGCCGGAGCCGACGACCACGACGATCGACCCGCCGCGCTGGGTCATCCCCGACGGCGAGTTGTTCGTCATGGGCGACCATCGCGCGCAGTCCGCCGACTCGCGCGCCTTCGGGGCGATCCCGGCCGGCTCGGTCATCGGGCGCGCCTGGCTGCGTTACTGGCCCATCGACACGTTCGGGATCCTCGACGGTCCGACCTACGCAGGGCTCCAGACCAGCGTTCCGTGAGCCTCGCGATCGTGGCCGCAGCGCTCGTCCTCATCGGCGGCGCCGTGCTGGCCGTCTCGGCCCGCGAGGGGCGTGTCGCCGTCCTCGGATTGGCGCTCGTGCTCGTGACCGGGCCGCTCGTCGCCGAGCCCTTGCCGCCCATCACGTCGCTCGCCATCCGCCTGACCGGCGCGGTCCTGGCCGCCTATCTCATCCGGGCCGCGCTGCGCTCCAGCTCCGGCATGACGCTCGGGACGCACCTCGGCTGGCCGGTCCAGATCCTGCAGGCAGCCGCCGCGAGCGTCATCGGCTTCGGGATCGCCCTCGAGGCCGCCGTCGGGCCCACGGGCATCGGCGCCGGCGATGGTGGGGCGGGGCTGCTCGACCCATCGGCCGGCCTGGCCACGCCGATCGGCGTCGCCGCGGGCGCTGCCGTCCTCGTCCTCTCGTTCGAGCCGATCGTCGCTGCGCGCGACGGGCTGCGCCTCGGGCTGGGACTCCTCCTCGCCCTCACGGCGATGACCGTCATCCGGAGCGCCCTGCTTGGTGCCCCCAGCGGCCTCGAGCACATCGTCGTGGCCGCGACGTTCGCGGCCGTCGCTGCCGGCACCGCCGTCGTGTGCCTCGGCGCTTCTGCGGCGGGAGGCGACCTGTCCCTGCCCCGGATCCCCGATTCCCTTCGGGCGCGCCGACCAGGGAGCCGGGTTGCCGCGCTGGACGATGACGCCGAGCTCGAGGATCCGGCGTGACCACCGGCATCGTCATCGTCGTCGCGACGCTCGCCGGGATCCTCGTGCTGGCCTTCGGCCGCCGGTCGCGGCTCGGGGACGTGCTCGGCCTGGTGGGGCTGATCGCCACGACGGCGCTGGCGGCCACGATCGATCCGACCGATGCGCTGGTCCTGGGAGATCAGGCCATCGTCGGGTCCCTCTACGTCAGGCTGTTCGTGGTCCTGGGCGGGAGCGCCGCGACGATCCTGGCCGTCATCGCGCTGGCGGTCGGCAGCCCGACGTCGATCTCCGGGGTGGCGCTGGTGAGCCTGGCCGGAGCGGCGATGGCCCTGTCGGTGACGGACCCGATCATCGCGATCCTCGCTTCGACGGCAGCGATGGTCGCCGCCGCGGTGGTCGTCGCGGACCAGCGCAGCGGACCGCGGATCACCGTCGCCGCTCGGGCGTTTCGTTCCACGGTCGTCGCCGGTCTGCTGGCGGTGGGTGGCGTGGTCTGGCTGGCCACGATCACGGGGCTTGCCGGTGGTCCGGGTGAGCAGCCGCTGGATCCGGGGCTCGAGGGCTCGGGCTCCGTGTTCGGACCGGGTCTCGTTGGGCTCGCGTTCCTCGCCGTCGCGATCGCCCTGGCCATGCGGCTCGGCGCGATCCCGTTCCACGGGTGGGCGGCCAGGATCGCCGAGGCGACACCTCCCGCCGGACTGCCGGCGACCCTCGCGGTTGGCCCCGGCGCATTCGCGATCGTCGTCATCGCGTGGCTCGACGGCTCGGTCGGCGTCCTCGGCGAACCGCTGAGCATCGAGCGCTGGATCGTCCTCGCGATCGGCGCAGCGAGCCTCGTGTTCGGCGCGGTCGCCGCGTGGCTGCACGACGACATCGAGCACATCGTCGCCTACTCGCTCGTCCAGGACGCCGGCGTGATCCTGCTCGCCGTGGCTGCGCTCGATCCCGCGGCATGGGCGGACGTTCGGCTGTGGGTGCTGGCCGTGATCGTCGTGAAATCGGCCCTGGCTGCCTGGGCGGCCGCGACGCGCCACGCCTTCGGGACCCGGCGCGTCCCCGAACTCGGCGGCTGGGCTCGACGATCGCCGATCCTCGCGCTGGCGTTCGTGATCGTCCTCGTGTCCATCGTCGGCCTCCCCGGCCTGGCCGCGTTCGAAGCGCGCGCAGACCTCATCGATCTCGTCGCGACCGGACCCCTCGCCCCCGCCCTGCTACTTGCGGCGCTCGCGCCGGTGCTCTACCTGGGCCGCATCCTGGCGATCGGGTTCGGCCCGCCGAGTGCCCGGGTCATCGCCGCGGCGGGGTCGCTCCCGGTCTGGCCGTCGGGCGCCATGAGTGCCGGCGCAGACGGTGCGGACGCTCCGCGAACCCCGGGGAGCGCCATCGACGCCCCGTTGAGGGTGGTGCGAGCAGGGGCCGCGGCGTGGCGTGCGAACCGGGCACCCGCGGCGGCGGTGCTCGTTCTCGTGCTCGCCGGGCTGGGGATCGCGACGGCAGGTGGCGGGTTCGGGGCCGTCAACGCCGCCGCGGAAGCCGCTCCCGGCTCGGGTCCCACGGGTCCCCAGGGCCCAGGAGACCCACGTGAGTCGCTCCCTCCGGACGCGACGTTCGATCCGGGCGCCTCGGTCGATCCCAACGCAACGCCCGATCCGAACGCGTCGGGTGACCCCAACGCGTCGCGGGACCCGGCTCCGACCGACTCCGGGCTCGAGACGCCGGCAACGGGGAGTCCCGGCCCGTCGTCCCCCGCGACGTCCGATCCGTCCGGATCACCCTCGAGCTCATCGGGTGAGCCCGAGCCATCGGATGCCGCGCCAGGAGCGAGTCCGCCGGAATCCTTCGCGCCGGTCCCGACCTAGCCGCCCGACCCGACCCGGCCCTGACCTCGTCCCGGCGTGGCCGTCGGTTCAGTCGGCCGGGGCGAGCGCCCAGCGGTCGATCTCGCGGTCGTAGTCCACGAGCTCGCCGGCAGCGAACCAGAGGGCCAGTTCGGCCACGGCGGTCTCCGGCCCATCGGACGCGTGGATGAGGTTCTGCGCGGTCTCCAGCGCGAAATCTCCACGGATCGTCCCGGGCGCGGCTTCGTTCGGGCGCGTCGCGCCGACCATCGAGCGCACGACCGCGATGGCATTCGGGCCCTCGAGCGCGATGGCCACGAGCGGGCTCGAGGTGATGAACTCGACCAGACCGGCGAAGAACGGCCGCTCGCGATGGACGTCGTAGTGACGCTCGGCCAGCTCACGATCGACCTTGACGAGCTTGAGGCCGACCAACTTCAGGCCTCGTTCCTCGAACCGGCCGATGATCCGACCGGCCAGCAGGCGTTGCACGCCGTCGGGCTTCACGAGGACGAGGGTCCGTTCGTTCACGATTCTCACACCAGGCTACGGGGCAGTTTCGGCGCGAACCTTACCGTACCGCGCCGACATCCGGATCGCCGTCGGGATCCTGACCGGGTTCGGGGACAGGCTCGTCCGCGGCTCCTGCGCCCAGCGTCTCGCTCGCGGCGGCGAACGCGGCCTGCGCCTCCGCTTCGCGCCCGAGGAGGCGGAATGCGTCGCCGCGCAGCACCAGGGATGCCGGATCGGCAGCCGAGGCGGTCTCCTCGATCACGACTGCCGCGAGCCCCGGGTCGAGCCGGAGGGCGATCGCCCGCCGCATCGCCGCGGCGGCCGGATCGATGGACGGAAGGAAGGCGTCGGCGGACGAGTCGCGAGCTTCGTCCGGCGGGCTGGCTTCGTCGGCCCCGGTCGACGCCGGCTCCGGCACGATCGGGACGATCGGATCCGAGACGATGTCGGAGGCATCCGCCGGGCGAGCGGGTCGAGCAAGCCCGACGAGTTCGTCCGAGGCCCCGGGGACGACGGCCTCCGGAGGGCTCGCCTCCGGAATGCTCACCTCCGGAACGAGGGCCGCGTCTGCGCTCGTGGCGACCGAAGCAGCGGAGCCCGGGCCCAGGACCTCGGCCGGCCAGACGGCGCTCATCGGGATGCCCGCGAAGAACGCGAGCGGTGTCCGGTCGAGGCGCTCGACCGCACGGATCGCCAGGCGCTCGGCTTCGGCCGTCCGTCCGATCGCCGCAGCTGCCTCGGCCGCGATCGCGAGGGCACGCCCCTCGACGCCGCCGGCCTCGAGATGAGCGGCAGCGGCATCGCCGGCACCGGGCAGATCGCCCGTCCGCCAGCGGATCTCGGCCAGATCGGCGAGTGCAGGGGCCCCGAGTGGCCCGGACGCGACGAGGGATTCGAACTCGGCACGGGCCAGCGAGAGCAACCCCGTCACGAGGTGGAGACGAGCAAGGCGGAGGTCCGACTCGCGTGCCGTCGCCGTGTCGCGCGCCAGGGACCTCCGAGTCCGCCGGCGCCGTTCCTGGGTTCGCGGGCGCGGTGTGGTCATGCCGGCATCCGCAGGTGGCGGTCGAGGCTTCGGGTGTACCGCGCCGGCGCGACGATCGCGAGCCGCAGGGCCTCGTCGCGGAACAGCTCGTTCGCGAGTCGCTGGATCGTGGGCGCTTCGACCGTGGTGATCGCCTCGAGCGCGTCGTCGACCGTCAGCACGCGATCGTGCAACGCCTCCTGCCCTCCGAACCACGACGCGACGTGGCGGGTCTCGTCCATGCGCAGCTCCAGGCCACCCGAGAGATACGAACGCGCCTTGGCCAGCTCATCCTCGGGCACGAGCTCGTCGCGCAGACGGGCGAACTCCGCGAGGATCGCCTCGAGGGCGGCGGCGATCCCCGGCGGATCGACGCCGGCCGAGACCTCGAGCACGCCGGCATCGGCATACTCGATCACACCCGAGCTGACGTCGTAGGCGAGGGCGCGGTCTTCGCGAACGGACAGGAAGAGGCGGCTGCTCATCCCGTCGCCGAGAACGGTGTTCAGGACGGCGAGCGCCCAGGCATCGGGATGGTCGCGCCGCAGTGCCGGGACGCCGATCGCGAGCTGCGCCTGGCTCGTCGCGCGGCGACCAAGCAGGATGCGCTCCCCCGCCGGCAGCGGCGGCGCGGGGGCGAAACCCGGAAGAGTCGTCGCGCCGGTCCCGAAGGCGCGATCGGCGAGCTCCACCGCGGCTTCGTGGCCGATGTCGCCGGCGACCGCGACGACGGTATTGGACGGGCGATACGCGGCGCCCCAGAACTCGTGGATCGTCGCCTCGGGCAGGGCCCGGATGCCCTCCTCGTCGCCGCAGATCTCGCGACCGAGCGGTCCCTCGCCGAACATCGCCTGCTGGAAGAGGATCTGCGAGAACTCGGACGGATCATCGAGGTAGCCCCGGATCTCCTCGATGACGATGGCGCGCTCGTGATCGATCTCGGCGTCCGAGAGGGTCGGACGCACGATCAGCTCGCCGAGGACGTCCATCGCAAGGGCGGCCTCGCGGCGCGGGACACGAACCCAGTAGACGGTCGATTCACGATCGGTCGCGGCATTGAACGATCCGCCGACACCCTCGATCGCCTCGCTGATGGCCCGGGTCGTGGGGTAGGCCGCCGTGCCCTTGAAGGTGATGTGCTCCATGAAGTGCGCGACGCCCGTCTGGGCCGGTGTTTCGAGTCGAGAGCCGGCAAGCACGTACGCGGCGATCGACACGGACCGCGCGCCCGGGACGTGGGAGCTGATGACCCGCGGCCCCGAGGGCAGGACGGTGCGTTCGAACATCGCCGGGATGGTACAGGAATCAGACGGCGCCCCGGCCGGTGGCCGGGGCGCCGCTCGAAACGTCCGTGATGACGGTGGTCAGCCCGCGATGATCGGTTCGATCCAGGCGAGCAGGAAGAAGATCACGAACAGGATGCTGACCGCCCACATGAGCGGGTGGATGTCACCGAGCTTGCCCTTGAACAGCTTGATCGCGGTCCAGGCGATGAACCCGGCGCCGATGCCCACGGCGATGTCGTAGGTCAGTGGCATGAGGATCATCGCGAAGAGGGCCGGGAGGCCCTCTTCGATGTCCGCCACGTCGATCCCGGACACCTGCTCGAAAAGGAGGTAGCCGACGATGATCAGGGCGGGCGCGGTGGCGACCGCCGGGATCATGAGCGCGAGCGGGGCGGCAACGATCGCGAGCAGGAACAGGACGCCGGTCACGACCGACGTGAATCCCGTGCGGCCACCTTCGCCCACGCCGGCTGCGCTCTCGATGTAGCTCGTGTTGGAGCTGGTGCCACCGACGCCACCGGCCACCGCAGCCAGGGAGTCGACGAGGAGGATATTCCGGAGACCCGGGATCTTGCCCTCATCGTCGGTCAGGCCGGCCTGGTTGCTGACGGCGGCGGCCGTCCCCATCGTGTCGAAGAAGTCGATCATCGCGATCGAGAAGATCACCGCGATCGCGACAAGGAGACCGAGCTTCTCGAAGACTTCGGTCATGCTGAAGACGCCGAGCGTCGAGAAGTTGAACCCGGCATCGAACATCTGGTCCGGGATCTTGGCCACGCCGACCGCAAGGGCGATCGCCGTGGTGATGATGATGCTCAGGATCAGCGCGCCGGGGACCTTCCGGACCCACAGCAGGATCGTGATCAGCAGTCCGGCCAGGGCCACGAAGGGCCCATCGGAGACCGGGAAGATGAAGTGGACGGGCGGTGCGCCCTCGCCGCCGGCGATCAGACCGGCATTGACGAAGCCGATGAAGAGGATGAACAGGCCGATGCCCACGGCGATCGCTCGCTTGAGCGAACCGGGGATCGCGTTCATGACCGCTTCGCGGAGCCCGAGGACGACGAGCAACGTGACGAGGAGACCCTCGATCACGATGACGCCCATCGCGCCGCCGAACGTCAGGCCGCGGCCGAGCACGAGGCCGAAGGCCACCGCAGCGTTGATCCCGAGGCCGGCCGCGATGGCCAGCGGGAAGTTCCCGAAGACGCCCATCGCGATCGTCATGACACCCGCGATGAGCGCCGTGGCCGCCGCGGTCGCAGCCACGTCGACGCCCGCCGCAGACAGGATCGACGGGTTCAGGAAGATGATGTAGGCCATGACCATGAAGGTCGTGGCCCCGGCTCTGATCTCGGTGACCAGATTGGTGCCGCGTTCGGCGAACTTGAAGTAGGACGCGATCACGGGTGGGTCTCCTCCTTCGTTCCTCCGGCGCCGGCCCCGCGCGAGGCCGGTCGCCAACTCCCTCCACGTCACGACCGGCCACCGGTCGATCGGTCTCCGTCCCCCCGATGATCCCCCCGGGCTGTCCTTCCCCTACTCGTCCTCGCTCCCGTCGAGGCCGAGCAGCTCCATCTGGACGAATCCACTGGTATCGAACGCCAGCTGGCGTGGCGCCATCGGCGATTCGAGCTCGAGGCCGCCGACCGGCGCGTACTCGAGGATGATCCGCTCGTCCGCACAGACGAGCTGGTAGACGAGCAGCTGGTCGGGCCGCGTCTCGAACTCGAGATGCTCGAACGAGTCGATGTTGATCGTGATCGAGATCGGAGTGAAGAAGGTCGAGACGTCCGGCTGGTCGACGACCAGTCGCTCCACCCAGCCGGTGCCGTGCGACACGAGCTCGCGGCCGCGCAGGTAGCGATACGTGACGGTCTGCTTGAGGATCGGCCGCAGGACGTGCTGCATGTCGATCCGGCTGCTCACCACGCCGGCATTGACGAAGAACTTCGCGGGCGGGTCGAGGGCACCGAGACGATCGACTCCTGCTCTGGGACCGGGACGGGACCGCAGCCGGCCATCGCTGGCCCGCTGGCTCGGATGGTAGCGCGGCGCGCAAGCGCGCGATACCCCGAACCGCAGGAAAGGCCGCGTATCATCGAACCATGCTGCTGGTCCTCGATATCGGGAACACGAACATCACGCTGGGTCTCGTGCGAGCCGGCGTCCTCCTCGCGACCCGCCGGGCGGCGACCATGCCCCGCGCGACGGCCGACGAGCTCGAACTCCAGCTCGATTCCCTCCTGCGGCTCGACGATCTGTCGTTCGCCGATGTCGGATCGATCGCCTGCTGCTCGGTCGTCCCTGGACTGACTGCCGGCGTCGAGGCGGTTGCGGCGCGCCGCGAGCGGCCCCTGCTCATCGCGACGGCCGGGACCGTCCCGATCCCGATCCGCGTCGATCGCCCGGCGGAGGTGGGGCCCGATCGCCTCGTGAACGCGCTGGCGGTCCAGCGCCTGTACGGGGCCCCGGCCGTCGTCGTCGACTTCGGCACGGCCACGACCCTGGATTGCGTGGCGAAGGACGGCGCCTATGTCGGCGGCGCGATCGCTCCCGGGCTGGAACTCGGACTCGAGGCGCTGGCCGCGCGCACCGCCAAGCTCCCCCGGATCGAGCTCCGGACCCCGGACCGGGCGATCGGACGCGACACCGTGTCGGCGATGCAGTCCGGAACGGTATTCGGCTACCAGGCGCTTGCGGTGGGCCTGCTCGAACGTGTCCGCGAGGAGCTGGCCGACCTGTCCGATGTCGCCCCCGACGAGATCCAGGCGGTCCTGACCGGCGGCCTGTCGGCGGCACCGTGGGCGGCCGACCTCCCGGGCATCGATGCGATCGACCCGGACCTGACGCTCAAGGGCCTGACGATCCTCCATGCCGAAGTCTCGGGCGGCGAGCCACTGCGGCTCGAGCTGTCGTGACGGCCCGGGGCGGCGACGATGAGGGCGCCGAGTCGACTGGCCAGGGCGCCCGACCGGCCCGTCTGACGGGCCGACTCATCGCGCTCGGCGTGACCGGTTCGATCGCCGCCTACAAGGCGACCGAGCTCGTCCGAAGCCTCCAGGCGGAGGGCGCGGATGTCGTCGTCCTGATGACCCCGTCGGCGGGCCGGTTCGTCGCCCCGCTCGCGCTCGAAGCGTTGTCCGGCCATGCCGTCGAGAGCGACGTGCTGGCACTGCTGCCGGATGGCCGGATCGGGCACATCGTCGTCGCGGACACGTGCGACGCGGTCCTGGTGGCGCCGGCCACGGCCAGCTGGCTGGGTGCGATGGCGAATGGGCTGGCCGGCGACGTCATCACGGCGACGTGCCTCGCGACCACGGCACCGGTCGTGGTGGCCCCGGCGATGGACGGCGAGATGTACGCGCATCCGGCAACACGGTCGAATGTCGAGCGCCTCCGCGACACGTTCGGGTACGAGATCGTGGCACCGGAGGTCGGGCCCCTCGCTTCGGGGCAGGTCGGGGTGGGCCGTCTCGCGGATCTGTCGACGATCGTCGGGGCCGTGGTCGACGCCATCGGCGATCGGCCCGTCCGCGCCGCCGACCCCGCTGCGCGGCCCGCACGCGTGGCCTCCTCACGACCGGCCGACCTTGCCGGGCGTCACCTCGTCGTCACGGCCGGCGGCACGCGGGAACCCATCGATGCCGTTCGCTTCATCGGCAATCGGTCGACGGGTCGCATGGGGGTCGCCGTGGCCGACGCTGCCCTTGCACGCGGGGCGCGGGTCACCGTGATCGCCGCAAGCATCGCGGTGGATCTGCCCGCCGAGGCGACCGTGGTCGAGATCGAGACGACCTCGCAGCTTCGCGCGGCCCTGCTGAGCGCCCTCGATGGGGTCGACGGCCGCGCCGGCTTCGATGCCCTGGTCATGGCGGCCGCCGTCGCCGACTTCACGCCGGCGAAGCCGGTCGAAGGAAAGCTGGCCCGCCGCGAAGGACTCACGCTCGATCTGGCCCCGACCCCCGATCTCGTGGCAGAGGTGGCGCGGATCGCCGGCGGCCTCGACGCTGCCGGCCAGATGAGCCGCCGCCCGCTGACGCCTCGCCCGTTCATCGTCGGATTCGCGGCGGAGGCGGGTTCGCTGGAGCGCGCTGCCGACAAGCTGACGCGCAAGGGGCTCGACCTCCTCGTGGCGAACGACGTGGCGGAGGCCGGATCGGGCTTCGGGACGGAGACGAATCGCGTCACGATCTTCGATCCCAGCGGGGCCCGCGACGCGTGGCCGCTCCTGACGAAGCGCGAGGTCGCCGATCGACTGCTCGACCGCGTGGCGCGAGCGTTGGACGAGCGCGATGCGGCGGCGCAGACTGGATCGAACGCACAGGAGTCCTCGCGATGAGCGCCGAACAGCAGCCAGCCGCCCCGTCGTCCGACGCGAAGGCGTCGCCGATCCGCCGGCTGACCGTCACCGATATCGCCCGGATGCACGCCGACGGTGAGCGGATCGCGATGCTCACTGCCTACGACTACCCGACCGCGCGGATCCTCGATGACGCCGGCATCCCGGTCCTGCTCGTGGGCGATTCCGTGGGCCAGGTCATGCTCGGGTATGACACCACCGTGTCGGTGACGATGGACGACATGCTCCATCACACGCGGGCGGTGTCACGGGCGGCGCGGCGTGCGCTGGTCATCGGCGACATGCCGTTCCTGTCCTACGCCACGCCCAAGGACGCGCTCGCGAACGCCGGTCGCTTCCTGCGCGAGGGTGGCGCCCAGGCGGTCAAGATCGAAGGCGGCCGGCGCAGCGCCCGGATCGTCGAATCGCTCGTCGCCGCAGGGATCGCGGTCCAGGGCCACATCGGTCTGACCCCGCAATCGATCAACCAGATCGGCAAGGTCAGGGTCCAGGGCCGGACGCGCGACCAGGCGCGGGCCCTCCTCTCCGATGCGCTGGCGATCCAGGAAGCCGGTGCGTTCTCGATCGTTCTCGAGCTCGTCCCGGAGCAACTCGCCGCGGCCATCACGGAGCGGCTGCGGATCCCCACGATCGGGATCGGGGCCGGGGCCGGCTGCAGCGGGCAGGTCCAGGTCGTCACGGACCTCATCGGACTCGGGGATTTCGTCCCGCGTCACGCGAAGCCGTATGCGGCGGTCCGCGAAGCGATCGCCGATGCGGCGCGCCGCTACGCGGAGGACGTCGCCGCGGGCACGTTCCCCGGCCCGGAGCAGTCGACACGGATGGAGGACGCGGTCCTGGAGCAGGTCCTGGGTCGCGCACCCGACGACACTGCCGACGACGCGGCCGATGGATCCCCGGCGGGCACGCGGACGGGCACCGGCGACACCGCCTCCGGCGGCATCCCCCTCGATCGCGACCTCTGAGCCGTTGACCCGCGTCCTCCGCACGCGCAGCGAGTTGCGGGCTGCGCTCGACAGTGCCGCAAGTCCGCGGCCCATCGGCCTCGTCCCGACGATGGGCTGGCTCCATGAGGGTCATCGTTCGCTGTTTGCCCGTTCGAAGGCCGAGAACGCGACGACCGTGACGACGATCTTCGTCAACCCGCGCCAGTTCGGCGAGACCGCGGACTTCACGCGCTATCCGCGCGACGAGGCGCGCGATCTCGCGATGTGCCGCGACGAAGGCGTGGATCTCGTGTTCATGCCGCCGGTCGAGGAGATCTATCCCCCGGGCTTCGATACCGCGGTCCGTGTGGGTGCCGTGGCCGAGCCGCTGGAGGGCCACGCGCGACCCGGGCACTTCGAGGGCGTCGCGACGGTCGTCGCCGTGCTGTTCGGGCTCGTCGGCGCGGACCGCGCCTACTTCGGCCAGAAGGACGCCCAGCAGGTCATGGTCATCCGCCAGATGGCCCGCGATCTCGCGATCCCGACCGAGGTCATCGCCTGCCCGACGGTCCGCGAACCAGACGGGCTTGCCCTGTCATCACGAAACGTCCACCTGTCGCCGGACGACCGAGCCGCCGCTCCGATCCTCCACCGGGCGCTGCAGGCCGCTCATGATGCGTGGGCCGCCGGCGAGCCATCCGGTGATGCCCTGCGCGACGTCATGCGCAGCGTGCTCGCAGAGGAGCCGCGCGCCGACATCGACTACGTCTCCGTCGCCGACGTGGCGACGCTGAAGGAGCTCGATGAGTCTCGCGGGCCGGTCCTGCTGTCACTGGCCGTGCGCTTCGGGGACACGCGCCTGATCGACAACGAGGTGTTGGACGGTCCCTAGCGGCCGGGAGCTTCGCCGGCGACGCCCAGGACGCGTTCGATCGACAGGTTCACGGCGACCAGCGACTTGATCTCGTCGATCTTCTCGCGGTCGGCGGCGTGCGTCTTCACGAGCAGGTCGTGCACCTCCGAGGCGACCGAGTAGGTGTCTTCGGCGACGAGCGTTGCGAACAGGTCGACGCGGCGGATCTCCTCGAGGATCTCGAGCGGCGGTCGATAGCCGCCGGTCAGCACCAACCCGACGGCCCGCTTGTCGAGCGGGTCGGCGTGCGCGTCGGTCAGGGTCGTGATGACGTCGTCGCGATCCCCCGGGACGATGACGAGGGTGCCGGGACCGACGTGAGACAGCATGTGGAAGGGCTCCATCGCCCCGATCGCCACGCCGTCGATGACGCGATCGAGGTCGGGGCCTGGGTGGATGGTCTCGCCGCGGACGCCCTCGAGGATCATCGCGAGCGTCGGGTTCGACAGGATGGGTCGGACGGGCAGGACGCCGAGCAGGGCGATCCCGTGCTTCGCGAGGCCGCGCTCGAGGATCCGTTCGATCCCGGGCTGGGCGTCGAGGTCCACCTTGTTCACGATCGCCCCGGCGACGGGCACCCCGTGGGCGGCGAAGTGCGAGGCGTTGAGCACGATCTCGTCGATCGGCCGACCGACGCCGCCCTCCGAGACGATGATCGCCGGCGTCCCGAGCATCGCGGCGACGACGGCATTGGACAGGCCGATGACCGCCCCGACACCGGCATGACCGGTCCCTTCGATCAGGAGGAGGTCGTGGTCGCGATACGCGGCGTGCGCGTCGCGGATCCGGGCGCCGAGGTCCTCGACGACGCGGCCGTTGATGTAGGCCTTCGTGAAACCTCGCGGGATGTGGACGGGGCTCATCTGGGGCAGCGGCTCCGGCAAGTCGAAGACCGTCTTCACGAGCACGGCATCCTCGTCCGCGGGATGTCCGTCGAGGATGACCGTCCGTTGCCCGACCGGCTTCAGGAACCCGGTGCGCAGACCCAGCCGCGTGAACCCGTCCATGAGGCCGAGTGACGCAGTCGTCTTGCCACGGTTCTGTCCGGTGGCCGCGAGGTAGAGCTGACGCATCGGACGGCGACGGTCAGCCGCGCGTCGTCGTCTTCCGCTCGATGAGCTGGACCGCGTCGCGCAGCCGCGCCAGCGGTGTCGGCATCGACGGCATCGGGCTCGAGATACGGTCCCAATCGCTCCATCGTGTCGACGACGAGACCCATGAAGACGCTCGCATCGGCCACGAAGAACTGTGGCTCGTTGTTGTAGCGGACCAGCGTGAGCCGGCCCTGGAGGACGCGGCGCTCCTCGACGTGGGCCACCTGGGTCGCGAAGTTGTGGCCCTGGATCCCGTCGGGGTTGTTCAGGAAATTGAGGGCGTTGTCGATCGCCAGGCCGAACCGGGCCCGCCAGGCCACGAGGCGCTCGTGCAGTTCCGACGGGATCCGCACCTCGGCGACCTCATCGAAGACCTCCGGTGCGACCGTCAGGAGTCCCACGAGCGTCGTGCCGGCGCGCGGCCCGAGCATCACCTGGAGGCTCCGCTCGAGGGTGAAGACCTCCGAATCGAAGCGCGGGCTCGTGATGACGTCGGTGAGCAGGTCCTCGACATTGTCGAGGATCCCCGGCTCGGCGACCGCGTTCGACAGGTGGAGGATCTCCTCCTTGAACAGGAATTTCTCTTCGTGATCGAGCATGCGGCGCGATGGTAGCACCCGGGCGTGGGCCTGCTACCACGCCTCGCCGATGCGTTCGCCGAGTTCGTCGAGCGTATGCACCACCAAGTTCGGCGTCGCGGTGCTGGACCGTGGAGGTCGAGTGGATCGCCGCCCAGGGACCGCGGCGGATCCAGACGGTGCGCATCCCGGCGTCGTGGGCGGGCCGCACGTCGTTGTCGAGCCGATCGCCAACGTAGGCCACCTCGGCAGGATCCGGCGACCCCATGAGCTCGAGCGCCTGGGCGAAGAACGCCGGGTCCGGCTTCGACACCCCGAGATCCTGGGACATCGCCATGACCTCGGCGGTCACCCCGAGCGCGCGCAGCTCCGGCCCGCGCGCCGACGGTTGGTTGGCGATGATCGCGACCCGATACCCGCGCTCCTCGAGCGCGCCCACGATCCGCGGGGCGTCGGGATACAGGTCTTCGGTACGGAACCCACCGAACGCGGTATTGACGGCGGCGTTCAACGGGCGCCAGTCCGGGACGCCGAGCGAGGCGAATGCGTCATGGTGCTCACCGCCGCGGGCGATGACCGCCCCGAGAACGGCCATGAGAGTCAGGCGCGGGACACCGATCACGTCGGCCCAGGTCGACCAGATGCGGGTCTCGTCGATCATCGTCTCGCCGACGTCGAGGCAGACCCAGCGCTTCGAGGGGAGCGGGACCTCGCTCGGCGACCGCTCGCCCGCGGCCACGTCGCCCTCGGCGTCCTGGCCGGCTGGGCCGCCTACGGGTACAGCCCGCGAACCTGCATCGCGTCGGCGACGCGCTGGACCGCCAGCAGATACGCGCCGGTCCGCATGCTCGCGCCCTCACGCTGCGCCATCGCGAGCGTCTCGGCGAAGGCCTTGACCATGATCCCGTGGAGCTTGTGGTTGACCATCGCCTCGTCCCAGTGGTCGCGGTTGAGCGCCTGGACCCACTCGAAGTAGCTGACCGTCACGCCACCGGCGTTGCACAGGATGTCGGGGATGAGGAAGACGCCGTTCGCGTGCAGGATCTCGTCGGCTTCGGGGGTGGTCGGACCGTTGGCCGCCTCGGCCACGATCTTCGCCTTGATGTTCGCCGCATTTCGGGCGGTGATCTGGTTCTCGAGCGCAGCCGGGATGAGGATGTCGCACTCGACCTCGAGCACCGCGCCGCCCGCGACGTCTGTTGCGCCGGGGAAGCCCTGGACCGTGCCGTGCTCCTGCTTCCAGGCGATGACCCGATCGATATCGAGGCCCTCGGGCGCGTGGATCCCGCCGGTCGAGTCGGACACGGCAACCACCGTCGCCCCCTCGTCCCGGATCAGTCGTGCCGCGATCGAACCCGCGTTGCCGAAGCCCTGGACGCTCACCGTGCGCCTTGGTGAGATCCATCCCGAGGTGACGGGCCGCCTCGACGATCGTGAAGACGGCGCCGCGAGCCGTCGCCTCGTTGCGGCCCTCGGATCCGCCGAGCGCGATCGGCTTGCCGGTCACGACGCCGGGCACGGTGTAGCCGACATGCATCGAGTAGGTGTCCATCATCCAGGCCATCGTCTGCGAGTTCGTGTTCACGTCGGGTGCCGGGATGTCCCGTTCCGGGCCGATGAACAGCTCGATCTCGGTCGTGAACCGGCGGGTCAGCGCCTCGAGCTCTTTCATGCTCAGCTGCTTCGGGTCGACGACGACGCCGCCCTTGCCGCCGCCGTACGGGATCGTCGACGACCGCGCACTTCCACGTCATCCACATCGCGAGGGCCTTGACCTCGTCGCAGCGTCACGTCCTGGTGGTAGCGGATGCCGCCCTTCGCCGGGCCGCGGCCGAGGTTGTGCTGGACGCGGTAGCCGGTGAAGACGCGGGTCGATCCGTCGTCCATGCTCACCGGGAAGTGCACGGTCAGCTCACGGCGTGGTTCACGCAGGACCTGGCGCATCCCGTCGTCGAGCCCGAGTCGGTCCGCCGCCAGATCGAACTGGTGCTTCGCGACGTCCCACGGGTTGATGGCCGCGCCGGCTTGTTCGGTGGTCATGAAAAAGGTGATCCTCCGCATGGACCCCGACCCCGGGGTCCGTCATGTCGAGTCGTCTCCCGGACGACCCCACGGGGCGCGCCGACCGTCACCGGTGCGCGCACTCGAAGCGGCCGGAGTATAGCCCGCCCAGCGCGTTCGCGCCCGCGGTCGGCTCCATTCCGCAACCTCCACGCAACCCTGCCGCAATGTACGGCGGGATGAGCAAGCGTCGATCAGGTCGCCTTGTAGAGGACGACGGCTCCGACGCAACCGGGGCCAAGGTGCGGTCCGACAGACGCGCCGACGAGCTCGATGGTGACCTTCGCCGGGTCGACGCCGCCGGGTGCACGGGCCACCATCTCGTCGCGGAACGCTTCGACATCTGCATTGGTCGTGTGGAGGACGGAGAGGCGCTCGATGGGACGGGTGCAGACCAGCTCGATGACGCGCTCGCGCGCCTTGCCGCGGGTCCGGACCTTGTCCGCCTGCTCCACGGCGCCATCCCGGACCTCGATGATCGGCTTGACCGAGAGGAGCGTCCCGATCGCGGCGCGTGCTCCGCTGATCCGTCCGCCGCGCTTCAGGTACTCGAGCGTCTCGACCGCAAGGTAGGTGCGCATGTCGGGGATCCGCTTCTCGAGCGCCTTCGCGATGTCGGCGGCAGCCGCTCCGTCCGCGGCCATCGCCACGGCGATCTCCGCCAGGATGCCCTCGTGCATCGAGACGGCCCGCGAATCGACGATCTGGATGTCCCGATCCGGCAGCATGCCGCGTGCGATCTCCGCGCTCTTGATCGTCCCCGATAGCGTGCCGGCCACGTGGATCGACACGATCGACTCGGCTCCGGCCGCGAACGCGGCATCGTAGGCCGCCTTGAACTCGCCGGGGCTCGACGCGGCGGTCGTGGGAAACGGCGCATCCGGTGCGGTCATCCGTCGCCAGAACTCGTCGCGACTGATGTCGACGCCCGCGAGGAACGTCTCGCTCCCGAAGTTGACCACGAGCGGGACCACGTGGATCCCGAGCTCGGCCGCGACGGCCGGATCCATGTCTGCCGCGGAATCCGTGACGATGGCGACTCGGCTCACGGGGATGTTCTCCTCAGGTCTGGCGGGCGGTAGCGGCCCGACGCCGATGTTGCGGGGGATGATACGTGGCGGGAGCGCGGGACGGAACCCCAAATCGGTCGGGCAGCGACGGCGTCGATTCCGGACGGCTCAGGCGGCGGTGCCGACCACGTGCTCGAACGGCCGAAGGCGCGAGATGGGAAGGGTCGCGAGCACGAGGAGCACGAGGGTGGCGGCGAGGATCCCATCGAGTCCGATCAGCGATGCGGTGATGCCACCGATCAGGCTCCCGCTGATCTGGCCGAGCGCCAGGAAGACCGAGTACAACCCCATGATCGCGCCGCGATCGGACGGGTACGCCTCGCTGATGTCCGCGAGCAGTCCCAGCGCAGCCGGGGTCGCGCCGGCCAGGACGAACAGCCCGGCACCGGCGACCAGCCCGAAGACGGGCGGGACGAACTCCGGGGCACCCATCGAGTGGTTGACGATGGCCGCCGCGATCACGCTCACGGCGCCGCCGGCCACCCCATAGAGGATGATCGTCGTGCGTCGGATCGCCTTGAAGCGCTCGCCCCAGAACGCGAGGCCGGCGAAGAAGATGACCAGCGCAGCCCCCAGGCCGACGGCGATCTGCGCACCAACGAACCCGCCCATGAGCATCTGGTCGGGGAACCGCCCGTCGGGCTCGCGGATCAGCTGGAAGATCGACTGGCTCGTCCACAGCCCGATCGCGGCGTTGATCGCGATCCACGTCGGCGCGAGAAGCCAGACGTGCGAGCTGCCGAGGAGCGTGCGATAGCGATCCCAGCTGTGCGTGACCTTCGTTCCGGCGCCATGTTCGGCAGCCGGGTCATCCACGCCGAAGCGGTAGATGAGGAACGACCCGAAGTAGATGACCGCGTTGAGCAGGAAGGCGTCGCGACCGAGACCGTCCCACAACCCCGGGACGCCGTCGTAGAGGAGCCCGGCGGCAACGATCCCGCCTCCGAGGCCCGCGAGCGTCGCACCCTCGAATCTGGCCGCCATCCGTCCGCGCAGGAGCTCGTCGCCCGCGGTCACGAGGGCGATGAACCCGAGGATCGACGGGATCGACGCAGCCGACGCCGCGCCCTCGAGCCAGCGCGTGCCGCCGATCACGAAGATGTTCGTGGACAGCCACGTCACCACGACGGCCACCGCCCCGAACACCGGGCCGATCTGCATCACCCGGTGGTGGCCCCACCGATCCGAGAGCATCCCGAACGGCGTCGACAGGACGAGCTCCGCCGCGAAGAACGTCGCGGTCAGGAGCCCGAGCGTCAGCTCGTCGACGCGCGGGCCGCCTTCGAGATGCAGACGCGCGAGATAGAACACGAGGAGACCTGCGGTCAGCCCCGAGCTGAAACGCAGGGTGAATGTCCCGAAGAGGACGGCGACCATCGAGCGGCTCATGGCGGGGAAGCGTAGCGGCTCACGCATGCGGCGTGGCGACCGTTGGGGCGGGAGCTCGAAGCGGGTCCCGCTACCGATGGCGCCCGCCGATCGCGCTCGGGCGCTAGCATCGTCGGATGGTTCATCCCCTGCTGGTTCCCGCTCCGGTGGCGCGTGGCATGCGCGGCGCGGTCGTCGCTCCGCACCATCTGGCCACCGCGGCCGGTCTCGAGATCCTGCGCCGGGGCGGCCATGCCGTGGACGCGGCGATCGCGACCAACGCGGTGCTGGGGGTCGTCGTGCCGAACGGGTGCGGGATCGGTGGCGACGCGTTCTGGCTCATCTGGGACGCGACGACGAGCACGCAGTTCGCGCTCAACGGATCCGGGCGTGCGCCGCGCGGAGCCGATGCGGCGTCCCTCCGCGCTCGCGGCCTGACGTCGGTCCCGGTGCGCGGCGGCCTGCCGATCACGGTCCCCGGAGCCGTCCGGTCATGGGCCGACGCGCATCAGCGGTTCGGACGCCTGACCCGGGCCGAGATCCTCGCGCCGGCGATCGACCTGGCCCGCGAGGGCTTCGCCGCGTGGCCCGAGTTCGCGGCCGCGGTCGAGGGCGTCGCGCCGGACGTCGCCGCGGCCCTCGGGGCGGACGCCGGATTCTTCGCCGTGTATCGCCCGCACGGGCGGCCCTGGAACCTGGGCGAGCGGGTGCGCCTTCCGGCGCTCGCTGCCACCCTCGAGCATCTGGCTGCTGATGGTTTCGAGGCGTTCTACGAGGGCGACCTCGCCGCGCAGCAGGCCACGACGCTCCGGGCCACCGGATCCGCGATCGATGCACGCGACCTCGCCGATCACCGCTCCACGTGGACCGACCCGATCGAGACCTCCTACCGGGGTGTCCGGGTCACCACCCACCCGCCGAACTCGTCGGGCATCGTCGCGCTCGAGATCCTGAACATCCTCGAGCGGTTCGAGGCTCCGCCGCCCGCCTCGTTCGGACCGGCCGGGGTCGCCGATGTGGGCTGGATCCACCTCGGGATCGAGGCCTCCAAGCTCGCGATGGCCGATCGCGATGCGCACCTCGCGGATCCCGATCACCACGCGGTCCCCCTCGAGCGGCTGCTGTCCCGAGAGCACGCCGCTGAACGAGCGGCCACGATCGACCCGCGCCGGGCATCCCGGCCGCCCGCGGCCACGAACCCGCGCGGTGGCGGAACCGTATACCTGGCGACCGTCGACGACGCGGGCAACGCGGTGAGCCTGATCGAATCGAACTGGCGCGGATTCGGGTCGGGCGTCGTGGACCCGGTGACCGGCATCCACTACCACAACCGCGGGAACTACTTCAGCCTGCGCGAGGGACATCCGAACGAGCTCGCCCCGGCGAAGCGCCCACTCCACACGCTCCTGCCGGGGATGTTGTTCCGCGACGAGCCGTCGTCGGGTCACCCGACACCGTGGATCGTGGCCGGATCGATGGGCGGCGACGCACAGCCGCAGGTCCACGCCCAGATGGTGTCGGCCCTCGTGGACGGTGCCGTCGACGTGGCGGTCGCCGTCGGCGCGCCGCGCTGGTTCGTCGAACCGGCCGAGTCCTATGCTCCACCCGTCGACGTGCTCATCGAGCCGAGGTTCGCGCCCGGCATCCTCGAAGACCTGGAGTCGATGGGGCATCCCGTCCGGCCGGCCGCTCCGTTCGACGGCGCCCTCGGCCATGCCCATGCGATCGAACTGGTGGGCGGCGGGCCGGCAGCCGCGGATGGGTCCCTCGCGGCCGCCACCGATCCCCGGAGCGCGGGTCTGCCCGCCGCGTGGTGACCGCTTCCTCGGTGCACGAACGCTTCATCCGTGCGACAGGCGGTGCTTGTCGGCTGTGCGATACTCTCGCGTGCCGACGGCGTGCTGCGCTCACACGAACACCGCCGTCGGCGATCCCACCCAGACCAGGAGACGCGCGTGAGCTCGAACGTCGGTCAGAGCTATCCGTACAGCAGCGAGTCCGAGACGGCACGAGCGGCGGCGATCGCCGGCCTCATCGCGACGCGCGAGGACCTTGCGGGGACGATCGCGACGGAGACGACGCCGCCGGACGCCAACGAGCGCTGGTGGGTCTGGAAGTGCCCGACGACCGGTTGCCCGGGCCTGCTGCACGTCGCCGGCTATGCCCGGGACCTCCGGGCCGTCTTCACGGTCTGTGACGGGAC
This sequence comes from uncultured Chloroflexia bacterium, assembly GCA_963714835.1. Lineage (GTDB taxonomy): Bacteria > Chloroflexota > Limnocylindria > Limnocylindrales > CSP1-4 > CAKKPP01. The sequence goes on from CAVQPX010000008.1 coordinate 170,494, forward strand.
CTGCGCCAAGACCTTCCTGCGCTAGACCCGGTCCGGCGATCGGGGCGCCCGTGTGACCCAGCCGCCCAAGAGCGCGCCTCCCGCCACGCAGCCCACCGTTGACGCGACCGTCCTGAGCGCCTCCAGGCGACGGCTGGTTTCCGACGGGCTTGGCATCATCGCGACCGCGGCCGGCTTCGGGCTCGTGTACGGCCTCGCCGCCCGCGCGGCAGGGTTCTCTCCGATCGAGGCCAGCGCGATGAGCGTCGTCGTGTTCGCCGGTGCCTCCCAGTTCGCCGCCGTGGGCTACGTCCTCGGTGGGTTCTCATGGATCGGCGTGATCCTGCTCACGGGGTTCCTCAACGCCCGGCACTTCCTCTACGCAGCGTCGCTCGCGCCGTACCTCGCGGATCAGCCGCGAATTCGTGCGTGCCGTGATGGCCCACGTCCTGACCGACGAGTCGTTCGCCCTCTCCACGGCGCACTTCCGCAGGATCGGGCGAGCCGACCTGCGCGGCTACTGGTGGGCGGCCATCGGAACCACCTTCATCCCGTGGAACGTCGCGACGATCGTCGGTGTCGTCGTCGGGGGGAGCATCCCTGAACCAGCTCGCTTCGGGCTCGATGTGATCTTCCCTGCGGCCATGGCAGGCCTGGCCATCGGCCTGGTCACCGGGCGCCGCGAGCTCGTTGCGGCCATCGTCGGCGCCGTCACGGCGGTCGCCATCTCGCTGGCCTGGGATCCCGCGGCCGGGATCATCGCCGGTGGCCTGCTCGGCCCGCTCGTGGGCATCGTGATCCCCGAGCGAGCTGGCGGCCCCGCTTCGGGCGACGCACCCCTCGGTTTCGGGCCAGGGACGGGCGCACTCCTGGAGGAGAGACTGGATGAGATGAGCCTCGGTGATCCCCGGGGCCACGAACCTCAGGATGGCGAGCGATGAGCACCGAGCTCGTCCTTCTCGCGGTCCTCATGGGCCTCGTGACGTATCCCACGCGGGCCATCCCTCTTCTCGTGCCGGGTGTCGAACGCCTCCCACGGCCGGCCGTCGCGTACCTGCGCCTCGTTGGACCGGCGGTCCTCGCCGCCCTGGCCGCGGTCAACGTCATGGTCGCGCTTGATGCCGACCGGACACCGTCGTTCCACATCGGGTTCGAGTGGCTCGCGGTCGTCCTCTGTTCGGCCATCGTCGCGGCCAGGCGGAGCCTGTTGCTGGGCCTCGTCGTCGCCGCCGGACTCATGGCGCTGCTGCGGGCGATCGACGTCGCCCCGCTCCCCTAGCCGAGCATGCGAGGCGAGCTTGCTAGGCGAGCTTGCGCGCTTCCGCCTCGACTTCGACCAGCAGCTCCGGGGCGATCAGGGCGCTCACGACGACGAGCGTCGTGGCCGGCCGCACGTCGCCGAACACCTCGCCATGGACCGCGGCCACCGATGCGGACGAAGCTGGGTCGATGACGTACATCCGGGTCCGGACGACATCGGATCGCGCGAACCCGGCATCCTCGAGTGCCCGCAGGACGATGTCCCACGCCGCGCGGGCCTGCCCGGCCGGATCGCCGGGGTGCTCCCCGCTCGGATCGACCGTCCCGGACACCCAGCAGCTGTCGCCGATCGCGACGGCGCGCGCGTAGCCGTACGGCCCCTCCCAGGGACTCCCGCTGGAGACGGACCGGCGCTCTCTCGTGGCCTCACCCATGGTCTCGCCCCGGGCCCCGTCAGCCCGCCGCGCGCCAGCCGGCGACGACCGGATCGCGAGCGACCTCGAGGAGCAACGCAGCGATGAGCGACGTCCGCGGGACGATCGTGTCCACCTCGAGATACTCGTCGGGGGCGTGGTCGCGTCCGCCCACCGGCCCGAGGCCGTCGATCGTGGGGACGCCCATCCCCGACGTCGTGTTCGCGTCCGACGCGCCGCCCGTCGCGGCGTCGCGGGTCGCGAAACCCAGCCGCTCGGCGAGGACGATCGCGTGATCGGCGAGCCGGGCGGATCGCTCGAGCTTCTCCATCGGTCGCCAACCGGCCATCGTCTCGATCGACATCGTCACGTCCGGGACCGCCGGCTCGGCGGCAAGCGCATGCACGGCCGCGATGGCCGCCTCCAATTCGGCTGCGGCCACGCCGCGCACGTCGACCTCGAGCTGCGCGTGATCCGGGACGATGTTCGGGCGGGTCCCGGCCTTGAACACGCCGACGTTGGCGGTCACGCCCGGCCAGCGGCCGTTCAGCGCGTGGATCGCCGTGGCGAGGTGGGCTCCCGCGAGGACCGCACTGCGCCCGGCCTCGGGCTCGACCCCGGCGTGGGCCGCCCGACCGCGGATGTCGATCCGCAGGTCGGCGATCCCCTTGCGGGCCGAGACGAAGTCGCCGTTCGCTCGGGCGCATTCGAGGACGAAACACGCGTCGGACGTCTGGGCCACCTCTCTGATGTGCGGCGTCGAGGTCGGTGAACCGATCTCCTCGTCGGGGTTCGCGATGAACACGATCCGCTCGAACGGCATACCGGCCAGCGATCCGTCGCCGACCTCGCGGAGCGCAGCGAGGGCGTGGAGGCCGGCGAGGAGCCCGCTCTTCATGTCGGTGACGCCGGGGCCGGTCGCGATCCCGTCCTCGATCCGGAACGGACGCTCGGCCGCGGTCCCGACCTCGAACACCGTGTCCATGTGGCCGATCAACATGACCCGGGGCCCGGCGCCGGGCCGCCCCTCGAACGTGCCGATCACCGTCGCGCCGAATCGACCATCCGGGTCCGGCCGAACCTCGACGCTGGCCCCCAGCGCCTCGAGGCGCTCCGCCGTCCAGCGTCCGATCTGGTCCACGCCGTCGGGCGTATAGCTCCCGCAGTCGATGTCGACGAAGCGGCGCAGGTCGTCCAGGTACTCGGGGAGCGCGGACCGCACCGCCGCGCTGATTCGCACGAGCTCCTCGGGAGTGACGCCGGTACCGGCTGGCGCGAAGGGATCCACGAGCGCAGTCTACCGGGCTGTATCCTCGCGCGACGATGCGACTGGTCGAACTACGCCTGCTCGAAGGCCCGAACGTCTACCGCCTCGAGCCGACGGTGAAGCTCGAGGTCGTCGTCGGCCGCCGCCGGACGTGGTACGGACAGCGCGACCCGGGCCGTCACGCGCTGGTCCGGCTGGGGGCCGCGGTCCCGGCCCGTGAGCAGCCCCTCGAGGTCGTGGCGCTCATCGCCTGGGTGCGGCGCCTGCGGATCGAGCACGGCGAGGGCGGCGCGGGCGTCGCGGCCCACCGCTCGTCCGATCCCGGGCACTGGATCGTGACGTGGCCGTGGCGCGGCGCCGATCGGGCGCGACTCATCGGCGAGGCGGCGTTCGCCCTCGCCGACCGGAACGTGACCCCGGCACGCCGGGCGCGCCTCACGGGCGGACAGGAGCGCGGGCTCGCCCGCTGGTCCGCGCGGATCGCCGACGCGGCCGTGCAACCGCCGACGTGGATCCGCGACGCCGACCGAACGATCCCCACGATCTCGATCAGCGGGACGAATGGCAAGAGCACGACGACCCGGATCATCAGCCACATCCTCATGACGGCCGGACGGCGCGTCGGGACGACGACCTCGGATGGGGTGCTGGTCAACGGACGGACGATCGATCCAGGCGACTGGACGGGCCCCGGCGGAGCGGCGCAGATCCTCGGACGGAGCGATCTCGACGTCGCGGTCCTTGAGACTGCCCGCGGCGGGATCGTGCTGAAAGGTGTCGGCTATGAATCGAACGACGCCAGCATCCTCACGAACGTCTCGTCCGACCACCTGGACCTGCATGGCATCCACACCCTCCCGGAGCTGACCGACGTCAAGGCGACGATCTGCCGCATCACCAGGCCCGATGGGTGGGTCATCCTCAATGCCGATGATCCCTTCGTCGCCGGTGTCGCGCGCACGGTCCAGGCCCGCGTGGCGTTCTTCTCGACCGCATCCAGGGCGCCGGCACTCCTGCGACGCACCGTCGCGGCGGGTGGTCGCGGGTATGTCGTGCGCGACGGCTGGCTGGTCGAGCACGACGGGGATCGCCGGCATCAGATCGTGGACGTCGCCGACGTGCCGATCACACTCGGTGGGATCGCCCGACACAACGTCGCGAATGCCCTGGCCGCCGTGGCCGGTGCGCGGGCGATGGGCGCGACGCTCGAGGAGGTCCGCCACGGGTTGCGTGACTTCCGGCCGACCACGGATCGGTCACCCGGCCGACTGAACCTGTTCCGGCTGGGCGCGCGGATCGTGATCGTCGACTTCGCCCACAACGAGGCGGGCGTCGCGGCGGTCCTGGACGTCGCCGAGGGCATCGCCGGCGGCGGAGCGGGCCGCACCGCTCCGATCACGGCGATCATCGGGACCGCGGGTGATCGACCGGACGACACGCTGCGCGGCATCGGCAAGATCGCAGCGGAGCGGGCGCAGCGGATCGTGATCAAGGAGACGCTCGGCTATCTCCGCGGCCGCACGCGCAAATCGATGGTGGGCGAACTCCTGTCCGGGATCTCCGACGGGGGTGTGCAGGCGTCCGAGGTGACGGTCTACCCGTCCGAGACCGAGGCGCTGCGAGCCGAGCTCAATGGTCCGGGCGCGGCGGCGGACGGAGGGCGCCCGGACGGGGCCAGGGTGATTCTCCTCATGTGCCACGCGGAGCGCGACGAGGTCTTCGCCCTCCTCGATGCTCTTGGCGCGCGGCCGGTGGACGGGCCAGGGGAGCTGACTCGCCTGGTCCCCCGGATGCACGGCCGCGACCGCCAGTAGGAGCTCTCTGCCCGCGCATCCCAGGAAACCGCTTGCATCTCATCGGCTGCGGTCGTCATCATCGGGTCGACGACCGGTGGACCACCCGCCGGCGCCGTAGACGGAGGACGCCCAGCCGTGGAGATGCTCGCCGGGATCGCACTCATCGTGATCGCAGCCATCGAGATCGTGGGGATGGTGCGCATCGTCAGCGGGAACATGAAACTCGGACGGTAGGACCCTGAGGCGCCCGCGACATCCGGGCGCGTCGTCGATCAGCCCTCGGGAGCTTCCAGCTCACCGGGATCGGTGAACGCCGTCTTCGCATGGCCCGGACCTGATGCGGCCATCGCCGTCCGGTAGACCCCGACGGCATCGTCCACGCAGGCGACCACCAGGTCGCCCTGCGATGCGCGCCGGAGCGCCGCACGAACCGCGGCCATCTCGTCGAGCACCTTGTCGGCGCGACCTGCCCTGGACGATCCGTCGGCCTGCGCGCGCCGGATCCCGTCGATGACATTCGATGCCGTCTCGCCGGCAGCCCGCCCGCGGAGGTTCTTGTCCTCGCGGACGATGATCTCGTCGAACGCCCCCGCGGCGATCGCCCCATAGTCGCGCTGGTCGTCGTCGCGCCGATCGCCGGGGATGCCGATCACGCCGATCGCGCGTCCCGCGCGGAGGCCCTTGGCGCCCGAACGGGCGCTGCCGTTGCCACCCCGCGAACGTGCCGTCGGGTCCTCGACCATCCGTTCCACGAAGTCCGCCAGGGCGCGCATCCCGTCGACGTTGTGGCAGTAGTCGATGACCACGCGAACGCCGTTCACGTCGATCATGTTCAGCCGGCCGGGCGCCTGGAAGAACGAGGTCGAGAACGTTCGGAGGCCCTGACGGATGTCGTGCAGATGCGCGCCCGAGGCCCACGCCGCTGCGGCCGCGGCGAGGGCATTGGCCACGTTCATCCGCGCCCGGCCCCCGAACGTGGCCGGGATGAGGTGCGTGTACAGCACGGGCATCGTCCGTGAGCCCAGCTTCAGGACGACGAGCTCGCCCTGTGGCGTGTTCTCGAGCGTGAATGCGGCGCCCCCGCGGCCCGTGTGGCCGTCGACGCGATCGAAGCCGTCCTCGCCCTTCGTCGTGGACATCGAGAAAAGGACGACCCGGCCGGCGCAGTGGCGGGCCATGCGCGCGACGTAGGTGTCGTCGGCATTGAGGACCGCGGTCCCGGAGCGTGGGACCGCTTCGACGATGACGCCCTTGACGTTGGCCAGCTGACCGAGCGAATTGATCCCGCCCAGCCCGAGATGGTCGCCGGAGACGTTCGTGACCACGGCCACGTCGTTGCGGTCGTAGCCGAGGCCCTCGCGCAGGATGCCGCCGCGCGCGACCTCGAAGACGGCCGTATCGACGGTCGGGTTCTGGAGGACCATCTGGGCCGACTTCGGGCCCGACATGTCGCCCTTCTTGATGAGCCGTCCGTCGACGACGATGCCGTCCGTCGAGGTCATCCCGACGCGCCGGCCCATGAGCTTGAGGATGTGGGCGATCATCCGCACGGTCGTCGTCTTGCCGTTCGTGCCGGTGACGGCGAGGATCGGGATCCGGGCGGGCGCCCCGGCCGGGAACAGGAGATCGAGGACGGGCTTCGCGACGTACTGCGGCTCGCCCTCGGTGGGATGGGTGTGCATCCGGAATCCGGGCGCGGCATTGACCTCGACGATCCCGCCGCCGGTCTCGCGCACCGGCGTGGCGATGTCCGGGCAGATGAAGTCGATGCCCGCGACGTCGAGGCCCACGATCCGCGCCGCGGTCTCGGCGATCTCGACGTTGTCGGGATGGGCCTCGATCGTCCGATCGATCGAGGTACCGCCCGTCGACATGTTGCCGGTGAGGGCGAGCTTCACCCGGACTCCCTTCTCGGGCACGTCGTCGAGACCGAACCCCTGCTCGCGCACCAGCTCCTCGGCGGCGGCGTCGATCGCGATCCGCGTCAGGACCTTCTCGTGGCCGATGCCCCGGCGCGGGTCGGCGTTGGCCGCATCCACGAGGGCACGGACGGTCCGCTCGCCATCGCCCACGACGCTCGCGGGGACGCGCTCGGCGATCGCCGCCACCTGGCCGCCGATCACGAGGCAGCGGTAGTCGTTGCCGGTGATGTACGACTCGACCACGATGTCGCCCGAGCGGCTCTGGCGTCGTGCGTCGGGGAACGCGGCGCGGACCTCGTCGTCGGACTGGAGGTCGAGATGGACGCCGCGGCCATGGTTTCCGTCGAGCGGCTTGATGACGCATGGGTACCCGATCCGGCGGGCCGCCGCGACGGCGCCGTCCTCGGTGTCGACGACGTCGGCCTTGGGGACCGGCAGGCCGGCCGAATCCAGGAGGCGATTCGTCAGGCTCTTGTCCGAGGCGATGTCGACCGCGATGCCCGACGTCTTCGACGTCATCGTCGCCCGGATCCGCTGCTGATGGACGCCGAGACCGAGCTGGACGAGCGAATGGCGATCGAGGCGGATGTAGGGGATGTCGCGGCCCACGGCCTCGTCGATGAGGGCCTGGGTGGATGGGCCGAATGCCTGCCGCTCGGCGAGGCGGATGAGCCGCTCGAGTTCGCCCATGAAGTCGAACGCGTGGGCCTCGTCGTCGGGCGCCACGAGGTGGTTGACGAGGGCCACGGCCATCTTGCCGGCCTCGATCCCGACCAATTCCTCGCGGTATTCGTAGATGACGTTGTATTGGCCCTCGACGCCGGTCCCGCGGGTCTTGCCGTGGCGGACATCCGTTCCTGCGAGGTTCTGCATCTCGAGGGCGATGTGCTCGGCGATGTGGCCCATCCAGGTCCCGTCCCGCAGTCGGGTGATGAACCCGCCGCGACGACCGAGCGAGCACGCGTGATCGTCGAGCGTTGGCAGACACTCGACCAGGGCGTCCACGAACCCGGGGACCGCATTCGACGGGAAGTGCTCCAGCACACCGAGGTCCACGACCATGCGCACGACCGGCTCGCGTGCCCAGTAGTTCGCGCCACGCAGGACCCGGGTCTCGAGGATCCGCAGGGTGGGTTCGGGCGAGACACCCTCAGGCGGCGCGGGGTGACGGGACCGTCGCGCCGAGCCGGCCGCCTTGGTGGACGCGGCCTTCGAGGACGCCGGCTTCACGGACGACGTCCTGGCCGTTGCCTTGCCGGGCTTCCTGGCGGGCGCGGTCTTCGCCACGGGTCTCCTTCCTCGTCTCCGTCCGGGATGATCGACCGGTTCAGCTCGACGCAGCCGCCTCGCCGCCACCCGGCAGCGCATGGAGCGTGGGTGTCGCGACGCGCACGCGTCGCGTGAGATCGAAACGGTAGCCCGCTGGGAGCGAGTGGAGGACGACGCCGCTGATCATCAGCGGCTTGTGGCCCTTGATCTCCCAGGCGTCGGTGTCCGAACCCGCGCCGTCGACGACCGTGATGCTCCCCCGCCCGACGACCTCCATCACGTGCTCCGGACTCACGATGCCGGCCGTGTCCTCGTCGACGCCGAGGCCGAGCAGGCTCGGGTTGAGGGCGATGAGCGACAGCAACCGACCGAGCCGGTTCCGCTGCTGGAAATGCTGGTCCACGATCACCCCGGGCAGGACCCCAAGACCGGCGGCGATCGTCGCCATCCGGTGCTTCGGGGTCGCGCCGGACGATCCGAACGCGATCATGTGCGAGCTCATCGCCGAGGCGCCAGCCGAGGTTCCCGCCACGACCGCGCCGTCGCGAAACCGCTCGAGGACCGCGTTCGCAAGGTTCGTCCCACCGATCGTCGAAGAGAGACGGAGCTGGTTGCCGCCGGTCATGAAGATGCCGGTCGTGTCGCGCAGCGCGGCGGCCGCCGCCTCGTCGTTCGCCTGCGGACGGGTCATCGCATGGATGGGCCGGATCGTCTTGACGCCGAGGTCGCTGAAGATCTCGCGGTACCGCGCTCCGGCCTCGGGACCCAATGACGACGCGGTCGAGATGACCGCGATCTTCGCGTCCTTGCCGCCGGCGAGCGCCACGAATCGGCTGAGGATGACCCGATCCCGGACCTTGTCCTCAGCGCCGCCGATGATGATCACAGTGCCGTCGCCCACAGTGGGCGGGAGTATAGCCCGGGAGGTCGGGCCGGCGACCGGAGACCCGCGGCGCCTCGGGTCCCGCCTACTTCCGGAGGCCGGCCGCCTTCGCGATCATCGGCAGGACGAGCGCCGTGATGATCGCCAGGATCGCTGCCCATTGCGAGAACGGCAGGGTCAGGATCGTGGCCTGGAAGAAGAACGATGGCATCGCCGCCGCGTAGATCACGAACGGCACCGCAGCCATGATCGCCACGAGCGTCTCCCGGCGGCGCTGCTCCTTGCGGGTCATGCTGCCGCCCTTGAACGCCACGAACGCGACGCCAACGGCGACCGCGATCCCGAGCAGGAGGGCGATGACCCGGATGATCCGGACATCGTCGGTCGTCGCGGTCTCGCTCGGCGACAGGAGTCCGAGGATCGCGATGTAGACGGCGATCGCCTCGGCCGGGATGTACGCCGCGACCAGGCGGATCGCGCTCTGCAGCGTCGAATCGGGCTCGGCCGTATCACCTTCTGCGAGGCGGGCCATCGTGGAGACACTCATGGTTGCGACCCTCGATCCATCCGGCTCGCACACGGCACCACCGACGTGGCGGCGCCGGTCGTGGGACAGCGATGGTATGCACCGAGCGATGCGAACACAAGGGGAGATTTCGGGTCAGCTCGCACCGCTCCCGACAGGGGCGCCCATCGTGGGGCCCTCCTCGCGCCTGCGCTCATCGACCGGGCGCAGCAGGACCCCCGCGAGCACGAACAGCGCGACGCCGAGCCCCAGCGCGGCTCGCGGGCCGCTGCCGTCCCGCTCCGGTCCCCCGATGATGTCCATCAGGGTCCCGCCGATGGCGAGCGCGATGACTCCCGCCGAGGCAGTGGCCACGTTGCTGATCCCCATGAACCGGCCCGACGACGCCTTCGGGATGATGTCCGTCATCAGCGCCCAGTCGACCGCCAGGAAGGCACCCGTCGCAAGTCCGTAGATGACGACTCCGGCCAGCGCGACAGGGATCGAGGGCGCGGCCGCGACGATCCCGAGGCCGACTGCCCCGATCGCGCAGCTCGCGTAGATCACCCGCTTTCGTCCCACGCGATCCGAGAGGCGAGCCGCCGGCAGCACTGCGACGACCGTCCCGAGTGCCGTGAAGCCGAGGATGATCGTCAGGGTCCCGCCGGCCTCCTCCTGGCCCAGTCCGTGGGAGCGCGACAGGTAGAAGATCGCCAGCTTCACGAGCATGTTCGTCGCCATGAGGAACGCGAGCCGCGAGGCCACCAGCCAGATGAAGCTGCGCTCCGTGAGGATGTCGAGGCCCCATGCCTCGGCGGCCACCGACAGCCACGACCGACCCGCCCGGTCCTTGGCCACGCGGCCCTCCCGGACCCACAGGAAGACGCTGAGCATCGTGGCCAGCTCGATGGCCCCCACGGCCATGGTGCCCAGGAAGAACTGGTCCGTCGCGACGGCGATGGACGCCACGACAGCTCCGGTGATGTTCCCGAGGATCTGCATGAGGCCGACGAGCCCACTCGCCAGGCCGACCTGGTGCGCCGGCACGAGATCCGGGACGTAGCCCTGGAAGGGACCCTGGGCGAAGTTCGAGCTGAACTGGAGGAGGATGACGAACGCTGCGATCGACAGGACGGTGTTCGAACTTGCGACGCCGAACAGGAACACGACGTCGAGGAGCGTCCCGATGAGGATGTACGGCTTGCGCCGGCCCCAACGGCTGATCGTGTAGTCGCTGATCGAGCCGACCGTGGGCTGGACGAGGACGGCCACGAGGGCGCCACCGACCGTCATCGCGACGAGGGCGCGGCCCTCCTCGCCGGCTGGGACAAGACCCTGGTACTCGAGCCGGCCACCGAGGATGGTGTCGATCGCGATGAAGACCGAGGAGAGGCCGAACCAGTAGAGCGTCATCCGGAGGAGCTGGGAGATCGGCAGGGTCTCTGTCGGACGGCCGTCGTCGGCAACCGGCCCGGCTCCCCCGACGACTCGTTCGGTCGACCCGGTCATCTCGACTCCCGACTCCAAGCCGCGCTTCGCTGGTCGCACGTTCGACGCGAAGTGGCAGGTCCGTTGCTTCGAAACTAGGCCGCCCCCGTCACGGCGCCGTCTTCCGCAAGGCTCGCGGTGGTTCGGAGCGGCACGAGTCGCCGTTCGGTTGCGCCCTGGGCGGCAAAACGGAACAGGGAGCGATCGAGCGAGTAGAGCCCGGTCGACGCGATCCCGATCCGACCCAGCCGGAACGTGAAGACCGGGTTCTCGGTGTTTCCCGCGTAGTGGTGCACTGCGCCGTTCGCCTCGAGCAGGGCGAGGTTCGCCTGACCGGCGAACGTGTCGTGCAGCGCGCCGAGGATGTGGCTGGCCGGCTCACCGGGGCGGTACTCGTCCTCGAGCCAGCGCATGCCGACTTCCAAATCCGCGCGGCCACTGATCCGCCCGGCCGCACGGTACCGACGACGCCACTCCAAGTGCAGTTTGAAGTCGCCGTTGTGGCTGACGATGTAGCGGCCGGCCGGGTCGTCGAACGGCTGCGTGTCGGGCAGATCGAGGGTCGACAGTTTGGAAGGCCGCCGAAGGTGGACGAGCACGGATCGGGTCTCGGAGGCTCCGATCGCGTCACGGCCGGGATCGTCACGGAAGGCCCGTACGTCGCGATGACGACGGAGCGATCCGTCCTGGGCCAGCCACCCGGCGCCCCAGCCGAACCCGGCGATCCCGAACCGTTCGAGCTTCTCGGCGAACGGCCACAGCTCGTCGAGCCGGAACGGCTCGGCAGCCCTGGCCACGAAGTGCTCACACATCGTCGGGATGATACGCGTCGGCCGCCGCGGTTACGCGCCCTCAGTCGCGACTCGCCCCTGCGGGCCGATCGTCCGCTCGTAGTCCGGGAAGTAGCGCCCGATCACCATCAGCTCGAATGACGTGAGGATCGACTCCTTCGGCTCGCGAGCCAGGAGGAACTCGAGCGAGCGCCGAACGAGATCGACGGGGTCGGCAGCGCCTGGGTCCAGGCGAGCGAGGTCGATGCTCGCGACGGCGACACGGTGCGTCGTGGACGAGCCGTCTGGGTCGGTGAGCTCCACGTGACAGGACCAGCCGCGGTCCTCCGTGTAGCAGGTGACGGCGAGATCGGTCATCGTGGCTTCGTGGTTGCCTTCGGCTCCAGCGTCCCGATCCAGTCGAAGGCCTTCGCAAACCACGTCCCGAGCACTTCGGGATCGCTCAGGAGGCTGTCGGGGACGGACACGTAGCCGCGCATGACGCTCCCGTACTGCATGACCGGGCCGCTCTCGTATCTCGAGACGAACTCGGCCGTCAGCTCATCGGACAGGCGAAGGGCCATCATCCCGTCGCCATCGAGAAAGCTGAACATGTGGCCGTTGCGCGATGTATACGGGTTCTTCGCGCCCTTGACCGACTCTCCCACCTTCTGGACGACGGCGGTGTACCGCTCAAGCGCGTCGGGTGGCCCCTGGTAGTCCTTTCCGCCGGGCATATGCCCTCCTTTCCATGCGACTCACGGTCGAAGAACGAGTCCGCGATAGCCGGCACTGAAACCGGCTTCGAGGAGCGTGGAACGGGCCGCTGACTCCGCGACCGGGATGCCGTCGATCTTGCGAATGACGAGTTCGCGCGTCCGCCCTTCCGTCGGCACGGCGCGCAAGGCACCCAGCGCGGTGGTCGCGACGGCCGGATCGTCGAAGGCCGGCAGCGTCTGGATGGAGCTCCCGCCGCGATCGACGTAGAGCACGGCCACGCCATCGACCATGACGACGTAGGCGCCGGCCGCACGCTGGAGCGGCCGCCGATCGTCCTCACCACGGCGCGGCCACGCGATCGCTGCGCCGTATGGGTTGGCCGGATCCGCGGCGGCGAGGAGGTGGACGGTCGGCGATCCGTCCGATGGGGCCTCGCGCACGGAGCGCAATCGATCGACGGCGCCGGGTTGGGCGAACTGCGCGGCGCCGAGGCCCTCCACGAAGTACCCGCGCCGGATCCGGCCGGCCTCTTCGAGCATCCGCAGGATCGGGTAGACGGCCGAGAATCCACCCTCGACGTCTTCGGCCATCACCGCTTCGCGGGTCACGACCCCATGACGGTCGAGGAGCGCCAGGGCACGGGCATGGATCCGCTCCGTGGGGGACGGCCCCGAAGACCCCGCGGCAGCGGAGGTGACCGACGCGCCGTTCGCGTCCGCGGGCGGTTCGGCGGCATCGACGAGAGACCAGCGACCTGCGGCCTCTGGCGGCCCGAGGGCGGTGAGGTGCCCCGGGCGCGGGCGTGCGGTCCGGCTGGGCCGCTTCCAGCGGAGGGCGCGCAGCGGCGCGAACGTGTCGTTGGTGATCTCGCCGGCCCACACGAGGTCCCACAGCGCGTCGAGCACCTCCCGATCCGTGCCGCCACCGGCGGCCGTGTACAACTCGCGATAGAAGCATGCCCCGCGCCGAGCGAGGTGGGCACGGATGGCGTCGTGGCGTGCGCCGCCGGGTGGGTCGACGGCGGCGCGGACCGGGCGCAACGCCTCCCGGCCGGGTCGGTACAGCACGATGCGCCCGTCGTCGCGGCCGAGACTTCCTCGCCCGGCCCACGCAACCTCGCCGGCGGCTCCGAGTTCGTCGAGGAGCCGCGGCTGATAACCGGGGATCCGCGCTGGCAGGACGTCCCGCTCGAGGACGGACGCCGGGATGGCGACGCCCGACAGCTGATCGACGACCTCCGCGAGGCGCTCCATCGCCGCAGACCCGCGCAGTGGCGGCAGCGACTCGTCCACGGCCGCGACGCCGTGCCAGGCCGGCAGGAACCGCCCGAGCGCGGCCGGTTCCACGGGCTCCACCTCGCGTCGAAGGCGCGCAAGCGACGCGCGGCGAAGGCGCCTGAGGACCTCTGGGTCGCACCACTCGCGGTCGGTGCCGTCAGGTCGGAACTCGCCGCGCAGGACCGTGCCCGCGGCGAGGAGTCCGGCGAGCCCGAGTTCGATGCGCTCCAGCGGCAGACCCCAGCGCCGCGCCGGTTCGACGGCGAGGAATGGACCATGGGTCCGCGCCCAGCGCGCGAGCAGCCCGTCGAGGGGGGCGACGGGCGGCTCCAGGAACGCCTCCGGCACGCCGGCCGGCGCCGCGACCCCGAGCGCGTCACGGAACCGCGCCACGTCCTCCATCGCGATCCAGCGATCGTCGCCGGCGATCCGGACCCGGACGGCACGCCGCGATCCGACGAGCACCGCCACGAACGCGGAGGCGGCCGCCGGCCCACCCTCGACGCGCGCCGCGATCTCGTCGTCGGCCAGGTCGCCGAGGCGGCGGAGGAGGTCGTGGACCCCGTCGGCCGTTGACGCCCGGCGATCGTCCGCGAGGAATTGGAGTGCCAGCTCGAGGTCGGCCAGCGCGGCTGGATCGAGCAGCTCGCGCAGCTCCTCTTGTCCCAGCAACTCGCGGAGAAGGTCGCGGTCGAGGGCCAGCGCGCCGGCGCGGCGTTCCGCCAGTGGGGCGTCGCCCTCGTACATGTAGGCGCCGATGTAGTCGAAGAGCAGCGAACTCGCGAACGGCGAGGCCTTCGCGGTCTCGACCCCGTGGACGGTGATCTCGCGCCGCTCCACGCCACCCAGGAGTTCACGCAACGCCGGGAGATCGAATACGTCCGACAGGCATTCGCGGTAGGTCTCGACGAGGATCGGAAAGCTGCCGTAGCGGCTCGCCACCTGGAGGAGGTCGGCGGCGCGCTGGCGTTGCTGCCAGAGCGGGGTCCGCGTCCCCGCCCGCCGCCGCGGCAGGAGGAGCGCCCGCCCGGCGTTCTCGCGAAAGCGCGAGGCGAAGAGCGCCGAACCACCGACCTCGGCGACGACGAGCTCCTCGATCTCGTCGGCGGAGGGGAACAGGAGCGCCTCGACCCCGTCGAGGTCCCCATCGCCCAGCCGGATCGCGATCCCGTCGTCGGACGAGATCGTCTGGACCTCCATGGCGAGGCGGTCGCGGATGCGCGCCTCGATCGCCATCGCCCAGGGGGTGTGAACGCGACCGCCGAACGGCGTGAGCAGGCACAGCCGCCAATCGCCGAGTTCGTCCCGGAAACGTTCGACCACCACCCGCCGATCCGTCGGGAGGACGCCCACGGCCTGGCGCTCGTCGTCGAGGTACGTCAGCAGGTTGCCGGTCGCCAGCTCGTCGAGGTCGTGTTGCTCACGCAGCCGCGTCGCGATCTCGGCCCGGCCCGGCGCCCCACGCGCGAGGTCGCTTTCCGCCTCGCGCAGGAACGCGCCGAGGGCTCGCCCCAGTTCGATCGGCCGTCCGATCGTGTCGCCCTTCCAGAACGGGAGCTTGCCGGGAACCCCCGGGGCCGGCTCCACGATCACGCGGTCCGTGGTGATCTCGTTGACCCGCCAGGACGAGGCGCCGAGGACGATGACGTCGCCGTGCATCCCGGCGCGGAGCTCGTAGACCATCTCCTCGTCGAGCTCGCCGACGCGACGGCCGGGGGTCCCCGCCTCCCCGACGAGGAACACGCCGAACAGCCCGCGGTCCGGGATCGTGCCCCCGCTCGTCACCGCGACCACCCGTGCGTCGCGCCGGCCCTCGACCCGATCGGTCAGGCGATCCCACGCGAGGCGGGGCTTGAGCTCCGCGAACTCGTCCGATGGATAGACCCCGGCAAGCATCCCGAGGACGCCCTCGAGGGCCTCGCGCGGCAACGTCTCGAACGGCGCGGCGCGCCTCGCGGTCGCGTGCAGCTCGTCGACGGTCCAGGTGTCCATCACCGTCATCGCGACGATCTGTTGGGCGAGGACATCGAGCGGGTTGCGCGGCAGGGTCGTCGTCTCCACGAGCCCCTCGTGCATGCGCCGGACAACGACGGCACTCTCGAGCAGATCGCCGCGGAACTTCGGGAAGAGCACGCCCTTCGAGGGGGCCCCTACCTGGTGCCCGGCCCGGCCGACTCGCTGCAGTCCGCTGGCCACGGACGTCGGGCTCTCGACCTGGATGACGAGGTCGACGGCACCCATGTCGATCCCCAGTTCGAGGGAACTCGTGGCGACGAGCGCCGGCAACCGGCCCGCCTTCAGGTCCTCCTCGATCTGGACCCGCTGCTCGCGGGCGATGCTCCCGTGGTGCGCGCGCACGAGATCTTCGCCGGCCAGTTCGTTCAGGCGGTGCGCCAGCCGCTCCGCGAGCCGGCGGCTGTTCACGAACACGATCGTGCTCTTGTGCGCACGGATGAGCTCGAGGATCCGCGGGTGGACCGCTGGCCAGATGCTGTTGCGGAGGTCGCGCCCGTTGCTGTCCGTGCCGATCCCGCGGGCGATCACCATGTCGGCGGGCGATGGATGGGGAGCGCCGGCGACGTCCGCGGGTGGCAGGTCCTCGCCGATCCGCGTCATGTCCTCGACCGGGATCACGACCTGGAGGGCGAGCGGCTTCCGCGCTCCGGCATCGACGACCGTGACGTCGCGCCCCTCGCCGACCCCGCCGAGGAACCGGGCGATCGTCTCGAGCGGCTTCTGCGTGGCCGACAGCCCGATCCGCTGGAGCGCCGCGCGGGGCTCTCCGGCCGGCCGTGTTCGAAGGCGCTCGAGGCGCTCGAGGCTGAGTGCCAGGTGGGCGCCGCGCTTCGTCCCCGCGATCGCGTGGACCTCGTCGACGATGACCGCCTCGACATCCCGGAGCGTCTCGCGCGCGGCGCTCGTGAGCAGGAGGTAGAGCGATTCGGGCGTCGTGATGAGGATGTCGGGCGGATGGCGCACGAGGTCGCGCCGCGCCTGGGTCGTGGTGTCTCCCGTCCGAAGGCCGATCGAGATGGCGGGGGGCGGCATCCCGAGTCGCTCGGCCTGGATGCGGATGCCGGCCAGCGGCGCTCGGAGGTTGCGCTCGATGTCGTAGGTGAGCGCCTTCAGGGGGGAGATGTAGAGGACACGCACACCGGCCGGAGCGACGGGCGGCGTCAAGCCACGATCCGGCGCCGTCGCGTCGCGGTCGGGTGGCGCGGCGGCGAGGCGGTCGATCCACCACAGGAACGCGGCGAGGGTCTTGCCACTCCCCGTGGGGGCGTGGATGAGGACGTGATGTCCGGCGGCGATCGCCTTCCAGCCATCCGCCTGGGCGGCGGTCGGGGCCTCGAACGATGACGCGAACCAAGCCCGGACCGCGGGACCGAACGGGGCCAGCGGATCGGCGACGGCGACGGCACTCACGGGACGCCGAGTATAGGCTGAACGCTCGATTCAGACCATCCGTTCGATATGGTCCCATGCGGGACGGTCAAGGCCGGGGCCATGCCCAACGGCAACCGGCCATCCGGCACGCCGACAAGGGGCCGTTGGCACGTGGTCTACGATGTTGACGGAACCGATGTTGGGTATGCATCAGGCTTGGATCTGAGGCACCACATCGAGGGAGGCGCACATGATCGCGTTGCGAAGGCTTGCGACGCCGCTGGCCATCCTGGCCGCGCTCGTCCTCATCTACATGGTGAACCCGTGGGTGGCCCCGCCCGAGGAGCTCCGGGCAGCGCTCACGGTCATCTTCTGGGTCCTCGCGATCGTCGTCGTCGTGGCGATGTTCGAGGACCGCAAGGCACCCGGGGCGCAGGTCGTCGAGGTCGAGGGCCCCGCCTTCACTCGCTACCTGTTCAGCAACACGCGGGCCGGCCTGTTCTGGCTCCCCGTCCGGATCTTCCTCGGCTTCTCGTGGCTGGAGGCCGGCTGGCACAAGTTCGAGGACGGCGGACCGGGCTGGCTTGACGGCGGCGGGGCGCTCCGCGGCTACTGGACCAACGCGGTCGCGATCCCGGAGGAGGGACGCGCGGCGATCTCGTTCGAGTGGTATCGCGACTTCCTCAACGTCCTGCTCGACAACAACGCCGAGTCGTGGATGGGTCCCCTCATCGTCTACGGTGAGATCGCCGTCGGGATCGGCCTGCTCGTCGGGGCTCTCGTCGGCGTTGCGGCCTTCTTCGGGGCACTCATGAACATGAGCTTCCTGCTCGCGGGCTCGGCGTCAACGAACCCCGTCCTGTTCACGTTCGCGATCGGGCTCATGCTCGCCTGGCGCGTCGCCGGCTACTACGGCGTCGACCGCTGGCTGCTCCCGATGCTCGGGACGCCCTGGACGAGGAAGGTCGCCGTCACGCCCGGCGACGGCGGACCCGCAACCACCTGAACCGTATCCGCGGCGCGAGCCACGAACCGATACCGAACCCCGGTCGGGCCCCCAGCCCGGTCGGGGTTTCTGTCTGTGTCTCGCGTCGCTCAGCCGCGGGTCGCGAGCAGGGCGAGGATCGAGCCCGGAGCGTTCGACGCCTCCATGCGCTTCACGGAGAACCCGGCGCCCTCGAGCAGAGCCAATGCGGTCGCGAACCGCGTGGTCGCATCCTCCGGGCTCGCCGCATCGCGCTCGCCGAGCCCGACCATCGCCTCCCAACGCGAACCGGGCCCGGAATGGGCGAGGTGCTCGCGTAGCAGGAGCGTGGCGATCCCCTCGCGTCGACGCGACCCCGTGACCCCCACGGCGAGAAGCGTGCGGGCACCTGGATCGCCCGATGAGGACGCGGAGACGACCGCACCCACGATCGTCGTGTCGACGCGGGCGAGCGAGACGCGGACGTCGGACCCATCCGTCGCGGTGAGAGCGGCCGCAACGAGCCCATGAGCGGCGACGGTCGCGAACGGCGCCAGAACGCCCGGGGCGAGGCGAAGCGCGGTCCAGGCATCCGGGTCGATCCGCGGGACGATCGTCGGCGCGCCCGAGACGACGGCCCCTGCATCCGGTTCGTCGCCGCCCGCACGGGTGCCGGCAGGCGCCATCGGCGACCACCATCCGCGATCGGCGGACGCGGCGATGAGAGCCGGAACGGCCAACCGACGGACCAGCTCCGTGGTCGCGCCGGCTCGCATCTCGGCTTCGATCTGGGCACCGTCCATCGGCGAGCCGGCGTTCGGCGCATCCTCGAATCGATCCGGGAGCGGATAGGTGCCGCGCCGGAGTGCGGCGTCCGACCACCGCGCCCGCCACGCAGCCGGCATCGGCCCCGGAACGTCGCGGTGCGCTGCCGCAAGCCAGGTCAACGCCCACGCCCGCGGCACGACGCGATAGACGTCGTAGCCGCCACCTCCGGTCGCCAGCCAGCGGCCACCGGCCCAGCGATGGGCGAGCGCGTCGACCGCGCGCGCCGCCGCTCCCATCGCGGTCGTCGTGACGCGCAGGTGCGCGAGCGGGTCCCACGCATGGCTGTCGCAGCCGTGCTGCGAGACGATCACGTCGGGCCCGAACGCGGCGGCAAGCTCCGGGAGCAGGCGCTCGACGGCACGGAGCCAGGCCCCTTCCCCCGTCCCCGGCTCGAACGGCACGTTCACGACGGTCCCGGCTGCCGCGCCGGTCCCGAGCGAGTCCACCGCGCCGGTCCCCGGGAACAGGTGCTCGCCGGACTCATGGAACGAGACGGTCATCACGCCAGGGTCGTGGGCGTGGATCGTCTCGACGCCATCGCCGTGATGGACGTCGAGATCGATGTACAGCACGCGGAGTCCCTCCCGCCGCGCGCGCGCGACCGCCAGGGCCGGGTCGTTGTAGATGCAGAACCCCGATGCACGGCCCGGCATCGCGTGATGGAGTCCGCCGCCCGGATGCACGGCGTGGCGAGATCCACCGTGGAGGATCGCCTCCATCGCGCGAAGCGTTCCGCCGGCGACCATCGCACCGGCCTCGTGCATGCCGGCGAACGCGGGGACGTCGCCGGGTCCGATCCCGGCCCCGAGCCGACCCGCAGGATCCTTCGAGAGCCGCTTCACGGTGTCGAGATAGCCCGCGTCGTGGACCGAGAGCAGTTCGTCGTCCGGGGCCGGCTCGGGCGCCAGGCCAGGTTCGGCTCCGATCGACCGAAGGAGGTCGATCCCTGGCCCGAACCGCAACGGGCTCAGGGGGTGGCTGGGCCCGAAGTCATAGCTCTCCGAGCGCGGCCCGAAGACGAGCAGCGGGGCGTCGGGGGTCGTCACCCCAGGCACGATACCCGCGATGGCGCGCGGCGGCACGACGTCTCGATCGCACGGTAGGGCCGCCGTGCGGAGTACCATCGCCCCATGCCTGACTTGATCATCGTCCTCGTCGTGATCCTCATCATCGTCGTCATGCTCCGGGGACCGAAGACGCTGCCCCAGCTCGGCGCGATGCTGGGTCGCGGCACGAAGAACCTGAAAGACGAGCTCGCGGGCAACCGCACCGACGAGGATGATTCGTCGGACGGCAACAAATCGGCCTGATCTCGCTAGCGCGCGCTGAGCGCCGCGTCTGACGCGATGCGACGGATCTCCGTGAGCGTGAGTGGTCCGCCGCCGAACGGGACCCGGTCCGTCTCGCCGATCCCCGCGATCAGGTAGGGCGCCCGCGCCGCGGCATCGGGCGGACCGGCGACCGGCAGATCGAGTCCATGCGCGAACATCTCGACGCCGGCGTGGCGCTCCGGGGTGAGGTCGGTCACCACGATCCCGACCAGGCGGCCCCCGGCACGCGAGACCTCGGAGCGGATCGCCTCGAAGGTCACGTCGGTCGGGTCGCCGGGGTCCACCACGATGACGTCCGATGTCCCGAGCAGGAGCGTCGTGCTGCGCCGTCCAGGGATGCCTGCAGCCCACGGCGTCCCGACACGGACGATCCCGGATCCGATCGGATCGAAGGTGGGTCCACCGGCGTCCGGCCCGGGCGTGAAGGTTCGCCGCACGTCGTCTGATCCGCGGGTACCGGTCAGCTGTTCGAGCGTGACGAACGTCGGTTGCCACAGGGCGACCGTCCCGGCGATCGAAGCTCTCAGGGCTTCCTCGGGACGCAGCCAGACTGTCTCGACGACCTCGTCCGAATCGGCAACCACCTCGGTCCCAGCCGGCACGGCGGCGGCGAAGAAGCGAACGTCGAAGCGGCGCGGCATCGAGATCGGGGTGACCCACCGGGTCAGCGCGATCAGGTCGGCCGCATCGACACGGATGCCCGTCTCCTCGTGCGTCTCGCGGGCGGCCGCCACGTGATACGCGAGCGCGTCCCGTGGGGTCATCCCGCCATCCGGCGCCAGTCCGAGGCCGAGCCGGACAGCCGCTTCATCGGCCGACAGGCCGTCAGCGACGGCATCGCGATCGCGGTCCGCCGCGTCGAGTCGCCCGCCAGGGAAGACGTGGATATCGGGCCCGAATGCCATCGTCTTGGGCCGGCGGGTCAGGAGGATCTGCGCCCCGCCGCGGGCCGGCCGCAGGAGGACGACGGTCGCGGCCGCGATGAGACCGGATCCCGCGCCTGCGTCCGTCGCGACGGGGCCGGACTCGGCGGAGTCCGCCGTTGCGGGACTCGCGGTCGCGTGCCGTGGCGGCCGAGTCGGCTTCACAGGATCGCCACCCGCGCCCCGGGGATCGTCACGACCGGATCACGCCCCGGCCTCGCCGAGCTGGTCACGCAGGGCCGCGGGATCGGTCACCGGCAGGCGGCAAGCGAACCCGCTGCACACATACGCGGTCGGCTTGTCATCGACCATCGACCGGCCAGCCAGGAGTTCGACCACGCTCGCGTCTGGACGCGCCGACACGCTGAGGACGTGGCTGCCCGGCGGAAGGGCGTCGACGACATCGCGCAGGGCCAGCGTGGCCGGATCGTCGGGCTCGCCGACGATGGCGATCTCGAGGGAGGGCGCAAGCAGGATCTCAAGAGCCGACGCCCAGTGGGCGAATGCCGTCGGGTGCCGGCCGACGTAGCCCGCGACCGGATCGATCGCCGCGGCCGCGGCGGCCCGGTAGCGATCGTCGCCGGTCCAGGCTGCCAGGCGAAGCAGCACGCGGGCCGCCATCGCGCCGCCGGACGGGAGGGCGTTGTCCTGGACGTCCTTCGGGCGCGAGATGAGCCGCTCATGGTCGTCCGCGGTATCGAAGAAGCCGCCCGTGGGGTCCGCGAACCGGGCGAGGACGACGTCCATGAGCCCGCGCGCCGTGGACAACCAGCGCTCGTCGAACGTCGCCTCGTAGACCGAGAGCAGTCCGTCGGCGAGATGCGTGTAGTCCTCGAGGACGCCGTTGCCGCTCGCGCGACCGTCCTTCCACGACCGTCCGAGCCGGTGCGTCGTCGGATCGAGAAGCCCGGCGATCACCGCGTCGGCGGCCCCGATCGCCGCGTCCCGGTAGACCGTCGCCTGTGCGTGGACTTCCGGACTGGGATCCGTCCGAAGGTAGCGCGCGGCATCGCCGAGGGCCCCGAGTGCGAGCCCGTTCCAGGCGGCCAGCACCTTGTCGTCGCGCGCCGGCTGGGGCCGCCCCTGGCGGATCGCGAGGAGCTTCGATCGCGCGGCCGCCAGGCGCGCCTCGACGTCGGCGATCGAGAGTTCGAACCGGGGCGCAAGCTCCGCGGCCGTGCGGACGCGGCGCAGGATCGTATGGCCCTCCCAGTTGCCGAGTTCGGTGACGTCGTAGGCTGCCGCGAACAGCGGTCCGTCCTCGCCCGTCGCTGCGGCGATCTCGTCGCCCGACCAGACGAAGGTCGACCCCTCGACGCCCTCCGTGTCTGCGTCCTGGCTCGAGGCGAACGCGCCGCCCTCGACCCGCATCTCGCGCACCAGGTAGTCGAGCACGCCGGTGGCCACGTCCCGATAGCGAGGGTCGCCTGTCGCCCGCCACGCGTGGAGATACGCCCGTGCCAGCTGCCCGTTGTCGTAGAGCATCTGCTCGAAGTGCGGGGCGAGCCACACCGCGTCGGTCGAGTAGCGATGGAAGCCGCCGCCGAGCTGATCGCGGATCCCGCCGTCGGCCATGCGGTCGAGGCTGCGTCGCGCCATCGCGAGCGCCCGGGCATCGCCGGTCACGCTCGATCGCCGCAGCAGGAACTCGATGGTCATCGCCTGCGGGAACTTCGGGGCGCTGCCCCACCCGCCGTTCGCGGCGTCGAACTGCGTCTCGATCTGCCCGACCGCTGCGTCGAGGAGCGCGGCCGACGGCGCGGTGGACCCCGGTGCCAGGCGGGCCCCTTCGACGAGCGCGCCGACGAGTCGGGTCCCGGCCTGCTCCACCTCGGCTCGTTGTTCGCTGAAGGCCCGATCGACGCCCTCGAGGACCTGCCGGAACGACGGCATCCCGTGGCGCGGCGCGTCTGGGAAGTAGGTCCCGCCGTAGAACGGTCGACCCTCGGGCGTGAGGAACACGGACATCGGCCATCCGCCGCTGCCGGTCATCGCCTGCACGGCACCCATGTACACCTGGTCGAGGTCGGGTCGTTCCTCGCGGTCCACCTTGATCGAGATGAACCGGTCGTTCAGGTAGGCCGCCGTCTCCTCGTTCTCGAACGACTCGCGCTCCATCACGTGGCACCAGTGACAGGCTGCATAGCCGATCGACAGGAAGATCGGGCGATCGAGCAGCTTGGCGCGAGCGAGCGCGTCGGGGCCCCAGGGGAACCAGTCGACGGGGTTGTTCGCGTGCTGCAGGAGATAGGGGCTCGTCTCCGATGCGAGGCGGTTGGGCATGGCAGGGATGGTACCCGGCCTCGTCGGCGTAGCATGTCGGCGTGGCCGAGATGCACGCGAACGCGCCGCTCTCGAACACGGGGCCGATCGCGGACGCCGCACCGGTCGCGAACGTGGTCCCCGGGTTCCTGCCGACCACGCGCGGCCTGCGTTTCGCGAACCGCTTCCCACCCGGTCCGACGGTCAGGCTCGGCCCGATCGACCCGCGCTGGATCGGGATCGGCGACGCGTCGGCCGGCTTGTGTGGAGGGATGAGCTGGTTCGTGTGCGAGCGATTCGCTGCCGGCCTGCCCGTCCCCGTGGACAGCGAGGCGCCGCCCAACGGATCCCCGCTCTTCGCCGCGATCGTGCGCCGCCAGGTCCTCTCACTCGACTGGCTGCGGGTCCCGTTCCGGATCTGGAGCATGGCGGCCTCCGGGCCCGAGCGCGCCGCCCGGGCGACGATCGAGCGCGAGTGGCCGGGCGTGCGTCGGGAGATCGACGCCGGGCGGCCCGCGATGGTGGCCGTCGTACGTCGCGCCGGATGGAGCCCGTTCGCCCTGACGATGAACCACCAGGTGCTCGCTTATGGCTACACGATCGATGCGGGGGGCGTCTCGCTGCGCATCTACGACCCGAACTGGCCGATGCGCGACGACGTCGAAGTGCGCATCCCGACGCGCGGGGCGACGGGCGATCGAGCGTCGCAATCGACCGGCGAACCGTTGATCGGCTTCATCCACGCCCCGATCGGCGGAGCCGGGTCCGGCTGATCGATGAGTTCGGCGACGATCGATCGGCTGCTCCCGGTCCTCGTCCTTGCGATGGCCGGCACCGGGATCGCGACGCTACGGGCAGGAATGCCGGCGAGCGGCTGGCTCTTCGTGCTGCACGGGTCGATCGCCGGCGCGCTTGCCCTGACGGTCGTCCTCAAGCTGCGCGGAAGCGTGGGCAAGGCAGCGCGAGCGGGTCGCTGGGGGCGGCTCGTGTTCGGATCGGCGATCGGGCTGATCGCGATCGCGGCGCTGAGCGGCGGCTACCTGTGGGTCGCAGGCGGGCGGCTCCTGTCCATCGGCGGTTGGACCGTCCTCACCCTGCACGCCTGGGCCGGGCTGGTTCTCGTGCCGCTCGTGGTCATCCACATCCTGCCACGGCGATGGCTGCTGCTTCGACCCCACCTGCCCGGGCCGCGGGCGCAGCGGACGCAGCCGACGTCGGGCGTGCGGGACCGGATGCCGTTGGCGCGCAAGGCGCTGTCGCGGCGAGCGATCCTCACATCCGGCGCCCTGGCGATCGCAGGCGTTGGCGGCCGGGCCGTTGCCGAACTCCTCGATCGGGCTTCTGGTGGAGCGCGACGGTTCACCGGATCGCGGGCGCTCCCGCCCGGAGGGATCCCCCCGCCGACGACCTTCTACGGCGAGCCCGACCCGGTTCTCGACGAATCGACATGGTCGATCTCCGTCCGCGGTCGCGTCACGCGGCCGCTCCGACTCGGGACGGCGGCCCTGGCAGCCCTGGTCGGGACGACCCGAAGCGTGACGCTGGATTGCACATCGGGCTGGTCGATGGACACCGACTGGAGCGGCGTCCCACTGGCGGCCGTCCTGGATCTCGCGGCGCCGAGCCCGGCGGCGCGTCGCGTCGTGGTCCGCTCGGCGACGGGTTGGAGTGCCGTGCTCCCGCTCAATGAG
Organism: uncultured Chloroflexia bacterium; assembly: GCA_963714835.1. Lineage (GTDB taxonomy): Bacteria > Chloroflexota > Limnocylindria > Limnocylindrales > CSP1-4 > CAKKPP01. The sequence goes on from CAVQPX010000008.1 coordinate 195,429, forward strand.
GCCCGCGACTGCCTCCTCGCGACGGGCGTGGCCGGAGGTCCGCTCCCGAGCGCGAACGGACGGCCGTGCCGCCTGGTCGCCCCGGATCGACGTGGCCTCGACTGGGTCAAGTGGGCAACGGAGATCGAGCTGATCTAGCCGAACGTGGTCCGGCCGACTTCTTGGCTAGCCGGCCACGGCGGGCTCGCGGGTCCGGATCCGGCGGAGCCACACGATCCCGGCCAGCCCGACCAGCGCGGTCGCGACTCCGCCGAGCGTCATCGCGGCGCCGGCCCCGAGGGCCGATGCGAGCGCGCCGGAAACGAGCCCTCCGATCGGGACCGAACCGGCGAAGGTCGTCGTGTACACACTCGTCACGCGACCGCGGAGCGCATCGGGGACAGAAAGCTGGATGGTCGCGTTGGCCGTGGCGGCCATCGCGATCCCCCCGAACCCGGCGATGACCATGAGCAGGAGCGATAGCGGATAGTTCTGCGAGAGCCCGACGGCGATCTCGGCGAGTCCCATCGTGAGCGCACCGACGACGATGATCGACGGTCCGACACGTCCCGTGAAGGCGATGCCGAGCGCCGCCGCGAGGGATCCGATCCCGGAAGCCGCCATCAGGAACCCGAACCCGGTCGCGTCCGTTCCGAGCACGTCCCGCGAGAGCGGCGGCACGAGAACGGCGAAGTTCATGCCGAATGCGGCGGCCAGCCCCAGGACGACCGTCGCGAGGAGCACCAGCTGGGTCTCACGGACGTAGCGCAATCCCTCGGCGAGGTTCGCCGCCACCGCGCTCACGGTTCGCGGCCGCGGCAGCCGGGGCGGCGCCAGGAGCTCGGATTCGCGGAGCGCGAGGAGCCCGCCGAGCACGCCGAAGTACGAGAGCCCATTCACGAGGAAGGCGGCCGAGATCCCGAAGATGCCGATCGCAACGCCGGCGATCGCCGGCCCGACGACGCGCGCCCCGTTGAATGCCGCCGCGTTCAGGGCGACCGCGTTCCCGATGTCGGAGCGACCGACCATCTCGATCCCGAACGATTGGCGGGTGGGAAATTCGATCGCGTTCGTCACGCCAAGGAGAGCGGCGAGGACGAGGACATGCCACACCTCGACGGCTCCCGTCACCGTGAGGAAGAACAGGGCGAACGCGAGGACCATCGCGAACGACTGGACGGTGATGAGGGTGCGCCGCTTCGGGAGGCCGTCGGCGATCAGGCCGCCGAACAGCCCGAGGATGACAACCGGCGTGAACTGGGCGGCCGCGACGAACCCGAGGATCAACGGCTCCCCGGTCAGCTCCAGCACGAGCCATCCCTGGGCGACGGCCTGCATCCACGTTCCCGTGATCGAGATCAACTGCCCCGCGTAGAAGATCCGGAAGTTGCGGTGGCGGAATGCGCTGAGGCCCTGCAGGCTTGCGACGGCCGCGAGCGCGGCTCGGGGGCGCGATGGGACGCCCCGGGCGCTCGGCGGGCGAGCCGATCCGGGGTGGCTGGGTTCGGACATGCTCCCGATGGTAGCCGCTCGAAGCCGATTGCCGGCTGCGACTGACGAATCTCACGGCGAGCGTGGCCGCGGACACCGCTCGGGCGCATTCGGCTCGGCCGCCGTAGGCTGGTCACCGATGGACTACGGACTCTGTCTGCCCAACTTCACAGCGCGGGCGTCGCGCGAGATGATCGACGCCGCGGTCGAGACGGCTGCCCGACTGGGCTGGGGAACGGTCTGGACGACCGACCACGTGCTCGTCGGCACGAGCGCCGATGAGATCCACTACACGCGCAACTTCGACGCGATCGCGACCCTCGCGTATGTCGCGGCGCTGGATCGGACCGTGCGGATCGGGACCAGCGTCATCGTCGTCCCACAGCGGAATGCGGTCGTCCTGGCCAAGGAGCTGGCCACGATCGATGCGCTGTCCGACGGTCGCCTGATCGCCGGCGTGGGGATCGGATGGGACCGGCACGAGTTCGAGAACCTGGGCATGGCCGATCGTTTCCGGGTCCGGGGCGCCTACCTCGACGAGACGATCGACTTGTGGCGCCATCTCTGGTCCGGATCGCGCGACCCGTTCCATGGTCGGTTCCACGCGCTCGAAGACTTCGTTTTCGAACCGGTGCCGGCGCAGGGTGGCGCCGTTCCGATCGTGGTAGGAGGGCGCGCGCCCGCCGCGCTGGCCCGGGCCGGTTCGCGCGGTGATGGCTACCACGCAAGCCAAGCGTCGCCCGACACCATGGCTGAGCGCCTGCCCGTGATCCGTCGCGCGGCCGAGGCCGCCGGGCGCCCGATGCCCGTCCTGTCGGCGAGAGCCAGCGTCCGCCTCGACGAATCGTCTGGCAACGGCTTCGCGCTGCGTGGCGATCCGGAAGGCGTGGCCGCGCAGATCCGCGCCTATCGCGACCTTGGGCTGTCGCATCTCGCCTTCGATCCGCCCGGTCGGGATCCTGAGGCCTTCGTGAGCACGTGCGAGCGCATCGCGCGGGACGTGCTGCCGCTGGTCTGAGCGCCTCACCCGAGGGACGGAAGCTCCTGCAGATCGGTCTGGGCGGCAGCGAACAGGTCGCCCCGTTCTTCGACTCGGTCCACGATCGTCCTGATCGTCCAGCGGTCGGGCGCGAGGGCGGGGTCGTCCAGTTCTTCCCAGTCGATCGGCGCCGAGACGGGTGCCCCCGCAGCGGGGCGCACGGCGTACGGCGCGACGAGGGTCTTGATCGGGGCGTTCTGGGTGTAGTCGAGACGGGCCTTCCCGCCCCGATCGCCCTTCGCCCACTTCCACGAGACGAGGTCGGGCACCGTGGCGCCCACCGCGCGTGATAGCTGCTCCACCCACGCGCTCGTGTCGCTGTAGGAGTAGCGCGCGACGATCGGGATCCAGACCTGGATCCCGCGCTTGCCGGTGACCTTGGGATAGCCGCGCACCCCGAGATGCCCGAGCGCCGTGCGATAGAGGCGCGTGAGCACGAGCGTCTCCTCCCAGGTCGTGCGCTCGCCGGGATCGATGTCGATGAGCGCGAACGTCGGACGCCATGGCGCGTCGAGGCGGCTCGTCCAGGCGTGGACCTCGAACGAGGCCTGGTTGCCGAGCCAGCACAGAGCGCCCACCCGATCGGCGATCAGGTGCTCGTTTGCGTCGCGCGCTTCGACGCCCACCTCCCGCCAGCGACGCAACCACCCGGGAGCGGTCTTCGGGATGTCCTTCTGCCAGAAACTCTTGCCGAACGCGCCGTCCGGGAAGCGATTCAGGTTGAGCGGACGCTCGTCGAGGTGCGGGAGCATCGTCGGCGCGATCCGGGCGAAGTAGCGGATCAGTTCGCGTTTGGCGATCGGCGGATCGTCCGGTGTCGCCGGCGCCGGCGGGAACAGCGGTTTGTCGAGGTTCGTCAATTTCAATTCGAAGCCACCGACGTGCCAGACGCCCTCGCGTCCCAGCCGATCCAGCGCGTCGAGTTCGGCGGACGACGCCTGCCAGGCGTGAAGGTGCACCGCACCTTCGGGTTGGGCTGTTTCCGTGGGTTGAGCCGTCTGCCCCGCCCGCGCCCCGCCTCCGACCGCCGTTGAACTCCCGGCGCCCTTGGCGTGGGGAGCTTCTCGAGGTGGGCCGCTCGAGGTCTCCGCAGGCAGCTCAGCCAGGGCCTTCGCCGTCTCGAGGGGATCCTCGCGCACGACCTCCTCGGCTCGGCGATCGATCGCGAATCCCTTGAACGACGCCTGGCGAACGAAGCCCTCGCGCGACCAGCCGCCGAGCTCCGCACGGATCACCAGCTCGGGCCGGACCCAGACGACACCCTTGAGATCGCCACCCCAGCGGCCGCGATACCCGGTCTCGGGCGGCGGGTCGAACGGGCACTCCGCGGGCGCCAGGGCATCCAGCCTCGCCCGGAGATCCTTGCGTGTTCGTGCGTCGAACCCGGAACCCACCTTGCCGGAAAACCGGAGCTTGCCCTCGGCCATGACCCCGACGACGACCGCGCCCAGCTCGCGCGCATTCCCCTCCCCCGGCGTCCAGCCGCCGACGACGAGTTCCTGCTCCGGTCGGATCTTCAGCTTGAGCCATGCACGCGACCGCTTCCCGGGTTCGTAGCGCGAGCGGCGGTGTTTGGCGATCACGCCCTCGAGCTGCTGCGCTGCCGCGGCCTCGTGGAACGCGATGCCCTCGGCCTCGACGTGGGTCGCGAAGCGCACACGGGGATGCTCGCGCAGGACGGAGCGGAGCAATCGCTTGCGATCCTCGAGCGGGACGCGCAGGAGGCTGCGCCCATCGAGATGGAGCAGGTCGAATGCCTGGAACACGAGGCCGGCGATCGATCGCTCGCTGATCCGCTCCTGCAGGAGATTGAAATCCGGGCGGCCTTCGGCATCGAGCGCAACGACCTCGCCATCCACGATCGCGGTCTCGGCAGCGATCCAGGTCGGCGGGATCAGGAGCCGCGGGAAGTACGTCTCGGCGTCGATTCCGTTGCGCGTCCATGTCCGGATCCGGCGACGTTTCGAGGCTCCGTCGCCGGTGGCCTTGCCGTCCGTTGTCGCACCCCCGACGACCGCCTGCATGCGGTAGCCGTCCCACTTGATCTCGAACAGCCAGTCGTCCCCCCGGAACGGCTTCGTCGCCAGCGTCGCGAGCATCGGTTCGATGCGGGCCGGGAGCGCCTCGTCCATCGCCTCGCTGAGATCGATCTCGGCCAGGGCGGCCGGCGCCTCCGAGATCCAGAGCGCGTCGCGGTTCGCCTTCACCTCGTCGTTCGACCGGCCCGTCTTGACGCTCGTCGGATGATCCTCAGCATCCCATCCGACGACGGCGTCAGCGTCCTTCTTGTGGATGAGGAGCCACTGTTCGCCCTCGTCGTCCTCGAAGGCGCGCCGGCCGGGATCGTCGGCGCTCCGCCGTGCATCGCGGCCGCGGCCGCTCGTGCGCACGATCGTGAAGCGACCGCGAACCTTCTCGCCGTCGAGGCGGAACTTCAGCTCGCCGTCGCGAACCGCCGCGGCGGGGTCGGGCGTTTCGGCCTCCGGCTCGAACGTGCCCCAATCCCACACGATGACGTCGCCCGCACCGTACTGGCGCGCCGGGATGACGCCCTCGAAGTCGAAGTACTCGAGGGGATGGTCTTCGACATGGATCGCCATCCGCCGCTGATCCGGATCGAGGCTCGGGCCACGCGGCACTGCCCAGCTGACCAGCACGCCGTCGATCTCCAGGCGCACGTCGTAGTGGAGACGCGTCGCGCGATGGCGCTGGATGACGAACCGGCCACCGGCAGCGGCCGCCTTCGTGGCGCCGGAGGCTCCGCGCCCGCTGGTGCCACCGTCATGCGCACCGTCGGGTTCGGGCGTCTTCTCGAAGTTCCGTTTGCGGCGATATTCCTCGAGGGGCATCGCCGGTCAGTGTGGCGAGCGCCGGCGTCCGACGCAAAGAGACGGGCGAGGAACGGGCGCGGCGGCGCGCGAAGCGACGCTCAGGCGGACTTGCGCTTTCGAGCGGGCCGGGTTTCGGCCTCGTCGTCCTTCGTCGCGGCCTTGCGGGCGGGTGCCTTCGCCGCCTTGGCCGCCTTGGCGGCCTTGGCCTCCTTTGCGGCTTTGGCATCGGCGACCGATACCGGATCGCCGCCACCGGCGGACCGCGCCGCCTTCGCGGCGTTGACGCTGGCCTCGAGCGCCGCCATGAGGTCGACGATCTTGCCCGTGTCCTCGGCCGGCTCCTCCGCCGTGAGCTCCTGGCCGGCGACCTTCGACTCGATGATCCGCATGAGCGCGTCGCGATACTCGTCCCGGAAGGCCGTCGGGTCGAACTCGCCGGTCATCGCCGCGATCAGCTGCTCGGCCATCAAGCGCTCGCCAGGCTTGATCTCGACCTCCTCCTCGGGAACGTCGAGGTCGGCGACCGAGCGGATCTCGTCCGGCCAGTAGAGCGTCGTCAGGATCATCGTGCTCTCGAATGGATCGAGCGCGGCGAGCGCCTCGCGGTCCTTGATGACCACCTTGCAGACGGCCGTCAGGCCCTTCTCGAGGAGCACGGAGCGGAGCAACGCGAACGCCTTGCGCGCGACCTTGTCGGGTTCGATGTAGTACGCCTGTCGGACGAACCGGGTGTTCTTCTCGGCCTCGGTCCGCTCGACGAACTGTTCGATCTCGATGGACCGGACGGTCTTCAGCGGCAGGGACTCGAGGTCGGCATCATCGATGACGACGTACTCGCCGGGGGCATACTCGAAGCCCTTGACCGTGTCCGACCGGCTGATGACCTCGTCATCCTCCGGGCAGTAGATCTTCATCTGGATGCGCGAGAGATCCGTGGCGTGGAGCATGTTGAAGCTCACGCCGGCCTTCGACTCGGTGGCCAGGTAGAGCTTGATCGGGATGGTCACCAGCCCGAACTGGATGGCCCCCTTCCACATTGCGCGTGCCACGGCAGATCCTCGTGTGCGTCCGACCCCGGCGGGTCGGACCGAGACGATACCACCCCGTCGCAACCGGCCCGCCGAGCGGGCAGAGGCTAGCGGTAGTACCCGGTGACGTCGACGATAACGTGCGTCGACGTGCCCGAGCCCCCCATCCACACGAGACCCAGCCGGCCGCTCGCGTCCACGAGGACGACGAAGCCGTTCGCCCGATTGTCGCCGCGCGGCGCATTCAGGCTCGAGGTCCGCGGCGTCGCGCTGAGGGTGGGCCCGAGCGCAAGGAAGCCGCTCCGGGACTGGTTGGTGATCGTCAGGATGCCGGTCAGCGCGATCGCGTCATCGGGCACGGCGCTCGACCCGATGGCGTTGAACGTCCGAACGGTCCCGTTCGGCAAGCTCGCGCCGATGCCGATCCCGGATCGGCTGTCGACGATCCGCTCGGGGTCCATCGGATGGAACGTGGCACCGCTCGCGGATTCGGTGAAGTACCCGGTGATGTCCAGGATGAGGTGCGCCGTCGAACCGCCCGGGCCCTTCCAGACGAGGCCCAGACGACCGGTGGACGACAGCATCACGGTCGTGCTGTTGGCACGGACGTCGCCGCGCGGGATGTTCAGCGTGGACGTGCCCGGCGACGACGTCATCGTGGGGCCGATCGCCCCGTAGCCGGCACTCGTCTGGTCGGTGACGGTGAGGTTCGCGGTGACGGCCACGGCGTCGGCCGGGATACCGCCCCGCCCGGCGATGAGCACAGTTCGGACCACGCTGGCCCTGAACGGACCACTGAGGCCGTTGCTCGCGCGCGTGTCGAGGAGGCGCGCCGGGGAGGTCGCGCGGTACGTGAGGGCGCCGCCGGATTCGAGGAAGTAGCCGGTCACGTCGAAGATGAGATGGGCGGTCGAGCCACCGGAGCCCTTCCAGACGGCCGCGAGGCGACCCTCCGACGAGAGCGCCACGGTGACGCCGACCGCACGGATGTCCCTACGCGGAACGTTGAGCGTTGACGTCGTGGGCGTCGACGAAACGGAGGGTCCGAGGGCGACATAGCCGTCGGATGTTTGGCCGACCACGGTGAGGTTTCCGGTCACGGCGACGGCGTTCGCGGGGACCGTGGCCCGGCCTGCGATCTGGAACGTCCGCACGACGCTGTTCTGGAACGCACCCGACAGGCCCTGCCCGACGCGCGTGTCGAGCAGGCGCACCGGATCGATGGCGGTCAGGCGACTCCCCACGTCCGCCCCCGACGAGACGACCAGCTGCGCCGTGTCCTGGCGTGTCCGGCCGTGCTCGGTTCCCTTGATCGTGATCGTGTAGTTCCCGGGCGACGCGGTCAGCGGGATGGCGACCGACAGGGTCGCGAGCACGCCGAGACCACCGAAGGTGCTCGTCTGGTTGAGGCCGAGCTCGAAGCCGAACGGCCCCGTGGCCGAGAGCGTGACGAGTTCGACATGCGTGGTCGAGCGGTCGATCGCCACCTGCATCGTGGCGCTGCCGCCTGGGGCTCCGGTGAAGCTGGACCTCGCGAACTCGACATCGAAATCGCCATACGGCCCCAGCCGCGAAACATCCAGCAGGACGTCCGGCCGGCCGTCGGGGTCCGACCCGGTGGCGTAGTCGAACGACCCGAGATCGAGCAGCGCCGCGAGCGTCTCGGCGGTGGTCGCCCAGGGTCGCGTGGCCTTGTAGAGCGCCACCGCGCCGGCGACGTGCGGGGCGGCCATCGATGTTCCGGAGATGATCCCGGTCGAGTAGCTCGGCAGGGTCGAGCGGATGCACTTGCCGGGGGCCATGAGGTCCACGTCGGCGCCGTAGTTCGAGAAGCGTGCGAACGTGTCGTCGGTGTTGTACGACCCGCACACGGTCGGCGACCCGAGGCCGCCCGGTTTGCCATCTGTGTCGGCCAGGGCCGAAACGGTGATGACCTCGTCGTAGGCGGCGGGGACGTAGTGCGACGCGTCGCGACTCTCGTTGGCGGCCGCCGCGATCACGGTGATGCCGGTGTCGGTCAGGCGGCAGATCGCCTGGTGGAGGATGTCGGAATTCGAGAACCCGCAGTTCCGGTCGTCGGAACCCGACTTGGCGACGCTCATGTTCACGACTTCGATCAACTGCCGGCTGTCGTCGTCGGGGTCCTTTTGCGCGGCGATCCAGTCCAGACCGCAGACGTACCACGACAGGAGGCCGATTCCCGAGTCGTTCAGGATCTTGACCGCCCACAGCCTCGCTCCCGGCGCGACACCCACGACGCCGTAGTCGTCGTCCCGAGCGGCGGCGATCCCGGCAACGTGCGTGCCATGCCCGTGGCGGTCCCTCCAGGAATTCGGACTGGTGCTCGAGCAGTTGATGCCGCCCCGCACGTCGAGGTCGGGGTGGGTCGCATCGATACCGGTATCGACGATCGCGATGTCGGCATCCACCGAGCCGTCGCCCGCGGTATCGAGCGTGATCGACGAACGGGCACCGACCCGCTTGATCCCGGTCGGGACGGTCTGCGCGGCGAGTTCGATGATCTCGTCCGGCACGACCGCCGCCACCGAGGGATCGGCCTTGAGCGCCGCCCGCTGCGGGCCATCGAGCTTCGCAGAGAACGCCCGGAGATGGTCAAAGACGCGGTCGGCACGCACGCCGTCCTTCCTGGCCAACCCGTCCCGAACCCGGGCTGCGTCGGCGTTGGGCTTGAGGATGACGATGTAGTGGCCGGCCGCCTCGACCGAAAGGTCGGCTACGGCGATGTCGTCGGGATCGACCGGGCCGCGGGACGGTTCCGGGTCGGCGTTCGCGCCCGGATCCGTGCTCGGCGTTGCGTCGGGTTCGGCCGAGGGCTCGCTCGTGGGAGGGAGCTCGGCGGTCGGGTTCGGCTCGACTGAGGGAGGCGTCGGATCCACCGGGTCGGCGCCGAACGCGGGCGAGGCCGAGGCGATGACGAGCGCGACAAGCAGCGCGGACAGGCAGCGGCGGCGCATGCCGACACCATAGGCGGTATCTGCGTGTCGTGACGAGGTCCTATGGTCCCAGCCGGCGATGACCTTCTGGGCCCATCACCGGCGCGGGAACGACGGGGATCGCCGCCACGATGCTCGGTGGGATCGCACGACTATCCGGTCGCGCGGGCTACGGCAGCGAGCTCTCGTTCGGCCTCCGTAACCTGTGCGACCACGCCGTCGCGAAGCTTGTCGAGACCGCTCGCGACCGTTCCCGCCGCGCCGCTGATCGACGTCAGGTGGGCCTTCAATCCCTTGATCGCCTCGAGCTGCTCACGGATCCGGGTCAAGGCGCCCGAGAGCGCGGCTGCATCGATCTCGGTCTCCAACTCCTTCGCCGACGAGATGGCAAGGAGGCGCGCGAGCCGGACGGCTGCCTGGAGGTCGGCTGCATCGGGCGCCTCAGGATCGATGACGACGTAAACGTCGCCGGACCGGAGGTCGAACGGCGCGATGCCGGACGGAGCATGCTGCGGGGTGAAGACCACGAGGGCGATCGCCGCGGAACGATTCGTCTTCGCCTCGCGCAACTCATCGCGCATCTGACGACCGGACATGGCCCGGTCCTTGGCCTCGATGACGATCCGCAGGTCGGCACCACGAGACACATCGGGATCGATCGTCAGGACGAAATCGCCCTTCTTCGAGCGCATCGTGTCGCCGGCCTCGCCGCCCGTTCGATCGAGGGTGTCGCCGGAGCCGCGCGCGATGTCTCCGAGCATCGCCTCGAGCAGATCCTCGAAGTCGCCGCCCTTCGCCGCGGACTTCGAGCGCTCGTCGGCCCGGGCGGACTGGGCCGCCTGAAGCGACGCGATCTGGACCTCGATCGCCTTGAAGCCGGACGCGATCTCCTCGCGGAATTGGTGGAGCGGCGATCCGAGGCGGGTGGGATCGAGGAGCGTGGCCAGCTTCGAGGCGTCGCCATCGAAGTAGGTCTCGAGCATCCCGCCGATGCGACCGATCGCGGAGTCGCGGCGCTTCGGGTCGAACAGTTCGTCGACCATGGCCTTGAGCTTCCCGCGATCGCCCAGAAACGTCTCGAGGGTGCGCGGCAAGCGACCCTCGCCGTCGGCGAAGTTCGAACGGAGGACCTGCTCGAGCGCCAGCGCGGCCTTCTCGTTCGTCGCAGCCGTTTGGCCGACGAGCTTCTCGAACTCGTTGCGCACGATGTCGACGTTGAGCGACACGCCGACGCCCTGGAGCGCGGTCAGGCCGACCTTGAGGGCGCGTTCGGCGAGGTGCCCGCGCTCGGCCTCTGGCTGGTCCGCGACCCACGCGGCCAGCGCCGGGTCGTGGAGGGTCAGGCGATCGACGAGGATCCGCTCGCCCTCGACGCGGACGGCGGGGCCGGGATTCGGGCTCGGCAGCGGGACCAATCTGGCTTCCATGCCACGCATCCTGACAAGGCTCCGTGACAGCTAGCGTGTCACAGCCCCGCTGGCGCACCTACACGCCCGCGGCACCCCGTTCGACGAAGGCCCCGAACCCGCGGTTACCGACGAAGGTTCCGTCCCGGACGACGGCCCGCCCGCGGACGAAGACGCTTCGCACGGCGCCATCGACTTCGAACCCTTCGTACGGCGTGTAGTCGCTCGTGTGGTGAAGGTCGGCGGCGCGGATCGTCCGTCGAGTCGTCGGATCGAACAACACAAGGTCCGCATCCCGGCCGACCTCGATCGCCCCCTTCGAGGCGAAGCCGAATCTGCGGGCAGGCGTCGTCGCGAGGAGATCGACCATCCGCTCGATGGTCAGGCGATCCTTCGCGACCCCGAGCCCGTACAGGATCGTCAGCAGCGTCTCGATGCCCGGCGCCCCGTTCGAGATCCGGTCGAACGCGATCCCACGGGAGGCTTCGGCCTTCTCGACGGCGACGCGATCGGGCACATGGTCCGTCGCGACGAGGTCGAGATCGCCGGCCGCCAGGCCCGCCCAGAGCGCGTCCTGGTTGACGGCGGAACGGAGGGGCGGCGAGATGACGAAGCGGGCCACGGTCGCGTCGTCGGGGTCGTCGTACCGATCGTCGGTCAGCGCGAGGTAGTGCGGGCAGGTCTCCGCGGTCACCCGGATGCCGGCCGCGCGGGCCTCGCGGACGTGGCGGAGAGCGTCTGCGGCGGAGAGGTGGACGATGTGGACCGGTGCATCGGACTGGGCGGCGAAGGCCACCGCACGGGCAGTGGCGACGCCTTCGGCCGTTGTCGATCGCGTGGCAGCGTGGTAACGCGCTGACGTGTCACCACGCTGAAGCGCGGCGGCAACAGCCATATCGATGAGCACCGGGTCCTCGCAATGCACTTCGAGGAGTCCGCCGCGCGCGCCCATCACCCGCATCGCGTCGTAGATCCGCTCGTCGGCGAGTCGGAAGTCGAAGACCATGAAGGCCTTGGCCGTGGGCACGCCCGCATCGATGACTGCCGGCAACTCCCCCACCGGGTCGTCCATCCGCCCACTGATCGCGAGGCTGACCGCGTAGTCGACGGCGCTGTCCTGACTCGTTGCGGCCCGCCACTCGCGGAGACCGGCGATCAGCGAACGCTCCGCCGCCGGCGAGGAGCCCGTCCCCGGGTTGTTGAAGGCGAGGAATGTCGTCGTCCCGCCGAAGGCCGCCGCGACGGAGTCCTGGAAGAAGCGGTCCGGCTCGGCGTCGCTCGCGACACGTGTGTGGGTATGAACGTCGACGGCACCCGGGAGCACGAGGAGCCCGGATGCGTCGACGATCTCCCGGGCGTCGGTCTCGAGCCCGCCGAGATCGGGCGCGACCGCGGTGATCCGGCCGCCATGCGCCGCGACATCCGCCGCGAAGGAGCCGGCGGCGGTCACGACCGTCCCGCCCCGGACGAGCAGATCGGTCATCGGCGGCCGAACGTCGCCGTCCCGTCGCCGATCGCGATCACTCGACCTCGACGATCGAGATGTCCTGGGCGCCCTCCCACAGGCAGCGCCGCCCGACCTCGCGGAGGCGATCGGCCCAGCCATCGTCGGGATCGACCGTCGCGAAGTGGTTCGCGGCCAGCTGGCCCACCTTCGATGCGAGCGTCGCACCACCGTACGGCACGAAGATCTCGCACTCGCTGATCCCGCCGGGATAGAGCGCCAGCTGGCCCGGCGCCGGGTGCGAGGTGTGGTTCTCGTAGTCGACACCCGGACGGAAATCACCGAACGGGATCCACGTCGACTCACCGGTCCATCGACAATGGATGAGCTGCGACGTCAGCGGGAGCAGTCGCCGGATCGCGTCACGCGTCAGTGGCGCGTCGGCCTCCCAGTGGGCGGTAAAGTGGAGGTCACCGATCTCGATCTTCAGGGTTCCCATCAACGGAGGATACCGCGTGGCGGATGCCCCGGACGACGCGCCAGCCACCGAATCCGGTGCCCCGACGATCTCGACCCACGTCCTCGATGCCGAACGCGGTCAACCTGCCGTGGGCATCCTTGTGTCGCTCTACAAGCTCGGCGAAGATGATCGGCCGATCCGGCTGACCCAGGCGATGACCGACGCCGACGGCCGGATCCGCGATCTCCTCGAGCGCCCGATGTCGCCCGGCGACTACCGGCTGGAGTTCTCGCTCGCCGGCCCGCCGGGCCAAGGTGCGGACACCGACGATCCGGCAGAGAGCGCGGGCAGCGAGCGCTTTTTTCGTCGGATGTCGATCGACCTGCGGATCGCCGACACATCGCGGAGCTACCACGTCCCGCTGCTGCTCGCACCCTTCTCGATGACGACGTACCGGGGAACCTGATCGCCCGCGAGTCGATGACGCACTCGGCCCAGATGGGCGACTCGGACTGAGCCGGTGGGGATCGCTTGACGACGCCCATGCTGCAGTCCCAGGCGGTCTGAGTCACGCCACGGTCTCGAATCCGAGCAACCAAACGAGTGCGATGACCTGACCTTTGCTGAGCCTGGCCTCGGCTAGAGAGGGACAGCGAACGAAACGACCGCGATCGCGACACCAACCCCCGCCGCCAGGAGCCCGATCCGAAGCGCCCGCGCCCGGTCGCGCGATCGCGCGGCAGGATCGGCGATGCGCTCCGTCCCACCGATCGCGTCGAAGTTGAACACGCCCGCCGAGCCGAACGCGACGCAGAACTTGAACCAGGCCTGAAGGTATCCCGTCGCGGCCATCGCGGCGGGCAACCCGACGAGCAGGCGCGCGGCATCCGGGGCGTCGATCGCGACGAGGACGGCCAACGTGACGAGGGTCAGGACGACGCCGATGTGACCCGAGCGGCGCCGTCTGGCGATCTCGGCAGGTCCGATGTTGCAGACGCCTGGGCGGTAGTCGACCGCCGGCGGCTGAATCGGGTCGGCTGGTGCGGCGGCGATCATCAGGACGAGGCTGATCCGTCACGAGGCAGGGCGCGGCGCACGACCCACTCGATCGTGCCCCCCTGGGCGATCAAAGTGAACAGGACGATCCCGAAGGTGATGCCCTGGAGCAGGGTCCGCTGAGGGAAGTCGGCGGGTAGCGAGAGCGCCAGGGCCACGGCAACGGCTCCGCGGAGGCCGGACCAGAACATGACGTGGAGCCACCCTCGCTCGAGCACCCTCCCCGGGCCGCGCGCCAGTCGCGCGCCGCCGCCGATCAGTCCGTAGATCACGAGCGCTCGCCCGACGAGCACCGCCCCGATGCCCCACGCGATCGGGATCGCGGCGTCGACGAGGTTATCCAGAGTGATCGCGAGGCCGACGAGCAGGAAGACAACGGCCGTCAGCAAGAATGCGATGAACTCCCAGACCGTATCGAGCGCCTCCTGGGTGCGCTCGCTCATCCCGATCCGGCGGCCGTAGCTCCCGAGCGTGATCCCCGCCACCACCGTCGCGATCACGCCCGACTCATGGAGCGCATCGGCGATCACGTACGTGCCGTAGGCGACGAGCAGCGAGATCGTCGTCTCGATGAGGTGATCATCGACGCGGGCGACGACCCGTGACGCGAGGAAGCCGGCGACGCCCCCGATGGCGATGCTCACGACGAGCGTCGCGACGAACGTGCCCACCGCATCGGCGATCCCCACCTCGCCCTGAACGGCGCGGAGTGCGATGGCGAACACGACGATCGCCGTCCCGTCGTTGAACAGGCTCTCGCCTTCGACGAGCGTCGAGAGCGACTTCGGGGTCCCGAGCCGCTTGAACGTCGAGATGACGGCGACCGGATCGGTGGCGGAGACCATCGCCCCGACGACGAACGCCAGGTCGAGCGGGAGTCCGGTCGCGAGGTGGAGCACCGCGGCGACCACGGCCGCCGAGATGAGCACTCCGGGGATCGCCAGGAGCGCGATGCCGCCGCCGGTACGGCGAAGGCTGTCGAAATCGGTCTGGTAGGCCGCCTCGAAGACCAGTCCGGGCAGGAGAACGACCAGGACGAGCTCCGGCGTGATCTGGAAACCCGTCTCCGGGACGAAGGCGGCGACACCGAGTCCGAACAGGACGAGGGCGACCGTGTACGGGAATCCGAACCGTCGCGAGAGGAGGGCGAGGACCGCCGCCGCGGCGAGGAGCGCGGTGAAGAACTCGACGCTATGGAGGGTCTCCTCGCCCAGCATCCGGCCCCGATCAGTCGAGCATGCGGTAGGCGTCGAGGGTCAGGAATTCGGCGAAGGCGTCGTCGAGGACCAGGCGGTCCAGGAGCGCGACCGCCTCGTCGACACGATCGCCGGCCGGGTCCCGCGGGAGGGAAGCGAGCACGTCATCGCGGATCGTCCGATAGCGATCGGCATCGAAGACCGCGCCGTCGTCGAGGACCGTGCCGGTCACCCGCCACTGCCACAGTTGGCCGCGCGAGATCTCGGCCGTCGCCGCGTCCTCCATGAGGTTGTCGATCGCGGCCGCTCCCACCCCGCGCAGCCACGAATCGAGGTACCGGACCGCGACCGAGATGTTGACGCGGACACCTTCGGCCGTGACCGCGCCTCCGGGCACCGTCAGGTCCACCAGCTCCGCGGCGCTGACCGCGACGTCGTCCCGGAGCCGGCCCTTCTGGTTGGCGGCCGCGCCCAACACCGCGTCGAAGATCTCGGTCGCCAGCGGAACGAGGTCCGGATGGGCGACCCACGTGCCATCGAAGCCGTCGGACGACTCCCGTTCCTTGTCCGCGCGCACCTTGGCCATCGCCAGTTCCGTGACCTCGGGGTCGCGCCGATTCGGGATGAACGCGGCCATCCCGCCGATCGCGTGGGCGCCGCGCCGGTGGCAGGTTTTCACGAGCAGCTCCGTGTACGCGCGCATGAACGGCGTCGTCATCGTCAGCTGCGCCCGGTCCGGGAGTGCCTTGGATGGGTCGCTGCGGAACTTCTTGATCGCGCTGAACAGGTAGTCCCAGCGGCCGGCGTTCAATCCTGCGGCGTGATCTCGCAGTTCGTAGAGGATCTCGTCCATCTCGAACGCTGCGAGGATCGTCTCGATGAGGACCGTCGCCCGGATCGAACCCTGCGGGATCCCCACCGCGTCCTGGGCGACGACGAAGGCGTCGTTCCAGAGCCGCGCCTCCTCGCTCGACTCGAGCTTGGGCAGGTAGAGGTACGGGCCGCTCCCCTGACGAAGCAGCTCGGCGGCGCTGTGGAACATGTACAGGCCGAAGTCGAACAGCGGCGCCGAGACGGCCTCGCCGTCGACGAGCACGTGGCGCTCCACGAGGTGCCAGCCCCGTGGCCGGACCACGAGCGTGGCGCGTTGCGCGCGATCCTCGGCGAGCCGGTACTCCTTGCCCTCGGGACTCGTGAAGGCGAGGGTCCCTCGTGCGGCGTCGCGGATCGCGAGCTGGGCCCCGACGACGTTCTCCCACGTCGGTGAGAGCGAGTCCTCGATGTCGGCCATGAAGCAGCGCGCGCCCGAGTTGAGCGCGTTGATCGTCATCTTGGCCTCGGCGGGCCCGGTGATCTCGACCCGCCGGTCGTCGAAATCGGCGGGTGCCGAGGCGACCCGCCAATCGCCCGCGCGAATCTCCGCCGTATCCGCGCGGAACGTGGGCATCTCCCCGGCGTCCAGGCGCACCTGTCGTGCGATGCGCGCAGCGAGGAGCTCGCGACGACGCGGCCCGAACTGCCGTTCGAGGTCGGCGACGAGGGCAAGCGCTTCGCGAGGCAGGACTTCGGCGAGCCCGGGGACGTCGCCCCCGACGATCTCGATGCCGAGCGGGGATCCGGTGGTCGAAGATGTCATCGAACCATGCTAGCCGGTCACGTCCGGTCCGCCCAACGCCACGCATGGCCTCGCGGGCCGTGATGCATCGTCGAGCCAACGTCACACGGTCGGTGTCGCGCTCCCGACGAGGCGACCTGCAGTGGACGACCTAGCCGGCGTTCGTGGAGTAGATCGAGAGGCGATATCCGGAGGGATCGCGCAGCCAGGCATGGCGCGCGCCCCACTCCTGGTCGGTTGGCGGCCCATCGAAGGGCACACCGGCGGCGATGAGTGCCGCGTACCGCGCGTCGACATCATCGACGGCGACCACGACCTCGATCCCGATCGCACCGACCTCCGCCTCGGGGCGTTCTTCCATGCCGATCGTGAACCCATCCCCCCCGCCGATCCGCATGTACCCGGCGCCGGGACCACCGTCGAGGAGCACCAGCCCGAGAGACGCGACGTAGAACGCGTGCATTTCGGCGAGCGAGCGGACGTGGACGAAGAGGTGCGACAACGATGCGGGTCGGATCGGGCGTTCGATCACGGTGGGTCCGCCTTCAGCCCTCGACGTCGGTGCGGCGGACCGTCGCCTCGATCATCCCGTACGGCTCGGATGTCGCGTGGTAGATCACCTTGTCGTTGTCGATCCCGAACGGGGCCAGGTCCACGATCCAGTGGTGGAGGTTCGGCCACGACATCGTCACTTCGTCGATCTCGGGCACGTGCTCGAGCATGGCCTTGCCCATCAACCAGATCGACGTCTGGAGCGACGGGCTGAAGTGGTCGTGGAACGTGTCGACCAGGGCGGCCCATGCCCGGCGATGCAGATCGTCCCACTCCCCGGCCGCGCTCCCGTACGCCCACGACGCGGTCACCTTGGAGACCATCATCCGGTCGTCGACCTCCGTCAGCGTCGTGAACCGGTCGCGTGGGAACCCGGAGAATCCGGACTGTGTCGTCTTCATCAGGGCGATGTCCTCGACACCCGAGCGCACCCGGACCTGCTCACGAGTCGAGGTCACGACCGTCGTGCGGGTCATCGACGGGTCGCGCGCGAGGGCGTGATCCGAGACGCCGGACGCCGTCTCGAGCGGTCGCCACGCCACCTCGCGCACCGTGGCGGTAGCACCGGCCACCTGCGGGAACTGGAGGAAGTGGCCGGACAGGGCGATGGCATACGCCTCGATCGAGCCGTCGAGGTGGTCGCGCGCGAGGGCGAAGGTCGTGTTCTTCATGGTGTCGGTCGGGACGACCAGGGCGTTGTCGCCGTCGATGTGCGCCGCCGTGAAGTCGCCTTCGAGCAAGACGCTGACGTACACGTCACGGACCGTATGGGGCGTCGTCGAGCGGTCGACGCGCACGACATGGATCCCGCCCTTGCCGTAGCGGTTCGCTCCGAGTTCGATCACGATGCTGCCTCCCGCATGAGTGTCCGGTGCCGGTCGATCGCGATGTCGATGACGGCGCTGAGCGCGCGACGGATCTCGTCCTCGCGGGTGGCCTCGAAGGCGGCCTCCAGCCCGGGGATCAGGTCGCGACGGGGACGGCCGGCGACGAAGACGCAATAGCGGAAGCCGAAGCGCTCCTCGTACGCGGCGTTCAGTCGATCCAGCTCCGCGGCCACGCGCGAGCGCTCGGCCTCGGCCGCGAAGTCCGCGGCGGCGACCTCGTAGCCCTGCTCGCGATAGGACAGTGCCGACACGCTGCCCGGCGGCGCTCCAAGCCGTGGATGAGCGTCGATCAACTCGAGCTTGGCCTCCTCGGGCATCCATGCAGCGATCTCTCGTGCGGCGGCGAAGAGGCGCGGATAGCCGCCGAAGGGCCTCGCCGCGGCGAGGAATGCGAGGAAGCTCGGCGCTCCTTCGAAGAGGGGCGCCATCGCGGCGGTGAAGGCGTCCGTGTCGAGCATATCGAGGGCCGCGATGGGTGGCGGCGGGTCCGGTCGTGCCCGGGTCTGCACGGATCGGTGCGGCCTACCAACCGCCGGCGTCGCGCACGATCCGGTGGAGGACGCGCGCGGCGACCATGCGGCGATAGTCGGCGGTGGAACGGACGTCGTCGATGGGCTGGATGGCGCCGGCGAGGGCCTCGGCGGCCTGGTCGGCCGTCTCGGGCGTGGGACGACCGCCCTCGAGCACGGATTCCGCAGCCGCGACGCGGACCGGGGTCGCGGCGATCGACCCGAACGCGACGCGCACATCCGTCCAGCCCGCTTGTCCACCGGGCTCTCGCCACGAGACCGCGGCAACGACCTTGCTGATCGCCTGCGCCCGACGCGTCCCGACCTTGCGGAAGCGAACCTCGCGTCCATGGACCAGCGGGATGCGGATGCGCAGGATGAGTTCGCCGGGGGCCAGCGCCGTCTCGCGATAGGCGGTCCAGAACGAACTCGCCGTGATCGTTCGCTCACCCTGGATGGACCCGACGACGATCTCGGCGTCCATCGCGAGCAGGACCGGCAGGCTGTCGCCGGCCGGCGATGCGTTGGCGATATTGCCCCCGAGCGTCCCGCGATTCTGGATCTGGGCCGCCCCGATCGTCGCGGACGCGTCGACGAGGGCCGGCAAGTGTTCACGGCACAGGGTCGAGCGTCGGATCTCTGTGTAGGTCGTGAGCGCACCCAGGCTGAGCGCCCCGTCGTCCAGCGCGATCCCGCGCAGGTCGTCGAGCCGGCCAAGATCGAGGATCCGCTCGGGAGGGGGTCCGAGCTCGCCCGTGATCCGGACCATCAGGTCCGTCCCGCCGGCGATCGGGGTGTGAACCGCCCGCTCGAGTGCGGCGTAGGCATCGTCCAGCGATGCCGGCGTCACGACCGGTGGCTCAGGCGGCATGGGTCAGGACTCGTCCGCGTCGCGGGCCACGCGCGGTTCGTCGATCGAGCCACCGGCCCCGCCCCTGCCGCGACGTCGCGCGAGGCGTCGAACGAACAGCACGAAGCCGGCGAGGATGGCGAAGCCCGTGAACAGCTGTTTCGGGGTGAACGCCACGGTCATCTCGGTCGCGGTCGGTGTCCCGTCCGCGTCGGCTTCGGCAGCCGAGTCGAGGGGCTGCTTGCCTGCGGGCGTTGTCACGGTGTCGCCGTCGCGGCCCGCGCGATCGCCTCCACGATCTTCGTGTAGCCGGTGCAGCGACACAGGTTCCCCGCGATCGCCGT
Source organism: uncultured Chloroflexia bacterium (assembly GCA_963714835.1). Classification (GTDB taxonomy): domain Bacteria; phylum Chloroflexota; class Limnocylindria; order Limnocylindrales; family CSP1-4; genus CAKKPP01. The sequence goes on from CAVQPX010000008.1 coordinate 215,070, forward strand.
CCGGATCTCATCCTCGTCAGATCCGCCGCCCGCGTCCAGGTACTGGCGCGCCGCCATCAGCATGCCGGGCGTGCAGATGCCACACTGCGCGCCGCCCGCCTCGTGGAACGCCTGCTGCAGCTCATCGAGGACGGGCCCGTCGTCCGTCCGGCGGGCCAACCCCTCCACGGTGCGGACGATGCGCCCCTCGACCTGGCAGACGGGCACGAGACAGGAGTCGACGACCTCCCCATCGAGGATCACGGTGCAGGCGCCACACTCCCCCTCGCCACACCCTTCCTTGGCTCCGGTCAACCCCAGGTCCTCGCGGAGCACGTCCAGGAGCCGGCGCATCCCGGGAACGTCGAGCTCGACGGGCGCGCCGTTGACGAGGAACCGGACGGTGGTCACGACGCCGCTCCCAGACGCCGATCGTCGGCCGACCCGGCCACGCCATGGAGGGCCGCGAGGATCCGTTCGGGCGATGCCGGCAGATCCGGGATCCAGACCCCGACCGCGTCGTGGATCGCGGCGATCACGGCGGGCGCTCCCACGTCCATCGGCAGCTCGCCGACACCCTTCGCGCCGTGTGGCGCGCCGCTGAACGGCGCCTCGACGAGGATCGTGGTGATCCGCGGTGCATCGAGCGATGTCGGGATGAGATACGTCGCCATCCGGTCGTTCAGGTAGCGCCCGTCCTGCACCTTGATCTCCTCGATCGTCGCGTAACCGACCGCCTGGAGCGTGCCGCCCTCGACTTGGCCCTCGGCAAGGATCGGGTGGATGACGCGGCCGATATCGTCGGCGGCGACCACGTCGCGCACGATCACCTCGCCCGTGTCGAGATCGACTTCGACCGTCGCCACGCAGGCCGCCCAGCCGAAGGCGGGATAGGCATCGCCACGGTATGTCTCGTCGTCGAATTCGATGCCGGGATACGGCTCGAACTGCTGGTCGATCCGGGTCGCGCCGTTGGCTCGGGCGTCATCCTGGTAGGCCTCCGCGAACGACTTGCCCGGGTTGCGCTCCTCGACCTCGGCGCGCAGGCGGCGCGCCGCCTCGATACACAGCCCGCCGACGACCATCGCGGTCCGCGAGGCGACGGTCGGCCCGGAGTCCGGCACCTTCGACGTATCGGGATCGACGATCTCGACGTCGTCGAAGCCCACGCCCGAGCTCCGCGGAGACGAGCTGCGGGAAGATCGTCTTGGTACCCTGGCCCATCTCGGTCGACGCGATGAGGATCTCGATCCGGCCGTCGCCGGTCAGCTGGACCGACGCCACGGAGGCGAGCTTCACCTCGCCCGAACCGGTGAACCCGGCTCCGTGCCAGCCGAGCGCAAGACCGATCCCGGTGGCCGTCCGCGCCGAGCCGGTGACCAGGCGACCCGCTCGGCACCGTTCCCGATCCCGTCGCGCTCTGCGCGGGCACGCGCGTTCGCTCGCGCGATCCGCTCGAATCCGCGGCCTCGACCGCGCGCTCGAGGACCTCCTCGCCGGCCACGCTCTCGTTCAGGATCTGGCCGGTGGGCAGTCTCGTCGCCGATCGCATAGACGTTGCGACGGCGGATCTCGAGCGGGGACAGATCGAGCGCCTCGGCGATCCGGTTGAGATGGGTTTCGACCGCGAACTCGATCTGCGGCGCGCCGAAGCCGCGGAACGCGCCGTTCGGCGGCGTGTTCGTGCGCGTCGCCCGCGCGTCGGATCGCGCACGTTCGGGCAGCGGTACGGGCCCAGCGGCGTGGAGGGCGCCGCGCGAGAGGACGACGGGCGTCAGCGTGCAGTACGCCCCGCCGTCCATGACGACCTCGATGTCCTGCGCCACGAGCGTGCCGTCGCGCGTCACGCCGGTGCGATGGCGGATCCGACCGCCGGGTGGCGCTTGGTCGTGGCCGCGATGTCCTCGTGCCGGTCGTAGATCATCCTGACCGGCCGGCCGGTCTTGCGCGCCAGGAGCGCGGCGTGGCAGCGCGATGATCGACGGGTACTCCTCCTTGCCGCCGAAGCCGCCGCCGGTCTCGGCCTGGACCACCACGGCCTGGGCGTCCGTCAGGGCGAGCGCCTTGCGCATCGCCGCGTGCACGTAGTACGGGCACTGGAGCGAGCCCGTCACCGTGATCCCGCCGTCGTCACGGGGCACGGCGATCATCGCGTTGTTCTCGATGTAGAGCTGCTCCTGGTGGCCCACGCGATACTCGCCTTCGATGATCCGATCCGCGGCCTTGAACCCGGCTGCGACATCGCCGTTCGCGATGTCGTAGTGAGCGAAGACGTGATTGGAATCGAGGGGGTCGAGGACCGGCGGCAGCTTGTCGACGACGGGACGGAGTGCGGCCCGGGCCGCGCGCAGCGTCTCGCGATCCGGCGCCGCCACGAGGACGAGGGGCTCAGCGTGATGCTGGATCTCACCGCCGATCGGGACGAGGACCGGCTGATCGGCCTTGATCGAGGCGACGATGTTCTCGCCGGGGATGTCGGCTGCTGTGATGATGACGACCTGGTCCCATGCGAAGCTCCGCGTCCGTCTCGAGGTCACGGAAGCGACCATGCGGACCGTCGAGCGGATCGTGGCGCCGTACCACGCTCCCGGGAACACGAGGTCGTCGGCGTAGAGCGCCTCGCCGGTCAGCTTCGCGGGCCCCTCGCGCCGCAGTGGAGCGGCCGCTCGCGCTCTGCCGGGGACGGTGGATCCGGGAGCGACGACGAGGGCGTCCGGGGCGTTGCGCATCGGGACGGTCGTCGTCCGTGCCTGGCTGGACTCGGGGCGCAGCGTCATCCGAAGGACTCCCTCCTCAGGGCCAGACGATAGCATCAACGACCGCGGCGCCCGCGGCCGATCGCGCGGGTGGGGCCTCAAGCCACGGGCGGTGCAAGCTGTCACTGGCGGGCGGTGCGCGCTGTCACTCGGGGTGGTGCGGCCTGACAACCGACGTGCGTCCGGGGGACGTTCGTACCATCGCGCGCCGAACGCCTGCTCGGTACATTCGAACCCAGTCCTTCACAGGAACATCGCGAGAGGTATGTGCGGCTGGTGCCGACCGACGAGACACTCCTGACCGTCCTCCTGATCGCCCTCGCGGCGAATCTCGGGCTGATGGTGCTCTTCATCATCGCGTCGTGGATCCGCGGGCGTCGTCGTCGAGTCGACGATTCGGCGCCGATCCAGATCACGCCCGCGACGGTCGACGCCGCCCGCCAGACCGCGCGAGCCGCGGCCGCTCAGATCGGTCGCCCGGCGGCGGCCCCGGCGGCCCCGACTCCTCCGACTGCCCAGGCGCCCGGACAGGAGCCCGGACCGTCGATGCAGCCACGACAGACGCCGATGGACGCGCGATCGCCATCGGTCTCTTCCGCGCCCACCTTCGATGATCTGCCGGCCCGCAGGGCGTCCGACGAGCCACGCCCGGCGCCCGGCGAACGTCACGACCAAACGCCCACCGACACCACCGATCACCTGACTGACCCCGCCACGGGTCTCGACTCGCCACGTGGCTGGTCACGCACGCTGACCGACGAGATGGCACGCGTCGCCCGCTATCGACGACCGGCGAGCATCGTCCTCGTCGAGGTCGAGGGTCTCGATCGGCTGGTCGACCGCTTCGGGGCCGACGCGGCGGAACGACTCCTGCCGGTGATCAGCGAGACCCTGCGCAAGAATGCGCGGGCCGCCGACCACGTGGCGGCGCTCGATCGCGGGCGCTACGGCGTCCTGCTCACCGAGACCGATGAGGTCCGCGCGATCAACTTCATCGAGCGCGTGCGCACGGCGTGCGATGGCTGGCTGGCAGCCGGGGCCGTGACCCTGCGCCTGGCGATCGGCTGGGCCGACGCGAATGCCGGCCGGACGATCGACGATGCGGTGGCCACCGCCGAAGACCGTCTCAACCTGGATCGGCGGCGCCCACAAGCAGTGCCCGATCGGGGTCCGAGCACCTTCGACACGGGACCCACGGCCTTCTAGCTTCTCCCTACGCGCGGCCCCGCCGCAACGCCCTTCCCGGCGTGGCACCCGTGTGGACCCCCTCGTCCACCACGACCGTCCCGTTCACGATCACCTGATCGATGCCGTCAGGGAACTGGCAGGGTTCATCGAAGGTCGCATTCGAGCGGATCGTGGCCGGATCGAACACGACGACGTCGGCCATCGCCCCATCGCGCAGCACCCCACGATCGCGCAGCCCGAGTCGAGCCGCCGGAGCGGACGTCATCCGTCGGACCGCCTCCTCGAGCGACAGGAGCGCCTCGTCGCGCACGAATTGTCCGAGGATCCGTGGGAAGCTCCCGTAGGTGCGCGGTGACGGCTTCGCCCCGATGAGCGTCGCGTCCGTGCCGACCATCCCGACCTTGCCGACCGGATGGGTCAGGAACGTGCGAATGCCGTCGATGTGCGGGCCCGGCGCGACCTGGTTGACCCGCAGGTCCTCCGACACGAGCAGGTCGCAGACCACGTCGATCCAGTCGGCTCCGGTCTCGGCGACGACCTCGCCGATGGTGCGGCCCTCCCAGCGCAGGTTGTCGGGTCTTTTGAAGTAGCCGAGCCGGACCGCGGCCAGGCCGCCGGCGCCCGCGTAGAGCACCCCGCGTTCGAGGAGTTCGCGCCGGATGACCGACCGGACCTCCGGATCGGCGAGTCGTTCCTTCGTCCCATTCGGGCCCCCGGCCTGCGCCCACGGCGGGATCATGATCAGGAGGCGGGTGCTCGCCCACTCGCCCGGGTACGCATCGAAGGTGACGTCGAGGCCCGTCGCGTGGGCGTCGACCACGAGCTCGAGCATCTGCTCCGGCGTGCCCGCGAACGTCTGGCGATGGTAGAAGTGCGTGATGTGTGCCGGGGCGCCGGCGCGGCGCCCGATGTCGATCGCCTCGCGGAACGGATCGAGGAATCGATCGCCCAGGTCGTACCGAACGTGCGTGTGGTAGATCCCGTCGAGCCGTGCCGCCTCCTCCATGAGCGCGACGAGCTCGTCGGTGGTCGCGTACGAGCCGGGCGGGTAGTCGAGGCCCGACGAGAGCCCGAAGGCGCCCTCCTCCATCCCCTCGCGAAGCATCGCGCGCATCTGTGCGACGTGGTCGTCCGTCGCCGGATCCGTATCCCAGCCGACCGTCCCGACGCGCAACGCCGAGTTGCCGATCAGGTACGCGATGTTGACGGCCACCGTCCCGTCGAAGCGCGCCAGGTAGCTGGCGACGGTATCCCAGTCGTAGGCGATATCGGGCTGTCCGTCGAGCCCCGAGTTCAGCTCGACGAACGCCTCGAGATCCGCACGGCTCGCGAACGGCGCGTAGCTGTTGCCATCGACCCCGATGACCTCGGTCGTGATGCCCTGGCGGATCTTCGGCTCGTGGCGGGGCTCGGCGAGGATGACCAGCCCGCCGTGGCTGTGCAGGTCGATGAACCCCGGGGCGACGACCTTGCCGCGGGCATCGATCCGGCGGCCGGCACGCGCGCCCTCACCCTCCGCGGGATCGATCAGGCGAACTCGGTCGCCATCGATCCCGACGGTCGCCGCCCGCCCGGGCGCCCCGGTGCCGTCGACGACGGTCCCGCCTTCGATGACGATGTCGAACGTCTGGTCCAGCCTGTCCTCCTTCGCCTGCCCCGCCTTCGGCGACCATCATGGCATCACGACCTGCGAGCGATCCGGCCCGTGGTGCGATGATCGTTCCCGGCCCAGCCCTGCCGAAGGAGTGTCGTGTGCGCACCGTGATCCCGGACCTCCGGACCGAAGTCGAGATCCCCCAGGATGGCACCATCTCGCGCAAGCTCTTCGAGGACGACCGGCTTCGGCTGGTGGTCTTCGGATTCGATGCCGGTCAGGAGCTGACCGAGCACACCTCTTCGGCGGAAGTGATCGTCCAGGTGGTGTCCGGCTCGATCACCCTCACGGTCGAGGGAGTCGCCCATGCCATGACGCCGGCATCGTGGCTCGTTCTCGAGCCTCGGCGGGCGCACTCGTTGCGGGCGGAGGAGCCCAGCCTCGTCCTGCTCACCCTCGTGGGCGCTGCGCGATCCTGACGGCGCGCGGCGTCACAGCCGAGAAACGACGCCAGCCGACGGACAGCCCCACGAGTGCGAACATCAGGACGACGATGGGCGCGGTCGCGTCGCCGGCCGGGCCGGTACGCACCGGGCCCGAGATCGTCGAGGTCGCTGGTGCCTGGAGGCCGAACAGGGCGAAGACCTCGCCCACCGTCATGGTCTCGATGCCGATCACGTCGGGCGAGGTTCCGCGGATCCAGGCGATCGTGTTCACGGGGATCGGCGGATCGAAGTCCATGCCGTCGAGCGCGAGGGCGACGCGATCGCCGACGGCGGCGAACATGACCGGCGCGCACGGCTGGGTCGGCAGGTCGCGGATCTCCATCGTGGCCGGGGCGTCGCCCGCGAGGACGTAGCGGACCTGGAGGGTGAAGCGGCTCGAGCGGCCGTCGGCGTCGGGCGGCCAGAGACCACCGGACTGGATCGCGACGACGTCACCGATGATGACCTGGCCAGCCGTCGGCGCCACGTCGCCGAACGAAGGGACGGGGCCGTCGCACTCCGCCACCACCGCGTGCGCGCCGGACATCAGCGCAGCTCCGGCGAGAAGGGCGCCGACCACGAGCCGGCCGATGCGAGGCGAGTTCAAGCGACCGAGCCGGATCATGACGCGGTAACGATACGCCCCCGGGAAGGACGGCCGCTGGGCCCAGGGCGCGGCTGAGTGTTCAGTCCACCGCGCGGGTCGCCGGGCCGTCAAGGCGGCGGCCACGGACCCAGGTCGCGCGAACCATGTCCGGATGTGCGCGAAAGATCAGGCGGCTCATCAGGTCGGCCGGGTCGTCGTCCGAGACGCCGGGGATCGGCGCGATCGAGGCCGGGTCCACGAGGATGAGGTCCGCCTCCTTGCCGGCCTCGACCGAACCGATCACGTCGTCGAGACCCAATGCCCGCGCGCCCTCCAACGTTCCCATCCGCAGCCAGTCGAGCGGGCCCAGCGACTCCCGCGTCTCCGTGCCGACGACGCGCAGGGCGTTCTGGACATACGCGCCCACCCGCATCGCCGAGAAGATCGAGAGATCAGGGCCTCCGGCCACATCCGAGCCCAGCCCCACGATGATCCCCGCTTCGAGGTAGCGCGCAAGCGGCATCACGCCCGAGGCGAGGAACAGGTTCGACGCCGGACAATGGGCGAGTCGCGTCCCCGTCTCGCCCACGCGGGCGATCTCACGGTCCGAGAAGTGCACGCCGTGGGCGAGGATGGTCCGCGCCCCCAGTCCGCCGGCGCGGTCGTAGACATCGAGGTAGTCGATCGCCTCGGGGAACAGGCGCGCCACCTCGGCGATCTCGTGTTGATCCTCCGATGCGTGGGTCTGCCACCATGCGCCGGTCGATGCGGCGAGCGCGGCCAATTCGCGGAGCATGTCGGCGGTGCACGAGACGGCGAACCGAGGCGTGACCGCGTATCCCAACCGGCCGCCGGCGGCACCATGCCACCGGGCGGCGAGGTCCGCGGACTCCCGCAGCGAGCGGTCGAGGATCGTCGTCGGGTCGATCGTCTCGTCGTACGTGACCCGGTCCATCATCACCTTGCCGAGGATCGCCCGGATCCCGTGCGCCTCAGCGGCCGCGAACGCGGCGTCCATGCTCGCGGCAAAGACCGTCCCGTAGGCCAGGGCGGTCGTGGTGCCGGCGCGCGCGAAGGCGCGGAAGCCCGCCGCAGCGACATCCCGGGCGACGGCCGGATCCGCCCAGGCCTGCTCGAGCGGGAAGATGTGCCGGTTGAGCCACGTCAGCAGGTCGAGACCGGCACCCACGCCCGCGTTGGGAAGCTGCGGCAGGTGGACGTGGAGGTCGACCATGCCCGGCATGACGACCATGGGCCGCAGATCGATGGCCGCCGCGGCCGCGTCCGGATCGGGGTGATCCGCGGCGGCTCCCACCCAGGCGAGACGGCCGGCGACGTCGACGTCGATGAGCCCATCGAGTTCGTGCGTGGTCCCACCGTCGGCCTGGGGCGTCAGAAGGCGCGCGCGGAGCGCGAAGGGGGGATTCGCAGGGAACGACAGCATCGACTGCACGGGCCGCGATGCTAGCACGCGCCGATCACGGCCCAGCACGCTCGGGACGCCGGGTCGGAGTCCGGGCGCCGATGGGGCTCGCTCGCGCCAGTCGGCGCGAGCGAGCGGCTAGCGCTTCTTCGTGCGGAACTCGGCGAGATGGGCGGTCCAGTCGGACCCGCCGCGGTCTCCTGCCGCGCAACTCCCGTGCCAGCCGCAGACGCACGTGATCGTCTGGTCGCGATGGCGGTAGACGTCGATGACGTGCTTCAGGGGTTCGCTGCCGTCTTCCGATGCGGAAGGGCGACTTTGCTGAAGGGACGGTCGACCGTTCACGGGCACGCTCCTGGGCAGGTCCCCGCGATTGGGCTCAGCGGGCCTTCTATCCTACCCGAAATCGAGGCCTTTTGTGCGGCCGATCGCCGACGAGAGGGTCGTCGTCACTGGCTCGAAGCCGATCCAGCGGATTACTCCGGACCCAGGTGGTAGCCGAGACGTCGGGGAAGCCCCGTGATCGCCGCGACGATCGGGTTGGGCGATCGCCCGGCCTCTTCGGCCAGTTCGCGACGGACGATCGCCTCGCGGATGACGCGCGCGCCGATGCTGCGGAACGGCTCCGGCGGGAATGCCCGCGGCCGGACGGCGACGAGCGGGGATTCGGCGCCCTGGTCGCTCGTCACGCCCAGGCCCCGCGCGGCGAGGGCGGCGAGCGTTCGCCCCACGACGAGCGACGGCCCGACCCCGTTGCCCGAATAGCCGTGGCCGTAGTGGATCCGCTGGTCCGTCCGAGGGCTGCCGGCGTCCAGCGCCCCGACGAACGGCAGGTGGTCCGCCGCGATGTCGATCGGTCCGCCCCATGCGTCCTCGATCCGAACGTCGGCGAGGGACGGGAACAGACGCCGCAGGCCCGTCACGGTGCGCTCCACCGAGCCGGCATCGTGGGTGAACGCCCTGCCGATCCTGCCGCCGTACCCGGCGCGCCCACCTCCGCCGCCGATCGCGATCCGGCCATCCGGTGTCGTGCGCAGGTAGTGCAGCGTGAAACGCGCGTCCGAGAGGCCCTCGCCCCCGGTCCAGCCGATCTCGGCGAGACGGTCGGGGATCGGTTCGGTCATGACCATGTAGCTCGACCACGTCACGAGACGGCGGCCGAGCCGCGGCCACCCGGCAGCCCAGGCGTTGAGGGCGACGATCACCTGGTCGGCGATCACGGTGCCGCCATCGGTGCTGATCGTCACCGGGGCACGGTGACCGCCGGCACGGGTCCTCGTGGCTGCGGTCGGTGAACCGGTCCGTGTCAGATCCATCGGGACCGCCCGGGTCCGCTCGTGGATCGTGACGCCTCGCTCGAGGGCCACGCGGCGCAACCCGCGTGCCAGCCGGGCCGGATGGACGGTGGCGCCCTGGCGCATGAACACACCGTCACGGAACATCGGCGAGGCGCACCGGGCACGCACCTCACGGGCCGCCATCGGGACGTACTCGCCGGCCACCCCGAGACGAGCCGCCTCCGCGACGGCCGCGTCCCAGCTCCCGTCCTGGGCCAGCGCCGCACTGACCTGCAGCGCCCCGGCCTTCGTGTACCACGCGTCGACCCCGTTCGCTGCGCACCACGTACCCACGTCATCGACCGCGGCCGACATGTCCCGAGCGATCGCGAGCGCACGCGCGTCGCCGTAGCGATGGACGAGCGCCGGCAGCTCGTCCCACCACGACGTGACGAACCCGCCGTTCCGACCCGACGGGCCACCACCGCAGATGTCGGAGTCAAGGACGACGACGCGCGCGCCCGGCGCGATCTCTGTCAGCCGAAGCGCGGCCCACAGGCCGGTGTAGCCGCCGCCGAGAACCACGACGTCGGCCCGGGTCGTGCCGCGCAACGCGGGGGCCGCGGCATCGGCAGAGAGCGCGCCGTCTTCGAGGGCGAGAGCATCTCGCAGCCACCAGCTGCGGCGGTCGCCCGGTCGGACGCCGTCAAGCATCGGGGGCTTGCGCGTCGTGATCCCACGTGCGCAGCGACGGATCGCCCCGGTCGCGCAGCCAGTCGCCCACGAGCGTCACACCGAGGACCGTCGCGACCAGCGCAAGCGAAGGCATCAGGGTCAACCACCATTCGGTGCGCAGGTAGTCCGCGCCGTCGGCGATCATCCTGCCCCACTCGGGGGTCGGCGGAGGGACGCCCAGTCCCAGGAACGACAGCCCGGCCGCGAACATGATCGTCTGCGGGACGAACAGGGTGAGGACGACCACGATCGACGGCATCACGTTGGGCAGGACCTGGCGCCACACGATCCGGGCGTCACCGATCCCGAGCGCACGAGCCGCTTCGACCCATGGGCGCTCGCGGGTGGCGAGCACCTCGCCGCGCACGACGCGATAGGTGAACAACCACGAGGCGAGGCCGAGGACGAGGATGAGGTTGACGAGCGACGGGCCGACGACCGCAACCACGGCCATCGCGAGGATGACGAACGGGATCGCCTGCTGGATGTCCGCGAGCCGACCGAGGACCGCGTCGATCCAGCGACCGTACCAGCCGGCGAGGACGCCGGCGACGGTCCCGACCGCGCCCCCGATGAGCGTGGCAAGGATGGCGATCAGGAGCGTCGTCCGCGAGCCCCAGATGATCCGATCGAGCAGGTCCCGGCCCGACCGGTCGGTGCCGAGCGGGTGATCCCAGGTCCCGCCGGCAAAGACCGGTGGCAGCAGGCGATCGCGCAGGACGCCGGCCTCCGGACCGGCCGGCGCGAGGACCGGGGCAAGGAGTGCGACGGCGGCGACCGCGACGATCAGCGCGACGCCGAACGTCCCGGCGCGCGAACCCGGCCGCGCCCGGCCGGATGGGTGGCTCGCGCCGCGCGACCTCACCGCTGCGCCCCGATCCGCGGATCGAGCCGCGTGTAGACCACGTCCAGCAGGAGGTTCGTCGTCACGATCGTGAGCGCGGCCACGAACACGAACGCCTGGATCACCGGCAGGTCGCGTCCCGAGATCGCCTGGACCGCGAGCAGTCCCATCCCGGGATAGGCGAATACGCGCTCCACGATGATCACGCCCGACAGGAGCGCGGCGACGTCGAAGGCAAGGAACGTCACGACCGGGATGGCGGCGTTGCGCAGCGCGTGCCGAAGCAGGACGGAGCGCGCGGACAATCCCTTCGCGAAGGCGGTCCGGATGTAGTCGCGTCCGTAGACCTCGAGCAGGCTGGCCCGCAGGATCCGGATCAGGCCGGGCGTGGACGCGATCCCGACCACAAGACCCGGCAGGGCGAGATGCGCGAGCGAGCCACCACCCGACACAGGCAGCGCGCGCAGGCCGACCGCGATCACGAGGATGAGCACCTGCCCGAGGACGAAGCCGGGCACCGACGCTCCCACCACTGCGAACCCGCGGACAGCGCCATCGATCCACCGCCCCCTCCGCAGCGCCGCGATCGATCCCAGTGGGAAGGCGATCGCCAGCGCGACGATCAATCCCGTGAGCGCGAGCGCCAGCGTGGCCGGGACCCGATCGAGGACGACGGACAGCGCCGGCTCCCCGAACCGGATCGACGTCCCGAAGTCGCCCTGGACCGCTCGCCCCAGGAACGCCGCGAACTGGACCGGAAGCGGCTGGTCCCAGCCCTGGGCACGGCGGAAGGCCTCGACAGCCTCCGGCGATGTCGTCGGCGGAAGAAGGGCACGCGCCGGATCCGCCGACAGGAGGATGAGCACGTGCACGAGGAACGCGACCCCCACGAGCACGAACGCGTGGCCCGCCAATCGGCGGGCCACGAACGCGATCGCACCGTGTCTTTCAATCACCGCGCGGCGCCGTCGGGGTCACGATGCGACCACCCTTCCGCGATCAACCGCCCACGGCGGTGTCGAGGACGTCGATGTGCCCGAGGATGTGCGGCTGCCAGCCGGAGATGCCGGTCGCAGCGAGGCCGTACACGCTCTGGAAGCCGACGAGGAAGATCGCCGGGGCCAGGTCGTGCGTGAGTACCGCCACCCTGTTCAGCGCCTCGCGCCGGCGCACCGGGTCCATCTCGGCCGCCTGCTCATCGACGAACGCGTCCATGTCCGGATCGCTGAAGCGGGACAGAAGCCCGCCGGTATGCAGCCAGAACAGGCCGTAGATGGTCGGATCGAGGAACGACAGGCGCGAAGCCCGCATCGGGTTCGTAGCGCCCGAAGCCCAGGCACCGTTGAACGCCCCGACCTCGGCTTCCCGGATCTTCGTCCGGACACCGATCCGGGCCAGGTCGGCCTGGACCGCGGCGATGAGATCCGCGATCGCGGCGTCGCACGTGCACATGTCGAGCTCGGCTTCGAAGCCGTTCGGATAGCCGGCGTCGGCGAGCATCTGCCGCGCCCGATCGGGATCGAACGGCCACGGTTCGATCGTGGGGAGATAGGCGATGTCGCCCGGCACGAAGCCCTGGGTCATCGGGGTCGCGAACCCGTTGAACAGGGCATCGACGTAGGCAGCGCGATCCACGGCCATGTTGAGGGCGGTCCGGACCTCGACCTTCGAGAGCGCTTCGATCGCCTCGAGCTGAGCCGGCGTCGCGTTGCCCGAGGTCGCGAGCTGGCCACCCTTGTCGGCGGTCAGCCAGATCTCGGTGTGCCGTCCGTCATCGAAGGCGACGATCGTCGCGCCGCCGGCCTCGACGGCCGTGGACTGGTCGACGGGGATGTCCTGCGCGATCTGGACTCCGCCGGTCGTCAGTTCGCTGATCCGGGTCGACACGTCGGGGATGGGTCGGAAGACGACCTCCTGGACGAGCGCCCTGCCGCGCGGTCGCTCCCACGGGTCGTCGCTCAGCACGAGCGTCGCGTGGTCGTCGGGGATCCACTCCGACAGGACGTACGGTCCCGTCCCCACCGGCCGGGTCTTCAGGCCCTCGTTGCCAACCGCCACGGCGTGCTTCGGCGCGATGATGTGGAGCGTCGCGAGCGCCGGAACCAGCCCAGCGTCCCATCGACTCAGGTTGATCCGGAGCGTCAGAGGGCCGACCGCCTCGACCGAAGTGACGGCCCCGTACGAGCGACTCCAGTCGGAGTTGAGCTTCAGAGCGTCGTCGGTGATCGGTTCACCCGTCGCGGGGTCGACGTCCATGACCCGCAGGATCGAGAAGCGTGCGGCCTCGGCATCGAACGGTTCGCCGTTCGAGAACGTCACGCCGCCACGCAGCTTCAGCTCGATGTGGTCTGGCGCCGTGGTCCAGCTCTCGGCGAGGCCCGGCAGGAAGATCGATCGATCGCCGCGGTCGATGGCGATCAAGGTGTCGAAGAGCGCCTCCATGATCGAGATGCCGGCCTTCTGGTAGACGCGATGCGGGTCCATCGACTCCGCATCGGCGGACAGGGCGACCGTCAGCGTGCCGCTGGGCCCGGTCGGGATGCTGGGGCCGGCCGTGGGCGAGGCGCCGACCGGCGGAGGCGTCGGCGAGACGCTCGTCCCGCACGCACCGGAAACGAGGGCGACGAGGAGAACGATGGCGATGAGCGGGCGCAGGGAGTGGGCGCGGGGCGTCATGCGGGCGTCGGGTGTCATGCGGGCGTGTCTCCGTCAGGTGGGTGCATGGGTGGCGTGGGGGTCGTGGCCTGGGCGGCGATGAGCGGCCGGAGGACCGGCGCGATCGCGGGGTGAAGTTCCGTGTAGGCACGGAAGGTCCGGTCGTAGATCTCCGCGAACTCCGGCCTGGGTTCGATCGTGCGCGCCGTTCGACTCATCGCGGCGATCGCCGAACGCAACCCGTCGAACGCCTCGATGGCGACGGCACCCACGATCGCCGATCCCACGACCGCCGTTTCCGCGACCGCCGGGACATCGACCCGGAATCCCGTCACGTCGGCCTTGATCTGGCTCCAGGCGTCGCTCCGAGCCGGACCGCCGCAGACGCGCATCGAGGTGACCCGGACGCCCGCATCCAGCACCGGTTCCGCGACGTGGCGGATCGCGAACGCGGCGGCCTCGAGGATCGCCCGGGCGAGGTGTCCCCGGCCGTGGTTCAGCGCGAGGCCGGCGAACGCGCCGCGGGCGTCGGGATCGTTGATCGGCGCTCGTTCACCGGCGAGGTACGGGAGGAAGAGGACGCCCTCGGCGCCTGGCGGTGTCGCGGCCGCTTCCTCGATGAGCGCGTCGATCGTCAGCTCGCCACCGACGACCGCTCCCCGGAACCAGTCGAGCGCGCGACCGGTCGCCGCAAAGCCGCCGCCCAGGATGTGCAGCCCCTCGAGCGGCGCGGGGGTGCAGTACGTCCCATCGATCACGAGCGGCCGATCGACGTAGACGCCGAAACCGCCGGCCGAGCCGCCGGCATCCATCGCATCGCCGGCGGCCCGCAAGCCCGCTCCGATGAACGTCACCAGCGCGTCGTTGTGGCCGGCCACGACCGGGATGTCGCCGCCGAGGCCGAGCTCCCGGGCCACGTCGCCGCGGAGGTTGCCCATCACGGTTCCGGTCGCGACCGGTGGCGCGATGCGTTCGCGAGGCAGGCCCGCCGCCGCGAACACGGTCGCATCGGGGAGCACCTGCCCGTGGACGAGCGAGGTCGCGGCGCGCCCGGTGAGGCGCATGGCGAGCCACTCCCACGTGTTGAGGTACCAGGCGGTCTGCTCGGCGACCGCGGGTTCATGGCGCTCGACCCAGAGCGCCGCGGGCGTCACGCCGAGGGCCCAGCCGCGCAGCCCCGAGGCGCCCTCGAGCTCTGCCAGCTCGGGTGCGGCGCGTGAATCGAGCCACGTGAGCGCGGGCCGGGTCGACCTTCCCTCATGGTCCACCGGCGCGGTCGTGGGGCCGTGCCCGTCCACGGCGATCGCGCGGATCTCAACGTCCGGAGCGGCGGCGCACAACTCCCGTACGACGGCGACCGTGGCCGTCCACCACGCCTCGGGCCGTTGCTCGGCGCGCCCTTCCGACGGGTCCAGGTCCATCGGATAGCTCGACCTGGACAGCGCTGCGAGCCGACCGTCGAAGGTCACGAAGCCGCCCTTGGCCTCGCTCGTGCCGAGGTCGATGGCGAGGATCACGGGTTCGCTAGGCATCGCCGCTGCCCTCGGTCCTGGCCGTGCCGGCCCTCGTGATGCGCGTCGCGTCGTCCAGGTCGACGACCGACTCGGCGGTTCGGATGTCCGTCACGAGGACGTTCAGCGCGCCGGAGCGCAACGCGCCGAGGATCGGTCGCACCTTGCTCGGGCCGCCGCTCACGCCGATCGAGACCGGGACGCGGCGCAGGTCGCGCGCGTCGTAGGCGATGACTCGTTCGCGGAGCGCATCGCCGAGGAAGCGCCCATCGATGTCGAACGGGGCGATCAGCAGTTCGCCGACCGCGTCGGCTTCGGTCAGCTCCCGCACGACGCTCTCGCCGAACGTCGCCGGACTCCAGGTTCCCGCCCGATCCCGAAGATCGCAGCGTCGAGACGCTCCCAGAGCGCGAGGATCGCCTGCACGCCGGCATGCGCGTAGAGCGAGCGCTTCGTTGCGGCATCGTCGACCAGACCCGGTGCGAGGAGACCGTTGGCCGTCGCGCCGAGCGCTTCGGCCACGCGCCGGTACGGTTCGCGACTCTGGCCCGTGGTCCAGTACCCGCCGCACAACGGGACGATGGTCGCGGACACGGGCGTCGTGGATCCGAGCATCGCGTCCGCGGTGGCGGAGATCGACGCACCGTCCCCCACCCCGACCACGGCGCCATCTCGAACGGCGGCCGTCACGACCTGCGCGGCGAGGCGCGCGATCATGCGGCGGTTGAGTTCCTCGGGCCCGGCAAGACTCGGAGCCATGTGGACGGCAGCCAGGCCGAAATCGAGACGTGAGCTCGTCGCCGGCGGGACTGTCGTCACTGGTCCGATCCACGATCCGGATCTCGACGATCCCTTCGTCGCGCGCGCGCTTCAACAGACGCGACACCTGTGGTCGCGTCACGCCGAGCAGGTCGGCGATCCGGCCCTGCGTCTCGCCCAACTCGTAGTAGAGGCGGCCGGCTCGCACGAGGAGATCGAAGTCGCTCATCGAATCGTCGGGCTTCTCCGGGCCGGGGACGCGGCCACGTCGCGCGGTGTCGCGCTCGGATGCACATTTGCACTGTGCAACTGTGCAAGCGCGCATCATCGGGCCCGGAGCGGCCCGTGTCAACGACGTCGACCCGCGCTCCCGCCGGCGTCAGGCGGTGCGATCCACCGATCCAGGCGGGCGACGGAGGATCGCCAGCACGGCGACCGACGCGATCGCCACGCCGGCCCATTGAAGTGGACCGAGCCGCTCGCCGAGCAGGACGAAGCCACCCGCCACCCCGAACACGGGGATGAGATAGAACGCCGATGCGGCCACGGATGCCGGCACCTGGCGAAGTCCCGAGAGGTAAAACCAGTAGGCCATCCCGTAGTACAGGACGCCCGAACCGATCGCACTGGCCCAGCCGAGCAGGCTCACCTCGTTCGGCCAGACCGCGCTGCCGGTGATGGCGCTCAGCGCGACGAGACCGATGGCCAACACCAGCGCATACGCCTGCTGCGCCACGACGACCTGCGCGGTCGAGGGGGCGTCGGCCATCCAGCGTCGGGCGGCGACGGTGTAGATGGCGCAGCTCGCGACGCCGGCGACGGTCAGGGCCACGCCGACGAGCGAACCGGCGTTGCCGGGGGCGTAGATGACGAGAAGCATCCCGCCGATCGCGACGAGGGACAGGACGACGAACCGGGCGCCGATGCGCTCGTGCAGGAACCACGCGGCCAGGAAGAGGATCAGGACCGGCTCCATCGCCCAGAGCAGGACCGACAGGCTCGCGCTGATCGTCGCCAGCCCGAGCAGGCTGAGCGCGTAGGCGATCCCTGGGTTGAGCAGGCCGAGCTGGCCGAGACCGCGGGGCATCGACGGATCGCGCAACGGGAGGCGGCGCAAGCGCATGAGGAGCGCCAGGACGATGAGGCTGGCCCCGAGCTGGATCGGGAGGAGCGTGAGCGGCGGGATCTCGTCGACGGCACGCTTGCTGACGACCGTGCCGATGCCCCACGAGGCTGCGGCCAGGGTCAGGGCGAGGATCGCGCCTCGCGGCGGACTCGAGATGGACATGAGCGAGCTCCGCTGGACTGGAGATCGAGGGTGGTCAGGTCCGGGTCGCTGCCCATCGTTGGCCATCCTCGTCGCAGCGCGCGTATCCGGGCACGCGTCGTGCGTGACCCCGGCGTCGCTGGTGCCTCGCCGTCCTCATCCCGCGGAGTATGACGGAGACGTACCGAGCTGGATCGGCAGGATCGGCAGGATCGCCGGGCCGGTTCAAGATCGAGCTTCGCGCTCCTCGATCGGATCGAGCGCGGGGCCGAGTTCGAGCGCGCGGCGGACGAGCGTGTCGCCGGCGGCACGCTCCCCCACGGCGATCCGGATGAGCCCGGCGTGGAGCAGGATGCGCGCATCCTCGATACCCGACGCCAGCGCCAGGTCGGACGCGGCCTTCGCGTCATCGAGCCGGCCGAGTCGATAGTTGGCCCAGGCCACGAGGTCGTGGCCCGCCGCATCCGGACGGGCGGCGGCACCAGCGATCGCACGCTCCAGCAAGTCGCCTGCCGCTCCGTCGTGGTCCAGTTCGAAGAGGATGAGCTGCCGGTCGTACACGGACCCGCTCGAGTCGGACAGGGTCGCGATCAAACGGACCGTGGCGTACTGGTCGGCTGCGCCTGCCGGGTCCCCCGTGGCGACGAGCAGATCGCCGAGCAGCGCCAAAGAGTCGGGCTGCGGGGCGATGGCGACCGCCTGCCGAAGGCCCTCGATCGCTTCGACCGTCCGACCTTCGAACGCATCGATCCGGGCGAGCCCGATGAGTGCGCCAGGGTCCGTCCGGCGCTCGGCAAGGGCGGCCTCGAAGCCAGCACGGGCGGTCGCCGCGTCCCCCGACAGGCGAGCGTACTCGCCTACCGCAGCGTGATAGAACCCGATGCTCGTGGCCGTTCCCTCATCGCCACCGGCCGCCATCGCGGCGTCCCGGGCGCCGATCGCCAGGCGCAGCGCCTCGGCCGGTTCTCCGCTCAGGTATGCGAGTCGAGCGAACCGAACGTCGACCGCGGGGCCGGCCGCCCGGAGCCGGAGCGATTCGAGGTCGGCGCGGGCCTCGGCCAGCCTGCCGAGCTCGAGCTTCGCGTCGGCCATCGTCGCCAGGGCGCCGACCTGCGTTGGATCGTCGCGGTAGAGCGTCTCTGCCGACGCGAGAGCGCCGGTGAAGTCGTGCAGCGTGTAGAGGATCGTCGCTTCGATGGCCCGGGCGGCGCCACTCGTGGGCGCGATCGAGATCGCCGTGCGGGCTGCGACCAGGGCCCGCTCCTGGTCCCCGATGTCGCCCGAGAGCCGGCCGCGGCCGTGGTACAGGGTCGCGAGGTTCGTCGCGCTGATGAAGTCGCTCGGATTCGCGGTGAGGTTCTTCGTCCACGTCGCGATCGATCGGTCGATCCGGTCCAGCGACGTTGCCGGCGAACCGGCGACGTCGATCCCGGCGACCTGACCCGGAGCCTCGACCGGCGCCCGGCTCGTGATCGGGGCGTCGGCAGCGGGATCAGAGCGGAGCGCCGAGACGGCGTATGAGCCCGCCACGATGATCACTGCCGCGGCGAGGATCCCGAGCGAGCGCGGGCCGTGCGGTCGGCGAACGACGGGAACGGGGCGCTTGCCTGGGATCGGCTGGGCCGGTGCGGTCATCGAGCTGGCTCCTGCGTCGGGTGATGAGTGGTCGGGTAATCGCGTGGATGCGAGGGCTGGGCGACCCCGCGTGGGGCCGCCCAGCCGTCCCCCTAGTGCGGCAGTCCGAGGTACGGGAACGTCGTCAGGTAGTCGGAGTGCGGTCCGACACCGTCGCCATTCACGGCTCCGGATGCGTCGCGGTCCGGGCCAAGGCCGGTGAGGCCGTCGGGTCCGAACAGGTTGAGCGGGTCACCGCCGGTGGCGACGATCAGCTCGACATCGATCACGTCGTCGGCCAGGGCCCGCCCGTTGAGCGGAGCCGGGAAGCCGGCGGCATTGGTTCGGCTGTAGACGAGGACGTCCGGGATGAGCACGGAGGCCAGGAAGCCGGCCTGCTCGTCCGTGTAGGCGCCTTCGCTATCGAGGCCGGATAGGAACTGCAGGACGCCCGTGACGTTGTTCACGAACTTGCCGCCGTAGGCCGTGGCCTGCTTCGACGGCTTCGTCCGGTTGAACTTGTCCTTGTCGGCGCCCGACAGGTTGAACACGGTGTTGATCGCCGGTCGACCGATCTGGTCGGCCTTGCGCCAGGTGCCCTTGTGCTTGTAGCTCGTCGTCGCCCACACGCCGATCGTGTCGGGCAGGCTCGCGTTCGGGATGGCGAGGACGATCGCGTTCGTGTTCAGATTGGCGAAGAAGTCGGTGGGATCGTCGCCAAGCGAATCGGTGCCGATCTTGCTGCCGAGCAGCTCGCTCGTCGTCCCGATGAACCCGGTCAGATCGAAGAAGAACGGGTCGGAACGGACGCCCGCCCAGGCCCACACGTTGTCCTTCGTCCTGGTCTTGCGCGAGGCATTGGTCTCGCCGTGGCCGACCGTCTTGCCGCCTTTGAGGTTGACCGCTCGGCTGCCCTCGTACTTCTTGACCTTCCACTCGAGGCCGTCGTCGCGGTCGTCGTCGCCGTCGTCGTCGCCCTTGAACGTGAATACGTAGGCCAGGTCCTGGACGTTGTCGCCGTCCTTGTCGATGTTGATGACATAGCGCACGTTCGTCCCGAAGTCGCCTCCGAAGAGGTTGATCGCCGGGTTGACGGTGAGCGCGATGGCGGTCCGGTTCGCAGCGTCCGGAGCGGCGAACACGTAGAGGTCGTTGAGGTCTCGATCGCCGTGCTCCGAATGGGGCGCGATCTCGCCGTTGGCGGTGGTCCCGCCGAGGGCGGGGGCATCGAGGTGATCCGCACCGCTTGTGAGGAGCGGTGCCGCGCCGACGGTCAGGACGAGCGCGGCTGTCCCGAACGCGGCAAGGCGCTTGCGTGTACTCATGGGTTCGATCCGATTCCCTTTCCGGGATTCCGGGCGGTCTTGGGGGCCGCCCCTGTCCCTCCGAGATGTCGGCCGCCCTTGGTGGACGTCCGGCTGAAGGCGATCCACCGTGTCGCGACTCCCGGTCGATCTCTCGGGGGCTGTTGCGCAGCCCCGGCGGGATCGGATGATTCGCACGGGTTCACGTGCACGGAGAAGGACGGGACGGGGCGATCGCGCTGCTGGTGCTCGATGGGCGCGGGCACTCCCCCAGTGCGGAGGCGCGGAGGCGCGCGACACCGCGGGCACACGCTGGGACACCGTGGGCACACCGCCGATGTGTAGCAATCGGCCGATCAGCCCGCGCACGTGCCCGTCTACCCCCCCTGGGGTGTGAGCGCCCGCGCCTGACCCCTCTCGAGCCCCCTCCCGCTCGATTTCACGCCCCCGATGAGTAACGTTGGCGCGAGAGAGGCCCCAGCGACAACATCACACCCGGATTGACACCCATATCCGGACGTATGACAATCCAGCCATGACGGAGCGCGTGAAACGCACCTACAACTTGTCCGCGAACACGGTTCATCGCGTTCGCGAGATGGCCGAGCGATACGGCGTCGCTTCGTCGCAGGACGCTGTCGTCGAGCTGGCTGTCGATGAACTCGAGAGGCGCCTCAGGGATGCAGCCGAGGCCGCCGCGTGGGAACAGGCCGCGTCGGACCCGACCTTCCAGGCAGAGGTCGCGGACCTCGAGAAGGCATTTCGCACGGCCGACCGGGAAACGTGGCCGGCCTGACCGGTCCCCTCCGCTGGGCGGTGATCATCGTGGACCTCGACCCCGTGGAGGGGCACGAGCAGGCCGGTGCTCGACGGGCGCTCGTCGTCTCCTACGAGCCATTCCACCGGTCCGGACTGGCGACGATCTGTCCGATCACCGCCGCTCGGTCGGTCCCCCGCTATCCCGGCGACGTGCCGATCGCGACGGGCGAAGCTGGCCAGACTCGCGACGGCATGATCGTCACGAGCCAGGTCCGGACCGTATCGCTGAAATCGAACGCGGTCCGCACCGATCGGCATCGTCACCTCGCCCGCGATTCGGCGAGCGGTGAGATCGGCGCTCGCGCACCACCTTGGACTCGACATCCCCTCGATCGCGGATGGTGCTCGATGAGGCAACGTGCCGGAAACGCCTGCACTCCTAGCGTCGCATCAAGCCCAGGACGATGAGGAGTCCACCGGCGACGAGTCCAATCACGCCGACCGACAACTCCCCGCCGACGAGCGAGCCGCGATTGAAGGCGACGAGAAGACCCCATGCGACATGGACGATGGCGACCATCATGAGCGGCCTTGCCCAACCCCGAAACCAAGCGACGGTCGACAGCGCCACGACGCCGGTGCTGAGCGCCAACGCGCCCATCAGGAAGCCGGCGAAGCCAGGAAACGTTGAAGACGTTGAGATCCCCACCGCGTTCTCAGCGCCGATGATGAAACAGCCGACCAGCACCAGAGCTGAGGTCCAGTGCCTGCGTGGTTTCATCCGCGTCATCGTGCCGTGCATGCGCTTCGTCGGCTACTAAATCACGCGTCCCGGGTTCATGATCCCCAGCGGGTCGAGCGCGGTCTTGATCGCGCGCATCACGCGGACCGCGTCGTCGCCCTTCTGGATCGGCAGCCACTCGCGTCGCGCGGCGCCGATCCCGTGCTCCCCCGTGACCGTGCCGCCCATCTCGAGCGCAGCGCGGAAGATCTCGTCGCGGGTCTCGTGCGTCTTCGTGGCGGCGTCGGGATCATCATTATCGAAGATGAAGTTCGGGTGCAGGTTGCCGTCCCCGGCGTGACCGAACGTCGCGACGCGGACCCCGTGCGCGGCCGCGATGCGGTCGATCGCGACGAGGAGGTCGGGCACGCGGGCACGCGGGACGCCCACGTCCTCCATCCGGACGGTCCCGAGCCGCTCGAGGGCACGCAGGGCAAGCCGCCGGGCCTGGCGGAGCCAGTCGGCTTCGGTGGCGTCGGCCGAACGCACCGCCGAGGTCGCGCCCGCGGCCATGCAGGCCGCTTCGGCGGCGTCCAGTTCGGCGCCCGCACCCGGCCCGGACGCGTCAGACTCGATCATGAGCATCGCGGCCGCGTCCTGGTCCAGCCCCAGCTGGTGCCAGTCATCGACCGCGCGGATCGTCTCGCGGTCCATGAGTTCCAGCGTCACGGGCACGAGCCCGGACGCGATGATCCTCGCGACCGCATCGCCGGCGGCGTCGAGCGAGGCGAAGA
Organism: uncultured Chloroflexia bacterium; assembly: GCA_963714835.1. Taxonomy (GTDB): domain Bacteria; phylum Chloroflexota; class Limnocylindria; order Limnocylindrales; family CSP1-4; genus CAKKPP01. The sequence goes on from CAVQPX010000008.1 coordinate 237,321, forward strand.
AGGCGAGCAACGTCGATCTGGGCGGCGGGGCAGGACGCAGCCGGAGCGTCGCCTCGGTGATGATCCCGAGCGTGCCCTGGCTGCCGACGAACAGGTGGGTGAGCGAATAGCCCGCGACGTCCTTGATGTTCTTGCCGCCCGTCCGGATGACGCTCCCGTCGGCGAGGACGACCTCGAGGGACAGCACCGCGTCGCGCGTCTGGCCGTATTTCACGCAGCACAGCCCGCCGGCGTTCGTGCCGAGGTTCCCACCGATCGAGCAGATGTCCTGCGACGCCGGATCCGGAGCGTAGAACAGCCCCTCCGCCGCGACGGCCGCCTTCAGGTCGGCGTTGAGGATCCCCGGCTGGGTCACGACGCACAGGTTCGCGTGGTCGATCTCGAGGACCCGATTCATCCCGGTCAGGGCGATCGTCAGGGCCCCATCGATGCCGGCCGCGCCGCCACTCAAACCCGAGCCCGCGCCTCGCGGGACGATCGGTACCCGGTGCTCGGCCGCGAGCCGTACGAGCGCCGCGACCTCCTCGGTGCTCGTCGGCAGCGCGACAGCCAGCGGGAGGCCCGCATCCATATAGGCGGTCTCGTCGTGCCGGTACGACTCGCGATCGGTCTCGTCGGTCAGGAGACGGATGCCGGGCAGGGTCGCCCTGATCGACACGACGAGTGCCTGGCCGGGATCCGTCGCGTCAACCATCGCCGAAGCATACGCAACGGCGCCTGCGCGTAGCATCCGTGCATGCGACAGGCACTCCGCCAGCCGGCGACGATCGGCGCGCTCGTGGGCGTGGCGATCGTGATCGTCTTCGCGGCGGCATTCCTCACTGGTTCGTTCGCCCCGCCTCGCACGGCCGATGCCTCCGCCTCGCCCACCGCACATATCTCGAGCCCTTCGCCGAGTGCGACCCCCAGCGCATCGCCAACGCCCGTGCCAACCGCCTCCCCGTCGCCCACGCCATCGCCGAGCCCAAGCCCATCCCCGACCGCCTCGCCCACCGCGCCGCCCACCCCTCGACCCTCGCCCACCCGGACACCGACACCGACCGCGGTCCCGAAGCCGACCGGGCGAACCAGCCTCAACCTCTCGGCGACCTACGACGTGGACCTACGCCTCGACTACGCCGCGCGGCGGCTCGACGTGGATGCCACGATCGCCGTCACGAACACCTCGGGTGCGACGGTCGATCGGCTCGAGCTGAACACCGTGGCCGCTCGCCTCGGGAAGCTCCGGCTCGACAGCGCGACCGTGGACGGCGCCGACGTAGCCGTCGCCATCGACGACCAGACCCTGCACGTGCCGCTCCCCGGCGGCCTGGCCGCAGGCGCCACGGCCGAGGTGCGGGTCGCCTTCCGTTCGACCCTCCGCAGCGGGACCTCCGGATCGGACTGGCTGTTCACGCGGGCGAACGGGATCATCGATGCCTACCGCTGGCTGCCGTGGGTCAGCCGCGCCGTGCCGTTCGATCGTCCGAACCACGGCGATCCGTTCGTCACCCCGGTCAGTCCGCGCGTCGACGTGCGGATCACGACGGATCGCGCGATGACCCTCGCGACGACGGGCGACCCGGTGGGCGGACCGAGCGGTCCCGGCGGCCGCACCCAGGCGTTTCGCGCGGAGAACGTCCGCGACTTCACCGTGACGGCCAGCCCGACCTACCGCGTCCTCAGCGGGACCTCGACCGACGGCGACACGGAGATCGGCGTTTACACGCTGGCCGGCGAACCCGCCTCGACGATCCTGGCCGCGGCCAAGCGGGCGCTGGCAAGCTTCGAAGCCCTGATCGGCCAGTACCCATACCCAAGCCTCGACATCGCCCAGTCCGCCGGCGGCTTCGGGATGGAGGGCCCGTCGATCGTCTGGATCCCGGGCGACGTGGCCTCGGGCAATCTCGAGTACCTCCTCCATCACGAGATCGCCCACCAGTGGTTCTACGCGCTCGTCGGGAACGACCAGGCGCGCCAGCCCTTCGCCGACGAGGCGGCGGCCGACTACATCACGCGACGGGTGCTCGGGACGCGCCGGGCGAGCCGCTGCAACACGGCGCGACTCGACCGCGGCATCACCAGCTACACGTCGGCCTGCTACTACGAGACGATCTACATCCAGGGCGGCAACCTGCTCGACGACGTGCGCAAGCGGGTCGGGACGACGGTGTTCTACGCTGGTCTGAACGCCTACATCGACGCCCACCGCTTCGGGATCGGGTCGACCAAGGCGCTGCTCGACGCCATCGATGCCGCGTCTTCCGAGAACCTCGTCCCGACTTGGAGGCCGCGGTTCCCGTCGCTCTACTGACGCCGAGCGATCGGCGGCGGCGTTACCGACGGCGGCGTTACCGACGGCGACGTTACCGACGGCCGGGTGCGGCGATCCTCCGATCCGCGGCGAGTGCCTGGGGCATCCAGCGCAGGCGGGTCGGGAGCGCGGGACGCCAGCCGCGCATCCCCGCCGTGAGCCAGCCGGCCACCAGCCGCTCGCGCGCGCCCCACGCGATGCCATAGTCCTCGCGGATGCGCCGCGGCAGCAGACCAACGGCCGGCCACAGGGTCCAGGCGTAGACGGAGCTCGGTACCCGATCGAGGACCGGCGCGAACGCCGGCGCGACCGGGCCCAGTGGCGGGGCGAGGATCACGCGGGCCAGGTCGCGCGCGGTGGCGGTCACGCGGATCGGGCCGGTCGGAGCGAGCATCGCGGCGACGTACGCATCGAAGGCGTCGATGTCCGCGGGCAGGATCGCGTCGGGGATGCCGAAGGCGCGCGCGATCGGCCGGGTCTCGTCGTAGAACCTCGCGCGACGCCCCGCCGAGAGCGGCTCGACCCAGGCATCGTGAGCAGCAAGCGTCGAGTCGACCAGTGTGGCGTGGACCCACAGCGCGAGCTCGGGATCGCGCGCGCGGTAGCGGGACCCATGGGTCGCTCGGGCAGCGTCGTCGCGGACGGGGCCGTCGATCCCGCGATGGAGCGCGTTGAGCCGACGGATCTCCGCGCGTGCTACCGATCCGGTTCCGTACACGATCGCCAGGTAGCTTCGGAGCGTGGCCGCGAGGCGGCGCCACGGATCGGCACGGAAGTCTGAGTGCTGGTCCACCCCCTCGGCGATCAGCGGGTGGGCGATCTGGAGCAGCAGGGCTCGCGGGCCGGCACCCAGCAGGAGCATCGCCTCACGATTGAGCCGCCAGGCCTCGCTGGCAGGTCCGTACAGGCCCGGATCGTGAGGTCCGTCGCGAGCCGTCAGCGATCCCCGGGCCGCCGTCCCACGATCAACCAGGCCGCCGGGAACACGAGCGCGACCGCGACGAGCTTGATCGTGTCGGTCACCAGGAACGGCACGAGGCCCTTCTCGATGGCTTCGCCCGGACCGAACCCGGCGACGACGGCCAGCCAGGGTACGCCCACGGCATAGATGATCAGGCTCCCGATGAACATCGCCGCGATGGAGCCGAGGAGATTGCGATCCCAGCCGAGCTCGGCCAATCGGCCCACCGCGGCGCCGGCCACGATGAACCCGACGAGATATCCGCCCGTGGATCCGAAGATGACCTCGAGACCGCTCCTGCCCTCCGCGAAGAACGGGACCCCGATCGATCCGATCAGGATGTACAGCGCGATCGACGCGAGTCCGCGGCGGAACCCGAGTGCCCCGCCCACGAGGAGCACCCCGAAGGTCTGACCGGTGATCGGGACCGGCGTGAACCCGAGCGGGATCACGACCAGCGAAGTCAGGTAGATCAGGAACGCCCCGGCGACGATGAGCGCGAGGTGGCGCAGCCGCACGCTGAGCGGTTCCGCGACGCGGATCGGGACGAGGAAGTCGGCAAGGGTGATGCCGCGCTCGGAAGCGGGTAGGCGATCCATCCTGGGCATGGCGATCGTCATCGAGTCTCCTCCAGCCGCGAACGGGTGCGGCGTTGGCGGAGTCTACCAGCGGTCACTCGAACTGGACAGCCCGAACGATCGAGATGCCGCTGGCGACACGCGCCGGATAGTACGCGGCGACCATCGACACGGCGATCCCCAGGATCGCGGCGAGCGCGATCGCGCCGAGCGGCGGCTCCGGCGGTCCGCTGAATCCGCCACCCGCGAGGACGAGCACGGCGCCCGCGACGAGCCCGACCACGATCCCGAGGAACGAGCCAACCACGCCGAGGACCCCGGCCTCGACGACCACCATCTGGCCGACCTGCCGGCGGGTCATGCCGGTGGCCCGCAGGACGCCGATCTCGCGGACCCGTTCCCGGACGTTCATCGTGAGCGTGTTCACGATCCCCAGGGCCGCGACGATCACGGCGATGATCGCGAGCGCATCGAAGAGCGCGAACACACGTCCGAGTGCGTCGCTCACCGCACCCTCGATGCCATCGATGGAGGCCGCTTCCAGCGCAAGACCCTGTCCTTCGCTGCGAACGGCGGCCCGCGCGGCATCGCCTGCGTCGGTCCCGGCGGCGGCCGCGAAACGGATCGCGAACACGTCGGCCCCCAGGACCCCGAAGGCGTCCGTGGCGTCGGCCCAGCCAACGAGCAGGGTCTCGCCGCTCGTCCCGGGCAAGGTCCGCTCGGCGATCCCCGCGACCGCGAGGCGGACGGTCCGACCGTCGCCGACGGCGAATGACAGGAGGTCGCCGTTGGCGATGCCGAGGCGCTCGGCGGTACTCGCCGCGATGATCGTCGCGCCGCCGCGATCCAGCGCACTCAGCGCCGATGCTCGATCCCCGGCGATGAGACGAAGCCGGCCGTCGGCCAGGAAGTCGGCGCCCGTGATGGCGGCCGCGTCGACGCGCGCGCCTTCCAGCGCGAGATCGAACCGACCGATCGGTGTCACACGCGCGACCCCGTCGATCGAGGCGATCGCCTCGCCCACGCCTTCGTCGAGGCCCACCGGCCGGATCGACGTCAGGACCTCGTCCCCGGGCACCACGTCGGCGAGCCAGGTCGTGGCGGTCCGCCGCGCGTCCTGGGACACGCCACCGATCGCCACGATCATCGCCAGCCCGATGATCAGCGCTCCGAGCGTGAGTGCCGTCCGGCTACGATCGCGAGCCAGGGATCCACGCACGAGTCGTTCCTCCACCGAGAGGATCGCCGCGAACGGGAGCCCGGCCAATCGACCCAGCGGGCCGAGAAGGAACGGCGAAAGCAGGGTCGCGACGAGAAGGATCGCGTAGACGGCGAGCGAAGGGACGAGTCCGGCATCCCCCGCCGTCCGTGGCCATGCCAGCAGCCCGACGACCGCGACGGCGACGAACACCACGATCAGCCAGCGCAACCGCGCGCGACGGGCCGGGGCAAGGTCGAGCCCCGCGCGAAGCGCCTCGATCGGCGGGATCCGGCCGGCGCGCCACGCCGGCTCGAGGGCTGCGGCCAATGCCACGAGCAGTCCGATCAGGAACGCCAGTCCCGCTCCGGCAGGTGTCAGGCTCGCGCTCTCGAACGGCACGGCCCCGATCGTCCCGACCTGCTCGCCGATGAGCAGGGCGAGCCCCTGTCCGACGATGACCCCGAGCGCGGATCCGAGCGTGCCGATCGCGATGACGCCGGTCAGGACGAACCCGGTCGCCTGTCGGCGGGTGGCGCCGGCCGCCCGCAGCAGCCCGAGCTCGCGGATCCGCTCGGACAGCGTCATCGAGAAGGTATTGAAGATGAGGAAGGCGCCGACGAAAAGCGCGATCGCGGCGATGAGCGCGGTGGTGGCCTGGAAATCGGCGGTCGAGGCGCGCAGGGACGCCGCGACATCGGTCGGTGTGGAGAGGACGTACGGCTCGCGCGTCAGAACCGCCTCGAGCCGCCCGATCACGTCAGCCGGAGCGGATCCCGGGACGAATGTCAGGTCGACACGATCGACCCCGTCGGTCGCGAAGATGCGCTGCGCGGCCTCGATCGGGATGACGACCGTGCGCCCCCCGGTGCCGAGGATCGGGCCATCGCCCGCGATGAGTCCGACGATCCGGAACGTCTCGGGGGCGCCGCGGGCCTGGATGGTCACCTCCCCGCCGATCCCGTACCCGTCCTCACGGGCGAGTCGTTCGGTGATGAGCGCGGTCGGCGAATCCCGACGGTCGATGGGCGCGCCTTCAGTGAGTTCGAGGACGTGGACGTCGGCGTCCACGAGCGGGTCGATGCCGATCACGGCAACCGGACCCGAGAGCTCGCCCACGGTCGTGACCGGTCGCTGGAGGTAGGTCCGCCGCTCCAGGACCGGCACCGCGGCCTCGACCCCCTCGGTCCGGGCGATCGTGACGACGGTCTCCGGCGAGAGACCCGCCTCCTGGAACGCTGCGACTCGAAGGTCGGCGTTACCGAGCACGTCGACCACGGTTCGGTCGACCGCGGCATCGATCCCCGAGCTCGTGGCCAGCGATGCCGCGAGGACGCTGACGCCAAGGGCGATGCCGATCGCGGTGAGCAGGGTCCGGACGCGGCGCGCCGCGAGGCTGCGCCACGCGAGCGGAGCGAGCGAAAAGGTGCCGCCCACCGCGGTCAGAGCCCCAGTTGCGCGAGTCGAGTGATCAGCGGCGTCGCGTCATGGACCGAACGTCGTCCCAGGACGATCTCGTCGCGGATCCGCCCGTCCCCGATGACCAGGACCCGATCCGCGTACGCGGCTGCCTTCGAGTCGTGCGTGACGAGGACGATCGTCTGCTTCCGGGCGACACAGGAGAGCCACAGCGCATCGAGGATCTCCGATCCGGTCGTGTAGTCGAGATTCCCCGTGGGCTCGTCTGCGAAAAGGATCGCCGGCGCGGTCACGAGGGCGCGCGCGACGGCCACGCGCTGGCGCTCGCCGTACGAGAGTTGGTCTGGTCGATGCCGCGCCTTGTCGGTGAGGTCGACGAGCGAGATCGCCTCGCGAACCTGCGTCGCCTGGGCGGCGTCGCGCACGCCACCGGCGATCGCGAAGGGCAGCGCGACGTTCTCACTGACGTCGAGGAGAGGGATGAGATTGAACGACTGAAAGACGAACCCGGTCTTCTCGCGCCGAAGGCGCGTCGCCTGCTCATCGTCGAGCTGACTGATCACCTCGCCCTCGAGCAGGACCTCACCGCTCGTCGGACGGTCGAGGCCGCCGAGGAGGTGGAGCAGGGTGCTCTTGCCGCTCCCGGACGGTCCCATGAGCGCCACGAACTCGCCCTCATCGACCGCGAGGGAGACGCCGCGGACGGCCTCCACGACCGTATCGCCAAGGCGGTACTGCATCGTGAGATCGCGCGCTTCGAGGATCGGCGGCATCAGCTCATGCTCCGGGCAGCGTGGTCTTGAGGCTCCGAGCGGAGCCGGGGCGATGCCATCACCGGGCAGTGTACCGGGCGTGGCGCCTCGGCCCTGCCGTCAGCCAACGGGTGCGGTCCGTGCGCGGGGTCCACGTTGAGCGGCCCGCAACCCACCGAGCCCCCGGGGCTCACTCAGCCGCCGAAGAAGACCCCCGCGATCGTGCCCAGGATGGTCTGGTACAGGCCCGGAGAGGTCGGCGTGTCGACCACGCGAAGCGGGGGGCGGTGCTGCGCGACGAACAGCGGAGCGCCGCCGGATGCAAGGTCGGGACCGACACCGCGTCCACCCGTTCCCGCGCCCGGCAGCAACCGCGCGGTGGCCGCCGTCGATGGATCCGAGGGATCGGACGAGGCTGTCGGACGGGTCGAGGGCAGGATGGCCGGATCCGTGGGATCGAATGTATCGCTCGGCGTCGCGAGCGGCGCGGCGACCGGGGTCGGTGGTGGGGTCGGCTTCGGGGTGGGTTTCGGGGTGGGCTTGGGCGTCGGCTTCGGGGTGGGCTTGGGGGTCGCCTTCGGTGTCGGCTTCGGGGTGGGCTTGGGCGTCGCGGTGGCCGTGCTGCCGCACTTGTCGGCGAAGACCAGCGTCCACATCTTCTTCCCGGTGGGGCCCTTGTAGGCGCCGATCCCGACGACGTCCCACGAGGCACCGAGGATGTTCTTGCGATGGCCCGTGGAATTCATGAACGCCTGATGGACGGCGGCCGTGGCTGACTCGTCCGGATAGTTGTTCCAGCCGATGTTCTCGCCGGCGAGCTTGAAGCAGTAGCCCGACGAGGACATCTCGTCGAAGACCGAATGTCCGTCGGGCGGGATCGAGTGACTGAAGTAGTCGCGCTCGATCATGTCCTTGCTGCGGGCGCGGGCGAGCGTGCGCAGCTTGCTGTCCATCACCAGGGCCTTGAGGCCCGCGGAGGCGCGCGCCTGGTTGGTGAGTGCGAGCAGTTCCGTTTCGGACGACGAACCGTAGCTCCCGGAGGACCATGCCGCGGCCGATGCGGGCGAGCCGAGGCCGATCGCCGTGACGGCGAGGGCGAGGGAAAGTCCGACGGCGAGGACCCTTGGCGCATGGACGGTCGACGGTCCGCTCTTCCGCGGGATCGAGCGCGAGGCACGATGCAGGCGGAGTGAGCCGGCGAGAGCGTGTGCGACGTTCATCGTGCGGCGACCCCATGTCTCCACGAGGCCCTCCCGCGGATGCCAGCACCGTAGCCTCGCCGCCGAGCGACGTCCGCCGTGCGATGGTCCGGGGGTCACACGCAAGGGGTACCACCCCCCGCACCAGACTCCAGCGGACCCGACCGCGCGCGCCCCGCCGCTCAGGCCGCGCGATCGGCCTCGATCGACCCCCAGCGGATCCCGCGGACAGCAAGCAGGACCAGCAGCGCGGCCCCCACGAGCACGGTCGCGGCGACGATCGCCGTGTCCAGCTGGCCGGCCCCGAACTCGGCATAGACGAGGAGGGGCATCGTCTGGGTCGTCCCCATCACGCTCCCTGCGAAGAGGATCGTCGCACCGAACTCACCGAGGGCTCGAGCCCACGTCATGACCATCCCCGCTGCGAGCGCACTCCCGGCGAGCGGGGCGGTCACGGTCCGAAAGACGGCCGCCTCACCTGCGCCGTCCACGCGGGCGGCATCCTCGAGGTCGCGATCGACGGCGCGGAAGCCGGACCGAGCCGACCGGATGTAGAACGGCGCCGAGACGAAGGTCTGGGCAAGCACGACGGCGATCGTCGTGAACGGGATCTCGACGCCGAATGCTCCGAGCGGCTCGCCGAGGACGCCGCGCCGACCGAACACGAGGAGCAACGCAAGACCGGCGACGGCCGGCGGCAGGACGATCGGGAGATCGATGAGCGTCTCGAGCAGCGCGGCTCCCCGAAACCGCCGTCGAGCGAGCCGCAGCGCGACCGGGGTGCCGATGAGGACCGTGAGCGCCAGGCTGATCGCCGTCGTCACGAGGCTCAACTGGAGGGCAGCGACCATGGCCGGGATCTCGATCGGTGCGCCGGCCGCGCCGGCGAGACCACGGAGCACGAGGACCGCGACGGGAAGCCCGAGGAAGACCGCGAGCACGAACGCCGGGACGACCCAGAGTGGACGGCGCGGCATCTGTCGTGCGCGATCCGCCCCGGGTCGATCCGCGCGCACAGGCAGCGTCTCCCGGGAGCCGCCCGTCACGGTGCGGCTCCGAACCCGTGGACCGCGAGGACCTCCTGCCCTGCCGGCCCGCTGAGCCAGGCCAGGAACGCGGCCGCTTCTGCGGGGCGCTCGGCATCACGAATGACGACGCCGCCGTATGCGACGGCCACATTCGCGCCATCCGGGATCGCGATCGCGCGGACCAGCGATGACCCGAACGCGTCCGACGCATAAACGATCCCGGCATCCCCCTCGCCCAACTCGACCTTCGCCAGCACCGCCCGGACATCGTCCTCACGGCTGACGATGTTGCCCAGGACGGCCTCGCGATAGCCGACCGGATAGCCGGGCACGGCAGCGAGGTTGCCGAGGAGCTGACGGGCATAGACCGTGATCGGCACCGCATCGCCGGCCGCGATGATCTTGAGCCCCGGCAGCGCGAGATCGCGCGGTGTCGCGAGGTCGCGCGGCGATCCGGGTTCGACGTCGGCCGGCACGACGATCGCCAGGGCGTTCCGCGCGACGATCGTCGGCGGCCCTGCGGCCAGGCCGGAGGCGATGAGCGCCTCGGGATTGGCCAGATCGGCCGCCAGGAAGGCGTCGGCGGGAGCGCCCTGCTCGATCTGGACCCGGAGCGCGGTGGAACTGGCGAAGCTGAGCCGGACGATGACGCCCGGGTGCGACGCCTCGAACTGGCGCGCTGCAGCCTCGATCGGTCCGCGGAGGGAGGCTGCCGCAAGGACGGTGAGGCGCGCCGCGGCGCGTCCCTCGCCTCCAGGACCTGCTGACGAACCGACACACCCGCTCATGGCGAAGGCAAGGCCGAGGACGAGCGCGGCGCGCCACCACGACCGATGGGGCATCCGGCCATGATCGCCCGCGCGAGCCTGCTTCGCGACCATGGGACGGCGCGCGCTCAGCGCCCCGGGATCTCGACGATCACGTTCGTGGCCTTGACGACGCAGACGGCCTCGCGCCCGACCTCGAGACCGAGATCGTCGACGGCTTCGGCGGTCATCAGGCTCACGAGCCGATGAGGGCCGGCCATGACCTCGACGACGGCAGCGACGGTGTCGCGATCGACCCGGGTGATGATCCCCTCGAATCGGTTGCGCGCGGACTGGGCGACGATCAGCCGCGGTGTCGTCGTCTGACGACGGGCGGCGATCAGCCGGCTGACCTCGGCGATCGCGACGAGCCGCTGGCCCCCCTCGGTCCGCTGCGTGGCGAGCCGGCCATCCGTCTCCCACCGCCGAAGCGTCTCGACGGTCACGCCGAGGAGTTCCGCCGCCTGTCCGATCCGGAGAGAAGCTGGGTCGATACGAGGTCGCGGTGCACTCATACCAAGGTATGGTGCCCGTATCGCGTACTGATGTCTAGTGTTTGTCTGTCGCCGACAGCCGCGCGACGATGGGACCCGCTGGCAAGGCGGGCGATTCCCTGTACACTCGGGGCCGTCCGTGTTCCCGGCGAGCTGCCGGGCTCATGTCTGCCGAGCGGTCATGGTGAGCACGGCGCGTGGTGGCCTTAGCTCAATCGGCAGAGCATCGGAATGTGGATCCGAAGGTCGCGGGTTCGAGCCCCGCAGGCCACCCCAACTCCCTTTGCGGACCCGGCCGGCCGGCGGATCAGCCCTCGTCCCGGTTGGCCTCGCTGGCCGTGGCCGCGGCATCCTGGACCATGACGAGGGTCTCGACGGCATTGCGCGCGGCACGGGCGCCATCCCAGGCACGCCGCAGTGCTTTCAGATCGTCCGGCTCGGCGCCCGCCTGGACGCCTGCCAGGTACGCCTGGCGAGCCGTCTCGCTGCGTTCTTCGGCGATGTCGAAGTCGGAACGCAGTTCGTCAACGCGGGTCGCCTGATCGGCGATCTCCGCGGAGTCCCCCGTGTCGGCTGCGCCGCTCGCGGCCTGTTCGGTGTTCGCGGCCCGGGTGGTCTTCGTCGCGTCCGCGCTCTCGTCGTGATCGGTCATGGTCGTCGCCATCGGCGTCCTCCATCTGCGGGTTCGGACACGATCCACGCGCCAAGGCGGTGTGCGACGACCGTCTGATCGGCCGGTGGTTCGACAGTGTCGACCGGCGGGAGGATCATCGGATCCATCCCCGCGAGCCACCGCGATCCGGTGGCGAGGCGCCGTCGGGCGCGTGTCCGTGGTCCCTCTACCCTACCCGCGACGGTCAAATCGCGCTGGGACTTGCGGGATCGAGGCCGATATCCAACGATGTCGTCGGCCCGCACGTCGCGGGCGATCGCGCATGAGGATCGGTGGATGCGGACATTCGTGGGGGTCGCCAGTGCCGGCTGGTTCCTGGTGACCGCGCTGCTGATCGGAGATGGGTCGAGCGGGCTGATCGGTGAGCCACCGAACCAGGAGATCTTCGGCGACCCGGTGGTGATGGCGATCCACCTTGTCGGGAGGATCCTGCTCGTGGGACTCGGCCTCCTGTCGCTCGCCCTGGTCGATCCGGCGGCGATCAGGGGGGCGTTCCGACAGCCGTGAGGGTTGCCCGGGCAGCCTGAAATCGGTCTACGCTGGACGCTCCCGAACGCCGGCGGCGCGTACGGGGTCCGTCCGAGTCCGGCGCTCGCGTCGGCCGGATGCATGGACCCGCGCAGCCATCGGGCCGCGGGAGGAGGTGCCGCCATGGCAAGCGTGACGTTCGACCACGTGGTCAAGAGCTTCGGTCCCGTCCAGGTCGTCAAGGACATGAACATCGAGATCGAGGACGGCGAGTTCATGGTCCTGGTGGGCCCCTCGGGATGCGGCAAGACGACCGCCCTCCGGATGATCGCCGGGCTCGAGGAAGTCACCGCGGGCACGCTCAAGATCGGCGATCGGGTCGTGAACGACGTCCCCCCCAAGGACCGCGACATCGCGATGGTCTTCCAGAGCTACGCGCTCTACCCGCACATGTCGGTCCGGGACAACCTCGCCTTCGGCCTGAAGCTGCGCAAGCTCGACAAGGCCGAGATCGAGCGCCGCGTCAACGAGGCGGCCGAGACGACCCAGCTCAGCCAGCTCCTGGATCGCAAGCCGAAGGAGCTGTCGGGCGGCCAGCGGCAGCGCGTGGCGCTCGGCCGTGCGATCGTCCGCGAACCGGCCGTGTTCCTCATGGACGAGCCCCTGTCCAACCTGGACGCGAAACTCCGCGTCCAGACGAGAGCCGAGATCGCCCGCCTCCACCAGCGGATCAAGACGACCACGGTCTACGTCACCCACGACCAGGTCGAGGCGATGACGATGGGTCAGCGGATCGCGGTCATGAACGAGGGCATCCTCCAGCAGGTCGGCCCGCCGCAGGAGCTGTACGACCATCCCGTGAACCGGTTCGTGGCCGGGTTCATCGGGAGCCCCTCGATGAACTTCGTCGATGTGACCGCGTCGGAGAGCGACGGGGCGCTGACGCTGACCTCGGGATCCGGACTGTCGATCCCGTTGCCGGCCCGACTCGCTGCGTCGGTCCGTGGCGCGACCGGCGGCCTCGTCGCGGGGTTCCGCCCGGAGCACATCGCGATCGGCGAGGCAGGACCGGGGGACGCGCGCTTCGAGGCGACCGCCGACGTGGTCGAGTACCTCGGCAACGACGAGTTGCTCCACGTGAATACCGGCGGCCAGGACATCGTCGCGATCGTGCCCTCATCGAACCGGATCGCGCCAGGCGACGTCCTCAAGCTCCACGTTCCCGGCGAGAAGCTCCACGTGTTCGATGGTGCCGGTCTGTCGCTGGTCGGCCACGGAGCCGCCGCGGCCGCGTGAGCCATGGATCCATCGAGGACCGGGGGGACCTGACCGAGACGGTCATCGACTCCCGGGTCGTCCATCGTGGCGGCTACCTCGAGTTCCGGGTCGACCGGATCCGGCGGTCGGACGGCTCCGAGGCGGACCGCGAGATCGTCGGCCATCCGGGAGCCGTCGCGATCCTGGCGCTCGATGACGAGGAGCGTGTCCTCCTCGTTCGCCAGTTTCGACTCGCGGCGGGCGACAGCCTGCTCGAGATCCCGGCCGGCGGCCTCGACGCCGGGGGCGACGGGCACGGCCGGGAGGATCCCGAAGCGGCGGCCCGACGGGAACTCGAAGAGGAAACGGGCAGCCGCGCGGGCACCTGGCGTCACCTGGGATCGTTCTGGACCGCTCCGGGTTTCGCGACCGAGCTGATGCATCTCTTCCTCGCGACCGGCCTCACGGCCGTCGCTCCGGACGGGCGCCTGGCTCCCGACGAGGACGAGCGCCTCGAGCTGGTGCGCCTGCCGTGGCGAGACGCCGTTGGTCTGGTGGACAGCGGCGGGATCCGCGACGCGAAGTCGATCGTCGGGCTTTTCTGGCTGGCCCGGCTGATGGCGGATGCGGAGGCGACGACGGGGCCGGGCGGGTAGGGGTGGCGCCCGGCGTTTACGAGTCGCCCGCGGCATCGGAGCCGGGCGGGGCGGGCGGAAGCCGGCCCAACGCGCGTCGATAGAGCGCCGACGTCGGATCAAGGGCGACCGCGAGGCGGAGATGCGTCCGGGCCGAGCTGGTCTGACCCATCCGCTTGAGGCTCTGGCCGAGGGCGTAGTGCGCGTAGTGGGCCGAGGGGTCGAGCTCGAGGAGCGCCACGAACGTCTCACGCGCTCGCTCGGCTTGGCCCGAGTTGTAGTAGGCCCGCCCCAGCGCCTCGAGGATGGAGCCCTTGCCCGGCTCGAGCGCGGCCGCGCGCTGCAGGACGATCGCGGCCTGCGCGTAGTGTCGGCCGCTCAGGAGCAGCTCGCCTCGCTGGAGGAGTTCGTACGTGCTCTCGCGCTCATCGTGCTCGTCGGCCATGGCTCCGATGGTCCCACGGTCCGGGCGTTCAGGCGTCGCGTCCGGGGTCAGGCGTCCCGCCAGGCGGCCAGGTCGATGCGTTTCAGCCGCGGGCTGTCGGTGCGGCCCGGGATCCGCCCGCGCTTCGCGATCGGACGACCGTCGATCTCCTTGATGTCGGCCGTGAAGTCGATCGGACGTGCGCCCGAGATGTACGAACCCACCGCGAACGAGTCGACGGCGGCGCCAGACTCCTTGAAGATCCTGATCCGGTCCGGGTTGAGGCCGCCGGAGACGACGATCCGGACATGGCTGAAGCCGGCCTGGTCCAGTCGCGCCCGGACCTCGCGGACCAGCTCCGGCGTGACGCGTCCCCGCTCAGCGGGCGTGTCAAGGCGGATCCCATACAGGCGATCGCCGAGTGCCTGCGCCACGCGCAACGCCTCCTCGGCCTCGTCGCGGAACGTGTCGACCAGGACGATCCGCGGGACCTCGGGGCCGAGATCGCGATCGAATGCCAGCGCGGCCTTGACCGTGTCGCCGAACACCAGGACGAGCGAATGCGGCATCGTGCCGGTCGGCGACAGGCCGGCGAGACGCGCTCCGGCCGGGGTGGATGCTCCGACGCAGCCGCCCACGATCGCCGCGTAGTCGAGCACGTCGGTGACATCCGGGTGCACGTGGCGCGCGCCGAACGACACGATCGGCTCCGGTGCGGCGGCCTCCACGCACTCGCGCGCGGCGGTCGCCCAGCCCGTCGAATGGGCCATCATCCCGAGGAACGCGGTCTCGTAGAGCCCGAACGCACGGTACCGCGCCGTGATCCTCAGGACCACCTCCTTCGGGCCGATCCGGTCGCCGTCGTCGAGGGCCTCCAGGGTGGTTTCGGCCAGATCCGTGGTGGCAAGGACGTGGCCGAGCAGGTTCTTCGCCTCGTCGATCCCGCAGAGGACGGCGTCCTGGCGCGTGAATACCTCGACCGTCACGACCGGGTCCATGCCTTCGCGCTCGAGGATGCTGTCGGCGCGCGCGAAGTAGACGTCGGCCGAGTCGCCCGACAGGATCTCGCGTGAAGGGCGCGCCCGGAGGAGACCCATCAGGCCCCGCGACGTGGCGCGGCCAACTCGTCGTTGGCGGACCGGTGTCGGGGGATACCGACGGCCGTCGTCGTCACGGAAGCTCGTCTCCTTGCGCCTCTCCGGACGAGGATTCGGCCGGGTGGTCCGCGAGTGTAGCGTAGGTGCCCGAGATCCCGGCGATCCCATCTCGCGTCCCGATGTGCCTGGCCATCGGCGTACGGGTCGATCCACGGGGCCGATCGCGGCCGCGACGGAGTACGACGAAGGCGAGAAGGAGCGCGGCGGCGGCGAGGAGGCCGATGCTCATCGCGCGGCCACCGCCGACTTCGGCCGCGGTCGTCCAGGCCAGGAGCGCCGTCGCGGCCCCGCTGCTCGCGCCCTCCAGGTCGCCCGCCTCGAAGGCCGTGCGGGCCGCCGCGAGATCGCGCTCGGGCTCGGTGCCGAGCAGGCCCAGCGCCTCGATCGGCCCCGGCTCGGCGATGCGGACGTCCATCGCGCGCCCGAGGCTGTCGATCGCGGCCAGCTCGCCCGCGACCTCGCTCAGGGCGTCCGAGAACCCGTCGCCGCGTTCGAACAGGGGCCGCAGGGTCGAGGGGGGCGTCAATCCGAGCGTGGCCGCCTCCCGTTCGATGTCCGCGCGTCCCACCAGCACATCCGACGCCTGCGCAAGCAGCGTGTCCGCGGTGTCGAACTGCCAGACACGCAGGGCCTCCCGGATCGACGGCGGAAGCCGCCAGTCCGCGGCCTCGACGACGAGTCCCTGGTACGCGGCGCGCGAGGACGCGCGGTCCTGGAGCAGTGGCCGGTCCGTATCGCGGATCACCCACGTGGCCCAGAGGTCCTCGAACGATCGCCCGGCCGTATCCTCGAGGAGATCGAGCAGGCCGCGCCAATCGGGCGGGCCCGCGACGCTCTCGTTCCCCTCGATCGCCGGGGCGAGCGCGTCTCCGCCCACCGGCTGATACGCGCCGACCCGTGCCGACGCCCTGGCCCACACCTCGCGCAGGACACCGTCCCCGGCACGTTCGGCGATGAGGCGCGCAAGGGCGAGCGACGCGGCGTACCCGTACCGCTCGACATCGGAATCGACGGCGCCGATCGCTCCCCACTCGTTGAGCGGGATGCGGTACGCCTCGAGGTCGACCGTGAGCTCCGGGTCGTCCACCGCCACCTCGAGCTCCGTCCCCACGGCAGATCCGTAGAGCGAGGCGAAGGCCTCGTTCGCCCACCGGTCCGCAAGGAGCGCACCGTTGAACCAGCCGTGGGCGGCCTCGTGCAGGGCGACCGCAGGTCGGGCGTAATAGGCGATGTCGATCCGGCCCTCGGCCGGGTCGAAGAGCCCGGCGTAGCCGCCGGTACTGCGCGCCAGGGCCTCGCGCACCACGATCGAGTCCTCGAGCGGCCACTCGAGGCCGATCGCGAGGCCGAGTGCGGGCAAGCCCCGCTCGAGCAGGTCGGACACCCAGTCCCCCCACTCGGGATCGTCTTCCCAGGACTGGACGACGAGCGTCGCCATCGAGCCGTTGACCGGGATCGACAGATCGCGGTCGACGTAGGCGCCCGGTCGATCGCCGACCAGGTAGACGTAGAAGTCGAGCGGTGCGTCGAGGACCCCCGAGTCGTAGACCGCAAGGCCGCTCGCGTCAAGTTCGGGGCCGGCCAACCCCCCGACTGCGAAGTCGACGACATAGTCGGCCGGCAGCGCGACGCTGACCCGGCTGCCGGGGGTCGCATCGGTCCCGTAGGCCCAGACGGGGAAGCTCACGATCGTGGAACCGATGCGCACGTCCCGGTTGCCGGCCCCGCCGGGATCCTTGAGGTCGAACGTGAGGGTGAGCGACGTCGACTTTCCGGCCGCAAGCCTCGCCCCGAAGTCGATCCTCAGGAGCGTGTGATCCGGTTTCGCCGCACTGATCGAGACCTTCGGCGTGCCGCTCGACCCGGTGATCTTGAAGCCGCTGGTCCCGGGCAGGACCGCCAGGAACGCGCGCTCGAAGTAGAACCGCCGGGTGGCCGTATCGGACAGGTGGTTCGTCGCGGTGATCGTGACGGTCACGCGCACCCGACGGTTCGCCGGCTGGACCTCGTAACGGGATACCGTCACGAGGGTGAGATCCGGCGTCCCTTCGTGCACGGCGAGCACCGCCGGCGGGTCGGCGAGGGCCGACGAGGTCACGAGGAGCAGCCCGGCGAGCAGCCCCGCCAGGGCCGGCCGCCACCGTGGCGCGGAGCGGGTCGCTCCGGGCGCGCGCGCGGCACCGACGCCCATCACGCCTCGAAGAGTTCGCCGAGCTGGAGCGCGTAGCGCTCGATCAGGGCGCCATTGCGGCGTTCGCGAGTCGTGAGATCGGCGGGGATCTTGCCGCCGGTCCAGAGCCATTCCGCGGATTCCTCGAGCAATCGATCGGCGACGCCGATGACCCTGACGAGCGCCATCCCCAGGACGTCACGGTCGAGCGCGGTCGGGCCGAGTTCGGCGGCCAGGATGGGGCGCCCGTCTTCGGCGACCGAGAACTTGACGAACGGGAACTCGTCGTTCCAGCGAAGCAGCTTCCGGTAAGCCCGCCGGAGCATGTCGCCGATCGGCGGCGCGAAGTGGACCCAGCAGATGAGACCGAGCGTCGGGTCGAGGATGACGGTGATCGGAAGGTCGCAGCGGCGCCGCCCATCGAGTTCGAGGTCCCAGGCGAACAGGCCGTCACGATCGATCCGCGGGCCGGGTGTCAGCGCGAGCTCGGACAGCCAGCGTTCCACGTCCTCGGGACGCGTTGCCACCGGCGTTCGGTCAGGAGGCATGGCGGGCAGTCTAGCGGTGATCGCGCCGCCACCCCTGCGGCTCGGGGACCACGGCGAGGTCAGTCGCGGTCCCCGCTCGCCGCCGATGCCGCGGCCGGCAGGCGACGGCGCGTGCGCGACGGCGCCGCGCTCTTGGCATCGATGGACGAACCGGACTTGACGATGCGCGTCGCGAAGTCGGTCGAACGGACCTTTTCGCCGATCCGCACGTTGCGCCCGATCCGGGCCCCGCGCGGGATGATCGAGCGCTTCCCGACGACCGTGATCCCCGAATTGAGGCGGGTGGGCTCTCGACGATTGGGGGTGTCGTCCGGCCCGTGGCCGACCATCGATCCCTGGCCGACGACGACCTCCTTGTCGAGGATGGCCCGATCGATCACGGAGCCCGCGCGGATCTCGCAGTCGAACATGATGATCGAGTCGCGCACGACCGCACCGATGTCGACACGCACGCCCGGCGAGAGCACCGAGTTGACCACCGTCCCGGCGATGACGCAGCCGTGGCTGATCAGGCTGTTGTGGACCTGCGCCGTGGTCGTGATCCGGGCCGGCGCCCGCTCCTCCGATCTCGTGTGGACGAGCCACGACTTGTCGTAGAGGTCGAGTTCGGGTTGGTCGACGAGGAGGGCGAGATTCGCTTCCCAGTAGGACTGGATCGTGCCGACATCCTGCCAGTAGCCATCGAAGCGGTAGCCGAAGACGCGGGCGCCGCCGTCGAGCATCGCGGGGATGACGTGCCGGCCGAAGTCAAGCCGATCCGGGGCGAGCCACTCGCGCAGCGCGCGCTTCGAGAAGACGTACACGCCCATCGAGGCGAGGTCGCTCTTGGGCTGCTTGGGCTTCTCCTGCCAGTCGACGACGCGCAGGGTCTCGTCGAGGGCCAGGATGCCCATCCGCGACGCGTCGGCGATGGGGACCTGCCGGACGGCGATCGTCACGTCCGCGCGGCGGCGTTTGTGGGCGGCGACGAACGGCCCGTAGTCCATCTTGTAGATGTGATCGCCCGCGAGGACCACGATCGTGTCGGCGTCCGTGTGCTCGATCTCGTTGAAGTTCTGGAGCACCGCGTCGGCCGTGCCGCCGTACCACTCGGGGCCCTTGCCGCGCTTGATGTACGGCTGGAGGAGCCGGATCCCGCCGTTGCTCCGGTCCAGGTCCCACGGGCGGCCCAGGCCGATGTGGTGGTTGAGCGAGCGCGGGTTGTACTGGGTCAGGACGATGACATCGGTGATGTCCGAGTTCACGCAGTTCGACAGCGTGAAGTCGATGATCCGGTACTTGCCGGCGAACGGGACGGCCGGCTTGGCGCGCAGCGCAGAGAGGATCGACAGGCGCTCGCCTTCCCCGCCGGCGAGGATGATGGCCATCGTCCGCTTCACAGGCTGTACCTCGGCTGCGAGACGGCCGGATCGCTCCGGTGGTTCGATGCTACAGGAACAGCCTCGGGTTCACGAACTTGTCGTCGAGCTCAACCATCCAGTGCAGGTGCGGCCCGGTGGTGCGTCCGGTCAGTCCGTTGTAGGCGATGACCTGGCCCTGCCTGACGCTCTGGCCCGCCTTGACCGGGATGGGCTTCGTGCGGTTGTCGACGTGGGCGTACCAGGTCAGGAGCCGGGTCGAGTGGGCGATGACGACGATCCACGCCTTGGGTGAGGGGTCGTACGGGTTCGGGCCGGCGAACACGACCACGCCCGCCCCGGCGGCCTTGATCGGCGTATAGAGGGGCGCAGCGATGTCGATCCCCTTGTGGAAGTGCCGGCAGTTCCCCTGGGGCGGCTCCCACCCGAAGCCGGTGCAGCCGTATTCCTGGGTGATCGTGCCGCTCATCGGCCACTTGAGCGTCCCGTTGTAAGCCGAGGGGATCCTGCCCTGCTGGGCCCGCTTGGCGACGATCGCCTTGATCTCCTTCGCAAGCGCGGCCTGGGCAGCGGCGGCCTTGGCGATGGCGGCCTCGAGCGCCACCTTGTCTGCCGCCATCTCCTCGTACTGGGCCTGCTGGGCAACGAGGGCCTTGGCCGTGCGCCGCTCGAGATCGGCCAGCTTGGCCTGTGCGGCAGCGAGTTGGACATGCTGCTTATCGAGGAGCGCCTTCTTCTCGGCCGTCGCCGCGCGACCCGCGTCGAGGTCGCGTCGCGTCGCGACGATCGCTTCATGGATCGCGGCGAGGGTCTCCTGATCGCGGACGATCTGCTCCGCGAGCGCCTTGTCGTGGGCGCCGATGTCGAGGAAGTAGCCGACCTCGGTCAGGACGTCGGTGAAGTCCGCGCCGGACAGGAAGGTCTCGAGGAGGGAGGTCCGATCCGTGTCGTACGCGTTTCGGATCCGCTCGGCGAGAAGGTCCTTCCGCTCGGCAAGCTGGGTGCGCTTGGTGCTCTCGCGCGCGACCAGCGCGGCCAGCTGCGTGTCGATCGCCTGGATCCGCTCCACGAGCGCCGCGTAGGCGGCATCGGTCGCCGCCGTGTCGGCGACGACCTCGGCGACCTGGGCGCGCACGGAGGCGAGATCGGCGTTGAGCCCGTCGAGAGAGGCGGCGGTCGAAGCGATCCGGGCCGACAGCCCGGATTGCTGCGAGGCGAGGGCCGCGACTTCGGCCTTCTGCGCCTTGACCTGGCTCTGGAGGGCCTTCTGGGCCGCGATCGCATCGGACAGTTCGTCTCCCGCCACGGGGCCGACGGGAGCGGCCGCGAACATCCCGCCGATCAGTGCGGGGAGCAGCAGGAAGAAGACCAGGCGTCGACGCGCCCGGGACGTTCGGCTTCGGCGCGGCGTCCACGCCCACCCGCGGCCACTGTGGTTGTCCTTCATCCTGGCGAGATCACTGTGCGAGCAACACTCCGTTGTCGCGTCGGGCAAGACGCTGTGGCGGCGACGCCCGCCGGTGAGTCGCCGTCCAGACGCGGGCACTGCCTCGGGACGACACCGGCTCGGGCCCGAGGATACCAGCCCCGTCCAGAATGACCGGGTGGGCTGCGGTCCGGGCATCACCCGGAGGTCCCTCAGGCGGGCAGCAGGATGCCCCAGACCGCCGCGATGATGAGGAATGGTCCGAACGGGACGTACGATCGTCGCGTGATCCGGCGGGTGGCCAGGAGGAGCCCCAGGACCACCACCACCAGGATCGCCGCACCCATCAGCCCACCCAGCTCACGGACGAAGCCGAGCATCAGCCCGACACTCACGAGGAGCTTCACGTCGCCGAGGCCGAGGGCCCCGGGGCCGAATGGGATCGACGGCAGGTAGGCCACCAGCGGGATGACGATCGCGGCGGCGATCGGGCCGATCATCCCCGGCCAGCCTCCCTCGATCAGCGGGTTGATGCCGGCGAACCCGACGACCGCGGCGTAGGCGACCAGCGGCCACGTGATGACGTCGGGCAGCAGTCGCTGGTCCAGATCCGTCGCGAACAGCAGGACCAGCGGGACGACGTAGACCCCGAGGACGACCAGATCGCGCGCACCGGCTGCCGAGCTCGCGTCGACGCCGTAGGTGCGCACGAGGAGCGCGAGGGCGAGCGCCCCGAAGATCACCGTCGCGCCCGTCCGCCAGTCGAGCGGCCGGATCGAGGCGTCCTCGTGTGCCGGCCAGCGCGCCCCGATCCGATCCGAGACGAGCCCCCAGCCTCCGCCGGCCAGGGCGGCCAGGCCGACGGCGATCATGTCGTCCATCGCCGGACGCGCTAGTGGGTGGTCATCGGGCGCGACCGGTCACGAGGCGCCGGCAAGCGCCAGTTCGACGAGGGTCGCGTGGGTGACGCCGGTCGCCCCGCGTGCCGCGTACGGCGCGGCCTTCCGGAAGTAGCCGGTGCCACCGATGTCGAGATGCGCCCATGGCCTGGTCGCGAACTCCCGGAGGAAGAGCCCGCTCTTGACCAGCGACCCCTCGGCGCCGCTCGAGTTCTGGAGATCCCCGTACCAGCTCTCCATGTCCTTCGTGTACTCGTCGATCAACGGCAACTGCCAGTACCGCTCGCCGGCACGCTCCGCGGCCGACGCGACATCGGCGAAGAAGGACGCCGGGTTCGCGAAGGCCCCGGTGACCAGGCTGCCCAGGGCTCGCGACACGGCGCCGGTCAGCGTCGCGACGTCGACCAGGTGGGTCGCGCCCAGCTGCTCCGCGTACGTCATGGCGTCGCCCAGGATGAGGCGGCCCTCGGCGTCCGTGTTCGTGATGTCGACCCACTTGCCGTTCATGGCACGCACGATGTCACCGGGTCGCGTGGAGTGCGGACCGGGCATGTTCTCGACCGCGGGAGCGACGGCCAGAAGCGGCGTTCCGGGCGCCAGGCGGGCGACGGTCTCGATCGCAGCGATCACCGTGCAGGCGCCCGTCTTGTCCATCTTCATCTCTTCCATCCGATCGGATGGCTTGATCGAGATGCCGCCCGAGTCGAAACAGACGCCCTTGCCGATGATCGCGAGATGGCGGTCGAGCGCGTCCCGCTGGCCGTCACCCCCCGAGCGCATCACGATCATCCGGGGTGCGTTGTCGCTCCCCTTCCCGACCGCCATGAACATGCCCATCCCGAGCTCGGTGGCGCGCTCGGGGCCGATGACGTCGATCCACAGCCCGTTCCGTTCCGCGATGGCCCAGGCCTCCTCGGCCAGGACCTCCGGGCTCACATCGTTGGCGGACCGATTCGACAGGGTCCGGGCAAGGTTGGCGCCTTCGCCCATGATCACCCCGCGCTCGGCGGCGCGGGTGAGGGCCGTCGGATCGGCGCCGGGGCCGACGATCAGGATCAGCTCGTCGAGCGCAGGCGGTGAGCCCTTGACGTCCTCGCGGTAGATCGCCGCCGGATCGTAGCGCCCTCCACGATGCCGCGC
Source organism: uncultured Chloroflexia bacterium (assembly GCA_963714835.1). GTDB lineage: Bacteria > Chloroflexota > Limnocylindria > Limnocylindrales > CSP1-4 > CAKKPP01. The sequence continues at coordinate 260,204 of CAVQPX010000008.1, forward strand.
GCGACGAGGTTGGCCACGGTCTCGGCACCGTCCGCCGAGGCCGCGGCCAGCGGGTCGAGCCAGACCGCCAACGTGCGGACCGTCCGTCCACCGAGCCTGCGCTCGGCCGTCGCCGCGATGCGCACCACGGTCTCACGATCGAGGGCGGCCGGATCGCCGCCACCGACGATCAGGAGGCGATTGGCGGCGTTCTCTCCGGCGCCCGAGAGCGCCGTCGCATAGCGCTCGGTCTTGACCTCTCCGAAGGACGACAGCGCGGATAGCTCGCCGCCCGCTCGCCGATCGATCTCGGCCAGCGGGCCGTCGAAGGCGAGCGTGCCGAGCACGGGTACGGCCAGGATGTCGGCCGGGACGTCCCACGGCTCATCGGTGACGACGCGAACAAGCACGGGGCAGGATCCTCCGGGTGGACCGTCGGCGGCAGGGCGGTTCAGGCAACGCTCGGTCGTGGGGCAGTGTAGCGAACCCGGGCGGCGCTGGGCGACAGCAGCGTTGCGCTCAGGCCACGGATCCTCGCGGCCGCGGGCTCGCCCGGTCGGTCACGGGACCGTCGAGGCGCCGACCCCATCGAGGGCGACGGCGAGCTTCCCGCGCGCCTGCTCGATCGCGATCACGGCCTGGTTCAACCCGCCCCGGCCCAGCTCGGCCATGATCACGACCAGGCCACGGGTGTCGGGCGGAAGGTTCGCGCGCGCCACTTCTTCCGCGGAAAAGGCGGCCCGGATCGCGTCGGTCACGCGCCCCTGCGAGTCGCCGAGGAGTCGATAGAGCTCGCGCAGTGCTTCGTCGTAGGCGCGGTTGCGCTTGAGCCACTGGTCGAGCGTCGTCACGTCCACCGACGCGGCCAGCTCGTCGCGCATCACCTGCGCCGCGTCGAGCATGGCGATGGCCTTGTCGATCTCCGCGATGGCCGCCTCGTACTTCGCCGACCGGCCGAGCTCGGCACCGGCCGCCGTCTGAGGATCGTGTCCCTCGAGCAGCGTCGCGAGGCGGGTCGCCGTCAGGCTGCCCTGGACGATGAGCGACCACGACCCCCGCAGCCCTTCTGTCGCCGACAGCGCGTCCAGAAGTGCTTGGTGCCGTGTCAGCAATGCAGCTGAGATGCGCAGCTCGGCGTTGGCGCCCAGCCCCGGCAGCGCGTCGAGGCGTGCCCGTAGCGCGTCCGATCCCGAGGCGATCGAGGCGGCCAGCAGCGCCCCCTCATCACTGATCGAGATCACCGCCTCCTCGTCGCGCGCGACGATCGCGCTGAGGGCCGCCCGACCGTGATCGCTCAGCGTCTCGACGGCTCGGGCGATCTCCACGAGGTCCGCGGTCGCGGCATCGAGACCCGGGCGGATGGCCTCGTCGCCGACCCACGTGAGTTCGGCTCGTGCGTCGCTGCCGGGTTGATGCGCCATCCCCGCGACGATCCCCGCTGAGCCGAAGGCCAGCGCGATCACGGCAAGGACCCACCCGACGCCGACCAGGGTGCGGCGGCCGACATCTGTCACGCCGGCATCGTAGCATCGGGCGGTGGCGAATCCGGAGAGCCTCGCCGTCCTGATCGCGACGATGCCGAAGGCCGAACTTCACCTGCATCTCGACGGGTCCATGCGGGTGGACACGGCGATCGAACTCGCGCGGACGCGGGGCGTGGACGCCCCGCTGGACATCGACACGATGCGGACTCGGCTCGTCGCCCCGCCGCGCTGCGCGGATCAGGCCGAGTTGCTGCGCGCCTTCGATCTCCCGATCGCACTCCTCCAGGACGCGGAGGCGCTGTTTCGCGTCACGGAGGAGCTCGTCGTCGCGAAGGCGGCGGACGGCGTGCAATACGTGGAGATCCGCTGGGGACCGCTCCTCCACGTCGAACGCGGGCTCGACCTGAACGGCGGGATCGAGGCCGTGTGCGAAGGTGCCGAGCGCGGCGCCGCGGTCGTGGCCGAAGCCGGTGGCCAGATCGTGGTCCGCCTGATCTGTACGGCGCTGCGATCGCACGACCCTGTCGCCAACGTCCGGCTCGCGGAGGCGGCTGGCGCATTTCGCGACCGCGGGTTGGTCGGTTGGGATCTCGCCGGGGACGAAGCTGCATTTCCCGACCCACTCGTGCACGCGCGGGCCTTCGCGGTGGCCCGAGCCGGCGGCCTGCGGATCACCCTCCACGCCGGCGAGTGGGGCGGCGCCGCCCAGGTCCGCCGCGCGCTCGCGATGGATCCCGAGCGGATCGCCCATGGTCCGCGAGCGATCGACGACCCGGCGCTCATGGCCGAGTTGATCGACCGGCACGTGACCCTTGACCTCTGCCCGACCTCGAACGTCCAGTCGGGGAGCGTCCCTTCACTCGCGGAGCACCCGCTCGCGCAACTCCACCGCGCGGGAGTCCCGGTCACGCTCTCGACCGACGACCTCACGGTGTCCGACATCAGCCTGTCGGACGAGTACCACCGCGTCGTCGAGCAGATCGGGCTCACGACGGACGAACTCTGGACGATCAATCGGCACGCCCTCGATGTCGCGTTCGCCGATCATGCGACCCTGGCGCCGATCCAGGCCGGATTCGACGCCTGGGCGCGAGGAGGATGACGCCCGTCGAGACCGTCTCCGCCGACGAGCTCGACGGAATCAGGCCTGGCGGCTGGTGAGGCCGGGAATCCGCTACGCTGCGCAGCGCGATCCACGCGCGGTGCACGCCGTCATCCTTCGATGGAGTCTGTTCGCGTGACCTGTCCCTCCTGCGGAACCACGACCGAGCCCGGCCGCAAGTTCTGCGGTGAGTGCGGCACGTCCCTGAATGCCGTTTGCCCGTCGTGCGGGGCCGCCTCGGACCCCGGCCGCAAGTTCTGCGGTGAGTGTGGGAACGCGCTGTCTGGCCCGATCGCGGCGCTTGCCGCGACCCCCGCCGCGGACATCGAGATCGGCGGAACCAGCGCGGCGCGATCTCACGTGGCCTCCCCGGCCCCGAGCGCCCGCACCCCGGCCATCTCCGAACGCCGCATCGTCAGCGTGCTCTTCGCCGACCTGGTCGGGTTCACCACGCTGTCCGAGGGGCGCGACGCCGAGGAGACGCGCGAACTCCTGACGCGCTATTTCGATGTGTCGCGCGAGATCATCGAGCGCTACGGCGGAACTGTCGAGAAGTTCATCGGCGATGCCGTGATGGCCGTCTGGGGCGCGCCGACGGCCCACGAGGACGACGCCGAACGTGCAGTGCGTGCCGCCCTCGAGCTTGTGGCCGCCGTCCCCGCGATCGCGGCCGGACTCGAGGCACGCGCCGGCGTCCTCACCGGGGAGGCCGCCGTGACTGTGGGTGCCGTCGGCCAGGGGATGGTCGCGGGCGATCTGGTCAACACTGCGTCGCGCCTCCAGTCCGCCGCAGCGCCGGGAACGGTCCTCGTGGGCGAGGCGACACAGCGGGCGGCGGCTGGCGCGATCGCCTTCGAGCCCGCCGGCGAAGCGATCCTCAAGGGCAAGGCCGCTCCTGTCGCGTCATGGCGGGCGATGCGCGTCGTCGCCCAGCGACGCGGCATCGGCCGCGGCGATCGGCTGGAGGCCCCGTTCGTGGGCCGCGACAATGAGCTGCGTCTCCTCAAGGACCTGTTCCACGCGACCTCGCGCGAGCGGCGCGTCCGTCTCGTCTCGATCACCGGCGTTGCCGGCATCGGCAAGAGCCGGTTGGCCTGGGAGTTCCTGAAGTACGTCGATGGTGTCGTCGAGCCCGTCCTGTGGCATGAAGGACGGTCCCCGTCGTACGGCGAAGGGGTCACCTTCTGGGCACTCGGGGAGATGGTCCGCACGCGCGCGAAGCTCGTCGAGACGGATGACGACGAAACGACCCGCCTGCGCGTCGCCGAGATGCTCGCCCAGTACGTTCCCGATGCCGAGGAGCGGCGCCGGATCGAACCCGCCCTGCACGCCCTTCTCGGCGTCGGCGAGGCTCCTCCCGGCGGCGCCGAGGCACTCTTCGGAGCATGGCGGGTCTTCTTCGAGCGGCTGGCTGCTAACGAGGTCGTGGCGCTCGTCTTCGAAGACCTGCACTGGGCCGATGCCGGCACCCTCGACTTCATCGACCACGTGCTCGAGTGGAGCCGCAGCGTCCCGATCCTGATCATCACCCTCGCACGCCCGGAGCTCCTCGAGCAGCGCCCCGCGTGGGGGGCGGGACGACGGAACTTCCTCGCCCTCGATGTCGACCCGCTCTCGGCCCCGGCGATGCACGACCTGCTGACCGGGCTGGTGCCGGGCCTGCCGAAGTCCACGGTCGAGTCGATCGTCGGGCGTGCCGACGGGATCCCCCTCTACGCCGTCGAGACGATCCGGATGCTCGTCACCGACGGGCGGCTCGTCGAGCGAGACGACGGGACGTTCGATCCGTCCGGCGACCTCGGCGAGCTCGCGATCCCGGAGACTCTCCATGCTCTCATCGCGGCCCGCCTCGACGGACTCGAGCCGTCGGATCGGTCGCTCATCCAGGACGCAGCCGTGCTTGGCCAGAGCTTCAATCTCGACGGGTTGGCCGCCGTTTCCGGGATCGCACGGGCGACGATCGAGGACCGTCTGCGGCCGCTCATCCGACTCGAGATCGTGCGCCAGGAGGTGGACCCCCGCTCCCCCGAGCGCGGCCAGTACGCCTTCGTCCAGGCGCTCATCCGGGAGGTCGCCTACGCGACGCTCTCGTTGCGCGACCGGCGCACCAAGCACGTGGCCGCTGCCCGCTTCTTCGAGGAGCTCGGCGATCCGGAGCTGGCCGGTGCGCTCGCCGCACACTACGTCGCGGCGTTCCGGGCGGCCCCGACGGGCGCCGAGGGCGAGGCGGTCGCGGCCCAGGCATGGGTCGCACTCCGGGCTGCAGCGGATCGGGCGTTGTCGCTCGGCTCGCCGCGCCAGGCGGTCACGTTCTTCGAGCAGGCCCTCGAGGTCACCACCGTTGACGCCGATCGGGCGGACCTCCTGGAGCGGGCAGGTGATGCCGCCACGGACGCCGGTCGGCCTGATCTCGCAGAGGAGATCCTCCGGGAGGCCGTGGACATCCGGGATCGCCTCGGCGAGCCCGTGGCGATCGCGCGGGTCGCCGGCATGCACGCGATGGCACTCGGGTCGATGCGCCGGCGCGACGAGTCGATCACAGCCTTCGAGCGGGCGATCGAACGCCTCGGCGACCTCGAAGAACACCCCATCGGGATCGAGATGGTCGGGAACTTCGGCCGGATGCTGTTCCTCACGCAGGACTATGAGCGCGCGCAGCGTCATGCGGATCGCGCGCTGGCCGCCGCCGAGCGCCTCAACCTGGCGCGGATCGCGACGGACGCCCTGATCACGAAAGGGTTCATCGCCACGTTCGCGGGCCGCCAGTGGGAGGCGCGGGCCCTGCTCGAGGGCGCGCGGTCGCTCGCGACCGAGCACGACTTCTCGGACCAGGCGCTGCGCACATCGGTCGCCCTGTCGGCGCTGAGCGGACTCGACGACGTGCGCGCCTCGGTCGAGCTGGGGCGGGCCGCGATCGTGCTCGCGCGACGCCTGGGACGGCGCGGCGACGAGGTCCTGTCGGTGGGGAATGCTTCCGAGGACGCGCGACGCACGGGCGAGTGGGACTGGGCGATCAGCGAGATCGAGGCGGCCCTGCAGCTCGACATCGACGAGGGCACGCGAGCGACGCTCGGCCTTCAGCGCGGGCTGTACGACATCCTGCGCGGACAGGCGCGGATCGAGGACTTCGGGCCCCTGATGGCCGTGACCGCGGGTCTGCAGGACGTCGACGTCACCGCCGGATTCGACGAGATCTCGGCCGTGGCCGCGCTCGTCGAGGGCCGATTCCTGGAGGCATACGACCACTGGATGAAGGTCGTCGGGGTGAGCGACCTGAACACGCCGTACGTCCTGCCGCGCGCCGCGCTCGCCGCCGTCCTGGGGCGCGATCCCGAACGGGCCCAGGCCGCGCTCGATCTCCTCGACGCCCGGGGCACGCGCGGACGTGCGATCGACGGCGACCGGATGGCGATCCGCGCCGGGATCGCCGGTCTCAACGGAGACCAGGCGGCCGCCGTCGCCGGGTATCGCGCCGCCATGGCCGCCTGGCGCGATCTCGCCCTACCGTGGGACGAGGCACTCACCGCCCTGTCGGCGGCGACCGTCCTCGACCACGGGACGCACGGGCTGGCCGAGTGGATCGACGGGGGACGGGCGATCCTGCAGCGCCTCGGCGCCGCACCGATGCTCGTCCTTCTCGAGCAGGCGGCGAGCGCCCATGCCGGGGACGCAACGGGTGGGCAGACCGACGCACCGAGCGGCAGCGAACCAGACGCGGGTGCCCGTGCCCGAAGGGCCCCGGCCAAGGTCTCCTGACCAGGGTCGCGTGATGGCGTTCAGCCCGATCCGGACCGAGCGGCTCATCATCCGCTCCGTCATCCCATCCGACGCGGCCGGCCTCGCCGAACGGCGCAACGATCCCGACGTTGCGCGGTACCAGAACTGGACGCTCCCCTATCCGTCCGATCGCGCCGAGCGCATGATCGAAGCCCTGATCGCGGAGGATGGCCCGCTCAAGAACGAGTGGTGGATGGCCACCGTCTGCGACGCAGTGAGTGGCGAGGTCCTCGGCGATCTCGTCCTCCACCTCGATGAGGAAGGCCGTTCGGCCGAGATCGGCTACACGTTCTTCCGCAGGCACTGGGGCAACGGCTACGCGGTCGAGGGACTCGAGGCGCTGATCGCCTACCTGTTCGAGGACCTCGCGGTCGGGCGGGTCTTCGGGATGCTCCATCCGGACAACCCGGCATCCGCGATGGTCATGGAGCGCTGCGGCCTGCTCTTCGAAGGTCACACCCGGTCTTCCTTCTCGCTGGACGGCGAGGTCTCCGACGACTGGATCTACGGGATGACCCGAGCTGACTGGGAGGCATGGCGAGCGCGCCCGCGCGCGGCACCGACCGTTCTGCGCCTGGTCGAGATCGACTCGGGCAATCAGCGCGCGGTCGCACGCCTGCGAACCCACCGCACGCAGGAGGCGTTCGTCGCGCCAACGAGCCGCTCGTACGGCGACGCCCTCTTTCCGGACACGGTGAATGGCGCCCCGGTGATTCCCTGGATGCGAGCGATCGAAGCCGACGGTGAGCTCGTCGGCTTCGTGATGGTGGCGCTCCGGACCGAGCACCATCCAGAACCGTTCCTGTGGCGCCTGCTCATCGATCGGATGCACCAGCGGCGCGGGATCGGGGGCCGGGTGCTGGCCCTCGTCGAGGATGAGATGCGCGCCATGGGCGACCGGACGCTCCTCGTCAGCTGGGGTGAGGGCAAGGGATCCCCGCGCCCGTTCTACCTGGAGCACGGCTTCGTCCCGACCGGGCGGATCGAAGACGGTGAGACCGAGGCGCGCAAGTCCCTGGCCTGATCCCCGCCGCCGCGGGAGCTCGCAGCGACACGAAACCCGGACCGATCAGCCGACCGGAGCGGCCATCCCGTCGAGGATCGCGGCCAGCTCCGCGGCATCGCGGGCGACCGCTTCGGGACGCTGCGCCACCGGAAGGGCGTCGTGCTGTTCGCGGGTCGAGACGCCGGTCAGCATGAGGATCGCGCGCGCGCCGGCCGCGTGGGCCGCGGCGACGTCCGTGTCCAGGCCGTCGCCGATCATCACCGCCTCGGCCGCGGTCATGCCCACGGTGGCTGCGGCGACCTCGAGCAGGTGTGGTCCGGGCTTCCCGATGACGTACGGGGTGGTCCGCGAAGCCGTCTCGACCGCGGCCACGATGCTGCCGGCCCCGGGCCGCAACCCGCGCTCGGTCGGATAGACGGGGTCGCGATTCGTCGCGATGAACCGGGCGCCGTTCCGGATGCAGTCCACCGCCACCGCGAGGCGCATGTAGGTGATCTGCGGATCGAGCCCGACGACCACGACCTGGGGCCCGCCGGCGGCCGCCCAGCCGTCGATGCCCTCCTGGGTCATCCGGGTCGCGGCGTGCCCGGCCGTCACCACGTCAAGGCCGACATCGCGGAGTTCGCGCTCGAGGCCGCCTGCGCCCACGGCGAGGACGCGACGGGCGTCGGGCAGGTGTTCGACGATGTGAAGCGCCGTGGCGCGCGGCGCGGATACGACGCGGTCGGCCGTCACGGGCGCACCCAGTGCTGCGAGACGGGTCACGTAGTCGGCCCGGTAGTGCATCGAGTTGTTCGTGACGTACACGACGTCATCGCCGGCCTGGACCCGCGCGGCGAGGAGGCTCGCGATCCCGGGGATCGGATCCGTGCCGCGGTAGACGACGCCGTCGAGATCGACGAGGAGAAGCATGGGTCCGATCGTAGCCGGTTACGATGCTTCGATGACCCGGCCGGCTCGACCGAACGATCCCCTCGCCGACACGGAACTCCTGCTGATCGACGCGAACAACCTGATCCATGCCCTCGGGCAGATCCCGGGATCCCCGCCCGCGCCCGCCCTCGTGGCACGGATCCGCAGCCTGGTCCCGACGCGGATCGCGATCGAACTCATCTTCGATGGTCGCGGCGAACGCGGGATGCGCGGGACGCGGATCGCCCACGGCCTGTCGGTCCGTTACGCGGGCGCGCGGTCCGCCGATGCGGTGATCGTCGATCGTGTCGGCTCCGAGGCCGATGCCGGTGGGCCGGTCGCGACGGCTGCGATCCTCGTCGTCACGAACGACCGCGGCCTCGCCGATCTCGTGCGTCGGCGCGGGGCGCGAACCGCCGGTGCATCGTGGCTGGCGTCGCGCCTGGCGATGCCCGAACGAGGATCCGGCGCCTCGGGGCCACGCCCGCCCCGGTCCCGCGGCGACGTCGGTGCCGGGACGGCAGGGACGGCAGGCCCTGCGCAACAGCCTGACGGCGCTCCCCGGCAGCCCGACGGCGGCGAGACCGATGACGAGACCGATGACGATCGACCGGGCTGGCGATCGGGCCGCGGGGCCACGACGAAGCGCGGCAATCCGCGTCGCGCACCGCGCCACCGGCACTAGGGCCGCCCGGCCTCGGAGCCCTGCGCGTGCCGCCCGCGGGGGGCGCGCCCTGCTACGATGCGCCTCGTGATCGAGGCCCTTCAGAACCTGTGGCACCAGCTGCTCGACCTCGCAGCGCTGTTCATCATCCCGGAGTGGGGCGAGCTGATCGCTCTCCTGCCGGTCTTCGTCCTCATCGGCCTCGTCGGGCCGCTCCTGACGCTCGCGCTGCTCGTTTGGGTCGTTTACCTCGGCCGTCGACCGCGAGCCTCCGTCGGCTTCGTCGAGGGTCCGTACCGCGCCCAGATCGGCGGCGACGGGCAGCCGATCTTCCCGACCGCCGAGCCGTACTGCCATCGCGACGGGCTGATCTACCCCGCGGGCATCTCGACCTGCGATGTCTGCCGGGATGACCTCATCGTGCGCTGCCCGAAGTGCAGCGTCGGGCGTCCGGCAACGACGTCGGTCTGCGGGAACTGCGGGCTGGAGATCTCGTTGAAGGCTCCGCTGCAGACCGTCAGCCGGGTGACCGGCCCACCACCCGGAGGCGCGGCGATCGCCTGACGACGGAGCCCGGAAGCAACCGGGATCCTCTCTACGGCGTCAACGAGGCACGAACGATGGAAAGCACGTCACAGGCCCTGTTCACCGTCGGGACGATCGTCCTGGCCCTCGGCTTCGCGGCCCACGTCGGTCATGCCGTCCTCCTCGCGAACGGCCGACGGGCGCTCGCCGTGCGTCTCCCGGCGCCGGAACCGGCGTTCGCGGGGGCCGTGACGGGATCGTTCGTGGCGGCCCGAGCGGCGAGCCGGGAGTCGGCCGCCGCCTCCGTCAGTGGGGCGTCCAGTCCTCTCTCCGGGATCGCGATCGGATTGACCGTGATCGCCGCGTCGGCCCTGGCGGCCTCGCTCCTGATTCGCGCCGTGATCGTGGAACGCGGGCCATGGGGCAACCTGTTCGAGTTCAGCGAGGCGTTCGCGCTCTCGATCGTGGTCGGCTACGTCCTGCTCGGGCGCCGCTTCCCGGTCCGCTCGATCGGATTCATCCCGGTCGGCGTCGCGCTCGCACTGCTGCTCTACGCATCGAGCCTGCCGTCCGAGATCACCCCGCTCGTCCCGGCGCTCCAGAACGCGCCGCTGCTCACGATCCATGTCGGGCTGGCGGTCATCAGCTACGGCATCTTCGCCACGAGCTTCGCAGCCGGGATCGGCTACCTCGTGCAGGGGACGGCGGATCGCTTCGCGTGGCTCCCGAGCCACAAGGTCCTCGACGCGCTCGCCTACCGAGCGGTCGTCATCGGGTTCCCGATCTTCGCGACGATGATCATCCTCGGGTCGTGGTGGGCAGCCATCGCCTGGTCGCGCTACTGGGGCTGGGACCCGAAGGAGACGGCGGCGCTCGTGACCTGGCTGACGTACGCCATCTACCTGCACGCCCGGAACCAGCGCAACTGGGCCGGCCGTCCTGCCGCCCTGCTTCTCGTGGTCGGGTTCCTGATGGTCCTCGTGACCTACTCGGGGTCGCTCTGGTTCAGCGGCCTGCACGCGTACAGCGGCCTCTAGCCCGCCGACGCCTCGTCCGCACCGCCCCCGGGACCGTCCGACCACGCCCATCGGGCCTGGCGATTTCAGAACGGGTGTTCTATCATCGGATGCGCGGATGGCCGGTCGGGCCGGACGATGTCTCGGTTCCGGTTGCGCCCGTCAGCCCGGTCCCTCGACCATCCAGCCGGCCACGGACCTCGCTTCGAGCGGGCGCGATCCAGGCTGTCCACGAGCCGTCCACAGGCCTGTCGGACCTCTCCACAGGTCGATCGGACGTTATCCACCATGTGCATCGCCACCGCTACATGTGCCGTAGGTACGAGAATTGGACCACTACATCTTGTGGTTTTGGTATTGACTCGGCCGCGCGCGCGTCGTATCGTAGGAGGATCGCTCGAACGAATGCGCTGATGCGCTCGAAGGCCACGTCGGCATCGTCCTGCGGCTCCCGATCGGGACCGTCGCTCGGCCGTCATCGAAGGCCCCGAAGGCGCGGCACGTCGACGCAGGACCGAGCGAACGGACGGCAGGGTCTCAGCTACGAAGAGCGGGGATCACGACCCGGCCGAAGCGGATCCTCGAACGCAGGGTGCGGCCGAGAGAAGGCGATGAACCGGACGACCGGGAGGAGAACAGGACGATGGCCCGAGGCACGAACGCGGTCCCTGTGATGGAAGCTCAGCGCGGCAAGCGCAAGACGCGCAAGGGCGCCGCCGGCTCCACCGACACGCGGACGCTGACGGGCACCTGGGATGCGAGCTTCGACGGCAAGGGCACCAGCGGCCTCGCCTTCCCGCGTCGCTGGACGCGACCGGACGTCCATCCGTACGACGAGATCACCTGGGAGACGCGCACGGCCGGGATCTCGAACGAGAGCGGCAAGAGCGTCTTCGAGCAGACCGACGTCGAGGTCCCCTCGTTCTGGAGCCAGCTGGCCACGAATGTCGTCGTCAGCAAGTACTTCCGCGGCCACGTCGGGACGCCGGAACGCGAGCACAGCGTCAAGCAGCTCATCGACCGGGTCGTGAACACGATCGCCTCGTGGGCGGAGACGCAGCGCTACTTCGCCACCGACGAGGACCTCGCCGCGTTCAAGGCCGAGCTGACCCATCTCCTCGTCCACCAGAAGATGGCGTTCAACTCGCCGGTCTGGTTCAACGTCGGCGTCGAGCCGAAGCCCCAGTGCTCGGCCTGCTTCATCAACTCGGTCCAGGACTCGATGAGCAGCATCATGGACCTCGCCAAGACCGAGGCGATGCTGTTCAAGTTCGGCTCCGGCGCGGGCAGCAACCTGTCCACCATCCGCTCGAGCGCGAGAAGATGACCGGCGGCGGCACGGCCTCCGGCCCGGTCAGCTTCATGAAGGGCTATGACGCGTTCGCGGGCGTCGTGAAGTCGGGCGGCAAGACGCGCCGTGCGGCGAAGATGGTCATCCTCGATGCCGGGCACCCGGACGTCCTCGACTTCATCGACAGCAAGATGCTCGAGGAGAAGAAGGCCTGGGCCCTCATCGAGCAGGGCTACGACCCCTCGTTCACGGGCGAAGCCTACGCGAGCGTCTTCTTCCAGAACGCGAACCACAGCGTGCGCGTCACGGACGAGTTCATGCACTCGGTCGAGGGGGACGGCGACTGGACGACCCACGGCGTCGTCGACGGCCAGCCGATGGGCACGTACAAGGCGCGCGACATCTTCCGGCGCATGGCCGATGCCGCCCACCTGTGCGGCGACCCAGGGATCCAGTACGACACGACGATCAACGACTGGCACACCTCGGCGAACACGGACCGGATCCACGCATCCAACCCGTGCTCCGAGTACATGTTCCTGAACGACACGGCGTGCAACCTGGCCAGCCTCAACCTCATGAAGTTCGTCCGCGAGGACGGTGAGTTCGATGTCGAGTCATACCGCTACGCGGCCAGGCTGACGATCACGGCGCAGGAGATCCTCGTCGACAACGCGTCGTATCCCACGCCGAAGATCGAGGAGAACAGCCACCGGTTCCGCCCGCTCGGGCTCGGCTACGCGAACCTCGGCGCGCTGCTCATGAGCCGCGGCCTCGCCTACGACTCGGACGAGGGTCGCACCTATGCCGCTGCCCTCACCGCGATCATGCACGGCGAGGCATATCGCCAGTCAGCGATCGTCGCTCGCGATCATGGCGGCCCGTTCAAGGACTACAGCATCAACCGCGACCCGTTCCTGCGCGTCATCGCGAAGCATCGCGATGCCGCCTACGCGATCCCGTCGGAAGGTGTCCCGGCTGACATGCTCGAGGCGTCTCGTCTCGTCTTCGACGAGGCGCTCGAGCTGGGCCGGGAGCATGGCTATCGCAACGCCCAGGTGACCGTGCTCGCGCCCACCGGGACGATCGCGTTCATGATGGATTGCGACACGACCGGCATCGAGCCCGACATCGCCCTGATCAAGTACAAGAAGCTCGTCGGCGAAGGGTTCCTCAAGATCGTCAACCAGACGGTCCCGGCCGCGCTCCGCCGGCTCGGCTACAGCGCCGACGAGGTCGAGACGATCATCGCGTACATCAACGAGCACGAGACGATCGAGGGCGCCCCGGCGCTCAAGCCGGAGCATCTCCCGGTGTTCGATTGCGCCTTCAAGCCGGTCAACGGCCAGCGGTCCATCCACTACATGGGCCACGTCCGGATGATGGGCGCGGTTCAGCCGTTCATCTCGGGGGCCATCAGCAAGACGGTCAACATGCCGGAGGCCGCGACGGCCGAGGAGATCGAACAGGTCTACCTCGAGGGCTGGAAGCAGGGCCTCAAGGCCATCGCCATCTATCGTGACGGCAGCAAGCGCAGCCAGCCGCTCTCGACGGGCAAGAAGAAGGACGGCGACGTCGTCGCCGGCGACACCGAGATCGTCGAGAAGCTGCGCAAGCAGCTCGCCGCGGCCCAGGCCGAGGCGGGACTGCCGCACCGCCGCCGGCTCCCCTCGGAGCGAACCGCGGTCACCCACAAGTTCGATATCGCGGGTCACGAGGGCTACATCACGGTGGGCCTCTACCCGGACGGCCAGCCCGGCGAGATCTTCCTCAAGATGGCCAAGGAAGGGTCCACGGTCTCAGGGCTGATGGACTCGTTCGCGACCACGGTCAGCGTGGCGCTCCAGTACGGGGTGCCGCTGCGCGATCTCGTCAACAAGTTCGCGCACGTCCGGTTCGAGCCGTCGGGGTTCACCGGCAACCAGGAGATCCCGATCGCCAAGTCCACGGTGGACTACATCTTCCGATGGCTGGGCGGGCGGTTCCTGTCCGATGACGACAAGGCCAGCCTCGGGCTCATCGATCGGTCGGCGATCGTTGCGGAGGCACCCGAGGGCGGCCTTGCGGGGGGGCTCGATCCCCTCGCTAGCGGGAGCTCCGCTCGCCGAAGCGCTCCGGCTTGGCATCGACCACCCCTCCGGCCACCCTCGAGGTCGCGGCACCCGTCGCGACGATTGCCGAACCCGCGACGTCGTCGGCGGTCAAGGAGGTACTCTGGCAGTCCTCGCCAGCGGGCATGCGAACGGGCATGCCAATGGGAACGGGAAGGCGGTCAACGGGTCGGGCGGGGGCGGCACGATGACGCTCTCGCTCGGCGGCACGAAGGTCGCCTTCGCCACGCAGTCGGATGCACCGGGGTGCGCCGAATGCGGCTCGATCATGGTTCGCAACGGCAGTTGCTACAAGTGCCTCAATTGCGGGAGCACCAGCGGCTGCAGCTGAACTCGTCCTCTCTGGGGGGAGAGCGGAACAAGGCCGGGAGCGGGGGGCTCCCGGCCTTACTCTTTCCGGGCGAGGAACCCACGGCCTACTGAAGCGATGCAGCATGCGTCACCGGCGCGGACGCGCAGCGTTCGCACCGCTGAACCCCAGTCGGTCACGTTCGTCGAGCTCTTCTTCGATCTCGTCTTCGTTTTCGCCATCACCCAGCTCACGGTCTACACGGCGCATCACCTGACGCTCGAGGGCATCCTCGGCTCGATCGTCCTCGGCTGGCTCATCTGGTGGGCATGGACGCAGTTCGAGCGGGCCGGGCCGCAGGTTCATATCGCTGAAGCGCTCACTCGTGAGTTCCCGCGAACTCGCAGCGCCGGCACCTAGCGGCTCAGGCACAATCGTCGGATGCGATTTCGCACCACCATCCAGCTCGAGGGCAAGACCGCGACCGGGTTCCGCGTCCCACCTGAGGTGGTAGTGGCCCTCGGGAGCGGCATGCGGCCACCGGTCGTCGTGAGGATCGGCGAGTACTCGTACCGGAGCACCGTCGCGGCGTTCGCAGACGTGTTCATGCTGCCGCTCGCGGGCGAACATCGAACGGCGGCGGGCGTCGCGGCCGGTGACGAGATCGACGTCGATGTCGAGCTCGACACTGCCCCACGCGTGGTCGAAGTTCCGGCCGACTTCGCGCTCGCTCTGGACGCGGAGCCGGCCGCCCGCATGACGTTCGACGCCCTGTCGAACAGCAACAAGAAGTTCCACGTTCTCGCGATCACGGCCCAAGATCCGGAGAGCCGTGAGATCGGCGATACTCGACAACACGTCGCGGCGTCGCGCGCATGATCATGCTGACGCACGCGGGCAACATCGAGCGGCGGCGGGCGACGCGGCCGGTGACGGATCGACGCGACGTCGAGCTCGACACTGCTCCACGCGTCGTAGAAGGTCCGGCCGACTCGCGCTCGCCGGGTCGCGGAGCCGGCCGCCCGCCACGACGTTCGACGCCCTGTCGAACAGCAACAAGAAGTTCCACGTTCTCTCGATCGACGGCGCGAAGACCGACGAGACCCGGGTTCGGCGGATCGAGAAGTCGGTGACGACGCTGCGGGAAGGTCGAGCCCGCTAGTTCAGCTGCCTGGACCGACCGGCGCGACACGATACGATCGCGCCATGAGCAACCTCACCGATATCGTCGACTCACCACTCATCGAGATCTGGGGCGAGGCCGTCAGGGCCCGTCGCGTGCAGGGTGAACGGATCACCCTCGCCGTCGTGGAGCTGGGTCCGGGGGCCGCCGTCCCCGAACACCAACACGAGGCTGAGCAGCTCGGGATCGTGATCACCGGCAGCATCACGTTCAACGTGGATGGCGAGATCCGGACCCTCGGACCGGGCGGCACGTGGCGCATCCGATCGGATCGACCGCACCAGGTCACGGCGGGCTCCGATGGTGCCGTGGTCGTCGATGTGTTCACCCCGGTTCGAGCGGACTGGGATGCCTTCCCCGTCGTGGAGGGCGGCGCCGCGCCGCACTGGCCCACGGGCGAGTAGGGGTCCGAGCCGGGACTCGCGGCCGGGCGCCCGTTCGGGCGCTCGCTGGCATACTCCGGCCATGACATTCCGACGGAATTCAGCGCCTCGATCCCGGTCAGGTCAGCGACGTCCGCGGGCGGCGCGTTCGAGGCGGGACGCGCGGTGTCGCGGTAGGCGGCGGCGGCCTCGGGCTGGTCCTCGTCATCGTCTTCGTGCTTCTCGGCGGCGATCCCGGCCAGCTCGGCAGCGTCCTCGATCCCGGCGGCGCGGGGGGCGGACCCGGCTCCGTGCTCGAGCCCGGGCCCGATGGGTCATCGAAGATCGACGACTGCCTGACCGGTGCCGACGCCAACGCGCGCGCCGACTGCCGGATCGTCGGGTTTGTCAACAGCATCCAGGCCTTCTGGGACGACGAATTCACGAGCGTCGGCGAGCGCTACGTCCCCGCCCGGACCGTCCTGTTCTCCGATGCGGTGAACACCGCGTGCGGCCAGGCGACATCGCAGGTGGGGCCGTTCTACTGCCCGGCCGACCAGCGCATCTACATCGACCTCGGGTTCTTCGAAACCCTCCAGGCGCGCTTCGGGGCGAGCGGCGGGCCGCTGGCGGAGGCCTACGTGATGGCCCACGAATACGGCCACCACATCCAGAACCTCACCGGCACGCTTACGCCCGGCGGCGGAGGAAGCGGTGCGGACAGCCGCGCCGTCCGAACCGAGCTCCAGGCCGACTGCCTGGCCGGCGTCTGGGCGAACCACGCGGCCGCGACCGGCTACCTCGAACCCCTGACGAGGGCGCAGATCGACCAGGCGCTGGACGCTGCGGCAGCGGTCGGCGACGACCGGATCCAGGCGACGACCCAGGGGCAGGTGAACCCCGAGGCCTGGACCCACGGCTCTTCGGCCCAGCGCCAGGAGTGGTTCCTCAATGGCTACGAGCAGGGCACGACGGCCGACTGCGACACGTTCGCCGCGGATCTCTGACCGATGAGCGCGGACGCCCGTCGGAGATGAGCGCGGATCCGATCCGCGATCCCGCTCCGATCCGCGATCGGGCGTGGTTCGATCGACTCGACCGGCGCATCACGGTGATCCTTGCGCGCACCGGGATGCCGGTCCTGCGGATCGGTCTCGGGATCGTGTTCCTCTGGTTCGGTGCCCTGAAGTTCTTCCCGGACATCAGTCCCGCCCAGGAACTCGCCACGAAGACGATCGAGCAGCTGACATTCGGGATCGTCGGCCCCGCGGTGTCGCTCCCGGCGCTCGCTACCTGGGAGAGCCTCATCGGGCTTGGGCTCATCTTCGGGCGCTACCTGCGCGCGACGCTGCTCCTGCTCGCGCTCCAGATGCTCGGGACCCTGACGCCGCTCGTGCTGTTCCCGGCCGAGACGTTCACGCAGTTCCCGTACGCACCGACGCTCGAAGGGCAGTACATCATCAAGAACATCGTGCTGATCGGCGCGGCGATGGTCGTCGGCGCGACGGTGCGCGGTGGTGGTCTCGAGCCCGAGCGGGGCCAGCGACCGCTCGGCGACTAGAAGCTCGGACCGGCCCGGCAGGTGGCCAGCCCGCTGGACAGCCGGCCCCGGCAGACAGCGGCGCGGGCGCGGGCGGCAGCGGCCCCGGCAGACAGCGGCGCGGGATTCCCGTTTCACGGGACAGATTTGGGCTGAGCACGCACAACCGCGTGCCGAATTCGGGCCGAAGTGGGTCAAGATCGGTGACCTGTCATGCGTGGAGGGCACCGATTCGTCCCGTCACGCGGGAATCGGGGGCGAAGTCGCACCGCAGGAATCGGTTCGAAGTCGCGCCTCGGACTACGGCCGTGGCCGGCTTGAGGTGCCGGCCACAGCAGCCGATCGGCCGCGCGCGGGCGACGCGTGGTCAGGCGTTCCGGCGTCCGATCACGACGAGGACGCTGATCCCGGCGGCAATGATCGCGAGCGCCGCGATCAGCGACGCGAGGCGGTCCCCGGAGGCACCCGCCGGATCGCCGGGATCGCCGGGATCGCCGGGAGACCCGCTCGGCGGCGCCGTCACAGCGTCCGGTGGTTCGTCGGTCACGTCGATGAGGACGCTCGACGTCGTGAACAGATCGACCGTGTCGACGACGGCGCCCGCGCCGGTCGATCCGTCCCCGGTCGCCGCCGCCTGGAGCGCATACTCACCGGCCGCCGGCAGGACGACCGTGGCCTCATACGAGCCGTCCGATCCGATCGCAGCAACGACATCGAGATTGGCTCCGCGGGGTTCGCGGATGACGAGTCGCAGACTCGTCGGGTAGACGAACGTCCCCGTCGCCCAATCGGCGCGCGGCGTCAGGCTGATCCCGACGACCAAGGTACGGCCGGCCGACAGCGGGATCCCCGGCGCCTCGATCGCCGCCGTCGCGATGGCAGGCAACGGCGCGGCAGGCGGAGGCCCAACCCCGGCGATCGCGTAGATCGCGTCGGAACGAACGCAAGCGCCGTCGTCACAGGCCGTGCCCTGGGTCCCGATGACGAGCACGCCCGCTCCCGCAGCGGGGACGACGAGCGTAGCCAGGAAGTGCCCGCGCCAGTCCTCGATCGAAACGACCTCCGTGAAGTCGGTCCCGTCCGGATCGAACAGCCGGAAGAACACGGACGATCCACCGATCGGCCCGGCATCGGTGGTGCTCCAGATCGTCGCGCCGACCTGGATCGTGGATCCGCCCGGCGCGCCGGCAGGGAGTGGGCGATCGAGCCACGCATCGACCCCTTCGACCACGGTGCCGTGGGCGGGAACTTGCCCACTCTCGAGCGCCGCCAGCGCGACGGGCGCGGCCAGGGTCGCGAGCAGCGCACTCGCGGCCAGGACGATCGCAACCGACCGGTTCCAGCGAGTCGCCGACATCGCGAAGCCCTCACCAAACGCCGAGCCCCGTCGCTCGGCCGGATGGTACCTCCCCTAGGTCGCGCGGTCCTTCAGGATCTGTCCCGCGGCGAGCTTGCCGGGCGCCCCCATCACGCAGCCGCCCGGATGGGTGCCCGAGCCGCACTGGTAATAGCCCTCGATCGGCGTCCGATACTGCGACCAGCCGGGGGCCGGACGGAAGAAGAACATCTGGGGCGCGAGGAACTCGCCGGCGAAGATGTTGCCCTCGGACAGGCCGACGACGCGCTCGATATCGAGTGGTGTCACGACCTCGCGATGGAGCACGAGATTCGCCGAAACCCGGGAAGAACGACTCGAGGGTCCGCTGGACCGTGTCACCGAGGTTCTGGCGCTCGGTGTCCCAGTCGCTCTCGCGGAGCTTGTAGGGCGTGTACTGGATGAAGCACGACATGACGTGCTTGCCCGGCGGAGCCATGTCGGGATCGATCGTGGACTGGACGGCCATGTCGATGTACGGCCGCTGGCTGTACCAGCCGTACTTCGCGTCGTCGAAGGCGCGCTCCAGGTACTCCATCGACGGCCCGATGTTCGTGAACCCACGGAAGGGCTCCGGTCCCTCGATCGGCGAGCGCCGGGAACACCGGGATGCCGTCGAGCGCGAAGTTGACCTTCGACGACGTCCCCTGGAAGCGGAACCGCTTGATGTTGTCGACGAGGTCGGTCGGCAGCTCGCGCGGCTCCACCATCTCGAGGAAGGTGCGCTTCGGATCCAGGGCGCTCACGACGATGTCCGCGTGGAATTCCGTGCCGTCGGTGAGCGCGACGCCGGTCGCCTTGCCGTTCTTCGTGATGACGTTCGCCACCGGCGACTCGAGGCGGATCTCGGCCCCGAAGGCCTGCGCCGCCCGGGCGAGGACCTGGGTGAACCCGCCGTTGCCCTTCTTGTGGAACGCCCAGGCCCCGAAGACGCCGTCGTGCTCGCCCATCGTGTGGAAGAGGAGCACGAGCCCGGAGCCCTGGGAGTACGGTCCGACCTTGGTCCCGATGATCGCCGACGACGCGAACAGGCCCTTGATGATGTCCGACTCGAAGTAGTCGTCGAGGAAGTCGGCCGCGCTGCCGGTCAGCAGCCGGATCGCGTTCTGGACGACCCGCGGCTGGGCCCGCCGGAAGTGCTGCCCGAGGCCGGCGAGAGCGAGCAGCTCCGCAGGATCGTCGCTGAACAGGTCCGGCGGGACCATGTCGAAGAGCGGCTTGATCAGCTGGCAGACCTGGTTGATGTCGTGCTCGTACTGGTCGTAGGCGTCCGCGTCGTGCTTCGAGTGACGGGCGATCTCGCGCAGGTTCTCGCCCCGATCCTGGCTGAGGAGCAGGTAGTCGCCGTTCTCCTTCGGAGCGAACGTATTCGCCATGAGCAGCGGCATGAACCCGTGCTTCGTCAGCTCGAGCTCGTGGATGATGTCCGGCCGGAGCAGGCTCAGGGCATACGAGAACGTGGTGAACCAGAAGCCCGGGTGCAGTTCCTCGGTGATCGCCGCACCTCCGACGAGGTGGCGCCGCTCGAGGATGAGCGTGCGCAGACCGGACTTCGCGAGGTACGCGCCGTTGACGAGGCCGTTGTGCCCGCCGCCCACGACGATCGCGTCGTAGCGATGGTCCTCGCCACCAGTTCGCCGCGCAGACGCTCCGGCACTCGCCGGCCGGCTGGACTTCGCGGTCGTCGTTGCGGCTCGGGCCGCTGCAGGCCGGATCTTCGCCGGCGCTGCCTTGGCGGTGGGTGTCTTCTTCGTCATCTCACGCCGTCTTTCGCTCGGGGTTGTAGAGCGGCAGCCGTGCGGTGTGCGCAGCCACGTACTCGTAGCGGTGGTTGACGCCGATCTCCAGGCGGACCTTCGACCCCGAAGCCGCGAGGTGTGGCCGGACGCGGGCGAGGGCGATGTGGCGCTGGAGGATCGGCGAGTAGGCATAGCTCGTGGCGTAGCCGACCTGCTTGAGGTCGTCGTCGTAGAGGAAGAACTCCTCGTGGATCGGCGTGTGGTCCTTGGGCGGGATCAGGCCGGCGCCGTTGTAGATCCGGTCGTAGTCGTGCCAATCGACGACGATCCCGGTCATCCGCCAGCGCGACGTCTTCTCCGTCATCTCGCGCACGATCGCATCGCGGCCGATGAATGCACGATCGTCCGCTTCGATCCCGCGAAGCATCCAGCCGAGGCCGAGCTCGATCGGCGTGGAGCGGTCCTCGTCGGTCCAGGCGAACCGGCTGGACCCGAAATCGACGTCGAGGAGGAGCAGCCCGGCTTCGATCCGGGCCATGTCCAGCGCCTGCAGGCCGAACGGGATCACGCCGTGGCCCTGCGCCGCCTCGGCGACGGCGTCCCATGCGGCGAGGGCATCGTCCGAGCCGACCCAGACCTCGAACCCGAGGTCGCCGGTGAAGCCGGTCCGCGAGATCGTGACCGGGACGCCGGCGATCGTGGCCGGTGCAAGCCCGAAGTACGGCAGGCCGGTCACGGCCGGGGTCAGCGACTCCAGGATGGTCCGGGAACGCGGTCCCTGGAAGGCAAGGGTCGCGAAGTCGTCGCTGACCTCTTCGATCGTGACGTCGCGCCGGCCGACGAGATCTGCGAAGTAGGCAAGGTTCGGCTCGGCGGCGGTGAGCAGGAAGTCGTCGTCGGAGTGGCGCAGGATCACGCCGTCCTCCACCACGAAGCCACGGTGGTCGCACCAGATCGTGTACTGCGCCTGGCCGGGCCGGCACGTGCGGATGTCGCGGGCAAGAACGCCGGCCAGGAAGGCCTCGGCGTCGCGGCCGCGGATCCGATACTTGTAGAGCGGCGACGAATCGAACATCCCGGCACTGTTGCGGATCGCGAAGTACTCGAACTTCTCGGCGACCTGGTACTTCTCCGCGGCCAGGTGCCCCGACCAGTGACTCCACAGCCCCGTCGCGTTGGCCGCGCTCGTCCGCGGATGGAACGGACTCGTCCGGATCATCGCGCGGCCACGGATCGATGCATGGGAGCGAGCGTATCCGTCGTGCGCGGGTGGGATGTCCGGCGGTCCGCCTGTCGCAACCGCTCGTGCGCATCACGGCCTATGCTTCGGGCATGAGCCTCTACCGGATCGGCGAATCGGTCGACCTCATCTCGCCGACGGTCATCGCCGCCTTCGACGGCTGGGTCGACGCCGGGACCGCTGCGACGACCGCGGCGGACCTGATCGGGACCGGCGGGGCCGTCCTCGCGACCTTCGACGGCGACACCCTGTTCGATTACCGCGCTCGCCGTCCGACGCTCCAGATCGTCGACGGCCGGCTGTCCGAACTGACCTGGCCCGCCCTCACCCTGCGCGCCTCGCGCATCGCGGAGCGCGACCTCCTCGTGCTGACCGGCGCGGAGCCCGACTTCCGTTGGCAGGAACTCGCCGAGGTGATCGTGGGGCTGTTCGACGGCCTTGGTGTCACGGAGTTCATCAGTGTCGGGGCGATCCCCGCGGCCGTGCCGCATACGCGCGACGTGCCGATCATGGGCACCGCGTCGGACAGCGGCGTCCTCAAGGCCGACGTCAAGCGCGGCCCGATGGGTGTCATGCGCGTGCCGTCGGCCGCGCTCTCGGTCATCGACATGGCGATGGCCTCGTCCGGCGTTCCGACCGTGGGCTACTTCGCCCAGGTCCCGCACTACGTCTCGGGGCCATACCCGGCAGCATCGCTCGAACTCCTGCGCATCCTCGGGTCGCACCTCGGGGTGGACCTGCCGACGGGCCTGCTTCCCGCCGAGTCTCGCCAGGTGACGTCGCGCCTCGATGCCGCCGTCCAGGCGGACGAGACCACGCGTGAGTACGTCTCGCGCCTCGAATCGATGGTCGATGAATCGCGCCTGCCGTCGGGCGACGACCTGATCTCCGACATCGAGCGGTTCCTGCGCGAGCGCGGCGGGACCGAGGGCGGCCGCCTGAACTAGGTTTGCTGGCGGAGGCGCTGCATCGCCTGGATCGCCGAGAGCAGGTGAGCGAACTCGTTGCGGATCCGGTTGACCTCGTCCCGCGGGAGGTCGAGTTCGCGGGCGATCTGTTGGAGAACGGCCAATTCCTCGGCGGTGATCGTGCCGTCGGCCGAGCCGACGATGTAGCAACAGCGCATCAGGTTGTGACGCTCCTCGGCAGATGAGAGGTCACGGAACTGGCGCGACACGAGGTAGTCCTCGCTGGCCCCATGCAGGAGCGACTGGGTCCGCGCGATCTCGGCCACGAGCACGGCCTGCGCTTCGGGAAGCTCGCCGAACTCCTCGACCACCGCTTCGATCGCACTCGTTTCGGCATCGCTGATGTGGAGATCGGCTGCGGCTGCGCGCGTCAGGACATAGGCGAAGGCCGCGAGATAGCGCGCGCGGTCGCGGGGCAGGGCGTCGAGTTCGCGGGCGATCCGGCGAACGGCCTGCGTGTCGTCCCGATCCGACGGCGATCTCCCGCCGCCAGCCTCAGCCGGTCCGTCACCGGTCGGTGGTTGCGGCAATCCGAGCAGCCTGCCGAGCGCCATCGAGTCCTCCAGTCCGGGGCAGCGCGCCGGTCGCGTTGCCGTGCCGTGTCGCGTTGCCGTGCCGTGTCGCGTCGCGGGACCCGCTACGCTCCCGCTCCGGGAAGCGGGTGCAGTCGCCAGCGTCCGTAGCCGACGAACGCCGTCAGCGCGCCCAGTGTCGCGTTGAAGCCGACGTTCTGGAACTCACCACGCGTTACATGCCAGATCGCCGCGAGGACCATCACGCTGACCAGGCCGAGCGCGGCGAGCGGCGTCAATCGCGTCTGGATGCGCGTGAGCCCGGGCAGGATCAACCCAAGGCCGCCGAGGACCTCGGCCGTCCCGCTGATGTAGTGCAGTTCGGACGGGAGCTCATACATCCACGCCATCGGCGCCGGCAGGCCTTCCGGGACGACGAAGTGGATGATCCCGATCCCAACGAAGCTCGCGCCGAGCACGATCTGCAGGATCCAAAGCAGGCGATTCACCACGGTCCCCTTTCCGGTGCGTGCGCTTCACGATACCCAATGCGACGCGAATCGACCGGCCGGCGCTCGCGTGGCATCGGCGGTCACGTAGCATCAGCACCATGCACGACTCTCCGATCGATCGCGTCGTCCAGGCCGGGAGGCTGCTCGACGTCGCCACCGGCGAGCTTCTTCCGGATCGGCGCGTGCTCGTCGCCGGTGGGCGCGTCGCCGCCGTCCTGGGTCCCGACCAGCCGGGCGGGCCGGACCCGGGCGCGGTGGAGACCGTCGATCTCACCGGACTCACGATCGTGCCGGGCCTCATCGACTGCCACACGCACCTGATCGGCGATCTCGAGTACTCGGGGATCCCGGCGATCCACCAGACGGCCGAGCACGAACTCGAACAGGGGATCCTGAACGCTGCCGCGACCGTTCGAGCCGGCTTCACGACGGTGCGCGACGTCGGGACGTTTCGCGCCTTCCTCGACGTTCGGCTGAAGGAGCTCATCGATGCACCCGGTCGCGCCGATGTCAGCGGTCCGCGGATGCAATGCGCAGCCGGCTACCTGACGAAGCCGCACGGGGGCGGCGAGGTGACCGGCCGGACCGATGTCGTCGTCCCGGCCGAGTTCCGGCAGGGCGTCGTGCGCACGCCGGCCGACGTGCGTGCAGCGGTCGATCGCTTCGTGGCTGGGGGAGCCGGGGTGATCAAGGTCATCGCGACGGGGGCGGTGCTCACCGCGGGCACGCACCTGGGCGAGATCGAGGTCCCGTCCCCGCTGCTCGAGGCCGCCGTCGACGCGGCGGCACGCCACGGGCTGTCCGTCGCGGCGCATGCCCACGGCACCGACGGGATCAAGGCGGCGATCCGGGCCGGCGTGCGCTCGATCGAGCATGGTTCGCTGCTCGACGACGAGGGGATCGATCTTCTGCTCGCGCACGGGACGTGGCTCGTCGCCGACATCTACGACGGCGACTGGATCGACGAGATCGGCCGCCGGGACGGCTGGTCCGCTGAGGTCCTGCGCAAGAACGAGGAAACGACCGACGCGCAGCGTGACGCGTTCCGGCGCTGCGTGGATGCCGGTGTCCGGCTCGCGTTCGGGACGGACAGCGGGGTGTACCCGCACGGCCGCAACGCGATCCAGTTCGAGTACATGGTCCGCCACGGGATGCGTCCACTCCAGGCGATCCGCGCGGCGACCCTCGACGCCGCGGAGCTCATGGGCTGGTCCGATCGCGTCGGCTCGCTGGAGCCGGGCCGACATGCCGACCTCATCGCCGTGGCCGGCGATCCGACGCGGGACGTCACGGTCCTGCGCGACCCGGTCGCCGTGATGCAAGGCGGCTGGCTCATCCGCGACGAACGGGCCGGCCTGCCCGCGCGGTGAATCCGCTCGGCGGGGCCGCGGATCAGGCTGCGGCCGTCGCGTCCTCGTCGAACACGACTTCGATCAACGGGCTGTGCAGGACCATCGGCTCCAGCGCGTACTTCCACGTCGCAGCGAACCGGGCGAGGAGCTGACGCCGCTGGCCCGGGTCGTCGATGACCCGTGCCCGCGCGGGCAGGTCGGCCTGCACGGTGTGCTTGAGATGGAAGGTCAGCGCGGGGTCCGCCTCGAGGTTGCGCAGCCAGTGCCGCCGGTGGTCGGGGTTCGGCATGCCCGAGATATAGATCCGCCCATCGATGTTCTCGAAATGGATCTCGATGCGACGTGGCTCTCCCGACGTGCGGCCGGTGGTGGTGATGTCGATGCGGTGGCCGCGGGCCAGGGCGCGCTGGATGCTCTCGTTCATGGTTTCTTCGCGGCGGCCGCCCGGCGGCTCAGGCCTTGAAGCCGTCGCCCTTCGCGCGGAGCTCGGCTTTGTGGGCTCGCTTGAGCTCCTGGTAGCGGGCCAACGCCTCGGGCGTATCGGCATCGGCGATCGTCGGATAGTCGGGCACGACATCGGCGAGACCGGGCAGATCGAGCGCGAACCGCTTGTGCAGGATGGCCAGGAGCGTGCGCACCTTCATCGGGCCGAAGCCGGGCAGTCCGCCGATCCGCTTCTCCAGGTCCCTGCCATCCTTCGCCTCGGTCCACACCCGCGCCGCGTCGTTCGCGTAGTCGGACCCGATCAAGGCACAGAGCGCCTGGACCTTGCCGGCCATCGAACCCGGGAACCGATGGATCGCCGGCCGACGGCGAAAGACCTCGTCGAGTTCGGCGGGATCCATCGCCGCGATCCTGGCGGCGTCCAGGTGGCCCAGCCGCTCGCGGATGTCGAGCGGACCGCTGAACGCCTTCTGAAGCGTCACCTGCTGATCCAGGGCGAGTCCGATGAGCAGCGCCAGGGGCTCGCTGACAAGAAGGCGATCGGCCTCGTCGTTGCCCGTGTACGGAAGGGAGTCGAGCATCGTGTCCATGGCGCGCATGGTACGCCGTGCCCGGGCCTCGCGATTGCAGGGTGGGCGTACAATGAAAGCCAGCGGAGGTACCGAGCATGTCGGAGACCAGGCGCCGCCACACGGTCGATCAGACCGATCGGAGAGATCGAGACACGCACGTCGTGTCTTCTCTGCCGAAGACGGTGGACGCCAGCCGGGGCTCGAGCAACCTCGCCACCACGCCCCGCGCGGGCAATATCAGCAGCGACATGCGCGCCGGCAGATCCGGGTGGTTCGGGGCATGCCACGGATCACCGCAGCACAACACGAGAACGACCCGCGCCCGGTGACGAGCGCGGGTTCTTCTTCACCTCGACGAGGCGCTATGTCTCGCGGACCCGCTCGCCGCTGATCCGGCCGATCGCATCGCTCAACGTCGTGGTCGGGTCATCGAGCCGTGGGCTGCACCCGCTCGACGGACCCTCCGCCGAGCGCCGTTCCCAGCGCGATGAGCCACGCGCCCACGGCTGCCACGGGTCGCCGACGCATCGGGTCCCGCGGGTCCCGGCCGGTGACCGTGCGAGCGATGCGGAGCTCGGCTGCCACCTGGTTCAACTCGGCGATCCGGTCGTGGACCGCCGCGTTCGTCAGTTCCATCGCAGTCCTCCTGGTCATTCCACGACGATCCGGACACCGTCGCCCTCGTCGTCTTCAACGTCGAGGATCGGCCCGGTCTGCCCTCCGGCGATCGCCTCCTCGACCTCCTCGATCCGCTCCGACGACAGGCCCGGGACCCGGGCGAGGGCGAAGCGACCAAGGCTCAACGGGATCCGCAGGTTCACGACCCGCTTGCCGCGCTCGAAGACCTCGACCCGGATCGAGCGGGAGGTCCCGCGCTCACCGGTCGTCCTTGAGCGAGGTCCGCCTGATCCGAGGGCCTCACCGGGCTCGGCGCCGGCCACCGCCGGATCGAGCGCGTCGAGGATCGGTGCAGCTTCTTCGGCCGAGAGGCGGCCCTCCGCGACAAGGCGCAGGACGCGGTCGACGGCGGCGGTCATCGCGAGGCTTCCTCGAGATCGATCTCGCCGAGGCGCGCGGCCACGTCGTCGATCGTGAGGTCGCCCCGCTCGAGCGCCCGCAGGATCTCGAGACGGGCGTCGAGACGATCGACGCTGCGTCGGCCTCGAGCGCTGCCGGCGGAGGCTCGGTCGGGGCGAGGCGGCGCCGGAGGCGCCGGATGGACGATCCGCGGTGCGGTGAGGCGCAGATCGCCGGACACCGACTTGAACGCGAGTGTCGTCTCACCGTCGCCGATGACGAGTGAGCGTCGCCCGCCGCCCTCCTGGGCACGATGGTCGATGTCGCTGCGCAGCTCACCGGTGATCGTCCGCGCGTCGACGCGAAGTCCGCGGTGCGCGACCACGGCTGCGTCGCCGCTCAGCGTCTCGACGGCGTACGGCCCGGCTCCGCTGAAGTCGCCGTCGACGCGCACGTCGCCGCTGACGGTCGTCACGCCGAGGCGGGAGATGCGCGGTGCGCGCACCTTCGCGTCACCCGACACGGTTCGCAGCTGGAGCGCGATCTCGTCGTCGGCGGCGATCTCGACGTCGCCGCTGACGGCGCTGATCTCGAGGACGCCGCGCACGCCGCGCAGGTGGATGTCGCCCGAGGCCGATCGATAGTGGCCGGCGCCCTGGATCCCGTCGACGTCGATCTCGCCGCTCGCGGTCTCGACCGCTACGGTCGTCCCGCGCGGAAGCTCGATCTCGAGGTCCCCTCCCCGTCCGAACCGGCGCGAGCCGATGGACAGGACGAAGTCGATGCCCTTGCCGCCCACCGGCGCGAGCTCGAGCTCGCCCGGCCCGGCCTGGATCCGGACCGACTCGCCGAGGTCGCGGCCGTCGGTGTCGCGGATCCGCGCCACCTCGCCGTCGACGGCGCGGATGGTGAGATCGCCGACGCGCAGGCGCGCGACGAAGCGGCCGTTCGTCCCGAGCTCGTGCTCGAACGTCGAGTCGATCGATGTGGTCATCGTGCTTCCTTCCGAGCGCGCGGATCGCGTCGGCCGCGTCTTCGGCGCTCATTTCGTGACGAGCCAGCTTTTCGAGGATCTCCATCCGTGCCAGGGCGTCGGGTCCGGCGCCTCCGGCGTCGGCCTCGTCCGCCGTCGCATCGTCGGCGACCCGTCGCGCGGCCCGAACCCGAGCGCCCGGACCAGGGCTTCGACGCGGGAGCGGACCGTCGGGTAGGAGATCCCGAGCTCGCGCTCCATGTCCCGCAGGTTCCCGCGCGATCGGAGGAAGCTCTCGAGCAGGGCCAGCTGCTCCTGCGTCAGGCGGCCGAAGCGGCCGACACTGAAGTCACCTTCGAGCGTCGTCCCGCAGCGTGTCGGCAGTGCAGCCGCGTGACGGCCAGCTCACCGGTACAGACGGGACACGTGGAGATGACGTCGTGCGGCACAGGCTTGCGATCCTCGACTTCGGTGGGGTTGTGCCGAGGTTATCGCACATTGTCATTTCACTTTGTCAATACCATGATTTCGTTTTTCGTAACCGTGACGCCGTATTAATCATCTCGACTGATCGCGACGACGACGGCCCCGTGACGGCGGACCAGATCCGCGCGGCGCAGCTCGAGCTGGAGGCCACGCCGACCGGCGGAAACGTGGATCGGCTCGTGCCCGAGCGGCCGCCTGGCGTCAACCACCGATCGCATAGGCCGTCGCCGTGGCCGATCGGGCTGATGCCCGCCGACGACGTACCCGGTCGCGCGCTCGGCCTGCGCTCGTCGGCGAGCGGCCGCGCCGGCCGCCGACCGCCGCGGCGAAACGCTTCAGGTCCAGTGTCCGGACCGTCGGGCACGATGGCCAGCATCAGCGACGCCGTCCACGACCACCACGAGCGTCTTGAAGACGCGATCGGCGCAACGCCCGAGCGCTGCCGCAGCGTCGAGCCCGTAGGTCGGGCGCTCGGTCCGACGGGCGCCGTTACGGTCCGCGGCGTCGTACTGCGGACCGTCGTGGGCGATGCCGCGCGGCGAAGGGCGGCCACGGCGGGGGTGACGGGACTTCGCGGCTCACCGCGGCCATCGTGCGTTCCGGGCGATCGTAGCCCGCGCGTGCGGCTGCGCATCGGCTATGCTCGCCGCCGCCGCGGTTGCCACGTCCCGACGCTTGAGGCGACGGGACGGGCGCGCCATCAGTGTCCAGGCGGGCAGATCAGGAGCAACGCTTGACCTTCGATACCCTCGGCCTGTCGGCCGACCTCGTCCGGATCGTGGCCGAGGAGGGCTACGACCGAGCCCACGCCCGTCCAGGCGGCGGCGATCCCCCACGTCCTCGCCGGACGCGACGTCCTCGCGGCAGCCCAGACGGGCACCGGCAAGACCGCCGCGTTCGTCCTGCCGATCCTCGATCGCCTGCGGCACGCACGCCAACACCAGCTTCTCGCCGGCTCGACACCCGGTCCGCGTCGCTCATCCTGGTCCCCACGCGGGAACTCGCGATGCAGGTCGACGAGAGCGTCCGGCACCTATGGCCGGACCGTTCCCCTGCGCCCGGCGGTCGTCTTCGGCGGGATCCCGATCGAGCCGCAGATCAAGGAGCTGCGTGGCGGGATCGAGATCCTCGTCGCCACGCCGGGTCGGCTGCTCGACCACGTCGGCCAGCGGACGGTCAACCTCGGCCAGGTCGAGATCCTCGTCCTCGACGAAGCGGACCGGATGCTCGACATGGGCTTCCTGCCCGATATCCGGCGGATCATCGAGCTGCTGCCGGCGAAGCGCCAGAACCTGCATGTTCTCGGCGACGTTCTCGGACGACATCCGGCGGCTGTCCGGCGACGATCCTGCGATCGATCCCGGTCACGGTCGAGGTCGCGGCGCGGAACATCGCCGCCGAGGATCGGTACGTCAGACTCGTCTACCCGGTCGATCGCGATCGCAAGGAAGCGCTGCTCGCCCACCTCATCGCGAAGGAGGACCTGCGCCAGGTACTCGTCTTCACGCGGACGAAGCTCGGGCCGACCTCGCGGCTGGCGACCGTGCCTCGACCGCCAGGGCCTCGAGGCCGTCGCGATCCACTCCGACCGCTCGCAGCCGGAGCGGACGCGCGCCCTCGAGGCGTTCAAGACCGGCGCAGATCCGGGTCCTCGTGGCGACCGATGTCGCGGCGCGCGGCCTCGACATCGAGGACCTGCCGCACGTCGTGAACTTCGAGCTGCCGTGGCACCCGCAGGACTACATCCACCGGATCGGCCGGACCGGCCGAGCCGGCGCCACCGGCGATGCGATCAGCCTCGTCTGCGATCGACGAGACGGACCTCCTGCGCGGCGTCCAGCGGCTCCTCAAGAAGGCCATCCCGTGGACGGTCGAGGAAGGCTTCGTCCCGGATCGCAACGCGGAGCCGCAGCCGCTCGGCCGTGGGCGTGGCACGGAAGGTGCGACCGGCCACCATCCACACCGGAAGCCCGTCCACTCGTCCGGCGGTCGCCGCCGGGGCTAGGTTCCCACCGCCCGGGCGGGGCAGCGCCGGCTACTCGTGGGCGACGGGCTCGACGTCCGCGAACTCCTCGATCTGCGCGCCGGGGAAGAAGAACCCAAGCATGATCCCGGCTCGCACCTTGTCGACGGTGTAGCGATTCACGAGCAGGCTCGGGTGGTCGCGGGCCATGAGGTCCGGGCGCTCACGACGTTCGATCCGGGCGTCGCGCAGGTGCAGGAAGGATCCCGACGGGCGCGTCAGCGCCCGGCCTGGGTCGAAGCCCGGTTGCGTCGCGAGCTCACCACGCACCTCATACGGTCCGACATCCAGGAGGACCGGGTGCCAGGTCGCATGGATCGTGGCCTCTTCCTCGTTGGGGTCGAACGCGAGCAGAACGTCGTCGACGGCGATACTCACCCGACCCTTCGCCCGCACGTCCGGGCCGTACAACGGCGCCCACGCTGCCTCGTCGAGTTCGAGCGCGGTGGCCTGCTCGACGCGCGGTGCGAGGCGGCCGCGGGGCCACAGGGTCCCGGTCGTCAGTCCGGTGGCGGTATAGAGATCGAGTCGAGCGACCATTCGACACCTCAAGGATCGGTCCAGCCTGCGCGCAACGACCCTGCCGCGCCAGACCCGTCCGTACCGTCCCGAGCGGGCAGTGGTACCGCGCTGTGTCGAATCGGTTCCGGCGTGCACCGCCGCCGCACCTCCGGCGTCCGATGCGACGCATCGCCCGGCCGGCGAACGGTCCGGCTCCGACCGGGTCAGTCGAGGAACGCCTGCGCACCCGAGCGGGACACGGGGGCCGCGATCGCGAGGAGGTCGCGCAGGATCCGGGCCGGGTCCACGCGGCTCTGATTCGTCAGGACCGCGATCGCAACATCGGCGTCCGGCACATAGCGCACCACGGCGCGCGCCCCGGAGAACCGTCCGGAGTGACCGAATGCCACGCGACCGTCGACCGGATAGGCCTGGAGTCCGAGTCCGTACGCGAGCGCGCCGCGGATCCGGTCGACCCGTGCCGCGTCGGCGATCGCCTCGTTCAGGAGCCACTTCGGAATGATGTCGCCGCCCCACATCTCCCGGGCGAAGCGCGCGACGTCGGCGGACGACGCCGCGATGGAGCCGGCGCCCGCCGTCGCCGTCACCACGGCCGTGAAGGGCACGATGCCGGTGCCGTCGTCCCACTCGATCGCGGCGCCGGCCGGCTGGCGGACCGTGAAGCGGTACGCACGAGCGACCGCGGCCGGCGGATCATCGATGCCCTGGTAGGTCGCTGTGGAGAGCCCGAGCGGCTCGAAGATCCGCGTACGGAGTGAAGCGGCCAGCGGCTCGCCGGTCACGGCCTCGGCCAGCAGTCCGAGCACGACATAGTTCGTGTTCGAGTAGTGCCATCCGCGACCCGGGTTGAAGTAGGGCTTCCCGACGTACGACATGGCGCGTTCGGGCGTCCAGGCCGTCGCCTGTTCGGCGCGCAGGGCGCGATCGACGACGGTCCGGACAAGGTAGTCGTTCAGGCCGCTCGTGTGATCGAGGAGCTGGCGAACGGTGATCCGCGAGTCGAGCTTCAGCGCGGGCAGACGGGCAGCGACCGACTCGTCGAGTTCGAGGCGTCGCTCCGCCACCAGCTGCAGGATGACCGCTGCCGTGAACGACTTGCTGATCGATGCGATGGCGAACGGCGTCCTGGGCGACACGGGAACACTGCCGGCGATGTCCGCGTAGCCGCTCACGCCGGTCCAGGCCGTCCCGTCCGGGAACACGATCGAGACCTGGACGCCGGGGATCCCCAGGACGCGGCGCAGGACCTCCAGGCGCTCCTCGAGCCGCTCCACGATCCGGATGTTGGCCGTGGGCCCTGGAGCGGACGCGACCGTGGGGGGCTGGGTGGGCGTGGGGTCGGCCGTGGGGGCCGCGCTCGCGCCGGGTGACGGGTCGTTCGCCGACGGTGGGGTGGCAACGCCGGTCCCATCGGTCGCGAAGGGGCCCGGGCTCGCGCTCGCTGAGCCGGCGACGGCGGGATCGAGGATCCCGCGGAGCCACGCGGTAGCCGGATCGACGTTCAGCCCGAACCCGACCGCGGCGGCGGTGGCCAGGGCGGCGATGACCAGCGAGACCCTGCGTCGCACGATGATGCGAAGATACCCCGGTTCCCCTCATTGGAGTCCCGAATGCCCGTCCCGCCTCCCCTCGGCCCAACGGCCGCCGCACTGTTGCGGTCGGTGGACCTGCTGCCCGACGGACCCGGCGTGTGGGGCCGTCCGATCGCGGCGGGAGGCTCGGGCGTGTACCTCGTGGAGTTGCCCGATCCGCCGGCCACGGCGCCGCTCGAGCTCAGTCGCGTCGGCAAGTGGCTCGAGCGCGTGCCCGGCCTGCGCCTCGACGGGGAGCGACCGGTCAGCCGCTCGCTGGCTGCGGTGCTCGCGGAAGCCTGGCTCCCGGGACAGCCGGTGCTGTACATCGGCGCGACGACCCATTCCATCGGCGGGCGGCTTGCGTCCCTCTACGGACACGTCCCGGGCGACCGGCGACCACATGCCGACGGCCAGTGGCTGCACCTTCTTCTGCCCGGGGCGATCAAGCCGGCCCGAGTCTGGTGGGCCGCGACGGACGCACCGGAGGAGTACCTCGACGCCCTGCTGGATGCGTTCGCCGCCACGGCAGCCGGCGGATCCCTCCCCTGGGCGAATCGGCGCAGTCCGAGCGGGCGGCGCCGCGAGACCGGGATCAGCGGGGATCTCCTCCCGGCCGAGGAGCGCGCACCGACACCACCGCCGCGCGTCGTGACGCTGCCCGACGGCGACGCCGACGGCGCGCGATCCGAAGCGCCGGCGTCCGGGTCGCCCGGCACCGGCTCGACACGACGAGCACCCCGCATGACGGGCCAGCGCTCGCGAGTGGCGGGTTCGGGCTCGGGGTCCGGTGCCGCCGCGGGCGCGGGATCCGGCACAGGCTCCGCCGCTCGCCGACAGACCGCCCCGACTGCCGGTCTCGCCCCGCGCGAGCGCCCGGAGCCGCCGTCGAACGAGCTGACGATCGACGGCCAGGCGCGCCTCCAGGTCGAACTGGCCGAACTCGTCGGCGTGCGTCGGCCGGAGGTGATCGCACGCATCCGGACGGCCAAGGAGTTGGGCGACCTGAAGGAGAACGCCGACTATTCGGCGGCTCGCGAGGAGCAATCGTTCCTGGAGGGCCGGATCCAGGCGATCGAAGCGCGCCTGCGCAGTGCGGTGATCATCGACCCAGCCGCGAACACCGGCGGGCGGGCTGCGCTCGGGTCGGTCCTGCGCGTCGACGAGGGCGGCGAGGAGCTGACGTACACGCTCGTGGGCGCCTCGGAATCCGACCCCGGGTCGGGACGGATCTCGGTGGATTCGCCCGGTCGGCAAGGCGCTCGTTGGCGCCCGTTCGGGCGACCTCGTGACCGTCAGGACCCCGCGCGGGGACGTTCGCTACCAGGTCGTCGACGTCGACTGAGGCCTCTCGGCGAGGGAGCCGGCGGCGGGAGCGCTGGCCATGGTGCTGCCAATCCCGGCATACTCCGAGAGACAACGCTTGACCCGGGGGGAGTCCTGAGACCCATGCTCGAATTCGACGCGCTCGACAAGCGCTACGGCACGATCACCGCGCTCGACGACGCGTCCTTCAGCGTCGCGCAGGGACGGCTCGTGGGCTTCCTCGGGCCGAACGGCGCCGGCAAGACGACGGCGATGCGCTGCGTGTTCGGGCTGGTGCGGCCGGACCGCGGCGAGGTCCGCTGGGAAGGGAAGGTCATCGAGCAGTCCACCCGCCTCCGCTTC
The DNA here is from genome assembly GCA_963714835.1 of uncultured Chloroflexia bacterium. Lineage (GTDB taxonomy): Bacteria > Chloroflexota > Limnocylindria > Limnocylindrales > CSP1-4 > CAKKPP01. Next base: position 294,419 of record CAVQPX010000008.1, read on the forward strand.
GGATACATGCCGGAACAACGCGGCCTCTACCCGCGGATGCAGGTCCATGAACAGCTCAGCTACTTCGCCCAGCATCACGGGCTCACCGCGAAGGACGCGAACGCCGCGGCGACGCGCTGGCTGGAGCGCCTCGGGATCGCAGACCGCGCCAAGTCCCGCCTCGAGGACCTCTCGCACGGCAACCAGCAGCGGGTGCAGCTCGCGACGGCGCTCGTCCACGATCCCGAGCTGCTCGTCCTCGATGAGCCCTTCTCGGGGCTCGATCCGATCGGCACAGCGACGATGAGCGAGGTCCTGCGCGAGCGCGCGGCGGCCGGGGTCGCCGTCGTGTTCAGCAGCCATCAGCTCGATCTCGTGGAAGACCTGTGCGAAGACGTGGCGATCATCTCGAGCGGCCGGATCGTCGCGCACGGCGAGATCGAGGCGTTGCGACGCGCGAGCGGCCGGACCCACGTCGACGTCGAGGTCGAGGGGAGCCAGGGTGCGTGGGTGGACACGCTGCCCGGGAGCACGGTGGTCGACCGTCGTGGCGACCACGTCCGCCTGCTGGTCGACGCAGCCACGGATCTCGGTGCCCTCCTCGCGGCGGCGACAGCAGCCGGGACCGTCCGGCGGTTCGCCTATCAGCCGCCGGCGCTCTCCGAGCTCTTCATGGAAGCGGTCGGCATGGACCACCGGACGGGGGCACCGAAGGCTGCCGGGGCGTCGACGAACGCGACGGTGTCGCGGTGAGCCGCTTTCGCGCCATCTACCTCGTGGGGCGGCGGGAGCTCATCGAACGCGGCCGAAGCAAGGCGTTCATCGCGAGCCTGCTCATCACGCAGGCCTTCATCATCGGCTCGTTCGCGCTCCAGGCGTTCGTCGGGGGTGAGATCAGCCGCCTCAAGATCGGAACCGTGGGCGAGCCCACGGCGATCGTACGCACGGCCCTCGAGGCCGCCGCGACCGCCTTCGACGCGAACCTGGAGCTGACGTCCTACGTGGATCTGCCGGCCGCCGAAGCGGCGCTCCTCGACGAGCAGGTCGACGCGGTCATCGTCCCGCCGGAGGTCGCCCCCGGGTCGGCCGGGGCCGGCGAGCTCCTCGTGCGCGAGCGCCCCGATGCGCGGCTGCAGGGCGTGATCCAGACCGCGTTCCAGCTGGTCGCCCAGCCGACACCGATCGCCCAGCCGTCCGTTCGGGCCCTCGAGCCCAGGTCCGACGCCGACGAGACGGCGTTCCTCCTCGCGAACGTCGGGGTCATTCTGCTCTTCATCTCGATCTTCTCGTTCGGTTACTGGGTCCTTACCGGGGTCGTCGAGGAGAAGCAGAGCCGGGTGGTCGAAGTCATCCTCTCGACGGTCCGCCCGCGCGAACTGCTCATGGGCAAGGTCTTCGGGATCGGCGTGCTCGGGCTCGCGCAGCTCGTCGTCTTCGTGGTGACCGGCCTGGCGCTCGCCCTGCTCACCGATGGCCTCACCCTGCCCGACACGACCGTCTCGGCCCTGGTCCTCCTCTTCGTGTGGTTCGCCCTTGGGTACACGCTGTATTCGACCGTCTTCGCGGCGCTCGGCGCGCTCGCCACCCGGATCGAGGAGGCCTCGAACGTGACGACGCCGGTCATGCTCGTGGCGACCGCCTCCTACCTGGTGGCGCTGCTCGTGGTGCCCTCGGACCCGGACGGGATCGTCGCGGTCGTCGCGACGTACATCCCTGCCTCGGCGCCGATCGTCGTGCCGCTTCGCGCGGCCCTCGGGGCGATCGAACCGTGGGAGGTGATCCTCGCCGGGGTCGTCACCGTGGCGTCGATCTACGCGCTGTTCATCATCGGCGGGAGGGTCTACTCGGGCGCCGTGCTCCAGGGCGGCGGCCGGATGAAGATCCGCGATGCCTGGCGAGCCGCCGAGAAGTAGTCCGGCGACGCCACCGGCCGGATCCGCTCCGCAGCGCGATCAAGGCCGGCGCAGACCCTACGCCCGCGCCTCGCCCTCGGTCGTCCCGGGACCCCGTCGATAGACCCGCAGCTCGATGACGTCGGGCACATGCCACTCGAGCGAGAAGAGGACGCGGCGACCGGCCCCGTCGACGTCGACCTGTTCAAGGTGCTGGAGCAGCGTGCCCGAGGGGACTTCGAGCACCGAGGCCAACTCGGCGTCAGCGCTCGCGGGAGCCACGACGGCCTCGCCGTGCCGGACCGGATGTCCCAGGTCGGCGAGCATCGAGTAGATCGACCCGCCGAGCGCATCCCGGTCGCGATCCGCGTCGACGATCTCGGCCGGGAGGTGATCGACCGAATAGACGGCCGGTCGATCGTCGGCGGTCCGAACACGCCGGAGTTCGACCACGGGATGTCCCGCTTCCACGCGCAGCTGCTCGGCGACAGCCGCCGACGCGCCGATCGTCCTGATCCCGAGGATCCGGCGGCCACCCCGCACCCCGATCGACTCGAGATAGGCGGTGTAGCTGAAGTTCGTGTCGAGCGAGTTGCGCAGCAGCGGCCGCGAGGTCACGTAGGTCCCGGACCCATGGCGACGGGAAAGGTATCCCTCCTCGACCAGGCCCCGCACCGCCTCGCGGATCGTCGCGCGGCTGACCGTGAAGCGCTGGGCGAGGGCGTCCTCGTTCGGGAGTTTCGAGCCGGGCGGGAATGTCCCGCCGATCACCGCCCGCCGCAATCCGTCGCGCACGACGTCGGCGAGGAGTGGGCGCGTCGTCCGTCCGGCACGGTTCACCGGCGGGCCCCCGCAGGCCTGGCCGTGCGCCGCTGGCCGCGCCGGTACACGAGACCTGCCACCACCATGCTCAGGATCGTCACCCCGAGCAGGACCGTGGCGATCGCATTGACCGCGGGGCTCACCCCGCGCCGGATGGACGCGAAGAGATAGATCGGGACCGTCTGGTCCTGACCACTCGTGAAGAACGCGATGATGAAGTCGTCGAAGCTGAAGGTGAAGGCGAGGAGCGCCCCCGAAACGATCGCCGGCATGAGCTGCGGGAGGGTCACTTGCACGAAGGTCCGCCACGGGGTCGCGTACAGGTCCTCCGAGGCTTCGATCAGGGTGCGGTCCATCCCCCGCATCCGCGTTCGGACGAGGACGTTGACGAGCGCCATCGTGAACAGCGTGTGCGCCGCGATGATGCTCCCGGCGCCCAGCCCGAGTTGGGGGCCGGCGCCATTCGTGATGAAGGCCAGCCACGGGTTCAGCCAGTCGAACGCGACCACGAGGAAGATGAGCGTGGCGATCCCGATGACGATGCCCGGCACGATGATCGCCACGTACGTGAGCAGCTCGATCCAGGCGCGCAGGCGCGGCCGGATCCGGTCCATCGCCAGCGCGGAGGCGGTGCCCATGAGCGTCGCGAGGATCGCCGTGATCGTCGCGATGGTCAGGCTGTTGCCGAGCGCCCGCATGAGGAATCGGTTCGACCACGCCAGCTCGTACCACTGCGTCGAGAACCCCGTCAACTCCGTGACGTGCCGTCCGGCGTTGAAGCTGTAGATGACGACGATGAGGATCGGCAGGAACAGGAACGCGAACACGAGCGCGGTGTAGCCGCGGGTGAGCCGCTCACCGAGACGCTCGATGCGCGCGGCACGGCGGCCCGCCTGGACCTCCCTGGTCCGGGCGAGGCCGGTCATCGCCTGCCCCTCACAGGAGACTCGTCTCGCGCCCGGCCCGGACGAGCCGTCGGGAGAGCGCGAGGTAGCCGGCCACGAGGATCACCATGCCGACGACGAAGATCGTGGCCAGTGCCGATCCGAACGGCCAGTTGCGGCTCTGCAGGAAGAGGTCGGCCAGGGCATTGCCGAGGAAGTACGTCTTGCCACCGCCGAGGAGGATCGGGATGAGGTACTCACCCATCACCGGGATGAACACGAGCACGATCCCGGACAGGATCCCAGGGGCGGCCAGGGGCAGCACGATCTGGCGGATCGTCGCCACCGGACCGGCCCCCAGGTCGCGCGACGCCTCGATGAGCGCCCGATCCATCCGATCGAGGCTGACGTACATCGGCAGGACCATGAGCGGCAGGTAGTTGTAGACGATGCCCAGCGACACGGCGAAGGGCGTGTTCAGGAGCTGCACGTCGCCAAAGCCGACCCAGGCGAGGATCTGCGGGACGCCGTTGTTGCCGAGCAGGGTCATCCAGGCATAGGTCCGGATGAGGAAGCTCGTCCAGAACGGGACGATGACGAGCGCGACGAGGACGAGACGCCAGTTGCCGCGCACCTTGAGCGCGAGCGTGTACGCCACCGGGAACGCGACCAGCACGCAGATGGCCGTGTTGAGCGCGGCCAGTCCCAGCGTGTTCGTGAGCGGCGTGAACCGCGTCGAGAGGTTGCCGTACTGCTCAAGCGTGAGCGCCGGCGTGTACCCACCGTTGGGCGAACGCTCGCCCAGGGACATGACGGCCAGAACGATCAGCGGCGCGATGAGGAAGGCCATGTACCAGATGGCCGTGGGCAGCACGAGCAGGGCGGCGACACCGCGCCGTTTGACGCGGCCTTCCACCGCCCGGCTCGAACCCGTCATGACGCTCCGACTGATGACCTGGAGAACGCTGGGTTGATCAGGGGCGGCTCAGGCAGACGCCTTGATCCGCGCCCAGGCCTCGGCGCGCGCTGCGCTGTTGTACGTCGCGCTGACAGCGTACTCCAGCTTCACGAGCGAATCGGCACTCGGATAGATGACGGGGTTGTCGCGGACCGCGGCGCTGAGAAGCGCCGTCGCCTTGTCGTTGGCGTGCGGGAAGAGGCAGAACTCCGTCTCCTTCGCCGCCTGCTCGGGCTGGGTGATCCAGTCGATGAACGCGTACGCCGCGTCCTTGTGGGGTGCGTCGGTGGGGACGGTGTACGAATCGATCCAGAGCTCGCCGCCGTCGGCGGCGACCACGTAGCGGGCGTCCTCGTTGTCGACGCCCACCGAGACGCCGTCGCCGGTCCACGCGATCGACAGCCAGCTGTCGAGGGCGCGCAACGGGGGCTGCACGTCGGACGTGATCGCGAAGAGATCGGGCTTGAGCGCCGTCAGCATCGCCTCGACGGCCGCCATCTCGGTCGCGTCGATCGTGTTGAGCGAGTAGCCGAGCGCGACGGCGGCCGAGCCGAACGAGCTGATCTGGTGGTCGACGATCACGCCGCGACCCGAATACGTCCCGGCGCACAGTTCGAAGAACTGCTTCCAGGTGGTGACGTCCTCGGTCACCTTCGAGCTGCGGTAGGCGATGCCGGTCGTGCCCCAGTTCTTGGGGAGCGAGTACGTGTTGCCCTTGTCGAACGCCTGGTCCATGAACCGGGCGTTCCAGTCGGCCTTGGTGAAGCTCGGCATCTTGCTGTAGTCGAGCGGCTCGATGAGCTTGTCGGCGACCCAGCCCTCGATCGCGTAGTTCGAGGGAACCACGACGTCGATCCCGGAGTTGCCTGCCCGGATCTTCGCCTCCATCTCTTCGGTCGAGCCGTACACGCCGACATTGACTGCCACGCCTGTCGCGGTCGCGAAGGCGTCGAGGACGGCCTGGTCGTGGTAGTTCGGCCACGTTGCGAGGTTGAGCGTATCGCCGAGATTCCCACCGTTCGTGGGTGCCGCCGAGCCGCCCGCGTCGGGTGCGCACGCGGCGAGTGCGATGGCGCCGAGACCGACGCCGGTCCCCGCGAGGAAGTGGCGGCGCGACAGGCGCCGCTGGATCGCGAGCTGGGTGATCAGGTCCGGATCGCGCTGGTCGTCCGGTGTTCGTCCGTTCGTCATCGTTCTCCTCCTGGTGTCGGACTTGGGGTGTCCGACGGGGTCGTCTCGTGTCGGATCGGGTGGGCCATGGGCCCGTCGAGGGGTCTCACGCGTCGTCGATCACCACCTCCTCCCGTGCCGCCGCACGCGTGAGCGCCAGGGCACAATCCACTTGCTCTCGGACGGATGGTCCGGCGGGGAGCTTGCGATCGAAGATCGCGCCACCGATCGTGAACGCCCACGCCCCGGCGTCGGTCAGCGCCTGGATGCGCTCGGCGGAGTCGACACTGCCGGCGGCGACGATCGGGCCGGCCGATGCGGCAACGACCGCACGGACGAGCGCAGGAACATCGCCCGCCCAGCGATAGGCGAGCAGATCCAGCCCGTGGATGCCGGGGCGCGCCGTGAGCTCGCGCGCACTCGTGGCGATCTCGTCCATCGTGCCCTCCAGGATGCTCGGATGGCCGACGACCCTGCCCGGGAACGGGCAGTAGCGCGGTCGCCCCGCCGTCCCGGGGGGCCCCACGCCATCGAGGATCTGCAGCGCTGTATCCGGGTGCGTTCCTCCGAGGAGCCAGTCGACCCCGATCTCGAGGGCCGCCTCCACGGACCGACGCTCGTCCTCCGCGCGCTCCGACACGACCTCGAGGAACACTTCGCGACCGTCGGCCCGCATGGCTGACGCGAGATCGCGGAGCTGCGCCGTGGGAAGGCCGATGTCCTTGAAGCCGACGTAGCGGAGCTCGCTGTCACGGATCTCGTCGTACACGGCACGGGCGTTCGCGACGGTCTGGTCGTTCTGGGTGAGCATGAAGATGAACTCGAGCAACGGGGGCCTCCTCAGGCGGGTCGGACAGCTTGGCTGGGCAGGATCTCGGCGACGCCGTTCAGGACGTAGTCGGGCACGATCTCCGAGTCGACGAGAGCCTCGATGCCGGTCGCTCCGGTCAGAACGAGCGCGGACGCCATGCCGGCCTCGTGGGCCATCCGGACATCGGTGAGCAGGCGATCGCCCACGAGGACGGTGTCGTCGGCCGAAAGGGCGAGACGGTCCAGGAGGGCGCCGGCCATGTGGACCGACGGCTTGCCGACGATCGCTTCGGCGTGCGCCCCGGTCGAAGCCTCGATCGCGGCGAGCATCGCCGCGCAATCCGGAAGATCCCCGCCGGGCATCGGACAGAACGGATCGGGATTGGTCGCGACGAGCCGGGCGCCGGCGCGAACGGCACGGAACGCCGCGACGAGCTTTGCGTAGTCGAAGGTCCGATCCCATGAGACGACGACGAGGTCGGCGCGCTCGGGCTCGCCCATGGCGACGACGGCGAACCCCGCTTCGACGAGGATCGCGCTCAGCAGCGGCTCGCCGATGACGAGGATCCGGGCATCCGGGGCGCGGGCCTGGAGATAGCGGACAAGGGCATCCGTGGACGAGACCACGTCACCGGGGTCAGCCGGCAGTCCGAGCTGCGCCAGCTTCGCCGCGTAGGCCGCCGGGCGCTCGAGCGGCTTGTTGGTGAGGAACGCCACGCGGGCCCCGTGGTCGCGGATGGCAGCGACCGTCTCGGCCGCGCCGGGGAGCAGTGCCTCGCCGAGGTACAGGGTGCCGTCGAGGTCGAACACGTAGCCGCCGAACAGCCGATCGGGGCGACGGAGCGCGCTCGTGGCCGTCTCGGGACGGGACGCCGTCATCGGGCCGCCTCCGACACCGTCGTACCGAGGATCCCCGACCGGTCGAGCAACGCATCGAGCGTCTCCTCGTCCCACGTTCCGCTGAAGAACCGCAGGTCGGCGACCGTGAAGCGATCGCGCATGAGCGGCAGCGAACGGAGGGCCCAGCGGACCGTCTCCGCGTCGGCGGAAGGCTCCAACTCGTCGATCGTGGCCGCGGCCCCGGCCTCGGCGAGTGCGGCGCGGAGGACCTCGGGTGGTGCGAGGAGCGTGGCGAGCGCCGTACGGTGGCGTTCCCAATCGGCCGCGAACGCCGCGACCCGGGCGCGTCCTGCGTTCCAGCGCTCGAGCTTGCGCTCGACGTCGGTCCAGCACTCGGTCGCCATCCGGCCGCTCGGATCCACGGCATCGAACGCGGCTCGAACTCGGGACTCGACGGCCGCGGCCGGAGGGAACACGGCATCGCTCGACAGCTCGTCCGGATCGAACCGCTCGAGCGTGTCGTACCAGACGGTCGACGCGAGGACGGCGGCGACGCCGACCTGGGCGCCGTGGAACGCGAGCGGCCGTCCCGCGGCACCGGCCGCCATGTCGAGGAGGTGGCTGAGCAGGTGCTCGGTCCCGGACAGGGGCGCCGTTCGGCCGGCCACGCCCATCGCGATCCCGGTGAGCGTCATCCGGCCGGCGAGTTCGGCCAGCATCGCGGGATCGTTCGCGCGGACTCGCGACGCGCCGGCGAGGAGACCCTCGGCGCCGTCCCGGAAGAGCGCGACCACGGCGGGGTCGTGGCTCGTGTCCATCCCCACGGCGTTCGCGAGATACCAGTCGGCCGGAGCCGTGAACATCGAGCACAGCTCGCCGAATCCCGCGCGATTCATGTCCGGCGGCGCATCGGCGATGACCCCGAGATCGATGAGCAGCGTGTTCGGCCAGCGGGACGGGACGGTGCGCTTGACGCCGTCACGCAGGAGGACCGCCATGTCGTCGGAGAAGGCGTTCACGGACACGGCGGTCTGGATCACGACGAGCGGGACGTTGCCGGCGCGCATCGTCGCGTCCTTGGCGATGTCGGTGATCGTGCCCGAGCCGACGCTGACGACGCAGCCCGCGCCGGCGATGAGCGCATCGGCCTGGGCGAGGGCGTCGGCATCGGCGTGCAGTCCCTCACCGCCGGTCGCGCGGATGACGGCCAGGCGTGTTGCGAATCGCGCGCCGAGGGTCGCGAACACGTGCGCCTTGAGGTCCGTTCGGCCGCGACGCATCGGCGTCTCGTCGACGACGACCACGACCGGTCCGCCGACCCGGATCGCCTCGACCTCATCGACCAGGCGCTCGAGCGCGTCCAGCGAGATCCGGACCGTCCCGAGTCCGATCGGCTTTCGCGCCGACACGGGGGCGGGATGGCCGGGAACGGCGACCGCAAGGCGCTCGCGCAGGGCGTCGAGATCGGTCGGATCCGGGATCGCCCGCGCGATCGTCATCGTGGCGCTCCCGCGAGGGTGCGACCGGCGCCGAACGTCGGCTCGAGTGCATCGAACAATCCGCGATAGCGATCGTAGGCATCGGCATAGGCCGCGGCGGTGGTCGGGTCCGGCTCGTAGGCACGATCCTCGAGCCGGACGCAGCGCCCGACCGCCTCGTCGAGGCCGGCGAAGGTCCCGGCCGCCACGGCGGCCAGCATCGCGGCACCGCTCGCGGTCGCTTCCTCGGCCTGCAGCACGCGCACGGTCTTGCCGGTGACGTCGGCCTTCATCTGGAGCCAGAGCGGGCTGCGCGCGCCGCCGCCCACGACCCGCATCTCCGGGCCGGCCAGTCCCATCGCGTCCAGCCGATCGACGATGTCGCGGAGCGCGAACGTGCAGCCTTCGAGCAGCGCCCGATAGAGGTGCGCGCGACCGTGGTTGAGCGCCAGCCCCGCGTACACCCCGCGCGCTTCGTCGTTCCAGCGCGGCGCCGTCGATCCGGAGAGGGTCGGCAGGAAGGTGACGCCGTCCGCGCCGGGAACGGTGCCGGCGGCCGCCTCACCGTCAAGCTCCGCGGCCTCCCCTCCCCCGATCGCCTCGCGGAACCAGGTGACGCTGCCGCCCGACACGAACCCCGGGTTCTCGACGAGCCAGACGCGCGGATCGGCGTGTCCGTGCGTCTCCACCAGGCCGGTCTCGTCGACGACCGGCGTCGTCGCGGCAACGCAGACCGGCTCGGCGGTGCCCGTGATGTCGATGACGATGCCAGGCACGATGCCGCCAGCACCGAGCGAGGCGCCGTGCTCATCGCCGGTCCCGGTCACCACGCGGGTCGCCGCGGTCAGCCCGAGTGCAGCGGCGACGTCCGGGCGCAGGGTGCCGGCGACGTCGGCCGCGGCCCGGATCTCACCGAGCTGCCGACCGTCAAGGCCGGACGCCGCGAGGAGCTCGGCCGACCACGCCCGGGTGGTGATGTCGTACAGGAGCGTGCTCGAGGCGTTCGCATGGTCGATGACCCGCTCCCCGGTCATCCAGGCGACCAGGGCACTGCCCGGCAGCAGGAAGGCGTCGGCGTCCTCGAAGACCCGCGGGGTCTCGTCGCGCAGCCACATGATCTTCGGAGCGACGTGCGAGGCGTCCATGTTGAGCCCGGTCCGCACGCGGATCTCGGCCGGCCCGACGCGCTCGCCCAGCCGGCGCGCCTGTGCGGACGCTCGCCGGTCGAGCCAGATGATGGCCGGCGCCAGCGGCTCGTTATCGCGGTCCACGGCCACGACGCCGTCCACCTGTGAGGCCAGGCCGAGCGTCGCCACGTCGGCGGCGGCGACCCCGCTCCGAGCGAGGAGCGCGTGGGTCACCTGGGCCAGCGCGTCCCGCCAGCGGCCGACGTCCTGCTGGGCCCAGGCGGGACGCGGGTAGTCAACGTCATACGCGGCGCTCGCAGTCGCGGCGACACGACCGCCGGGGTCGAACAGGATCCCCTTCAGGCTCTGGGAGCCGACATCGCATCCGATCGCGTACATCTGGTCGATCGCGTTCCTTCGCCGGGAGCACGAGTCCCGCGCCACTTCATCGGGCGCGAGCGCTCAAGTCGTCAGTCGTCTGATGACTTGGCCAAGTGTAGGGAGCCGGAGGACGAAGTCAACTGCGTGGGCGCGTTGCGAGCCGCCGTTCTACCGCCACTAGACTGAGCGGCACCACCAAGGCGGACAACGGAGGATCCCATGCCGAAGGTCGTTCCGACCAACCCCGACATCCCGATCGGTCAGTACCCGTACAGCCCGATCGTGGAAGCGAACGGGTTCGTGTTCCTGGCCGGCCAGGTTGGCGACGTCCCGGGGACCACCGGGCCCCGTTCCGGGTGGCATCGAGGCCGAGACGCGCCAGATGCTCGACAACGTCGGGCGGTTGTTGCGCATCGCCGGACTGGACTACAGCGATGTCGTCAAGGCCACCGTCTATCTGACCGACTTCGACGAGTTCGCGGCGATGAACGCCGTGTATCGCGAGTACTTCCCGACCGAGCCGCCGACCCGGGCGACCGTCGGCGTCGCGCGCCTTGCGACGACGTTTCGGATCGAGATCGAGGTCGTGGCCGCGCGCTGAGCGGAGGTCAGCGGGCCGCCGCTCGCTCGAGGAATGCAGCGACCCGGTCGAGGACGTCTTCGAAGACCGGCTTCAGCGTGTGCCCCAGGCCCGGATACGTGACGAGCTCGGCGTCGCGCAGCCCGCCAACGGCCAGGCGAAGCAGGTCGATCTTGGCGAATGGATCCGATTCTCCCGACAGGAGGAGCACCGGGCACCGGATGTCCGGCCAGTGGGTGACGCGTGTCGTGCCGTCGGGCTGGCCGGGCCGATGGAGCGGATAGCTGAACAGGACGAGCGCGACCGGATCGTGGGCCGGATCATCCGCCGGGACCGCCGCGAGCAGGCTCGCGACACGGCCGCCGTACGACTGGCCGCCGAAAGCCACGGTCCCGGGTCCCGGCTCGACCTGGGTTCGGAAGGCTTCGACCGCGTCCTCGGCCTTCCGGATCGGCAGGTCGATCGCCGCGGCGACGATGCCCCGCCGGCGCGAGGCCATCGACGTAGTGCTGCATCGAGGCGGCGTTCCCGCTCGCCCCGTGCCCGAGGATGATCCTGGTGCCATGCTCCACAGCGTACCCGGAGGTGACGCACATCGGCCGCGACGTCGCGCTATCCTCGGCCGCGATGGGATCGACGAGCGAGCGCGAGCGGTGCTGGTGGGCCGGCGGGGCAACGCCGAGCGACGCCCTCATGGCTGCCTACCACGACGATGAGTGGGGCATCCCGGTCGACGACGACGTCGAGCTGTTCGAGCGGCTCATCCTCGAGTGCTTCCAGGCGGGACTGTCGTGGCGACGATTCTCAACAAGCGTGAGTCGTTCCGAACCGCGTTCCGCGGCTTCGATCCCACCGTCGTGGCGCGCATTCGACGATGCCGATCGGGCGCGACTGATGGCCGACGCCGGCATCGTCCGCAATCGGGCGAAGATCGATGCTGCGATCGGGAATGCCGCCGCGTTCCTCGAGGTCGTCCGGGTACTTCGGCTCGTTCGCGGCCTATCTCGCGACGATCATCCCGCCCCCGCCGCTTCGCCAACCGCCGGGACCCACGACGACGTGACCGACTTCCGGCAACGACGCCTGCGTCGGATGCCCTCTCGAAGGATCTGAAGCAACGCGGTTTCCGGTTCGTCGGATCGACCACGATGTATGCCTTCATGCAGAGCATCGGCCTCGTCGACGATCACCTGCCGGGCTGCTTCCGGTACGCCGGCTGATCGCCGGCCGACCCGACCGATCGGCCGATGTCGGCCCTCAGGGTCCAGGGCGGCGAGGCGACCACCAGCCGACCATGGCCAGTCCAACGACCGACCAGATGAGGAAGACCTGGGCGGCGCGTGTGGCAAAGAAGGGATTGGATTCGGCCAGGCGATTTCCGGCATCGGCCGGCGATCACGATCGCCGGTTCGAGTCCATGGACCACTCCGCGCCACAGGCCATCGGTACGGGAGGACGTAGCGACTCAGTCTGGCGCCACGTCCAGGGGCGCGGGATTGAACCGTGTGGCGATCCGACGCCGCCCATGACACCCCCATCCACGCCAATCCGTAGACGACCACCGCGATCGCCCCCCCCCGACGGGCGGCAGCCGTGTGGAGATCAGCAGGATCGTCAGCGTCAACAGGACGACAGCCCCTCGACCGTCAGGAAGATGACGGCGATGAACGGAGGGCGGACGTGTAGCCGGAGACGGCGACCACGACAGCGATCGCCAGGAACCCCGATCCGACCGCGTATCCGGCGATGCACCATGCCGAGGCCGAGCCATCGTCCGATCACGAGGTCGGGCCCGTCGGATCGGCCGGGCGAGGAGGGCGAGCGCGATCGCCGGATTCGAGGTCCGCGGCGATCGCGGCGAGCACGCAGGAACGCCGCCGTCATCGCCAGCACGAAGCTGAACTGAAGGCGATGAGGATGAGGATCTGCGACACGCCGAACTGGATGGTCGATCTCGTAGGTGCCGTCTCGCGCAGGAAATCGAGAGAGCCGAGATCCCCCAGCCACGAGCGCGACACGATCGCCGACAGGACGACGAGGACCCAGAGCAGACCGCCGTCGCAACGCCTCACGGATCGTCAGCCGGGCGATGACGATCATCGGCCGATCTCGCCATGGCCGTACGAGCGTCCGGAAGCGCGTCCTCGAGCGACACACGGCCGACGCGACGTCGTGGACGCGTCCGCCGGCGGCGACGAGGACGGCGACGACGTCGGGAACACGGGGATGTCGATCGGGCGGATCGTGAGGACCACTCCGGCCATCGGCCGCCACCGGGCCGAAGCGCGCCAGGGCGGCGGGGATCCTCGGGCAGCTCGGTGACACGGACGCGCATCTCGGCGCTCGCCGAGGAGCTCGGGAGATCGCCCTCGGCCACGACCAGTCCGCGATCGACGATCGCCACGCGGTCGCAGATGAGCTCGACTTCGGTCAGGAGGTGCAGTTGAGGAAGACCGGCCGCGCCCCGCCCCCGAACCGTACGGATGAATCTCCCGCACGTCGATCCGGCCGATCGGATCGAGCGCCGACGTCGGCTCGTCGAGGAAGACGAGCTCGGGCTCACCGACGAGTGCGACGCCGAGCCCGAGACGCTGCTGCATCCCCTTGGAGTAGCCGCCGACCGCCGTGTTCGCCCGGTCTGCCAGACCGACGAGCTCGATCGTCTCGTCGATCGACGTACGGCGCGGTCCGCCGGCGGCAGCCCGATCAGATCGGCGTGGAGGTTCGAGGACCTCGCGAGCACGCAGCCATGGCTGATAGCGAAACAGCTCCGGGAAGATACCCGATGCGCCGCCGCGCCACGCGGTCGCCGAGGGCGCGACCGAGGACGAGCCCACGCCCCCCGGTCGGCCGCGCGAGACCGAGCAGCAGCTTGACGGCGGTCGTCTTGCCGGCACCGTTCGGACCCAGGAAGCCGAACGTCTCGCCCCGACCGACGGTCCATGGTGAGGACCCGCCAGGGCCTCGACTCCGCCCGTAGCGCTTGTTCAGGCCGGAGGTCGAGATGACCGGATCCGTATCGGTCATCGACGAGGCTCGGCGGTCGTGACACGAGAGCTGTCACGACAGAGCGCGAGGATCTCGCCATGACCGAACCAGACCTGGCTCATGGAGTGCACCCGATGATCACCCTCGATTGCCCCTGGTGCGCGGCGCCGGCCCACGTCGACGACGAGGGACCCGGCCTGCGCTTCGTCTGCCCCGAGTGTGCCGTGTCCGCGGAGATCGCGCCCGAACCGCTCGTCGAGTTGCCGGTCGCGGCCTGAGGACCGCGCTTCCCCGACGCGCGCCGAACGGCGATACTTGGCGAGCCCATCGGTGCCACGGCGCCGACCGTCCGCTCGTCGCGCCCCTGGGAGGCAAGATGGATACCCGGAAACTGCTCGCCGAAGCCGTCGGCACGTTCATCCTGGTCGGCATCGGGATGATGTCGATCATCGCCGCATCGCTTTCGCGGCTGCCGGCGCTCCTCACCGTTCCGTTCGGGTTCGGGCTGGCATTGCTCGTGGCCATCGCCGTGGCGGGCCATGTGTCGGGCGGACACTTCAATCCCGCCGTGACGCTGGCCGCCTGGCTGGACAAGCGGATCGAACTCGGCGAGGGGATCGGCTACGTGATCGCCCAGCTGGTCGGCGCGATCGCGGCGGCCGGGATGGTCATGGGCCTCGTCAGCCAGGAAGCGGTCGGTGCGACGCGCACGTTGCCAGGTGACTCGGACCTCGTCGCGTTCGCGGCGGAGGCCCTGCTCACTGCCGTCTTCGTCGCGGTGATCCTGACGGTCACCAAGCACAACGCCGGGCAGGCAGGCTTCGTCATCCCGATGGCGCTCATCGTCATCCATTTTGCGGGGATCCCGTTCAGCGGCGCCTCGGTGAACCCGGCGCGCTCGCTCGCGCCCGCGCTCGTCGGCGCGGATCTCAGCTCGATCTGGGTCTACCTGACGGCGCCGTTCCTGGGCGCGATCATCGGCTGGATCGTGTACCGCGCCCTCGAGGACGGGCCGACAGACGCCGCCGAGGCGATGGCCGAGGAGGCCGGGTCGGGAGCGGGAGAGGACACGGCCGAGATCGTCGACGCCGCCTGATTCGACGCGGTCAGCCGCCGCGCTCGGGGTTCGCCTCGGGCGCGGGCGCCGGCATGACGGGGAGGCTGCGCCCGCCCTCGACCAGCCAGCACGCCGCCTCCTGTCCTCCGCCGACGTCGAACAGGGGCGGCTCCTCGACACGGCAGCGGTCGAAGGCGAGCGGGCACCGTGGGTGGAACCGACACCCGGTCGGGATGTGCGCCGCGTCGGGCGTCTCGCCGGCGAGGATCGTCCGGTTCGCCCGCTCACCCGGGTCGGGCGGGTCGGGCGTGGGCGACACGCTGACGAGCGCCTTCGTGTACGGGTTGTGCGGGTCTCGGATGACCCGCTCGGCCGGGCCGATCTCCATGACCTTGCCCAGGTACATGACCGCGATCCGATCGGCGAGGACCCAGGCCAGAGACAGGTCGTGCGTGATGAACAGGTAGGTCAGCCCGCGTTCCTTGCGCAGATCGAGCATCAGCCGCAGGAGTTCCGTCCGGATCGAGACGTCGAGCATGCTGACCGGCTCATCCGCGACGACGAGCTCCGGGTCCAGGACGAGCGACCCGGCGATGACGACCCGCTGCCGTTGACCGCCCGACAACTCGTGCGGGAACCGTGCCGCGAAGTCGGCGGCGGGCCGCAGCCCGGCGGCCTCGAGGGCAGCGTGCACCTTCCTCGTGCGCTCGGCCGCGGAACCGCCCATGCCGTTGACGACAAGGGGCTCCGCGACGAAGTCGTGGATCGACTGCTTGGGATCGAGGGTCTCGTACGGGTCCTGGAAGATGATCTGCACGCGCCGGCGGTACTCTCGGAGAGCGCGCTGGCCCCACTTGGCACTCACGTCCTCGCCGTCGAAGACGATGCGTCCTCCCGTCTGGCGGGTGAGCTTGACGATGACCCGCCCCGTGGTCGTCTTGCCGCTTCCCGATTCGCCGACGAGCCCGAGCACCTCGCCTCGCCGGATCGTCAGGTCGATCCCATCGACGGCGCGTACGACGGCGCGCGACCGCCGCAGGAGTGCGTCGAGGAAGCCCTGGCGGATCGGGAAGTGGACCTCGAGCCCCTCGAGGCGGACGAGCTCGCCGTCGCCGAGCGGTGCCGCGTCCGGTTCGCGGTTCGTCATGCGACCGGCTCGTTGGGGGCGGAGGGGGATGTCGACGCGGCTGGGGCCACGGAGTCGGGCGGGGTCGTGATCGCGACACCGTCGCTGCCCTCGGGATACAGGTGGCACGCGACCCGGACGCCATCGCCGAACGTGACCTCGGGCGGGACGTCCGTGCGGCAGACATCCATCGCGAACTGGCAGCGTGGGGCGAAACGACAACCGGGGGGCGGGTCGCGCAGGTCGGGCGGCGACCCGGGGATCACCTCGAGCGTCCGGCGGTCGGCATGGATGTTCGGGAAGGCCGCCAGCAGCTTCTGCGTGTAGGGGTGCCGCGGCCGGACGAACACCTCGCTGACCGCACCCTCCTCGGCGACCTTGCCGGCGTACATCACCATGACCCGGTCGCAGGTCTCGGCGATGACCGACAGATCGTGCGTGATGAGGATCAGCGACAACCCCAGGTCGCGCCGAAGGCGCTCGAGCAGCTCCAGGATCTGCGCCTGGACCATCACGTCGAGCGCCGTCGTCGGCTCGTCGCCGATGACGATCGCCGGGTCGCAGGCCAGTGCCATGGCGATCATCGCTCGCTGGCGCATCCCGCCCGAGAGTTCGTGGGGATATGACCTCCCGCGCTTCTTCGGGATCCCGACGAGTTCGAGAAGCTCGCCGGCACGCTTCAGGGCCGCCTTGCGATCGACGCCGAGACGCTCCACGATGGGCTCGGAGATCTGCTCCGCGATCGTGTTGACCGGGTTCAGCGCGTTCATGGCGCCCTGGAACACGATCGAGATCTCGCGCCAGCGATAACGCCGCAGCGCATTCGGATTCTTCTCGACAAGGTCGATCCCGTAGAGCTTCACCGACCCACCGGCGACCTCCGCGTTGGGCGGCAGGAGGCGCACGAGGGACAGGGCCGTGGTCGTCTTCCCGCAGCCGGATTCCCCTGCGATCCCGAGCGCCTCGCCCTGCTCGAGCCGGAAACTCACGCCGTCCACGGCCCTGACCGTTGCGCCATCGAGCGCGAAGTAGGTCTTGAGGTCCGTCACCTCGAGGAGCGGCGCGCCGGGCACCGCCTGTTTTGGGAGCTCGCGTTCGCGGGTCGCGGTCACTTGCGGCCTCCCCGGCGCGGGTTGAGGAGGTCGTCAAGCGCGCTGCCGAACAGCGTGAACGCGAACACGACCAGGATGATCCCGAGACCCGGTGGCACGAAGTACCACCACGCGCCGAGGCCTGGGGCCCCGACGGATCGCGCGGCTTCCAGCAGCTGGCCCCATGACGGCTGGAACGGATCGCCAAGCCCCACGAACGAGAGCGTCGTCTCGGTGAGGACCGCTCCGGCGAACACGAGCACGGCGTTGGCCACGATGAGGTTGATCACGTTCGGCAGGATGTGGACGCGCATGATGTAGCCCTGCCCGGCGCCGACCACGCGCGCCCGATCCACGAACGCTCGTTCCTTGATCGACAGCGTCTGGGACCGGATGATCCGCGCGGTCGACGACCAGCTCGTGATCCCGATGACGACGACGATGACGATCAGCGTCATGCGGATGCCGAAGACCTCGGTGGTCGCCGAACCGACGACGTCGCGGATGATCGGTGTGAGGATCAGGGCGAGCACGAACGTCGGGATGACGAGGAAGAAGTCGGTGATCCGCATGAGGAATGCGTCCAGGCGGCCCCCGACGAAGCCGCTGACGATCCCCACGAGGACCCCGATCGCGACGGTGACGACGGTGGCAAGGAGGCCGATCGTCATCGAGATCCGGGCGCCGTGGACCGAGAGGTTGACGATGTCCCGACCCAGCTCGTCGGTCCCGAGCGGGAACCCGTCGATCGGCGGGCTGAGCCGCGGACCGACCGACGTCACGGCCGTCTGGAGGGGCCCCACGAGCACCTCGGGGATGGCCGCGAGGATCGCGAAGAAGAGGAGGATCGCGAGGCCGAGCATGCCTTCGCGGCGACGGCTGAACTTGCGCACGAACTCGCGCGCGCCCGACGCGCGCGGACGCCGCGGGGCGGCCGCCATCGGGACCGGAGCGGCGCGTCACGTCCGCACCCGCGGATCCAGCAGCCCGTACACGAGGTCGGCGAGGAGGTTCGCCAGGACCACGGCGACGCTGAGCAGCAGGAACACCCCTTGCAGCACGGGGTAGTCGCGGGCGGTGAGCGCCTGGACCGTGAGCGTCCCGAGGCCGGGCCAGTTGAAAACGACCTCGACGGTGATCGCGCCGGCGATGACGTAGCCGAGGTTGATCGCGATCAGGGTCACCGTCGGGAGCAGCGCGTTCGGAAGCGCGTGGTGGCGCAGGATCCGGCCCTCGGTCAGACCCATCGCTCGCGCCGTGTTCACGTAGTCCTCGGACAGGGTCTCGATGATCGACGAGCGCATGACGATCGCGTACTGGCCGATGAGGCCCAGCGATACGGTGGCGAGCGGAAGGAGGAGATGTGCGCCGAGGTCGGCCAGGAACTCGAAGGGACTCCCATAGACACGCCCGGCGGTGAGCATCCCGAACGTCGGCAGCCACTTGATGGACGACGCGAAGATGAGCAGGAACATCATGCCGAGCAGGAAGTACGGCGTGGAGTACAGGATCAGCGACACGCCGTTCCCGAGGTAGTCGATCGGGCCGCCGCGTCTCCATCCGCTGTAGGCGCCGAGGGCAAGGCCGAGCGCGATCGCGACCACCTCCCCGAGCCCGAACAGGAGGATCGTCGGCCAGATCCGCTGGCCCAGCACGTCGACCACGGTCTGACCACGCGCGATGAAGGAGTAGCCGAGGTCGCCGGTCAGCGTCGCCGTCGTGTAGGCGACGAGCTGGTCGGGAAAGACCGGGTCGTTGAGGCCCCAGCGCTCCCGGAGCGCCTCGATCCGCTCCGGCGTGACGTTCGGCGTCCCGCGCAGGATGACCCGCTCCGGCGACCCCGGCATGAGCCGGAACAGCACGAAGTTGATGAGGATGATCGCGACGATCGTGATCGCCGCCTGCCCGAGGCGGCGCGCGATGAACGAACCGCCCACGTCAGCGGCGGCGGCGAGGGGCCCGCGTGACCGCGGCCCCCTCGCGGGTTCGACCCTTCCGGGCCGAGGTCATTCCTCTTCGGCAGCCGTCGCGCCGCGCCGGCGCATGATCAGGAGCCCGCCCGCGATGATCACGACGAGCGCCCCGATCCCGAGGATCAACGGGGTCGAATCGGACGACGGGTCACCGTCGCCGGGCACACTCGGTGCCGCTGTCGCGCCCGGCGATGCGCCCGGGGCCGCGGTCGGCTCCGGCTGGGCGGCGAGATCGGTCAGTTTCGTGTAACCGCCCGATCCGTAGCCGAAGAGCGGCGTGCCGCCTTCGCTCGGCTGGAGGGTCCATCCACCGAACCGGTCCGTCCGATAGGCGTGGAGCTCCGCGTCGTAGTACAGGATCAGGTACGGAGCCTCGTCGTAGGCGAGGTTCTGCATCTCCTTGATGTATGCGAAGCGCTTGTCCTCGTCGGACTCGGCGCGCTGGAGCAGGAACAGCTCGTCGTAGCGTGGGTTGTCATAGAAGCTGTCGCTGAAGGAGCCGATCTCCTCGCCGCGCAGGACGTTGAGCAGCGATGTCGGATCGGGATCGCCGACCCAGCCCCACAGCTCGATGTCGAAGTTGGCGAGGCCGCCGCCCTCCGGCGGGAGGAGGTCGTCGAGAAGCTTGCCCTCTTCGGTGACGTAGGCGTCGACGCCCACGCCCACCTGGGCCCACCACTCCTTGATGAACTGGGCGTCCGTCGCGTGCTCGGCCTCGGAATCCGGCCAGGTCACGCGGAGCGTGATGACCTTGCCTTCCTTGTCGAGGCGATTGCCGTTCGCGTCCCTGGCGTAGCCCGCGGCATCCAGCCGTCGGTTCGCCTCCGCGATATCGAAGGTGCGGGGGTTGTCGGGCGCCGTGTGCCAGCGCGTGTGGAACGGCGGGACGATCGTCGAGCCGGGTTCGCCGAAGCCACCCAGCGTGACATCGACGAGCTTCTGCGGGTCGATGGCCCAGCCGAGCGCATCGCGGAACGCCGGGTCCTGGAGCGCGGTCGTGGACGCACCGCCGCCGGGAATGGGACCGCGGTTGTACGTGTTGAAGGCGATCTCGGAGTAGCCGTTCGAGATCCCCTCGACGGCCTGGATGTTCGGGTCGCCCTGGAGGGCGGTGAACTGGTCCGGCTGGATGCCGCGGACGTAGTCGATCTCACCGCTCTTGAGCGCCTGGACGGCCGTGTCCATCGCCTGGAACGTCTGGATGATCACCTGGTCGGCTGCGCCTTGCAGTCCCCAGTAGTTCGGGTTGCGCGTGAACGTGATGTGGTCGCCCGGCTGCCACTCGGTGGCGACATAGGGACCGGTGCCGACGACCGGGGGTTCATTGAGGAACGGATCCGAACCCTCGGCGCTGCCGATCTCCTCGAGCGTGTAGCCCTCCCAGATGTGCTTGGGGAGGATCGGGACATACGCCTGCAGGAGCAGGGTGTTCGCGAACTCCGTCTCGACGACCAGCGTCAACGGGTCCGGCGCACTCGCCGACACGATGCCCGCGTTCGTGAGGTACCCCTCGAGGTAGCCGGCACCGAGGTAGAAGCCCTCCTCGGACGCATCGCTCTTTGCCGTCGCATCGATGACGAGCTGGTACGTGTAGAGCGCGTCCGCAGACGTCGCCGGCTCGCCGTCGGACCACTTCATCCCGTCGCGGATCTTGAAGGTCCAGGTCAGGCCGTCGTCCGAGACCGACCAGGACTCGGCGAAGCCCGGGACCGGCTCGAGATCCTGGCCGAAGTTCACGAGCAGGTCGTAGTTGAGCGTGAAGACCTCGAAGTCGACCACGAGGATCGAACTGAACGGATTGAGGACCTGCAGGTCCTGGTCCGTCCCGGCGCGCAGGATGAGGTGATTGCTGGCCGTCGCGAGCTGCGCCGCCGGCATGACTGCGCCGAGGACGAGCCCCATGGCCACGAGGATCCTGGCCGCCCGCGTGCGGATGGGTGAACGCATGCTCCGTCCTCCTGAACGCAATGCGGCCCGATCCGGACCGCGCCCCTGCACGGGCGCTCTGCACGCCGTCGTTGGATGACTCATAACACGCGGCGCGCGGGAGGTGCAAGTAACGGGCCCGCGTGGCGCGTCGGCAGCCGGACGCGGCGACCGGCCGGACGCCGGGAAGCCCGCCCGGTTCACGATCAGCTGTCGGCCGTCACGACCTCTTCGACCTCGAGCGTTCCGGCCGTGCTGTCCAGCGTGGCCAGGGCGCCGAGCGGGACCGTCGCGTGATGCTTCCCATGGCCCACGGGGAGCCCGACGAGGACCGGGATCCCGAGCGGCCCGAGCACCTCCTCGAGCACGTCCTCGACCGACAGCGAACGTGTGTAGCCGGACGGCTTCTGCTCGATGTGCGGAAGGACGATGCCGATGGCCTGATCGAGGATGCCGGCATTCCGCAAGTGGGTCAGCGGGCCGTCGAGGTCCTCGGGCTCGACGGGGATGTCCTCGAGGATGAGGATCCGGTCGCGCGCGTCGATCTGGATGCGCGTCCCGATCGTCGACGCCACGAGTCCGACACAGCCGCCGGTCAGCCGGCCCGTGACCCGGCCCGGGGCAAGGGTTCGCACGTACGGGTCGTCCGGATCGCGCGGGATCGGGCCGTACGGCTCGTCGCTGAACAGCGCGCGATGCAGCGTGGCCTTGGAGAACGCCGTCGTGTCGACGTCGCCCACACCGGACGCCCCGTTCGAGTAGAACGAGACCCCGCCGCTCCAGCGCTGGCGGGCGAGGTGGATCGTCGTCAGGTCGCTGTACCCGCAGAAGGCCACACGACTCGTTGCGAAGACCGCCTCATCGAAGAGCGGGATCAGCCTGGGCGATCCGTAGCCGCCCTGGAGACCGAATACCGCCCGGACCTCGGGATCGGTGAGGGCCGCGTGCAGGTCCGCCGCGCGATCGGCGTCCCGTCCGGCGAGATAGCCGTGCTTGTCGCTGACATGGGCGCCGACCTTGACGCGCAGATCCCAGGCCTCGAGTCCGGCCACGGCCCGCTCGAGCTCGCTCCGATTGGCCCACGGGCTGGCCGGCGCGACGATCGCCACGGTGTCGCCCGCACGCAGACGCGGCGGCTTCGGGACCTCGGCGCGGACCGCCGTCACGACGACCCGCCCGTGGCCGCGTGCGCTGCCGCGCGATCGAGTGCGAGGCGCTGGATCGCGAGGATCGAGAGCGCATCGCTGATCCGCCCGTCGAGCGTCATCGTGAGCGCGTCGGCGAACGGGACCCACGAGATCCTGAGATCCTCCGTCCCCTCGGGCTCGGCCGCGCCCTGGCTGAGATCGGTCGCGAGATAGAGGACCGCGACCTCGTCCGAGATGGAGACGGACAGGTTGGCCCGTCCGAGCTCGCGCCAGGTGCTCGCCTCGAGGCCTGTCTCCTCGCGGAGTTCGCGACGGCCGCCATCCAGCGGCGGCTCACCGTGCGGGGCCCCTCCTGCCGGGATCTCGATCGAACGATGCGCGAACGTGTAGCGATCCTGCTCGACGAGGACGATCCGATCGGCTTCATCCATGGCCACGACACCGACCGCCACGTTGGCGTAGTGCACCACGCCGTAGATCCCCGACTCGCCGTCGGGCCGCGTGACCTCATCGTGATAGAGCGTGATCCAGGGATTCTCATAGGCGACCCGGCGCGATCGGCGTCGCCATCCGCCGATCACCGTCGCAGGGTCCCGTTCAGCCGTCACGAGCGCATCGTAGCGGGCCGGACGAGACGGATGGTGATCCGACGGTCGAGGAACTCGCGAACAGCCGCGGCGCCCCGCAGGCCGGTTCGGTTCGGCGGCGGGCCCGCGGCTCGCCCTACACTCGGCGCCATGTCCGACACGCGAACCACGGGGCGCTTCGACATCGACGTCCGCCTCGACGCGCGGATCCCCGTGCGCGACGGCCTGGAGCTGTCGGCCAACCTGTGGCTCCCCGTGGCCCGCTTGGATGCCGCCCCCGGATCCGACGCCCCGCGGGTCCCCGTGATCCTGGAGATGATCCCCTATCGCAAGGACGACTGGCGGGCGAACGGGGACGCTTCACGCGGCACGTGGTGGGCCGCTCGCGGCTACGCGTTCTGTCGCCTCGACATCCGCGGGACGGGCTCGTCGCCCGGGATCGCCCGGGACGAGTACACCGTCGAGGAAACACGGGACGGCTATGACGCGGTCGAATGGCTTGCCGCGCAGCCCTGGTGCGACGGCAACGTCGCGATGTGGGGCATCAGCTACGGCGGCTTCACGGCCATCCAGGTGGCGATGCTCCAGCCACCCCATCTGCGTGCCATCGTCCCGATGTACGCGACCGACGACCGCTACACCGACGATGTGCACTACGTCGGCGGAGCCGCGACCGCCTCGGAGCTGAGCCAGTACGCCGTGAGCATGGTGGGGATGAACGCGCTGCCGCCCCGTCCGTCGTACCGGGGTGAGGCCTGGCTCGACGAGTGGCGCGAGCGCCTGGAGCAGACCCCCGTCTGGCTCGTGGAGTGGCTGCGCCGGCAGCACGACGGCCCGTACTGGCGCCAGGGATCCCTTGCCCCGGACTACGGAGCGATCGAGGTTCCCATCCTCATGTTCGCCGGCTGGATGGATGGTTACGTGAGCCCGGCGCTCCGGATGCTGGAGCGGTGCACGGCACCGCGGCGCGCGATCGTCGGCAACTGGGTCCACAGCTTTCCCAGCGACGCCTATCCCGGTCCGAACATGGACTGGCTCCATGAGATGGAGCGATTCCTCGACCACCACCTGCGCGGCGCGGACAATGGCGTTCCAGGCGACGCCCCGTTGGCGTGGTATCGGCGCGAATGGGCGGCGCCGGAACCGTTCCCCGCATCCTGGCCCGGCGCCTGGCAGACCGCCCCGGCGTTCCCCATCCCGGGGACGGAGCGGCGCGTCCTGTACCTCGATGCCGGCGCTGCGCCGCTGCACGGGCGTCTCGTGGACGATCCTCCGGGCGCGGCGGGGATCGACGAGTTCGCCCATCGCGCGACCCACGGCACATGGTCGTCGCTCTCGTGGGGCGCCGGCTCGCCGCCGAATGGACTCTGGGATGATCCGCGGGCCGAGGACGGGCTCGTGCCGGGTTACACCTCGGAACCACTCGATCGACCGCTCGACATCTGCGGATTCCCGGTGGCGATCCTTGACTGGCGATCGCCCGTCGCCGTCGCGACCGCCGTGGTCCGCCTGTTCGACGTGGCTCCCGACGGGACGCCGACCCAGGTCACTGCCGGAGTCCTGAACCTGACCCATCGAAACGGGCACGAGGACCCGCAGCCCCTCGCGCCGGGCTCGGTCGCCAGGGTCGAGGTCCCGATGCGGGCCGCGGGATACCGGTTCGCGGCCGGGCACCGGGTCCGTCTCTCCGTCGCGTCGGCCTACTGGCCGGTCATCTGGCCCTCGCCCGAGCCAGCCACGTTCGAACTGCTGCGCGGGAGCCGCGACGGCGCCCGGTCCGGGACCGCCTCAGGCCCGGCAGGCAGCGCGCGGCTCGTCTTGCCGGCCGTGCCCACGGCTGACACGCAGGCTCCGACGTTCAAGACGTCACCGCCCGACCTGCCGGACGTCGGTCGCGGGGACGATGACCCGGCGATCTGGCGTGTCGAGCGAGACGTCCTCGGGGGGACGACCACGGTTCGGACCTTCGATGGCGGCGAATTGGTGAACACCGACGGGACCACGCTGTACTCGTCTGAGCAGCACGATCTCGGCGCGTCCGACCTGGACCCGGCTCGAGCCTCGATGACGAGTGAGGTGGTCTACCGCTGGCGCCAGGACGCTCATGCGGTCGACGTCCTCGTCAGCGGGCACACGTCGTCCGACGCGACATCCTTTCGGATCGTAGGCACCCTCACCGTCGACCTCAACGGTCGGCGCTTCTTCGAGCGCTCCTGGGACGAGACGATCCCGCGGCGCCTCGTCTGATCGGGTCCTAGCGTGGTCCGGCCAGGATGACGACGGCGAAGGCGGCGATGGCGATGTTGCCCGCCAGGCTCAGCCCGTCGCGGAACCGCGGCGACAGGCGACGGTGTCCCGCCGAACCGAGCAACGCGAGCGCCGTTTGCCAGGACAGCGACGCGATGAAGGCTCCCGCGACGAAGGCCACTCGATCCGTCGCGCCGCCCAGGACATGTGGAAGGCCGAGGATCAGGGCGGCGAAGTAGACCACGGTCTGCGGGTTGAGCAGCGTCAGTCCGACGAATTGCAGGTACGTGACTCGCAACCGGACGGGCGGGCCGAGGGTCGTGGCCGGGCTGCTGCGGTCGCGTAGTAGCATGATGAGACCGCGTCCCGCGATCGCCAGGAGGACGACTCCCGCGAGCAGCCTGAACGGACCCGTGAGCGGCTCCAGGACGATCGCCAACGTCGCGCCGGCGATCATCGCCAGCCCGGAATACATCCCGTCCGCGGTCGCCGCCCCGGCGCCCGCCGCGAAGCCGGCTCGGAACCCGCGGCGGAGGCCCTGCTCGATGATCAGGACGGCGATCGCGCCGACGGGGATGGCGATCGCATAGCCGGCAAGGACCCCCGCGAGGAACGGCGCTTCCATGCGATCGGGTCAGCTGCGGAGCGGCGCGGGACGGCGTACGCGAGGGCAGCGGCCGATGCTCGGCGAGCCGGACATCCGTGGGGCCTAGCCGCGAACCGTAGCCAGCGCGGCGACGGCGAGCAAACCGGTCAGGACCGCGACCGCGACGCTGGCCAGGGTGCCCAGCAGGTAGTACTCGGCGAACTCGCGGTCGTCGAGCTGCTTGAACCGGGCGAGGGTCTTCGCCGCGAGCACGAAACCGACGGCCGCCTCGTTCGCCGTCAGGATGAACGTGACGATGAGGATCCGCTCAAGCGCCCCGATCGTCGCACCGACCCGATCGGGCGCAGCGGAACGAGTGATCAACCGCGTGGTCACGACGCGCGGCGGGACATCCGAACCGGGGAGGCGCGGGGGGGCCGGCGCTGCGGTCGAAGCCGATCCTTCGGAGGATCCCCGGGTTCCCGTCGAGGTGGTCGCCCCGAACGACCCGGTGGCTCCGGACGGCGCGTGGCCTGGCTTCGATCCTGCCGCGTGGCGAGGGTCCACGAGGGCTTCAACGAAGAACCCGGCGCCCCGGATGTTCACGATCGCCAGTGCCGCCAGGACGACGAGCGTCAGCGTCGTCTCATGGACGACGGCAGCGTCCCACCGGCCGACGATCCCATCGACCGCAGCGACCCAGGTACTCGTTGGCGCGAGGCCGTCGATCCAGACCGCCCAGGCGACGACGAGTACCGCGAAGTGGACCAGCTGATCGACGATGAACAGCGCTGCGGGCACCGGCGTCCAGCCGGGGCCCACGTAACCCGTGGAGCCGGTCCCGTGCTCGTGACGCCCAGTGCGCAGGGCGCGTGCCTCGGAACGCCGCGAGAGGAGGATCTTGGCGCGATCGATCAGCCCATGGCTGACGGCGATGACGACGAGCGCGCTCGCTCCCGCGGCGCCGAACGCGAGCGCCACCGGGATGAGGGTCACCGCCACGACCAGGCCATGGGCGGCCAGTCCATACCAGGCGCGGAATCCCGGCGCCGCCTTGGCGAAGGCGATCCGTTCGGTCTGGAAGACGAAGTCGGCCGCCAGGTGGGCCAGAACGAGCCACGACAGGGTCAGGACCGGGTCGGCGGTCATCCTGGCCTCCCGACTGCTGCGATCCCGCGCGCGAAGAGGACGCGGATCGCCGACCCCAGCCGCTCGATCTCCCGGATTCTCGCGCGACCGGCCGCGACGGACACCGTGGGTCGGCTGATCCCGAGCTGAGCGGCGACCTCGGACTGGCGCAACCCGTCCACGAGGATGAGGCGGGCAACCTCGCGCTGGCGCTCGGTCAGATCGGCGAGAAGGGCCGCGAGGACCGGACCGAGGTCGGCGAGGAGCGGATCCCGCTCCGGGTCCCCGCTCACGATCGCGAGATCGTCGCGCGACGTCTTCGCCTGCGAAAGGGCCTCGCGCGCCGCGACGAACGCGGCCCCCGTGCGCTCCGTGGCCGGACCTCGTCCCGCGTCAACGTCGCCGGCCACGACCGCCCAGCGCATCGTCGGCGCGTCCGGACCGAGGGCGGCCCGCAGCACGGCCTCGAGGGGATCGACATCGATCGACAGGAGTCCCTGGAGCTCGTCACCCTGGGTGAACCCGAAGTCGGCGAGACGGCCATCGCCGTAGGCCGCGTTCAGCTCGGCCGCGAGCTGCCGCAGCCAGTCACTTGAGCGGATCGGATCGGCGCGCGACGCCACGACGTCTCCGAAGATCACGATCGCGCGCGACGGGATGGGCACGGATACAACCTACCGCTCCGCCGGGTTAGACGTCAATGGCTAACGGAGGTCCGATTAGCCGGAAACGGACAACACCCGACTCAGGCGAGATCCGGCACGACACGCTTGAGCGTGTCGGCGATCTGCCGTCGATGGGCGGACGTCCGGAAATCGAGCAGCGGATGGGGCTCCAGGGCGTGCTCCTCGGTCCGGGTCCCCTGCCGGACGTACATGACCGGATAGATCGCGCCGGCGCCGTCGGCTTCGACGGTCATGACGATGGAATTGCCGTCGCCCGCATCCAGGGCATGAGTCAGCGGGAGGATGCCCTCGTCACGCGGGCCGTCCGAGCCAAGCGAGACCACGCGGGCGAGGTAGCCCTTCTGGTGCCAGAGCTCGGGGCCGCCGGTCGCCTCGTCGAGGAGGAAGTCGATCAGGTCCCGCGGGGCGATGGGCGGCCGCTTGCGCACGACTCCGAAGCGCCGCTCCGCGAGGTGGGCGGCCAGGATCCTGCCGTTGTAGCGGTGACCCTGCACGGCACCCGAGAACGCGGGCATCCCGTGCTTCTTGAGCCCGGCCGCCCCCTGGGTGATCGTGCCGGCGAAGTAGATCCCGGGAACGGTCGAGCTCTCCCAGAACGCGGTCTGGGCCGGCAGCTTGGCCTGCCCGAAGGTGGCGACACCGAGGCCCGGCAGGTCGAGGAGCGGGCAGGTGAACCCGGTCGCCGAGATGACTTCGTCCGCTTCGACCATCAACGGTGAGCCGTCGGCGGTCTGGCGGAGGTCGAGCTGGATGGCGCCGTTCGCACGAGAGATGCGCTCGATCGACGCGTTGAGGATGTCCACGCCGAACCCGAGCGCGCTGTCCTCGAAGGGCTGGACGTATCGGGCGCGGACCCCGTTCAGCGAGTTGACCACGACGGACAGTTTGGCCGGAGAGGGTGAGGCGAGCGTGATCCGCGCGGCCCACTGGAGCAGGCCCGAGGCCAGCTCGAATCCTGAATTCTGCTTGCCGATCATGAACACGCGTTTCCCTGCGTAGGACTCGGCCGGCCGCGTGTCGGCGTAGTGCGCCGCCAGCTCGATCCCCGGCGTCGGCGGGCTCCACGGCTCGGCGACGCCGACCGCGAAGATCGCCACCCGACAGCGATACTCGCCATCGGTCGTCTCCACGACGAACGTGTCGCCGTCGGGCCCAGGTTCGCGCCGCGTGCCGGTCCAGCGGCAGCCGTAGCGGATCCGCGTTCCGGTCCGCTCCGTGAATGCGGCCAGGCTCTGCTCCATCTCGGGTCGCGACGGGAAGTCGGACGAGCCATCCATGAACTCGGCCTGGATCGCCCGGTGCGCCGGATCCTCGGCGATCAGGCTGTTCCAGTCCCAGCGCTCGAAGGCGCGGGTCGCGCGATCGTCCGGCGCGTACGGCTTGGTCCACGACAGCAGCCGCTGGAAGAACGGCCAGCGCCGGAACATGCCGCCCGGTGCGTCGTCGGCGCTGAGCGTCGCGTGCTCGATCCCGAGTCGCTCCAGCTCATAGGACAGCTGGATGGCGCCGGGGCCGCTCCCGATGACGACGACGGGGTAGCTGCCCGGCGGGAAGTGGCCCGCGTCCGGTTCGCTCACCAGCCGGCCACCGAGCTCGACACGAACGCGCGCATGGCCCTAGCTCCGAGCACGGTTCGCCGTGCGCAGGCGGCGCGCGAGCGCCTGGAGCATCCGATACATGACCCGGGGATGGTCGACGAGGAAGGCCTCGACCGCCGGCCCGGCCAGGACCAGGCAGCGCATCGGACGCAGGGCGACGATATCGGCGACCGGCGGCGCCTGCAGCAGGATGCTGATCTCCCCGAAGAACTCACCCCGTCCGAGGGTCGACCGCTGCTCGCCGTCGATCACGACACCGACCTCGCCGTCGAGGATCACGTAGAAGCCCGAGCCCGTCAGCCCCTGGCGCAGGACACGCTCGCCCTCGGCGAAGAACGCCTCCTCCATCCGGCCCGCCACGCCCTGGAGCTGCGGGGCCGAGAGGTCGGCGAAGAGGGTCATTCCGGCGATCGATTCGACGATCTCATCGCGTGTCGCCATCGGAACGGGTCCTCCAGGTTGGGCTTCGACCGGCTCCCCGAAGTATGTCACGGGCCCGTGCGCGAGTGGCTTGCAGCCCGAGAGTTGACGTTGCGGGGCGCCCGGGCGCAGCATGGCCGCGAACGCGACGGGAGCAGTCCAGCCCATGACCATCAGCCACGACGGACGCACGAGCCTGCTGGCGGGCTGCGCGCTGTTCAGCGGCGTCGGGCCGGACGGGCTCGCCACGCTCGCCGAGCGAGCCGCGGAGGTCGACTACGCAACAGGGGCGGTCATCGTTCGCCATGGCGAGATCGGCACCGGGTTCTTCGTGATCGTCGACGGTGACGTGCGGGTCGTCCAGGACGGCAAGACCGTTGCGCGACTCTCGTCCGGCGACTTCTTCGGCGAGCTGTCGGTGCTCGATCAGTTGCCACGCAACGCCCAGGTGACCGCGGACGGCCCGGTTCGCTGCCTGGCCCTCGCCTCGTGGGAGTTCGAGCGGGTCCTGCTCGAGCATCCCGAGCTCGCTCTGGCGATCCTGCGTGGCCTCGCGCGACGTCTGCGCTCCGTGGCGGAATCGCACCGCTCCTAGGCGAGTACCGTTAGCCCGTGCCCGACACCGACCGTCCCGACGGTCCCGACGACCCTCCGAGCGGCTCGAGCGACCCGACCACTTCGACCGCTTCGGCAGACGGGCCGCGGGGCGGTGTCTCGACGTTCCTCTTCAGCGACATCGAGGGTTCGACGCGTCTCGAGGAGGCCCTCGGCACCGCCGCCTACGGCGCGATCCGGGAGCGTCAGCGCGCGATCCTCCGGTCGGCGTTCGTGGCCCAGGAAGGCGTCGAGCAGGGCACCGAAGGCGATTCGTTCTTCGTCGTCTTCGGGTCGGCGCGCGCGGCCGTCGTGGCAGCGGTCGTCGCCCAGCGCGACATGGCGAACGAGGCCTGGCCGGAGGGCGTGGCTGTTCGCGTCCGGATCGGGATCGGAGCGGGCGAAGCGACGATGACCGGTGGGAGTCTCGTCGGCATCGACATCAATCGGGCGTCCCGGATCGCGGCGGTCGCCCACGGCGGACAGATCGTCGTGTCGGATGCCGTGCGCGCGCTCGCCACGGGCTCGCTTCCCGACGATGTCTCCCTGCGCGATCTCGGCGAGCATCGCCTGAAGGACCTGCGGGCGCCCGAGCGGCTCAGCCAGGTGATCGCCGCCGGCCTCGCCGTCGATTTCCCGGCGCTCCGTTCGATCGATGCCCGCCCGAACAATCTGCCGACCCAGCTCACGACCTTCGTGGGCCGCGATCGCGAGGTCGAGGAGGCGGTCGAACTGCTCGGGAGGACCCGGCTCCTGACCCTGACCGGGCCGGGCGGGACCGGCAAGACGCGACTCTCGCTGCAGGTGGCCGCGGCATCGGCCGACCGGTTCCCCGACGGCATCTTCTTCGTGGCCATCGAACCGGTGCGCGACCCGGCGATGGTCATCGCCCGGATCGCCGAATCGCTCGGCATCGCCCAGACCGGCGGTCGTCCGATCGACGAGCTCGTCGTGGAGTGGCTCGGCGACCGGCACGTGCTGATCGTCCTCGACAACTTCGAGCAGGTGGTCGCCGCCGCCGCGGCCGTCGCGGGACTCCAGCGTGCGGCTCCGGGCCTGTCGCTGATCGTCACGAGCCGGATCGTCCTGCGGATCGCCGGCGAGCAGGAGTTCCCGGTCGGCGGGCTGGCTGCCCCACCCGATGTCGCGCACCTGTCGGCCCTCGAGCGCGGGAGACTTCCCGAGGGATTGCGGACGCTCGACCCGCGTGCGCTCGGTCAATACGAGGCCGTCCGGCTCTTCATCGCCCGGGCCGTGGCGGTCAAGCCGGGGTTCGCCGTCACGAACCAGAACGCTCCGGCCGTCGCGGCGCTGTGCGCTCGGCTCCAGGGGATGCCCCTCGCCATCGAACTCGCGGCGGCCCGGGTCAAGATCCTCTCGCCCGAGGCGATCCTGGCCCGCCTCGACAAGCAGCTCGCGGTCCTCGTGACGACCGCCCGGGACCTGCCCGAGCGACAGCAGACCCTGCGCGCCGCGATCGCCTGGAGCTACGACATCCTCGATGGTCCGTGCCGTCGGCTCCTCGACCGGCTGTCGGTGTTCGTGGGTGGGTTCGATCTCGACCTGGCCGAGCGCGTGTGCGGACCTGCCGAGGAACTGGGTCAGGAGGTCATCGACGGCCTGACCTCGTTGGTCGACCAGAGCCTGGTCCGAA
Source organism: uncultured Chloroflexia bacterium (assembly GCA_963714835.1). Lineage (GTDB taxonomy): Bacteria > Chloroflexota > Limnocylindria > Limnocylindrales > CSP1-4 > CAKKPP01. The sequence continues at coordinate 326,149 of CAVQPX010000008.1, forward strand.
GCGACGAGGTCGAGGGCGAGCTGCGCTTCCGGCTGCTCGACACGATCCGGGAATACGCGGGAGAGATGCTTGCGGCGAGCGGCGAGAGCGACGCGGTGGAGCGCCGCCATAGCGCGGCGTACCTCGCGCTGGTCGAGGAGGCGGCCGCGAAGCTCGCCGGAGCCGACCAGGGCGAGTGGTTGGTCCGCCTCGAGCGGGAACACGACAACATCCGGGCGGCGCTCGATCGTGCGACCGATCGGGGCGATGGGGAGACGGCGATCCGGATCGGCTTCGCGATGTGGCGCTTCTGGCAGAAGCGCGGCTACCTCGTCGAGGCGCGAGCGCGACTCGATCGCATCGAGCAGGCACCGTGGTCCCGGGACGACCCGCACCTCCGGGCGCGGCTCGTGGAAGCCCTCGGCGGCATCTGCTGGTGGCAAGGTCGGCCCGACGCGATGCAGGTCTTCTACGACGAGGCCCTCGAGCTCTGGCGCTCCATCGGGGACAGGGCCGAGATCGCCAATGCGCTCTACAACGCGTCATTCCGCTGGGTCGGCGGGGCGGCCCAGGGTGGGGTCGCGCCGGAGGAGGTCGATCCGCAGGCCGTCGGCGAGGGCTATCTGCAGGAGGCGCTCGCGATCTACCGGGAACTCGGTGATCGGCGCGGCGCCGGGAATGCACTGTGGGGGATCGGCACGCGGCACTACTTCCGGGCCGAGTTCGAGGCCGCACTGGAACCCCAGCGTGAGTCCCTCGAGATCTTCCACGAGGTCGGCGATCGCACGATGGAGGCGTGGGCCATGCACATGGTCGGCAGCCTCGTCATCGAGCTCGGCCGGTTCGATGAGGCCGGCGAGACCTTCCGCCGGGCGCTCCGCGAGTTCCACGACGTCGGTGACGCCGCCGGGATCACACTCGTCCTCGATGATCTCGTCCGGCTGGCGGTCGGCCAGCACGATCGGCCGCGGGCGGCGCGCCTGCTGGGTGCCACCCGCCAGCTGTCGGGCGCCACCGGGGTGGGCCTGGCCACGGTCGTCTCGTCCACCCAGCAGGCCGCAGCCCTCCGTGACCTGACCGAATCGTTGTCGGCGTCGGACTTCGAGCGGTATCTCCGCGAGGGGGCCGCGCTGTCCATCGATGATGCGGTGGCGTATGCGCTCGGCGAGAGCGGGGCCGAGGAGCCGCGGTCGGGCGAGCGCTCGAGGTCGCGCCCCGAAACGGACTAGACTGGCCGCCATGACGGCCCCGACGTCCCCTGCAAGCCCCGGGTCGACCGGTCCCGAGACCGGCCCGCGCGAGAAGACCGGCATCCCGAAGAACCCCGGCCGGCGCGAACTCGGGATGAAAGCCACGCTGCTGTTCCCCGACCGCGACATCGTCGAGCGCTTCTATGTCCCGCTGATCTACACGGCCTGCCGGACGTGCTACTCGGAGCTCACGCCGGAGGACATCTTCGAGCGCGCGGTTGACGGGCGCATCGAGCAGGCCAAGATGCAGAAGCTCATCTCGGGGGTCATCGAATCGGGGCACGGCTCGACGATCGAGCACGTCGTCTTCACCTTCGGGATCAGCGGCGTGTCGCGGACGCTGTCGCACCAGCTCGTGCGTCATCGCGCCGGCGTCGCCTTCGATCAGCAGAGCCAGCGCTATGTCACGTTCAAGGGCGCCGCGACGATGCTGCCGACGTCGATCGCAGAAGGCGACGAGGATCTGCGCAGCCGGTTCGAGGAGCAGGTGGAGGGCTCGCTGGGCCTGTACGGCGACCTCGTCGGCGCCGGGGTCCCGGGCGAGGATGCCCGGTTCGTCTTCCCGAACGCGACCCGCACGAACCTTGTCATGACCACGAACCTGCGCGCGCTCATCCACATGTCCGGCCTGCGCCTGTGCACGATGGCCCAGTGGGAGATCCGCCGGCTCTTCCAGCTGATCCGCCACGAGATCTTCCAGGTGTCGCCCTTCCTGGGCAGCTTCCTCGCCCCGAAGTGCGTGCCCCTCGGCTATTGCGACGAGATGGGCAATCGCGACGGGCACTGCCCCATCCGCCCGCACAAGGACCGCGTCCTCGACGCCTGGGCCGACAAGGCGAAGGCCGCGCGCGCCGCCGGCAGGGAACTGCCGGTCACCTGACCGACACCGGGCGTCAGGCGGTCGCGAGGTCGCCGATGAACCGGCGGATGACGCCGGCCAGCCGTGGACCCGCCTCGACGCCCGCCTCCAGCACCTCCTCGTGGGTCAGCGGCTGGCCCGAGTAGCCCGCACCCTGGTTCGTGACGAGCGAGACGCCGCAGACGCGCAGACCGGCCCATCGCGCGGCGATGCACTCGAGGACCGTCGACATCCCGACGGCATCCGCACCCAGGCCGTGCAGCATGCGCACCTCGGCCGGGGTCTCGTACTGGGGGCCGAGCAGCCCGGCGTAGATCCCCTCCTCCAGGGTCACGCCTTCCGCCGCACCGGCGGCATGCAGGCGCGTCCGCAGCTCCGGGTCCCACGCATCGGTGAGGTCGGGGAACCGGGCCCCGATCTCGTCGGTGTTCGGGCCGATCAAGGGCGTTCGCCCCGTGAGGTTCAGGTGGTCGCCGATGACCATGAGCGTGCCCGGCCCGTACGCGGGATTGAGGCCGCCGGCGGCGTTGGTCAACACCACGATCTCCGCGCCGAGCCGCCGGAACAGGAGGGTCGGCTGGACGACCAGACCCGGGTGGTTGCCCTCGTAGATGTGCAGCCGTCCCTGGAGCATGGCGACGGGTACCCCGGCGAGATCCCCCAGCAGGAGCCGACCGACGTGACCCGGTGCGGTCGCCGCCGGCCAGCCGGGGAGCTCGGCGAACGGGATGGCCACCGGGTCGTCCAGGTCGTCGGCGAGACCGCCCAACCCGGATCCGAGGACGATCCCGACACGAGGCACGAGCGGAGATCGTGCCCGGACGGCGGCTTCGAGGGCCGCCAGCCGCGCAGGCTGGTCTGCAGGATGGATCGGGACGTCGGGGTCGTGGTCGGTCATGGAAGCCTCACGGTGTGGCTGGCCGCCGGCGGCGACTTCGTGCGTCCGACGAGCGTACCGACACCGGGATGCCGGTCGCAGCTCGCCGGACGGCCGTCCGGAGGCGGACGTCTGGCGCCGCGCGGCCCGGACAACGAAGCGCCCGAAGCGACCGGTGCGAACCAGAGGACCTTGATGCGATCTCGGTGCTTCTGACTCCTGACGGCCCCTTCGGGCACGGCCTACGGTACGCGCCGGGCGACGCCCTGGTCAACGAGGTTATCCACCAATCGCTGACGAATCCAGGGTCGCGCTTCCACCGCACCGGCACACGGTGTGGATGCGTGGTGGATAAGTCACCCGCCGATCGCGAACATCTCGATCCGCGGCAGATCGTTCGTCGCCTGCGAGCGCAGCTCCGAATAGCGGTCGTCGCGGACCGCCCAGATCGCCTCGATCGCCGCGCGGAGCGTCGCACCGTCGGTCGTCCCGCGGACCAGGTCCCGGAGCGGATGGCCGGTCCCCCCGAACAGGCACGTGTACAGCGAACCCTCGGCCGAGAGCCGGGCGCGGGTGCAGTCGCCGCAGAAGGGGCGTGTCACCGAGGCGATGACGCCGACCTCGCCGGATCCGTCGACGTACGACCAGCGGCCGGCGACCTCGCCCCGATAGTTCGCGTCGACAGCACGGAGCGGCCAGGCCGCCCCGATCATGTCGACGATCTCGGTCGCGGGCACGACATCGTCCAGCCGCCACCCGTTCGTGTGGCCCACGTCCATGTACTCGATGAAGCGCAGGATCAGCCCCTCGTCGCGCGCCCAGCGCGCCATCGGCAGGACGCTCGCCTCGTTGACACCGCGCTTGACGACGACGTTGACCTTGATCGGCGCGAGACCGACCTCGCGCGCAGCGGCGATGCCGTCGAGCACCCGCGAGACGGGGAAGTCCACGCCATTCATGGCCCGGAACGTCGCATCATCGAGCGAATCGAGGCTGACCGTGACCCGGTCCAGCCCGGCCTCTCGGAGTGGTCCGGCGAGTGCCCGGAGCGCCGATCCGTTGGTCGTCAGGGTGAGGTCCACCTTCTCGCCGTCCGGCCGGTGGATCCCCGAGAGCATCGCGATCAGATCCGGCAGGTCGCGGCGAACGAGCGGCTCGCCGCCCGTGATGCGAAGCTTCTGGACGCCCAGCTCCACGAACACCGTCGCAAGCCGGTGGATCTCCTCGAAGGTCAGGAGCTCCTCGCGCGGCAGGAAGGCATAGTCGCGTCCGAAGACCTCCGCGGGCATGCAGTACGTGCACCGGAAGTTGCACCGGTCGGTCACGGAGATGCGCAGGTCGCGCAGGGCGCGGCCGCGGACGTCGAGCAGGCCGGGTTGGCCGTCGAACGCGGTGAGCCGCTGGAGGGATCGGGCCGTCGTCATCGTGCGCATCGTACCGCGGCTGGGGCGAGGTCCCGATCGCTGGTACCACCGGCCCGAAGTGGTGGTACCTCTAGCGGACTGCACCAGACCGGTCCACGCTGCCAGCATGCCGATACGCCCCACGACTGCCTACCCGGGGCAAACGAAGAGGTCGATCATCATCATGGCCAGCACCGAACCGCGCGCCGGATTCCGCCCGCCCTGGGCGCTCAACTCGGACTCCGCAGAAACCTCCGAGAGGTCGTCTCCGAGGAGACGCCGAACGAGGCCACGGCCGACGAGCTCACCAGCGACCAGGCGCCCGAGCCGTCGTTGCCGCGGACACGGCCGATCCGGCCGATCCCGCCGACGCGACCCCGGACGCCGACGTCGCAGCGGAGGCCGAAGTCAGCACCGACGCCGACGTGGCGGCGAGCGCCGCTCCGGCGGCCGAGCCCACGGGCCCGGCACCGACCAAGTTCCAGGTCGACCTCGCCCGCGCGATGCGCGCCGCCGCCGAGACGGCTCGTACCGAGTCGCTCGAGCGCCTGGCCGCCGAGGCCAAGGCCCGCGTCGAGGCCGTCCGCTCCGACAGCACCGGGGCGGCCACCGAGCTGCGCCAGCGTGCCGACGACGACATCGCCGAGATCCGCGAGTGGTCGAAGGGCGAACTCGCCCGGATCCGCGCCGAGACCGACACGAAGATCTCGGATCGGAAGTCGTGGCTGGAGCGCGAGATGGAGGCCCACGAAGAGGGCATCGAAGGCCGCGTCGCGGCCGTGTCGGCCCGCGTGACTGCGTTCGAAGCCCAGCTTGACGCGTTCTTCGAGCGGCTCGCCGCGGAGGACGATCCCACCCGGATCGCCGCGATCGCCCAGACCCTGCCGGACGTCCCGGACCTGGATGACGATTTCACTCGTCGCTCCGATCGAGACGTGGGCGGCGGCTGCCGATGAGGCGACCGACGCGCCGGTCGACACGGCGCAGGATGCCGGGAGCGAGCTCGACCCCGACAACATGACCGTCGAGGAGATGGCGGCTGAGCCGTTCGACGCGATGAGCGCCCGCCTTACGGCCCTCGGTTTCGATCCGCGTGCCGTCGAGGCAGCCGAAGCGGAAGCGGCCGCGGATCTGGATGCCGCCGAAGGGAGCCTCGAGGCAGTCGAGGCGCCTGCTGACGAATCCGCGGGTGCAGAAGCGACGGCTGAAGCGACCCCGGAGCCCGAGGCGACCGCGACACCCGAGTCCGCACCGGACACGACCGTCGAAGCCGCAGACGAGCCGGACGCTCGGACCGAGACGACCGTCGTGGTCGACGGCCTGATCAGCGTCGCCAGCATCGCCGGCTTCAAGCGCCACCTGAGCCGGATCGAGGGCGTCGCCGGCGTGACCGTCACGTCGGGACCGGACGGCGAGTTCATCTTCGCGATCACCCACGACCCGAGTGCGGCCGTCCAGGCCGCTCTCCCCGGGATCCCCGGCTTCGGGGTTCGCATCGTGGATGCCCAGACCGGGACGATCCGGGTCACCGCGCACGATCCCGAGACGAGCGACGCATCGCTCGATCCGGTGGCCCGACGCTAGTGGGCCGACCGGTCATCGCCATCGCCTTGCCCGCTGAGGAGCGGGCGGCCGTCCACGCCGAGCTCTCCGGAGCCGGCTACGAGCCGGTCGCGGTCGCCAATGCCGCCGAGCTCCAGGGCCTCCTCTCGCGCCATCGCGACATCTCGGTCGCGGTCCTGGACGGGGTCAACGATCTCGAGCTGTGCCTCGAGATGTACGGGCTGCTCCATGAGAACGGGCGGAACGTCGCAGCGCTCACGGTGGTGTCCCCGAAGACGATGGAGCGCCTCGCCGAATTGCCGAGTGCGACGGTCGAGGACGAGTACATCACGCGACCGTACTCGCCTGAAGCGATGCGCTGGCAGATCGAGGCGATGTGCATCCGCAGCCAGACGGTCGACGATGGGAGCGGACCGGTCCTCCAGAACGCCGGCGTCGAGGTCGGGACCTGGCAGCGTCGCGGCGAGGTCATCGCCGTCTTCAACCCGAAGGGCGGCGTCGGCAAGACGACGATCGCCACGAACCTGGCGGCGGCCCTCCAGGTCCGCAAGGAACAGCAGGTCCTGCTGATCGACGCCGACACGGTGACCGGACATGTCACGACGTCCCTCGGAGTCGACCAGGTGCGAACGGCCGCTGACAGCTGGCTCGACGAAGCGGACGGCGGACCGCGCGAGGCGCTGACCGATATCGCCTCGACCCACTCGTCGGGGATGCGCGTCGTCGCCCTCTCCTCGAACCCGATGCAGACCGACATCCTCGAGCCCACCCGGGTCGGCGAGGCGGTCAGCCGCGCACGCCTCGGGTGCGACTTCGTGATCGTCGATGTGCACCCCTCATACAGCCCGATCAACCAGGAGCTCTTCCAGCGCGCTGCGCGCATCCTCGTCCCGGTGACGCCGGATGTCCCGGCGATCCGCGCTGCGGTGCAGTTCTACGAGGTGGCCGCGGAGCTCGGGATCGAAGGGAAGCTCGCGATGGTGGTCAACCGCGCGAACAGTGGTGTGTCGGTCGCCGACATGGAACGAACCGTTGGGATGCCCGCGCTGGCCCAGATCCGCTCGGGTGGCCTGCACTTCGTCCGCGCCGCGAACGAGGGCCGGACGATCATCGAGCTCTTCCCGAACGAGAAGCTCAGCGAGGATTTCGTGGTCCTGGCCGACCGCGTGCTGGGGACGCCGTCCGTGATCAAGGAGGCGTCGCGCTCGAAGCTCGGTCTGTTCGGCCTCCAGCGCCTGACCGCTCGGACCTGACCGCCCGGCGTCAGCGCGATCGATCCTGCCAGCTGACCCCGCCGAGCGGGGAGCCCGGCAACTTCTGAAATCGCTCGCCCGTGCGGAGATCGATCTGCTCGATCCCACGCAGGTAGAAGCGATTCACGAGCGCGGCATCGACCTTTCCGTCGGTCACCATCCGGTCGCCGACAAGGCATGTCGCATCGACCACCGGGACGAACATCTCCGTCGCGCGGTCCAGGAGCCGCTCCGGCTCCGATCCCGGGTGCAGATACACGGTCCCGATGACCCGATACGGCGGCACCTCGAGCGCCACGTCGTACGAGACCTTGTGGACGCGATGAGCGGCCCGCTGCTCCTCGGAGAGGATCGGCAGGCTGCCGTCCCCGGCCATGATGACGATGAGGTCATAGGGATCCACGCTGCGCATCCCGGGCGCGGCCTCGAGCGGCGCGGACCCGTCGGCAGGGCCCCAGCGCATCTCGGAGATCGCGATCGGTTCTCGTCGATTGATCACGTCGGACAGCCGGCCACTGACGTGCATCGTCCCGACGAGGCGCCACTCATCGGTCAAGGCATCGAAGGGCACGACGCGCGCGGCCGATTCGGAGCCCGGTGGCCCGTCCGAACCTGCCGCACTGGGCTCCGCCGGCCCTTTCCGCTTCAGGAAGTCGAACGGCACGATCAGTCCTCCGCTGCGCCCGAGCCGGCCCGGATGGCCTCGACCACCCCCGAGTCGGCGAGTGTCGTCGTGTCACCCAGCGCGCGGCCCTCGGCGACGTCGCGCAGGAGCCGCCGCATGATCTTGCCGGACCGGGTCTTCGGGAGATCCGGCGTGAACATGAGGAACTTCGGCTTGGCGATCGGCCCGATCACCTTGGCGACGTGGTTGCGCAACTCGGTTCCCAGCTCCGGGCTCCCTTCGAGCCCGGCCTTGAGGATCACGAACGCGAAGATCGCCTGACCGGTGAGCGGGTCGTTCTTGCCGACGACCGCCGCCTCCGCGACGCTCTTGTGGTCGACGAGTGCCGACTCCACCTCGATCGTGCTGATCCGGTGGCCCGACACGTTCATCACGTCGTCGACCCGGCCCAGCAACCAGAGGTAGCCGTCGCCGTCGCGCCGCGCTCCGTCTCCGGCGAAGTACATCCCGGGGAATCGGCTCCAGTAGGTCTCGCGGTACCGCTCCGGATCGCCGTAGATGCCACGGAGCATCGCCGGCCACGGGCGCTTCAGCACGAGGTAGCCGCCCCCGCCGAGGGGCACGGCGTTCCCGTTGCCGTCCACGACGTCCGCCTCGATGCCCGGGAACGGGAAGGTCGCGCTTCCGGGCTTCGTCGTGGTCACGCCGGGCAGTGGCGTGATCAGGATCATGCCGGTCTCGGTCTGCCACCACGTGTCCACGATCGGGGCCTTCCCGCCGCCGATGTGCTCGTGGTACCAGAGCCAGGCCTCGGGATTGATCGGCTCGCCGACCGACCCAAGGACGCGCAGGCTCGACAGATCGTGACCCGCCGGGAACGCCTCGCCCTGCTTCATGAACGCCCGGATCGCCGTCGGGGCGCAGTACAGGATCGAGACCTTGTAGTCCTCGACGATCTGCCACCAGCGATCCCACGCCGGGGTGTCGGGTGTGCCCTCGTACATCACGCCGGTCGTCGCGTTCGCGAGCGGTCCGTAGACGATGTAGCTGTGCCCGGTGACCCAGCCGATGTCCGCGGCGCACCAGTACACGTCGTCGGGCTTGACGTCGAAGATCATCTCGTGGGTGTAGGCCGTCCCGAGCAGGTAGCCGGCCGTCGTGTGCACGATGCCCTTCGGCTTGGCCGTGGTCCCCGACGTGTACAGCAGGTAGAGCATGTGCTCCGAGTCGACGGGGACGGGCGGACAGTCCGCGACCTGCCGCTCGACGATGTCGTCCCACCACACGTCGCGGTCCGCGACCATCGCGGTGTCCAGGTCGTCGCCGATGCGACGCACGACGAGCACATGCTTCACCGTCGGGGTGGTGGCAAGCGCATCGTCGACCGCAGGCTTGAGGGCAGCCGGTTTCCCACGCCGCCACCCGCCATCGGCGGTCACGACGACCTTCGCCTCGGCGTCGTTGATCCGGCTCGACAGGGCCTCGGCCGAGAACCCGCCGAAGATCACCGTGTGGGGCGCGCCGAGGCGCGCACACGCGAGCATCGCGATCGGCAACTCGGGGATCATCGGCATGTAGAGGGCGACGCGGTCGCCGGTGCCGACGCCGAGCTCCTTGAGCGCGTTGGCGGCCTTCTGGACCTCACGGTGCAGGTCGGCGTAGGTGATCGTCCGCGTGTCACCGGGCTCGCCGATCCAGTGGTACGCCACCTTGTCGCCGAGACCGCGCTCGACATGGCGATCGACGCAGTTGTAGCTGACGTTCAGCTGGCCGCCTTCGAACCATTTCGCGAACGGCAGATCCCACTCGAGCGTCTTGTCGAACGGCGTGTCCCAGTCGAGCCGCTCGCGGGCCAGTCGCGCCCAGAAGGCCTCCGGGTCGCGCTGCGCTTCGTCATACAGGGCGGCGGTCGCATTGGCCTGCGCGGTGAACGCGGGATCGGGCGCGAAACCAGCACCCTCGGCCATGAGCGCTTCGATCTCTGGACGCGGCTCGACGCTCATGGGTGCCCTCCTCGTGGTTGGGTGATCGAACCCATTCTACGCACGCGGGCGCGCCTCGCGGCTCGTGGGCGGCGGGCGGCAGCCCCCGGGCGCGGCTCGTCGGCGGCGGGCGTCAGCCCCCGGACGCGGCCGCGCCGGCCGATCCGTCGTCGTCGGTGGCGCCGCCGTCGACCGGACGCCGATCCACGATGACCCGGTGCGGGAAGGGGATCTCGATGCCCTCGGCGGCGAACGCGGCAAGCAGTCGTCGTCGGAACTCACCGGCGGCGACCCAGCGATCCTCCGCTCGCACGACACCGAGGACCTTGAGCGAAACACCCGACTCATCGAAGCTCTGGACGCGATCGACGACGGGCGCCTCGAGAACGCGCCGCTTCCACACGGGATCGTCCGCCATCGCCCGGCCCACTTCCGCCACGATCCGTGCGACCGTCGCGATGTCGGAGTCGTACGCGACCTGGACGTCCTCGTTGATCCGCGCCCAGGTCCTGGTCAGGTTGGACGCGACGGTGATCTCGCCGTTCGGGATCGTGTGGACGGTACCGTCGAGGTCGCGCAGGGTCGTGCGGCGGAGACTGAAGTCCTCGACCGTCCCGGCGATGCCCGCGAGACGGACGGTGTCACCCTTCGAGAACTGGTTCTCGATCAGGATGAGGACGCCGTTCAGGTAGTCGCGTACCAGATGCTGGGCGCCGAACCCGACGGCGACCCCCACGATCCCGAGGCCGGCGATCGCCGGGCCGATATCGAGTCCGAGCTCGCGCAGGATCATCAGTCCCGCGATGACGACCACGAAGAACCGGATGACCTTGGTGCCCAGGCCGTCGATCGTCGCCATGCGCTTCGACAACTCCACCGCGGAGAGCTCCTGGGCAGTCCCTTCCGACGCTTCGCGGTCCATCAGCGTCTTGACGATCCCGTGGATGAAGGGGTGTGCCAGCCGCACCACGAGGATGGCGACCGCCAGGACGATGAGGATCGGCAGGACATGGTCGCCGAGCGCGGCGACGATGTCGGCCCACGGCTGCTGGCTCAGATCTGGCATGTACCGAGCTTAGCCGGTCGGCGCGGGACGCCGCCCGTAGGGACGCTGGCCGGCATCAGGCCGCGGACGTGCCCCCGAGGCGGACCGAGATCGCGGCAGCCGCCTCGCGCGCCTGAGCCGACAGCTCGGGGATGCGGCGCGGTGTGAGCCGGAAGGCCGGACCCCAGATGTCCACGGCGGCGACGACATGGCCGCGCGCATCGTGGACCGGTGCCGCGACGGCATTCAGGCCGATCTCGAACTCGCCGATCGCCGTGGCGTATCCGCGCCGCCGAACGCGGACCAGTTCTTCGAGGAGTGGCTCGAGTTCCACGATCGACCGTTCCGTGTAGGTCGTCAGGCCGCGCTTCACGATCCGGAGAACCTCGCGCTCGGCGAGGGCCGCCAGGAGGATCTTGCCCGATGCGACGCAATGGAGCGGGGTCGATCGGCCGGTCCAATCGCCGACGGCGATGAGATTGGGCCCGTCGGCCTGGGCGACCGTGAGGAGCTGGTCGCCGTCGAGGACCCCCAGCCCGGTCGTCTCGTGGGTGAGGCGCGCGAGGCGCTCCAGCTCCGGCATCGCGATCGAACGCAGGTCGAGCGTGCGCTCGGCGCGCTCCGCCAATCGGATGACGACCAGCCCCAGCCGGTATTTGCCGGTCTCGCCGTCCTGCTCCACGAGGCCCCGCCGCTGGAGGGTCGCGAGCAGCCGCGACGCGGTCGACTTGTGAAGCCCCAGTCGTCGCGCCAACTCGGTGACCCCCGCCTCACCGTGGCTGTCGCCCAACGCCAGGAGGAGTGATGCGGCGCGGTCGACGGACCGGACCGCGTTACCGTCGAGCGCCATCTCGCCGGTCCCTAGCCGCCGGCCGGAGTCGGGATGTCGCCGTGGGCACGTGCCTCGAGGGCGGCGTCCAGCGAGTCGGAGAAGATCGCGAGGATCCGGTCCGTGTAGTTGCCCGTCCCGTGCGCCTCACAGATGAACCACGGCTCGCGCGAGTCCGGCTCGGGCATCGCGCCGCGGGCGTGCATCCCGATCGCGATCGCGTCGTATAGGTCGTGGTCGGAGGCCGCCCAGTCGCGGTACTCGGTCGGCGCCGTGTCGGTGAACATGATCCCGAACATCGACGGGTGACCGGTGAAGAGGTACGGGAGCCCCTTGCGATCGAGGATCTCGGCAAGGCCGGTCTGGAGCGCCCGACCGGTCGCATGGATCGTCTCGAGGGCGTTGGTCTCCTTGATGATCGAAAGGACCTTGACGGCGGCCGCGGCTGCGACGCGGTTGCCGGCGTAGGTGCCGCCGTGGCTCACGTGATCCGGCAGGACGCTCATGGCCTCCTCGGTCCCACCGAACGCAGCGGCCGGATAGCCGTTGCCCATCGCCTTGGCGAAGGTCGCCAGGTCGGGCTTGATCCCGAAGTACTCGGCCGCGCCGCCACGAGCGAATCGGAATCCGGTCTTGACCTCGTCGAAGATGAGGAGCGATCCGAATTCCTTGGTCAGCGCCCGGATGGCCTCGTGAAAGCCGGCCTGCGGCAGGATCGCCTGGGCGTTCCCGAGCACGGGCTCGATGATGACTGCGGCGATGTCGTTGCCGTCGCGCTCGAAGATCCGGCGCAGGACGTCCATCGCGTTGTAGCGTGCCGGGATGATCGTCCGCGCGACCGCCTCGGGGATGCCGCGGCCCCAGGCGAGGCCGACCGGGTTCTCGGAATCGCCCAGCTCGCTCATGTCGTCCGGGGTTACCGAGATCAACGCGTAGTCGTGGACGCCGTGATACTGGCCCTCGAACTTCACGATCTTGTTGCGGCCCGTGTACGCCCGAGCCACGCGCATCGCATGCATCGTGGCCTCGGTGCCGGACACGGTCATCCGGGCCTTCTCGACCCAGCCGGTGAGCTCCTTGATCAACTCGATCGTGCGGACCTCGTCCTCGCTCGTGATCGAGAAGCTGACGCCCTTGCGCATCCGCTCGTTCACGTGGTCGTCGACGCGATCGTCGCCGTGCCCGAGGATCACGGGACCGTAGCCGAGGCGGAGGTCGATGTACTCGTTGCCGTCCATGTCCCAGACGGTCCCGCCCTTGCCGCGATCGACATAGATCGTGTCGTCGCCCCAGGCCCGGAAGTTCGAGTTGGTGCCCCCGGGCAGGCTGAGGAGTGCGCGGCGGTACAGGGCCATCTGTGCGTCGCGCTTGAGCGCGGTCACGGGACGCTGGGCCGGTTCGGTCGTCATGATCCCTCCGTGGATCGTCGGGGTCCGCTCTGGGTGGATCCGCCGCGAGTGATGCGTGGAGCGGGACGGGCGTTGCGGAGTACGCAACGACGTGGCGGCCATCGTGCCATACGGGTCCATCCGTGGTCAACACGAGATTCGCAAGCTCGCCCATGAATCGCGACGAATCACGCAGTGCTGGTGTGCCTGGGCCTCCAGAACCGTGCGCTGACGCGATCCCGGGACCCGGATGTGCGACCATCCGGGGATGCGTGTCCCCGTGACTCCCGTGAGCTTCTGGCTTGCCCCGCCGCCGTCCGCCGTCTATCCGGCGCTGCATTCCGATGCCAGCGTCGACGTGGCCATCGTCGGGGCCGGATTCACCGGGCTGTGGACCGCCCTGGCCCTCGTCGAGAGCGATCCCGCGCTGCGCGTGGCGGTCCTCGAAGCCGAGATGGTCGGGTTCGGTGCGACCGGTCGGAACGGAGGGTTCTGCTCGGCCAGCCTGACCCACGGCCTGGCCAACGGCATCCTGCACTTCCGCGAGGAACTGGCTGTGCTCGAGCAGGCCGGGATCGAGAACCTGGCGGACCTGGTCGCATTCACCCGTCGCCACGGCATCGCGTGCGACCTCGAGGAGACCGGGATCCTCGAAGTCGCAGACCAGCCGTACCAGGTCGATGAGTTCCGAGCCTGGGCCGACGAGGCCGCCGCCTGGGGCGAGCACCTCGAGTTCATGGACCGAGCCTCGATCCAGGCCGAGGTCCACTCACCGGTCTGGGAGGCCGGCCTGTACCGTCCGCCAGGGCGCGATGTGATCCTCGACCCGGTGAAGCTCGTCCGTGGCCTGGCGCGCGTCGCGACCGAACAGGGGGTCGCCGTCCACGAGGGGACGCGCGTCACCGATCTGCGCCGCGCGGCGGGCGGCGTCCGGGTGGCGACGGCGGGGGGCGCGGTGCTGACCGCCGATCACGTCGTCGTGGCGACCTCGGCCTACTCCGGTTGGCTGCAGCGCCTGAGCGCTTCGTTCGTCCCCGTGTACGACTATGTGCTCGTCTCCGAGCCGCTCAGCCCGGAACAGCGGGCCGCGATCGGCTGGGCGCGCCGCCAGGGGATGTCGGACTCCAACAACCAGTTCCACTACTTCCGGTTGACCGCCGACGATCGGATCCTGTGGGGCGGCTACGACGCGATCTACCACGGCGGACGGGGCGTCGACCCGGCCTTCGATCAGCGTCCCGCGACGTTCGCCAGACTCGAGGCTCACTTCGCCCGCGCGTTCCCACAACTCGCCGACCTGCGGTTCCCGTATCGGTGGGGTGGTGCCATCGACACGACGAGCCGGTTCACCGTCACGTTCGGGCAGACCCTCGGGGGTCGCGTGACCTACGCCCTGGGCTATACGGGGCTCGGCGTGGGCGCTTCACGCTGGGCGGGCGGCGTCGTTCGCGACTTCATCCTGCGTCCCGATTCCGACCTCCTGCGCCTGGACTTCGTGCAGAGCAGCCCGGTCCCCTTCCCGCCCGAGCCGGCCCGCTCGCTCGCGGTCAACCTCGTCCGTCGCGAGCTCGATCGCGCCGACCGGAACGAGGGACGCCGTGGGTTGCTCCTGCGAACGCTCGACGCGATCGGGATCGGCTTCGACAGCTGACGGCCGGGGACGCCGACCAGCCCGCGCCGGTCAGTTCGCCGGGCGCATCCAGGAGGCCAGTCCGGCAGCGAGGGTCGAGAGCGGGAGGCTCCCGTGCGACAGGACCGCATCGTGGAAGGCGCGCAGATCGAACGCAGCGCCATCGCGCGCCGCGATCTCCGCGCGGAGGCGCCGGATCTCGCGCTGGCCGATCATGTACGTGAGCGCCTGGGCGGGCATGGCGATGTAGCGGTCCGTCTCGATCGTCGCATCGGTCAGGGACAGGCCGCTCTGGACGAGGAAGTCGATCGACCGCTGGCGCGGCCAGCGCAGCGCGTGGATGCCCGTGTCCACCACGAGGCGAGCAGCGCGCCACGCCTGGGCGTCGAGCATCCCGAATCGCTCTCCCTCGGTGCGATAGAGGCCCATCTCGTCGGCGAGCCCCTCGCTGTACAACCCCCAGCCTTCGACGTAGGCGCTGGCCAGGCTGCGCGCTCCGAGGCGGCGGAAGATGTTGAGGCCGGGGTGTTCCATCTCGAGGGAGATCTGGAAGTGATGGCCGGGAACCGCTTCGTGATAGGTCGTCGATGCCAGCTTCGAGAAGCCGCGGGACGCAAGGTCGTAGCCATTCACGTAGTAGGTCCCGGCGCGCGCACCGTCGTTCGACGGCGGGAAGTAGTACGCGAACGGTGAGTCGCGCTCCTTGAACTCCTCGACGAGCCTGACGGTGCAGTCCGCCCGCGGCAGCCTTCCGAAGTAGTCCGGCGCGATCTCGAGCGCGCGAGCGATGTCCTCGGTCGCGCGGGCGGCGAGCGCCTCTTTCGTGGCCGGGACGTTCGTCGGGTCCTCGTCAAGGCTGCGCCGATAGGCCGCGGTATCGTCGCCGAACCCGGCCGACCGGGAGATCGCGCGCCGCTGCTCCTCGAGCTCTTCGAGCTGCGCGATCCCCGATCGATGGACCTCGTCCGGCTCGAGGTCGAGCGAGGTCCAGTGGCGGATCAGGACGCGGTACAGCTCATCCCCGTTCGGCGCGGACCAGAGCCCGGGCTCCTCGCGCGCGGCGGCCAGGTAGTCGCCGCGGATCGCATCGAGAAACGCCTGGTCGGCCGGGTAGACAAGCTCCGCCACCAGGGCGCGGATCCGATCGCGCTCCGGCTCGCCGGCCACCTGGGCCGCTCCAGCGACGATCGCCTGGTCCAGCGGGATCGCGAGCATCCGCTCGAGCTGCGAGATCGTCCGGTCCGCCACGATGCGTGGCGCGGTGAGCCCGGAGGCTCGCGCGTCATGGACGATCTGCGTGCACGCAGCCATGAATGCCGGGTAGCCGCGGAGCCGCGTCTCCAGCCGCTCGAGTTGCTCCGGGGTCGCGGCCGGCTGGAACTGGCAGAGCTGGGGCAGGAGCGTCTGGGGGCCGCTCATCTGGTCGACGATCTGGAGCTCGTGCAACCGGACGTCGTCCGCCTCGATCGCCTGGCTCGAGACCGCCCGAAGCATGTCGAGCGTGATCGCATCGTCCGGGCCGATCCCGGCACGATCGACGGCGTCGACCTCGGTGATGGTGCGCTCGGCGAGGGCGCGCTGCGCGGCACGGCCGGCCGGCCCCGGATCGTCGAAGCGGTCGCTGAAGCGCTCGTCGCCGTAGAACGTCGCGGTGAGCGGGCTCAGCTCGAGGACCGCCTCCCAGTAGCGTTCGGCGATCTCATCGGCGATCCCCGTCGGGGTCGGCGTGGTCGTCATGGGGTCGGTCATCGATGGTCCTCGGCGCGGTCCGGACAGGGGGTCAGACGGGCTAGCGTAGCGCGTCGCCCGGATCGAACAACGGGAGCTGATCGCCCCCGCGATCGGCCTGCGCGTCCAGTCCCAGGTACGGCTCGAGAGCAGCCAGGTCGAGTGGCTCGCTCGACAGCCACGTCCGCAGGTGGTTCGACTTGATGATGTGCCAGTTCCCGTCGGACATCGCTGTGCGCAGGATCGGCGAACGCTCGAGCTTCGTCCGGATCAGCTCCGTCCGCTCGGGCGGCACCACGAGGAAGCGTACCTCGTCCGCCGGCGGGATCCGCCCGTGCCGCCGGACGACCGTGTCGTTGAGCATCGCTGTCCACTCCACCTCCCACAGGAAGGCTGCCCGCTGGCGGACGTACCAGATGCAGTCGACGGCCTCCAGTTCCTCGACCGAGGCTCGATGGATACCGGGGAGGTAGACCCGGCGCTCCCGTTCATCGAGCCAGTCCCCGACGACGCGCGAGCCGATCCGGCGGCCTTGTTCCGCACGCGACAGCCAAGCACTCATCCCCAGACGGTGTGCACCATCCGCGAGGGCTACCAAGAGCTCGGCGTGCTCGCTCGCGCGGCGCCGGATGTCCTCGTCGGTCGCGATCGCATCAGCGCTGCTGGCCTGGCTGCGATAACTCTCAAGGCACGCTCGGAC
This sequence comes from uncultured Chloroflexia bacterium, assembly GCA_963714835.1. Taxonomy (GTDB): domain Bacteria; phylum Chloroflexota; class Limnocylindria; order Limnocylindrales; family CSP1-4; genus CAKKPP01. Next base: position 343,260 of record CAVQPX010000008.1, read on the forward strand.
CAGCGCTTCATCGGGCAGGTCGGGGCCCCCGAACAGCGAGGCGATCCGCTCGAAGAAGGTCGCCTCGGGGATCGATCCGGCCGTCGACAGGAGACTGTAGACGGCCCACTCGAGGCGATCCGCGAGCGGCGCGGCCGCGGCAGCCCGATCCTCTCGATCGGCCAGCCACCATCGCTCCGGCTCGATCTCGACAAGGCGCCTGTTCGTCGACCGACCGAGTTCATCCCGGATCAGCGCGACCAGACGTTCGACGGGGTCGAGCATCGGCTCCTCACGTCGGGTGAGCCGCGCCGTGCCCGGGGCGCGGGGGCCCGACGAGCCGACACCCGACGTCGGCCCGGTAGCCGTGCGCGATCCCATCGGGCCTCCCGCTCCGGCGTCTGCCGGAGACGCGCCCCCGGCGCGGGACGTGCTGGAGGCGTGGGGCGCGTCGCCGGCCGTGCCCGGGGCGTCGGGATCGGCGTCCGACGCATCGTCGACCGGCGTCGTTGCCGGGTCGAGTCGATCGGGCGGAGCGGCATGCTCGCCCGCGCTCGTGGCGGGTGATGCCGAGGACACGTAGCGTCGAAGCATGCCCAGTCGGTCCAGCCCGATGAGGATCTCGCCGAACAGGCGCTCCGTGCGCGCCGGTTCGCCGCGCGTCTTCAGGACATCCACGAGGATGTCGGTCACGGCTCGCTGGAACTCGGGGACGCCGAACGGGCGGGCATCGAACCGCTCCGGCGGGGCGAACAGGCCGGCTCCGGGGACGAGGTCGGGGTCGCCCGGTCCGCCGGCCACGGCCGGAAGCGACCGATTGGCGCGGCTGCGCGGACCCGGCGGCACGACCCCGCCGGGCGGGATGAAGACGACGCTGCTCCCATCCTCCTCGCCGGGCGCGGCGAGACGCGCGTCGTCGAGGCGGTAGCCGGCACCCACCCCGGCCAGCGTCGCGGCGACGAGTGACTCGGCGTCGCCGCCCTCGAGGATCAGGACGGCCCGGCCGTCGCGCGACAGGTGAGGAGCCACCGCCTCGAGCGACCGACGGATCGTCGCCGACTGCCACGAGGCGGGGACCCGGCCGACGGGGGTCACGACCGCCTCGAACGGGATCATCGAGGCGGCCTCGCGCCCGAGGCCCCACGCCGTCAGGTGGTAGGTCGCCGCGAGGCGATCCTGGGTCGGGTGCGGCGGCGGTTGGCCGATCACGAGCCGCACCCGCGGGCGTCGTTCCTCGGCAAGCCCGGCGCCACGGTCGGGGCGGCGCTCCGGTCCCCCGGCCTCGCGCGCGAGCGCACGCAGGCTCGACGGGCTCGAGATCCGGACCACGACGGACGCGCTCGTCTCGGACAGGCTGCGCAGGTCCTCGCCGAGGCGTGCCTGGATGGGACCCAGGGCCGCTCCTTCGATCCGCTGGACGAAGCCGCGCACGAGCCGATAGGACTCCTCGAACGCGATCCATGGGTTCCGCTCGCGCCAGGCTTCGCCACCCGGATCGCGCACATGTCCGTCGGCGATCCGGAGCTGGCTCGAGCGTCCGCCCTGGGCACTCAGCCGGCTGGCCGGGACGATCGCCCCGATGAACGCGAGGCGCAGCGCGGACGCGACCGGTGCGGCTCGCAGCTCTCCCTCGATCCGCTCGAGGATCGCGGCGAGCGCGACGAGCTGGCGATCCGTGTGGAGGTCGAGGATCTCGTCGGCCAGTCGCTCGTATCCGGCGGCGGTCGGGAACCGGTCGCGCAGAGCACGATGGACGGATGGGCCCCCGACGTCACGATGGGCGCGCTCCACGTCGGCTTCATCGAGCGCGGCCCGACGCTGCTCTCCACCACCCCGCTGGTCTCGGCAGACGGTGCAGCGATAGCGCTTCTCGACGGGGCTCGGATCCCCTGCCGCGGGCCGCGTCCAGCCGATCTCGTCGGCGGCCAGGGTCCTGGCGCAGGTGGCACAGCGCGTCCCGAACAGGTCACCGATCCACGCCCGCAGGCTCGTCTCGCCGTGCGGTGAGGCCCCGAGCGCCCCGAACGATGCATCGAGGTGGCGCAGGTCGGGCGGTCGCAGGACGATCTCGGCGAGCAGCCGGCTCAGCGGTCCCGTCTCGAGGCTCATCGCCTGCCGCCGCCGATCGATGGCCGATCGGGCGACCCAGCCACCCCGCCCGAACAGATCGACGACGACGTCGCCCGGAGCGGTCAGCCCGTCGACGTGGGCGGCGACGAGGTCCGGCGGAGGCGGGGGAACGATCCGCTCGAGGAGCGGCAGCGTGAAGCCGGCGTCACCCAGCCCGTAGAGGGAGCGACCCACCATCTGGTGATTGTGGCAGACGGAGCGGGCACGTTGGCAAGACGGGCCCGGCCGTCTGTTGCGTGCCTGCGTCGCGCTGCGAGCTCATCGGATCGGGGCGGCGTCCACCGCGCAGACGCTACTCGTCGAGGTCGTCGGTCTCTTCCTCGAAGGCCTCGTCCGTCGTCACGTCCGCGGGGAGGACACGGTCGAGGTCGGCGATCTCGTCATCGTCGTCATCGTCGTCGAGGTCGACATCGAGGTCCACCTCTTCACGGATGAGCGTCCCCTTCGTGTAGGGACGGAGGTCCGTCAGGTTGGCGGCCGTCGGAAAGCTGACCTTCCCGTAGTTGCGCGGATCCTGGAACACCTCGCGGATGATGATCCGCACGTCCTTGTCGCCGAGCGACGTCACGCCCGCGGCGTACTTGTTGCCATCCGCGACGAGCTTGAGCAGACGCGCGGCGACGCGCGGCTCGACGATCCCGATGCGCATCCCGTTGCAGTGAGCGATGAGGTGGGCGCCCTCGGCGACGAGCTCGACCGCATCCCCGGGGTTCACCTGGGCGAGTTGGCGCGGGTCGGCAAGATCGTGGAGAGAGGCGAAGCCGGTCTTGCCGGTCTCCTCGACGAAGATCGAGACCGGCGCCTTGCTCCCCTCGGCGGCGGCGACGGTCTTCTCTCCCGCGGTGACGAGGAGGATCTTGAGCCGATCGATGTTGCGCTCGGCGATCCGGTTCGTCGGGTCGAGCGCGAGCGCGGTCTGATAGTGCTCGCGCGCCAGGGCCAGCTCACCGAGCTCCCAGAGCGCCTTGGCCAGCCGGTTCTCGGCCTCCGCGTCCGCGCCGAGTTCGAGGAGCTTCTCGTTCGTCTCGGCGGCCGCCTTCCAGTCGGCGCTGGCGGCCTGGGCGATCGCCTGCTCGGCGAACTGGCGCTTCATGCGCGTCTGGGTGATCGGGCTGGGAGCCTGGTTCTCGATGTCGGGGAAGGTCACGACGTGGCGGTCCTTTCGCGAGGCCGCACGCGCACGGGCCTCCGTTGTGTGTCGGTTGGTGCGGTCGTCCGGCGCCCTTGATCGGGAAGCCGGGCGATGGCGAGACGATGTCGGGCAGGGTCGCTTTTCTAGCACCGCGACCCCGGTTCGTCAAACGGTAGCCCGCGCGGCGTCCCCCGTCACACCCGGACGGCGAGTGTCCAGACCACGACGATGACCGCGAGCAGCGCCAGGAGCACGGCCTCCCAGACCCGCCGGGCGTCGCGTCGCTGCCCGACCGGGGCCCCGTGGATGGCGTCCCACAGGTAGAGGACCACGGTGAGCAACCCTGGGCCAAGCAGGCGCGGGATCTCCATCGCCCGGATCGCCGCGGCCGAGATCCCGATGATCGCCGCATACGTGAGCGCCGACCAGATGACGTCGCGGAATCGCGGGAGTCGGAGCGCAGCCGCACGGAAGCCGAGCAGCCCGGCGATCACGGCGTCGCCCGCGACGATCGTGGCGAGGCCGGCCGTCGACAGCGCCACGGCACCCGGGTCCGGGACGGCTCCGGCGCCGGATCCGGTACCGGTCGCGGTCACGGTCAGATCGGGGAGCCCACCCGGGACGAGCGCCGCGATCCCGGCGAACGCGACGAATGCGAGGACGACCGACTGGACGAGGACGGCGGTCCGATCCGCAGCGGTCGCACCATGTGGCGCGAGGATGACGCGCATCTCGATCGAGATCGCGCGCTGGATCGCGTACGCGAGCAGCAGCGCGAACGGGACCAGGAGAAGGCCGATCGGGACGAGCCGGACGACCCCGACCCCCGCGATCGCCGTGACCGTGGGAAGGACGAGCGACTCCACGGGGATCCCCATCGCCTGCCCGACGGGATGGGCGTCGCCCATGAGCTGCAGGCTGCCGAGCGCCACCGCCAACGCGACGAGCGCCATGACGACCCAGACGAGCGGACCCTCCAGGAAGCGCGACGCGACGACCAGCACGACCGCGAGGACGATGAGTTCGCGGGTCGCGCCGCCGAGGTGCTCGTCATCGTGCTCGGTCGGAGCGCTGGTGCGGACGTCGACGCGGGTTCGGGCCGGGGTCCGAGCCACGTGGTGTTCTCGTGGGGGCGGGACGAGCTGGGTCATCGACGCGATGGTAGGCCACCCGGATCGAACCGCCGGGCCCAGGCCAACAGCTCGGCGCGCGACCGGGTGTTGATGACCGAACCCGGCTCGATCCATGCGCGGCGTGCCTGACCCACGCCCCAGCGCACGTAGTCGAGCTCCGGGATCGCGTGCGCGTCCGAGTCGATCGTCACGACGCATCCGGCCGCGACCGCGCGACGAGCACGCTCGTCCGACAGGTCAAGGCGGTGCGGCGATCCGTTCAGCTCGAGCGCCGTCCCGGTCGCGCGCTGCCTCGGCGAACACCTCGTCCCACTCCAGGTCCAGATCGGGTCGGTCGCCGATCTTGCGGCCTGACGGATGGGCGACGATATCGACGTGCGGGCTGCGCAGGGCGGTCAGCGTTCGCGCCGTCAGCTCGGCGCGTGGCTGTCGGCGCCCGACATGGACGGACGCGACGACGATGTCGAAGCCCGCGAGGAGCTCATCCTCGAAGTCGAGCCGTCCGTCGGCCCGGACCTCCAGCTCGCAGCCGTGCAGGAGGCGGAACCCCTCGGGCGGGGTCTCGCTGGGAGCCGTCCCCGCGTCCTCCTCCGCGGCGAACCGGTCGTTGAGCGCATCGACGACCACCCGCTGCCGGACGACCCGCTCCGGGTCGAGGCCGCGCGCGATCGCCAGGGACTGCGAGTGATCGGTCAGGACGAGATAGGCGTATCCGCGCCGGCGCGCGGCCTCGGCCATGACCTCGATGGGCTGCGATCCATCAGACCAGTCGGAGTGGGAGTGGCAATCGCCCCGCAGATCGCTGAGCTCGACGATCCTCGGCAGCCGGCCTTCGATCGCCGCTTCGATCTCGCCCCGGTCTTCGCGCAGTTCGGGCGCGATCTCGGGCAGGTCCAGGAATCGATACGCCTCAGCCTCGGTCGGGAAGGTCACGAGACGTGCGCCCGCGCCGACGATCGGCTCGCCGTCGTCCCCGATCGAGACATAGCCCTTCTCCGACAGGCTCCAACCGCGGTCGCGCGCCCGTTCGCGGAGCCGGACGTTGTGATCCTTCGAGCCCGTGAAGTGGACGAGGTAGGTGCCGGCCTCGCCCGGGGGCATGATCATCAGGTCCACCTGGGGCCCCTGGTTGAGCTTCACCGCCGCCTTGTGCGAGCCCCGCTGGAGGATGCTGGCAACGGCGGGCAGCGTCGTGAAGCGCTCGACGAGAGCTGCGGCGTCGGTCGTCTCGGCGAGAAGATCGAGGTCCCCGATCGTCTCGCGTCGGCGGCGGAACGAGCCGGCCGGTTCGAGCCGCACGACCCCGGGGGTATCGGCGAGGGTCGCGATGAGGCCGGCGACGATCTCGTCCGCCCGATCGAGGAGCATCCGGTCCGGCTTCGCCCGGATCCCGTCGATCCCGTCGACGATGAGCGCCTCGGTCCTGGCGGAAACCCCGCGGAGACGACGCAGGCGACCGTCCACGGCCGCCGCGCGCAGGTCCTCGAGCGTCGCGATCCCGAGTTCCTCGTACACGAGACGAACGGTCTTCGGCCCGAGTCCCGGGACGCCGAGGAGGTCGACCAGCGTGGCCGGGAACTCCGCGCGGAGTCGATCCAGGAAGGCCAGGCCACCGGTTCGGGCCAGTTCGTCGATCTTGTCGGCGATCGCCTTGCCCACCCCGGGGATCTCCGGCCGCTTGCCCTCGCGAAACGCGCGGGCGATATCGATCGGCGCCCGGCCGATCGCATCGGCGGCGCGATGGTAGGCGACGGTCTTGAAGACCAACTCCCCCTTGACCTCGAGCAGGTCGCCGATCTCGTGGAAGACCGCCGCGAGATCGCCGTTGGTCAGGACGGGTGCGACATCGGGCGTGGCACGCGATGGGTCGGGGGTGGAGGCGGCGTCGGCGGAGGCGGCACCAGCGCCGGCGTCCTGCGGTCGGGGCATCCCCGGATGGTAGCGCGGGCGAGCCTGATGACCCGCACGGCCCGGCTGCGTCTCCGGCCGCGCCGGAGCACGAGGTTCAGGCTGCGTCGACCGTGGCTGGGTCGTCGCCGCGACCGGCAACGTCCAGATCCGGCTCAGCGAACGAACGGAAGTGCTGGCCGCCCGCGGCCTTGGCCTGGTACAGCGCCTGGTCGGCGGCCGCGATGAGATCCGTCGGGGTTCGCCCGTCGGTCGGATGCGTGGCCGCCCCGATCGACAGCGCGATGGGCACGTTCCGGTCGCCGTCACCGAAGGGGCTCGCCGCGAACGCGTCGAGGATCCGCTGGGCGGCGTGGCGCGCAGCGGACGCGTCCGTCTCGGGGAGGATGATCGCGAACTCATCGCCGGCGTAGCGCGCGCCGACATCCGGCGCACGAAGCGTGGAACGGATGCGATCGGCCGTCCAGAGCAGGACGCGATCGCCGAACACGTGGCCGAACGTGTCGTTCACGAGCTTGAAGTCGTCCAGATCCAGCATCAGGACGGAGACGGGACGGCGCGCACGCTGGGCGCGGATGACCTCCTCACCCAGTCGCTCGTGCAGGAAGCGGTGGTTGTAGAAGCCGGTCAGTGGATCACGGTCGGCGAGCGCCCGCGCATTCTCGTAGAGCCGGGCATTCTCGAGCGCCATGGCGGCCTCGTTGGCCATCGTCCGTGCGAAGGCGAGCCGGCCCGGCGCCCAGGCCATCGGCTCGTGCGACAGCAACTCGACGAGACCGATGGACTGGCCCTTGACGACGAGCGGGACCATCGCGAGCCCCAGGAGGTTCTCCTTGGCCATCAGGGCGACCTCGTTCGGGTCGGCGCGCGGGTCGGTCCCGTCGACGATGACGATCTCGCGGCGCTCGAGCGCCCTGCGCGTCTCGGGGAACTGCGAGACGTCGTACGACGGCTCGAGTTCGGCCAACGATGCCGGCGGGAAGTACCCGAGCGTGCGCAATGCCATCGTCGGGCGATCCCAGTAGGAGATCGCGCACTCATCGACCTGGAGGGCAACCGCGAGGTGCGCGGCGATGAGGTCCGCGACCTCGCGCGGGTCCAGGCTCTGGGCAAGCGCGCTGCTCATCGCAAGGAGGCGGCGCAGTTCACCCGCCAGGGCGTCGCTCCGCTCCAGGAGGCGTGCCGACTCGAGCGCGGTGGCCGCCTGATCGGCGAGGATCGACAGGAGCCGGAGGTCGTCGGCCGAGAACTGGTCCATGCCGAGCTTCGAGAGGGTGATGACGCCGATCGTCTGATCGTCGTAGCGCATCGGGACGACGAGCATCGACTCGTCGACCGCATCGGTCCCGGCGATCGTGGCGCCGCGCGGGTCGCCGTTCGCGTCGTTGACCAGGAGCGGCTGGCCGTGCTCGGCGACCCAGCCGGTGAATCCCTCGCCCAGCTTGACGCGCAGGAGGCTGAGGTCGACCTGTTCGTACGCACCCACCGAGCCCTCGAAGGCGATCGGGATCACGTCTCCCGAGGCCTCGATGAGGTACACGCGGGCGTTGTGATAGTCGATGATCCGCCGGGTCTCCTCCACGATCGCCCGCCCGACGCCCTCCACGCTGCTGGCCCGGCTCATCCGTGCCGACGCCGCCTGGACGACCGCAAGGTGCGCCGCTCGGCGCTCCGTCTGGGCGAACAGGTCGGCGTTGCGGATGGCGATCGCGGCCGTGGTGGCCAGTGCGGTGGCGAGCTCGACGTCCGTGCCGGTCCAGTCGCGTGATGCGAGCGTGGCCGCCGACAGCGCGCCGATGACGCCCTCCGGGCCGATCATCGGCACGACCAGCTCGCCCGCGAACGCCACGATCCCGGCGTAGCGCTCGTACCATGCCGCGGTAACCGGGTCTGTGCGGACGTCGGCCGCCGCCAGCGGCGTTCCCGTTCGGAAGATGCGGCCGTACCACGCGTCGTCGATCGTGATCCGCGGCAGGCGCTCGGCGTCCGCGTCGGCCAGGCCGCTCCACGCGGCGATCTCGAACTCGTCGCCGTGCAGGATGCGGATGGATGTCATGTCCGCCCCGAGAACGCGTGCCGTCTCGTCCACGATCAGGCGCAGGATCGCGCCGCGCTCCAGCGTCGCGGTCAGCCGAGACGTGACGTCGAGCACGGTCTGATAGCGCGCGAGCGGATCGACCGTACCGTCGGGCGTGCTCGGCTGTGTGCGGGCCAGGGCAGGGGCCGGCGAGTGACGCATGCGTGCATCCTCGCAAGCGCCGGCCCCGCTCACCGCCGCCCCGATGTACCGAACGTGAAGACGAAGGTACGGTGGCGCTTCGAGCGCATGAGCGCGTTGACCCCGGCGTCGCAGCGCGGCTACACTCGCGGCCGGTCCCCGCTCTCCGCGCTTCGCGCGCGTTCGCGATCCGGACCGGCCTCGACCCGCTTCGGAGATCCCTTCACCCGTGGACGACGGACCCAGTACGAGCGGCGCCCAGCGCCGCGACACTCCTGGTCCCGCCCGTCTCGCCTCGCCGGCAACCGACCCCCGCTAGCGGGGCCGCGCGATGCGATCCGGGCAGGACCGGATGCGAGGTGGAAGATGCTCTATCTGAGCCAGGCGATCGGGCGGCCCGTGCTCGATCCCGCCGGTGAACCGATCGGAAAGGTGGCCGATCTCATCGTGGCCGTCGGCGGCCAGTATCCGCCGGTGACCGGTCTCGTCGTCCGGACCGGCCGGCGTCGGATCTTCCTGCCCTGGACGTCGGTCGCCACGATGGAGTCCACGGGCGCGCAGCTGCGCCAGACGACGATCGACATCCACAAGTTCGAGCAGCGCCCGGACGAGATCCTGCTGAACCTCGACCTGATGGACAAGCAGATCGTCGATATCGACGGCCGGAAGGTGGTCCGCGTCAATGACCTGCGGCTCGACCACATCGAGGGCCAGCTCCACCTCGTCGCGGTCGATGTCGGCGCGGCCGGCCTGATCCGTCGGCTCGGCATCGAAGGGGCGTTCGCCATCATCGCGCGAAACCTGCGCCTGCCGATGCCCGAGCGCTACATCGACTGGGAGGACGTCGATCCGGTCGAGACCTCGATCGCGTCGCTGAAGCTGCGCGTCCCACACGCCGGGCTGGCGGAATTGCACCCCGCCGACCTCGCCACGATCATCGACCAGCTCGCGCCCAAGGACCGCGCCGGCGTCCTCGCCTCGCTCGACGACGAAGCCGCCGCCGACGCGATGGAGGAGATGGAGCCCGAGACCCAGGTCGAGGTCCTCGAGGACCTCGCGCCTGAGCGGGCGGCCGACATCCTCGAGGAGATGTCTCCCGACGACGCGGCGGACCTCATCGCCGACCTGTCCGACGCGACCCGGACCGAGATCCTGGCGCTCATGGAGCATGCCGAGGCCGAAGAGGTCCGCGAGCTCCTCGCCTTCCCGGAGGGGTCGGCCGGCGGGATGATGACCACGGAGTTCGTGGCCGTCACCGCGGACCTCACGGCCGCCCGGACGATCGAGCGCCTGCGCGAGCTCGAGCCGGACGCCGAGACGATCTACTACGTGTACGTGGTCGACGGGGAGGGGCGCCTCGTGGGCGTCCTGTCGCTGCGTGACCTGATCGTCGCCCAGCCCGAGACGCCCATCTCCGAGGTCATGTTCAATGAGCCCGTGGCGGTCGGGGTGCTGGCCGATCCCGAGGAAGTCGCGGAGCTCGTCGCCCACTACAACCTGCTCGCGGTGCCGGTCCTCGACGACGCGGGCAAGCTCGCCGGGATCGTCACGGTCGACGACGCGATGGATTCGATCCTGCCCGCCGGCTGGAAGCGGCGTGCTCCGCGGATCCCGGTGCGGGACTAGCGTGTCCGGCCTCGCGTCGATCCGCGGCCGGGCGCGCCGACCGTCCCCCCGCGGGGTCGCGTGATGCCGCGCCCCGGCATCGTCGAGCGGATCCGGGAACGGATCGCGGCGCGCGAGTTCCTTCGCCTGCGCGGACAATTCCGTGGTCGGCGGGGGTTGCTCGCCTTCCTCGCCGTCATGGGCCCCGGGCTGATCGCCGGGATGGCCGGCAACGACGCCGGCGGCATCGCGACCTACTCGGTACTGGGCGCCGAGACCGGCCTCCAGCTCCTCTGGCTGTTCCCGATCATGGTGATCATCCTCGCCGTCGTGCAGGAGATGGCCGCCCGGATGGGCGTGGTCACGGGCCAGGGCCTGTCGGACCTCATCCGCGACCAATTCGGCGTCCGCTGGACCCTCCTCGCGATGGCCGTGCTGCTCGTCGCGAACGTCGCCCAGACGATCGCCAACATGGCCGGAGTCGCGGCGTCCGTGGAGATCGTCGGCTTGCCCCGGCTCATCGCCGTCCCGGTGGTCGCCGTGGGACTGTGGGCGCTCGTCCTGTTCTCGAGCGCCCGCACGGTCGAGCGCGTGTTCATCGGGATCGTGCTGACGTTCCTCCTGTACATCGTCTCGGCGTTCATGGCGAACCCGGACTGGGACGCCGTCGGCCGCGCCCTCGTCACGCCCGACCTCCCGTTCGAGCCCTCGGTCCTCCTGCTCGCGGTGGCGCTGGTCGGCACGACGATCACCCCGTTCATGCAGTTCTACCTGCAGAGTGCGGTCGCCGAGAAGGAGATCGATGTCGAGGAGCTCCGGCTGGAGCAGGCCGACAGCGTCGTGGGCGCCGTGTGGACCAACACGATCGCGCTGTTCATCGTGATCGCGGTCGCCTCCACGCTCTTCGTCGCCGGGATCTCGGTCACGACGGCGGAGGATGCGGCACGGGCGCTCGAACCGGTCGCCGGCCCGCTGGCGGTCGTGCTCTTCGGCGTCGGGCTGTTCGGGGCGTCGTGCCTCGCGGCGACGATCCTCCCCCTGACGACCGCGTTCGTCATCTGCGAAGCGTTCGGCTGGGAATCGGGCGTCGGCAAGCGCTGGGAGGATGCCCGGCCGTTCTACGCCATCTACACGTTCGTCCTGGCCGCGGCGGCGCTGTTCGTGCTGCTGCCGGGCCTCGACCTGATCCCGCTCATCATCGCGACCCAGAACCTGCAGGCGCTGCTGCTTCCCGTGATCCTGATCTTCATGGTCCTGCTCGTGAACGACGAGCGGATCATGGGTCGCTACCGAAACGGCCGGATCGGAAACGTGTTGGCGTGGGGCACGATCGTGCTCGTGGTGGCGCTGGATGCGATCCTCATCGGCGTCACTGTGCTCGAGATGTTCGGGGTGACGGTCGCCTGATCGTGCCGCCGGCGCACGCGCGGTTCAGGCTGGATGGCCCGCCGGCACCTCACCCAATGGCACATCAAGTGAGCCGGCGACGGTGGGTAGGGTGGACCCATGAACGCGGAGATCGAGCTCCTGCGCGCCCTCGAGGGCAGCTGGTTCGGGGCGGCCCTGCCGTCGCATGCACGCCGCCGGCTGATCGAGTGCGCCGCGCTTCGCACCTTCGATGCCGGCCAGGTCATCCTGGACGAACGCCAGGACACACGGACCTTCGGCATCGTCACCAGTGGCCGGGTGGCCCTGCGGATGCTCGTGCCGGAGCGCGGCGCCGTCACCATCCTCACCGTTGAACCCGGCGACGTGGTCGGCTGGTCGGCACTCGTGGGACCGCATCGGGCCACGTCGACCGCCGTCGCCGTCGAGGACACGACGATGCTCGTGTTCGAACCCGAACGACTGCGGGCGATCCTCGGTTCGGACGACGCCCTCGCCGCGATCCTGTACCCGCGCCTGCTCGAGGCGGTCGGGCGCCGCCTCGCCGCCACGCGCAACCAGCTCCTGGACCTGTACGCCCAGCAGTCCGGGAGCGGCTGGTGAGCGGGGCCGGGGATCGCCGTGAGTTCCTGCCTCGCGCCGACCTCCAGCAGCTGATCGACCTGCTCGGGGAGGACGATCGCCAGGTGATCGGACCGACGGTCCGCGATGGCGCGATCGTCCACGAGGAGGTCCGCGACGCCGCCCAGCTCCCGGTGGGCTGGGTCGACGAGCAGGCACCGGGTCGGTATCGGCTCAGCCAGCGCGAGCCTGGGTCGCCGGGCGTGAAGCGCGTCTTCGATTTCACCGTGGGGCCGTCCAGTCCCAAGCAGTACACGTTCCCGGCGACGGTCCCGCTGACGACCGCGCGGCGGGGTCCGAACGGCGAGGCCAGCTTTGACGCACCGTCGACCGAGCCACGCACCCTCGCCCTTCTGGGCGCCCGCGCCTGCGAGCTGGCGGCCCTGCAGATCCACGACCGGGTCCTCTCAGGCGGCCCCTTCGTCGACGAGGACTATCGAGCCCGGCGCGAGGGAACGGTGGTGGCTGCGGTCCAATGCACGCGATCAGGCGCGACCTGCTTCTGCGCCTCGATGGGGACCGGCCCCGAGGTCACTCGCGGACACGATCTGTCGCTGACCGAGATCGAGGACGGGTTCGTCGTCGAAGCCGGTTCGTCGGTGGGCCGCCGCTTGCTGGATCGGCTCCCCGTGGTCGAGGCCACGGGCGACCAGGCGGCCGAGGCCGCGCGCGGGGTCGCCGCGGCCCGCGCGGCGCAGAAGGACGGCGTCGTCCTCGAAGGACTGCGCGACCGTCTGATGGATCAGCTGGACCATCCGCGCTGGGCCGAGGTCGCCGAGCGCTGCCTGACCTGCGGGAACTGCACGATGGTCTGCCCCACGTGCTTCTGCACGTCGGTCACCCTCCGCTCGGACCTCGACGGAGCCGCGACGGAGATGTCGCGCGAATGGGACTCATGCTTCTCGAGCTCGTTCGCCAAGGTCGCGGGCGGCAACTTCCGATCACGCCCCCAGGACCGCTACCGGCAGTGGCTGACCCACAAGTTCGGAACGTGGTTCGACCAGTTCGACTCGGCGGGCTGCGTGGGCTGTGGACGCTGCGTCACGTGGTGCCCGGTGGGTATCGACGTCCGCGAGGAACTCGCGGCCATCGCGCCGGCATATCGTCCGCCCGAGCGACCGGTCGTCGCCGGCAGCCCGGATGCCTACGTGCCTGCCACGGTCCGGACGACGCGATCCGAAACGTCCGACACGACCACACTCGAACTGGTTCCCGCCGATCCCGGGCTTCTTGCTGCGGGTCCCGGCCAGTTCGTCATGGTGGCCCTGCCAGGCTTTCCCCCACTGCCGATCTCCGTCTCCCGGGTGACCGGCGACGCCCTGAACCTGACGATCCGGGCGGCCGGGCCGGCGACCGAGATGATCACCCGGCTGGAGCCCGGCCAGGAGCTCGGCCTGCGTGGGCCCCTCGGACGTGGCTGGCCGGTCGAGCGGGCGATCGGCCGCGATGTCGTCGTGGCCGCCGGCGGGATCGGCCTCGCGCCACTGCGCCCGGTCATCGACGAACTCCTCCGCGAACGTGACCGGTTCGGGACGCTGTACCTGGCCTACGGAGCGCGGACCCCGGCCGATCAGCTCTTCGTCGGGGAGTTCGCGGAGTGGCGCGAACGCGGCCTCGAGATCGGGGAGATCGTCGACCGCGCCGGCGATGAGTGGCGGGGTCCGGTCGGGGTGGTGACCAGCCTGCTCGATCAGCGCGAGTGGCGCGGACGGGAGGCGATCGCGTTCATCTGTGGCCCCGAGCGCATGATGCAGGCCACGGTCTCCACGCTGCGCGAGCGGGGGATCCCGCGGCGGCGGATCCACCTGTCGATGGAACGGCACATGGAGTGCGGCATCGGGCTGTGCGGCCACTGCCAGATGGGACCGCTGTTCGTGTGCAAGGACGGCCCCGTGTTCGGCGCGTCCGAGATCAGCGACCTGATGCGAGAGGGGATCTGAGTGGCGCCGGCGACCGCCGCGCGGCGTCCGCGGGTGGGCGTCGTGAAGCTCGCGTCGTGCGACGGCTGCCAGCTCACCCTGCTCGACCTCGAGGATGAGCTGCTGCCGATCGCCGAGCGCTTCGAGCTCGTGGAGTTCCCGGAAGCCACATCCCGTCGGTCGGACGGGCCATACGACATCCTCCTGGTGGAGGGTTCGATCAGCACGCCTGAGCAACTCGAGCACATCGTGCGCCTCCGGGCGCGAACGACCACGCTCGTGACCATCGGAGCGTGCGCGACGAGCGGCGGGATCCAGGCCCTGCGCAACTGGCTGGACGAGCCCGCCTGGCGCGCGTCGGTCTACCCGGATCCCGGATACGTGGGATCGCTCGCCATGGCCACGCCCGTCGCCGATCACGTCAAGGTGGACGCGGAGCTGCGCGGATGCCCGATCGCACCCGGCCAGCTCCTTGAGTTCCTGACGGCGATCCGGATCGGGCGCCGACCGCAGCTGCCGTCGGAAGCCGTGTGCATGGCCTGCAAGCGCGCCGGGACCGTGTGCGTGATCGTGGCCCACGGCGCACCGTGCCTCGGCCCGCTGACCCAGACGGGGTGTGGCGCGCTGTGCCCCGCCTACGATCGGGGCTGCTACGCGTGCTTCGGGCCGGTCGATCAGGCCAACGTCGCGGGTCTCCAGCGACATCTCGGCGAGGGCCGCGATCCCGGAGAAGTGGACCGGTTGTTCGCCGGCTTCACCGCCTGGGCGCCGCCGTTCCGCGAGCCGGCGGGACGCGCCGCGCGGGCCGCGGACGCCCGCAACGTGGATCCGCTCGCGGCCGAGGCCCGCGCGACCGACGCGGGCGGCACCGACGCAGGCACTGAGGGACCGGCCGATGCATGAGACCGGAGAGATCCGTTACGAAGTGGGTCAGCTGACCCGCGTCGAGGGCGAGGGCTCACTCCTGCTCCGGGTCCAGGACGGGGTCGTGATCGAGGCCCGGCTCGGGATCTTCGAGGCGCCGCGCTACTTCGAGCGGATCGTCGTCGGCCGAACACCGGACGAGGTCATCGACATCGTGGCGCGGATCTGCGGGATCTGCCCGGTCGCCTATCAGATGTCGGCTGTCCACGCCTTCGAGCGGCTGTTCGGCATCGGCGTCGACCCGCAGATCCGGGCCCTGCGCCGGCTGTTCTACTGCGGTGAGTGGATCGAAAGCCACGCCCTGCACATCCACCTGCTCCATGCCCCCGACTTCCTCGGGTACCCGAGCGCGATCGAACTCGCCGCCGACCACCCGGCGGCCGTCGCCCGCGGGCTGCGCCTCAAGAAGCTCGGTAATCGGATCGTCAGTGTCCTTGGCGGACGGGCGATCCACCCGATCAGCGTCCGGGTCGGCGGTTTCTCGCGCGTGCCCCGCGCCGAGGACCTCGCCGCCCTCCGTCGCGATCTCGCCGACGCGATCGACGACGCGCGCGACGTGGTGGCCTGGAGCGCGACCCTCACTCCCCCGCCCTACGAGCGCGAGCCGCGACTCGTGGCTCTCCGCCACGCCGACGAGTACCCGATGAACGACGGGCGGATCGTGTCGAGCGACGGCATCGACATCGACCCGGGCGACTGGGGGACGATCTTCCACGAGGAGCAGGTGCCCTGGTCGAATGCGCTCCAGGCCCGGGCCGCTGACGGGGCCGCCTACCTCCTCGGCCCGACCGCCCGAGTGACCCTCGCCGGAGACCGCCTGCATCCGATCGCCGCGGAAGCGTTGGCGGCGACCGGTCTTGGGTCTGAGCTGCGGACGAACGTCTTCCGGAGCATCGTCGCGCGCTCGGTGGAGATGCTGCATGCCTTCGCCGAGGCCGTCGACATCATCGATGCCTATCGTCGACCCGTCGCGCCGCTGACGACATGGGAGCCGCGTGCGGGAACGGCCGCCTGGGCGACCGAGGCACCGCGCGGCCTGCTCTTCCACCGCTACCAGGTCGGCGCGGACGGGCTGATCGAGCACGCCGAGATCGTGCCGCCCACGAGCCAGAACCAGGCGGCCATCGAGCACGATCTGCTGACCTTCGCTTCGGGTGCCCTCCATCTGCCCCACGCCGACGCCCAGCACCAGCTCGAGCAGCTCATCCGGAGCTACGACCCGTGCATCAGCTGCGCCACCCACTTCCTCGATCTCCGCGTGGAGGACGCCTGATGGGCCCGCGACGGGTGACCGTCCTGTTGTGCGGAGAAGCCGCCCGCGGAGACGATGGCGTCGCATTCACCGCGGGCGCCCGACTGGCCGATGCGCCCGCGCCCCTGGCCGATCTGCGCAGCGTGGGCCAACTCGATCCCGACGATCTCGTCCACGCACCGGGTCCCATCGTCGTCGTGGACGCGGTTCGCGGACCGGCACCCGGGACGATCGTGGATCTCCCGCTCGCGAACCTGGGGACGGCCCCGTGGACCACGCCCACCGGTGGGCGCTCCATGGCCGCCGCGTCGAGCCACGCGTTGCCCCTCGAGACGGTCGTGGCGATCGCCGCACGCCTGCGTGCGAGTCCGCTCGAGGGGCGCTTCGTCGGCCTTGCCGGCGCGGACTTCGAGCTCGGCGCACCACTGTCCGATGTGGTGACGTCGGCCCTTCCGCGGCTGGTCGACCGGCTCGCGGACTGGATCGAGGTCCTCTCGGAGGACGATGCTCGACCCGCGGAGCCAGCGCCGGCGCGGGGCGGATCCAGGACCGGGCCATGTGCCTGACGCTCCCCGTCGAGGTCGTCGAAGTGGACGGGGCCTGGGCGACGGTCGAGACCAGCCTCGGTCGGCGGCGTGCGTCGACGCTCGTGCTGCCCGACGTCCAGCCAGGCGACTGGGCCATCCTCGCCGCCGGGACCCTGATCGAGATCCTCGATCCACAGGCCGCGCATGAGATCACCGCCGCGGTCAACGCCGCGACCGGAGCAGACGATGCAGGAGGGATGCCACGATGAGCCGCCTCGGAGCGCTGTTCGACACGAGTCGATCCGATACCCGGAGGGTCGGGCTGGGACTGGCGACCGCAACCGCCGTCATCAGCGGGTTCGCCGTGTTCCTGAACGGGATGGCCGTCAAGTCGTTCGCCGACCCGATCGTCTACACCACCATGAAGAACGGGGTCGCCGCCGCGATCCTGGTCGGCCTGGCGCTCGTGGTGACGCGCGGCGCTGTCGGGACACCGCGCCGCGCCCTCCCCGGCCTGATCGTGCTCGGCATCGTCGGCGGGAGCATCCCGTTCGTCCTGTTCTTCACCGGCCTCGCCGAGGCCACGGCGCCGGCCGCTGCGTTCATCCACAAGACCCTGTTCATCTGGGTCGCGGTCTTGGCCGTGCTGTTCCTCCGCGAGCGGATCGGCTGGCTCCAGGCCGCCGCATTGGGCATCCTGCTCGTCGCGCAGCTCCTCATCCAGACGCCCGCTGGCGTGGGGTTCGGAGCGGGTGAGGTGCTCATCGCCCTGGCCACCGGCCTGTGGGCCATCGAGGCGGTCGTCGCCCGACGGCTCCTGCCCGGCGTCGGCACCCCGGTGGCGGCCGCCGCGCGGATGGGCATCGGGCTGGTGATCCTCGCGGCGTTCGTCACGGCGAGCGGCCGACTCGGCGCCGTCGCGACGATGGGCGCAGAGCAGTGGATGTGGATCCTCATCACGGGGGTCGTCCTGGCTGGGTACGTCGCCACCTGGTACGCGGCGTTGCGCCGGGCGCCCGCGAGCGCGGTGACCGCGGTCCTCACGCTCGGCGCACCGATCACCGCCGGGCTCCAGCTCGTCGGGGCGGGCAGGGCCCCGGATCCGGCAGCCGTCGGGGGATACGTGCTGGTCGTCATCGCCGTGGCTGCGGTCTGGGTCCTCGTCACCCGCTCGAAGGCGGGCGCACGGCCGGCCGGCGCCGGATCGGGATGACGCTCACCCGCGGCGACTTGATCGACCGTGCGACGATCGGCGTCCCCCGCCCCGCCGAAGCGCTGGTTCCGGCCGAGCAGGGGCGAGCTGCGCCGGGGCGAGCCGGCCCGGGAAACCTCGTGCCCACGCCTGGGCCGGTGCTCTTCGCACGCTATGCCTACCCGCCGAACCTGCTCGGACTGTGCGGACCCGGCGACGCGGCCGCGCTCCTGGAAGGATCCCTGGCGAACGAGGAGCCACAACTGCGTGAGCTCGCCCGCGGCTTCGAAGGCGCGTATCCCTATCTCCGACTCATCGCGGCGGCCAACGACATCGCCGACCCGCTGGATCCTCGGGTCGTGGAGGCGTACTGGATCGGGAACGAGCTGACGGAGCGCGTCCCGGTTCGCGCGCTGCACGCCGACGTGACCGCACGGTTCCGTCCGCGGATGACCAACGGCGACTGGGGTTGGCTCGAAGCGTCACTGGCGGCGGGCTCGATCCCGAACCATGCCTTCCACGTGCTCGCGATCTTCCCTCGGGCAGGCATGCTCCGCTCGGGTCGCGGCGCTCCCATCGTCGAGACGATGGACCGCTGCCGGATCCGCTGGGGTCGAGTCATGGACGTGACCGGGAGCCGCCTGATCGTCGCCGCCCGACACCTCGAGATCGTCGCCGGCAGGCTCGCATTGGGGTCGGAGGTCGTCGAGACCGTATCGACTTGGCGCGACGCGAGCGGTCCGATCGGCGCGATCCCGGTGGGCGCCAGCGTGTCCCTCCACTGGGACTGGGTCTGCGACGTCCTCGACGACCGGCGACTTCGGGCGCTCCGGCGGTGGACCGCGGGTGCGATCGGCATCGCGAACGAGACCGCGATCTGACCTGCTACATCATCACGAGGCCGCCATCCACGGCCAGGACCTGGCCGGTGATGTAGGCGGCTTCGTCGCTGGCGAGGAAGGCGACCGCGTCGGCGATCTCCTCGGTGGTCCCGAAGCGGCCCAGCGGCGTCCGTGCGGTGATCTCGGCCTGGAGCGGCTCGGCCAGGCCGGAGGTGAGTTCGGTGAGCACGAAGCCCGGGGCCACCGCGTTGCAGGTGATGTTCCGCGAGGCGAGCTCCCGCGCCGTCGCCTTCGTCAGTCCGATGAGGCCCGCCTTGGCCGCCGAGTAGTTGGCCTGACCCGTCTGGCCGGCCTGGCCGGAGACCGACGTGATGTTGACGATCCTGCCGGCCTTCGCCTTGAGCATCGGACGGGTGACCGCCTTCGTCGCGTAGAAGGCTCCGAACAGGTTCGTCTCGAGCACGTCGCGCCAGTCCTCGGGCTTCATCCGCATGATCAGGTCGTCGCGGGTGATCCCGGCGTTGTTGACGAGGATGTCGACCTTCCCGAATGCCTCGAGCGCAGCCTTGACCAGGGTCTCGGCGCTCTCCTGGTCGCGGACGTCGGCCTGGACCGCGATCGCCCGCCGCCCGAGCGCCTCGAGCGCAGTCACGGCTTCGCCGGCAGCCGCTTCGTTCCCGCGGTACGAGATCGCGACGTCCGCGCCCTGCGTCGCGAGCCGCAGGGCGATCGCCCGCCCGATCCCGCGCGACCCACCGGTCACGATGGCGCTCTTCCCGGTCAGGTCGATCATGGTCTCCTCCGCGGTGTTGGCTCGTTGCTGGGCGTCAGCGTCGTGCCGGCTCGTGAGCGGATGCCGGCTCACCGGGCACGACGTCGTCGAGCGGCACGTCCACGAGATCCGGTCCGGCCATCAGCTCGGCCAGGGCCGGCGGGATGGGATCGACCGAGTCCCAGTCGACCGGCAAGCGGACCCGCACGGCCTCGGGATCCACGGCGACGTGGCCCGCTCGGCCGCGCTCCGGATCGGCCGTCCACTCGATCGTCACGGCACCGGACGTGAAGCCGGCACCGAACGCGACGATGACGATCCGGTCGCCGACCTTGACCCGGCCCTCGTTGACCGCCTCGGCGAGCGCGATGGGCACCGACGCCGCCGAGGTGTTCCCGTAGCGGTCCACGTTCACGTACATCTTCTCCATCGGGAGCCCGAGGCCCTTGGCGACGGCCTCGATGATCCTGACGTTGGCCTGATGCGGGATGAACAGGTCGATGTCGGACGGGTCGAGGCCGGCCCGCCGGATGCTCTCCAGGGCGGTCGTCGCCATCGTCTTCGTCGCGAAGCGATAGGTCTCCTTGCCTTCCATCCGGATGTAGTGCTCGCCCCGCGCGATCGTGCCCGGGGACGGCGGGGCCTTCGCTCCACCGGCGGGCAGCCAGATCATGTAGGCGCCCTGGGGCTCGGTCGTCATCTCGATCCCGAGACCGCCACCCGGCGTGTCCGCCGCCGACATGACGACGGCCCCGGCGCCATCCCCGAAGAGGATGCAGGTGCCACGGTCGGTGTAGTCGAGGAAGCGGGTCAGCAACTCCGCACCGATGACGAGGACGTGTTTCGCGAGCCCGGCCGTGATGTAGGCCTGGGCGGTGGCATACGCGTAGACGAACCCCGAGCAGGCCGCTGCCACGTCCATCGCCGCGGCCCGCGTGTTCCCGATCGCCTCCTTGACGAGCGCCGCCGTCGACGGCATCCAGTAGTCGGGAGTGAGCGTGGCGAGGAGGATGAGATCGATCTCGTTCGGGTCGATCCCGGCCGTGTGGATGGCGCGCAGCGAGGCGACCGCAGCCATCGAGGCGGTCGTCTCGTGGGCGGCCGCGACGCGTCGTTCCCGGATCCCGGTCCGTGTCACGATCCAGTCGTCCGACGTATCGACCATCCGCTCGAGGTCCTTGTTCGTCAGGACGTGGCTGGGTGCGTAGCTGCCCCATCCGGTGATGTGGGCTGTCCTCGTCTCGCTCACAGCGGCTCCACTTCGATCAGTGGCTGCTTGGCCTTGACCAGCTGCCCATTCTCGGCCACCACCTTGACGACGCGGCCGGCCAGGTCGGACTTGATCTCGTTGAAGAGTTTCATGGCCTCGATCAGGCCCACGATCTGGCCCACGGCCACCTCGCCGCCCACCTGCACGTACGGTGCCGACCCGGGCGACGGTGCACCCCAGTAGATCCCGGTGAGCGGGGCTCGAACGGCGGGACCGATGCCGCCCGCCTGGTCCTGGCCGGAGGCGCCGGCAGCCGCCGCGGACCGGCCACCATCGGCAGCCGTGGACGGCGCGGATTCGGACATCGAGGCAGCGGACGCGCCGATGGCCACGGCCGGCTGGACGAGCGCAGCGGGCTTGCGCAGGACGAGGCCGGTCCCCCCGACCTCCACCTCGATCTCGGTGAGGTCGCTTCGATCGAGGACGACCGCGAGGCGATCGACGAGCGCGAGCAGGGACTCGTCGCCGGCGTCCATGGCGCGCGCGTCCGACGATCGCTCGTCGCTCATCCGGCCCATCCACGGAAGATCAGCGCGGTGTTCTGGCCACCGAACCCGAACGAATTCGAGAGCACCGTGGTCACCGGACGGTGGGCCGGACGATCCGGGGTCAGGTCCATCCCCTCGGCGGCCGGGTCCGCGTCGACGAGATTGATCGTGGGCGGGATCGTCCCGGTGCGGATCGTCTGGATCGACACGATGGCTTCGATCGCACCCGCCGCGCCCAGCGTGTGGCCGACCATCGACTTGTTCGCGGTCACCGGGACCTCGCCGGCTCGATCGCCGAGGATCGTCCGGATCGCGGCCAGTTCCGCCCTGTCGCCTTCGGGCGTGGAGGTCGCATGGGCGTTCACGTGGTCGATGACGCCGGGATCGAGGCCGGCCTTCTCGAGCGCCCGCCGAGCGGCGCGCACGGCGCCGATCCCGCCCGGGGCGGGCAACGTGATGTGCGACGCATCGGCCGTCGCGCCGTAGCCGACGACCTCGGCCAACGGCTCCGCGCCGCGCGAGAGGGCGTGCTCGAGCTCCTCGAGGACCAGGACGCCGGCCCCTTCGCCGATGACGAAGCCATCGCGGCCGGTATCGAACGGGCGCGAAGCGGTCGCCGCGTCGTCGTTCCGCGTGGAGAGCGCGCGCATCGCCGCGAACCCGCCGACGAGCGCCTCGTGCATCGGCGCTTCGGCTCCCCCGGCGATCATCACGTCCGCGTCATCGCGACGGATCGTCTCGTAGGCCTCGCCGATCGCGTGACCACCGGTCGCGCAGGCCGACACGGTCGTGAAGTTCGGCCCAAGGGGACCGAAGGCGATCGCGATCTGCCCGGCTCCCACGTTGGCGATGCTCATCGGCACGAAGAACGGGCTGAGCCGATCCGGACCGCGCTCGGCGAAGGTCATCATGTTGTCGAACATCGTCGTGACGCCGCCGATCCCCGTCCCGAGGATCACCCCGGTCCGCTCGGCGAGGACACCGTCCATCCGCTCCGGGAGCCCGGCCTGGTCGAGGGCCTCGCGGCTGGCGACGAGCCCGAACTGGATGTAGCGATCGGTACGGCGCATGTCCTTGCGGTCGAGGACGCCGCTGGCGTCGAAATCACGCACTTCGCCGGCCATCCGGGAGGCGATCCGCGATGGATCGAACGCCTCGATCCGACGGATGCCGGAGCGCCCCGACACGAAGCCGTCCCATGATGTCGCCACGTCGTTGCCGAGCGCGGTGAGCATCCCCATCCCGGTGACCACGACACGGCGCGGGCCCGATCCGTTGCCGGTCATCGCACGTTCTTTCCCGTGCGAACCGTCGCCGCGCGGTACACATCGCCCGGGAGCCCCCGCACCGAGATCGCGTTCGAGACGACCATCGCGTCGTACTCCGTGCGGCGGATCTCGGCCTCGACGGCCGTGCCGTTCTGCGTGATCAGCGCCCACGAGGCGGTCGGGTCGCCATCGAACACATAGCCGGCGCTCCCGGCATTGACGATCATCTTCCAGCCGAAGTCGCGGACTTCGGGGATGTGGGTGTGGCCGCAGGCGACGACGCGCGCATCGGTGCGCGAGAGGCGTTCGACGGTGACGCTCACGTCGAGTGACTGGTCGAACCCGGCCGTCTGCGATCCCGGAGACGCGTGGGTCACAAGCGACATCGTGTCCTCGGCACGGAGGCGCCGCTCCGCGGGGAGTCGACGCAGCCAGTCGATGCGCTCGGCGCCGAGCGCATCGTGGGCCCATTCGGCGGCGGCGGCGAACGTGTCGGGCACACCGTCGCTCATCCACGGAAAGGCGGCCGCGTAGTCGAAGTCGGCCACGGCGATATCGGTATTGCCCTGGACGACGAACGCCCCGTCGTCCTCGAGCTCGCGGATCGCATCGACCGTCTCGGCCGGTGCGGGTCCGTTCATCACGAGGTCGCCGGCGATGAAGATCGCGTCGGGCTTCTCCCGCTTCACGGCGGCACGGACGGCCTCGAGGGCGACGGCATTGCCGTGCACGTCCGAGATCACCGCGATCCGGAAGCTCATCGCAGGACCCCTTCGCCCGGGATGACGAAGCTGATCGACGCCTCACACGCCGTCTCGCCGTCCACCGAAGCGACGGCCCGGCCGCGACCGAAGCGGCTCCCAAGTTTCTCCATCGTGACCTCGAGGCGCAGCGTGTCGCCTGGTCGGACGATCCGCTTGAAGCGCGCCTCGTCGATCCCGGCGAACAGGCCGATGCGATCCCCGAATCCCGGC
The DNA here is from genome assembly GCA_963714835.1 of uncultured Chloroflexia bacterium. Lineage (GTDB taxonomy): Bacteria > Chloroflexota > Limnocylindria > Limnocylindrales > CSP1-4 > CAKKPP01. Next base: position 366,800 of record CAVQPX010000008.1, read on the forward strand.
TGCTTCGCGACGTAGACGGCCATCGTCTGGGCAAGCGCTTCCACCTGGAGCACGCCGGGCATCACGGGCAACCCGGGGAAGTGGCCCTGGAAGAACCACTCGCTGGCGGTGACCCCCTTGATCCCGACGATCCGTTTCGCGTCCGGGTCGTACTCGACGATCCGGTCGACGAGCAGGAAGGGCCAGCGGTGCGGGATCAGCCCTTCGATCTCGCTCGTCGTATGCACGATGGCGTCGGTCACGAGCTCCTCCGGTCGGGGGTTCAGGAAGCGGAGCGGGCGGCGGCCGCGATGAACGCGGAGCTGCCGACGCGATCCAGCAGGTTGGTCGTCATCCGGCCCTCGAGGAACGTGTCGCTCGCGAGCAGGGCGAGGTGGATGGGGACGTTCGTGACGAGTCCCTCGAGGAGCAGTTCGTCGAGGGCGACCTTCGAGCGGGCGATCGCCGTCTCGCGATCGGGACCCCAGACGATGAGCTTGCCGAGGAGCGAGTCGTAGTACGGCGGGACCTCGTAGCCGGGATAGAGGTGCGAGTCCATCCGCACGCCGGGACCGGCGGGCGCGAGATAGCGCTCGATGATTCCGGCACCCGGGCGGAAGTCGTTGTCGGCGTCCTCGGCGTTGATCCGGAACTCGATGGCGTGGCCGCGCATCGCGATGTCGGCCTGGGTGATCCCGAGCGGCTCGCCGGCGGCGATCCGGAGCTGCGTCGAAACGAGATCCACCCCGGTCAGCATCTCGGTCACCGGGTGCTCCACCTGGATCCGGCAGTTGATCTCGATGAAGTAGAAGTTGCCGTCCCCATCGACGAGGAACTCCAGCGTCCCGACGTTCTCGTACCCCGCCGCCACGACCGCCCGGATGGCGCGTTCGGCGAGCTCGGTGCGGGCGGCGGGCGAGAGGGCGAGCGTGGGCGACTCTTCGAGGATCTTCTGGTGGCGGCGCTGGACGGAGCAGTCGCGCTCGCCGAGGTGAACGCCGTGCCCGTAGCGGTCGACGGCCACCTGGACCTCGACGTGGCGCGTGTCCTCCAGCCACTTCTCGAGATAGAGCGAGTCATCGCCGAACGCGGCCTTCGCCTCCGAGCGAGCGACCTTGATCGCAGATTCGAGCTCCCGGGGAGAGCGGACCATCCGCATCCCCTTGCCGCCGCCGCCCGCCGACGGCTTGATGAGGACCGGGTAGCCGATCCGCTCGGCCTCCTCGAGGGCATGGGCGTCGTCGCGCAGCATCCCGGGCGATCCCGGGATCGTGGGCAGGCCGTGCTGGCCGAGCAGCTGGCGCGTGCCGGCCTTGCTCGCGAACCGCTCGAGGACTTCCGGGGGCGGTCCCACGAAGGTGAGGTCGTGTGCACGGACGACCTCGGCGAAAGTGTCGTCCTCCGACAGGAAGCCGTATCCGGGATGGATCGCCTCGCAGCCCGTGACGACGGCGGCCGAGATCACCGCGGGCACCGACAGATACGACCGCTTCGCTTCGGCCGGGCCGATGCAGATCGCCTCGTCGGCCAGCTGGACGGGCAGGCTATCGCGGTCCGCCTCGCTGTAGGCGACCACGGCCTCGATCCCGAGCGTCCGGCACGCGCGCAGGATGCGCAGGGCGATCTCGCCGCGATTGGCGATGAGGACCTTGCTGAACATCAGGACGCCTTGCCCGTGTCGGGTCCGCCGCCGGGTCCGGTCAACTCGATCCGGAGCAGCTCCTGCCCGTACTCCACGGCATGTCCGGCCTCCACGAGCGGCATCCCGATCAGGCCGTCTGCGGGCGCGACGACTTCCTGCGGGATCCCGAGGACATCCACCACCCCCAGGCGTTCGCCTCCGCGTACGGCGATCCCCGGCCGGAGGTCGGCGCGCGGCTGGAAGATCCCGACCGCCGGCGATGTCGCGACCGTCCCGCCGGGCAGCAGGGCCTCGTCATCGGGCCAGCGCCCATCGGAAACGTCATCCAGGGGTCCCGGCGACGAGCCGTTCGTGGCAGCCGTCCCGCCCGGCGTCGCGGGCGAACCGAGGCGCGAGCCCCGGTGCCCCTCGAGCGCACCGGGCGCATGGCCGTGACCGACGTGGCCGGGTTGCGATCGTGCCGGACCGTCGCTGGGGCGGCGTCCGGCGGACGCCGGGACCGCGGGCCGCCGGACGCGCAACATCCAGCCCTCTTCGCGGAGCTCCACTTCCCCGAGGCCGGTCGCCGCGAGGCGCGCGACGAGCCCCGGCAGGACGTCGGTGGTCAGGCGCTCGAGTTCGGCGTGGTCGGCAGCCCGCTCCTCTGGAGAACGGCGCGGGTCCATGCGGCGGGCGGCGTTTCGCTCGGCCATCGACTACACCTCCTCCCGTGCGGGCGGCTCGTCACGGCCACGGCCGGATCCCGGGACCGGGACCCCGCCCGGCCATCGCGCCGGATCGAGCAGATCGCGGAACCGATCGACCAGGCCACGGCTGGGTGGCAGGGCGACGGGCGCCTCGTTGACCTCAGTGTAGGCGCCCATCGACCGGTAGCGCCGGTAGCGCGCCTCCACCAGCTCGTCAGGTGAGATGGCCGTCAATCGGTCGAGCTGCTCGACGATCACTCGTCGCAGTCGCCGGGCCGTCTCGGCGTGATCGCTGTGAGCACCTTCCCCGGGCTCCGCGACGACGACGTCCACGACGCCGAGTTCGCGCTGGTCGGCGGCCGTCATCTTCATCGCGAGCGCCGCCGTCGGGGCCTCGTCGCTCGTCCGCCACAGGATCGCGGCGCAGCCTTCGGGACTGATGACGCTGTACACGGCGTTCTCGAGCGCGATGACGACGTCGCCCACCGCGATCGCGATGGCGCCCCCGGAGCCACCTTCGCCTGTGATCACCGAGACGATCGGGGTCCGGATCCGGCTCATCAGGGCGATCGAGCGGGCGATCGCCTCGGCGATCCCGCGCTCCTCCGATTCGGGGCCCGGGTGCGCGCCCGGGACGTCGACGAACGTCACGACCGGCAACCGGAAGCGCTCGGCGAGCTCCATCGCGCGGATCGCCTTGCGGTACCCCTCGGGATGGGGCATCCCGAAGTTGCGCCGGATGTTCTCGTCGGTGTCGACGCCCTTCTGCTGGCCGATGACGACGAAGCGGCGGTCCTCGATCCGGGCCAGGCCCGCCACCATCGCCCGGTCGTCACCGAAGGCGCGGTCGCCGTGCAGCTCGATGAACTCGTCGGCGATCTCGGCAAGGAACTCGAGGATGCGCGGCCGTCGCTGGTTGCGAGCGAGCTGGACGCGTGCCCACACGGCAGCCTTCGGATCGGCGGGCGGGGAAGCCGGTGCGGAGGGGCTGCTCGCACCGTCGCGGCCGCGGCCCAGGAACCGGTCAACCACGGCGATCCTCCTCTCGTTCGGAGGCCGGCGACGTGGCGGGGACGGGATCCGGTTCACCGATCATCCGATCCGCCAGCGACGAGAGGAACGACATCGGACGGAAGAGCGCAGCCCCGTCGTTCGCCGTGCTCGGCCCGAGTGGCGCGGGCACGAGGAACCGCAACAGCGACGCGATCTCGGCACGGACGTCGGACCGATGCACCACCCGGTCCACGAACCCGTGCTCGAACAGGAACTCGGCGCGCTGGAATCCCGGCGGGAGCTCCTGGGCGATGGTCCCGGCATTCACCCGGGCCCCGGCGAAGCCGATGAGGGCGTTCGGTTCGGCGAGGTTGATGTCGCCGAGCACGGCATAGGACGCGAAGACGCCCCCGGTGGTCGGGTCCGTCATCAGGCTGATGTACGGCAGTCCGGCCGCCTTCACGCGCTCGAGCGCCGCAACGGTCTTCGCGAGCTGCATGAGCGCCAGCGTGCCCTCCTGCATCCGGGCGCCGCCCGAAGCGGAGACGATGAGCAGCGGCATGCGCTCGGCGACCGCGTCCTCGGCGGCACGCGCGACCTTCTCGCCGACGACGGCCCCCATCGAGCCGCCCATGAACGCGAAGTCCATGACGCACATCGACAGCCAGGCGCCTTCCACGGTGCCGACACCGCGGACGGCGGCGTCGCGCATGCCCGTGGCCAGCTGGGCGGCGACCAATCGGTCGGGATACGGTTTCTGGTCCACGAACCCCAGGGCATCGACGCTCTGGAGGCCGGCGTCGCGCTCGCTGAACGTCCCCGGATCCACGATCAGGTCGATCCGCGACGCCGCGGAGAGCCGGAAATGGTGATCACACGACGGGCACACCCGATCGGCCTTGTCGAGCTGCTTGTTGAACAGCATCTCCTCGCACCCGGGGCAGCGCGTCCAGAGGTCTGGCGGATAGGCGTCCTTGCGCGGCCGGAACGACGGGAGCTTGATCGGCATGTCAGTCGATCCTCGGCCGTCCGGCATTCACCGCGCGCACGGCGCGCGCCATCGGCGAAGCGGACGGATGGGATCGCCGCCACGCGACCCACGCCACGCCCGCGAGCGACAGCGCGGCCGAGGTGATCGCGCCGCCGAGAAGCAAGGGACGCCCGGCGCGGCGCGGATCGGGGTCGTCGTAGACGCCGTCGAAGGCATCGTCCACGTCGATGAGGTCGACAATCGGGTCGAGTCCTCCCAGCGGGATGAGGACCCCTTCGGCCCCCGCGGCGGCCGGCATCCGGAGCGTCGTCGCGAGATCGGCCAGGCGGCCGGCGAGGCGCTCCTCGAAGCGGAACGACGGGTGGAATCGTGGCAGACCGCGCCCGAGCGTCTCCGCCGCGATGCGGACCCCCTCGTCGAGTGCCGCGCGGATCCGCTGGTCGGGGCCGGTCGGCGCGTGACCGGCCAGCAGCGACTCGAGGTATCGATCCGTGACGAGCGCCTCGATCTCGACGCCGTCGCGGGCGAGGAACGTCACTTACCCCGGCTCCGCAGGTCGCGCGCGACCGAGCGCAGTGCCCGGTGGATGAGGACCCGGATCGCCCCTTCGGATCGACCCATCACGCCGGCGATCTCGGCGGTGCTCATCTCGTCGACGAAGCGCAGGATCACCGCGCGGCGACGGTCCATCGGCAGGTGCCCGACGGCGCGCCACGCAGCTGCGCCCTCTTCCCGGCGAACGACGTCGCCCTCGATGTCAAGCGGGTCGGCGACGAAGCCCGCGGTCTCGAGCGGCGAGGTGGGGTTGCGACGGGCGGACCGGCGCTGATTGGCGATCGCGTTGCGGGCGATCCGGAACAGCCACACGCGAAACGTCGAGACGCCATCGCCGTCGGCCGGGCGGGCCCGGTCCTCGAAGCGATGCAGGTTGGCGAGCGCCGACAGGAACGTCCGTTCCGTGGCGTCCTCCGCGGCATGGTGATCGCCGAGCTCGTAGTACGCGAAGCTATACACCTGCGCCAGGTACCTGCGATAGAGGGCGTCGAATCGCGCCGGATCCCTGCGGGCCGCCTCGACGAGCGCGAGATCGCGATCGAGGTGGGCGAGCCGCGGTGCGACCTTCTCGGCCGCGCCTACCCTCCTCAACACCGGACGAGCCATGTCGTTACACCCCCACCCGGAGATGGGTGATCTCGCCCGAGAGCACCGAGCGCTCGCCGCTCGGGTGATCCGGGTCGGCGACGACGATCGCGCCCGAGATCGGGTCCACGCCCAGGGCCCGGACCGATTCGACACCGCGGTCGGCGCTCTCGAGCCGCACGATCCGCCCGGTCGTGATCTGGCGGTCGGTCCAGTCGGCGACATCGAACCGCCCGCCACGCAGCGCTCCGGTGCGCACCTCGAGCCGCCCGAGGAACGCGTCGAGGAGGAAGGCGAGGTCGACGGGACGGCCACCCGACGCCGCGTTGAGCGACGTCATCGTGTCGACCAGGTCGGCGGGAAATGCGTCGGCGGGCCAGCCCGCGTTCGTCCCGATGCCGACCACGGCGATCGGGTCCTCGCCACCCAGGCCATCCGTCTCGCCGAGCAGCCCGGCGAGCTTGCGCACCTCGCGAGGCGGCTCGCCGGCCGTGACCGGGCCGACCGCCGCGCGTCCCTCGATCGTCTCCACCACCAGGTCGTTGGGCCACTTGAGGCGGATCGCGCGATCGGGCAGACCGGCCACCTCCTCGGCGGCATCAGCCATCGCGAGGGCCGTGATCGCCGCCAACTGCCAGACTCGATCCGGCGCGAGCCAGCCGGGGCGGAACCCGAGGGACAGGAGCAGGGCGCTGCCCGGCGGCGCGACCCACCGGCGTCCCGAGCGGCCGCGACCGGCGGTCTGCTCGTCGGCCACGGCGAGACAGACCTCGGGGGTGCCTGCGGCCAGCCACGAGCGGACGATGTCGTTCGTGGAGCCGGTCGAATCGAAGCGCTCCTGTCGAGAGAGGAACGACCCACCCCTGGCAGCTCCCGCCGCGTCGAGGGTCGGCGCTGTCGGGCCGGGACCGGGCGGCGAACTCACGAGATTCAGCCCACGGCCGCGGCGTCGACCGGGTCGGGCCGTTCCAGTTCGAACGCGCCGTGGAGCGCGGTGAGGGCGCTCTCGAGGTCGGCCTCGGCGATCATGCAGGTGATCCGGACCTCCGACGTCGAGATCATCTCGATGTTCACGCCGGCATCGGCGAGGGTGCCGAACATCCGCGCGGCATACCCGGGGGCGTTGTGGAGGCCGGCACCCACGATCGAGACCTTGCCGACGGACGCGTCGGTGGTCAACTCCTGCGCCCCGAGCTCCCGGACCACCGGCTCGAGCACCCGGCGCGCCCGGGCCAGCTCGGCCCGCGGCACGGTGAACGACATGTCCGTCTCGCCGTCATGGCCGACGTTCTGCACGATCATGTCGACGTTGATCCCGGCTTCGGCCAGCGGATCGAACACGCTCCGCGCGACGCCCGGTCGGTCGGGCACGGCGACGAGCGTGACCTTCGCCACGTTCCGGTCGTGAGCGAGCCCGCGGACCTTGTTGCGTTGCTCCACGTGAGGATCCTCCTTGATGAGCGTACCCGGTGCGTCCACGAAGGAGCTCAGGACCTCGATGACGACGTCGTTGACCCAGCCCAGCTCCACGGCCCGGACCTGCATGATCTGGGCGCCCTGGTGGGCCAGCTCGAGCATCTCTTCGTAGCCGATCACCGCCAGGTGGCGCGCGGCCGGGACGATCCGGGGGTCGGCCGTGTGGATCCCGGTCACGTCGGTGTAGATCTGGCAGCGGTCCGCGCCGAGAGCGGCAGCAAGGGCCACAGCCGTCGTGTCGGATCCACCGCGTCCAAGGGTCGTTGTCTCGGCGAGGTCGTGCCCGTCGTCGGTCGTGCCGAGACTGCTCCGGCCCTGGAAGCCGGCGACGATGACCACCCGGCCGTTCGTGACCTCCTGGCGGATCCTGCGCGGTTCGATGTTGGCGATCCGTGCCCGTCCGTGGCGGCCGTCGGTGCTGATCCCGGCCTGGGCACCGGTCAGCGAGATGGCCGGCACGCCGAGCGCATGGAGCGCCATCGAAAGCAGCGTTGCGCTTTGCGCCTCCCCGGTGGTGAGGAGGGCGTCCATCTCGCGCGGATCCGGGTCGTCGGTGACGGCCGCAGCGAGGGCGAGCAGCGCGTCGGTCGTGTCGCCCATCGCCGACACGACCACGACGAGATCGTTGCCGTGCGCGCGGGTCTCGGCGACCCGCGCCGCGACGTGCCGGATCCGATCCGCGTTCGCCACGGACGATCCGCCGTACTTCTGGACCACGAGAGGACTGCTCATGTCGGGCGGGATTCTAGCAGTGGGTCGTGCGCGACCCGCTCGTGCGAGGCTGGATCGCCGTCGGGGTCAGCGCTTGATGAAGGCCCAGAACGCGGCACCAGTGACGATGAGCATGACGAGCGGGAAGAGCGGGCCGGGCAGCAGCGCTTGACCTGCATCGAGGATCGACCTGAGCGTGCCGCCGATGGCGTTCGAGACCTGCTGCGCCCCATCGCCGACAGCGCGACCGAGACCGTCCATGGGCGGAGTGTGCGCTCCCCGTCAAGGCCGAGCCCCGCGTCAGGGACGGCCGGCCGGCGTTGTCGCGCGGCTCAGGAGGCGCGGATGACCCGCGCTCCCGCGTTCCGGGGGTTCACCACGGTCACGACGCCCGGGAGTTCGCTGTCCGCCGCAGCCGCCCGGAAGGCCGCCTCGATCCGGGCGACGCCGGCGACCGTGTCCACGAAGGCGAGGATCGTCGAGCCGGCCCCGGACAGACAGGCGCCGAGCGCTCCGGCATCGCGTGCGGCGGCGACGAACCCCGGCAACTGCGGGAACGCCTCGGCTCGATAGGGCTCGTGGAGCCGGTCCCGGGTCAGGAGGTCCAGGAGGTCGAGCCGACCCTTTGCGAGTCCGGCGACGCCGATCGCAACCCTCCCGAGATTCGCGACGGCGTCCGCGTGCGGCACCTTCTTCGGCAGCACGCTGCGCATCTCGTCGGTGGCGAGGCGCATCTCGGGGATGAACAGGACGGCCCGAAGATCGCGCGGGACGTCGAAACGGATCGCTTCGATCCCGGTATCGGTGGTCGTCGACACGACGAACCCGCCGAGAAGCGCGGCTGCGGCGTTGTCCGGGTGGCCCTCGATGGCCGTCGCCAGGCGCAGGACCGCGGCTGCGTCGAGCGGGCCGCCGAGCAGGGCGTTCCCGGCCATGACGCCGCCGACCGTCGCCGCCGCACTGGATCCCAGCCCGCGAGCCAGCGGGATCTGGTTGACCATCTCGACGCGCCAGCCTGCGCCGTCCGGGAGCTCGCCGCGGGCGTCACGGAGCGCCGCTTCCACCCCGAGGATGAAACGATTCTGGCGATCCTCGCCCAGCTCCCCGACGCCTTCCCCCTCGACGGACAGCTCGATCTGACCGCGGCTCCAGCCGCGGACCTCGATCTCCATCCGATTCACGAGGCCCAGGGCCATCCCGAGACAGTCGTATCCGGCCCCGAGATTGGCCGTGGATGCGGGAACCTCGACGGCGACCCGCCGCCCGTCGAGCTCCGCGAACCAGGGGGTCACCATCCAAGCACCTTCCGTACCTCCGCCGCACTGGCCCCCGCCTCCGACAGACCGAGGCCGGTCGCCTCGGCGGTCGACGGATCCTTCAACCCGTTCCCGGTCAGCACGCACACCACGGACGCTCCGTCCGGAACGGCGCCCGCTGCCGCCAGCTTGCGCACGCCGGCCAGGCTCGCGGCCGAGGAGGGCTCGCAGAAGATCCCCTCCTCGCGAGCGACGTCCCGATACGCGGCAAGGATCTCGTCGTCGGTGACCGCCTCGATCCGACCGCCCGACGCGTCGCGCGCGGCCACGGCCTTGTCCCACGACGCCGGATCGCCGATCCGGATCGCCGTCGCGATCGTTTCCGGTTCGCTCACTGGGTGGCCGAGGACGATCGGGGCTGCCCCGGCTGCCTGGAAACCCCACATCGCCGGTACCGTGGGGACGAGACCGGCATCGCGATAGGCTTGGAACCCGGCCCAGTAGGCGCTGATGTTCCCGGCGTTGCCGACCGGGATGGCGAGGATGTCCGGCGCACCACCGAGATCGTCGCAGACCTCGAAGGCGCCGGTCATCTGACCGGCGAGCCGGAAGGGGTTGACCGAATTCACGAGCGTGACCGGGTGCCGCTGGTCGTCGGCCATCTCCCGGACGACGCGCAGTGCCGCGTCGAAATTCCCGTCGATCGCCACGACCCGGGCGCCGGCAACGACCGCCTGGAGGAGCTTGCCGGCCGCGATCTTGCCGGCCGGCAGCACGACGATCGTCTCGAGTCCGGCCGCGGCGCCGTACGCCGCGGCCGAGGCCGAGGTGTTCCCGGTGGACGCGCAGATGATCGCCCGTGCCCCGGATTCGACGGCCTTGGCCACGGCCAGGACCATCCCCCGGTCCTTGAACGACCCGGTCGGGTTCTGCCCCTCCACCTTGACCCGCAGGCCGGGGACGCCATAGCGCGCCCCGAGTCGGGGGATCGCGACGAGGGGCGTCCCGCCCTCACCGAGCGTCAACGGTGGCGTCGCCTCGGTGACCGGCAGGAATCGGGCGTACCGATCGAGCAGCCGCAGGCGCGTCGTGCTCATCCGGCGACCGCGTGGATGGGATAGCGGGCCCCTGACGGACCGGCGAACCAGCCATCCGTCGATGCCGGCGCCGCCGTAGGTCCGTCCCCGGAGCCTGGCGGGCCGATGTCCCGCTGCGCGGTGCCGTCACGTGCCGGGGTCGCGCTCGCTGGGCCGAGGCCGGCCCATGTGCTGCCCAGTTCACGGGCGATGGCCAGGAGGTCGCCGAGGACTGCGCTCGCCGTGGCCGACCCGCCGGCACCGGGTCCGCTGAAGGCGAGTCGGCCCACCGGGACGGCATCGATCTCGATCCGGTTGAGCACGCCGGCGGTCCGTGCGAGGGGCGAGCCGGCGGGCACGGCCGTGGGGAGCACGGATGCGACGATCCGGCCCACGGCCCGATCGTCGGTCGGGTGCGCCCCGCTCGCGCGGAACGGCGACGCAGACGCAGACGCAGACGCGATGAGCTTGATCGCATAGCCGGCGGCCGCTGCGGCGGCAAGATCGTCCGGCGTCACCCCGGTGATCCCGGGCGAGCCTGGACCGCCGTCGATCCGTGACACCACGCGGGGGATCCGGTCGGGCTCGATCCAGGCCCCGAATGCCAGGCGCGCCAGGATCACGAGCTTGTTCGCGGCATCGAGCCCCTCGACGTCGCCGGCCGGATCGGCCTCGGCATAACCGGCCGCCTGGGCGTCGGCCAGGACCTCCGCATAGGTCCGGCCCTCGTCGGCCATCTGCGTGAGGATGTAGTTCGTCGTTCCGTTGACGATGCCACGGACGGCCTCGACGCGGTTGGCCGCCAGGTCGGCTGCCAACGGCCCGAGCACCGGGATGCCCCCGCCGACGGCGGCCTCGAACCGCAGGGCGACGCCGTTCTGACGCGCGATCGCCTCGAGTTCCGCGCCGTGATGGGCGATGAGGTGCTTGTTCGCGGTGACGACGGCCTTGCCCGCCGCGAGCGCGGCCGCGACGAGCGTGTGAGCGGGCTGGTCGCCGCCCATCAATTCGACGATCACGTCGGTCTCGGGTGAGGCGACCAGGTGCGCCGGTGTCGTGCTCAGCAGCTCGTCCGGGATCCCGGCCGCTCGTGCCCGGTCGGCATCACGGACTGCGACGCCCACGACGACGAGCGGAGAGCCGTCCACCGGGCGCAGGAGATCCGGCTGCTCGAGGAAGCCGCGGATGACCTCGCGCCCGACGGTGCCCGCGCCGAGGATCGCCACGCGCAGGGGGCGAACGGTCACGTCTGGGCACGGACGAGCGGCGACATCGTCGTGATGGTAGCCGACTCATCGGGGTGAGCCGGCCTCCCCCCGAACCGCTCGGCTACACTCGAACCCTCATGACCACCGCTCTTCGACGGACGATCTTCAGCGGGATCCAGCCGTCCGGGATCGTCCACCTCGGGAACGATCTCGGTGCGATCCGCAACTACGTCCGCCTTCAGGACGACTACGACGCGATCTACTGCATCGTCGACTATCACGCGCTCACGAGTACCCACGACGCCGAACTGCTCCGGTCGCGGACCCGCGAGATGGCGGCGTCGCTCCTGGCCCTCGGGCTCGATCCGGACCGCTGCACGTTGTTCGTCCAGTCGCATCGTCCCGAGCACACCGAGCTGGCCTGGCTGCTCACGACCGTGACCCCGGTCAGCTGGCTCGAGCGGACGCCGAGCTACAAGGAGAAGAAGCAGAACCAGCCCGACGACATCAACCACGGGCTGCTGACGTACCCAGTCCTCCAGGCGGCCGACATCGTCATCTACAAGGCCCACCAGGTCCCCGTGGGGCGTGACCAGGCAGCCCACCTCGAGCTCTCACGCGAGATCGTCCGAGCGTTCAACAACCGCTACGGCGACACCTTCCCCGAACCCGAAGCCGTCTATACCGAGGCCCCGGTCGTGCTCGGCACCGACGGCGTGAAGAAGATGTCGAAGTCGGTCGGCAACACGATCGACATCTTCGCGAGCCCGGAAGTCGTCCGAAAGCAGGTCATGTCGATGGTGACCGACACGCAACGGATCCTGCGGACCGATCCGGGCCGCCCGGAGGTGTGCAATGTCTGCCAGCTCCAGCGCTTCTTCGGGGTAGACCACGAGGTGCTCTGGGACGGCGAGCGAACGGCGCGCACCGGGTGCGTCGACATGAAGCGGCTCCTGGCCGATCGGATCGTCGCCCACTACGCGCCGGCCCGCGAGCGGTACGAGGAGCTGATGGCGAACCCGGCGCGGATCGACGAGATCCTCGGGGATGGGGCTGAGCGACTTCGCCCACGCGCAGCGGCGACGATGGACGAAGTTCGCCAGCGGATGGGCCTGCGATGAGGGGACGCGATTAGGATCGTACATGGAGGGGTCGGGCCGCGCCTGACCGCGGAGGTAGGGCGATGATCGAGTCCACGGCGGTTCGCAATGCGATGCTCGAGTTCTACGATCGGATCGCGGCCAACGACGTCGCGAGCTTCGACCGTCTCGTCGCGGACAGCCCCGCCCTGCTCACCATCGGGACCGCGCCCGGCGAATGGATCACGGACCGGGCACGCCTGCGCAAGGGCTTCGAAACCGACGGCTACCGGATCGTGCCCGGGCCAGCGCCGCTCGGCTGGGAGGACGGCGCACTCGGGTGGTTCGTCGATGAGCCGACGTTCGACTTCCCCGGAGGGACCCATCTCACGGCACGCGTCACGACCGTGATGCAACGCAACCGGGTCAGCTGGCAGCTCGTCCACATGCACGCGTCCGTCGGCGTTCCCGATGACGAAGTGGAAGCCCTCCAGCGGCGATGGGCAAGGTGACGCGGGCCACGCGGCTGACCGGCGCGGCTGGCCGGATCACGCGACCTGGCAAGCGCACCCGATGACGCTCGCACTGACCTCGCGCCAGCGGCGCTGGCTGGACGCGCTGCTCGTCCTGTCGACGCTGGCCGTCCTGTACGTCCTGCTCGGCTTCCTTGCCACCTTCCTGGCGGCCTTCGGCGACATCATCCTCGTGTTCCTCATCGCCTGGCTGCTCGCGCTCGTCCTCGCCCCCATCGCCCGGTTCCTCGCCGCCCACGTCCCCGGTCTGCCGGGCGGCGTGGCGGTGGTCCTCGTCTACGGCGCAGTGATCGGCGGGCTCCTGCTCGCTCTGTTCCTGCTCGCGAACACGCTCGCTGCGTCGATCGGCGAGTTCATCGCCAGCGTGCCGCAGATCCGCGCCGAACTCCCGCTGCTGCTGGCGGTCTGGCAGAGCCGCCTCGATGGGCTCGGCCTCGGGATCGATCTCGTCCCGCTCGGCCGTTCCGTGCTGGACAGCCTCAACGTCTACCTGCTCCAACTCGCCGGACCGCTGCAGCAGATCGCGGTCGCGAGCCTGGGGGTGGTGGGCAACCTCGTGTTCATCGTCGTGCTGTCCATCTACATGGCCGCCGACAGCGGGCGGATGACGCGCTTCGTCGATCGGATCGTGCCACCCGGCTACGAGGCCGAGGCGAAGTTCCTGCGCTCGAGTGTCGCAACGTCGTTCGGGGGCTTCCTGCGTGGGCAAGCCACGATGGGCGCGGTCTATGCGCTCGTCGCGGCGCTCGCGAGCGTCGTCCTGGGACTCGGCTTCGCACCGATCACGATCGCGGCGGCCGGGATCCTGATGGCGATCCCGTTCTTCGGCCCGTTCGTTGCCTGGAGCCCGCCGGTGCTCGTCGCCATCGTGTTCAACGCCGACGCCACGCTCGCCGCCCTCGCGATCATGGCCGTCGGCTGGGTCATCGTCATGAACGTGCTCCAGCCGCGCCTGATGGAGCGTGCGGTCGGCATCCACCCTGTCGCGGTCCTCGGATCGGTCCTCGTCGGGTTCAAGGTCGCCGGCATCCCCGGTGCCGTGTTCGGGATCCCGATCGCCGCCGTCGCCTCGGCATTCTTCTTCCACTGGCTCATCCAAACGCGCGATCGGGGCAGCGTGGCCGAGCGCGCCGCGCAGCTCATCTCCGAACGCGAGGGCCGGCCGGTGCGGGCGCCACGGGAGCCCGTCGCGGGCGAGGACGTCGATGTCGCACCATCCATCGACCCGGTGACCTGACGATGAGCGACACGCGCGACGAGCGGGGCGGCGAGCACAGCGGCGATCGCCCGGCGAACGAGCCAACGGAACCACGCCACCCCGGGGCCGGCGGCAGCCAGCCGGACATGACCCGCGAGCGGGCGCGGACCGAGCGCCGCGACGTCGACCTCGAGCGCGGGGAACCACTGGCGGGCGGCGCCGACGCGGAGGGCACCCCGCGCCGCTTGACCGTCCATCGCCATGCCCAGCCCGGAGCGACGCGCGCCGGCCGGCCGCGCATCCTGATCACCAATGACGATGGCGTCGAGTCACGCGGCCTGCTGGCCCTCAAGATCGCTCTCGAGAAGATCGGCGACACGACCGTCGTCGCCCCGGACACGAATCAAAGCGCGGTCGGCCACACCAAGACGCTGATGCGACCGCTGCGCGTCCGTGAGCGGATCCTTGCCGACGGCTCCGTGGCCTACTCGGTGGACGGGTCGCCGACGGACGCCGTGAGCATCGCGTTCCTGGGGCACTTCGGCCACTCCTTCGACCTCGTCGCGTCGGGCATCAACTACGGCGCGAACCTCGGCGACGACATCACCTACTCGGGGACGGTGAGCGCCGCGATGGAGGCGGTCATCAACGACTGCCCGGCGTTCGCGATCTCGCAGGAGTACATCGAGCACCCCGACTTCACGCTAGCCGGCCTTGCCGCCGAGACGGTCGCGCGGAACATCCTCGAGGAGGGGCTCGGTCACGGCGAGCTGATCAACGTGAACGTTCCGGCGGTCTCACCCGAGGATTGCGACGGGTTCGAGGTCACCCGCCTCGGCAAGCGGGTCTATTCCGACGAGCTGCTCGAGCGGAAAGACCCGCGCGGCATCCCCTACTTCTGGATCGGCGGTCCGCCGCCGTCCGGCTTGGCCGTCCCCGGGACGGATTTCCATGCCGTGATCAATCGGCGGATCGCGATCACGCCCATCCACCTCGACCTCACCGGCCGTCGCCTGCTGAAGCGGATGCGCACGTGGACCTGGGCGGTGCCGGCGACGCCGGATGTCGAAGGCGGCGAACCCGGCGCCGAGCGTGACTGACGGCTCGGACGAGGCCGGGTCGCGACCCGGCCTGTGGCCCTCCGTTCCGATCGGGGTGGCTCGACTGGTGCACTCACCGTAGGACCAACGGGGCGCGGACGCCGGGCCTTGCCGGTGCCATCGTGCACCAATGCCTCGACTGACGAACAGCGCATTTCGTGATCTTGCCATCTGGATGATGGGCCTCGGGCTGGCGATCGGACTGATCTTCCCGCCCTTCACTCTCGTCCTCGGCCTTCCCGCCACGAGCGTCCTGACTCCCGCGTTCTTCGCGGCGACGCTCAGTGCCGGCCTCATGGTCGGCGGGATCAACTACGCGCTCGCCCGGATCGTCGTCGGGATCCGGGTGCGCCAACTCGCGGCTCGGATGGAGAAGGTGCGCACGGCCCTCCAGACCGCAACGTACACCGGCGACTGGTCGACCTGCACGCCCGAGCAGTGCCTCATCGACGTCGACTCCACCGACGAATTCGGTGATTCTGCATCGTCGTTCAACCAGTTGGTCATGGCCCTCAGCAGCTCGAACCAGGTCGAAGAGCATGTCCGTGCACTGTCGGCCACCCTGTCCGCCCACCTCGAGCTCGGCGCGACGAGCCGGCACGCGCTCAGGCACCTCATGGACCTCACCGGCGTGAGCGCCGGGGCGCTCCTGATCGAGTCGGACGGCACGTTCACGGTCGCGGCGTCCGTCGCGATCGACGGCCCCGACCGCCTGACCTCCGCATCGTCCGTCCTCGAGTCCCTGCGCTCCGACGCCGTCGTCCGGCTCGAGGCGCCTGCCGACATCGCGATCGATGCGGCCGTGGCGCTCTTCCCGGCCAAGTCGGTGCTCCTCGTGCCGCTCGCCTTCAAGAGCGTTCCGGTCGGCGTGCTCGTCCTCGCCCACACGGGCACGATCGACAACGACACCGAGCGCCTGGTCCGACTCGTGCGCCCGATGCTTGCGGTCTCGCTGAACAACGCCCTCGCGCACGAACGGATCCAGCGACTGGCGACGATCGACGGCCTGACCGGGACGTACAACCGGCGGTTCGGTCTGACTCGCCTGCGCGAGGAGTACAAGCGTGCGATCCGGGCCGAGGTGCCGCTGTCGGTCGCGATGTTCGATATCGACCACTTCAAGGCCGTCAACGACACGTACGGCCATGTCGTGGGAGATCGCGTCCTGGCGTCGGTCGCCGCCGCGGCCCGGCGGACGTTGCGCGAGGGCGACGTCCTCATCCGCTACGGGGGCGAGGAGTTCATGATCCTGCTCGTCGGCGCATCGAGCGAGGACGGGGTGTTGATCAGCGAACGGCTTCGACGTTCCGTTGCCGAAACGGCCGTCGTCGACGGCGACCAGAAGATCGGAGTCACGATCAGCATCGGGATCGCGTCGATGCCGGCCGACGAGATCGACAGCGAACTCGACCTCGTCGAGCGGGCCGATGCGGCCCTCTACTCCGCGAAGGATCGTGGCCGAGACCGGGTCGTCGCCGCCTAGGCCTTCCGACGCCGGCGCAGGTCGCCGTCGATCTCGCGCGCCGCGTTCTGCCCCGGCCCGCCCGTGATGCCGCCGCCGGGATGGGCCCCGGACCCACACAAGTAGAGCCCATCCAGCCCGATCCGATAGCGCGCGTGGCCGAGCAGCGGCCGCCACAGGAAGAACTGGTCGAGACCGGGTTCGCCGTGCAGCGGATGTCCACCGGTCAACCCGTGGTCGCGCTCGAGATCGAGTGGCGTGATGACCTGTCGGGCGCGGACAAGCGATCCGATCCCGGGTGCCACCGCCTCGAGCCGCGCCACGACCCGATCCCCCAACACCTCGCGAGACCCGTCCCAGTCGCCATCTCTGAGCGTGTACGGGGCGTACTGGACGATCACGCTCATGACCTGGGTCCCGGGCGCAGCGCCATCCACGAGCGAAGGGTCGGCGAGCGAGGGGATCGTCGCCTCGATGACCGGTTCGTCGCTCAGCCGCCCGTACTTGCTCGCGTCGAAGGCACGCTCCATCACATCGATCCCGGGAGCGACGACGATCCGTCCGCGGAGAAGAGCGGCATCATCCATGGCGGCGGGGAAGTCCGGTGTGCCGTCCAGGACGAGGTTGACCTTGGCGACGACCCCGGGCGTTCGGATAGTTGCCGGCGCGCCAGCCGAGCGAGGGTCCCAGTGCGACCGGATCCACGAGGTCGACGAGCGTTCGCCTGGGGTCGAGCCCGGACACGACGCACGGCCCGGGATCTCCTCGCCGCCGGCCAGGACGACACCGGTGGCCCGGCCGTCGTGCGACGTGATCGCCGTGACCTCGGCGCCGGTCCGGATCTCGCCGCCGGCGGCCCGGACGGCAGCGGCCACCGCCTCGCTCAGCGCACCGGGACCGCCCCGAGCGAACACCGTCTCGCCGGCGGCGCCCCCGTCGTTGCCCGCGGAATCCATGAGCAGGACGGCCGCCGTGCCCGCCGACCACGGGCCCATCGCGGCGTAGCGCACGCCGCGCCAGGCGATGGCCGCCCGAAGCGCGTCGGACTCGAACGATTCGGCCACGAGGTCGGCGACGGCCATGGGAAGGATCCGTGTCAGGGTCCGCGACCGTCGCCGGCCGAGCCCGCGGAACGAGCGGCCGAGCCGGAGCCCGACGAGCGCGTCGTCGAGGCCCGGCGCGTCGATGTCGGGCGGCGCCATCTTCGCGAGCTCGCCGAGGAAGCGGCCGATCGTGCGCACAAGACCGTCGAACGCGAGATAGCGCCGCGGCGTCGCCCGGCGACCGGTCGCGCAACCCGGCCGCGGTGCGTTCCGGGTCGGCCCAGAGCGTGACCGCCGTTCCGTCCGGAGCGGGCGCGAAGACACGAACCTCCGGGCCGACCAGCGACAGCCCGTGGCGCTTCAGGTCGAGCTCGTCGGACGACCGAACGGCGCAGCCGGCCGACCGTGTGGGCAAGGGTCGGAACGTACGCGCCCGGCGCAAGCTCGGTCGTCGCGGCCGCCCCGCCGACGGTCGCGCGTCGCTCGAGGACAGAACGCGGAGGCCGGCCTTCGCGACCAGGGCCGCGGCCGACCAGGCCGTTGTGGCCGCCGCCGATGACGATGGCATCCCAGCCGCCCGCGGCCTTCGATCGGGCCATCACGCGACCTTCCGACCGATCGATCGAAGCACCTCGAGCGCGGCGAGCCGGCCGTTGGCGCCCATGATCCCGCCGCCGGGATGCGTCGCCGAGCCGCACAGCCAGAGGTCGCGCACGGGCGTCCGGAACCGCGCGTACCCGGGCACCGGGTCGGTTGAAGAAGAGCTGCTCGAGGCTGCAGCTCGCCCTGGAAGATGTTGCCCTCCGTGAGGCCGTACTCCGCTCGATGTCGAGCGGCGTCAGGACCTGCCGGTGCAGGATGACGTCGCGGAGGTTCGGCGCGAACTCGGCGATCGCGGTCGATGACGGTGTCGCCGAAGGCCTCGCGCTTCTCGTCCCAGGCGCCGAGCTCCGGTGCGAGGTCGTACGGCGCGTACTGGACGAAGCAGCTGATGACGTGCTTGCCGGGCGGCGCCATCGAGGGGTCGATCAGCGTCGGGATGACCATGTCGATGTACGGGCGGCGCGCAGAAGTGGCCGTACTTCGCGTCGTCGTAGGCGCGCTCCATGTACGTCGATCGACGGGCGAGATCGAGATCGCCCCGCGCAGGTGCTCGCCCGTCGCCGGGCAGCGCAGGTGAAGTCGGGCAGCCGTCGAGGGCGAGGTTGACCTTGCCCGACGAGCCGCGGAACTTGAAGCGCCGGACGTCCTCGACGAAGCTCGGCTCGAGCGTCGCCCGGCTCGACGAGCCGAGGAAGGTCAGCCGCGGGTCGACGGACGGAGAGGACGACGCGCGCGTCGATCTCTTCGCCGGACTCGAGGATGACGCCCGTCGCTCGGCCGCCCTGCACGATGATCCTCGCGACCGGCGCCTCGGTCCGGATCTCGGCGCCCAGCCTCGCGCGCGGCGTCGCCGATCGCGTTGGAGATCGCGCCGGTCCCGCCGCGCGGGAAGCCCCAGGCGCGGAAGGCGCCGTCGATCTCGCCCATGTAGTGGTGGAGCAGCACGTAGGCGGTGCCCGGGCGAGCGCACGCCCAGGAAGGTGCCGATGATCCCGAGGCCGACATCGTGGCCTTCAGCGCGTCGGTCTCGAACCACTGGTCGAGGAAGTCGACGGCGGACATCGTCATGAGCTGCACGAACCGGCGTGCTGTCCTCGGGCAGAGCTGCTGGAAGCTGCGTGCCGAGACGCGGCGAGCGGCATGGAGCGGCCGCGCGATCAGTCTCGTCGGGTCCGGCGGCGACCATGGCCGAGGATCGGCTTGACGAACCGGGCCATGTCGACCATCAGCCTGGCCGTACTCGTCGTAGGCCTCGGCATCGCTCGGCGACCAGCGGCGCGATCTCGCGCACGGTCCGCGCGTGGTCGTTGACCCGCCAGAGGTAGTCGCCGTCACCGCTTCGGGCCCTCGCCCTCCGGATCGGCGTGAACGTCCCGTCGAGCGGCAGGATGTCCAGGCCGTGGCGGGGCAGCTCGAGGTCGCGGATGATCTCGGGCCGGAGCAGCGAGACGACGTACGAGCAGACCGAGAAGCGGAAGCCCGGGAAGACCTCCTCGGTGACCGCGGCGCCGCCGAGCACGTGCCGCCGCTCGAGGACGAGCGGTCTTCTGCCCGGCCCGGGCCAGGTAGGCGGCGCTGATGAGACCGTTGTGGCCGCCGCCGATGACGACCGCGTCGTAGCGCTGGGCGAGCTCAGCCATCGTTTGCGATGCCGGTCCGATTGGTGCCCTGGGAATCTCGTCCGAGGCTGGCCCGAGCCGCGCGCGTGCCGTCCCGCGCGCCGTCCGCGGCGACGAGCCGCCGGCTCTCGCATACTGCCGCCATGAGCATCGGTACCGCGTTCCATCCGCGGACCTCGCCCCTGAATCGCAAGATGCAGTGGCGCGAGTGGTCCGGCTACTTCGCGTCGAGCGTCTACGCCGACGCCCACGACATCGAGTACAACGCGATCCGCGAGGCCGCGGCGCTCATCGACGTCTCGCCGCTCTTCAAGTACCGCGTGTCGGGCCCCGACGCGACGCGCCTCGTCGACCGGGTCGATCACCCGCGACGCGACGAAGCTGTCCGCCGGGTCGGTGATCTACACGCCGTGGTGCGACGAGCACGGCAAGGTCATCGACGACGGCACGGTCCACGCCTCGACGACGGCTCGTTCCGCTGGACCGCGGCCGATCCGCAGCTGCGCTGGCTCGCGCCAGAACGCGCCGCGGCCTCGACGTCGACGGTCGAGGACGTGTCCGAGGCGGTCGCCGCGCTCGCGCTCCAGGGGCCGCTGTCGCGCGACGGTCCTCGAGGCGGCCACCGAGGCGGATCGTTCGCCGACCTGCGCTACTTCCGGCGCCGCGCCGCCGACGGATCGGCGGGCGTCGCCGGTCGACGTCTCGCGGACCGGCTACACGGGCGACCTCGGCTACGAGATCTGGGTCGCCGCGGAGCGGGCGCGTCGGCGTCTGGGACGCGCTGATGGAGGCGGGCGAGGCCTACGACATCCGGCCGGCGGGCATGCTCGCGCTCGATGTCGTGCGGCTCGAGGCCGGGCTGATCCTGCTCGACGTCGACTACACGTCGGCGCGCCACGCGATAAACCCCGAGCAGAACTACTCGCCCGTTCGAGATCGGCCTCGGGCGCCTCGTCGATCTCGACAAGGGCGGACTTCGTCGGCCGGCTCGCGCTGCGCCGGGAGCGCGAGGACGGCGGCCGGCGCGGCGGCTCGTCGGCCTCGAGCTCGACTGGTACGACATCGAGGGGCTCTACGACGCCGCAGGGCCTGCCGCCGGCCATCTGCCCGTCGGTCGATCGCTCGCCGGTGCCCGGTCTTCGCGAGCGCGGGGCGCGCAGGTCGGCAAGGCCACGAGCCGCGGCTGGAGCCCGATCCTCAAGCAGGCCATCGCGCTGGCCTCGCTGCCCCAGGGCTACGAGGCCGCCGGGTCCCGCGTCGAGGTCGAGTGGACGGTCGAGGGTCGGCGCGGCCGCGTCCCGGCCCGCGCGGTCCCGATGCCGTTCCTCGACCTGGAGCGCAAGCGGGCCTGACCCTCCTCGGCGCGCGCCGTCGTGGGCGCTTCCCGCGCGCTCTCTGAACGTGCCGGGGCAGCCGCCATCGATCGCGCTGACCACCGCGGCGAACACGTTCGTGTCCTCCTCGTATGCGGTGTGGAACGCCGCCCTGCACCGACACGAAGCAGGCGCCCCCGTCGAGGCGCGTCGCGCTCGATGGCACCGTCCTGTCCGACGGACTGGTGAGCGTCGTGTAGCGAACGCTGCCGGGCGTGTCGTCGCCCGCGTTGAGGTTCTTCAGGAACGAGCTGCCCGGACACATCTGACCGCCCTGGCCCTGGGCCAGGAAGCATGCCGTCCAGATGCCGTACTGCGGCGTGCCGAGCGAGACATAGGCATCGACCTTCGAGGTCCCGCCGAGCGCCTTCACGAAGTGGCGCGCGGAGAGGCCGCCCATGCTCACGCCGACGATGTCGAACCGGGTCCAGCCGTTGGCCGTCACGGCCGAGGCGATCGCCTGGGCGTTTGCGACGTTGTCCTGGCCGGGGAGCTGGAGCGCGACGACCTGGCGGCCCAGGCCTTCGTCCGCGAAGCGCTGGACCATGACCGCCCAGTCCGCCGACGCGCCTCGCCATCCGTGGACGAGGAGGATCGGGTCGGGTGGCGCCGCTGCGCGGACGGCCGCCGGACCGAGGGCGAGGACGAGGAGGAGGGATGCTGCCGCCGACCGGCGGACACGGCTGCGCGTGCGCATGGGAAAACCTCTCAGCCAGGACGGGACCCTGGCCCGTCGCGCCGCAGGTTAGGTCGGGCGCGTCTTCGCGACGTCTTCGCGGCGCGCCGCGAGCCGGGCTGTCAGAGGTGGCGGACGTCGACGCTGAAGTCGAGCTGGGCCCGGAGCATCGCGAGCGCCTCGCCCCAGCCCTCGAGCGACCTGGCCCAGGCCTCGAGGCCCTCCGGCGTGTCGATGGGAAACGGGCCATCCTCGAGCACCACCTGCGTCCCGTAGCCGGCCCGGGTGATCGTGACGGTCACGGTCGTGACCAGCGATTTGTCCGGTCCCCACGGCCAGCGGAACTGGAACCGGCGATTCGGCTCGCCGGCGACCACGTCCCACCACAGCGTCTGCTCCGGCCAGACCAGGGTTGTCCGCGAGCCGACCATGAGGCTCCCCTCGATGGCGTGCGGGAACCAGCGCATCAGCTCCTCGGGATCGGCGAACGCGCGGTACACGCGCTCCGTGGACGCATCGAGTCGACGGCGCATCTTGACGGTCCGCTGCCGGGGGCCCTCCGCGGCAGGGTTCGGTTGGTCGGTCATCGCCCGCCTACCGTACAGCGGATCGGAGTGTTCGACCCGCGAAGCGTTCGAGGCCCTCCAGCGCGACCGCCAGGTCCTCGCGCCCGAACCCCACCCGGAAGTGGTTCCCAGGATGATCGAACCGCGACCCGGGGAGCAGGAGCACCCCTTCGGCCTCGACCAGCTCGGCGGCGAAACGGTCCACGTCCAGGGCCGGCGCCAGCCGCGGGAACCCGATCGAGCCGCCGCGTGGGCGCACCCAGCTGAACGTCCCGGCCCAGCGCTCGAAGAACGCGTCCAGGATGTCCATGTTCGCGAGGACGATCGCCCGGGAGCGGCCGAGCACCGTCTCGCGCGCGCGCAGCCCAATAAGCGCCAGGATCTCGGACGGCGCCGACGCGCAGATCGTCGTGTAGTCCTTGAACGCCGCGCAGCGTGCGAGCAGATCGCGGTCGCGCGTCGCCAGCCAGCCGATCCGCAGTCCGGCCATCGCGAACGACTTCGACATGACGCCGAGCGAGATCCCGCGATCGAAGCTGTCGGCTCCCGCGGGCAGGCGATCCCGCGGATCGAACTCGAGTTCGCGGTACACCTCATCAGAGAGGAGATGGATCCTGCGCTCGGCGAGCGTGTCCGTGAGGCGCGCCCACTCGGCATGGGTCGGCAGCATCCCGGTGGGGTTGTGCGGGGCGTTGACGACGACCAGCCGGGTGTCCGGCCGCAGCGACGCGATGAGCCGTTCGACATCGAGCGCCCAGCCGTCCGCCTCGTACAGCTCGTGGAGCGTGACGTCGGCACCGCCGGCGCGCGCGACCTCGTAGAGCGACTGATAGCCGGGCCACGTCACGACGATGTGGTCGCCGGCCCCCACGAGGACGTTCGCGAGACAGAAGATCGCCTCGCCCGCGCCCACGAAGACGAGGACATCGTCGGCCTCGATCCCGTCGTAGAGCGTCGCGATCTCGCGTCGCAGGAGCGGGTGTCCAAGGGTCTCGGCGTAGCCGAGGGTGAGGTTCGCCCAGAGTCCGCGCGTCTCGTCGTCGGCCAGCGCCAGGAGATCGGCCATCGAGTAGCCCTGGACGTCCGATGCGCAGAGCAGATGGTCGACGGCGAACTCCCAGCGAGCGAAGAAGCGCTCGAGGGCGAAGTCCGCGATCTGCATCGCACGATGATGACCGGCGGCACCGTATCCTGCGCGGCACTGAGCCGAAGGAGCCGTTCGCTCAGGGGCTGACGCGGTGGATCGCTCCGCTGAGGGCGAGAAACTCCGCCTGGTCCATCCCGGTCCCGACAGCCAGCCAGCTGGGATTGGCGGCGCGATCGACGACGACCGCCCACGACCCGTCGTTCGCGGAGACCAGCGCGCCCGCCTTGTCGCCGAAGAACCCGTCCCCGACATCGGTGCCATCGGGAACGCAGCCATCGGGCGTGCCGCAGAACGCCCCCTCGCGGAGTGCAAGCGTGCGGCCTCCGGGACCCTTGTAGCTGATCTCGAGGAAGCCGCCGTTCGCCTGCCGGAACGAGCCCGTCTGGACGACCCATCCTGACGGCAGCGCGGCGCAGTAGACCGCCCAACTCATGACTGCCGCGGCATCCGCGAAGAACGACCGGTTGCCGTCATTGCCGGTACAGGCTGCCTCGGACGGTGCCGGTGGCGTGGCGCTCGGGTCGAGGCTCGCCGATGGGTCTGCGGTCGCGACGGGCGTCGGCGCGGGGGTCGCCGCGGGCGAACCGGTCGGGTCGTCGGTCGGGGGAGCGCTCTCGAGCGGCGTCGGATCGGGGGTCGGGGTGCCGCTCGCGGGGGTCGGCGTGCCGCCGGGTGCCGAGGCCGACGGATCGTCCGTCGCGAGGGGGCCGGAGGTGTCTCCGCACGCTGCGACGATGAACGCGGCCAGGAGCGCGATGATCGCAAGACGCTTCACGGGCTGAGGTTAGCACGCGATCCGGTACGGCCCCGATCTCCGGAGATCCCAGGCGATGGCGCGGTCAGCCGCACGTGCTCGGGCTCCACGCCGAACACATCGCGGATCAGGTCCGGGGTCAGGGCGACGTCGGGTGGCCCATCGGCGACGATCCGGCCCTGGTGGAGGACGATGAGCCGCGGGAAGAAGTGAGCCGCCAGTCCGAGATCGTGGAGGACGGCGACGATCGTGGAGCCGTCGCGCTCGTTGAGGTCGACCAGCAGGTCCATCGTGCCGACCTGGTGACGCAGATCGAGGTGGACGGTCGGCTCGTCGAGCACGAGGACCGGCGCCGCCTGCGCCACCGCGAGGCCGAGCAGGACGAGCTGGCGCTCGCCGAGCGAGAGCTCGCGGGCATCGCGACCCAGCAGGTGGCCCAGCCCCACCCGGTCGATGGCCGCGGCGATGGCCGCCCGATCACCCGGACCGGCGCCGCGGAACGGGTCCTCGTGGGGCAAGCGCCCCAGCGCGACGACGTCCTCGACGCGAGTCGAGAACGGCAGGATGGCCTGCTGCGGGACGACGGCGATCGTCTTCGCAATCGTCAGTCGATCCAGCGAAGCAACCGGCCGGCCGGCCAGCTCGACGGTCCCCGCGACCGGAGCCACGATCCCGGTCAACGCCTTGAGCAGCGTCGACTTGCCGGCCCCGTTCGGACCGATGAGCGCCACGCGTTCGCCCGCGGCGATCCGCAGATCGAGACTCCGGACGACCGGCCGGCCGCGGTACGCCACGGTGACGCCGTCCATCCGGATCACAGCTCGTACCCGGTTCGCGTGCGGCGGAGCAGGAACAGGAAGAACGGGGCCCCGATGACCGCCGTGATGACCCCCACGGGGATCTCGCCCAGAAGCCGGGCGGCCACGTCGGCGAACGCCATCAGGCTCGCTCCATAGATCGCGGCGAGCGGCAGGACGGCGCGCGCCTGCGGGCCGACGATCAGGCGCACGACGTGCGGCACGACGAGCCCGACGAAGCCGATCAGGCCGCTGACCGCCACCGCAGCCGCGGTGATCAGTGCCCCGAGGGCAAGCAGGATCGCGCGCTCGCGCCGCACGTCCACGCCGAGGTGCGCCGCGGCCTCCTCGCCGAGAAGCAGCCCATCGAGGACGCGGGCTCGGGCCAGGATGAACCCCGAGGCGACGAGCACCAGCGGCGTCGTGACGGCGAGGCGGATCCACGTCGCCGATTCGAAGCCGCCGAGGAGGTAGGCAAAGATCTGGCGCAAACCGGTGCCCGACAGGTACATCGCCATGGCCAGGCCCGCTGCCAGCAGGGCACCGACGGCATACCCCGTCAGGAGCAGGCTCGTCATCGGCGCCATCCCGCCGATCCGCGACAGGCGGTAGACGACGGTCACGGCGATCAGCGCGCCGATGAACGCGAGGCCGTGCAGCAGCCCGAACTCCAGGACGAGGGTACGGACCGGGATGAGCACGGCGATCGCCGCGCCGAGGGCCGCTCCCGATGCCGTCCCGAGCACGTACGGGTCCGCGAGCGGGTTGCGGAGCAGGCCCTGGAACGTCGCCCCAGCGATGGCAAGGCCCATCCCGACAACGAGCGCCGTGAGCACGCGCGGGAGACGCAGGTCCATGACGATCGTCTCGGCTGACGCGGGCCAGGTGCGGGCCACGTCGAGCCCGAGGAGTCGGTGGCCCAGGATCCCGAGCGTATCGCCGATGGGGACCGCCACCGACCCCGCCGCGACGCCGATCACGACCGACACGAGCAGGACGCCGAGCCCGATCGCCCCGACGACGACGGGACGGCGGCGGACACCCTCGAACGGACCGGACCGGATCCGGTCTGCAGCCAGGACGCCGCCGCTCGTCGTCATCGCGCGATCACGGGGCGGTGGGGAGCGTGAGCGACGGATGGATCGCGGCCGCGAGAGCGATGAGGCCCTCCGCGAGGCGCGGGCCGGGTCGCGTCACGATGAGATCGTTGACGGGGCGGACCGCGCCGGACGTGACTGCACGAAGTCCGCCCCAGCCCGGCCGCTCGCCGACCTGCTCCACGGTGACGCCGTAGGCGGCATCGCCGAGCAGGATGAGGTCCGGGTCCGCCGCGATGAGCGACTCGAGCGAGATCTCGAAGCTCACGGTGGAACCCGTGGTGATCGGCGTCCCCCCGGCCCGTTCGATCATCTCGGCGAGGAACGACTCATCCGCCGCGGTGTAGATCTGGGCGAAGGCATCGATCTCGTAGAAGACCGTCGGTCGGACAACATCCTTCGTGGCGAGGGTCACCTGGTCGAACACGACGCGCATCGAAGCGACCAGGTCGGCGGCCGCGCCCGCCAGGCCCACGGCGCGCCCGACGAGTTCGATGTCCGCCAGGACGGTCTCGACGTCGGGCGCGTAGACGACGAGGACCGGGATCCCCAGCGAGCGCAGCCGCGCGACCGCTTCGGGGGAGTTGAAGTTGTTGCCGCCCGCGATGACCAGGTCGGCCTCGAGACCCACGATCTTCTCGACGTCGACCGACGCGAAGGTCGCCACATCGGGCAGTGGCACGGCCTCGGGCGGGTAGTCGTCGAAGTCCGTGGTGGCGACGACCCGTGGCCCCGCGCCGATCGCGAACAGGATCTCGGTCGTGGCCGGGGTCAGGGACACGATCCGGGCAGGCTCACTGGTGAGCTCGACCGTCGTGCCCTCGTCGTCGATGAGGCTGACGGGGAATGCGGGGGTCGGCGCCGGGATGGGCGTCCCGGTCGCCGGCGGGACGGCGCCGCCCGTGGCCGACGGCGGGATCGTGACCTGGCTCGGGCCGGCCGGGGCGCAGGCCGCGGCGAGGAGAACGGAGGCGAGGAGCAGCGCGAGTGACCGGGCGCGCAGGCGGACGGGATGGCGTTCGTCCATCGGGGAACCTCTGCTGGAGAGCGACGGGCGAGGGTCGTCACGGGGACGAAAAACCCCTCGCTTCGATGGGAAGGAGGGGGTTCAGCCGGTCGAACGCATCGGGACCAACCCTTTCTCTCGAAGGTGGTGCACCTCCGCGGGGCCGGCGACCGGACTTGCGTCGCTTGCGCGACGTTCACCGTAGCGGGACTGTGCCGGAATCGCACCGGCTTCGCGACCACGCGGGGAGTGTCGTGTTGTCGTCGCGCAGCGTACACCCGATGCCCGCACCGCCGCCAGACACAAGATCCGCCGTCCCGAGATGCGTGGCAGCTAAGCGCCGCGTGGCATCGTCACCGCCTCGCCTCCGACCGCCGCAAGCATCAGCCCGTCGGAGGAGGTTCGGATCATGCAGACGCGATCGCGGATCGCACTGCTCGGAGCGACGGCGCTCGTCGCCGCGGTGGCGCTGGACCTTGGCCTGCGTTCCGCGGCACGAGCGGCGCCGGTGCTCGATGGAGGGATCGACCGAACGGTCGTTCGAGGAACGGACACGATGGAATCGCTGCGCGCCTGCCCCACGGGCGATGCCGGGACGGCACGATCGGCCCCGTCGACGGCCGCACTCGAGCCCCGGCTCGACGGCGATGGATCGCTCGTGGGCTGGAACATCGACATCGCGGCGGCCGACGAGCGGCCCTGGCGGATCCGGCTCCATCCGGAGAGCTCGATGTCGGAACCCGTCGGGGGCCACGTCGTCGTGTCCGAGGATGACGGGGTGCGTTCGGTGGTGAGCATCGTCGCTCTGGACCGGCGCTGCGCGACGGTCATCGTCCAGACGGCGGACGTGGTCCGGAGCGCGGTCCTCCGCGACCGTGACGGCTCGGTCGTGTACCACGCGGTCGACCGGGCGACGCGCCGGGACCTCGGGGTCTGGGCGGCGGTCTCGCTCGACCGCCCGCCCACGAGCATCCTCACGGCACTCGCAGCGGATGATGACGCGGCGCGCCATGTCGGCCGGGTCTACCTGACGCGACTGCTCCTCGACGGATCCGGCGGCTACCTGGCGGTGCAGTCGTGCGGGGAGCGCTCGTGCCGGACGAGGATCGTCGACTTCGCCCGCGGACGCGAGACGCGGGTCGACGACCCCGACCAGGGCCTGCTCGTCTCGTTCGATCGCGAGCGTGCCGACTTCGTCGACGCCTGCGACACCGTCGGCTGCTCGCATCGGATCGTGGGCCTTGCACTTCCCCTCCCGATCGTCGACCGGGACTTCTCGCCCATCCCGCCGGGAACGGAGATCACGCGATGACACGGCGCCATCCGTCACGCCTCGCCCGCCTGCTTGCCTCGGTCCTTGTCGCGAGTCTGCTCGTCCCAACGGTGGCGTCCGCCCACGCGCCCGACCCTGCGATCAGCGCGAACCGCTGGAGCCAGGACCAGGTCGTGCCCTGGAAGTATCGGTCCGGGCAGGTCCCACCCGCCTGGATGGCCGCTGCCATCGAAGCGGCCGCCGCCGACTCGAACGCGACGCGCGCCAGCCGTGCGGCCACGTTCTCGAAAGCCGGGTCCGCGGCCAGCCTCATCGCCTACGGCGAGCCGACCGGATGCAGCGCGCTCGGGATCGCCTGTTTCGCGCGCACCGGTTCGCCGCCAACGAGCTTCGCCATCTGGTTCCGGGCGAACGGCTGGGTGTTCGACTGGGGTCGGCTCTCCTGGTGCCAGGGCCCCGACGGTTCCAAGAACGGTTGCTTCGACGTCGAGAACGTCGCGCTCGACGAGTTCGGTCACGTGCTCAGCCTGGGCCATCACGTGAACTACGCCGACCAGAGCGACTACCTTGATGCCGTCGTGCAGACGGTGTCTCGGGCGCGGCCGGCGGCGGGCTGGAACGCGCATGCCTATGGGCGCTGCGACACGGCCCGCCTCCAGCTCGACTATGACCGGCCCACGCCGTCGAGCCCGTTCTCCACGTGCCTGGCGATCCCGTCGACGATGACGTTGGCGGCGTCGAGGACGACCATCTGGACGGGCGAAAGCGTGGCCTTCACGGCGACCCTCAAGACCACGACCGCGTCAGCGAACGGGGCACTGGCCGGCGATCCCATCGCGGGCCGCATCGTGACGATCCTCCGCCGTCCCCTCGGGTCGACCGCGTGGACGACGATCGCGACCATGCCGGCGACCACAACGGCGGGCACCTACGCGATCACGGTCTCCCCCACCGCGACGTACGACTGGCAAGCCAAATTCAGTCCGTCGGCCGAAGGCGTCCTGCCGGCCACGTCTCCGATCGTGCGCGTCACGCTCTCGTCGTGCAGCGGGCCACGCTGCGAACTGCGGGTCGCCGAACGGGCGACCGCGACCGGGATCCGTCGATGAGACGTGGGCCGCGCCGGCCGTGGCCCCTGCCGTGGCCGGCACCGTGGCCGAGGCCGTGGCCGGTGCTCTTCGTCGCCGTGTCTCTGGCCGGCTGCGCGGCCGTCGGCGGGGATGCGTCGAAGGTGACGCCACACGCCGGGCAGCCGTCCAAGCCCCAGGTGACGTTCGCAGCCACCGACCCGCCCAGCGCCGCCCCGACCCATGACAACCCGGCCATCGCCGGCGAACTGGTGGTCGCTCCCGACCACCGGGTTCCAGGGGTGCTCGGATCGTGGTTCCTCAACGAGGTCGGCAGCGACGCGCCCTGGATCCCGGCCCAGGCCCTTGCTTCGATCCCGGTCACGGGGAGCGCCGAGCTGCGGGTGCGCTTCGCGGACGCGTCGCCGATCGGGGCGTGGCAGGCCGTCGCGGCCAGGGCGGCCGATGTTCGGGGCGCCGCGACGTTCGGCTTGGGCGGGCGCGAGACATCCGGACCGCCGCTCGCCGGCGTGCCGATCGGGTCGCTCTCCCCGGGCGACTGGGTGCTCGCCGTGCGCCTCGTCCGCTTCGATGGGCGCGGCGAGGCGACGTTCTACTGGCGGCTCGCGGTCGAGTGATCCTGCCGCGGCAGGGCAGCGACGCTGCTCAGCCGACGGCGACGGGCTCCGCCGCGGAGAAGATCGAGACCTGGGCGTCGTCGGGCAGCATCACGCCCATGATCTTCTGCAGGGTGAGGAGGTGGACACAGACCGCCCACGAATCGAAGTAGTGGCACGTGCAATGCCAGCGACCGGCGTCGAGTGTCACGTGGTGCGTGTCGTTGTCGCCACGGAACGTGAGCGAAAGGCGGTCGATCGAGATCCGATCGAGCTCTCGCGAGTAGCGATTCGCCTTTTCGACCTTGCCGATCAGGGAACTGTGCATCGCGCAGAACCTCCAGCGCCCGCTGGGCGCCTATGAAGGCCGCCGTCCGGTCTCTGCACTCGACCGGTCGTGACGGTCGTCTGTCTCCAAGGGTACACCCCTTGGGGCGACGAAGTCACCTCCATGCGGTCCTCCCCGGATATCCTTTCGGGCCATCCCGTCGGGCCATCCAGGAGGCACGTTCCGGCCATCTTCGGTGCGCTACGGCGCCGAGGTGCCCTCGCGACCGTAGTCATCCTCGATCCGGATGACGTCGTCCAGCTCGGTCGTCGATACCTCGATGAGCTCACAGGTCTCGAGCGCCTCGAACCGGTGGCGTCGGCCCGTCGGGACATGCTGATGGTCGCCCGGGCCGAGGTCGTAGGTCCGCAGTGCGCCCGCTTCATCCTCGAGGTGAAGGCGGAGCAGGCCAGCGACCACGTACACGGATTCGTCCTTGCGCTCGTGGTACTGGAGGGACAAACGATGACCGGCATTCACGACGATCACCTTGCCGACGTAGCGATCCGTTTCGGCCCACACGAGTTCGTGTCCCCAGGGCTTGTCGACGCGGCGACCCGCGGCCTCGTCCCGGTTCACCCGCCGCGGACCAGCCGCTCGCCGGCGACGAGCATCGCCTCGCGCGTCTCCTCGGACGTCGCCTCGACATAGACCCGCACGAGCGGCTCGGTACCGGACGTACGGACCAGCAACCAGGAGCCGTCGGCGACGAAGAACTTGAAGCCGTCGTTCGTGTCGAGGGCCACGGTCCGGTTCACGGCCTGGCCGGCGAGCTCGGCCGGCGCCTGCTCCTTGAGGTCCACGAGCAGCCGGCGCTTCGTCTCGGTGTAGGCCGATCGCTCGATGTGGACGTCGATCCGGCGGTACCACGACGGGCCGGCGATCTCGTGGAAGTGGGCGATCGCCTTCGACACCGGCCAGCGGCCGGCAGCCCGCTCACGGAGGAACAGGTCGAGGAGGAGCAGGTCGGCGTAGATCCCGTCGCGCTCGGGCAGGTGCATCCCGAACCCGAACCCGCCCGACTCCTCGCCGCCCATCATCGCCCCGGTCTCGATCATCTTCGGGCCGATGAACTTGAACCCGACCGCCGTCTCGTGGACGTCGATCCCGTAGTGCTCGCCGAGCCGTTCGGCCATCGAGGTGTTGTTGATGCTCTTGACGACAGGATCGCGCCAGCCGCGGTGCTCGGCCAGGTAGTACATGAGCAGGCCGGTCACCTGGAGCTGGTGGATGAAGACACCGTTCTCGTCGGCCGCCCCGGCGCGGTCCGCGTCGCCATCCAGGAGCAGCCCGAGGTCGTAGCCGCCCGCGGCCATCATCCCGAGCGCCTCATCGACATGCGGCCGGATGGGCTCGGGATTGACCCCGCCGAAGTACGGATTGCGCTCCTGGTGAATCTCGTTCACCCGGATCCTGCCCCCGGCCAGCAGGCGGCTGATCCAGCCCGACCCGGAGCCCCACATCGGCTCGACGAGGACGCTCGCGTCCGCGGCCTTCAGCTCGTCGAGGTCGAGCGTGCGGCGAACGAAGCGCTCGTAGCCCTCGAAGGGATCGAACCGCTCGACCTGGCCGGCGGCCTCGGCGTCCGCGAACGGGCGTCGCTCGATCGGCAGGCCGCCGTTCCTTGCGATCTGGGCTTCGAGGGTCTTGAGGATCTCGGGGCCCGCCGCGGATCCGGAGGGCGCCTTCACCTTGAACCCGTTGTCGGTCCACGGGTTGTGGCTGGCGGTGATCACGATCCCGGCCGCCGCACCGCGCTCCACGACCTCGTAGGACGACATCTGGGTGGGGACGGCAGTCGTCGAGTAGGCGACGGGGATGTCGCGCGCCAGCAGGACCTCGGATGCCGCGATGGCGAAGTGCTCCGACGCGAAGCGCCGGTCATAGGCGACGACGACGCCCTTCGCCTGCTCGCCCCGGTCGACGACGTACTGGGCGACGCCGTCCGCGCAGCGGCGGACATTCTCGAAGGTGTAGTCGTCTGCGACCCTGGCGCGCCACCCATCGGTCCCGAACACGATCGTCGTGGGTCCGGGTGCGGTCGCAGTGGTATCGGTCACGTCATCCCTCCGGTTCGGAGCAGCGAGCGAGCAGTTCGTCGATGAGGGCCAGGTGCGGACGCGCCCCGCGCAGCACGGCGATCGATTGTGTCGCGGTCATGCTACCGCGCTCCAGCGGCGAGACCGCGCTGATGCGACCCCCGGCCCGCCGCACGATCAGGTCGTCCTCCGCGACCTCGACGCGGTCACCCGCCTTGACGACCGCCCCCTCGACGGCCAGCCCGAGGGCGGCGAGCAGCGAGGTCCACGAGCCGAGGTCCGACCAGCGCACGTCCATCGCCCCCATGACGACCCGGCCTGTCGCAGCCGCCCCCTCCATCACGGCATGGTCGATCGAGAGCGGGCGCTGGATCGATTCGTAAGCGCGCGCGAGCATCGCCGGCGACTCGATCATCGGACCCATCGTCTGGAGGAGCCCGGTGTGCCGTCCGATGGCCGCGCGGATCGCGCCTCGTCGCCACAGGAAGATGCCGGCGTTCCACGCAGCCCCCTCGCGATCGAACAGCTCGCGGGCGCGTTCGGGTCGCGGCTTCTCCTCGAACGCGCGCAGCGGGTAGGCCTGGAGTCCCTCGATCACCTGCCCGCGCGCGACGTCGGGCAACAGGTAGCCGTACTCGGTGGCCGCGCGCGACGGCTGGACGCCGAGCGTGACCAGGGGGTCGTCGATACCGAACGGCCGATCGGCGAGGCCGTCGGCGGCCTGGCGGAGCACGCGCCGGAACGCGGCGTCGTCCTCGGGCGCGATCCAGGCGTCAGCCGGGACGACGACCATCACCTCGTCGTCGGGACGATCGATGGCGAGGGTGGCGAGGGTGATCGCGGCCGCGGTATTGCGACCCATCGGCTCCACGAGAGCCGCCACCGCGGGTCGCTGGGCGCGGGCAAGCTCGGCGTGTCGGGCATCGGCGATGACCGTCACGTCCGCGACCGTCAGCCCCAGCTCGGCGCCCGCCAACAGGCGATCGACCGTGAGCTCGTACAGGGACCGATCGCCGAGGAGCGGGAGGAACGGCTTCGGGCGCTCGGGTCGGCTCAACGGCCACAGCCGCGTACCTCCTCCACCCGCCATGATCACGACGTACATCGCTCGCCATTCTAGGGACCGCGCCGCGCGCCGGCGGCTGATGCGGCCCTCGAACGTCCCGGCGTCCTGGTCCCATACGGCACCGAACCTGCGGAGTCCGTGCCACCTGGGTCGGAGGGGTGCGAGATTCGCACGACTCCAAGATTGACTCCGCGACTCCCGCGCCCGTACGATGCGGCATCGGTCGTATCTCGCTGGCTACGGTCGAGCGCCGTCGCAAAGCGGTCATGGCCCGCACCGTCGACTCACGAGAGGCTGCCCCCGTGACCATCGCCGCGCCCGACTCCGCCAACGCCCCGACACCCGCGCCTCGATCAGCGCACGATGTCGAGATCGTCGACGTCACGAAGCGGTTCGGGGCGGTGACGGCCGTCGACCGGATGAACCTGCAGATCGAGAACGGCGCGTTCTACAGTTTCCTGGGGCCCTCGGGCTGCGGCAAGACGACCACGCTGCGGATGATCGCCGGCTTCGAGCAGCCCACGTCGGGCGAGATCCTGCTGGCCGGAGAGCCGGTCGCCGGGATCCCGCCCTATCGACGGAACGTGAACACGGTCTTCCAGCATTACGCCCTCTTCCCGCACATGGACGTCATCCAGAACGTCGGCTACGGCCTGCGCCAGAAGAACGTCGGGCGCCAGGAGGAGCTCGAGCGTGCCGGCCGCGCCCTGGAACTCGTCCGCCTGACCGGCTACGAGCACCGCCGCACCTGGGAGCTGTCGGGCGGCCAGCAGCAGCGCGTCGCGCTCGCTCGCGCCCTCGTGAACCAGCCGACGGTCCTCCTCCTCGACGAGCCGCTCGGCGCGCTGGACCTCAAGTTGCGCAAGGAGATGCAACTCGAGCTGAAGGCGCTCCAGCAGGAGGTGGGGATCACCTTCGTCTACGTGACCCACGACCAGGAAGAGGCGCTCACCATGAGCGACGTCATCGTCGTCATGAACGAGGGCAAGATCCTCCAGATGGGCGGCCCGACGGACCTCTACGAGCAGCCCGTCGACACGTTCGTGGCGAACTTCATCGGCGTTTCGAACCCGATCAAAGGCAAGATCACGACCTTCGATGTCGCCACGCACCGGGCCGAGATCGAGGGCCCGCGCGGCCTCCGCCTGGCCGGCAGGGTGACCGATCCGGCAGCCCGACCAGCTCCGGGGACCGATGTCACGGTCGCCGTGCGGCCGGAGCGCCTGCAAGTGGACCCGGCGGACTCGGCGGTCCCGGACGGCTCGACGTGGGTGTCCGTGCCGGGTCGGATCCAGCAGGGGACGTACCTCGGCGAACAGACCGAATATCGGGTGGAGACAGAACTCGCCGGCGAGCTCATCGTTCGCCGCCAGAACGCCGCGGGGGCGGCGCAGCACGTCGGTCCCGGCGACGCGGTTGTCGTCCGGTGGCAGGAAGAGGCGAACCTGGTCCTAATCGACTAGGGCGCGAAGGAGGAGTCAGTTGTGGCAGATCTCGAGCAGTACCTGAAGCGGATCTCGCAGACGAAGGTGAACCGCCGCGGCTTCATGTATGCGGCCGGCCTGACCGCCGGTGGCGCCGCCCTCGCGGCCTGCACCGGCGGCGGTGCGACGAACGCGCCGGGTGGAGCACCAACCCCGGGTGCGATCGAGAGCGAACTGTTCATCTACAACTGGTCCGACTACATCAACCCGGACAACATCGCGGCGTTCGAGGCCGAGCACAGCCTGACGATCCAGTACGACATCTTCTCGAACAACGAGGAGCTGATCGCCAAGCTGCAGGGCGGAGCCAGCGGCTACGACATCGCCTGCCCCACCGCCGAGTATGTGCCCGGCATGGTCGAGGAAGGCTTCCTCACGAAGCTCGACCTGTCCCGGATCCCGAACCAGAAGCACATCGACCCGGCGTTCCTCGACCTCGCGTGGGACCCGAACAACGAGTACCAGCTGCCCAAGGACTTCGGGACGACCGGCATCCTCTATCGCGGGAAGCTGACCGGCGAACCGGTCACATCCTGGCAGCAGATGTACGACCTGACGGTCGGCAAGTTCTCCGGCAAGAGCGTCTTCGTCGACTCGATGGGC
Organism: uncultured Chloroflexia bacterium; assembly: GCA_963714835.1. GTDB lineage: Bacteria > Chloroflexota > Limnocylindria > Limnocylindrales > CSP1-4 > CAKKPP01. The sequence goes on from CAVQPX010000008.1 coordinate 402,488, forward strand.
GACGTGTTCGTCATGCCACTCAAGATGCTCGGCTACTCGCTCAACTCGGTGGACAAGGACGAGCTCGAGGAGGCTCGCAAGATCCTGCTCGACCTGGCGCCGCACATCCTGGCCCTCGACTCGGATACGTACCAGGACAAGCTCGCCTCCGAAGAGGCCGCGCTGTGCCTCGGGTGGACGGGCCCGCTGCTCGAGCTACGCGATGACCCGGCGACCGCCGACACCGCCTATTCGGTCCCCAGCGAAGGTTCCCTCTTCTGGCTGGACACGTGGGTCATGATGGCCGACGCTCCGCACCCGAACGCCTCGTACGCGTGGCTGGACTTCATCCACGAGCCGGACATCCAGGCGGCAGAGACCGAGTACAACGGATACGCGACGCCGAACACGGAAGCCCGCAAGCTCGTCTCGCAGGAACTGCTCGACGACCCGGCGATCTTCCCGCCCGAGGAGGTCATGCCGAACCTCGAAGGCGCCGAGGACACCTCGGGCAACAACCAGCGGCTCGACATCTGGGCCGAGTTCAAGCAGAAGATCGGCGGCTGATCCCCGAGCGGGTCGGAGTCGACAGAGGCGACCATGACCGCGCCCGCGGTCAGAGCTGCCAGGCCAGAAGGCGCAGGAGGGCGGATCGGGTCCGCCCTCCTGACGTTCTTCCTCGTCCTGCCGGCGGCCGCGTGGTATCTCGTTCTGCTCATCGCTCCGCTGGTCATCATCACGGTCTTCAGCTTCGGGGTCCGGGCGAAGAACGGCGGCTACGAGCCGGCGTTCGTCATGGACAACTACGCCGCGATCCTCGGCGACCTGCAGAAGGCTGCCCCGTTCACGAGCAGCCTCGCGATGGCGATCGGGGGCACCATCGGCTGCCTGCTCGTGGGGCTGCCGCTCGCCTATTTCATCGCCACCCGGGCCGGGCGACGCAAGGGTCTGCTCATCCTCCTCCTCGTCATCCCGTTCTGGACGAGCTTCCTTATCCGGACGTACTCATGGCTCATCGTTCTGGGCCCGGAGAACCTCGGTGGATTCTTCGGTGACATCCTGGGCGACGACAGCTTCCGGATCCTCGGGACGCCCATGGCTGTCCTCATCGGCCTCGTCTACGGCTACCTGCCGCTCATGGTGTTCCCGCTCTACGTGACGCTCGAGCGGATGGACCGCAGCCTGATCGAGGCGTCCAAGGACCTCGGTGCGAATCGCATCGCCACGTTCCGCCAGATCACGCTGCCCATCGCGCTGCCCGGCCTCGTCACCGGGAGCATCCTCGTGTTCATCCCGATGATGGGCGAGTACGTCATCCCGCAGATCCTCGGCTACGGCCGGATCTACCTCGTCGGCAACGCGCTCGTCACCGACTTCCTGGAGGCCCGGAACTGGCCCGCCGGAAGCGCGAAAGCGGTCATTCTCATCTTCGTGATGATGATCACCGTCACCTTCTACACGTGGTTCGTGAACCGCGGCCGCAAGGGCCGCGAGGTCAGCGTCCTGTGACCGCCCCGGCGATCACGAGCGAGCAGGTGGTCGGTCGAACCACCACGGCACCACGGCGGCCGAAGATCGATCGCGGCACGATCGCCGTCGAGATCTGGCTGCGCCTGCAGGCGTCGCTCGTCTATGCGTTCCTCTATCTCCCGATCGTCGTCGTCGTCATCTTCAGCTTCAACGCGAACGATCTCGCCACGATCTGGACCGGGTTCAGCCTTCACTGGTATCCCGAGGCGCTTGCCAACAACGTGGTCCAGAACGCGCTCCGCAACAGCTTCATCGTCGCGATCCCGAATGCGATCCTGGCGACGCTCTTCGGGACGATGGCGGCTCTCGGGCTGCAACGCGTGCCCCGCCGCGTCCGGATCGTCTTCGATGCCATCACCTACGTGAGCATCATCATCCCCGAGATCGTCATCGCCCTCGCCACGCTCGTCCTGTTCGCGACCGGCTTCGGCTTCGTCGACGACGCATTCGGGATCAAGTTGCGGTTCGGCCATGTGACGATCATCGCCGCGCACATGCTCTTCAACACGAGCCTCGTCCTGCTCCTCGTGCGCGCGCGCCTCTCGGGGATGGATCGGACCCTGGTCGACGCCTCTGCCGATCTCTTCGCGACCCCGTGGCGGACCTTCCGCCAGATCACGTTCCCGCAGCTCCTGCCCGGGATCATGGCCGGCTTCCTGCTCGCGTTCACCTTCAGCTTCGACGACTACGTCATCACGACGTTCACGTCGGGCCCGGGGTCGTCCACCCTCCCGCTGTGGATCTTCGGCCAGGTGAAACGGAGCGTGTCGCCGGAGACCAACGCGATCGCCACGATCATGCTGATGTTCACCCTGGCGATGCTCTTCGTCGGCCAGTTCCTCCTGCTGCGCAACAGCCGGCGATCGTCCGGTCAGGGCGGCGGCGGTATGGCCGGCATGATCGCCGAGCAGCGTTAGGCCGCGAGGAGATGAGTGAGCGAGCTCGATTGAAGAGCTCGATCGCGGTCGTCCGGGTCGCCTGATCCGGTCGGGCTGCCGGCCGAGACCCGGCGCTCAGTCGTCGTCGGAGTCGTCGTCGGAGTCGTCGTCGGAGTCGTCGTCGTCCGCGTCATCGTCGTCGGAGTCGTCGTCGGCGTCCTCATCGCGTTCGTCGTCACCGTCGTCGTCCTGATCCGCGTCGTCGGCGTCCTCGTCGGCGTCCTCATCGGCGTCGTCCTGCGTGCCGTTCTGGCCGGTCTCATCCGGTTCCTGGACCTCGTCGGCGTCCTCGGCCGCGTCCTCAGCGGCGTCGTCATCGTCGGTGTCGTCATCGTCGGCGGCTGTCCCGGGCCACTCGCCCGGATCGGAGCCGATGAGGTTGGCCTCTAGCAGCGCCTGGTGATGGTCCGTACCACCGGACGGCGTGGCGGAGGCTCCGACCGACGGTGACCCGCCGGCGAGCGACGTCCCCAGCGTCGCGCCAAGGAGAAGCACGCTTCCGAGCAGGGCGGCGAGTCGGCGGTAGACCTTGGTGGTTCGCGTCATCGGACCTGGACTCCTCTCCTGATCGCGCATTCGGGGCGGCCGGCCGGCCGCCCCGATCCTTGACCATTGTCCGGCTTCCACGCCACGGTCCACGGCGGCGATGGTCCCGGCGCTGCAGGGAGAAGGTCCCGCGGGGGGTGGGTCCGGGGCGGTCAGGTCGGGTCTGAGTCGGTCGTGACGGCGGGCGAAGTCAGCTCGCGGAAGCGACGAGGTCCGGCGCGGGCAAGCCGGCCTCGCTCGCGAGGAGCGCAGCCTTGTCGATCCGTTCCCACGGGAGATCCAGGTCCGGACGCCCGAAGTGGCCGTAGGCGGCGGTCTGGCGGTAGATCGGGCGACGCAGGTCGAGGCTGTCGATGATCGACGCCGGCCGCAGGTCGAAGTGCCGCTCGATGAGCGCCTGGATCCGGTCGTCGGGGATGACCCCGGTGCCGAACGACTCGACCGACAGCGAGACCGGCCGGGCGATCCCGATCCCGTAGGCGACCTCGAGCTCGAAGCGTTCGGCCAGGCCTGCGGCCACGACGTTCTTGGCCACCCAGCGGGCCGCGTAGGCGGCCGAGCGATCGACCTTGGTCGGATCCTTGCCCGAGAACGCACCGCCACCGTGACGCGCCATCCCGCCGTACGAGTCGACGATGATCTTGCGACCCGTCAGGCCCGCGTCGCCCATCGGGCCACCGGTCACGAAACGACCCGTCGGATTGACATGCATGATCGGCTCGTCGGAGCGCAGCTCAGCAGGGATCGTGGGCAGGATCACGGATTCGACGACCTCCTGGCGCAGCCGCTCCGTGCGCACGTCGGGGTCGTGCTGCGCGGACACGACCACCGTCCTCACGCGGACCGGGACGCCGTGGTCGTACTCGACGGTGACCTGGGTCTTGCCGTCCGGCCGCAGGTAGGGCAGCTGACCGGACTTGCGCGCCTCGGCGAGCCGTCGAGCCATCCGGTGCGCGAGGGCGATCGGCAGCGGCATGAGCTCCGGCGTCTCGCGGCAGGCGTACCCGAACATCATCCCCTGGTCGCCGGCCCCGAGCTCGCTGACCGACGCCCTGTCCTCGCGAACCTCGAGCGCGGCGTTCACACCCAGGGCGATGTCGCCCGACTGCTCCTTGACCGAGACGAGCGTCCCGCAGGTCAGGTAGTCGAAGCCGTAGTCGGCCCGGGTGTAGCCGATGTCGCGGACGGTGTCACGCACGACCGCCTGCAGATCGATGTAGGTCGACGTCGTGATCTCGCCGAGGACCATGACCAGACCGGTCGTGGTCGCCGTCTCACAGGCGACGCGCGCGTTCGGGTCCTCGGCGATGATCGCATCGAGGATGGCATCGCTGATCTGGTCGCACATCTTGTCCGGGTGACCCTCGGTCACGGACTCGGATGTGAACAGGTAGTGCGCCGCGTCGACGATGCTCATCCGGCTCCTTTCGCTCGCCAGCCGGGAGCGTACCACGCTGTCCCCAAGGTCCCGCGAGGGCTATGCTCGTGCCGATGAGCGACGCGGTGAGGAGCGTGGATCCGGCCCTGGAGTGGGCCGCCGACCTGGATCGCACCGACCCGCTGCGGGCGTTCCGCGACCGCTTCATGGTCCCGGATCCCACGGTGGTCTACCTCGACGGCAACTCCCTCGGCCGTCCGCCCACGGCCACCACGCAACGGATCCGCGACGTGGTCGAGCGCGAGTGGGCGGGCGAGCTCATCGCCGCGTGGGATCACTGGATGGACCTGCCCACCTCCGTCGGGGACGCGCTCGCCCGCGACGTCGTGGGGGCAGCGGACGGGGAGGTCGTCGTCGCGGACTCGACCACGATCAACCTCTACCGGCTCATGAGCGCCGCGCTCGACGCACGCCCGGATCGCTCGGTCGTCGTCGCCGATCGAGCGGAGTTCCCGACCGACCGCTACGTGCTCGAGGGCCTGGCCCGGGCGCGGCGGCTCGAAGTCCGCTGGGTGGCGTCGGACCCGGTCGAGGGTTTCGCCCCGGCCGGAGCCGCTGACGGACTCGCCGACGCGATCCGGGATGACGTTGCGCTGATCGTGCTCAGCCACGTCAACTACCGCTCCGCGGCGATCGCCGACCTCGAGGCGATCGGGGCGCGGGCGCGGGACGTGGGCGCCCTCACGCTGTGGGACCTGAGTCACACGGCCGGGATCGTCCCGGTGAGCCTCTCCGCGATCGGGGCCGATCTCGCGGTGGGCTGTACCTACAAATACCTGAACGCGGGACCGGGCGCGCCGGCATTCCAGTTCGTCCGGCGCGACCTCCAGGACGAACTGCGGACGCCGACCCAGGGCTGGCTGGGCCGCGCGGATCCCTTCGCGATGGGCGAGGGCTGGGAGCCCGCCCCGGGGATCGGGTCGTGGATGGCCGGCACGCCGGCGATCCTGGGCCTCGTCGCGGTCGAGGAGGGCGTGAGGCTCGTCGCGGAGGCCGGTCTCGACGCCATCCGGGCGAAGAGCGTCGCCCTCACGTCGTTCGCGATCGAACTCCACGATGCGTGGCTCGTCCCGCTCGGGTGCACGCTCGGAAGCCCGCGCGAGGCGACGCGCCGGGGCGGGCACGTGTCGATCCGGCACGTTCAGGCACGGGGACTTCGCGCGGCGCTCGCCGCGGGCGGGGTGATCGCCGACTTCCGCGAGCCGGACTCCCTCCGGATCGGGTTGTCGCCGTTGACGACGTCGTTCGGCGACGTCGCGATCGGGCTGTCGCGGCTTCGCTCCCTGCTCGCCGCTAGGTAGCTGGAGCGTCGAAGCGGACGAGTTCCAGCGGCTCGATCGGGCCTGCGGGTTCGAACCCGAAGACCTGGCCGTAGAACGACAGCTCCGCCTCGAACGAGCGGATGATGTTCGCCTTCTGGCGGAACCCATGGTCCTCGCCTTCGAACGCGAGATAGGCATGGGGCACGCGGCGCTCCCAGAGCGCGTCGACGATCAGCTCGGCCTCGCTCGGCGGGACCACGCGGTCCTCGAGGCCCTGCAGGATCAGGACGGGGACCCGGATCCGATCGGCGTAGTTGATGGGTGAGCGCTCACGGTAGAGATCCTTGCACTCCGGATACGGACCCACGAGGCCGTCCAGGTAGCGCGACTCGAACTTGTGGGTGTCGCCGACGAACGACTCCAGATTGCCGATCCCGAAGTAGCTCACGCCGGCCTTGAAGACGTCGCGAAACGTGATCGCGCAGAGGGTCGTGTAGCCGCTCGCGCTGCCGCCGCGGATCGCCATCCGATCACCATCGACGAGACCTTGCTCGGCGAGCCACGACGCGCCGTTCACGCAGTCGTCGACGTCGACCACGCCCCACTCGCCGTCGAGGCGCTTGCGATAGTCGCGGCCGTACCCCGTGCTCCCGCCGTAGTCGACGTCCAGCACGGCGAAACCGCGGCTCGTGAACAGCTGGACTCCGAGGCTCAGGCCCGTGAACGCGTCCGACGTGGGACCACCGTGGCTCGTCACGACGAGCGGCGGGCGCTCGTCGGTGGGCCCGGCGACCGTCGCGCTGGCCGGCGGGTAGAAGATGCCGAAGGCGGTCCGCTCGCCGCTCGTCGGGAACTCCACGAGCCGTCCCACCGAGACATCGGCGGCATCGACCGGGCGATCCACGGCGTTGCGCAAGGCCGTGAGCGTCTGTCGCGCGAAGTCGAACTCGAGGATCGCGAGGGCCGTCGTGGGCGTGGCGCCGCGCAGGACGATCGACCAGCCGTCGACCACCACGGTATCGATGACGGTCTGAGGAACATCGATCAGGAGCGGCATGCCATCAGTCGGCTCGATCCGGTACAGCCGATCGCGCCCTCCCGCCGCGCGCACTGGCGACGATCGAGCCGTCCGGAAGGAAGCCGTAGGTCGCCTGGCCGAAGTTCCAGTCGGGAGCGGCGAATTCGGCCTCCATCGGCTCGGCGAGCACGGGTTCCACCCGCGCCGTCCCCGGGACCCAGCGATGGAGGTTCATCCAGCCCGTCGGCTCCGCGACGAAGTGGAGGACTCCGTCGGGCGACCAGCGCGGCTGACTGACCCATTCGGCCGCCGAGCCCGCGACGGTGCTCGCCTCGCCGAGGGATCCGTCGGCGGCGATCGATGCCACGCGCAGTTCGGTGCCGTCCCACGGCATGTTCGGATGGGACCACTCGAGCCACGCCAGGGTGGAGCCGTCCGGAGAGAGCCGCGGCGCGGAGTAGAAGTCGCGCCCGCCGAGCAACGGCTGGATGGTGCCTGTCGTCAGGTCGATGGCGACAACGTCGTTCACCCACTCGCCGTGAGCAGCGACGGCTTCCGGTTCGTGGTCCTCGCGCACGGCGACGAGGCGGTTGCGCTGGCGATCGAGGACGAGGTCGGCGAAGCGCCAGGCGCGATCCGGGGTCAGCGGCTCGGTCCGCGACTCGGGCGTCCCGGGGGTCACGATCCGGTGCAGTCGACCGGTGTCGAAGTCGGACGCGACGATGAGGTCACCTTCCACGAGATGCGGCGCACCGCCATATTCGTGCACCCGGCTGCGCACGTTGAAGTCCTCCGGCGAGATCCGGCTGAGGGTGCCGTCGGGTTCGCGTCGGACCAGGACCTGGCGGCCGCCTTCGTCCGGCCGGCCCTCGATCCACCAGCGGGTCCCGTCGGCGGCGCCGATGCCCGAGAGACCCCGGACGCCGTCGACGAGCCGATCGATCGGGAACGGAGACGGCCAGGCCCCGTAGGGCCGGACTTCGGGCGCGCTCACGGCGCGATCAGGTCCCGTGCTGCCAGGACGACATGTAGTCGAGCTGCTCGGCGGTCATCCCATCGATCGTGATCCCGCGGGCGGCCAGCTTCAGCCGGGCCACTTCCGCGTCGATCGCCGCGGGCACGACGTAGACGGTCGGTTCGAGCTCGGCATGGTGCTTCGCCACGTACTCGGCGGACAGCGCCTGGTTCGCGAAGCTCATGTCCATCACCGCCGCCGGATGGCCTTCAGCAGCACCGAGATTGACGAGCCGCCCCTCGGCGATGAGGTGGAGGCGCTTGCCTCCGATGTCGAACTCCTGCACGTTCTCGCGGACCTCGCGGACATGGCCCTCGGCCATCTCGCGCAATGCCGCGAGATCCAGCTCGGCATCGAAGTGGCCGGAGTTGGCCATCACCGCACCGTCGTGCATCGCCTCGAAGTGCTCGCGCCGGAAGACGTTGATGTTGCCGGTCGCCGTGATGAACAGGTCGCCCCACGGCGCGGCCTGCGCCGCGGTCATCACCTGGAAGCCGTCCATGAGCGCCTCGAGCGCGCGCACCGGATCCACCTCGATGATCGCCAGGTGGGCGCCATGGCCGTGCATCCGGGACGCGATCCCCTTGCCCACCCAGCCGTAGCCCGCGACGACGACGTTGCGTCCGGCGATGAGCAGGTTGGTCGCCCGGAGGATCCCGTCCAGCGTCGACTGGCCGGTTCCATACCGGTTGTCGAACAGGTGCTTCGTCTGGGCCTCGTTGACCGCCACGACGGGAAAGCCGAGGGCGTTGTCGGCCGCCATCGCGCGCAGGCGGATGACGCCGGTCGTCGTCTCCTCGGTCCCGGCGATGACCTCGGCGATCTGGCCCGGGCGCTCCTTGTGCAGCAGGGACACGAGATCGCACCCGTCGTCCATCGTGATCTGGGGCCGCCCGTCGGCGACCGCGTTGAGGTGGGCGTAGTACGTGTCGCGGTCCTCGCCGCGCCGGGCATGGACGGAGATCCCGTACTCGGCCACGAGTGCGGCCGCGACGTCGTCCTTCGTGGACAGCGGGTTGGATGCGGCCAGGACCACCTCCGCGCCGCCGGCCTTGAGCGTGCGCATGAGGTTGGCCGTCTCGGTGGTCACGTGGAGGCATGCACCGATGCGCAGGCCCTCGAGCGGTCGTTCGAGCTCGAACCGCTCGCGGATCAGGCGGAGGACCGGCATCTCGCGCTCCGCCCACTCGATCCGGCGCACACCCTCGGCGGCCAGGCCGAGGTCGGTCACGTCGTGGGCGGGCAGCGCGTCGGTGGTGGTCATGAAAGCTCGTTCTCCCTGTCGGCCCCGAACAGTCGTCGCAGGGGCCGGGTGATGCCGGCCCACGGGGGCCCGAGGCGGTGGATGAGGCGCTCCTCGAAGCGCACGTGCTCGGCGAAGCCGACGCGTCGATATGCCTGGAGGGCGGGTGGATTATCGGACCGAACGTTGAGGACCACCTGGTCGCAACTGAGCAGCAGCTCGGCGGTGACCGCGGCGGTGACCGCCGCAGCATAGCCACGACCGCGATGTTCGACATGCGTCAGCACGTTGCCGACGACGCCGAGGCGGGCCGTCTCGCTGATCACGTGCGTCCCCGCCGCCGCGACGAGGCGGCCCCCGACCCGGATCCCGTAGTAGATGCCGTCCGCGATCGCCGAACCGGGCAGCCACGACGCAAAGCCGAGCTGGTAGAGCCGATTCAGCTCCCCGATGTCGCCCGGACCAAGGCGCTCGACGTCGGCACGGATCGGGACGAATCGGGTCTGGTCGATCCACATCCGGACCATCTGCGGGCCGGGGTCCACCCGGTAGACGGCCGCCACGGCGTCGAGATCGGAAGGCATGACGGCCGTGAAGGCGACCCGCGGCCGGAGGACGTCGCGCAGGATCGCCGTGATCCCGGCGTGTGAGCCCATGAGGAACAGGGGTTGCGGGGTGAGCCCCGAGTACTCGAGCCCGATCGCGACGGGCTGGTCGCCGTCGAGTGCGATCCCCCACCGCGTCCGAGCGAACTCACGATCCTCGAGGTCGCACAGCGCGTAGGCCGCGAACAGGCGCTCGCGCTCCAGGAAGGTGCGCAGCATCCGGCGGTCGGCGGTCTGGCGAACGGTCAGCGGACGCTCGCGACGACCCACTGCCACGGTGGCCATCAGACGGCCGCCGATGCGGCTGGCGTGGTCGTCGGCGTGAGCGTGGTCGTCGGCGTCCAGCGGGCGCTCCAGCGGGCGGCTCGGGCGGCGGCGGCGGCGGTGAGCGCGGGGCCGAATGGCGCGGCCATCGCCCCTTCCTCCGTCACGAGGACCGTGACGAGATCGGCGGGGACGAGGTCGAAGGACGCGTTGCGGACGCTCGTCCCGACGACCATCGTCGCGGGGATCGCGGCGACATACGGGCCCACGAGTTCTCGTTCCGGGCGCAGCTCGGGCGCGACGTCCTCGCCGGTCGCCGATCCCTCGTCGAACGCCGAGAGCGGCGCGCAGACGATGAACGGGACGCCACGTCGAGCCGCGGCGAGTGCCAGCGGATACGTCCCGATCGGCGCGATGACGTCGCCGTTCGCTGCGACGCGCTCCGCTCCGACGAGCACGGCGTCGACGTCGCCGCTGGCGATCAGCTGGCCACACGCGCCATCGATCACGACCGCGTGCGGGACCCCGGCCTGCGACAGCTCCCAGGCGGTCACCCGCGACCCGATGAACGTCGGCCGCGACTCGGCGACCCAGACATGCAGCTGGCGCTCGGCGTGGTGCAGGACCTGGAGGGCGCCCAGCGCCGTCCCGAACTGCCCGCTCGAAAGCGGGCCGGTCGAGCCGTGGGTGAGCACGCGCAGGGTCGCCCCGTCCATGACCGGAAGCGCGGCCGCAGCGGCATCCGCGATGCGGCCGTTGTCCGTGGTCGCCTCCTCCACGATCCGATCGGCCTCCACGCGCAGGGCCGACGCCACGTCCGCAGCGCTCGCACTTGCGGCAGCGAGCTCCTCGTAGCGCGCGGTGAGGCGATCCACCGCCACGGTCACCGAGCGGAGGGTCGGCCGGGCCGCCTTGATCGCCGACGCGGCGGCCTTCAGGTTCGCCCGGACCATCGACGGCGACGCGTCGCGGACCGCATGGGCCGAGAGCGCCAACCCGATCGCGGCGATCTGTGCCCCTGCGGGGCCGCCCGCGACGACGAGCTGGCGCAGCGCGTAGGCCGCGTGGCCCGCACTCCGCACCTCGTACTCGACGAGCGCCTCGGGGATCCGGCGCTGGTCGACGATCACCAGCTGTTCGTCGGTCACGAATCGGAAGGCGGTCCGGAAACCGGTCGGACGGTCCGTTCCGACGCCACCCGCGCTGGTCGCGATCGCGTCGGCGGTCCCCTCGGGATCGAGGAGGGCCGTCGCCGCGGCCAGCGAGCTCCGCTGGAGGACCGACGCCGCCCCCACGACCGACGCCGCTGTCTGGATCATCTCGCCCGCGAAGTCCCGGAAGAACCGGCGCCGGCCGGCATCCGCGACGGGCGGGTCGGCGGCGGACGCCGATCCGACGTCGGCGGGGCTCGGGGTCGCATCCGCGGTCGGCGCATCCTCGGGCGGCAGCGCAGATGCCTCGTCGCTCATCGGAAGCCCTGTTGCCTCGGCGCCCGTGTCAGTAGGTGATGACGCTGTCGATGCGGCGGCCCTCGAGGCGGGAGCGGCCCTTCAGGAACTCGAGCTCCACGAGGAAACCGAGGCCGACCACCTCACCCTTCAGGCGCTCGATCAGCTCGATCGTGCCGTGCACCGTCCCGCCGGTCGCCAGGAGGTCGTCGATCACGAGGACCTTCTGCCCGGGCTGGATCGCATCACGGTGGATCTCGAGGGTGTTCGAGCCGTATTCGAGGGCATACTCGACGGTGATCGTCTCGGCCGGAAGCTTGCCCAGCTTGCGCACCGGCACCATCCCGGCACCCAGCGCGTAGGCCATCGGGGCGCTGAAGATGAACCCGCGCGACTCCATCCCCACGACGATGTCGATCTGCTCGCCCTTGTACGGCTCGAGCATCAGATCGATCGCCTCCTTGTACGCCGCCGCGTCCTTGAGGACGGTCGTGATGTCGTAGAAGAGGATCCCGGGCTTCGGGAAGTCGGGGATCTCGCGAATCTTCGCGCGAAGTTCCTCGGCGGACATCGGATACGGGGCCTCCAGGCGATGGGTCGGACGCGCGACGTCTGCCGACGCGACCCTGGGCACGTGCGCCGTCCGAAGTCTACCCCTCGCGCCTCGACGCGGCCAGCATGGCGCGCCAGCGTCGAGACGCGGGGCTAGAGCGGATCCGACACCGCGAGCGGCGGCCCGGCGACGTCCATCCAGCTGCGACGGGCGATCTCACGATAGACCTCGGGATCGACGGGGCCCGGGGGCAACTCGGCGTGCTCCTCGAAGAACCGCTCCATCCCCGACGGCGTGAACATCACGAGGATCCGCGCCGGCGTCGCGGCGAGGTTCTGGAAGCAGTGCCGCGTGCCGCGCGGGACGAACACGAACGAGCCGGCCGGGGCCTCGAACATCTCGTCGTCGGCCCGGAATCGGAAGAGCCCATCGAGCACGTACCACATCTCGTCCTCGCGACGGTGGACGTGGAGCGGCGGGCCCTGCAACGGCGGGACGACGTTCTCGAGGAGCGTGAAGCTCCCGTTCGTCGCCTCGGTGCCGGCCTTGACGATGGTCGGACCGCCGACGGGTCCGCGAATGGTCGTGCCACCGCCAGGCGGGACCACAAAGGCTCGAGTTCGTTCGGACACGATGGCAGGCTCCTCGGCAAGGATGGGTTGCGCGGGCTCGGCACCGCTGAGGACGGCCGCTGCGCGCACGACCATCATGGGACATCGCGCGGCTGTTCGGTCGGTCGCTCGGTCGGTCGCGAGGGCTACGCTGCGTCACTCGACGAGGCGAGCGGTGCCGCCACGGCCTCGGTGCGCGACGTCAGTCGCGGCGCAAGGATGAACCCGAGCAGGGCAACGCCGGCTCCCATGGCGATCGCCAGCGCGAGTCCGCCCGCCGGCCCCGAACCGTCCCGCACCGATGCCGCGATCAGCGCGCCGGCGATCCCGGTGCCGAGGGCCGCACCGAGCGCGTCACTGAGCGACAGCCCCGCGGTGGCGGCCCCTTGCCCGTCCTTCGGGACGTCGCGCAGGATGATCAGGGCGAACTGCGAGTAAGTGATGCCCATGCCGAACCCGGCGACCGCGAAAACGGGCAAGGACACAAGCGCGGGAACCTCAGGGACGAGTACCGCCCCAAGTCCGGCGAGACCCGCGGCCACGATGGGGAACCCGCGGATGACGAGCCACTCGGGTGAGTGCGTCCGCGAGAGACGTGCCTGGACCCACGAACCACTCGTCCACGAGATCGTAGCCGCCGTGAGGGCGATACCTGCGCCAGCCGCCGACCACCCGCGGACCTCGACGAGCATGAGCGCGACGTAGGCGTCCACGGAGAAGAACGCGAACGTCACGACCCCGCGCAGGAGTACTGCGGTCGGCACGCCCCGCGCGGCGCGCAAGGTGCCGCGGGGCGTGAGACGCGCGAGCGCCAGCCCGGTCAGCGCGCCGCCGACCGCCACGAGCAGCGCGACCAGAAGCGGGCTTCCCTCGGTGAGGCCGGTCATGAGGATCGCCGCACCGCCGCCGAGCACGATCGTGGGGCCCCAGCGCTGGCGACGGTTCAGCGCCGCACGGCGATCGGCGCTTTCTGCCGCGCGGACCTCGTCGGCGGCCGAGGGGATCAGGGCGCGCAGCGACCGCACCGCGATGAAACCGGAGACGGCGATGAGCGGAAGGAGGCCGAGGAAGATCCAGCGCCAGCCGACGGTCTCAGCGACGATGCCGGCGAGAGCCGGGCCGAGGATGCCGGGCAGGATCCAGGCTGTGGACAGCGTGGCGAACATCGCGGGACGGAGTCGTTCGGGCAGCGTTCTCCCGATCGCGACATAGGCGACGGGCGGCAGCGCTCCGCCGCCCAATCCCTGGATGAATCGCGCGCCGACGAGGACCTCCATCGATGGCGCCAGCCCGCCGATCACCAGTCCGATCGCGAAGAGGACCAGGCCCACGACGAAGGGCACGACGACGCCCCGCTCATCGATCAGGCTGCCGACGATCGCGATCCCGATGAGGCTCCCCAGAAAGAACGCCGAGAAGACCCAGCCATACAGCTCGATGTGACCGAGCTCGCGCGAGACGATGGGCATCGCGGTCGTGATCGCCAGCGCCTCGGCGGCGATGAGCGTGACCGTGAGGACGAGCCCACCGGTCAGGCCGCGTCGCTCGGGCGACCAGAGACCGCCTCCGGCCGCGGGGACGTGCGGGGCGGCCGTCATGGCTCGCAGGGCTCGCGCGCCTCGCCGAGCGGCTTCGGCAGTGATGGTGGTGGGCCGGCCCAAAGGATGACCCGTCCGCACGGGAGCACTTCCAGGGCGACCCTGCCCGCGGAGAGAGCGTCGGCCACGTCGCCGGCCCCGACATCCAGTCGCACGAGCACCCGGCCCGTCGAGGACATCGCCTCGACCGTGAAGGGGGGCATCGGGTCGGCCGCATCCCCGGAGAGGCTGCTACCAGGGGGAAGCAGCTCGACCTGTTTGCCGTTCACGCGGACCAGGACCGCCATGTCCGTGTCGTTGAACGCGCCGACAGGGACCGTGGGATGCACGGCGAGCAGGTCGCACGCGGCGAGCGTGACGGCAAGGACCAGCGAGGCGACGATGAAGTGGCGCACCGCATGATGCTAGCGCGCGGAGCCGATAGCCCAGACTGGGCGTTGCAGCCGATACAGGATGTGCGGGCGCAACGGGTGGCCCTCGGGCAGGCCGACGAGGTCAAAGTCGTCCGCCGGATCGCGCGTCATCCCGAGGCGCTCCATGACCCGGATCGAGCGGACGTTCAGCGGCGACGTGATCGAGACGATCTCGTCGAGCCCGACGCATTCGAACCCATAGACGAGCGCCGCCTCGGCCGCCTCGGTCGCGTAGCCATGGCCCCAGGCGTGTCGGGCGAATCGCCAACCGACCTCGACACAGGGCGTGAACGGAGCATCGAACGTCTGATCGGCGAGTCCCGTGAACCCGAGGAACGCCGCGTCGGCGATCCGTTCGACGGCCCACAGCCCATAGCCGCGTCGCTCGAACTGTGCCTCGATACGCTCGATGAGCTGGTCGCTCTCCGCGCGCGACAGCACCGATCGGAAGTGCCGCATCACCTCCGCGTCGGCGTTGAGCGCTGCGAACGGCGCGTCGTCGTCCGCGCTCCACCGACGCAAACGTAGCCGTTCCGTGGTGAGGACCGGGCCGCGCTCACTCGTCGCGGACGCGAAGGTCACGCCCGGCCCTCAGCCCGCCGCGGAGCCGAGGCGAGCCACCAATGCCTGCGTCAACTGCCAGGTGCGCGAGGCATCGCGCGGGAGGCGGATCCGCACCTGGTTGCTGGCAAAGACCAGCTCGCCCGGCCGCACCCCCGGCAATGCCGGCCCGGACAGGAGGCGCATCGCGGTCTCACGCGACAGGCCGACGCCGAAGCGGACCACGAGCTGTGAGTCCTCGCGCGAGATCGAGGCGATCCCGGCCAGTTCGGCGGCCATCCGCAGCTCGGCGACCTCGACGAGCTGGAGCACCGGCGCGGGCATCGGGCCGTAGCGGTCCGTGGCTTCCTGGCGGAACGCGGCCAGATCGCCCGTCGTTCGGGCCCGCGCAAGCCGTCGATAGAGCTCGAGCTTCTGGGCCTCGTCCGGCACGTACTCGTCGGGCAGGTGCGCTTCGACGGGCAGGTCGACGACCGCCTGGACCGGCACGACGATGGGCGCCCGTCCCTCGAATCGCGCCTTCTCCGACTCGACGGCCTCGGCCAGCAGACGCGAGTAGAGATCGAACCCGACCGCCGCCATGTGGCCCGACTGCTCGCCGCCCAGGATGTTGCCGGCGCCGCGGATCTCCAGGTCGGACAGCGCGATCTGGAACCCGGCCCCCAGCTCCGAGGCGTTGAAGATCGCCTGCGAGCCGCTTGCGCGCCTCGTCCGAGAGTCGCTCGCGGCGGCGGTACAGGAGATAGGCGTAGGCGCGGCGGCTGCTCCGCCCGACCCGCCCCCGCAGCTGGTAGAGCTGAGCGAGCCCAAGCGTGTCCGCCCGGTCGATGACGATCGTGTTCGCGTTCGGGATGTCGAGCCCGGATTCGATGATCGTCGTGCACACGAGCACGTCGGCCTGGCCCGCCGCGAATCCGATCATCACCTTCTCGAGCGCGCCTTCGGCCATCTGCCCGTGGCCGACCACGATCCGCGCGTCGGGCAGGAGCCGGCGCAGCTGATCCGCCTGGGCCTCGATCGTCTCGACCCGGTTGTGGACGTAGAAGACCTGCCCGCCGCGGTCCAGCTCGCGCAGGATCGCGTCGCGGACGAGCCCGGCCGACGCCTCGGCGACCCGCGTCTGGATCGGCAGGCGGTCCTCGGGCGGCGTCTCGATCGCCGACATGTCGCGGATCCCGGCCAGCGCCAGGTTGAGCGTCCGCGGGATCGGCGTCGCGGAGAGCGTCAGCACGTCGACCGCGGTCCGGAGGCGCTTCAGACGTTCCTTGGCCGCGACCCCGAAACGCTGCTCCTCGTCGACGACGACGAGTCCGAGGTCCTTGAACCGGATGTCCTTCGAGAGCAGCCGGTGCGTCCCGATGACGAGGTCCACCGAACCGGCCGCGAGGCCGTCCACGGTGCGCCCCTGCTCCGCCGCCGGCACGAACCGGGACAGCAGGCGGACCTCGAGCGGGAAGGCGGCGAACCGCTGCGAGAACGTCGCGTGGTGCTGCGCCGCGAGGACCGTCGTCGGCACGAGGATCGCCACCTGGCGTGCCGTCCTGGATCGCCTTGAACGCCGCCCGGATCGCGACCTCGGTCTTGCCGTAGCCGACGTCGCCCACGACGAGCCGGTCCATCGGGCGGCCGGCCTCCATGTCGAGCTTGACCTCGGCGGTCGCGCGCGAGCTGGTCCAGCGTCTCCTCGTACGGGAACGACGCCTCCATCTCCTGCTGCCACGGCGTGTCGGAGCCGAACGCGTGGCCCTGCGCGGATGCGCGCGCCGCGTACAGCGCGAGCAGCTCCTCGGCGAGGATCCCGACGGCCTTCCGGACGCGCTGCTTCGTGCGCAACCACTCGGTCCCACCGAGCTTCGAGAGCTGCGGCCGCTCCCCGCCCGCGTAGCGCGTGACCCGGGCGATCTGCTCGACCGGGACGAAGATCCGGTCGCCGGCCGCGAAACTCAGCTCGAGGAAGTCGCGCTCGTCCCCCGACCCGCTGCCGCGCCGCAGCATCTGCTCGTAGCGCGCGACGCCGTGGTCGATGTGGACCACGAGGTCGCCGGCCGTGAGCCGCTCGAGGATGTCGCGCGGGACGACGCGGCGCATCGCCTTCGGCCGGCGCACGCGAACCGTCCCGAACAGCTCGCGGTCGGTGACGAAGCACGAGACCGTCGGGACCGCCGGCGAAGCCGTCATTCAGGCTCCGCTCGACGAGCGTGACGGTCCCGGCGGCCGGTGGCTCGCTGATCCGATCGACGACCGCGACGGGCCGACCGGCCTCCTCGAGGATCTCGGACAGTCGCGGGGCCTGGTCCGAAGCGAGCACGACGCGTGCCCGACGCCCATCGCCGCGGTCATCGCTCGTCCAGCCGTCCACCGCTTCGGCCAGCTGCGCGGTCCGCAGGAGCGGAAGCGAAGGCTCGCGCCAGCCGAACAGGTCGCCGGCCGAACGACCGCCGCCCGCGATCGCGTGGGACGACCTCGGCGCCCGGATCCGATTCCCAGGTGAGTTCGAGCGTCCGTGCTGCGAGGAGCCGGGCCTTCCAGTCGCGCGGCGCGAGATACGTCGCGGGCCAATCCTTCGGGAGGTCCCCGGCCTCGATCAGCTCCGCGCGTCGCTCGTCCGCCTGTCGCCACAGGAACGCGGCCGACTCGGCGAGGTCGCCGGGCTCGTCGAGGACGATCAGCGTCCCGGGTTCGAGATGATCCAGGCCGGTCGATGGGGCGAGGATCGGGGCCCAGACCTCGGCAGCATCGCCCACGTCGACGGCGCGGGTCCCGTCCAGCCGGCCGAGGGCTCTCGATCTCGGCCGTGAACCGCTCGAGATCGTTGGCCAGTCGCTCGCCGAGGTGGCCCGCGGTTCGTCGCCCGAGGCGCTCGACGATCCCGTCACGCCCGCCGGCTGGTCGCAGGAATTCCGATGCGGGCAGGAGGGCGATCTCGTCGATCGGGCCGGTGGACCGCTGATCGGTGGGGTCGAACGCCCGGATCGACTCGATCTCGTCGCCGAAGAACTCGATCCGGACGGGCAACGGCGCGGACGGCGGGAAGACGTCGACGAGTCCGCCGCGCCGTGCGAACTCGCCGCGACCCGCCACCTCGATCGCGGGGACGTAGCCGAGGTCGAGGAGAAGCGCGAGGAAGGCGGACTGGCTCCGGCGGGTCCCGACGGCCACGCGAAGGGCGTCGGTCGGGAGATCCGCGGGTGCGATCGTGTGCTGGAGGAGTGCCTGGACGCTCGCGACAAGGACGCGGGCACGGCCACCGCGCCATGCGGCCAGGGCAGCGACCCGCGCGGCCGTCTCATCGGCGACGAGCTCGCTGCGTTCGTACGCGAGCGCGGTCCGCGGCTCGAGGACGGCGACGGCGTCCGGGTCACCCAGCCAGGCCTGGAGTTCGTCGGCGACGCGGTCGCCGATCTCGGCGTCGCGCGCGATCCAGCACAGTCGTTCCCCGTCCGGAGCGAGGGCGAGTGCAGCGGCCAGGTAGGTCTTCGCACCGTGGGGGATCGCCGTGACGCCGGCATGCCGGCCGCGGCCGGTGCGACCGCGCGTGGGCGGTGCCGCCGTAGCCGGTGCCGCCGTAGCCGGCGCGTCCGATTCGCACGTCTCGTCGTGACGCCCGAGCCGGGTGCGCAGGTCTTCGAAGGCGCCCGTCTCGACGAGCAAGCAGCGGGAGGCCCGACAGATCGGGCACGCGTCGACCACCGCCGCGCGCCGGATCGGGCACCGGGCTCGTGCCCCGCGTCTCCGCATCGCCCGCGCACGCCGAGGGCCACGCGAGCCAGGCCCGCCCGTCGCGTTCGCACGCCGTTCGTCCGCGGCGGCAAGCTCGGCATCCACGCCAGCCGCATCGAAATCGACCTCGACGTCCAGGGCACGGTCCGCGACGGCGCCGCGCCGCAGCGACTCAGAGCGCTTCGCGCCGTCCGGCCCCGCCGATCGCCTCGACGACACGACGCGCCTTGCCGCGACGGCCGCGCATCGGTGGCAGCGTCACTCGGGCTCCTGGGCGGGTCGGACGCGCCGCCACCCGGTCTTCGTGCGGCGGATGCCGTCGGCTCCGGCAGGACCGTCGACCTCACCAGGGGCCGCAACGAGATCCTCGTCCGCGGGCCGCAACTGAAACTTGTTGAAGGCGTTCGCCGCCTTGTTCGTCCCGTCCGTGCGCCCACGCCACGACCGCATCGGCGGCGGCGTCGAGCAGTTCCTCGAGCCGCTGGCGCTCGTCGGGCTCGAACCGACTCAGGACATGGTCGCGTGCGTTGCGCATCGGGTCGCCGATCCCGACCCGCAGTCGGCTGAACTTCTCGGTCTCCATCTCGTTCACGATCGATCGGAGCCCGTTGTGCCCGCCGTGACTGCCGCCCTCGCGAAATCGAAGCTTGCCGAACGGCAGGGCGAAGTCGTCGGCGACGATGAGGAGGTCGTTGAGCGGCGCGTGATTCGCGGGCGAGGACCTTGCGAACGGCGATCCCCGAGTCGTTCATGAAGGTCAGCGGCTTGACGAGGGTGATGTCGAGGCCGTCGTAGCGACCCATCGCGACGGCGGCGGCGTCCTTCGTTCGGCCCTTGCCCGTCCAGCCGGCGCGGTCGGCGAGGCGGTCGAGCACCATCCAGCCGATGTTGTGGCGGGTGTCCGCGTACTGGCCGCCGGGATTCCCGAGGCCGATGATGATCTTCACGATTGCTCGACCCGCTCCTGTCCGATCGGCGCCCACGCCGATCGGGGCCCGATCCCGTCCGGGAGGGCCTGGAGCGATGGTACCCGGTCGCCCCGGTCTCAGCCGGCGAGCAGGGTCCGTTCCAGGTCGCGCATCGCCGCCTCCTCGACGGGTTCGGCGTGATCCCAGCCGCAGACGTGCAACGTGCCGTGCACGACGAGGAGTCGGAGCTCGTCGGCGACGGACCAGGCGACGTCGCCTGTCTGCCCGCCGCGACCCTCGGACGCCTGCACCGCGGCGCGCTCGACGGACACGACGATGTCACCGAGATGCAGACGACGACCGGGCGGCAGGGCGAACGAGGGGCCGGAGCTCGGGCGATCCGTGGTGTGCGCACCACGAACCGATGCACGCGGATGGGCCGGGAACGACTCCGGTGGGAGCAGCGGGAAGGACAGCACGTCCGTCGGGCCGGACTCGCCGAGGTGCCGCTCGTTCAGCTCGGCGAGTTCGGCATCGCCCGAGAGGGTGAGCCCGATCGACGCACGCGGCGTCGCACCCGCGGCGTCGAGCGCGGTGCCCATGACGCGGGCCAGGCCCGTCGCGCTCAGCCCGCGCGGGAGCGGGGCCGCGTCGGATCGGATGGAAACGTCGACCCGCCATGGCCCGACGTAGATCGACCGCTCGACGGTCACCCAGGGGTGCCGGAACGATCGGAGGCGCGCGTGCCACCGGCCGGCTCGTCCGTGGCCGGCTCGCCGTCCGTGCCGGTCGCCGCCAGGCGGGCGGCTTCGCGCCGAGCCTCGAGCTCGACGACCTTGTTCTGCGGGTAGGCGACGCGTGTGTGGTACATGCCGAGGAGCTGACCGACGAACGCCTCGCGGATCTTCTCGACATCACGCATCGTGATGTCGCACTCGTCCAGCTGGCCGTCCTCCATCCGCTCGGCGATGATCCGTCCGACCATCGCCCGAATGGCCGGCTCGTCCCGCGATTCGAGCGAGCGCACCGACGCTTCCACCCCGTCGGCGAGCATGATCAGCGCGGCCTCGCGCGACTGCGGCTTGGGGCCCGCGTGACGGAAGCGGCGACTGTCGATCGCCGCCGCGGCCTTCCTGCCGCCCTCGGTCTTCAGGCCCCCGTGCGCTTCGGCCGCGCGTTCCCTGGCGCGAGCGAGGAAGTAGCTCATCGCCGCGGTCCCGTGGTGCTGCGGGATGAAGGCGATGAGCGCCTTCGGGAGGCGCGCCTTGTAGGCGATGTCGATCCCGTCCGCGATGTGCTGGGTCAGCACCTGGGCGGATGCCTCGGGGGCGAGCTGGTCGTGGATGTTGTCGCCACTGGCCTGGTTCTCGGTGAACGCCAGCGGGTTCGCCAGCTTGCCGACGTCGTGGTAATAGGCCGCCACACGAGCGACGAGCGGATCGGCACCGATCGCCTCGGCGGCCCGTTCCGCGAGGTTGCCGACCATGATCGAATGGTGATAGGTCCCCGGCGTCTCGACGAGGAGCCGTCGCAGGAGCGGCTGTGAGGGGCTCGCCAGCTCGAGGAGCTGGAAGACCGTCAGGATCCCGAACAGGTTGCCGAGGACGGCGAAGCTGCCGACCGCTGCGATCGCCGCCCCTCCGGCGGAGAGCGCCGCGCCGCCGATGAGCTGGACGATCCCGGTCACATCCCGTTCGCCGAGCAATGCGAACGTCGCGATGACGGCCGTCTGCACGACGAAGACCGCGAGCCCCGCCTGGAGGAACACCTGGAGGCGATCGCCGCGACGGATCGCGAGGATCCCGGCGAAGCCGCCCAGGAAGATGTACGTGGTCACCTCGAGCGAGTTGCCGTTCACGATGCCCCCGAGGATCGCGAGCACCGCCATGAAGACCATCGCCGCGCCGGTGTCCAGCAGGATCGCCATGAGGATCCCGACGGCGGCGAGTGGCAGCACGAAGGGCAGGGCCGCGCGTCCCGCGGTGAGCTTGAGCGTCAGCGCGGCGAAGATCAGCAGCACGCCCACGAGGAGCAGGACGTTGTTGCGGTGCCAGAACTCGCGACGGAAGCGCCACATCCAGGCGAGGAGTACCGCGACGAGGAGTGCCGCGAGGACCGCCCAGCCGCCGAACCGGGCGAGATCGGGTGCGGCGTCCGCGAGACCCGTCGCCTCGATCTTCTCGATGTCCGCGGCGGTGATCCGCGAGCCGGCGCGAACGATGACCTCGCCCGCGATCATCGTCTCGACGACCGGTTCCACGGCCGCGGCCGCGCGGTCCCTGGCCTGGTCGGTGAGATCCGTGCTGAACGAGCTGTTCGGGACGAGGAACGGCGCGATGAGCTCCGAGGCGATCATCCGCTCGGATTCGGTGAGTCCACCGGCCATCTGGGACCCGAGCCGCGCGCGCGTCTCGGCGACGGCCGAGTCGCGCAGCTCGGTGCGCTCCGTCGCATCCAGGACGCGGCGTCCCTCGTCGCGGATTGCCGGCCAGCGACTCGGTTCGAGGACTGCGCAGCGACGACCTCGCCTCGGCACTCAACAGCGGCAGCGCCGAGTCGATCAGCGAGAGCCGCTCCTCGACGCTCGTGACCGGACTGAACGCCCGCTCGAGGGGGAACATCGCGAGATCGAACGCGCGGAGTTGCTCGGCCGCGACCGCGATCGCGTTCTCGGAGGTGAAGTCGTATTGCGGCGGCACGGCCGCGCGGGCCGCCTGCGCGTTCTTCGCTGCGTCCGCGTCGCACTGACGATGGTCAGGGCACGGGGAGCGACGATGTCGGACGTCGCGACCTCGCCCTCTTGCTGTGTGACCGTCTGCGGAAAGATGTCGGCACCCAGGATCGCCGTCAGCGCGACGATCGAGGACGATCGCGGCGACCGCCAGCCGTCCCGCATCGCGACGCGTGAACGAGACGAACTCCTCGGCGCGCTGAGCGAACACGGTCAGGCTCCGTGGCCCGATCGTGGGCCGCGAGGTCGGCCCGGGCGAGCGCGGCGGCGACCATCGCGCTGACGACCTTGCCGTCGGCGCGGCCGCGGGTCCGCGGAGCGAGCCAGCCCATGACCTTCCCGAGATCGCGCGCCGACGATGCGCCGGTCGCGCCGATGGCTTCGTCCGACGAGCGCCGCGATCGCCGCTTCGTCGAGCGCGTCGGGCAGGTAGCCCAGGAGGATCGCGATCTCCGCCTCTTCCTTTTCCGCGAGGTCGGGGCGCGCGCCCGCGCGGAACGCGTCGACGGATTCGCGGCGGGTCTTCACTTCGCGCGCAAGGACACCGATGAGCTCGTCATCGGTGTAGGTCCGCTTGTCGCGTTTCTCCGCGTTGTAGATGGCGTTCTGGGCCATCCGAAGCACATCGCGGCGCAGCGCATCACCCGACCGCATCGCTGCGGTCACGTCGGTCTTGATGCGTTCGCTGAGGGTCACGGAAATGGCACCTCGGGCGGGGTCGCCCGTGGGCACTCAGCCCTGGGGCGTTCGAGCGTTCTTCTTGCGCTTCGCTTCCTTGCGCTTGCGCTTCACGCTTGGCTTCTCGTAGTGCTCGCGGCGGCGAGCCTCGGCGAGGATGCCGCTCTGCTGGATCTTCTTGTTGAAGCGGCGGAGCGCACTTTCGAACGTCTCGTTCTCACCAACTCGGACTTCTGCCAATCCCGATTCACCTCCCAGGGCTGCGTCTTGAACCTCGCGGTACTGCTCGTGAGCCCAACGGCAGACGGCGTCCGACGATCCGCGAAGCGGACCGCCGATAGGCTGGCGGAGTGTAGCCGAGGCACCCTGAGGGGTCAACCGCGCCCGAACGACGCCCTGATCGCGCTCGACCATCCTGGCGCGGCCGCAGGTTCCGAGGCGCCCCATCCCTGATGGCGCACTGACGCTCGCGGCGTACGATCATGGGATGGAGACCCTGCTCGACCTTCTTGATCGATCGGTCGCGCGATTCGGCGAGCAACAGGCGCTCGGCGTACGGACCGACGACGGGACGACCACCGCGTGGACGTACCGCGAGCTCGACCGTCGGAGTCGCATCGCGGCCTGGCGCCTGCGTGCGGCGGGACTGGAGCCCGGGGACCGCGTCCTGACCTGGTCCGCGTCGACGCCCGAGCTGCCGGCGGCCTACTTCGGGGCGATCCGGGCGCGCCTCGTCATCGTGCCCCTCGACCTGCGCATGTCGGCGGCGGCCATCCGCGCGATCACCGATCGATCGGGCGCGAAGTCCCTCGTGCTCGGAACCGGGCGCGACGCCCCGGATCCGCGTGAGGCGGGTCTCGCCGACTTTCCCACGATCCTGCTCGACGCCCTCTGTGCCGAACCCGACGAGACCTTCCCGCCAGACTGGACCGAGCAGGTCGCGGCGTGGCCGCGCCCCGCGCCCGACGAGGTGTTCGACCTGATCTTCACGTCAGGGACCACCGGAACACCGAAGGGCGTGATGCTGGCCCATGACAACGTGATGGCCACGATCAGGACGTTCGATCGGATCATCCCGCCGCTCGAGCACCGGATCGTCTCGCTCCTGCCGTTGTCGCACCTGCTCGAGAAGGGCGTCGGGCTCTTCTACGCCCTGTCGGTCGGGTCCGATGTCCTGTACGTCCGCAGCCGTAACCCGCGCGTCGTGTTCGATGCCATCCGCGGACATCGGGTGACGTCGATGATCGTCGTGCCACAGGTGCTTGACCTCTTCTGGTCGGCGCTCGAGCGCGAGGTCGACAAGGCCGGGAGACGCGCCACGTTCGATCGGCTGCGCTCGATCGCCCGGCGGCTCCCGATGGCGGTCCGGCGGCTCATCTTCCGGTCGGTCCACGCGCAACTCGGCGGCCAGCTCCGGTTGATGGTGAGCTCCGGTGCCTATCTGCCCCCTGCGCTCCAGCAGGCCTGGGAGGACATCGGCATCACGGTCATGCAGGGCTATGGCTCCACCGAGACGGGCTCGGGCACATGCACGACGCCCTCGGACCACGGGCTCGGGACGGTGGGGCGTCCGCCCGAACCCGTCGAGATGCGCCTTGCCGACGACGGCGAGGTCCTCTTCCGCGGACCGACGATGTTCAAGGGGTACTGGATGGATCCCGTGGCGACGGCGGCTGCGTTCGACGCCGACGGCTGGTATCACACCGGCGATCTCGGCCGCCTGGACGACGCCGGCCGGCTCATCCTCCACGGACGCAAGAAGGACATGATCGTCCTGTCGAACGGGTTCAACGTCTTCCCCGAGGACATCGAGAACGCGCTCCGCGATGCGGGGCTGCGCGACTCCGTCGTGCTCGAGACGGGATCCGGCAAGATCGAGGCGATCGTCCTCGCGCCGGGGGCCGGGCCGCTCTCCCCGGCACGCAGCGGCGGATCCCCGGGCGCCGGCCCCGACGCCGGCCCCGACGCCGATCCGGCGGCTGCACACGACGCGATCCAGGCGGCCGTGAAGGCCGCCAACGCCGTCCTCGGCCCGCAGCAACGGATCGCCGGATGGCGCCTCTGGCCGCATGACGACTTCCCCCGGACGCACACGCTGAAGATCCGCCGGACCGAAGTGCGCGCGTGGGCAAGTGGCGAGCCGGGTCGCTCGGTCGACGGGGGCGACTAGCGCGCGACTTCGATCTCGGACCCGATGGCCTGGAGCGACGTCGCGATCTCGGCCGCACGTGGTGCTTCATCCGCCGTGACCCACGAGTAGAACAGCACCGTCGTCCCGGCACGACGCACGAGGAACTGCGTGCCGGTCGGGAACAGGACGAGCCCCGCGGGGCTCGCGACGTAGGCAGCCTGCTCAGCCCCGGCCATCGCGGCCGCGTCGACGTTCGCGAACTCGTAGATCGAGATGAACGCGGGGACCTCGCTGGCCGGCTGGGCGACCTCCAGCACGATCCGCGGCGCCGCCGCGAAGAGGCGCGTCTCGGCGGGTCGGTACGCGACGTCCGGCGCGGCCGCGGAGAGGCCGATCCCCCGGAGCGCGCGGTCCACCGCGTCGTGGGTCGCCGCCGCGGCGGCCGTGAGGACGCCCGTACCGAACGACGCAGGCGGGAAGGTCGCGAGCGGAGATTGCGCGCCCGACCCGCAACCCCCTGCGACGAGCGCGAAGCAGGCGACCGCGACGAGCGCGATCGATCGACCACCGCTCGTCGCGAGCGCGGGTCGAAGCCTCATCCGGGCGGCCAGTCGAAGGCGCGGCCACCCATGAGGTGGATGTGCAGATGGTCGACGGTCTGACCACCCCACTCACCCACGTTCGAGACGATCCGGTAGCCGGCGTCGGCGATCCCTTCGGCCTCGGCGATACGCGCCGCCGCGACCAGGAGCCGTCCGGCAAGCGGAGCCAGCTCGTCGGTGAGCACGGCGACCGATGCGACGTGCGACTTGGGGATCACCAGGACGTGCGTCGGCGAGCGCGGAGCGATGTCCCGGAGGGCGAGGATCTCATCGTCCTCGTGGACGACCGTCGCCGGGAGTTCGCCCGCGACGATCCGGCAGAAGAGGCAGCCGGCCTCCGTCACGCGATCCGCGGGGCTCGTCGTCATCGGTTGATCCTCAGTCACCAGAGTGTCGGCTTCGTGCTCATCAGGAACGCGATCGTCCCCACGAGTCCGGCCATGGCATAGGACACGTACCGCTGGCGTCGCGCCCGTCGGATCCAGACCGCATCGTCCCAGGCCGCAGTGATCCCGACGAGCCGGCGCAGGTTGGGACGCTGGACGAAGTAGGCGAGGACGAGGTTCGCCGTATAGATCGTCAGCGCGAGCAGGAGCCAGGGCTGGGCGAAGAGCTGGGTGCCCAGCGTGGCCACCATGAGCAGCCCGGTCACCGCGAGCCCGGCGCCGATGAGCACGGTTCCGCGGGCCTGCACCCAGAGCAACCCTCGCACGAAGCCGTGCTCGGAGGTGTCCGCGGCGCGCCGCACGCGGAGAGCGAACGGCAGCAGGATCGACGGCAGGAAGAGCGCGACGGCAAGGACGATGTGCGTCGTCAGGATGATCGGGAACAGGCTGGCCAGCATCGCGAATGATTGTAGGGTCAGACGCCGCCGGGGGCAGCCGGCCGTGGATCAGGTCGGGCGATGGGCCTCGAGCGCGACCCACTCTCCTTCGGCGCGTCGCGCGGTCACGACGAGCCCGGCGCGCTCGAACGCGGTTCGGACATCGGCCTCCCGGTCCTCGAAGATCCCCGAGGAGACGAGGACTCCCCCCGGACGAAGCTCGCGAGCGAGGCCGTCGGCGAGGGTCACGAGCACGGACGCGATCAGGTTCGCGAGCACGACGTCGAACGGCGGATGGCCGCTCGGGAGGCTCCCCTCGCGCGCGCGGATCCGTCGAACGAGCCGATTGCGGCGAGCGTTCGCGAGCGTGGCCTCGATCGCGATCGGGTCGGTGTCGACGCCGAGGACGGACGCGGCCCCGAGCCGAACGGCCGCGATCGCGAGGATCCCGGAGCCGCAGCCCACGTCGAGAACGCGCGCGCCGGCGAAGCCATCACGATCGCGGGCGGCCCCGGCGCCGGTCCCTCCGCGGTCCGCCACGGCCTCGAGCGCCGCCAGGCACAGGCGCGTCGTCGGGTGGAGCCCGGTCCCGAAGGCCATCCCCGGATCGAGCGCGATGACCGCATCCTCCGGCCCGCGTCGGTGGCGTCGCCAGGTCGGACGGATCACCATCCGGCGCCCGACGCGCATCACCGGGAAGTGCGCCTTCCACGCGTGCGCCCAGTCCGCCTCCTGCACGATCCGCGACTGAAGCTCCCCGATGGGCCGGAGATCGAACGCGGAGAGATGGTCGAGTGCCGTTGCCGTGGAGGCGAGCGCAGCGCGGGCCGACGCCTCGTTGCGGGCCGGCACGTAGCCGCGGACGACGGCCGGTCGCGTCGGGTCGATCTCGGCACCGAGTCCCTCGTCGACGAGGCGGAACGCCGGCTCGACGCTCGTCCCGCCGGTCGCGACCCGGCCCAGGATCTCCGAGACCGCTTCGACGGCCTCGAGATCGACGCTGACCGAGATCTCGAGCCACGCCTCGGACCTCGGCCTACCCGAGAGCGTCACGCACCTTGTCGAGCAGTCCGCCGCCGTCCCCCACGTCCTCTCCGACCTCGGCTGCGTACGCCGCGAGGTGCTCGCGCGCCTTCTTCGACAGCTTGGTTGGTACGGCGACGTTCACGAAGACGTGAAGATCGCCGCGGATCGTCCGACGGAGGTGGGGTACGCCTCGCGCGCGCAGCTTGATCTCCGTGCCGGGTTGTGTCCCGGGTTTGATCTCGAGTTCCTCGTCGCCTTCCGCGGTCGGCACCGTGATGCGCGCCCCGAGCGCGGCCTGCGCGATCGAGACGTCCGCCTCGTAGATCAGCTCCGTGCCCTCGCGCTTGAGCTTGGGATGCGGTGTCACGTGAGCGGCGACGTACAGGCTCCCCGCGGGTCCGCCTCGGGGCCCGACTTCGCCTTCACCCGAGAGCCGGATCTGGTGCCCTTCGTCGATCCCCGGCGGGACCGACACGCGGATCGTCCGCGGGCGCTCGGTACGGCCGTCGCCTCGGCACGTCTCGCACGGCGCGTCGACGATCTTCCCGTCGCCATGGCAACGCGGGCAGGTGGACACGTTGACCATCTGGCCGAGCATCGTCTGGCGGACCGACCGAACCTCGCCCCGCCCGTTGCATTGTGGGCAGGTCGCGGCCTCCGTGCCGGCCTTCGCGCCACTCCCCGAGCACGTCTCACAGCGGCCCAGGACCCGAAACTCGATGTCCTTCTCGGTCCCGCGGATCGATTCATCGAACGTGATCCGCAGGTCGTAGCGGAGGTCGGACCCGGCCGCCGGCCGTCCACGTCGCGACGTTCCCGCCGCGGCCCCACCGAAGAATGCATCGAAGATGTCGCTGAACCCGCCGAACCCCTGCTCGAAGCCACCCCCATCGCCGCCCAGTCCGGCTCTCCCGAACGTGTCGTAGCGCTGCCGTCGCTCGGGATCCGAGAGGACCTGGTAGGCCTCGTTGATCTCCTTGAAGCGTTCGTGAGCTGCCGCGTCCGTGTTGACGTCGGGATGCCACTTCTGGGCGAGCTTGCGGAACGCCTTCTTGACGTCGGCGTCGGACGCTCCGCGCTCGACCCCCAGGACCTCGTAGTAGTCGCGTTCGGTGACCATGCGCCCCGAAGGATACGAGAGGCGGTCCCATCCGGTCGGCTGTGTGTTCGGCCGTCCACCACTCGCGGACGCCGCGCCCCGCCCGACGGGCGCGATCCGGGGACCCGCCCGTGAAACTCAGCCGCGCCGATCGCGGCCGCCGTTCACATCGGTTCTTGTCTGTTTGCGGACTGGTTCCAGTCAAGCGGAACCATCGACCGGGTCGGGGATCCGACCTCCTCGCGCGCGGGCCGGGCGCGCGCGCACCTCGTCGGTCGTTCCGCTTGGACGAAACGACGTTGCAAACACACTCTCTGGAGACGCTCGCTCCCTGCTGTGTCCGCGCTGTTCAGCCAGCGGCCAGCAGCCGCGCGCGCCGCAGGACATCGACCAGCATCACCGATGTCAGGCGGCCGGTGAAGGTGTTTTGCTGGCTCGGATGGAAACTGCCGACCAGCCGATACGGCCCGATTTCGGCTTCGGCGCCATGGCCGAACCGCGGCTTCGGCGAAACCGCGTGTCCCAGGGAAGCGAGCGTCCGCAACGTCGCATCCCACCCGAACTGGCCGAGTGGCACGATGACCCGCACGTACGTCAGCAGCGCGACCTCGCGGAGGAGGAACGGGGCGCATGCGTCGCGCTCGGTGATCGTCGGCTTGTTGAGCGGGGGCGCGCACCGCACCGCCGCCGCGATGTAGGCATCGCTGAGCGTCAGTCCATCGTCGGCGCGTCGGCTCGACGGCCGGTCGGCGATCCCGACCTCGTGAAGCGCGGACCAGAGGAAGTCGCCCGACGCGTCGCCTGTGAACACGCGACCGGTGCGATTCGCGCCGTGCGCACCGGGCGCCAGCCCCACGATGAGGATCCGGGCGTCGGGATCGCCGAATCCGGGTGCCGGGCGGCCCCAGTACGGTTCATCGCGGAATCGCGCGACCTTCTCGCGGGCCACCCGCTCCCGCCAGTCGACGAGGCGCGGACAGAGACGGCATTCGATGATCTCCGCGGAGAGCGCCTGGAGCGCCTCGCGCGCCTCCTGCGCTTCGCGCCCCTCGCGCGCCTCCTGCGGATCCCTGGCCGGCTCGTCGCGCGCTCCGCCGTGCGGCCCCGATGCCATGTCCGGCCCTACGTCCGCAGCAGCCTGTCGAGCCGCCGGCTCACGATCACGAGCCCGATGAGGCCCATCACGGTCAGGTACGCGACGTGGACGAGGAGCACCGGCGAAAGGACGCCGACGACCAGCGATCGGATGAGGTCGACGCCGTGGTAGAGCGGCGTCAGCTGGACGAGCAGGCGCAGCGGCTCCGGGTACGTTTCGAGCGGGAAGAAGGTCCCCGAGAACAGGAACAGCGGCAGGATGATCATCTGGATGAGGTCGAAGTCCTGCCAGGTCCGCATGAACGTCGTCGCCGCCATCGCCAGGGCACCGAACGCGAAGCCGATGAGCAGCGCCGCCGGGATCGCGAGAAGTGCGAGGGGCTGCGTGACCAACCCGAACAGCGCGATGACGATCGTGAACGTGACCGCGTAGATCCCGCCCCGGATGAGCGCCCAGCCGAGCTCGCCGATCGCGACGTCGGCCACCGCCATCGGGGTCGCGAGGATCGCATCGAACGTCTTCTGCCAGCGCAGCTTGAAGAAGAAGTTGAACGTCGCCTCGAGGATCGCCCCGTTCATCGCGGCCGAAGCGAGGAGCGCCGGCGCCACGAACAGCGTGTAGGAGATCGGGATCCCGCCCGGCCCGGTCACGTCGCCCACCAGCCGACCGAGCCCGATGCCGATCCCGAGCAGGTAGAAGACGGGCTCGAAGAACCCCGAGAAGATGATGATCCACGAGCGCCGGTACACGTAGATGTTGCGTTCGATCAGACGGCCCGAACGCCGACTCCCGAGCGCGAGCTGCGGCGCGATCCGTCCGAGGACGCCTGCGGCGAAGCTCATCCGCGCACCAGCCGGGCTTCGAAGGTCCGCGCCGCCCACAGGATCCCGGCCACGGTGAGCGCCACGAGGATCGCCACGTGCGCGATGGCGAGGAGCGGCTCGTCCCCGATCGTCCCGAGCGCCAGCGACCGCGTCAACGACACGCCGTGCCAGAGCGGCGACAGCCACGCGAGCGGCTGGATCGCCGCCGGGAGGCTCGCGATCGGGAAGAACGTCCCGGACAGCAGGAACAGCGGGGTGATCCCGAACCGGAAGATCGCGTTGAACTTGTCGGCGGTCCGCTGGGTCGCCGCGAACGCGGCGATCGGCGCGGCGAAGGCCATCGCGGTCAGGACCGCGGCCGGGATCCCCAGGATCACGAGGGGCGACGACGCCGCCCCGAACAGGACGACAACGAACATGAATACCGTTGCGACCATCGTCATCCGGATCGCGATCCAGGCCAGATTCCCGAGCGCGATCTGGATCGGCTTGATCGGCGTCGCGTACATCCCGTGGAACGTCCGAGTCCAGAGGAGCCCGCCCATGATCGGGAAGGTGGATTCGAACGCGGCCGACTGCATCACCGAGGCCGCCAGCAGCCCCGGGGCGAGGAACTGGAGATAGGTCAGCCCGCCGAACGCCGGGTTCCCCTCGGTCTCGACATACCCGCCCAGCCCGATGCCCATCGCGGCAAGGAACATGACGGGGCTGAGGAACGACCCGAACAGCGACGCCCGGAACGTTCGCCGGTACTGCAGCGCCCGGTGCTCGAGGATCCGCGCGACGGCCGTCATCGGTGTGCCGCCGTCATCGGTGTGCCGCCGTCATCGATGCGCCTGCATTCGATGCCCGCCTATTCGATCAGCGTGCGCCCGGTCAGGCGCAGGAAGACATCCTCGAGCGTCGATCGCCGGACGAGCGTCGTCTCGGGTTGCAGCCCCCGTTCGTGGACCGCGACGCTGACCGCCTCGCCGTCGTTCGCGTACATCAACACCCGGTCGGGCAGCCACTCGATCCGATCGGCGAGACCGTCGAGCTTGCCGTCGAGCGTCTCCTGGACGCCCACCGGGAAGCGCAACTCGATGACCTCGCGGGTGGAGTACTGGGCGATGAGCGACCGGGGCGAGCCCTCGGCCACGATCTTCGCCTTGTCCATGACGACGAGCCGATCGCACAGCTGCTCGGCCTCGTCCATGTAGTGCGTCGTGAGGACGAGCGTCGTGCCCTTTTGCTTCAGCCGGTACAGGCGGTCCCACAGGAGGTGGCGCGCCTGCGGGTCGAGGCCCGTCGTCGGTTCGTCGAGGAGCATGAGATCCGGCTCGTTGATGAGCGACCGGGCGATCGTGAGGCGGCGCTTCATCCCGCCCGACAGCGGCTCGACCTGGTCGTTCGCGCGCTCGGTCAGCTGGACGAACTCGAGCAGCTCGTCGGCCCGTCGCTTGCACTCCTCGCGCGGCAGCCCGAAGTAGCGGCCGTAGATGACGAGGTTCTCGCGGACCGTGAGCTCCGTGTCGAGGCTGTCCTGCTGGGGCACCACCCCGAGCCGCGCCCGGATGTCCGGACCGTGCGTGGCGGGGTCCATCCCGAGGACCCGCAGCGTGCCCGCGGAGGCCGGCGACACGCCGCCGATCATCCGCATCGCCGTCGTCTTGCCGGCGCCGTTCGGACCGAGGAACCCGAACGACTCGCCCTTCTGGACATCGAAGTCCACGGCATCGACCGCGGTGAACGCCCCGAATCGCTTCGTCAGGCCGCGGGCATGGATGAGCGGAAGGGCGGCCTCATCGGAAGGCGTCGCCGGGTGGTCGGACATGGGCGCGCATCGTACCGCACGAGACGCGACCCCCGGTCCGACGCGGGGGCGACCGACCGCTCGGGGTGACCCGACGCCGGCCCGCCTGACGCCGGACCTCCGGCGCTGGGCCTACCGGCTCAGGCGCTCCAGCCCCTCGTCGAGGCCGATGAGGATCAGTTCGTCGTTCGCCGCGAGCTTCTCGTCGCGCTGCGGGTTGACCGTGACCTCGTCGCCGCGCCGGATCGCGATCGGGGTCAGCCGGTAGCGATTCGCCATGTCCAGTTCGCGCAGCGTCTGGCCGACGAAGGCCTGCGGGGGCCGGATCTTGACGATGCCGAAGCGCGGTGCGACGTCGATGTAGTCGACGACGTTCGGGATGCTGAACGTGTGCCCGACGCGCGTCCCCATCTCTCGTTCGGGGAAGACGACCCGGTCCGCCCCCACCCGCTCCAGGATCGTGCCGTGCAGCGCGCTCGCCGCCTTGGCGATGACGTTGCCGACGCCGAGATTCTTGAGGGCCATCGTCGCGAAGATGCTCGCTTCGCTTGATCCGCTGATCGCCACGATCGCGTGCTGGAACTCGCCCGCCCCGATCGACCGGAGGGCGTCCTCGTCACTCGCGTCGGCCTGCACCGCGTGGGTCACGTCGGGGGCCAGGTCGTTGACGCGTGCCTCGTCGCGATCCACGACGAGGACATCGTGACCCAGGGCCATGAGCTCGAGTGCCGCCGCGGTCCCGAACCTGCCGAGACCGATGACCAGGACCGAGTGCTTCATCGTGATCCTCCGCGTTGTCTGCTAGCCGATGCGCATGGTTTCGACGGCCGGTCGATGCGAGACCGGCCTGGCGCGCGCCGCAAGGGCGAGCACGAGGGTGAGCGGACCGAGGCGGCCGACGAACATCGCCGGTGCGATCAGCAGTTTGGCCAGTTCGGTCAGATCGGGTGTGATCCCGGTGGATGCGCCGACGGTGCCGACGGCCGAGATCGCTTCGAACAGGATCTGGGCGAACCCCGCCTTGACCGTGAGCTCGAGGCCGAAGGCGACCAGGAAGACCGCCGCGATGGACAGGAGAGCGACCGACAGCGCCCGGTAGATGAGGATGTGCGGGATCCGCCGCCCGAAGGCCTCGGCCGAGGGCAACCCGCGGGCCGTCGACAGGATCGCCACGAACAGGATGCTGAACGTGTTCACCTTGATCCCGCCGGCGGTCGAGCCGGACGCCCCGCCGATGAACATCATCGCCATGACGATGAACAGCGTCGGCTCGCGCAGGCTCCCGGTGTGGAGCGAACTGAACCCTGCGGTGCGCAGGGTGGTCGTCTCGAACAGCGCGTTGAGCGGGCGCTGGATCTCGGGCAGTGCTCCCAGCGTCGCCGGGTTCTCCCACTCGAGAAGACCGAACGAGATCGATCCGAGCACGAGGATGGCCAGCGTCGTCAGGAGCACGATCTTCGTCTCGACCGCGAGGCGGGTCCAGCGTCGCTTTCCCGCGACGTCGCCGACGATCGCGAACCCGAGCCCGCCGAGCAGGATGAGGACACCGATCGTGGGCAACAGGAGAGCGTCGCCGGTGAACGCGGTCAGGCTGTCGAAGTTGCCGAACAGGTCGAAACCGGCGTTGTTGAACGCCGAGATGCTGTGAAAGATCCCGAACCAGACCGATTCGATGGCGTCGCGCCCATGGCCGAGGAACGCGATCGTGAGCAGGACCGCGCCGACCCCCTCGGCGACGAGCGTGAACTGGGCGACGCGCTTGACGAGCGCGGCCACGCTCCCGAGCTCACGCGTCCCCGTCGACGCCTGGACGAGGATGCGATCGCGCAGGCCCGTGCGCCGACCGACGATCAGGAACAGCAGCAGCGTCGATCCGGTCATGAACCCGAACCCGCCGACCTGGATGAGCGCGAGCAGGAACGCATGCCCGAACGGGCTCCAGTAGGTGCCCGTGTCCAGCACGACGAGGCCGGTCACGCACACGGCCGACGTCGCCGTGAACAGGGCATCCACGACCGAGGTCCAGGTCCCTGACGCGGATGAGATCGGCAGCATCAGCACGACGGTGCCGAACGCGATGAGCGCCGCGAACCCGAGGACGAGGATGACGGCCGGCTGCGGCGGCCGACGGACCGGGCGTGGCGGCGTCACGACGTAGTCCTGGGGCTTGACGATCTCGACCCGTACGCGTCGATCGCCGATGCGTCGGCCGGGTCGTCCGGCTGTTCCCGTCACCCCCGGAGTCTAGCGAGACGCCGGGCGCTGGCGTGGGCATCCGCGCCCAGGCCCCGATCCCGAGAGTCGGAGGCTAGACCTCCTTGAATTCGCCCTCGACCGTTTCCTCGCCCTCCGGCGCGGCCTCGGCCTCGCCTTCGGGTGCGTCGCCGCCTTCGCCGCCCTCGGTCCCGTCCGACGAGCCGTTCGTCGACCCGGCTTCCTCGGCCGACGCCTGGTAGGCGGCGGTCGACACCCGCTGGATCGTCTCGGCCAGTGCCGCAGCGCCCGCCTTGACGGCCTCGAGATCGGAGCCCTTGAGCGCCTCGCGGAGCGACGCGATCTGGTTCTCCACCTCGACCTTGTCCTCGGACGGCACCTTGTCGCCGAGGTCGCGGATCGTCCGCTCGGCCTGGAACGTGAGCGCCTCGGACTGGTTCCGGGTCTCCACGTCCTCGCGTCGCGTGCGGTCCTCCTCGGCATGCTCCTGGGCGTCGCGGACCATCTTGTCCACGTCGTCCTTCGACAGCATCGAGCTGGCCGTGATCCGGACCTGCTGCTCCTTCGAGGTGGCCCGGTCCTTCGCCTTGACGTCGAGGATCCCGTTCGCGTCGATGTCGAACGTCACCTCGATCTGGGGGATGCCGCGCGGCGCCGGCGGGATCCCGTCGAGGATGAACCGCCCCAGCGTCTTGTTGTCCGCTGCGAAGTCGCGCTCACCCTGGAGGACGTGGATCTCGACCTGGCTCTGGTTCTCCGATGCGGTCGAGAAGACCTGCGACTTCGAGGTGGGGATGGTCGTGTTGCGATCGATCAACTTGGTCATCACGCCGCCGAGGGTCTCGATGCCGAGCGACAGCGGCGTCACGTCGAGCAGGAGGACGTCCTTGACGTCACCCGCCAGCACGCCGGCCTGGATCGCAGCGCCCACGCCGACGACCTCGTCCGGGTTGACGCCCTTGTGCGGCTCCTTGCCGGCGAACATCGCCTTGACCGCCTCGACGACGGCCGGCATGCGGGTCATCCCGCCCACGAGGATCACCTCGTCGATGTCGCTCGCCTTGAGGCCCGCGTCCTTGAGCGCGGCCACGACCGGGGCCTTCGTCTGGCCGACGAGGTCGGAGACGAGATCCTCGAGCTTGGCGCGCGACAGGGTGACAACGAGGTGCTTCGGGCCGGTCGCGTCGGCGGTGACGTAGGGCAGGTTGATCTCGGTGGAGGCCGTCGAGGACAGCTCGATCTTCGCCTTTTCGGCGGCTTCCTTCAGGCGCTGGAGGGCCTGGGCGTCCTTCGAGAGGTCGATCCCCTGGTCCTTCTTGAACTCGGCCAGCAGCCAGTCGATGACCCGCTGGTCGAAGTCGTCGCCGCCGAGGTGGGTGTCACCGTTCGTCGCCTTGACCTCGAAGACGCCCTCGCCCAGCTCGAGGATCGAGATGTCGAACGTACCGCCGCCCAGGTCGTAGACGGCGATCTTCTCGTCGTGCTTCTTGTCGAGGCCGTAGGCCAGCGCCGACGCCGTGGGCTCGTTGATGATCCGCTTGACATCGAGGCCGGCGATCCGTCCTGCGTCCTTCGTGGCCTGGCGCTGCGTGTCGTCGAAGTAGGCCGGGACGGTGATCACGGCTTCGGTGATCTTCTCGCCCAGATAGGCCTCGGCATCGGCCTTGAGCTTCTGGAGGATCATCGCCGACAGCTCCGGCGGGGTGTACGTCTTGCCATCGGCCACCTTGACCTGCACGCCGTCGGACTTCGCGTCCTTCTCGACGGTGTACGGGACGAGGCCCTTGCTGCGCTTGACCTCCGGATCGTCCCAGCGACGGCCCATGAAGCGCTTGATCGAGTAGATCGTGTTGGCCGGGTTCGTCACGGCCTGGCGCTTCGCGAGCTGTCCGACGAGTCGCTCGCCGGTCTTCGTGAACGCGACGACCGAGGGGACGGTGCGCCCGCCCTCCGCCGACGCGATGACGGTGGGCTCGCCGCCCTCCATGACGGCCACGACCGAGTTGGTGGTGCCGAGGTCGATTCCGATGATCTTGCCCATGGTGCTGGTCCTACTCCTTTGGGTCGCTGGTCAGTTGCTGAACGGTCAGTTGCTGAGGGGTTGTTCGGTGGTTGAAGTGGGTGCCGAGTCGCCGTCGGCCACGGCGACGAGCGCCGGCCGGAGGACCCTGTCGCGCAGGCGGTAGCCGCGTCGGACTTCCATGACGATCTCGCCGTCGGGTCGTCCGCTCTCCGGCACGTTCACGACGGCTTCGTGTTCGCGCGGATCGAACCGGGTCCCGGGCGTCGCCTCGATGGGCCGGACGCCCTCGCTCTCGAGGAGGAGCCGGAGCTTCCGATCGATCGCGGCGATGCCTTCGATCCAGGCGTTGCCCTCGAACTCGGCGGGTCGTGCTTCGATCGCCCGGTCGAAATCGTCGGCGAGCACGAGGACCTTCGAGATGAGTCCCTCGGCCGCCAGCCCGAAGCTCGCCTCGCGCTCCTCGGCGGTTCGGCGCCGGAAGTTCACGAACTCGGCCCGCTCGCGCTGGAGCGCGGCAAGGTAGTCCTCGCCCTGCGCACGGGTGGTCGCGAGCTCCTCGTTCAGGCGCTCGATCTCGGCGAGGAGCTTCGTCGGCGAGATATCGATCTCGTCCGCTCGTTGTTCGGCTCGTGTGCGTCTGGTCATCTGACTCTCATGCGTCGTGGGCTAGGCATACAGGTGGTCGACGAGTTCGTTCATCAGGCCGGACACGAAACGCACGGTCCCGATGGCGTGTGAGTAGCGCATTCGCGTGGGCCCCAGGACGCCGACCACGCCGACCGCCCGCCCGGGGCGGCCGTACGGGGCCAGGACGAGGGACACGTCGCTCATCTCGGACGGCTCGTTCTCATGGCCGATATAGACCTGGACGCGGCCGGTCGCGGCGACATCCTCAAGCAACCCGCCGAGGTACTGGCGGTTCTCGAGGGCGGTGAACACGCGACGCAGCTTGTCGCTCTGGGTGAACTCGGGCGCATCCATGACGTTGAGCAGGCCGTCGCTGAAGACCTCCTCGACCGACGAGGCGTCGTAGTCGCGCAGGCTGCGCAGGATCCGCTCGCCGACCCGCACGGCGAGCGCAGCGTTCGGCAGGCGCGCGTCGAGACGAAGGAGCGCCTCGTCGGCTTCGTCCGCCGTCCGCCCGGCCACGAGGTCGTTGAGGACACTTGCGACGACGGTCAGGTCGACCTGGTCGCCGGGCTCGTCGAGCGAGACCAGGATCTGCTTGATGGCGCCCTCGCGCAGGACGAGGATGAGACTGGCGAGGCGTTCGTTGATGAGCACGAGGTCGATCCGGCGAACGCGGGCCGCGCGCGGCTTGGCCGGCGTGGCGATCCCGGCCGCGTGCGTGAGCGACGCGAGCGTCGTCGCCGCGAGGCGGAACCAGTGCTCGCTGGCGAACTCCACCTGGCCGAACTGGTGGCGGATCATCAGCTGCTCGACCGGCGGGAGGGTCGTGCCCTCCGTGAGCGCCTCGACGTACAGGCGGTAGCCGCGATCCGTGGGGACGCGGCCGGCCGACGTGTGGGGGTGGGACAGGTAGCCGGCACGCTCGAGATCGGCAAGGATCGTGCGGACCGTCGCGCTGGACACGCCGAGGCGGTAGCGACTCACGAGCGCCTGACTGCCGATCGGCGTGGCGGTTGCGACATATTCCTCGATGACGGCCCGGAGGATCGCCTGCGCGCGGAGGTCCAAGGGGCCGGTGGCTCGGCGAGCTCGTCGCGCCAAATCCGTGCTCCTGTTTCGTTGGGGGTCTTCTCGACGTTAGCACTCTCAATGGGAGAGTGCTAACACGTGAGCCGGATACTAGCAGTCTCGGGTCGAGAGTGTCAACGGATCACACGAGTCTCGCGAAGACCTCGTTCGAGAGCAGCCGGCCGCGCGTCGTGAGCACGACCCGGTCGTCATCGGTCACGTCGAGAAGCTCGGCGGCGAGCGCCCAACCGAACACGTCCAAGAGCGGCGGTTCGTGCGCGGCGGTCAGCGGAACGCCGCGGTCCGTGCGCAGGCCGAGGATGATCGACTCCGCCGCGGCGACGTCCGGCTCGAGGACCTCCGAACCGCCCGGCGGCAACGAGGGCGCGGCTGGCGCGGATCGGCTCTCGGCCGCACCGCCGCCCGGAGTGAGTGCCGCAACGTAGCCGTCGAACCGGGCCGCGTTCCAGCGCCGCGCGAGGCCGTCGAATGCGTGCGCCCCGGGCCCGACCGCTTCGTAGGGCCGACGCTCCCAGTACGCCAGGTTGTGCCGGCTCTCGTGGCCGGCCCGTGCCCAATTGCTGATCTCGTAGCCGTGAAAGCCGGCTTCGGCGAGGCGCACCGTCGCGTAGTGATACTGGGCGGCCGCGCGGTCCTCGTCCTGCTCCGGGAAGGCGCGCTCGCGCCAACGACGCGCGCCTGCGGTGGTCGGCAGGTGGTCTCCGCCGGTGCCGGTGAGGCCCTCGGCATCGGGATCGTCGAGGGTCAGCGCGTACAGCGACAGGTGATCGGGCTCCATCGCCAGCGCGCCCTCGAGCGTCTCCATCCAGCTCCCGATCGAGCCGCCGGGGACGTCATACAGGAGGTCGATGCTGATCGACGACAGGCCGGCCGCCCGTGCCGCGGCCACCGCCTCAGCGACGTCATCCGGACCGTGGCGTCGACCCAGCCGCTTGAGTTCGGCTGGATCGAGGCTCTGCGCCCCGAGGCTCAGCCGGTTGATCCCGGCCGCGACGAACGCCGCGGGATCGCCGCGCTCGTCGGCCCCCGGGTTCGCTTCGATCGTCACCTCCGCATCGGGCGCGATCCCGAAGCGCTCGCGGACGGTGCCGATGATCTCGGCGATCGCCGAGGACGGGAGGATCGACGGGGTGCCACCGCCGAGATAGACCGTGTCGAGTGGGGACCGGCGGGCGCCACCACGCTCGGCGCCCGCATCCAGCGCGTCCGCGCGCAAGTGCATCTCTGCGATCAGGGCCGCGACGAACGCCTCCTGGCGGTTGGACGGTCCGCGCGCCGCCTTGCCGGCATAGACGACGAAGTCGCAGTAGGGACAGAGCGAAACGCAGAACGGGATGTGGACGTAGAGCCCGACCGGAGCGGTGGCGGCACGGTCCGGCTGTCGTGCGCGTCCCGCTCCCGAGTCAGGCGCCATTCGAACCCCCGTCGCTCACGACGGGCCGGAACGTCGCTCCCGAACGATCGCTTCGCCGCGTCCCCCGCTCGAGTGATCGCGAAGCCCGCGTCCCCCGTCACGAGCGTGGATGATGCGCCAGCCTTCGGGCATCCGCCTTCGTCGTTCGATGTCCTCGACCTCGAGCCCGCGCGGCAGAAGCTGGCCGGTGTGCCCCGTCATCAGGAAGACCGCGAAGCGCGTGATGCCGTGCGCGAGGAACGCGGCCGCGAAGCCGCCGGTCGCCGTCGTGACCCAGCCGCCGATGAGCCCGATCCCGAGCGCGAGCACGAACATGTACCGGTCGCGACCGGGCGCCCCGAGCCGCGTCGCCAGCGTGTAGATGATCGCTTGCAGGACGACCGCGACGATCGGTTCGATCCCGGCGATGACGAGGAACCCGAGCAGCGCGCCGCGGAAGACCGCTTCGTCAACGAACGCGGTCGCGATCGCGTTCAGCAGTGCGCCGGGATACGTGTCCACCGCGGGGAGTCGAATGCGCCGGAAGTGATACCAGGCGACCGCCGCGGCCTGGAAGACCCCGAGCGCACCGAGCAGGGACCCCAGCACGATCGCGAGACCGCGATCGCCCGGTCCCAGGAACAGCTCGGAGCCGGGCGCAGGGTGGATGAGCAGCACGAGGACCGCGCCACCCGCCCCGATGAGATACCAGGATGCGCGCCGCCGGAGCGGGGGCCGAAGCCCGTCACGATCCTCGTCGTCGTATTCGGCCGCCCCGAAGCGCTCCGCCTCGAGGCGCAGCATCACGAGGAGCAGGGTGAACCCGAAGGCGATCAGGACGCGCATGGTCTCTTCCACGGTCAGGCGTGGCTCCCGGCGGGGCTCGCTGAACGGCTCGGGAGGGGGCTCACGTCGCCGCGCACTATTCGCCCATCCGCAGGACGGCCAGGAACGCGTCCTGGGGGATCTCGACCGAACCCACCCGCTTCATCCGCTGCTTGCCTTCCTTCTGCTTCTCGAGCAGTTTGCGCTTGCGCGTGATGTCGCCACCGTAACACTTGGCCAGCACGTTCTTGCGCATGGCCCGGACCGTTTCGCGGGCGATGACGTTGCTCCCGATGGCCGCCTGGATGGGCACTTCGAACATCTGGCGCGGGATGAGTTCCTTGAGTTTCTCGGTCAGCTGGCGGCCCACGGAGGCCGCCTTGTCGCGATGGGTGATGAGCGACAGGGCGTCCACCGGCTCGCCGTTGACCATGACGTCGAGCTTCACGAGATTCGCGGCGCGATATCCGATCTCCTCGTAATCCATCGAGGCGTAGCCCGCCGAGCGGCTCTTCAGCTGGTCGAAGTAGTCCACGATGAGTTCGCCGAGGGGCATCTCGAAGCGCATGAGGACCCGCTGCGGGTCGAGGTATTCGAGGCCGGAAAAGCTGCCACGCCGGCCGGTCGAGAGCTCCATGAGCGGCCCGATGTAGGTGGCCGGCGTGACGACGGAGAGCTGGACCCACGGTTCGCGGATCTCCTCGATGTCGGAGATCGCGGGGAGGAGCGCCGGATTGTCGATCTCGACGGTGCCGCGGTCGTGGGTCAGGACCACCTGGTACTCCACCGATGGCGCCGAGGCGATGAGCTCGAGGTCGAATTCGCGCTCCAGCCGCTCCTGGACGATCTCCATGTGGAGGAGGCCCAGGAAGCCGCACCGGAACCCGAACCCGAGCGCGATCGAGCTCTCCGGTTCGTAGGTGAACGACGCATCGTTGAGATGGAGCTTCTCGAGCGCCTCGCGCAGGAGCGGGTAGTCCTCGCCGCTCAGCGGGTACAGCCCCGCGAACACGAGGCTCTTCGCCTCCTGGTAGCCGGGCAGCGGTTCGGCGGCGCGCCGCTTCGCGCTCGTGATCGTGTCGCCGACCTGCGCCTCGCGGACGCTCTTCAGCCCGGTCGCCACGTAGCCGACCTCGCCGGCGACGAGCTTCTTCACCGGCACGAGTTGCGGCCGGAATACGCCCAGCTCCAGGAGCTCCGCCTGGGCGCCCGAGGCCATGAGCCGGATCTCCTCGTGCGCATGCAGCGTG
Source organism: uncultured Chloroflexia bacterium (assembly GCA_963714835.1). GTDB lineage: Bacteria > Chloroflexota > Limnocylindria > Limnocylindrales > CSP1-4 > CAKKPP01. The sequence goes on from CAVQPX010000008.1 coordinate 444,364, forward strand.
CCCTGCGCGAGTCGAACGTAGACGACGACACCCTTGTACGCGTCGTAGTGCGAATCGAAGATGAGCGCCTGCGCCGGTGCGGCCGGATCGCCCTTCGGCGGCGGGACGCGGGCCACGATCGCCTCGAGGATCTCGGCGATCCCGATCCCCTCCTTGGCCGACGCGAGGATGACCTCCTCGCGCGGGATCGCCAGGACGTTCTCGAGCTCCTCCATGACGACGTCGGGCTCAGCCGACGGTAGGTCGATCTTGTTCAGGACGGGGATGATCGTCAGCCCTTCATTGAGCGCGAGGTGGACGTTCGCCAGGGTCTGGGCTTCGATCCCCTGTGCCGCATCGACCACGAGGATCGCGCCCTCGCATGCCTGCAGGCTTCGACTCACCTCGTAGGCGAAGTCGACGTGCCCCGGCGTATCGATGAGGTTCAGCCCGTAGACGAGACCGTCGGTAGCCGTGTACTCGAGCCGGACGGCGCGCGCCTTGATCGTGATCCCCTTCTCGCGCTCGAGGTCCATCGAATCGAGGACCTGGCTCGTCATCTGCCGGGCATCGATCGTGTGGGTCATCTCGAGCAGCCGGTCGGCGAGCGTGGACTTCCCGTGATCGATGTGGGCGATGATGCTGAAGTTGCGCAGTCGGTCCTGGGGGATGGTCACGGGGCGGAGTGTACGGGAGGGGCGGTCGATGCCCTTGCGTGGGTCGATCGCGGCCCCATCGGACCCGGACGGCCGCGACGTCAGGCGCTGAGGAGCGACAGCGCCGCGACACCCACCGCGATCAACGCGATCCCGACGATCTGCTTTCAATTCAGTCGCTCGCGGAACAGGATCACCGCAGCGATGGCGGCGATGGCGGCGAACTGTGACGACATGACCGATGCGATGGCGATCCCGTCCTGGGCGCCGATGGCCAGCGACACCGTGCCGGCCACGTCTGCCACGCCCGCCGCCACCACGAACGGCAGCGCGCTGCGTGTCATCCGCAGCCTTCGAAGCGCCAGGAGCGGGAGCGCGACGGCCAACGTCCCGACCACACGTGCGGGGAGCGCTGCCCAGATCGCGGGAAGCGAGCCCCCGAGGATGCCGACCAGGTAGATGTTGATGCCGAATGCGAGCGCGGCGGCGAGCGCGAGGGCGGCCGTTCGCACCGATGAAACGTGGACGAACGCTCCGGGGCCCGTGTCGGGGCTCGGCGGCTCGCCTTCGCGGGCCTTGCTCTCGAGGCTGGCCAGGAACACGCCGATGACGATCGCGCCGAGGATCAGGCCGGCGCCGGGCAGCAGTTGTTCCCCGAGGACCACCGAGATCACCGCGGCGATCGCCCCTTCGGTCGACGTGATCGGTGCCACGACCGACACATTGCCCCCGCGAAGGGCGGTGTAGACGAAGAGCAGACCGGCGACGTTGGCGATGCCGATGAGCGTCATGAGCGCGAGGTCGGCAGCATCGATGGCGACGGGCGGGCTCCCGATCGCGATCGCCGGCACGGCGACGACCAGCCCGATGACCATGACGCCGGCCAGCGTCGACCACGATCCGAGCTCGCGCGAGGCGCGGGCAACGGTCAGCAGGGCGACCGCCCAGCACAGGGCGGCTCCCAGACCTCCGAGGATGGCGATCACCGCGGAAGTGTGCCGGGTCCGGCCGGCTCGTGCTGGCTCGCCGGATGCGCGCGCCTCTGCTACCATGCCCGTTCGCGCCCGGCGCATACCGCGCGCCGCTGCCGCGAGACCATCTCAAACCCACATCGAGGTTGCTACCTTGGCCAAGACGCCCCGCACCTGGACGGGTGCCCGAACACCCTCAGGGCTCAAGCGCGTCCGTCAGGCGGAACGCCGACACGCGGTCCTTGGACCCCGCCGAAGCGTTGCGAAGACCCTCGTCGCGAAGGCGGTCGCCGCAGCGACGCAGCCCACCAATTCGATCGATCCGCAGGTCGCGCTGCGCGAGGCACTCAGCGCTCTCGATCGGGCCGCGAAGTCGGGTGCCATCCATCCGAACGCCGCCGCGCGTCGATCGTCGCGCCTGACCCTGAAGGTCAACGCCGCGCTCGGTGGCTCCGCCGTCCCGTCGACCCACGTCACGAAGACGACCGGCAAGGCCGCCGCGGTCAAGGCGGCGAAGGCGCGCATCGCCGCGGGCAAGGCCGACAAGGCGAAGGGCGCCCAGACCGCCGCAGGCAAGGCCCGCGCCGCGCTGAGCAAGTCGTCCCGAGCCGAGGCCGCTGCCGCCAAGGCCGAAACGGCCGCGAAGGCAGCCGCGGCCGCGCCGAAAGCCCGCGCGACCAAAACCGCACCGAAGGCCACCGAGGCGAAGGCCGCACCGAAGGCCACCGCCCGCAAGACGACCCGCAAGACCCCGACCGCCAAGTAGCGCTCAGCACCGCCCGGCTCCAGGCCCGAGGGCCTGTCCCGGCCCGCGCTCGACACCCGCGCCTCCCGCGACTCCCGCGACTCCACGCGCCGTCGTCTTGTGACAGATACGAATGTGGCTACTACGAGTCGCCCGGGATGCGGTTTCGGACAGCTCCGACGGCTCGGAGCGTGCGTGAATTGTCCGACGTTGCCCGTGCGTTCGGCCGGTTCCTACGCCGTCTGCTGATTACCAGCAACCTGGTTCGTAGGTGTCACGAAACGGCTGGCTCGCGCCCCGATCGCTCGATTACCAGCAACCTGGTTCGTAGGTGTCACGAAACGGCCGCATCGAGTGAGGCCGCGAGCACGTCGCGCTGCATCGAGGGTCGCCGGCCCTGCGTCGGTGCTGCTGCGCAGCACCGAACCGGGCGCCGTCGAGCTCAGGCTGCCGAGCTCAGGCTGCCGAGCTCAGGCTGCCGAGCTGGCTCCTGCAGCCGGATCCGCGCCCTTCTTCGGTCGAGGTCGCGCGATCCAGTACAGCCCAAGGCCGCCGAAGCTTCCGCCCAGCGTCACGATGAGGACGCCGCCGGCGGTCGCCCACTGCTGGGCCCAATACGAATCCGCGAACGAGGCCGCGTCGGTGATCCCGGCCTCGGCCAGGTTCGATCCCTGCTCCTCGAGGTAGCGCTGGTAGACGCAGTCCGCGCCGGTCTGGCACGTGATCGGACCGCCGAGCCCCGGATCACGGTAGCCGTCGTCCGCGTTGAAGAACAGGCCCTTCACCGCCAGGAGCAGCACGGCCATCGTCAGACCGGTCGCAGCGCCGGCGAACAGGCCGTTGACGACGATCCGCCAGGTCGGACCGGCCCGGCGATCCGAACGCTGATTTGCGTAGTACCCGATGAGCAGCCCGGCAGGAAGGGCCGCGATCCAGAAGATCGGCTCGATCGGGATCACGAGGAGGAAGCTCATCGAGATCACCAGGGCCATGCCGATCCCGACATAGGCTCCGACCACCGCGCCGCGATCGACGAAGCGACTCACCCGCGAGGGATCATGCGAACGCACCGCCGGGGCGCGAAGGCGGACCAACGCTGCACCGATTCGGAGCCCCGGGCGGCTGCTCGCGCGATCATGCGGACGCCCGTCCGCCGACCAGCGCGTCGCGTCCGAGGTAGCGGGCGCCATCGCCCAGCTCGCCCTCGATCCGCAGCAGCCGGTTGTACTTCGCGACCCGCTCCGAGCGGGACGGGGCGCCCGTCTTGATCTGACCCGTGCCCATCGCGACGACGAGGTCGGCGATCGTCGTGTCCTCGGTCTCGCCGGAGCGGTGCGACACGACGGCCGCCCAGCCGGCGCGCCGTGCAAGGTCGATCGCCTCGATCGTCTCGGTCAGCGTCCCGATCTGATTGAGCTTGATGAGCACGGCGTTCGCTGCCGCGCCATCGATCCCCCGCTGGATCCGCGCCGTGTTCGTCACGAGCAGGTCGTCGCCCACGAGCTGGACGCGAGCGCCGAGACGGGCGGTCAGCGCGGCCCAGCCGGCCCAGTCGTCCTCCGCCAGGCCATCCTCGATCGAAACGATGGGATAGCGGGCGCACCAATCGGCCCAGAGGTCGATGAGCTCACCCGAAATCGAGCGTGCGACCCTCGCGGGCCAGAACATACCGTGCAGGGACCGAGTCCGTGCCCGTGCCCGGCTCCACGAGTTCGGTCGTCGCCGGATCCAGCGCGATGGCGACATCCTCGCCCGGACGGTAGCCGGCCCGTTCGATCGCACGGAGGATGACTTCGACGGCGGCCTCGTTCGATGCCAACGACGGCGCGAACCCGCCCTCGTCGCCCTGGCCGGTCGCATGGCCCTCGTGGTGGAGGATGGCGCGCAACGCCGCGAAGATCTCCGCGCCCGCGCGCAGGCCGTCCGAGAACGTGTCCGATCCCACCGGCATGACCATGAATTCCTGGAAGTCGGTCGAGTCCTGGGCGTGCCGGCCGCCGTTGAGGATGTTGAACATCGGGACCGGCAGGACCCGTGCCCCGGCCCCACCCAGATAGCGGTAGAGCGGCAGGTCGGCCGAAGCGGCGGCCGCATGGGCAACCGCGAGCGACACCCCGAGGATCGCGTTGGCACCGAGCTTCGCCTTGTTCGGCGTGCCGTCGAGATCGATCAGCACCGCGTCGAGGCCCGCCTGGTCGAGCGCGTCGAGACCGACGATCTCGGGCGCGATCGCATCGATGATGTTCGAGACCGCGGTCAGGACGCCCTTTCCACCGAACCGGGCCTTGTCCCCGTCGCGCAATTCGACAGCCTCGTGGGCACCGGTCGATGCGCCAGACGGGACGGCGGCGCGGCCGACGGCCCCGTCGATGAGGAGGACGTCCACCTCGACGGTGGGATTGCCACGCAAATCGAGGATCTCGCGGGCATCGACCGCCTCGATCTCGCTCATGCCCTGCTCTTGGCCTTCGCAGGCTTCGGGCTCGCGGCAGGCTTCGGGGCGGGCTTCTTCGCGCTCGCCGCGGCCGGCGTCTTCGCGGCGGGCTTGGCGGCAGGCTTCGGGGCGGGCTTCTTCGCGCTTGCCGCGGCCGGCGTCTTCGCGGCCGGTGACTTCGCAGGGGCAGGCTTCCTGGCGCTTGCCGCGGCCGGTGACTTCGCCGCGGCCGCGGGCTTCCTGGCCGCGGCGGGCTTTTTCGCGGCCGCCACGGGTCGCTTTTTCGCGGCCGCCACGGGTCGCTTCTTCGCGGCCGACTTCTTCGGAGCCTCCTCGGCGGGTCGGTCTGGCAGGACCTCGACACCCGGCAACACGCGGCCCTCGAGGAACTCGAGCGACGCGCCGCCACCGGTCGAGATATGCGTCATCTTCGAAGCGAGCCCCTGCTGGACGATGGCGGCGACCGAATCGCCGCCGCCGATCACGACGGTGGCGCCCGCGTCGGCGCGATCCGCAAGGAAGCGTGCGACCGCGTTCGTCCCGTGGGCGAACGACGGGATCTCGAACACGCCGAGCGGTCCGTTCCAGAACACCGTCCGGGCGTCGGACAGGCCCGCTTCCATCAGCTCGACGGTCTCCTTGCCGACGTCGGCGACGTGCCACGACGCGGGGATCTTGTCAGCCGGGATCGTCTTGTACTCCGTTCCGCGGGTGACTTCCTTGGCGACGACGACATCGACCGGGAGAATCACCCGAACCCCGCGCTTGACCGCATCGTCGAGCACCTTCTTCGCTTCGTCGACCATGTCGTGCTCGGCAAGACTCTTGCCGACCGGATGGCCCTGCGCGAGCAGGAATGTGTTCGCCATCCCGCCACCCAGCACGAGCGCATCGACCTTCGTCAGCAGGTGGGTCAGGACATCGAGCTTGCCCGACACCTTTGCACCGCCGACGATCGCGACGAACGGGTGTTCGGGCCCATCGAGGAGCCGCGATAGCACGGTGACCTCACGCTCGAGCAGCAATCCCGCGTAGGCCGGCAGGATCTTCGCGATCCCCACGGTCGACGCATGGGCGCGATGGGCCGTCCCGAACGCGTCGTTCACGTAGATGTCGGCGTACGAGGCGAGATGCGCGGCGAAGTCGGGATCGTTCGCCTCCTCCTCGGGGTGGAAGCGCAGGTTTTCGAGGAGGAGCAACTCACCCGGGCGGAGCCGCTTCACCGCGTCCTCCGTCCCGACACCAAGCGCGGAGCCGGTGACCGGAACGTTCCGCCCGATCATCTGGGAGAGGCGCTCGCCGACGGGCCGTAGGCGCAGCCCGTCCTGGACCTTGCCGTTGGGGCGCCCGAGGTGGCTGGCAAGGACGAGGCTGGCCCCGGCGAGCAGGAGGTGCCGGATCGTCGGGATCGCGGCCCGGATGCGTGAGTCGTCGGTGACCTTGCCGTCCTGAAGCGGGACGTTGAAATCGACCCGGACGAAGACGCGTTTGCCCGCGACATCGACGTCGCGGATGGTGAGTTTGTCCATAGTGGTACCTGTGTGCAGGGCGGAGCGCGCGTTCGACCGGCGCGTGGAAGCGGCGATCAGGCGGGCGTGGCGGCCGGGAGCCGGGCTGCGACGTGACCGATCAGGTCGGCGACACGGCAGCTGTAGCCCCACTCGTTGTCGTACCAGCTGATGACCTTGACCATCGTGCCACCGAGGACCATCGTGCTCGGGCTATCGATGATCGAGGACCGGCTGTCGCCCCGGAAGTCGGACGAGACGAGCGGGTCGTCCGAGACGCCGAGGATGCCGGCCATCGGACCCGCCTCGGCAGCCCGGAATGCGTCATTGATCTCCTCGACCGTCGTTGGGCGCGAGACCTCGGCGGTAAAGTCCACGACACTCACGGTGGGCGTCGGGACGCGCAGGCTGAACCCGTCGAACTTGCCCTTGAGATCGGGGATGACAAGGGCGAGCGCCTTGGCTGCGCCCGTGGTCGTCGGGATGATGTTCTGGCCGGCGGCGCGGGCCCGGCGCGGGTCCTTGTGGGCCACGTCGAGGATCCGCTGGTCGTTCGTGTACGAGTGGATCGTGTTCATCAGGCCGCGCTCGATCGTGACCAGGTCGTGCACGACCTTGGCGGCCGGCGCGAGGCAGTTCGTCGTGCAGCTGGCGTTGCTGATGATGTGGTGGGCATCCGGGTCGTAGCGCTCCTCGTTGACGCCGAGGACGATCGTGATGTCCTCGTTCTTCGCGGGGGCGCTGATGATCACCTTGCGGGCGCCGGCATCGATATGCGCTCGGGCCTTGCTCGCCTCGGTGAAGATCCCCGTCGACTCGAGGACGATGTCGACGCCGAGGTCGCCCCAGGGCAGCGCGGCGGGATCGCGCTCCTTGAGCACCTTGATCTCGCGCCCATCGATGATCAGCGCGTCGTCCGTGTGCTCGACCGTGCCCGGATAGGCGCCGTAGGTCGAGTCGTGCTTGAAGAGGAGCGCGTTGAGCTCCGTCTCGACCAGGTCGTTGACGGCGACCACCTCGAGTTCGGGCGTGCGCTCGATGAGCGCCTTGAGCGACTGTCGCCCGATCCGGCCGAAGCCGTTGATCCCGACGCGGACTGCCATGATGGGAACCTCCTGGAACGGCGGCCGCACTCATGTGCGGCAGATGGACAAGGTCATTCTCGGAGTCCGCGCGGCGTGCGATCCGGACACGTGTCGCCGGGCGCCGAGGGACTGCGCCCATTCTAGCAAAGGCCCCGCGGCACCCGGCTCGAGCTGAGACTCGGCATCCCCGATCGGGCGCAACCCCTGGGAACGACGAAGGCCCCCGCCGTTCCCGGCGGGGGCCTTCGCTACGTCAGACGACGTGGGGCGGTCAGCCGCCGATCTTGAAGACCGTGTTGCCGCACTTCGGGCAGGTGCCCTTGAGCGCCGGCTTGCCGTTCTTCATCGTGACCTGCTGCGGGTTCACGACTTCCACTTTCATCTTGTCCTTGACGCAATAGGCCTGAGCCATTCGAACTCCTCCTCGTCCTACCGTGGCGTCACGGGAGCCCATGTCCCGTGTCCGCGAGATTCGCGAACGTTCAAGTCCACAGCGACGGTCGCCAGCGATCCGTCTCTGCCCGCCGCTTCTGGCGGTCCATTTCTGCAAGGATCAGGAGGCTTTCGAGCCCCGTCTCCACGCAGGCTGCCTCTGCAGCATCCTTGGCCGCTCCGGTCACGAAATCGCCGGTGAAGCGCTGCGCGTAGACCGCACAGACGACCCCTGCACGACTTCCGGCCAGACCGGCCAGAACGAGCACCGCCGAGGCTTCCATCTCGAAGTTCAGGACCCGCTGGCGAGCCATGTCCTCGGCGAGGTCAGGGTAGCGGATGGGAAGCTGCGGGATCGGGCGCCCTTGCGCGCCGAAGAACCCCGGAGCCGTAGCCGTCACCCCGACATGATGCCGATGTCCCAGTCGCCCCGCGCTCTCGACGAGCGCCACGACCGCCTCGTAATCGGCGACCGCAGGATACCCGTCGTGAACGAAGAAGCTCGTGGTGGCCTCGAGCCGGACCGCGCCGGTCGAGATCACGAGATCCCCGAGGGCCATCTCCGGTTGGAGTGCCCCACAGGAACCGACCCGAATGAACGTCGGCCGCTCCGTGATCGCCAGGATCTCCGCCACCACGATCTCGACATTGTCGGTGCCGATCCCCGTGGAGACGATCGAAACGCGCTCGCCGCGATAGGTCCCGGTGACCGAAGAGAACTCCCGGTGTTGCCGCTCGAGCTCGATGGAATCGAGACGCGTGGCGATCCGGGCGGTCCGATCGGGGTCACCAGGGAGGAGGATGTACTCGGCCAGTTCACCTGGACCGAGATCGATGTGGTACTGCCGTTCTCCAACCGGGAGTGCGACGCGGTGGTCCGCGATCGGCAAGACCTCTCCCCTCGCTCGTCGTGCGTGCTCCGCTGGCGCGAAACTCGGCCGAGGATAGTCCCGTGTTCTCGAGAGCGTCAAGCACGGCCACGCACGACTTACGCACGGGCGAGGCGTCGCAGGGGACCCGCTGCCTCGCTCTGGCGGCCCGGAGGCCCCCGATCGGGGCATCCATCAGGGACGCGGAGGCGGCATTCCGGTGAGATCCGCGAGGCGCATGGCGACGCGGGCGGCGAGGCGTCGACGGGCGATCTGCCAACGCAGCACGGCCGCGGCGATCGACAGCATCGCGAGCAGCAGCGCTCCGGCAAGGCTGGCCCCGCGTTCGTCGAGCCCCACGAGTCGCGCCTTCCGAGGCGCTTCAGCGTCGTCCGCCGCGGCATGACGACCGTCCGCGGCGTCTGCGTCGGTCGGTAACCCGCCGGGGTCGTCGAACGAGGTGGGCTGCCCGAGCGCGCCGAGTCGCACCACGTCGGCCGGCAGTCGAACCTCGACGCCGATCGTCTCGTCGGTCACGACCACGACGCCGCTGGCATTCAACGGGTCGCCGTGCTCGATGAGCCCTGCCAGCGCGCGCGCTTCGTCCAGCAGGATGACCCGCCCGACCGCGGTGCCGTCGTCCAGGTCCACGACGCCGTCGACCACGCGAACCACGATCCCGCCGACGCGGACCCGCTGGCCGACGAGCATCGGCCAGCTCGCCGAGATCGACATCGGGTGGCGTCGGGAGCGAGCCGGCCGCCCCGGCCCCTGGTCCGCCGCCGCGTGACCCGGCCATCGTCCGCACGTCGTTCGCACCGGTCGTGCCGGAGATGCCGGAGCCGACTGGATCCCCGGGCTGCGCCGGCCCGACGCTGACGTCTGCGCCTGTGCGCGGGACGACGGCGAATCGACGATCGGTCGCCGACGGGTATGGGCGGCGCACGATCCCGACGATCGTCGCCCGTCGTCCTTCGATGAGCGCGGTCGAGGGGATCCCGGACCCGGCCTGGCCGACGATCGCGACGCGAACCCCGTTCATCAGCAGCTCGGCCCGCCACTTGTCGCCGAGGCGAGCGACATCGACGATGCTCCCGCTGACCCGGACGAGCTGCCACTCGTGCGCCTGGCCCGGTGCGCGCGTGAGCGACACCGGGTTGGGAAGAGCAGCCGATCCGGTTTGCTCGATGGTCGCGGCGCGAAGGCGCGGGGCGCCGTAGGCAAGGCCGACCTCACCCGCCACGACGACCCGCGCCCCGATCGCAGGAGCGGTCGTCCCCGTCGGGATGAGCACCTCGATCGCTGCAGTGGAGTCCTGGACGATCACGCGGCGGCCGGATGCGTCCAGGAGGGTCGGCGCGATGGTCACGATCCCGCTGATGCGCGCGGTTCCGCTGGCGGCGCGGATCGCGTTCGCGATCGTCACCGTGCCCTGGCCACCCGAACTCGATCCGCCGCCGGTGCCCGCCGAGCCGCTGAGCGGCACCATGTCCCGCTGATCGCGGGGCCACACGCGATACCCATCGAGCGCGCCCTTGCGCGTCGCGCGCTGCCCGACGATCCCGGAGAGCCGGATCCGCGTGCCCACGGTGAATGCGGATCGGTCGATCCCGGCGGATGCATCGATGAAGACGCGGAAGCGAGAGCCGCTCGCGTCCTCGAAGTCGACGCTCAGGTCGCCACTGGTGGCACGTACGGCCTTCGCGACGACCGTCCCATCGATCGAAACGAGGCGAGCCTCGGTGCCTTCGCCGAGGTCCGACGCCCGGACGCTGTGTGCGGCCGGGATCGAACCGCTGCCGCCGCGCGTCCAGCCGGTCGCCCTGGGACGGATCTCCAGCTGGCCGTAGGGATCGGCGAGCGGGCCCGTCACGACGATCGCGGCACCCCGAGGCGGGGCAACGACGCCGTCCGGCACACGGACGACGAGCCCGGCGCCCGACGCGTCGCCGATCGCGATGAGCGACGGTGTTCCCAGGCGACCCGCCTCGGCGGTGACCACGCCGGCGACCGTCACGGTGGAGCCGATCTTCGCGGTTCGCGCCTGGGCGATCGGGATCGCGCCGGATCCGCCTGGAGTCGGGTTCGGCGATGGGCTCGGGGTGGCTGTCGGGGTCGGCGTCGGCAGGGTTGTCGGGGTCGGCGTCGGCAGCGGTGTCGGGGTCGGCGTCGGAATCGGTGTGGGTGTCGGGCTCGGCGTCGGAAGCACGATCAGGTCCTCGGATCGAACGACGTATACGCGGTAGCCGGTCGTTCCCGTCCCCGAGGCGTCGCGCTGGCCGACGGGCCCGATCGCGACGATGCGCGTGCCCGCGGGGATCACCAGATCGCCGAGCGCGGCCGGCACGATGATCACGCGGCCCTGGCCGGTGCCGTCGTCGACAAGAAGCCCGCTGCCATCGGAATAGGCCGTCGCGCTCCCGACCGTGACGCCACCGATCGCGACGCGTCGGCCTTCCACGGCCTCGCCGAGGTCCATGACGACGGCCGACGCCGCCTCGGGGAGCGGGGCGACGCCCACCAGGAGCACGTCGTTCGCCCCGACGCGCAACGTCCGCTGCGCGTACCGATCGTCCAGCGTCCCCGTGACCCGCACCACCGAACCTGCGGCGAGCCCGTCGACGACGATCGCATCCAGATAGAGCGCGATGCCGCCAGTGGCATCCTCGACGAACGCGGCACGCCCGGATTCGAACTCACCGAGTCGGGTCGTGAGCACGCCTTCGATCGTGACGGACGTCCCGTCGGCGAGCAGCCGCGCGGACGCGATCGGGACGGTCGTGACCGCCGGAGTCGCGCTGGCCGTCGGGATCGGCGTCGGGCTGAGGGACGGTGTCGGGGTCGCGACGGGACTCGGGATCGGGCTCGCCTCCGGAGTCGGGCTGGGTGACGGCGTCGCGACTGGACTCGGTTCCGGAGTCGGGTCAGGTGTCGGCGTGGGATCGAGCGTCGGCGCGGCACTCGGGCTCGGCGCGCCGGTCGGTTCGAGGGTCGGCTCCTCGGACGGCTCAGGCGAGAGCTCGGGCGAGGGGATCGGTGGATCGGTCGCCTCCGGAGTCGGCGTCGCGCCCGGTGACGGCGTCGACCCAGGTGCCGGCACAGGCGGAGCCGCGAGCGGCTGCGGATTCGGCGACGCGATGACGAAGTCGCTCGCGTTGTCGTTCGTATCGATCCCGTTCCCGGCGATCCCGCCCGGGAGGCGTTCGAGGCTCGAGCCCACGGGAGGTGCAGCCGCCGCCGTTCCCTCGACGAACGCGTTGGTGGCATCGCCCCACCCGACGGCATCGATCGGAGCTCCGCCGATCGGCCGCAGGACGACGGCTCCGCCGGTGGCTGCGAAACCGCCCGAGTACATCGCGTCGGAGATGCCGGCGTGGACGCCCGACGCATTCCCGATCAGCAACCGTCGCCCGGGGTCCAGCACCGTCGATGCCGTCCATGTCGCCTTGCGGGTCACGGTGCTGCCCGATGCCGTGACATAGACGACCTCGAGACCCGCGAGGTCGGTCGCCACCGATCCCTGGTTCGCGATCTCCACGAACTCGTCCGAGGCCGATGCCCCGCCGGTCTGGATCTCCGCGATCACGAGCGACGACGCAGCCCACGTCACGGGCGCGGCGACCGAAGCCGATGACGGGACGGCGGTGGCCGGTCCGGCGATCGCGCCGGTGACCGGCGCGAGGGCGAGGGCAGCCGCGGCGAGTGCCGCGCGCGTTGCGCGTTCCATTTCGACCTCCACGGCAGGCACGTTCCGGGCGCCCGGCGGGTGGCCTGGTCGTTGTAGCGGGAGACGCTCATCGCCGGTCCATCGCGGACTTATCGGGCGCCGTGCCGCCGCAGCCCGCCCGGTTTCGCGTACGATGCGAGCGCGGCGGGGCAGGTCAGCGACCCGACGAACCCGGCGACATCCACAGGAGGCACCGTGGCCCGCGCCAAACGAACCGATCGCGCTGCAGCGCGCCGCCGCAACCGCGAGGCGAGCCGGAGCGGCACCGAGATGGGCGATCCCCGAGACGAGGAGCACGCCGAGACGTCGGGCACCGCTCGAGCGGCGCGCCCACAGCGCCCCGGCATCCGTGCCGCGTTCCGTGAGTCGTTCCGTCCGCTGGACCTGCGCGGCGACATCGCCCTGTTGCCGCGACTCATCGTGCATCGCTCGGTGCTCGTCCCGGTCGCGCTGACGATCGGATCGGCCTGGCTGTTCGTGATCCTCGGCCCGCCTGCGCTGGCTCAGCCATCCGACGGCGCTGCGACCGCGGACCTCCCGATCGAGCAGATCATCGTGACGTTCCTGGTCCAGTACTTCGTGTCCACACCCCCGGTGGGTGCCGTCTTCCTGGCCGGCTTCCTCGCTCCTCGTGCCGGCTGGCTCACGGGCCTGGTCGCCGGAGTCGTGGCGGCCGGCGTGATGAGCGTACTGATCACGTCAGGTCGGCTGGGCACGATCGAACCTGCCGACGCCTCAGGCCTCGTCACGACGGCCTTCCTGCTGTCGCCCGCGGCAGGGATCGTGTTCGGTGGGGCCGCGGCCTGGTACCGCCGCTTCCTGATGCTCACGAATCCGAACCGGAATCGACCGGCTGCCGGGAAGGCCTCGCGAACGAACGCCCGCCGCCGCTAGCCAGGTCGGCGCTAGCCCAGCGGGGCGCTAGCCCAGCGGGGCGCTAGCCCAGCCGGCGCATCCCGGCGTGGCCGAGCTGGCGTACTCCCTCGGCCCGATCCGGTCCGCCGACCGTGGCCGCCAGTTCGGTCAGGGGATGGACCTCGTGGGCCACGACGTTGACGACCGGCCCTTCACGCTGAAGCTCGCCATCGACGACGAGCAACGCATGGCGACGGACCACGCCGCGTAGCCGCTCCCAGGTCTTCGGCCAGAGGGTCACGTTGACCATCCCGGTCTCGTCCTCGAGGGCCAGAAAGACCGTGCCTTTCGCGGTCATCGGGTGCTGGCGCGTCACGACCAGCCCACCGATCCGGATCCGGCCGCTCGGCCGCTCGGCGAGCGACGCGTTCGTTCGGGCCCCGAGCCGATCGAGTGCCGGCCGGAACAGCCCGATGACCTGCTTGCGGGCATCGAAGCCGACCACGGCGTAGCTGTCGCCGAGGCGTTCCAACTCCGAGATCGGTGGCAGTGACGGCGCCTCGGTCGCCGGCAGGCGGAGATCCATCGGGCGCCCGGCGGCCTTCCCGCGCGCAGCGCCACGCACCCGCACCTGGCGCCCGTCCACCCGTCCCCGCGCGGCACCCGCGACCTCACGCAGCTGCCAGAGGAGTTCCCGCCGCGGCCGTCCCAGCGAATCGAGCGCTCCGGTCCGGATCAGCCGTTCGATGACCTCCTCGGGCAGCCCGGTCCGCTCCACGACCTCGGCCAGAGTCCCGTAGGGACCACGTGCCCGCTCCTCGTCCAGGCGTGCCTCGTGCTCCGCCCCGATCCCCTTCACGAGCCCGAGACCCAGCCGGACTCCCCAGCCCGTCGCGCTCTCGGCCGTCCAGCGCTCGCGCGCCGCGGCCTTCGGGTTGAAGCAGGCCTTCGAACGAACCAACCGGGGCCGTTCCGCGATCCCCGCGTCGACGGGGAGTGCCTCGCCCACATCTCCGTCGTGGCTGCCGTCGTCCCCGGCCGGCCCGGCCAGCGCCCAGCCGGGCCGGCCGGCCCATTCGGTCGTCGTCTTGTAGGACGAGGCGTTCACGTCGACCGGCAGGATCGCCACCCCGTGCCGTTTCGCGTCGTTGAGCAGGACCTCCACCGGGTAGAAGCCCATCGGCTGTGCGTTGATCAGCGCGGCCAGGAACTGGGCCGGGTAGAAGAGCTTCAGGAACGCCGATTCGTAGGCCGTCCGCGCGAACGCCGCCGCGTGGCTCTTCGCGAATCCGAAGCTCGCGAACGCCGACACCTGGCGAAACAGCTCCTCGGCCATCTCGTCGGTCATGCCTGGCTGGAGCAGGCATCCATCGACGAACTGGCGATGGAGCTTCTCCATCTCGCGATTCGATCGCCAGGTCCCCATCGCACGTCGGAACCCGTCCGAATTGGCCGGCGTGAAGCCGGCCACCTCGATCGCGATCCGCATGACCTGCTCCTGGTAGAGGATCACGCCGAGGCTGTCCTTCAACGCCGGTTCGAGGCTGGGATGGAGGTAGGTCACCGGTTCGAGGCCCTGCTTGCGGCGCAGGTACGGATGGACGGCGTTGCCCTGGATCGGGCCCGGGCGGATGATCGCGACCTCGACGACAAGATCGTCGAGGTTCTCCGGGCGCGACTTCGGCAGCGTCTGCATCTGGGCCCGGCTCTCGACCTGGAAGACGCCGACCGTGTCGGCCGCCTGGAGCATCTCGAAGACCTCCGGGATGTCCTCGGGGATCCGGTCGAGGTCGATGCAGACGGCGCAGTCGTGTTCGATCCGCCGGACGGTCTCGTCGATCGCCGCGAGCATCCCGAGTCCAAGCAGGTCGAGCTTGATGAGCTTGAGCGTCTCGACGTCGCGCTTGTCGAACTGGACAACGACCCGGTCGGCCATCGTCGCGCGCTCGAGCGGCGCGATGTCGATGAGCGGTGCGGCGGTCACGAGCATCCCGCCCGAGTGGATGGAGAGGTGGCGCGGGAAGCCGTCGATCCGGGCGCAGAACTCGAGCCAGCGCTCCCAGTCGGACATGCCGCGGGTGCTGCCGCCGACCGGCTCCGGCGGCGGCTCCGGTTCGACCCGCGCGACGGACGATGTCCCCGGCGCCGGATCCCATCGATGCGGTCGCCCCAGCCGATCCGACCTCCGTTCGGGCGGCAGCTGGGCCCCGCTCTCCGGATCGACCGCTTGGCCGGCCTGCACCGCCTGAAGCCAGGCCACGCTTACCGGCGTGTCGCCTGGGCCCCCTTCGTCGTCGCTCGTCCCGCCGGCTCGCATGGCCGGCTTCGACCCGGAAGTGAGGCGCCTGACGGCCAGCTGCCCCATCGAATTGGTGAGCCCGCGCTCGCCAGCCCGTGCCGCGGCGCCCGCCATCGCCTCCCCGGCCGCCGCGGTTCCACGCTCTCCCGGTCGCCGGAAGAACTCGGCGAATCCGCCATCGGCCTCGAGATCGCGCCGGACCATCACGCTGTCGTAGGTTTCGAGCGCCTTCGCCACCCGATCCACGAGCGGCCGCGGAAAGCCCAGCGCCACGCCCACCTCGCGGACCGCTGATCGCGCCCGGTACGTGACGAGGTTGCAGACCATCCCCGTGTGCTCCGGTCCGTAGCGGCCGTACACGTACTGGATGACCTCCTCGCGCCGCGCCGACGAGAAATCGATATCGACGTCCGGGTAGGTCGTCCGGCCCTCGTTGATGAACCGCTCGAACAGGAGGTTGTGGCGGATCGGGTCCACCCGGGTGATCCCGAGCGCATACGCGACGATCGAGCCGGCCGCGCTCCCCCGCCCATGAGCCGGGATCCCGCGCTCCTTGGCGAAGCGCACAAGGTCCCAGCAGATGAGGAAGAACTCGGCGAGCCCGGTTCGTTCGATGACGTCCAGTTCATGGGCGAGCTGGCGCACCACCGCCGGCGTCAGCGGGTGATAGCGCCGCCGCGCCCCCTTCTGGCACAGGTCGACGAGATAGCTGAACGCGGTCTCCCCGCTCGGGACCGGGAAGCCGGGAAACCGATACTGCTCGAACCCAAGCTCCACCCGGCATGACGCCGCGAGCTCCACCGACGTCGCGATCCCCTCCAGCCACGCCCGCGTCGTCCGATCCGGAGCCGAAACGGTCCCGTTGCCCGACACCAACCCCTCGCCCGACACCAACCCCTCGCCCGACGACATCCCCTGGCCGGGCGGCATCGCGGCCAGCTCATCGCCCGATTTCAGGTACGACTCGCCGTCGGGCCGGCGCAGGTCCGCGAGATCGTCGAGCGCCCGCCCGTGGGCGATCCCCGTCAGGACGTCCTGGAGCTCGCGATCCTCGGGACGCGCGTAGTGGACGTCGTTCGTGACGACCACGGGCAGCCCCAGTTCAGCGGCGAGAGCCGCGGTCTCGGTCACGAGCCAGTCGCTGTCCGAGAGGAGGTGGTGGGACAACTCCAGGAAGAAACCGCTCGTGGCCGGCCCGTCGCCCCGTCCGAACAGTGACGCGTACCGCTCGGCGACGGCCCGCGCTCCCGCACGATCCCCCACTCGCAGCCGTCGCGCGATCTCGCCATCCCGACAACCCGACAGGGCCACGAGTCCCTCGGTATGTACGTCGAGGAGCGCATGCTCGAACCGCGGGACCCGCTTCGTCCCGGCCAGGTTCGCCCGGCTGACCAGCCGGCACAGGCTCCGATAGCCGGCCGCGTCACGCGCCAGCAGCGTCAGGTGCGGGCCGCGCTGCCGCTCCCCGACACCGCGCAGGTCCTCCTTGACCTCGCGCCGGTGCCCCGGGAGGCGCGCTCGCTCCGGACGCGGGCGGACGGGCTGCCCTTCGCGAACGACCTCGATGGTCGCCGGCGCTCGCCGCCGACCGCGCGCTGTCGTGCGCCGTGCGGGGATGACGATCCCCTGCGCATCGGGTACGGCCGGATCCAGGAGCTCCAGTTCGATCCCGACCACCGGATGAAGCCCGGCCGCCTCCGCGGCCCCGGCGAACCGGACGATCCCGTAGAGGCCGAGATGGTCCGTGACGGCGAGCCCGGAGAGCTCGAGTTCGACGGCCCGCGCGACGAGATCGTCAGGCGCCGAGGCACCGTCGAGAAAGGAGAAGTTCGAATGGCAATGGAGCTCGGCGTACGGCCTGGGTGCCACGGGCGATGTCCGATTCGGTCGATCCGGGGGCCTTTCGATGGGTTGTTCGGGGCCGTCGAGTATCGAACATGCGTTCTGTTTCGTCAAGACCATCGGGCGCCCCCCGCCGCATCCATGCAACACGCCGGGCACATCCGGCGTCTCAGGGGCATGCGACCGACGTTCCGACAGACCGCCGCCGCCATCGCCCGCACCGCGGGCCTCGTCCTTCTCGCGACCCTGCTGATCCTCGTGCTCCTCCCGGCGGTCCTCGCCGCCCAGGCCGCTACCGCGGTCTGACCCCACCGGCGTCTCGGCGACGACCCGAGGCCCGAACCGGCGACGTTCCGGGTGACCGCCCGGACGTCGACCCCGCCAAGGCGCCTGGTGAGCAAGCGCTACGGCCAGGGACCCCGTCGCTCTGGGGGTGACGGGGTCCTTCCATGTCCGCTCATGCCCACATCCCCTGATGTCCATCCCCGCATCCACCGGTACGATGGGTCGGTGAAGCCAACCCAGCATCGCGTCCCACGGGGCGCACGGATCGCCGCTCTGATCGTCGCAGCGATCCTCGGCGTGGCGGCCTGTGGCGGATCCGCGAGCCCAGGTCCCACGGAACCCGAGAGCAGGCCAACGCCGAGCGGCCCCGCCACGCCACTCACGAGCCCGATCGAAAGCGACGATGCCAGCCCGGTCCAGACGGATCCGCCCCAGGCACTCCAGACCGACACGGAATGGGGTCGGATCCGGGACGAGTTGCCGGCGACCTTCCCGCTGCCGGCCGGCTCCCAGCCCACTCAGACCGGCCAGGGCCCGGCCAGCGCGGTCCTCGACGTCCCCGAGAGCGTCCACTCGACGATGACGGCCCTCCAGTCCGATCTCGAACTCGCCGGTTTCCGAACCGAAGCCCTCTCCGGGCCGCTGGAGGACGGAAGCGAGGTTCTCGACTCGCTCATGGACGGCGGCTGTCGCGTCCAGGCGACCGCGACACCGTTCGGCGGGACGACCATCCTCATCGTGCTGTACGGTGCGGCCTGCCCCTTCCCGTAGGAGACCCGATGCATCCTCGGATCCGTGACTTCGTCGGCGCCGGATTGCTCACGCTCGTGCTTGGCTCGCTCGTCGCGCTGATCGTGTTCTCGACGTGGCAGGGAGCCTGAGCGGAACAGATCGCGGGCAGCGCACGTCACACGATTTGCAGTGCACTTTCGCCACGCCGAGCCGGGAACTCGGCGGTCGCTTCGGCTAAGGGGGCTTCATCGTGCAGACGGCACGTCCGCGGGATCTGGGTGCACTGTTCCTGGTCATCGGCCTGTTCGTCACGCTGTTCATCGTCACGCTGGTCATCCCCGGCGGGAGGTAGGACCCACGTCCGGGTAGCCCGGCGGCGGGGCGAGGCCCCGCTGAGCGGCCGCGGGGCGGCTCAGGCGTAGGCGCGGCTCAAGCGTAGGGCGGCTCAGTCGTAGAGCCGCTCCAGGTGCCACGACCCCGTCGTCCGATCGAGATAGACCAGCGCCAGCCAGTGCCGGCCAACGACCTTGGCGTAGTCGCGATCGATGGGCTGACGCCACCACGACTCCTCGATCCGCCAGCGATTGCACACTTCGACCGGCTCGCGCCGGCCGTCCCAGCGGATGGCGATGAGCCGTCCGACATCATCGAATTCGACGTCGATCGCGGGGTGTTCGCGCAGCAGCCGAGTCACGTTGAAGTCACCGCGTCGTCACCGTCATCGCGTAGTCACCGCGGTGACACCGATCGCCAGTGCCAGCGATGCTCCGGCAGCGGAGCATCCGGATCGGCCAGTTCCACCCGGCGGATCGCCTCCTCGCCGAACGTCATCGCCAGCCTGACCAGTTGCCACCCGAGCCGGGCGTCGCGGGCCGCCTGCGGTACGAACAGCTGGAGCTGCTGACCGGACGCCGGTTCGGCGCCCGCGAGTTCCAGTTCGATCCTGGACACGGCAGCCGGTGGCGGCGTTCGCTCGAGGCGGGCGAGGAGCAGCCGCTCCACGGCCTCCGCATCGGACGTGGGCTCCGGGAATCGCTGCTCCACCTCGACCCGTGACGGCGTGCCGCGGACGGCGAACGCGAGGTCCAGCTCCAGGACGAGACGGGCGCGGGTCGCGGCCAGGCCGCGGGCCGTGAGCTGCGCCCCGAGCGCCGATGCGAGCCCGGCGCAGGACGAACCGGACCGCCTCCAGCTCGCGACCGGCGGCTCGATGGGGAGGGCGCAGGACCACCCGCTCGGGCATCCGTCGCGGTCGGAACGGCTCGATCTCCTCGCCGCGTGCCCGGGCGTGGATCCGGGCGCCCTCCTCGCCGAACCGGGCGACGAGCGCCGAGCGGGCCAGCTCCGCCACCGCCCCGATCCGGCGCAGCCCGAACCGGGCCAGCCGGGCCCGGACGTCCGGGTCCGGGGTGAGCAGCCCGGCGGGGTACGGGGCGAGGAACGCGGCCTCGCGCATGCCGCGCGCGGCACGGGCTCCGCGGTGCGGCGCCGTCCGGACGGCGCCTCGGAGCGCCGGCGGTCGGCGCGGCGAGCGCCTGCGGTCGGCCATGCCGAGCGCCGTGGCCGCGGACCGGGTCCCGGCGATCCCCGCCCGGGCGGCGTCGGGCAGGACGGTCGGAGCGCGTCGATCAGCCGCTCGACGAGGACCGGCTCGGGACCCCACAGCGGCTCGAGCCCGTCGACCTGGACCTCGAACAGCCCGAACGCCGGATCGCGCCGGGTCGACCACGCCCGGCCAGGCCGGGGCTGAATGCCGCGAGCGTCTCGAAGGCGGCCTCGACGGCCGCCCGGTCCGCGTCCGGTTCCGGATCGATGAAGGTCGCCTCGGGGACCAGTCGATGGGCGCTCCCGAGCGGGATCCCGCGCCGGACGCCGAGCGCCGCGCGCCGCCGGATCCGCGTCGATGACCGTCCCGTTCGTCCAGGGCTGACCGCCCAGGACGAGCGGGCCCGGCGGGAACGAGCTCGGAGGCGCGGGCCGCGCCAGATCGAGGGGGAGATGGGGCCAGTAGAGATGGAGTCGTCGCATCGGTGGGTCCCGTGCTGGGTCGATGGCGGGGGCCTATCGGATCGGGGGGCCTTGGGGGAGGCTCGGCGGGGGTCGGCTCCGCGAGGAGCCCGTCGCGGAGGAGGCAGGCGTCGCGCTCGCCGCCCTCCGCGTAGAGGATCCGGAGCTCGGCCCGACGCCCCGGCGGACCGTACCGGTTGCGGGCGACGGTCACCTCCGTCCGCTGGCCCACGACGTCCCGTCCGAGACGGATCCACGACCGGCGGGCCAGCTCGAGCGCGCATCCCGGTCGCCTCGGCGACGGCGTGTGCCACGGCCGGGGCGAGCCCAGGCGGCTCGAGGACCACGAGGAGCGTCTCCGCGCGACGAGCGAGGGCGACGAGCCGGTGAAGGCGATCCTCGAAGGCCGCGCGCGTCACGCTCGCATCCAGGCGCGCCGGCAGGTCGATCAGGAGCAGGTCGACCGACCGTGCCGGCGAGGAGCGCGCCGGCGAGCGCGAGACCGTCGTCGAGCGTCTCGGGCGTGATGACGACGAGCCACTCCAGCCGGATCCCGCGAGCGACCGCCTCGACCGGATCGAACGCGCGGGCAAGATCCAGCCAGGCGACGATCGAACCGGCGGCCTGGGCCTCGGCGGCGAGCCGCAGGGCGAGCGTGGTCCGGCCGCTCGAGCCGTCGCCGCGGAAGGTCACGCTGGCCGATCTGGGCAGGCCGCCGGGGCCGAGGATGGCGTCGAGCGCCGGGAAGCCGGTCGAGACGATCTCGCGGCCGGGCAACTGCGTCGGAAACGCATCCCGTGCCGGAGCCGCGTCCCGCGCCGGAGCCACATCCCGTGTCGGCATGAGCGACGGAACAGCGCTCCCTGGCCCACGTCGTCGTCGGGGAGGGGCACGGTCGCCAGCGCCCCCACGGTCTCCCCGAACCGGCGCGGCGCGGCCGCTCCCCAGCGAGCCTGGAGGGTCGCCAGCGCGGCCGTCACGTCGGGGCTGGGGGAGGCCATCGGTCTGCCGATTATCGAACAGATGTTCTAGTCTGGCAAGAGGGAACCTCCGTCACCGCCACGTCATCCAGCGGCCCTACGATCGGCCGCTACGATGGACGCCATGCTGCCGCGCCAGACGCTCACGGACCGCCCGATCCTCGTCGTCGATGACGATGCGAAGATCGTTCGGCTCGTCCGGACGTATCTCGAACGCGAGGGCTTCGCGGTGCTCACCGCGGGCGACGGTCGCGCCGCCGTCGACGTGATCGAACGACAGCGTCCAGCGCTCGTCGTCCTCGATCTGATGCTGCCCGAACTGGATGGACGAGCGGTCATCCGTGCCGTCCGCGGCAATCCGGACGGTGCCGCGCGCGACATCCCGATCCTCATCCTCTCCGCCCGCGGCTCCGTGCTCGACCGGATCACCGGGCTCGAAGATGGCGCCGACGACTACCTCCCCAAGCCATTCTCGCCGGCCGAACTCGTCGTCCGGGTCAAGACGATCCTCCGGCGCACGACCGGACCCGCCACGAACGGAGCGAAACCTGCCGCGAGCACCACCTCGAGCGTCGCGGGCACCCGTGCGAAGGCCGCGGCCACCTTGCGCCACGCCGATCTCATCGTGGATCCGGATCGCCACGAGGTCATGCGCGATGGGAAGCACATCGAACTCACGCATGTCGAGTTCCGGCTGCTGACGACCCTCCTCGAGGCCGACGGTCGCGTGCTCAGTCGCGACCAGCTCCTCGATGCGGTCTACGGCCAGGACGAAGCCGACGTGCTCGATCGCACGATCGATGTCCACATCGGCCGCCTGCGCGACAAGCTCGGTGACGATGCCGACCGGCCGCGCTACGTCGCCACCGTCCGCGGCGTCGGCTACCGCGCGGCACCGGCCCGATGAACGGGCGCGGGATCGCCGTCCGGATCGCGATCGGCGGGCTCGCATCGGCGATCGTCGGGATCGCCATCCTCGCCCTGGGCGTGATCATCATCGGGGCCGAGACGTTCACCGAGATGATGATCCGGACCGGCGATTCGGCCACGCACGCCCGGGAGATGTACGACGCGTCCGTCACGAGCGTCGTCGGGATCGCGGTCGCCGTGGCAGTCCTTGCCAGCCTGGGTCTTGCCGTGTTCCTTGGTCGCCGGCTGGCTCGTCCCCTGGCGGGTGTGGGAGCGGCCGCGCGCCGGATCGCGGCCGGCGACTACGCGGCGCGGGTGCCGCGCGACGGCCCCGAGGAGATCGCCAGCCTCGCCGACTCGTTCAACCAGATGGCCAGCGCTCTCGAACGCCAGGAGAGCATCCGACGAGACTTCATCACGAACGCGGCCCATGAACTGCGCACGCCCCTGACGAACCTACAGGGCTACCTCGAGGCGCTGCGAGACGGCGTGATCGAGGCCAATTCCGCGACCTACGACTCGCTCTGGGAAGAGGCCGAGCGACTGGTTCGGCTGTCGCACTCGCTCGATGCCCTCGCGGATGGCGACGCCGGCGCTGGTCCCGTCCGCCTCGAGGAGATCGACCTCGTGAACGCCATCCGCCGGGCGATCGAGCTCACGTCGCCGGCCATCGATCGGGCGGGCCTGCGGCTCACTGTGGACCTTCCGGAGCGGCTTCCGGCCCGCGCCGACCCCGACCACCTCGCGCAGGTCCTCGACAACCTGCTGTCCAACGCGGTCCGCTACACGCCGGCGGGCGGCGAGATCGCGATCCGCACCGAACGTCGCGCCTCGGATCTCCTGGTCTCGATCGCAAATACCGGCGATCCCCTGCCGGACGCCGAGCTCGAGCGGGTCTTCGAGCGCTTCTATCGCGTCGACAAGTCGCGCGATCGAGCACGGGGCGGGGCCGGGATCGGGCTGGCCATCGTGAAACAGCTCGTCGAGTCGGCCGGGGGCCGGGTCGGCGCAGACACGATGGACGGTCGGAACCGGTTCTGGTTCAGCCTTCCGGCCTAGGGCAGGGCGACCGCCACCAGGCCGGACGCGAGGATCGCCAGGCCCAGCCACTGGGTGCGACGCAGGCGCTCGCGCATGAACAGGACCGCGAAGACGACGGCGACCGCGGGACCGAACGAACTCGCGAGTCCCACGATCCACGTATCAGCCTGCTCGAGTCCGATCGTGAAGCTGACCAGGCCCACGATGTCAAACAACCCTGCGGTCACGATGGCGAGGGCCCCGACCCGGGATCGTGCCTCTCCCGCCGCCAGGAAGGGCTGGAACGCCGGGGCCCGCGTGGCGAGCGACACGATCAGGAGTGCCCAGATCGCGACGACGTTGACCGCCCGCGACAGGAGCGAGAACTCGAGCCAGCCGACCTGCTTCACGGGGCCGGACGACGCGACGGTCATCAGCGCGAACAGGACGAGCGCGATCGCGCCGAGGAGAACGCCGGGGCCGACGATCCGCGTGGCGCGCAGGCCACCGTCGGTGACGAACCCGACGAGCACGACGCCCACGGTCGCGAGGGCGGCACCGGCCGCCTGGAGCGGCCCGAGCGTCTCGCCGAGCAGGACCACCGAGAGGATGACCGTCAGCCCGCCGAACGCGGCGACGGTCGGGCTCACGACGGCGAGCGGCCCGATCCGCAGACCCGTGAAGAAGGCGAGGTAGGCCCCGGCACCGAACAGCCCGACGGCAACGGCCGAGAGGAGGATGCCGGGGTCGGTGGGGATCGAAGTCCCGCGGATCAGCCCGAGCACGACCAGCACGGTGAATCCCGTGAGGTGGGCGCCGGCCAGGACGCGCAGGCTTCCGAACCGTCGGCTGGCCACGGACCCGGACACGTCGGTCATCCCCCACATCAGGGCAGCGCCGAGACCGAGCAGGAGACCGGTGGCCATCGGCGCAGAGTACGCGGAGGAAGCCGCCTGGGGAACGCCCGTGCCGGCGGGTGGGCTCGGGTGGGTCGGGACCCCGTGCTACACTCTGCCCCCGATCGACCCGCCGATGCGTGCGGTCGACCCCGTGGGGATGTAGCTCAGTCGGAAGAGCACTGCGTTCGCATCGCAGGGGTCAGGGGTTCGAGTCCCCTCATCTCCACCAACCCACTCGTTTCGTGCTCCCCGGCGCTCGAGCGCGATGCATTCAAGGGCGAGATCCCGCGGGTCGGCCCGTTCACCGTTCAGACGCGCTGTAGCCGGATGTGCCAGGCCTCTGGCCCGCGCTCCAGGTACTCGATGTCGATGCCCTCCGGGTACCGGGCACGTGCCTGGGCGAGCAGTGGCTGGGGGTCGTGCGGGGCCACGAGCACGAGAGCGGAACCGCCGGCGAGGGAGTCAAGCGCCCCGAAGATCGCCGCGTGCCGGATGTCGTGGGGGATCGTCCGCGCGTCCAGAACGGGCGTCGTGCCGCCGTCGTCCGCACAGGTGCACCCGGTGTGCGAATGGACAGTCGTCAAGGATTTGGTCATGAGTCGCTCCTGGGGTGTCGGTGATGCGATGGACGGATCGTGAGCGTGGTCACCACGGAGGGTCCCGTCGGCGAGCTCTCCGAATCCTCGGCAGCCGGCACGATCGCCAGGATCCCCAAGGCAGCGATCACGAGCCCGCTCTGGTACGTACTCGTGAACGCGAAACCGCCGGCCAGGAACAGGACGATCGCGGCCGCGAGGTGCGTCTGCCCCGCCCTCACGGCAATGGCGATGCCGGTGGCTGCCCCCGCCGCTGCGAGTGCGTAGGCGAGCGCCGGCAGGTAGCCCGCCAGCCCCAGGTTCCAGAGCAACAGGATCTTGAAGGTCGATTCTGCGAACTGCAGACCCGCGAACACCGCGAGTCCTGTCGCCCCGGCGACCAGGATCGTGGCGCGGTCGAACCGACGGGTGCCTCGCGGGAGGCTGATCGACAACGGCAGCGTTGTGAAACCGATCACGACGAGGACCTCACCGACGAGGAGCAGCGCTGTCGATCCTTCCGGCAGCACGACCCCGGCGCTGGTCAGCTGTGATCCGATCGCCCACATCCCGTAGACGACGACCGCGCCCGTCAGGGCGATCAGCGTGGGTCGCGGTGCACGGATCCCGCGGATCGCACCACCTGCCAGGAGAACCACGGCCAGCACGACGGCTGCGGGCAGGCTTGCCGGGTCGAGCCAGCCGATCCTGGCACCGACGCTGGCAACCACGAACAGCGCGATCGCTGCAGCCGCCAGCGACTTCCCGGCCCGGACCTGCGAAAACCAGACGGCTGCGAGGAGGGCGACCACCAATACCCCGGACGTGTAATAGGCGAGCCGTCCGGCGTCGGCCAGCACGGCGAGTGGCCCGCCGTCAACGGCCACGCCGGGAATGTGGACGAATGTGCGCGTGACGATCCGGAGGAGGACCAACTCGACGGCAGCGACGACGGCCGTCGCGACGATGAGGGCGGAGAGCATCTCCTCCCAGCGCACCGCCCGCATCGTGCCCATCGACGCCGTCCGCAGGATCCGCTGGGTCATCGGTTCAGGTCGCCCGGTCGGACGAGGGCGACGTCGTGTGGTGTGGATCGCGCGGTCGCACGAGGCGCATGCCCCCGACGAGGACCAGGAGGAGCCCGACGATCGTCGCGAGCGCGGTGAGCAACCTCGAGATGTCCACTCCGGGCCCGCGCTCGATCAGCTGGATGACGGTGAACTCCGATACCGACTTCTTGCCGCTGCGGTCGCCTTCCTTCCCATTCCACACGGCGAAGGCGACATCCACCGTCGTGCCGGCCTCGAATGACGGCTGGTCGGCCCCTGGCGCCGCAAAGTCCCGCTCGAAGACCACCGCCCAGCGATCGTCGTCGTACACGCCCTCGCCGCGGATCACCTGCTCCGACGTCGGACTGAGCGTTCCGAAACCGCCGGCGACGAGGTTCTGGACCGGGCCGGCCCCCACCTGGGCGAACGGATTGCCGGCAGTCCGCGCAGGGAAGAAGAGATCGGACGTGTCCGGATACTCGTCGACGTAGCCATCGACGAGGTCCGGACCACCGGCCTGCCGCGACTGGCTATCCGCTCGCCACTGCCAGATATTGACGGCCTTGTCGGACTGCCCCATGCAGACGAAGGGAACCGTGGACGCGGCCACGGCCGGGAACTGCACCGCGACGGCATCCGAGAAGTCCTCGGCGGCCCGGGTGGTGTCATCAAGGCTCGTATCGGCCCACTCCACCCGGATGAGGAGGCGGTCTGCAACATGGAGCGCTCGCACATCCACGAACGGGATATTGAGTACCTGGGTCGGGTAGGCCAGCACCTGGCTCGTCAGGACGACGCGCGTCGGGGCGATCGAGGACCAGGCGGCCGCGCCCGGATCCAGGCCGGGGTCGTCCGCCACGCGGTAGGCGATGAGCACCGGCCCCTGGGCCGTGGCCGGGTTGAGCCCGGCGAGTCCGAGGCTCGCCCCGATCAGGATGGCGATCGCCACGATGGCGAGGCTGACACGACGCCGGACGGATCGTACCGAGCGTGTCACGTCGGGACCGGTCGAGTCAGTCATCGGTCGTGCCGTGACTTCGCCGTCAGGTCGGCGATCGGGATGATCTGCGTGGCCTCGGCTCCCGTGCCGCAGCTGCCGCAGCCATCGTCCTCGGCTCGAGAATCGGTCGTGTCTTCTGCACCGACGGGGATCGGCGTGTCGGACTGCTCGGCGGGAACCACCGATCGGACGGCGAGCTCCGTCTCGAGCCACGTCGCGAGCAATCCGCCGGCCGCGACCAGGTAGGGCGCCGTCGCCAGGTGCTCGACGCGTCGACCAAATCCGATCCCCCAGCAGCCGAGGTGGTCGCGCAGGAATGCATCGCCCATCTCGCCACAGATCGCGACGCCTTCGGACAGCCCCAACTCGAGTGCGGCGGCCTCCTTGCGGGCGAGCAGACCCATGAACTCGAGCTCGACAGTGATGTGATCAGGGCGTTCGGGACGCGGTAGACCGACGCGCACCCCATGGGCGCGATAGAACCCCGCAGCATCGGCCATCAGGTCGGTCTGGACCCAGATGTCGCGGCTCCGGTATGCGGTCTCGTAGGCGGGACAATCCTGCGACTCGACGAGTGGGAACAGCAGCTGATGAGCAACCCGCGCCTCGTCGAGTGTCGCCGTTGCGACGGCCGCGACCGCGGCCCTGAGTCCGCCCGAGAGTCCGGCGTCCGACGGTTCGATCGACTCGATCATCGGGCCGCGGACGTCGCGGAGGTCGGCCCACCGCGCCTCGTCGGGGGCGGCAAGGAGACGGCTGAGATAGTCGTAGACCAGACCCTGGGCTACGGCGGTCTGCCACGGCGCTGCCACGGAAGCTTGCATGGTTGTCATCTCAGATCGAATTGAGCTTGGAGGGCCGTTCGACCACGGGCTCCTCGACCCGTACCCGGACGATCTCCGCGCCGGCCTGGTCGTACCCGATGATCGTGTCGTCGAACAGCTCCAGCGGCTGGCCTTCCACCGAGACCTCGCCGATCTTCGGACCCTCCTCGATCTCGAACGAGAACACGATCGTCTCGGCCGCCCGGAAGAGCTGGAGGACCGCCAGGAGCTTGCGGGACGGCCGTCCGTAGCGCTCGATCGCGCGGTCGACGCCCGGTCCGAACATCTGGCGAAGGTATGGCCGCGGGACCCAGCGCGGCGGGATGTAGTAGATGTTCGGCTGGGTCCCGAACTGCGGATAGAGGGGCAACGCGACCTGCTCCTCGTGAACGAGGTAGTAGAGGGGGTTCTTCGGGTCCAGGGCCCACGTCCCGTCGTCGGCGATGTCGACGAGGCCCTGAAGGCGGATCTTGCCGACGCACGAGGCCATGCACCGGGTCTCCATGGGCTGGCCACCGGACAGCGGATCGGCCCCTTCGAGGCGTGGATAGCACGCGATGCACTTCTCGCTGGTCCGGGTCGTGGGCCGGTACATCACCTTCTTGTACGGGCACGCCTCGACGCACTTGCGATAGCCGCGGCAGCGCTCCTGGTCGATCAGGACGACGCCGTCTTCGGGGCGCTTGTAGATCGCATCCCGGGGGCACGCAGCCAGGCAGGCCGGGTACGAACAGTGATTGCACAGCCGGGCGAGGTAGAAGAACCACCCTGCGTGCTCCGGCAGCGATGTACCCGTGGGCGACCACTTCGTGGCATGGTCTTCGAACCGGTTGGGCGCCTTCCACTCGTCCTCGGTGGGAAGGTAGCCGAGGGCCAGTTGCTCCTTTCCGTCGGCGGCCTCGAAGATCGTCTTGCCCTCGTAGGTCCCGTACGGCGCCTGGACCGCCGCGGCGGTGGTCGAATCCCAGGTCTGGCCGCCCGGGTTCGCCTGCTCGAGGAGATCAAGGACCTTGAGGTCCCAGTGCGCCGGATAGCCGCCGTACGGCTTGGTCTCGACGTTGTTCCACCACATCAACTCCTGGCCCGGCGAGTGGGTCCAGGTCGACTTGCAGGCCATCGTGCATGTCTGACAGGCGATGCACCGATTGATGTTGAAGACGGCAGCGAACTGGCGCTCCGGGAACGCTCCCGGAAGCCGGAAGTCCATGTCCCGACCCAGCTGCCAGTTCCGTACGGTGGGCATCAGCCGCCACCCCTTCTGCCGAGCACGCCGGCGATGACCGTATCGACGAAGTCCGATCCGCGGCGGCGGAAGATGCCGTAGGTGGCCGCGTACTGCGGTGCGTGGAAGAGCTCGCGGATGCGATCCGCGGACCACCCGATCAGCGCGTATTCCTCCACCAGGCAGCGGGCCTGGTCGCGATCGACCGCTTCGCTCGACTCCACCGGGAAGCTGACCGGGATGAACGACATGGGGTCGTCGAGCGCGAACGGCTTGTCGGCTCCGCGCCGCGGGTCGGTCATCACGAACCTCCGACCTTGACGTACCCGCCGGCCAGGTAGGCGAGCATCCGATCGTCCTCGCCCGCGGGGCTCATGCCCGTCGTCCCGCCGCGCCACCGGCCGACGCTACCGAGACCGCCGGGCTCGGCAAGCGTGACCCGGACGAGGACTTCCTTCGGGCAGGTGTTGATCGCATGGTTGTCGACGTCGAAACCGAAGACGAACGTCATCCCGCCGGCCCGCTTGTGGAACAGGGAGTCCGTCTGATGCATCGGGGGTGTCCAGCTTCGCGTGATGCTCTGCTGGCTGCCGTGGCGGAAGCTCGCCTGGTATCCGGTGGCCGAAAGCGCCCGCCCGTCGGGTCGGGTCTCGGCGCCGCGGACCGTGCCCGGGGTGGCCATGTTGTAGGCGTGCTTGACCATCGTCACGCCGGGCGGGTAGGCGGGATTCAAGGTCACCCGGGCCATCAACCGCGCGACGGGCGCGAAGGGATCGTCTTCCGTGAACCCGGGGTACGGGCGGTCGGCCGGGTTGGCGTCGACCCACACGTAGTCGCCTGACGCGAGGCCCAGGGTCGCGGCATCCGCGGGGCTCATGTGGAACTGGACATCGCCGACCCCGGGAAGCCGCTTGTCCTCCCGGTACGGATCGCCGAAGTTCGAGTTCCAGATCCAGTTCCAGTCGGTCACGGCCCACGATGAGTGGACGGAGTGCCGCGACTTCGGGGTCAGGCAGTGGAACATGAATCCCTGTTCGAAGAGCGGGTTGACGGTCTGCTTCACCTCCGACCAGGCCATCATCACGTTACGGACCTGCCGCTCGGCGGCATCCACGGATGCGGTGGGGATCCCGTAGTCCCGGGGTCGCAGATAGGGGCTCGTCGAGACGATGACGTTGGGCAGATACGGGGTGGCCTCGACGGCCTCGCGGTGGACGATGAGGTTCTCGCCGTAGTCGATCGCCTCCGGGATGTCGACGTAGGCGTTCATCCGCCCGGTGTCCGTGTAGAAGGGCAGGCTGTCGTGGATCTGCTCGTGGAATGGGATCCGCGGATAGGTCCGGTATTGCATCAGGGCGCCGCCGGGTTGCCCGTAGCGTCCGGCCATGATGTCTGCGACCGTGTAGCCCTCGGTCGTGAACGACCCGGCAAGGACGCGATCGAGATAGACCTCGGGTCGCCCCTCGAGGGTGAACTTGTAGTGATCGCGGAAGCGCCGATCGCCGGTGACGTCGGTCAGGGCCGCGGCGACCCCGGCCACGATCGCGGCATCATCCCGGCTGTCGTAGAGCGGCTCGATCCCGCCCTTCCAGATCTGCAGGAATGGATTCGTGGCCGAGGCGCACATCTCGAGCGTCTGCTGCTCCATCCAGCTGTTCGCCGGCAGGATGACGTCGGCATATTCGCCCGAGCCGGTCCACTCGATCTGCTCGTCGACGATCATGTCGATCATCGGGTTCACGTTGCGGACCAGGTGATAGGCCCACTTGGCCTGGTTGATCGTGTTGGCATTCGAATACCACAGGACCTTCGTGGGACTCGGCATGTGGGTGTGTCCGGTGAAGACCTTGCGTCCCGCCTCGGGGGTCTCCACGATCAGCGGCCGGTCCCCGTTCCCCCAATAGCTCGTGTCCTCTCCCTCGAGGGTGTGGCGGAGCGACGCGATGTCATAGCGGTCCGTTTCTGAGAGCCGCTGGTTGAATGGGTCCTCGTTGACATAGCCGCCGACGCCCGGCCCGAACCACGGCGCGCCCTGGAAGACGCCGCCCTTGTAGTTGCCCGCCCACGTACTCACCCCGGCGCCAGGCACACCGATGTTGCCGGTCAGCATCGCCACGAGGTAGACAGCCCGGTTGTGGAGCGTCGCGTGGAAGTAGTGGTTCACCCCTTCGCCAACCTGGAACGAGGCGGGCTTGATCGTCGCGATGTCCTCGATCAAACGCTCGACCAGGTCGCGGGGGGCTCCGGTGATCTCGACGACCGTGTCCAGGTCGTAGTCAGCGAGGTGCTCGGTGTACAGCCTGAAGACCGTGGCGACCTCGACGGTCGTCCCGTTCGCCAGCCGCAGGGTGCCCCGATGGTCGAGTTGCGGATCGATCCCGCGGGCCGCCAGCTGGTCGCCGACATCCTCGCGGGTGATCGCCTCCGCCTGCCCCGTCCGCGCGTTGATGACGACCCGATCGCCGAGCTTCGCGTACTGATCGGCCGTGAGACCGTGAAGGGTGAAGCTCGGCCCGTCCTGCGACAGGCCCGGCGTGTAGCCCGAGAAGAGCTCGTCGGCTCGGAGCCGCGCGAGCGTGTCGAGACGAACGAGCAGGGGCAGGTCGGTGAAGCGCTTCAGGAAGGCCTCGTCGTAGCGCTTGCCGTCGATCAGGGCACGGGCGATCCCGAGGAACAGCGCGGTGTCCGAGAGACCGGCCCGAACGGGGATCCAGTAGTCGGACTTGGTGGATTGCGGGCCGTATTCGGGCACGATCGTGACGATCTTGCCACCGCGCTCGGTGATCTCCTGGAGCCAGTGGCTCTCCGGCATCTTGTTCTCGACCAGGTTCTTCCCGACCTGGACCACGAGCCGGCTGTGGCGCAAGTCGTTGAAATCCGTCTCGGTGCCCTGCAGGCCATGGACAAACGGGAATCCTGGCGCCTGATCGCCGCGCCACGTGTACTCGGACAGCTCGCGGCCACCGACGGCTTCATCCGGACCCACACCGCGGACGTTCGCGTCAAGCACCGAGAGCAGGTTGGTGAATCGGCCGAGCCCGAACTTGCCGGAGATCCCGTGCACCGGCAGTGAGGACCCGAGCTTCATCGTCCGGACACCCGACTCGGCCCAATGCTCGAGCATCTCCTCCGGGTACCCGTCGTGGTCGATCAGGCGTCGCCGGCCCGCGTCGCCGCTGTAGGTCTGGGCGATCGCTTGAAGCCCGCGAGCGACGTAGGCGTTCATCTCGTCCCAGGTCACCGGTACGAACGTGTCCTCGCCGCGCCCGTCGAACCGATACCGCGTGCGGAGGCTGGGATCGTCGGAGAGCGACGGAAAGCCGTCGTCCGCCCATGCCTTCCAGCCCGCTCGGAGCGTTGGGCCCTTGAGGCGGTAGGGGCCGTACACGCGACGGTGGAGCGTATAGCCCTTGAGGCAGCCCCGCGGATTCCAGGCGACGCCCGCGGTATTGCCCTGGGGATCGCCGTACGTGCCCCCGTCGTAGCTCTGCTCGATCCTGACGACGACGTCGTTCCGGACCATCGCCCGGAGCCGACACAGGTGGGTGTCGTTGGGCGCACAGATGAACGTGAACGTGCGGTCGTACGCGTACTGGTCCCGGTAGATCTTCTCCCAGCCGCGGTTGGGATACGCCTTGAGCGGGTTCTCCACACCGGGAACCGCCTGCAGGAAGATCAGGTCGAGATCCCGGACGTCGGCGGCCATCGCCGCCGCGACCGTGGACGCCGCGCTCAGCTTCAGGAAGGACCGCCGATCCATCGGTCGACGCATGATGCTGTGCGCTTGTCGTTCGGACCCGGGAAGGGCCGCGTGCGGGGACTCGTGTTCGGGCCGCACTGCCGTCAGGCCGTCTCGATTCGCGCGATGAGGCTGCGAATCGCCTGCACACGCTCAGCGACTGACCGGTCTGCAACGGCCATCCCCGCCATGAACGCAGCGAGCGGGGCCGCCGATCGCTCGCTCGCATGGGCGGCGACCCTCGCAAGGTCCAGGACCGCGTCGACCTCCTCGTCAGTCAGGCGGTAGTCGCCCACGACCGGATCGCTCGCGAGCCCGCCCAGCCACTCGTGTCTGGCGATCAGCGGCCGAGCGGGCAGGTTCTCACGCACAGCGGTCTCCTCATCGGAGTGGGGCCTTGCGAGGTCAAGCGTAGCCATCCGATGGCCCAGGTTCACGTGACGAACGGCCCATCAATTGGGGTCGATCGGCCCGAGTGGCTGACGCCTGGCACCGTCTTGCGGCTCAGGCCATCGCGGTCGAGCGAGTGGCACCGGCCACCCGACTTCGCGGGCTCTACCCCTGGCGAGCCGTTCACGGACGTCCCGTGCTACCGCGAGGCGCGGGCTGCGGAAGCTGCTCGATCTTCGGGCCGTTACAGTCGCTCCATGATGCGCGACTCGAGTTCGGTGGCCAGCCCCCGAAGGACCAAGCTCGTCTGCACGATCGGGCCGGCGACAGAACGGCGTGTGGATGAACTGGTCGTGGCCGGGATGGACGTCGCGCGGATCAACTTCTCGCATGGCACACCGGCGTCGCGCCGAGCGGTCGCGCTTGCCGTCCGCCAGGCCGAAGTCGCGCGGGGACGACCGGTCGGGATCTTGACCGATCTTGCGGGTCCCAAGATCCGGTTGGGCGACTTCGTTGGAGGTTCGATCGAACTCACGGCCGGTCGACCATTCGCCCTTCGCCCCGATCGAAAGGGTGCGCCGCCAGGCGATGCGACCGGGACCCACGTTTCGTACCAAAGGCTCGCGGCCGACATCCGGGTGGGCGATCGGGTGCTACTGGCGGACGGGGCAGCGGAGCTTCGCGTGATCAGCGTGAATGGCGAGGTCGGAACGGAAGTCGTGCGGGGAGGAACGGTCCGCTCTCGAAGCGGGATGGCCATCCCTTCTGACCGGCTGTCATCGCCCGCTCTCACCGCCAGGGACCGTGCGGATCTGTCGTTCGCGATCAAGCTTGGCGCCGATCTCATCGGTCAGTCCTTCGTGAGGGGACCGGATGACATCCGGGCCCTTCGGCGTCTCCTCGGGTCGGATGGACCACAGATCGTCGCCAAGGTCGAGACACGCCCGGCCGTCGAGTCGTTCGATGCCATCCTCGATGTCGCGGACGCCGTGATGATCGCGCGCGGCGACCTTGGGGTGGAAGTGCCGTATGACGAAGTGCCGCTGATCCAGAAGCAACTCGTCCGGCGTGCACTCGACCGGGGGATCCCGTCCATCGTCGCCACCCAGATGCTCGAATCGATGACGAGTTCGCCACGCCCGACACGCGCCGAGGCGAGCGACGTCGCGAACGCCGTGTTCGATGGGGCCGACGCGATCATGCTCAGTGGCGAGACGGCGATCGGTGCCCATCCCGTGCTTGCGGCGGAGGCTGCGGCACGGATCGCCTCGAGGTCCGAGGTCGGCGGGGCCTCGCTCCTGCCCGCGGGCATGGCGCTCTCAGCAGCGACGGATGTCGCGGCACTCGCGTATGCCGCCGTGACGCTCGCGACGACGGACGTGAGGATCGAGGCGATCGCCTGCTACACGCGCACCGGCCGGACTGCGCGGATCCTGTCCGCGCTGCGACCCGGCGTTCCGATCGTCGCCTTCTCGCCGGATTCACATGTCGCCGGGCGCCTGGCGCTCGCCCACGGCGTCTTCGCCCGGACCTGCGCGCCGTTCGGAGAGTCGTCGGATCCGATCGGCGCGCTGGACGTGTTGCTCCGCGAGGCACGGATCCTGCCTGCCGAGGTGTCGGTCGTGTTCGTCACGTCGACGGGAACTCCGGGATCGGCGCCGGACGTGCTCGCCGTTCGCCACGTCCGATCGTGAGCGCGCGGCAGGTGGTCGGCATGCCCTTCAGGCGATCGGCACGCCTCCGCCCGGCAGCACCGGTCGTTCTGTCGGGGCACGGCCTGCCTCGAGGCGACGCGAGATGAGCGAGAGCGGGTAGTTGATCAGGAAGAACAGGACCGCCAGGACGATGTACGTCTCGAGCACGTTCCCGTAGAACGTGAAGAACGAGCGGCCGAAGCCGACGAGCTCCTGCGCGCCCAGGATGAACGCAAGCGACGTGTCCTTCACCAGCGTGATCAGCTGCGACACGATCGCCGGCATCATCCGCGCGATCGCCTGTGGCAGGACGACCATGCGCATCGTCTGGAAGTAGGTCAGGCCGAGCGAGCGGGACGCCTCGACCTCGCCTTTCGGGATGGACCTGATCCCGGCGCGCACGATCTCGGCGATCGTGGCGCTGTTGTAGATCGTCAGCCCCACGATCGCGGCCTGGATCGCCGGCAGGTCGATCCCCAGGCGGGACACGCCGAGGAAGATGATCAGGAGCAACGCGAGGATCGGCGTTGCCCGGATGAGTTCGATGTAGCCGCTGATGAGCCAGCCGATGGGGCCCTTGAGTGACGACCGGGCCATCGCCAGCGGGATCCCGATGACCATCGCGAGCACGAGCGACACGCCGCCGATGAGCAGGGTCACGAGGAGCCCCTGGCCGAGGAAGGTCCACGTGTCGAGGCGCAGGAACGGCTCCCACGGCGCGACCGGGATCGCGCCCGAGGCGAACCCCAGGACGATCCCGCCGCCGATGATCAGCGCGGTCCAGACCTGCCCGCTCACGCGGAGGCCGGCCGGAGCGGCGACGGGTGCTGCCGTCATCGGGCGAAGACCAGGCGCCGCTCGAGGCGGCTGAGGATGAACGCCATCGAGAGCGTCAGGGCCCACAGGACGAACAGCGCAGCGATGAAGCCCTCGATCGTCGCGTTGCGGGTCTCGATGATCCCCGCGACCTTCAGGAGTTCATTGGCCGCGATCGCGGAGACGATCGTCGTGTTCTTGGCGAGGGCGATCGCCACGTTGCCGAGCGGCGGGATGACGGTGCGTACGGCCTGCGGCAGGACGACCAGCCGGAGCGACTGGATCTGGCTCAGACCGAGCGATCGCGCGGCCTCGATCTGCCGAGCGTCGACCGACAGGATCCCGGACCGGACCACTTCGGTGACGTACGCCCCGGTGTAGATCGCGAGACCGATGATCCCGACCACGACAGGGTCACGCGTGACACCCAGGTTGGCCGGGGCGAACAGGACCGCGAAGAAGAACAGCTGCACGAGCAGCGGCGTGTTCCGGAAGAACTCGACGTAGGCGCCGGCCAGCGACGACAGGATGTTCCCGCCCCAGACGCGGAGGCTGGCCATGAACACGCCGAGGACCAGGGACATCACCAGGCCGAATCCGAAGAGGATCAGCGTGGTGCGGGCGCCCTCGAAGAAGAGCTCGGAGTGCTCGACGAGCGCCGGCGTGAAGAAGAACGGCATCCCCGGCCTACACGATCAGGCGGGCAGGCCCGACCCGGCGCCGCTCGCTCGAGCGGCGCCGGCGACGGACCGATCCCGATCTAGAACGGCACGGGCGGGACAGAGCCGGTGAAGGCTTCGACCCACTTCTTGTAGAGCTCGGTCATCCGGCCGTCGGCCTTCATCGCCTCCATCGTCTCGTTGATGAAGGTGACCAGGTCGTCCTTGCCCTTCTTGATGCCGATCCCGAGCGGCTCCTCGGTGAACGCCCCGCCCACGATCTTCGTGTCCGGGAACTGCTCCTTGAGGCCGAAAAGGATCGTGTCGTCCGTGCTGACCGCGTCGCATCGGCCGTCGGCCAGCGCCTGGCCGGCTTCCGTGTACGTCTTGGTCAGGAAGAGCGTGGCCGTCGGCGCCTTCTCGCGCACGTTCTTCTCCGAGGTGGACCCTTCGCCCGAGCAGACGACGACGCCGTTGAGGTCGTCGACACTGGCGATGGTGCTGTCACTCCGGACGAGGATCGACTGGCCGGCCACGTAGTAGATGTGGCTGAAGTCGATCTCCAGCTTGCGCGACTCCGTTGCCGTCATCGTGCTCGCCACGATGTCGACCTTGTCCTCCTGGAGGAACGGGATTCGGTTGGCGCTGACGGCCTCGACGAACTCCGGCTCGACGCCAAGAGCTTCGGCGATCGCGCGGCACAGGTCGGCATCAAGGCCCTCGACCTCGTTGGTCGTCGGGTTCTTGAATCCGAACCCACGGACATCGAACTTCGTGCCGCAGACGAGCTTCCCGTTCGCCTGGATGGTGGCCATCGTCGAGCCGGCCGCGAAGCTCGGCTTGTCGCCCCCGGTGTCGCCCGGCGTACAGGCGGCAAAGACGAAGGCGAGGGCGCCAAGGAAGACGCCAATTCGCTTGAACATCGGTCTGATCTCCTCCGATTCATGTCCGGCGGGCACCGGCGCTGTGCTGGGGGGCCTGAAGCGCGCCTCCGTCAGTGCTTCAGGATCTTGCTCAGGAACTGCTTCGTGCGGTCCTGGGACGGCTGGGTGAAGAAGTGTTCTGGGGTGCCCTCCTCGACGATCTCGCCGTCGGCCATGAAGATGACCCGGTCCGCGACTTCGCGGGCGAAGCCCATCTCGTGACTGACGACCATCATCGTCATGCCCTCGCGCGCAAGGGCCTTCATGACCTCGAGGACCTCGTTGATCATCTCGGGATCGAGGGCGCTGGTGGGCTCGTCGAAGAGCATGATCTTGGGCTCCATCGCGAGCGCCCGGGCGATCGCGACACGCTGCTGCTGCCCGCCCGAGAGCTGGGTCGGGAGCATGTCGGCCTTCTCCTCGATGCCCACCT
The DNA here is from genome assembly GCA_963714835.1 of uncultured Chloroflexia bacterium. Taxonomy (GTDB): domain Bacteria; phylum Chloroflexota; class Limnocylindria; order Limnocylindrales; family CSP1-4; genus CAKKPP01. The sequence goes on from CAVQPX010000008.1 coordinate 481,922, forward strand.
TGACGAGGAGCTTCCGCGCTCGTTCCTCGGCCGCCTTCCGGTCCATCCCGCGGACATGCATCGGGGCCAGCACGAGGTTCTCCATGACGGACAGATGCGGGAAGAGGTTGAATGACTGGAAGACGACGCCGATCTCGGCGCGGAGCTCGTTGACGTCGATCTTGTCCTTCGTGAGCGACTGGCCGTCGACCACGACCTCGCCCTTCTGGACCTCCTCGAGGCGGTTCACGCAGCGCAGGAGGGTGCTCTTCCCGGAGCCCGATGGCCCGATCACGACGACGACCTCACCGCGATCGATGTGCATGGAGACGCCGCGCAGGACATGCAGCTTGCCGAACCACTTGTCGATGGTCCGCACGTCGATCATCGGCTGAGCGGTCGACTGCGCGGACCCGCTCGGGGCCGGGGATTCGCTCGGGTTCGGGTTGGCCGGTTGCACGTCCACGTTCCTCCGCTCTCCGGACGCGGGCGGACCCGGTCCGAGATGAGGCAATCTACCATGGCCGGTTGGTCCTTGTTCCATACCGCGAAACGATTCTCGTCGTGCGAACACCGACGCAGTACGAGATTCGCACGTCCCCCTTCGAGCCACGCCATCGTTCGCGGGTGAGACGATTATGGACCGAATAGTCCATAATGGTCGATGCGTCGTCCCGGCGGGTCGTGGATCCGTCGACGGCACCGACCGACGGGTTGGAGACATGGCATCGCGGCAGCTTGGTGGGTCGTTCAGGCGGCTCTGGATCACGCTCGGGGCATCGAACCTCGGGGATGGATTGCTGGGCGCGGCGACGCCCCTCCTCGTCGCGTCACTGACCCGCGATCCACTCCTTGTCGCCGGGGCATCGGCGGCCGGCCAGCTGCCGTGGCTCATCTTCGCGCTTCCTTCGGGAGCGATCGTGGACCGCCTGGATCGGCGGGCAGTCGTGCTGATCGTCAACGCGATCCGCTCGGCCCTCGTCCTCCTCCTGGGGTTCGTCGCGACCGGTGCGATCGGCGGGCCGCTCGCCATCGGCCTGATCTACCTCGTGGCGTTCCTGCTCGTGACCGGCGACACCTTCGTCGACCCGTCCGTCGAGGCGCTCGTCGCGGACGTCGTCGAGCCCGCGGACCTGCCGGCCGCGAACAGCCGGTTCCAGGGAACGCTCTGGTTCATGCAGTTGTTCGGCGGCCCGCCACTGGGCGCGGCCCTGTTCACGGTCTGGCCGGCACTTCCCTTCGGCATGGGCGCAGTCGCCTTCGTCGTCTCGATCGTCGTCCTGAGCGGCCTGGCCGGGTCGTTCCGGCCGGAGCCCGTCAAGCAGCGTGGACCCCTGCGCGGCGAGATCGCGGAGGGCGTCCGCTGGCTCGTCGAACGCACGCTGCTGTTCCGGCTCGCCGTCCTCGCGGGCGTCATCAACGTCTTCGCGTTCTCCGTGATCGCCGTCTTCGTGCTGTATGCCCAGGACGTGCTCGGGCTCGACAGCCTCGGCTACGGCGTCCTCATCGCCGTGATCGGCGTCGGGGGACTCCTCGGGTCCGTGATCGCGACGCGTGCCGTCGCGCTCTTCGGTCCGGGCCGGGCGGTGACGCTCGGGATCGCCCTCGGCGCGACATCGGGGGTCGCACTGGCCCTCACGACGGATGCACGGATCGCCGGCGTCGCCGCAGCGGGCTACGGGATCATGCTGACGTTCTGGAATGTCGTCGTGGTCAGCCTCCGGCAGGAGCTCGTCCCTCGGCACCTGCGTGGGCGCATCCTCGGCGTCTACCGGTTGGTCGCCTGGGGCGCGCAACCCATGGGAGCGATCGTTGGCGGGTTGGTCGCATCGGTGCTCGGGCTCCTGGCACCCTTCGTGATCAGCTCGGTCGCGTTCGGGGTCGTTGCGCTCATCTCGATCGGCTGGATCTCGAACGAGGCGATCGCGGCCGCGCGCGCCCAGGCGAAGTCCGAGGCGGCCTCCTCTGCCGACGCTCCCCCCGCGGCACCCCTGGACGCCGCATGAGCGGACCGACGGCGCGGAACGGACGCCATGACACCGGCGATTCGGTGTCCCGGATCGACGAGCCGCGCCAACCAGGACGCCCACGCGCCTTCGATCGAGAGGAGGCGCTCGAGCGGGCGATGCGTGAGTTCTGGTGGCACGGCTTCGAGGCCTCGGGTGTCCAATCGCTGCTCGACACGATGGGGATCGGCCGCCAGAGCCTGTACAACGCGTTCGGCGGGAAACGCGAGCTGTATGCCGAGGCGCTCGACCGCTACGGGCGAACGAGGCTGTCCTATCTCGTCGATCTTCTCGCCGAAGGCGGTCCGTCGATCGGTCTCATCCACGACGCCCTGGAGCGCTGGGCGCGAGCTGCGGCGGCGCCACCCCGGCCCGGATGCCTCCTCGCGAACACGCTCGGGTCTGACGTCGGCAGTGCCGATATCGTCCGACCGGTGGCCGAGCGCCACGTGCGGCGCCTCCGCTCCGCGTTCGCCACCGTGCTCGCCGACGGCGTCGAGGCGGGCGAGGTCCGGCCCGACATCGGCGTGTCCGCCACCGCCGATCAGCTCGTGACGCTGGGTCTTGGCCTCACGCTGCGGGCGCGCTCGGGGGCATCCATCACCGAGCTGCGTTCGATCGTGGACGCCGCTCTTGCCGGGATCGCGAAGCCTGGTCCGACCGAGTCGACGAGTTCGAATCCGCCAGGGGCCGTTTGACCCCGGGAACGTCGAGCGCGGCGTGAAGCTCATGAGCATGCTCGCGCAACCACCGCCGCCAGCGTCCGTGGTCGGGGACGCGCGACGCGACCACGTCCCAGAACCGCGGCCCATGGCCGAAGACCCGCAGGTGCGCGAGCTCGTGGACGACCACGGTCTCCAGCGCCTCGGGTGGAGCGAGGACGAGGCGCCACGAGAACATCAGCCGGCCCTCCTTCGAGGCACTCCCCCAGCGACTGCGCGGATCGCGCAGGGCGATCGCGTTCGGGACCACGCCGAGTGCCGCCGCATGGCGCTCGATCTCGCGCCCGATGATCTCGTCCGCGCGTTCCCTGAACCACTCGTGCAGGACGCGATCGAGGCCCCGGCGGTCTCGCGTCGCGATGTCGACGATCAGGGTGTCTTCGTCATCGTCGCCGCTCCGCGCGACCGTGGAGCGGCGCAGCGCGGACCGGGCGGGTCGGAGGCTGAGGCGATGCAGCTCGCCGCGGTAGCGCACCAGCCCGCCGTCGACGAGCCCGCCGCGCGCATCGATCTCGGCTTGCGTCCGAGCCTGGCGCTCGAGGTGGCGTCGGAGCCACGCTTCCCGCTCGCGAAGGAAGGCCTCGATGAGCGGCTCGGGCCGCGCCCAGCCGCGCCTGCTCGCTGGCGGCACCGTCACGATGACCCCACGGCGGGCGTCCATCGTGACGCGCAGGCCACGAGCCCTGGCCATCGGCCGGAGCGCGTACTCGATCTCACCTCCGGACAGCCGAACGCGGCGAACCTGTAACGACGAGCGACTGGAAGGCGGGGCCGTCACGATGCCGGGCATGGTGCCAGACCAACCTGATCCTCGGATGCAGCGCGGCGACGAACCCACTGGCGGGCACGCCGGTGAGGCCGACGTCGTCGAACTCGCGACCGTCGTCCGGCCCGCGACCAGTCGCCGCGATCGCTGGATCTGGCCCGTCGCTGCCGTCGCGGCCGGTCTGGTCCTCGTCCTCGGCATCGCCCTTGCCACGCGTCCAGGCGGCGGCCTGACGACCGCCCTGGAGAGCCCGTCGGGAGCCAGCCCTTCGTCAAGCGTTGCGCCACCTCCTTCGGTTCCGATGGCGAGCCCCGGCCCGACCGACACGACGATGCCATGCGCCGACGCCCCGTTCGTGGATCCGGCGCGCCTCTCGCTCCGCTGGCGGACGGCGGCCATCGAGCCGCTCGTGTGGACGGACGGCCCCACCGAACCGACGCGGCCGGACTCGTGGGCGGAACCAACCGATCGCGTATCGGATCGCGAGTCGGCTGCCGCGATGGCGGTCGATGACCTGGCCCGCATGGAGCTCGCGACCGCCGCGCGCCGATGCATCCATCGTTGGTCGCTGACGTTCATCGACCTCGAGGGCGGCGCGGGGCAACTCGAGACCCGGGTACAGGGCGGAAGTCGCGAGCCGGGCGGACCCGTGGCCGAATTCGTCGCTCCGCCCCGTGGCGTCTGGCTCGTCCGGATCGTCGTCGAGTTCACGGGGATCGGCGGCTCGCGCTGGGTCGAAGCCTACGCGCACCTGGCCGTCGGCGAGGCGCGCGTCATCCCCGATGTGTCGCCGCTTGTCCCGTGCGGCCCCGACGAGTCGCTCGCGGGGGCGGTCCTGCACATCGACTCGAAGGGATACGCGGGTGCTCCACTCGCCCCAGGCTCCACGCCGCCAACGGGTGGCAGCCTCATCGTGATTCCCCTCGGGGCGGAGATGTCCGTGGCCATCGACGCCGATCGCTGCGCCGTCCGCTGGTCGATCATCCTCATCCCGCGCCCTGGCCAGGGTCGGGACGGCGGCGCGGAGGAGCTGGCTGGCTATGACAGCGTGGTCCGCGACCCGGCGATCGCCGCACAGAATCGGTTCTCGATCGGATTCGGGCCTCGTGGCGGCGACTGGGACCTGGTCGGGAGCTTCACGTTCGTGGACGGCACGACGCTCGAGACGGCCTGGCCGTTGCGGATCGAGCCCTTCGTCGCGCCGGCGCTCCAGGTCCGCCGCCAGGGACACTCGGCGGTCGCAACTGCCTGGATCGGTTGCGGGTACGCGCTCAACCTGCGCAACGGCCATGGCGGGACCAATTCGTGCGGGTCCACCCTGCCGCACGAGCCCCTCGAGGCACTCGCTCTGGGACGCGGTGAGCGGCTGACCTTCGACGCGGGTGCGTGGTCCATCGAAGAGTCGTGGTCGGCGAGGATGGGCGCCTTCCACGGCGATCCCCCGAACTTCGAGACGTTCGACAACGGCCTGCTCCGCTCGGCTTCGTCCCCACCCGTCGACTTCCCGGCCCCATCGTCGATCGGTACCTGGACGCTCGGGCTGGACGCGTGCGTCCTGCGCGACGGCAACCAGGTCTGTGGCACGTGGTACGTCAACGTCGTGGTCCGCTGACGCTCCACCGCGACCGTGGTTCGAGCGGGGCCCGATGCTATACTCCCGCTCCGGCGCGGGGCTATAGCTCAGCTGGAAGAGCGTCTGAATGGCATTCAGAAGGTCAGGGGTTCGAATCCCCTTAGCTCCACCATCTACCTGAACCGCCGACCGATCAGACCCCTCGCCGGCGTGGCGGGGGGTTCATCATTCCCGGGTTGGGCAACGAGCAACGAGGCGCGGACCACCACGTGACCGAAACGACAGAGCGAACGCACATCGAACGGTTCGACCCCACCGAGATCGAGCCGCGCTGGCAGGCGCGCTGGGACGAGCTCGGGCTCTACAAGACGGACCTGTCGGACACGTCCCGCCGCCCCTTCTACCTGTTGACGATGTATCCGTATCCGTCGGGCGACCTGCACATCGGGCACTGGTACATCAAGACGCCCACGGACGCGATCGCCAGGTATCGCCGGATGCACGGCGACAACGTGTTCTTCCCCATCGGGTTCGACGCCTTCGGCCTACCCGCCGAGAACGCCGCGATCAAGAACAAGGTCCACCCGTTCGCGTGGACGATGGCCAACCTGGACCACATGCGACGCCAGCTCCGATCGATGGGCGCGACCTTCGACTGGGACGCGGAGGTCGTCACCGCCGATCCCGCCTACTACCGCTGGAACCAGTGGCTGTTCCTGCGCTTCCTGGAGATGGGCCTCGCCTACCGAGCGAAGGCGCCGGTCGACTGGTGTCCGAATGACGGGACGCTCGCGCGCGAACAGGTCGAGGGCACCGAACGACGCTGCTGGCGCTGCGGCGAGCGCGTCGAGAAGCGCGATCTCGAGCAGTGGTTCTTCCGGACCACCGCCTACGCCGACGAGTTGCTCGACTTCAGCACGATCGAATGGCCGGAACCGATCCGGCTCATGCAGACGAACTGGATCGGCCGCAGCGAGGGTGCCGAGATCGTGTTCGCGACGGCCCCGGACGACCACCAGTCCGGCGGTGACGAACTCCGCGTCTTCACGACGCGGCCGGACACGTTGTTCGGCGCGACGTTCATGGTCCTGGCGCCCGAGCATGACCTCGTCGCGAAGCTGACCGCGCCTGACCGCCGGGCGGAGGTCGAGGCGTACGTCGAGGCGGCACGCCGCGAGACCGAGATCGAGCGGCTTTCGACAGACCGTGAGAAGACCGGCGTCTTCATCGGTGCCCACGCGATCAACCCGGTCAACGACGAGCGGATCCCGATCTGGATCGCCGACTACGTCCTGTCGGGCTACGGGACCGGCGCGATCATGGCGGTCCCGGCCCACGACGAGCGCGACTACGCGTTCGCCGAGCGGTTCGGCCTGGAGATCCGCAAGGTCGTGGCCGCGCCGGGCCACGAGGGGGCCGCGCTCGACGGCGCGTATGTCGCGCACGCCGCCGGCGAGGTCCTGGTGAACAGCGGCACCTTCTCCGGGAAGGCGGCGGACGAGGCGGGGCAGGCGATCGTGGCGTGGCTTGCCGAGACCGGCAAGGCCGAACCAAAGGTGACCTATCGCCTGCGCGACTGGCTGGTCAGCCGTCAGCGCTATTGGGGAACGCCCATCCCGGTCGTGTACTGCGCGAACCACGGGATCGTGCCGGTTCCCGTGGACCAGCTGCCGGTGCTCCTGCCCGAGACGGTCGATTACAAGGGCAGCGGCGACAACCCGCTGACCCGCGACAAGGCCTTCCTCGAAACGGCGTGTCCGCTCGGCGACGGGCCGGCGCGCCGTGAGACCGACACGATGGACACGTTCATCGACTCGTCGTGGTACTGGTTCCGCTACCTGTCCCCGCACGCGATGGACAAGCCCGTCGATGGCGCGATGGTCGACCGCTGGACACCCGTCGAGCAGTACACGGGCGGCGCAGAGCACGCCGTGATGCATCTCCTGTACAGCCGGTTCTTCACGAAGGCGATGGCCGATGCCGGACTGATGACGCAGCGCGAGCCGTTCATGCGGCTGTTCAACCAGGGCCAGATCCTGGGCGCCGACGGCGAGCGAATGTCGAAGTCGCGCGGCAACGTCCAGGATCCCGACGAGCTGGTCACCCGCTACGGCGCCGACACCGTCCGCCTGTTCCTGATGTTCATGGGCCCATGGGATCAGGGCGGACTCTGGAACTCGTCGGGCATCGGCGGGGTCCATCGGTTCCTCAACCGGGTGTGGACGCTGGTGCTGGACGCGACCGGCCGCGAACCGGGCGATCCGGACGCAGGCAAGCTGCCGGACGGTGAGGACGAGGCCGCAGCGATGGCATCGATCCGCGCCGCCGCCCATCGCACCCTGGCGACGGTCACCCGCGACTACGAGGCCTTCCACTTCAACACGATGATCGCGCGGCTCATGGAGCTCGCGAACCTGCTCATGCGCTATCGCGGTTCCGAGGTCGCCGGCTCGGCGGCATGGGAGGAGGCGATCCGGCTGCTGCTCCTCATGCTGGCACCTGCGGCCCCGCACATCACCGAAGAGCTCTGGTCGCGTCGCCTGGCAGCGGCCGGCGCCGAGTGGTCGTCGATCCACACGCAACGCTGGCCGCAGGTCGATACGGCCGCCGCGACCGAGGCGACGCGTGAGGTCCCGGTCCAGGTCAACGGCAAGGTCCGCGACAAGGTCGAGGTCCCCACATCGGCCAGCGAGTCCGAGGTCGAGGCGATCGTCCTGGCCCGCGACAAGATCGTGGCCGCCCTCGCCGGCCGCACGCCACAACGCATCATCCACGCCGGCGGCGGACGCCTGGTGAACATCGTCGTCGGCGACTGACCTCGGTCCATCGAGCGTCTCGCACGGAGAGGAGAGCACGATGAGCGGGGAACAGGTGGCACCTGAGACAAAGGGTGTTACGGTGGAGTTGCTTGCAGCGGTCGACCTTGGACCTGAGATCGACGGCATGGAGCGGCGCCAACTCCGGATGCGTATGGTCACTGTCGAGCCGGGGGGCGTCTTCGGCCCGATCCACGACCACAGGGGCAGACCGGGCACCGTTTATATCTTGCAGGGGACGATCACGGACCATCGAGACGGGGTCGCGACGGACTATGGGCCCGGAGTGGGCTGGCCCGAGGATCGGAATACGTCCCACTGGCTCGAGAACAGGGGAACGATCCCGGCGGTGGAGATCTCGGTCGATATCGTCGGACACGAGTAAGTCGAGGTAGTCCTGCCGAGTGTCACGGTGATCCGCCCGATCGCGATCCGACGTCCCAGGCTCGCGCCTGCACCTGGCCGTCGACCGATCTTGATCGTACGGAGCGTGAGTTGAGCGACCTCAAGATCGGCGCGCTGTGCTGGAACCAGTACACCGACTGGCCAAGCCTGCTCGAGGCCGGCATCCGCGCCGACCGACTTGGATACACAAGTCTCTGGACGTGGGACCACCTCTACCCGATCGTCGGGTCGTCCGATGGCCCGATCCTCGAAGGCTGGCTCACGCTTGCGGCCTGGGCGGCATCGACCGAGCGGATCCGGCTCGGCCTCATGGTTGGCGCGAACCCCTTCAGGAACCCGGCGGTCGTCGCCAAGATGGCGACGACCCTCGACCACATCTCGAACGGCCGGGCGATCCTCGGGATCGGGGCGGCCTGGTTCGAGGAGGAGCACGTCGCATACGGCCTGGACTTCGGGTCCGGTCCGCCGGAGCGGCTGCGCTGGCTCGCCGAGGCGCTGCCGGTCATGCAGGGGATGCTGCGCGGTGAGGAGCCGTCGGCGACGGGACCGCACTACGCGGCGAGGAAGGTCCGAAACCTGCCCGCCCCGGTCCAGGCGCGGCTGCCACTGCTCGTGGGTGGTGGCGGCGAGCGAGTCACCCTCAAGCTCGTCGCGCGCTATGCCGATGCGAACAACGTGGGCGGGACGGCGGCGAACATCGCTCGCAAGGAGGCGATCCTCGTCGAGCACTGCGAGGCGATCGGTCGGGATCCGGCCGAGATCGAGCGGACCTGCGGGATGGGTGTCGTCGTGATCCGCGATTCCCGTGACGAGGCGCGCCGGGTCTACGCGGACATCGTGGCCCGGAACGGGAGCGGCAAGCCGTGGGAGAACCAGCCCGTGGGGACGCCGGAGGACGTCACGGCACACATCGCCGAGCGGCGAGCGATCGGGTACCACCACCTCATCGCCGGGTTTCCGTCCCCGCACGACGAGGAATTGATGACCCGCCTCGCCGGCGAGGTCCGGGCGATGTCGGAGCGCGACGCAGGCCGGACGGGCTAGTCGCTTCCGTCTGCGGCAGGGCGCAACGCGCCCTCAGGGCGCAACGCGCCCTCAGGCGGGGGCCGCCTTCTGGCGGGCGCGGTGACGGGCAGCCTTGGCCCGGTTCCCGCAGGTGGTCATGTCGCACCACCGACGGCGACCCGACCGCGAGGAGTCGAAGAACACCCAGCGGCACGTATCGTTCGCACAGACGCGCAGGCGCTCGGGACGACCCTCGGCGATCTCCTGGACGATCGGCTCCGCGAGTCGCGCCAGCGCTTCGGCGAACGGGTCATCCGCGTGGCCGCGCGACAGCCGCACGGCCCCATCGATGACGACCAGTTCATCGACCGGCCGCGAGCGCAGCGCCGTGTTCACGATCTGGACCGCCTCGGCGTCGGGCTGGCGCGACTCCGCGACCGCATCGGCCAACTCCCTCAAGGCGTCCCTCGTCCGCCGAACGCGCCCAAGGGCGCGACCGGATCGAATCGCATCGCCGGCGAGCCGCGAGCGCTCGGCATCGGCCGACGATTCTGTGGACCAATCCGTGGTCGATGATCCAGTCGAGGGCGACCTCGGCGCTCTCCAGGCGGTCGACGAGCTGACCGCCGTCGAGCTCGCGTGTGTTCATGAAATCGAAGGCGATATCGACGTCGCACACGTACGCGGCATCGTGTGCCGCATCGGCTGCGGGGATGATCGCCAGGGGGTCTGCGTGCATGAAACTAACCGCTATTTAGGGCTTGACAGGTTACGTCGCCACGGCTATCGTGACGCTAACCAGTAAACGCTAAGAAGGCGGTTACGTCAAGCCCCGCCGGGAGGCCACCATGGAACATCTCGCCGTCATCATCCCCATCGCATCCATCGTCTTCATCTTCGCGGCCGTCGACATCCTCGGCGGCTGGTTCGGCCTCGATTCGCGCGAACCGACCGGCGACGACCGCCGCCGCTGACTCCGAGGAGGTTCCCAGTGATCTACGTCTACGCCCAGGTGGCACTCGATCTCGCGAACGAGCGAACTCGCGAAGCCATGACCCTGGCACGAAATCGTCGACTGATCGCGTCCGCGACCGCCGCGGCACCGACTCGCTCGCGCATCGCCCCATTGGCCCGGCTGCGGGCAGGGATCGCGCGCGGAGCGGCAGCGCTGAGCGTCGGGTCGGCCGATCTCGCCCGCCGGATCGATGATTGCGCTGCTTCCGAGATCCTGGCCGGCGGCGCATCAAGCCATGCTGCCTGAGGCGCGCCCTCCGAGTCGATAACGCGGCGCTAACGCCGCTCGATATGATGTCTGATGACGTCCCGCCCGTCGGTAGTGCCCCCGATGGACGGGACGTTTGCTGTGCTCGCGAGCCCGTTCCCCGGGCGGCGGATCCGCCGTCGGAGATGCCGTGGAACGCCGAGCCGAAGAGCCCATCGCCCCATGGCGCGTCCTGGGGGAGGCGAACGCGGCGCGTGACGAACCCGCCGCGCCGTCCCCGACCGGCGGCCCGCATGTCGCGCTGCTGATCGTCGGGGCCATCGCCACCCTGTGCTTTGCCGCACTGGCCTTTCTGCTGGCGACGACAGCGGCCCAGGACGCGGAGATCGGCATGGATGGGATCGCGGGGCGTGGTCCAGGTGCGAGTGCAGTCGACGGCATGCTCGGTGCCGAGCGCACGGCGGCGCTGCTCGTCGTGGATGTCGGCGGAGCCGTGGCCAGGCCCGGCGTCTATCGCCTCCCCGCAGGAGCTCGGGTCGGTGACGCGATCTCCGCGGCCGGCGGGTTCGGGCCACGCGTCGATACGGAGCGCGCATCCGCGGATCTCAATCTCGCGGCGGTCCTTGTCGATGGCGGACGCGTTCGCGTCCCGTCGCGGGACGATCCACCGGCGGGCCCAGGGCCAGCGGGTGGTGGGTCGGGCGAGACCGCGGGATCGGGCGGCGACGCAGGCGCCGGGACCGGGGGCGGGAGCGGCGGCACGAACGGCAGCGGCGGCCTCGTCGACTTGAACCGCGCGACAACGACGGAGCTCGATGCGCTGCCCGGGATCGGGCCGGTCCTCGCGGGTCGGATCGTCGCATCGCGAGACGAGCAGCCGTTCACCTCGGTCGATGAACTCCGTGGCCGCGGGATCCTGGGCGAAGCGACGTTCGCGAAGGTGCGCGACCTCGTCGTCGTACGGTGACGCTGCCGCGCAGCGCGGGCCTCGCGATCGGCGCCGTCGTCGTCGCCCTCGCCGGTGCGATCGGCGGCTGGCTGGCCCTGGCTGCCGCGGCCGTCCTGCTGGGAGTCGCCACCATTGGGCTCGTCGGCTCCCGGCTGAGGGGTGGCGCGCGCGGCGGCAGCGGGGCCGTGCTCATCGCCATCGGAGCGGTCGTCATGGCCGTCCGCCTCGCCGCCATCGGCCTCGAGCCCTCGGTCCAGCCGCACGTCCCGGATGGGGACGGTCCGTGGGAGGCGTACGTCGAAGTGACGTGGACGCCACGCGAAGGCCAGCAGCTCGGACGCGTCCGGATCGACGGCGCGGGCGGCCAGGAGGTCGTCCTGCTGGCGACCCTGCCCCGTTTCCCCGACGTGATCCCGGGCGACGCGATCCTGATCCAGGGACCCATCCGTCCCTTCGGCGACGACGAGCGCGGCGATTCGCTGCGCGCGTCGGGGATGATCGGATCGATCCGTGCCCAGCGGCTCGAGATCCTGCCGCCACCGCCGGGCGCAGGACGGGCCCTGGAAGGCGTTCGCAGAGGCGCCGGCGATGCCCTGACCCGGGCCCTGCCGGAGCCGGCGGCGGGACTCGCCGCGGGCATCCTCATCGGACTGCGCGACCGGGTGGACCGCGGGGTGGCCACGGACTTCACGACGGCCGGCGTGAGTCACATCGTCGCGATCTCCGGGTGGAACATCGCGATCGTTGCCGCGGGCGTGGGCGCCATGGGTGGACGGCTGCATCGTCGCCGACGATCCGTGCTGATCGCGGTCGCGATCGCCGTGTACGTCGCATTCGCGGGTGCCTCGCCGGCGGTCCTCCGCGCGGGTGCGATGGCCGGGGTCGTCCTGATCGCACGGGAAAGCGCTCGGCCGACCCGCGCGGCCGTCGCCCTCGGCTGGGCCATCTTCCTGCTCCTCCTCGCCGATCCGGGTCTGATCGCGGACGCCGGGTTCCAGCTGTCCACGGCCGCAACGGCCGGACTCATCGCGTGGGCCGCACCACTCACCGATCGCCTTGCCGGACCGGATCCCGGGCGGGTGCGCAACTGGCTTGCCGAGAGCCTCGGGATCTCCCTTGCGGCGCAGGCCGCCACGCTGCCGCTCGTCCTGCTCGCCTTCGGGCGCCTGTCCGTCGTGGCGCCGGCCATCAACCTCGTGGTCGTCCCCCTCGTCCCCCCGGCGATGGCCGCCGGCATCCTGGCCCTCGGTGGCGGTCTTCTCGCCTCGGCCGGTCTGCCCGCCATCGTCGCCTCGATCGCCGGGCTCCCCGCCTGGCTGCTCCTCACCACGATCATCGAATCGGTGCGCGTCGCGGCCGGTGTCCCGCTGGCGTCGATCCTCCTCGAACCACCGGCTCACCTCGTCGGCGCAGCGGCGGCGGCAGCTTCGCTCTGGCTGGTGCCGCGGGGAGTCCGCAGTCTCGGCCCGTGGATCTCGAGGCGATCGCGGGCCGACACATCGAGGGACGGGCCGGCTGCACGGCGGCACGCGACCCCCCGCGGTGGCGTCCCGCGGCGTTCGATGCAGCGTGGCCGCGTCCTCGTTGCGTGCCTCGCCATCTCCATCCTGGCCACCGGGATCGCGATCGTGCAACGACCGGCCGGGGTGGCCAGCGTGACCGTCCTCGACGTCGGGCAGGGCGACGCGATCCTCGTGGAAGGCGGGCGCGGTGGCCGGTTACTCGTCGACGGTGGCCCCGATCCGGAGCGGCTCCTCGTCGCGCTCGATGAACGGCTCCCGCCGTGGGACCGGCGGATCGACGTGATCGTCCTGACCCATCCACACGAGGACCACGTCGCGGGCCTCGTCGCCTTGCTCGGGCGTTTCGCGGTGGGAGCGGCCCTCGCGACCCCGATGCTGGGTCCGGGGCCGGGCTATGCCGCCTGGGAAGGGCGGCTGGCGACACTCCCCATCTCGCGAGGGATCCTCGCGACGGGAGCCAGCCTCCGGATCGATGACATCGGACTGCGCGTTCTGTGGCCCGACGAGGGATCCGTCCCGACGGCGCCGTCCGATACAGGGACCGGGATCAACAATGCCTCGATCGTGCTGCTGGGTGAAGTCGATGGGCGCCGCTTCCTGCTCACCGGAGACATCGAGGAGGGGATCGATCCGGAGTTGGTCCGCCGCGGCCTCCCGGCGGTCGACCTTCTGAAGGTCGCCCACCATGGCAGCAGGACGGCGTCGACGGAGGCCTTTCTCGAGGCCACCCACCCCACGATCGCGATCGCCTCGGCCGCCGCCGGGAACCGGTACGGGCATCCGGCACCCGCCACCCTGGAGCGCCTCGGCGAGATCGCCCGACGCGTGTATCGCACGGATCGCGACGGGTCGGTCACCGTGTCGCTCGGTCGGGATCGCCTGACCGTGCGCACGAGCGGTCGACGGGCGAGCAGCGCGACGGATGGCCTGGATCCGCTGCTCGCGGATGCGGCGGGCGGCGCGGTCGCGGGTCGAGCCCCGGCCTATGCCTTCGATGCCCGCTTCAGCTGCGCCATCCCGGGCGACCCGATCGTCGCCGCCCGGATCGGACCGCCGGTCGACCTCCTGTACCATCGCCTCGATGACGGAAACGGCGAAGCGCGACTCCCGGCCCGCCCCGTCCGCGGATCGCCCGCTCGCGTTCTTCTGGGGCGACGACGCCTTCGGCCTGGAGAGCGCGACCGATCTCGTCCGGACCCGCATGACCGAGCAGCTGGGCTCGCCGCCGGAGCGCTGGCGTACGCGCGGCGACGGACCGTCGCCGGCCACCACGATCGCCCTTCTCACGGAGCGGCTCGCGACCGGCTCGATGTTCGGTGCCGGGACCCTGGCCGTGGTGACCGGCATCGGCCCGCTCGTCAAGCGCAAGGAGGATCGCGAGGCGTTCGTCGGGCTCTTCCCGCGGATCGCACCCGGGAACGGCCTGATCGTCCTCGAGGAGACCGAGTCGGGGCGCAAGGACGCGCCGCACCGCCCCGTCGTCGAAGCGATCACCGAGCACGGCGGCACCGTCCACCGCTTCCAGGCGCCCACCGCGGGTGGACTCAGTGCCTGGATCGGTCGTCAGGCAGGCGAGCGTGGACTCACACTCGAGCCCGGAGCGGCACGCGAACTCGCCGGGAGGGTCGGCGGCTTCGTGACGGAGAACGACGTCGATCGTCGTCGCCAGGGCCAGATCGCCGCGATGGAACTCGACAAGCTCGCGCTGTACCGACCCGATGGCTCGATCTCGGCGGCGGACGTCCAGGCTCTCGTGCCGGAGGCGGTACCGGGGTCGGTCTGGGCGTTCACCGACGCGGTCGGGACGCGCAATGGAGCGCAGGCGATCCGACTGCTCGAGCGCCTGTTGGAGATCACGCCGGAGCCTGTCTTGCTGGCGGTGCTCCACCGCAGGATCCGGGAACTCCTCGAAGTGGCCAGCCGCCTGTCGGCGGGCGAGACGGACGGCTCGTTGGTGCGCGTGATGAAGCTCCATCCATACCGCGCCGGCGAACTGATCCGTCAAGCCCGGTCGTGGCAGGAGTCCGAGCTGGAGGAAGCGCTTGGTGCGCTGGTCGAACTCGACGCGACGGTCAAGGGAGCTCCGGGGCGTCCCGTCGGCGACGCGCAGCATCGTCTGGCCTTCACGCTGTGGGTCACGGATCGGGTGATGCGATCGCGCGATCGCGCGGCGCTTCGCGTCTGACGGCCCGCCGCTGGAACGCAGTGGTGGACGGCTGGAACGCGGTGGTGAACGCGGTCCCCGTCGAACGCGGTGGCCGTCACCGGCCGCGCGCTACATCGACCAGGCCTGCTCCTGCACGACGAGGTCGCTCTCGATCGCGAAGACGCAGCGGCCTTCGCGAAGATCGAGGAGTTCGATCAGCTCGGGATCGATGTACAGCTGATGGCAGTCCTCGCACAGCCCGCCCGGGATCCCGAAACACAGCCGCTCGCTCTTGTCATCCATCCGGAACGTCGTGTCGAAGCGGGTCGTGATCAGGCGCCTGGAGCAACCCGGGCAACGCTCGCGGTCGCGAGCCATGGCGAAGTCCTCGAACCGGGCGACCGGACGATCGCCCTCCTGTCCGGGAATCTAGGTTCGCGCTCGCGGGGACGACATGACCCATCCGTACCGATTGGACCCCGGACTCACTGCACGCGCAGGATCGTGCGTGCCTCCGCCCAGTGCTTCTCGAGCCCGTAGTAGTCGCGCTCCGGGGGCGTGAAGATGTGCACGACGACCGAACCGAAGTCGAGCAGGACCCAATGCGACGCGGCGAGGCCCTCCCGCCCGATCGGGCGCTCGCCTTCCGCGCGCAGCGTCTCGACGATCGCATCCGCGATGCTGTCGAGCTGGCGCTCCGAGCCACCCGAGCAGATGACGAAGTGATCGGCGAGCGTCGTCAGGGCCGAGAGGTCGAGCAGGACGATGTCCGCCGCCTTCTTGTCCTCGGCGATCTCCACGATCCGACGCGCGAGTTCCAGCGCGGCACGATCCGTGGGCGGCGGGGAGCCGCTGCGGGTCGGGAGGCCGTCTGGCCGCGGGGACTGGATCTCGACGGGTTCGGTCACGCGTTCTGGGTCCTTTCGAGCGGGTCGGCAGCGGGCCGGCCCGGGGCACGGTACAGCCCATGGTCCTCGATATAGCCGCGAACCGCTGGCCGGACGAGCTGGCGGATGGATCGTCCCGCGGCGACGCGGGCCCGGATCTCGTGCCCCGAGAGCGTGAGGCGGGGCGCATCGAGCACGGTCAGCCGGTCGACGAGGTCGGCAAGATCCGGGCCGAGCCACGATGCCTCGGGCGCGGGATGACCGCCGCGCGGCAGGACGGCAAGACGGGCTGCCGTGAGGATCCGCCGCGGATCGCGCCAGCCCGCGAGTTCGCGGAATGCGTCTGACGAGAGGATGAGGACGAGGTCCGCGGGCCCGCGGGCCGAGCCGAGCTGGGTCGCGAGGAGCTCGACCGTGTCGGCCATGTACGAGGGTCCGCTCCGATCGAGCTCGACCCGCGACAGCTCGAAGTCCGGTTCGTCGTCGATCGCGAGTGCGACCATCGACGCGCGACGCTCGGCTGCGGTGACCGTCCCGGGTGCCTTGTGCGGCGGCTCGCCCGCGGGGACGAAGAGGACCCGCGACAGCCCCAGCGCATCGCGTGCCTGTTCGGCGACCAGGAGGTGCCCGACGTGGATGGGGTCGAAGGTCCCGCCGAGGACCCCGATCGGGCCCTCGGGGCCGTCGAGCCTGTCCGTCATTCGGCCTCCCATGCTGCGGCTCCCCACTCGAGCTCGGTCCGTCCGATCCGCACGGTGTCGCCGCTGCGCACGCCGGCGCGGCGCAGTTCCGCGTCGATCCCCAGCCGGACCAGATCCCGCTGGAAGCGCTCGGCCGACTCTTCGACATCGAAGTTCGTCTGAGCGGCGATCCGCTCGATCCGGCGACCACGCACCCGGAACCCGCCGTCGGCATCCTCGCTGATCGCGAACCCGTCCGGTGCTCCGTCGAGCCTGTGGACCACGACGCCGACCGGAGCCGGCGCCGCCTCGTCATCGCCTGGTTCGGGCAGCAGGTTCGCGAGGATCGTGCGCAGCGCGTCGACGCCGTCACCGGTCGCGGCGGTCAGTGCCGTCACCGACAGGCCGTCGCGCTCGCGCGCTGTCCGGAACGCCGGCCAGGCCGTTCGGGCCGCCTCGAGGTCGAGCTTGTTGAAGACGACGACCATCGGCTTCTCGAGGAGCAGCGGGTCATGGGCCGCGAGCTCGTCGCGGATGACCTGGTGGTCCCACTCCGGATCGCGCGAGGCGCCATCGACGACGTGGACGAGGATCCGCGTCCGCTCGACGTGGCGCAGGAACGCATGACCGAGTCCGGCGCCGGCACTGGCGCCTTCGATCAGCCCCGGGACGTCGGCGATCGTGGGTCGGCGTTCATCGAGCTCGCCCAGGTCCATCACCCCGAGGTTCGGCTCGAGCGTCGTGAACGGGTAGTCGGCGATCTTGGGAAGGGCGGCGGTGAGCGCGGCCAGGAGCGTGGACTTGCCCGCGTTCGGCAGACCGACGAGGCCGATCTCCGCGATCAGCCGGAGCTCGAGGCGGATCTGGCGCTCCTCGCCAGGTTCGCCCTTCAGCGCGTGGCGCGGCGCCTGGTGGACGGGGGTCTTGAAGTGCGTGTTGCCAAGGCCGCCCCGTCCGCCGCGCGCGATCTGGACGGTCTGCTCGATGCTGATCAGGTCGGCCAGCAACTCCCCGGTCTCGTCGTCGAAGACCGCCGTGCCGGGCGGAACGGCGAGGATCAGGTCGTCCCCGGCCTTGCCGTGCCGTCGTGCGCGAGTCCCCGACCCGCCCGACGACGCGCGGAAGTGGTGCCGGTGCTGATAGTCGCGGAGGGTCGTCTGGCCCGCGTCGACGGTCAGCAGGATGGAGCCACCGCGGCCACCGTCGCCACCGTCGGGGCCCCCGCGCGGGACATGGGCTTCGCGCCGCATCGTCGCGGCGCCGTCGCCACCCGCCCCGGCCGTCACCCAGATCTTCACGCGGTCGAGGAACATCGTGGTCATCTTCTCACGGGGGTCGGGCCTCCCCGGTCAGGGGCCCGTTGGGGATGGAGCGACGCCGTCGGCGAGGGGCGCGAAGGGACGGAGCTAGTAGTAGCGGAGCGGGTTGACCCGACTCCCGCCGTTCCAGATCGCGCCTTTCCAGACCTCGAAGTGGAGGTGGGGGCCCGTCGCGTAGCCGGACGAACCGATGCGACCGACCTGCTGGCCCTTGCCGACCTTCTGGCCCGCGCCGACGGTCACCGCGGACATGTGGTTGTAGGTCGAATAGAGACCGGAGCCGTGGGCGATCCAGACCTGGTAGCCGCCGCCATTGCTCCGCCAGCCGGCGAACTGGACCGTGCCGGACGCAGCGGCCCGGACCTTGGATCCGTACGTGGCGGCGATGTCGATCCCGTAGTGGCCGTAGCGGTAGTACTGGCTGATGTAGTTGTTGCCGCCGACGACCGGCCAGGCGAAGGCCCCGCCCTTGTAGATCGTGGGCGGTCGAACCGATCCGCCCGACGACACGACACGCGTCTGCGCCTTCGTGGGCTTCGGCGTGGCGATCCCCTCACCGAGGGCATCGGGGAGGATGATCGTCTGGCCGATCACGAGCGTCGGGTCCTCGAGACCGTTGACGGCCATGATGTCGATCGCCTCGATGCCGTTCTTCGACGCGATGGACTCCATCGTGTCGCCCTCGGCGACGGTGACCACGAGGCCGGAGACCGGCGGGATGACGAGGATCTGGCCGACCTTCAGGTCGTCCTTCGAGGCGAGCTTGTTGGCCCACCAGACGGTCATCATCGAGACGTCGTGTTTGCTGGCGATCCCGACGAGCGTGTCGCCGCTCTGGACGCGGTACTCGGTCAGGAGTTCGGACGCGTCGGCGATGGAGGTGTCGACCGCCACCGGCTTGAGCAGGGTGCCGTCTTCGAGGAACGCCGCGTCGACATAGCCGTCGGCCTCCGCCAGCGGACCTGGCCCGTCAAGATCGGTCTCGGCGCGCCCGCCGAGCAGGCCGGCAAGTTCGATCGGCGCGTACGACTCGTCGGAATAGCCGCCGACCGGTTCGAAGCCGGTCTCGCCCGAGCCGCCGATCGCGATCCGCGGCTCCTCGCCGAGCTCGGTGGTGCCGCCCTGTGCGGCGACCGGAGCGACCGACGGCGCATAGCTGAAGACGGACGCGGCAAGGAGGACGAGCGCGACGCCAACGGGAACGGCTCGTTCCGAGGTGAGCTGGGCCCGCGTGCGCTGTACCCGGCCGGTCCAGCCGCCGATCGGGCTCGAGGTGATCGCGGAGGGCTCGGTGGCGGTCGAGGCGGCCTGGCTGACCACCATCGAACGGTGGGCGGTCACGTCGTCGCCGCCATGTTCATGCGTCGACGCAACGTCGGAAACGCGCGCCACGATGGCGCGCGCGATCTCAAGACTGCGACGATGGAAGCGGCTGGCGCTGGTCGCCCGACTCTTGTGGGCGAGACGCATTCGGTTCACGGACCGCTGCGCGCCAGCGGGAGCTTTCGGCAATACGTTCTCCTGACGATGGACGGTCCAGGCGCGGGCAACGAGCGCGAGGGGTTCGGGGACGAACCGTCCGTAGGTCGCGTGTCGAGCTGGGGGCTCTCTCCTCCGCGGCCGGGGCCCAACTTCCTCCAGATGGGCGCCGACGTCGGGCGAACCGTAGCAGACGAGGATCGATCCCGCAAACGCAAACGGGCGGTCCCGAGGGTCTCGGGGTGGGCGGTTTCAGCCGCCCACCGGATCAGACGTCGAGGCTCTTCGTGAGGGTCGCCAGGAATTGCGCGTTGGAGTCCGTCTTGGCGATCCGGTTCAGGAGCAACTCGATGCCTTCGTTCGTCCCGACCGCGGACAGCATCCGGCGCATCGTCCAGACCATCTTGAGGGTGCCCTCCTCGAGGAGGAGCTCTTCGCGACGGGTACCGGAGCGCTGGACGTCGATCGCGGGGAAGATCCGCTTCTCCGCGAGCTTGCGATCGAGGATGAGCTCGGAGTTGCCGGTGCCCTTGAACTCCTCGTAGATGACGTCGTCCATGCGCGAGCCGGTCTCGACGAGGCAGGTCCCGATGATCGTGAGTGAACCGCCCTCCTCGATGTTGCGGGCGGCACCGAAGAAGCGCTTCGGCGGGTAGAGGGCGATGGGATCCAGGCCGCCGGAGAGCGTTCGGCCGGATGGCGGCAACGCCAGGTTGTACGCGCGCGCGAGGCGGGTGATCGAGTCGAGCAGGATGACGACATCCCGGCCGGTCTCCACCTGGCGCTTCGCGATCTCGAGGGCCATCTCGGCGACGTGGGTGTGGTTCTCGGTCGGCTCGTCGAACGTGGAGCTGATGACCTCGCCCTTGACGCTGCGGCGCATGTCCGTGACTTCCTCGGGGCGCTCGCCGATCAGCGCGACCATGAGCAGGATGTCCGGGTAGTTGGCGCTGATGCCGTTGGCGATCTGCTTGAGAAGCATCGTCTTGCCGGCCTTCGGCGGGCTGACGATCAGGGCGCGCTGGCCCTTGCCGATCGGGTTGACCAGGTTGATCAGGCGCTGACTGAGATTCTTGGGATCCGCCTCGAGGTTGATCAGCACATCGGGGTGGACCGGGGTCAGGTCGCCGAAGACGGGACGGCGGCGGGCCGTTTCCGTATCGACGCCGTTGACGGAGTCGACCCGGAGCATGCCCCAGTACTTCTCACCGTCGCGCGGCACGCGGACCGCACCGGAGACGCGATCGCCGATCCGCAGGCCGAAGCGGCGGACCTGGCTGGAACTGACGTAGACGTCGTCCGGGCTCGGGAGGAGCCCGTGGCGGCGCAGGAAGCCGAACCCCTCGTCGACGATGTCGAGGATCCCCGTGGCATAGGCGTGCCCCGCCCGTTCGGTCTGGCGCTGCAGGATCCGATCGACGAGCTCGTCCTTTCGCTCACCGCTGGCGGTATCGAGTTCGAGGTCGCGACCGACCTGCTGAGTTCCGTGACGCTCATCTCGCGCAGGTCTGAGACGTCGAGGTCGTTCCGCTCGCGCGCGGCTTCGATCTCCTGCATCTCCTCGACTTCGGAGACCGGCGCGCGTCCGACCGGATTGCGACGACGCGGGCGGCGATTACGTGAGCGGTACTCGGGACCGTTGGGCATGAGGTTTGGGGTCACCTGTGGGTGGGCACCGGTACGGGTTCGCGCGGAATTGCTCCGCTGCGCAGGAACCGGTGGGAACGGAGTGAGCATAGCCGCCCCGCTGGGTGGCGTCAATGAGGGTCCGTGGGCGAGTGCAGACGAGCGACGTTGCCCGCCGTGGTCCCGGCTGCGTGGACCGGGGTCAGCCGCGAGCGGCGGCCTCGGCGCGGGCCGACTCCCAGTCCTTCTTGAACTGGACGATGCCCTTGTCGGTCAGCGGGTGGTGGATCATCTGCTGGAGGACCTTGAACGGCAGCGTCGCGACGTGGGCGCCGGCGAGGGCCGCCTGGGTCATGTGGAGCGGGTTGCGGATGGATGCGGCCAGCACCTCGGACTCGATCTCGTGGATCGCGAAGATCTCGGCGAGTTCGCGGATGACGATCATCCCGTCCTGGTTGATGTCGTCGAGCCGGCCCACGAACGGGCTGATCAGGCTGGCCCCGGCCTTGGCCGCGAGCAGGCCCTGGTTCGCGGTGAAGATCAGCGTGCAGTTCGTCTTGATCCCCTCTTCGGCGAAACGGCTGATCGCCTCCAGGCCGTTCTCGCTCATGGCGACCTTGACGACGATGTTCGGGGCGATCTTCGCGAAGTGGCGGCCCTCGGTCGAGCATCCCGTCGACGTCGTCGGCGACGACCTCGGCCGAGACCGGGCCCGGCGTGATCCTGCAGACCTCGGCGAGGATCTCGTCGTAGGAGCCGCCGACCTTTGCGTAGAGCGACGGGTTCGTCGTGACGCCGTCGAGCACGCCCCAGCGGGCGGCCGTCCGGATCTCTTCGATGTCGGCGGTGTCGAGGAAGATCTTCATGGTGCGTGGAGCTCCTGAGGCTGGGTCGCGCGGCGGGCGAGGCGCGGGGCCGGTCGCGCGGCAGTCGAGACGCGGGCGGTTTGGACCGCCTGGCGATTCTACGCCGCTCTACGCGGAATCGACCGGAGCCTCGATCCGCAGCGCCTCGGACTCGTTCGCGGCGACGTGGATCGGGATGGCGCTGAACGTCGGCGCGCGGCCCTCGCGGAGCGCCAACGCAGCCGTGACGAAGCCGGAGAAGAGCGGGTGCGGCCGCTCAGGGCGGCTCTTGAACTCGGGGTGGAACTGCGACGCCACGAACCAGGGGTGGTCGCGGAGCTCCACGATCTCGACGAGCCGGCCGTCGGGTGACTGGCCGGACAGGATCATCCCGGCACCTTCGAGCGTCTGGCGGTACTTGTTGTTGACCTCGAACCGGTGACGATGGCGCTCGTAGATCACTTCCTGACCGTAGACGGCTGCCGCCTTCGATCCGGGGGTCAGCTTCGCCGGGTAGAGACCGAGGCGCATCGTGCCGCCCTTGTCCTCCATGTCGCGCTGGTCCGGCATGAAATCGATGACCGGGTGCTCGGTGAACATGTCGAACTCGGTCGAGTTGGCGTCCTTCGAACCCACGACCTCACGGGCGAATTCGATGACCGCGCACTGGAGTCCGAGGCACAGCCCGAGGTACGGGACCTTGTGGTCGCGGGCGAAGTGGGCGGCGAGGACCTTGCCCTCGATGCCGCGATGTCCGAAGCCGCCCGGGACAAGGATCCCGGCGACGCCGTCGAGCCGCTCGTGGAGGTTCTGCTTGGAGAGCGTCTCCGAATCGACCCAGCGGATCTGGGCGTCCACCTCGTGCGCCCATGCGGCGTGACGGAGCGCCTCGGAGACGGAGAGGTACGCGTCCGGGAGCTCGATGTACTTGCCGACGAGCGCGATCTCGAGGACCGGCTTCGGGCGCCTTGATCCGCTCGACGAGCGCGCGCCAGCCATCGAGATCCGGCACCGCGTCGGGATCGCCGAGGCCGAGCTCGCGGACGATCAGCCGTCCCAGGCCGAAGGCTTCGAACTGGAGCGGCACTTCGTAGATCGTCTCCGCGGTGGCCGCCGGGATGACCGCATCGACATCGACGTCGGTGAAGAGCGCGATCTTCTCGCGGATCTCGTCGGGGACCTCGTGGTCCGAGCGCAGGACGATGACATCGGGCTGGATGCCGATCCCGCGCAGCTCCTTGACCGAGTGCTGGGTCGGCTTCGTCTTGAGTTCGCCGGTCGCGGCCAGCTCGGGGAGCAGCGTCACGTGGACGTACAGCACGTTCTCGCGGCCGACGTCCTTGCGCATCTGGCGGATGGCTTCGAGGAACGGCAGGCTTTCGATGTCGCCGACGGTCCCGCCGACTTCGACGATGACGACATCCGGATCGCCCTGGCGGGCGACGCGCTGGATGCGCTCCTTGATCTCGTTCGTGATGTGCGGAATGACCTGGACGGTCCCGCCGAGGTAGTCGCCGCGGCGCTCCTTGGCGATGACCGACTGGTAGATCCGACCCGTCGTCACGTTGCTGAGCTGGGTCAGGTTCTCGTCGATGAACCGCTCGTAGTGACCGAGGTCGAGGTCCGTCTCGGCGCCGTCGTCGGTGACGAACACCTCGCCGTGCTGGTACGGGCTCATCGTGCCCGGATCCACGTTGATGTACGGATCGAGCTTCAGGATGGAGACGGTGAGGCCGCGGGCCTTGAGGAGCCGGCCGACGCTGGCGGCGGTGATGCCCTTGCCGAGAGAGGAGGTGACGCCTCCGGTCACAAAGACATACTTCGCCACGGGTCAGGTCCTCCGGGGGTTTTTCCAATGCTATCGAAAAAGCGCCCCGGACGCGAATCCGAGGCGCAATCCGAGGCGCTTCGCACGGGCGATCAAGGCGCCGCCGGACTCGGGCGCTGACGGGCGTGCGCGCCGGGCGTGGGGCCCCGGATCCCGATCTCGACCAGGGCGCTACCGTCGCTGTTCATCGAGATGAGGGTCAACGCCCCGGCATTCGGGGCTCTGTGGACCAGCGTGGCCAGGATCCCCAGGCCATCGCGGCGGAAGGCAGGCATCCAGATCAGCCCGTCCGCAGGTCCCTGGAACGTGATCTGACGCACGTCCGAGCCGTCAGGGCGAACCGTGAACAGGTTGGAGGGAAGGGCCGTGGGATCGAGGGGATCAGGCGAGCCTGCCGCGAAGAGGATGAGATCGCCGACGGGGTCCCAGTCCGGGTAGGAGGCCCATGTCTCGAAACCGGAGAGGATCCGGGGCGGTGGGTTGGAGGCCGGGTCGGTCAGATCGACGACCGCGATCGCTGCGCCCACGACGTCGGAGTCGTCGGCAGACCCGTCGTATCGATCGATCTCAACGACCAGATCCGTTCCGTCAGCCGACCAGCGGGGGCCAACGAGATAGTCGGGGGGCGGGCTCTCGATCGTGCGGATGGCCCCCGTGACGAGATCGAGGATCCGCAGTCGCGGAAAACGGCCATCGGCCCGCTCCGACCACTCGAACGCGATCCTGGTGCCATCCGGTGACCAGGCGGGCGAATCCGCGCTCACGCAGGGAGCCTCGCACTCGAGCAGCAGCTCGGCATTCGAGCCATCCCAGCCAGAGACCCAGATGTCGCGGGTCCCGTTCGGCTCGTCGACGGCATACGCGAGACGGAGGCCGTCCCACGACCAATCAGCGTGAAGGGCGGAGATCGCACCGGCCGGCAACGCTGCATGCGAACCGCTGCCGTCCGGTCGAATGACGCTCAGCCCAGCGTTCGATTGGTAAACGATCCAGCCGAGCCCCAGATCGGGATCGGGTCGGGGTGTCGTCGCCGGCGACGTCGGTCGTCCGGGTGTCTCGGTCGGTAACGCTGTCCGCGCCGGCGTGATCGGCGGCGACGACGTGGGCTGACTCGTCGACGCGCAAGCAGCGATGCTCAGGGCGACAACGACGCCGATCGCGATCGGTTTCGGGTCCATTTGCGACCTCCGAGGAGCACGTCCTGTCGAGCTCACCGCCATGGGAGCCAGCTGTCGAGGAGCGACTCGCCCCCCACGAAGACGACGGCATCGGCGCTCGAGGCCGCCACCCCGCGATCTCCGCCGGCGAGCAGAACCCGATCGCCCTGGAGCGCGACCATCACCGGACCGCTCGCGGCGAACGACGATGGGCCGGCATCGCCGACGGCGCCCGTCGCAGGGTCATAGATCGAGAGGCGGAAGGCCGTCTCGACGCCGACGGTGGGGCCCTCGAACCAGAACCGGCTGGTGATGAGGACCCGTCCGTCGCGCATCGCCACCGCCGTGTCACCGGTGTGGTCGCCCCGCTCCACGCGCGTGAAGGACCCGAGGCGCGGGTCGAAGACGTCCCAACCCGAACCGGCGTCCCCGACCGCTGGCCCAACAAGGAGGATGCGCCCGTCCGCCAGCCGCGCGGCCGCCCGGTAGGCCCCGGGCGTCGCGATCCGCGTGAACGAACCGGTCGCCGGATCGAACAACTCGAGCGACGCAACCGGCGTGAATTCCGTGTGATCGCCGAGATCGGCGATGGTCCGACCGCCGGCGATGAGGACCCGGCCGTCGTCGAGGAGAAGCGCCGCCTGGGCTTGTCGGGCGTCGGTCAAACCGCGCCCGACGCTCCTGAAGACCCCCGTCGTCGGGTCGTAGATCTCGGCCGAGCCGACCGGCCTCTGGTCGCTCCCGCCCACGATCAGGACTCGTCCATCACCGAGCAGCGTCGCAGAGTGCCACGCCCGCGAGACGTTCATCGGCGCGGACTGGGTCAATGTCTCGGTCACAGGATCGAAGATCTCGGCGGTCGCCGTACCGCGGCTCGCCTCGGCTCCACGATCGGCATGGAAGAGATACGTGGCCAACCTGGCATCGCCGCCCGCGATCAGCACGCGACCATCAGCCAGGAGGGTCGCGGTCGCCCCGATCCGTGCCTGAGACATGATCCCGACCGCTCGGAAGGAGTCGGTGGCCGGGTCCCAGATCTCGATCGTCGGCGTTGCCCGCGCCCCGGCAAAGGGACGGTCGACCCTGCCCGGCTCCGAACCATCATTCGCCCAACCGCCGACGATGAGGACGCGTCCGTCGGCGAGTGCGACGGCGGTCGCATCGGAACGCCCCTCGGTCATCGGGCCGCTCGCGAGGAATCGATCTGGTTCGCGCCAGGATCCGGCGACCAGCAATGCCCCGACAAGGGCGCCGATCAGCGCGCTCACGAGCACGAGCCGCGCGACCGGGATGGGGCGGCCACTGAACGTGATGGCCGGCACCGGGAGCCACCGCGCGGGGAAGGTCCAGCGCGGGCGCTGCGCCGTGCGCGCGGTCTGCCGGAAGACGTCGTCGAGGTAGGCGGGCCGGCGGGCCGCGGCGATCTCGTCGATCGCCACGGCAGCGTCCAGCTTGCGGTAGCCGGGCCGCACCTCCTCGAGCATCGAGCTGGACGTGTCCAGCACCAGCACGACATCGGCCGCCACGGCGCTGCGCACACAGTGACGCAGCTCGGCAATGGGCAGGTAGACCGGCCGCGGCGGCGGTGTCGTGGGGGATGCGGTCGACGTGGGGGTGGCCGTCACTGTGGGCGTCGCCGACTCGGTCGGGGTGCTGGTCGGTGGCGGCGTCGGCGTGGCCGTTGGTACCGTGGGCGTCGGCGTCGGTACGAGGCGGCCGTTGCCGGTGAGGATGTCGACGGGGGCGTTTGCGCCGGCGGAATAGCAGGCGAACAGGTGATGCAGGAACGTGCTCGAGCGACCACCGTCCTCAATGCGATGTATCGAGAACTCGAAGTCCTCGTGGATGACGGCTGGCCGGATGTCGAAGTCGACGGCGATCAGCTCTTGACCGCTCGCACTCCACTCGACAGCGGCGATCGGACCGCCTCCATTGGTGAAGGTGGAACCCGTCAACGGCACCTGCCCCAGGAGGGTGAACTTGTCCGGAGGCTCCCACCGATAGATCCCCACGAATCGGTGATGATGAAGTGCCAAGAGGCCCGCGTTGATCCAGCCTCGGTTCAGAGCAGTCCCGACGGTCCCGACCACATCTTCCTCTAGCGGGACCATCCACGCTCGACGCTCCACCAGGTCGGCGACGTTCAGACGTCGGTCACCAGTCCCCCGGCCGGTCACCAGATAACGCCCGTCCATGCTCATCGATCCTGCGATCCAGCCCGTGCCCTTGTACGGCCCGCGGAACACCGGGAATGCAGTCAGGGCCGCCAGCGTGATTCTAGGGGCCACCTCCCGAAGTGTGGCTGGATCGATGGTGAGGACCTGCCAATCCTTGTTCTCGGTGATGACGTGCAGTAGTTCCGAGTCAGGCGCCGCCAGGATCTGGGCCGGCATGCCTGGCGTCTCCATTCGGCCATGTCGCGGCCCGAGCTTCATGCCGGGCACACCGAGCGCTTCGAGTCGTGGCGCGGGCCGGCCGGTGGGGCGGATCTCGCTCAGCTTGAACTTCTCGATGCCGAATGGTGCCTGCGGTGGCTCCGGACCAGGCGGCGGCTCAGGCGGACGATGGGGCGGAACGTAGTAGCGAGCCGTGGAGACGAGGATCGTGTCGCCGTCGGGCAGCACGGCGATACCGCCCATGGGCGCGAAACTGGTGCCTCCCACCCACGGAAGTGCACTCCACCCACCGTCCGGTTGCTGCTTCACCACGTAGATGTGACCAAACTCGGGGCCCCCATGCAACGGCCGGACCGGCCACGACAACGGAGAGATCCTCGGAAGCGGCCAGGCGGCCAGGTTCGTAGGAGATCTCGCCGAGATACAAGGGCTCGCCGGACCGGATGTCAAACGTCGAGACCGCGCCGCAGCCCGGACTGTCAAGGTGGCCGGTCATCGTCTCGGATACGAAGATCAGTCGGCCGATCCGGGACGTCACAGGCGACTCGCCAGCGCCGGCGGAGGCCGGACAAGGGCGATCGTCGCTGCTACATACGGCCACCGCAGTCGACGGCTGTCCGGCCACCCGGCCCGACGCCCTGTCGGCATGATCATCTTCGTTCTCACGATTACGGCTGATACTCGTCCGCCGTGATGTTGCGCAGCAGGTAGTCCTCGGTCTCGCCCGTCTCGTACGGGTGCGTGGCTCCACGGCCGTCCGTACCGGGTGTCGGCCCTTCCGCCAGTGTGATACGCAGCCACGTGTCGTCGTCCAAGTCGACGGACCAGAACGATGGTGTCGTAGTCAAGTGCACGCCGGCCGCCAGATTCGTAATCTGATCCTGCACGACCCACTCCGGTACACTCCTGGGTTGGCCTCCACCATCGGTGCAGACCAGCGTATCGGCCCAATCACCATCGTGGTTGAAGTCGATCCATGCGTTGATGTAACGGGCTCTGGTCGGACCTACCACGTTGACCGAATACTGAAACTGTGTCTGCTGACACTGGGGCAGGTTGATCGGGAAGGATACGCCGTCGTCCTGACCGTCCCGATCCTTGGCATCTGTTGGCGGATCGATGTTGGTGAGCCCGTCGGCGTCGGGGAGTAGGTCGGCGTCCTTCTCCTTGGTGACGCCAACTCCCAGCCAGCTGTCGGCACCCACGACCACGTGCAGGGGACCTTCCGGGCTGCCGGTAGCGACGTCGAAGACCGTCGGGAAGTTGGCGCCGACACCGGCATAGGCGGTCATCGCGCTCGCCGTGTGGTTGGAGCTGTCGGGTGCATCTCCCAAGTCCCCAGGTTCCTCAGATTCGCGGATACACTGGGGTGTGGACGCCAGATCGGTGATTGTACCTGGAATCAACCAGGTAGGGGCAAGTGCGCCGCGACTCGGTCCGGAAGGGGTCGCACGGTGCAGAGTAGCTCCGACACTCGCCCACAGACGTCCGAACCCATCGAATGCGAGACCGTTGACAGGAAGGTCTGGAGCCCAGCTGAAGTGGGGCATTGGCATGGCTCCCGTGGCGCGGCTCACGTCAACATGCTCCCAGTTAAGGCCGGCGCCCGCAATTGACACGCTGCCGGTCAGGGGAAACGGCTTCCCGGGAGTGTGGTCGAAGACCAAGTCACCTTCCGGCGTCGAAAAGGTGTCCCCAAACGCATTGGCGCCGATGAATGCGAGCGGGCCGTGAAGGCTTCCGGGGGCGACAACGTCTGCCCCGGCGAAGAGATTGGCGATGCCAGGCTTGGGACCCTCCGACAAGGCCGTTGCGCCAGGTGTCAGCGTACCGATGGCTACGGGTGGCCCACCGGGCAGCCCACCGGGCAGCATGTACTGGTAGAGAACACCCCCCGCATCACCCAGGAACAGGGGAGCTCGTGGGCCGAGCCGCTGCGGTCTGGAGCATCGGGATCGGGAACGGGCCATAGTTGGTGACCGTGCCGGTGCAGACGTCGATCGAGTGCACCATCGAGGTGACTGCACCCGGCGAGACGCCCCAGATGAGGCAACTGTTGGGCGGATCGCTGTCGTGGCAGTCCGGGTCTGCGCCACCCTGAGCCACCGCCGGCGGGGACCCGCTGGGCACCGCACTCCCTACCACAAGAAGCAGAACGGCAGTGGCGCCGGCGAGGAGCGGTCGCCATCGGATCCTCTCCGGTCGCGCCGACGGCGGCGGATGGTGCCGGCCACCTGCATGTGGTTCAGTCCGTAGCACACCTTCCGAAGCGACCAGGGCACGGATCAGACCAAGAAGAGAGAGAGAGAGAAGCGAGACGGTATCGTGGCCAACGAGCGCAATGATTCCAGCGGTGACGGCGGAGCGGACATCGGCGTCATCCTTTCCGGCGAGTACCCCGGGTACCCACACTCGAAGCCCTCGTCCCAGGCTGGCCCGAACGATACCACACTGTAACCGCCTCGACAAGCCGGTTTCGGGCAATGGCCAGGGCGATTGCATCTAATTGGACGCGCTCAGCCGGAGGCGATGGATCTCCCCCCGGGCTCACTCCCGCCAATCCACCCGTCTCCAAGCCACCGGTTCAACGATGTCGTCGAAGTGCGCTGCGGAGGTCTCGCCCCCAGCCGGCTCACTGGGAACATCCTGCCCGGAAGCGAGTCAGGTTTAACGAATAGGAATTTGAATCGCACACCTCGCAGCCTACACCCCGCCCACCCCCGCGTCAACCCCCTCTCCGCCCCTAGTCACCACGCCCGACCGCCCCACCCGCCCGCGTCCGACCGCCCACCGCACGCTCCCGAGCCCCGTCAGGCACCCTTCCGGCCCTCGACGGCCCTCGTAAGCCCTCGTAACGCCCCGACCGACCGTCAGCGCCCCCTCCGCCACGTAGCCGCCTACGCCACCGGCTCGCCGCGAGCCGTGGTCGTGTTCTGCCGCGTGCTGTGGACGGCTCTCACGCCGCCTCGGCCGCCCATTCGCCCCCTGGCGGCCCCGTCGCCCACGGACCGGCCCGCGCGTCCCGACCCATCTCGCGCAGGTAGCCCAGGATCTTGTCGATCACCGCCGGCTCCTGGATCAGCGCGATGACCCGCATCCGACCGCCGCACTTTGGGCACTGCAGTGGGTCCACCTCGTACACCAGCCGCAGTAGCTCGGCCCAGCGCCGCTTGGCCTCACCCCGCGAGAAGACCTCCGGCTCCACGATGGTGACGCCACCACCCTCCGGTAGCTCCGGGTCAATCGACGGCCGACCGGCATCCACACTCGGCTCGGCGACGGCTGCCTCCGCCTTCCGCCGCTCGCCCCGCGTCCGGTTCGCGTAGTACCCGTAGTAGCGCTGCATCGTGCCCTTTGTCCGGAATGTGCGCGACCAGCCGGGCGATGAACTCCACCGCCTCGAACGTGTGCTGCCCGGTGGTGGGGCGGTCGGCCTTGTCCGAGGTGTATGTCACCGTCCCGCTCTCGCGGTCGTATTCCAGCCGCTCCAATGACACCGGGCACCTAGCGCAGTACCGGGCCAACCGCTCGTGTGCCGCCTGGTCCTCCTCGTCCAGCCACACCCCGTCATGGACGCTGAAGCCCGAGTAGGGGCAGGTTTCAAACCTGCCCCTACTCCAGCATCCCCTCGGCTACCTCCGGCTCGAACAGCTCCCGCGCCACGAACAGCTTCAGCACGCCCCGCCGGAAGGCCTCTGTGAGCACCTCCGTCGAGTGCGCCGGCAGCCGCACGAAGGTCCCGTCGGGCCGGAAGCCACCATATGTCACGAGCGCGTGGATGTGCGGTTCTGTTCAACAGCGACCCGTGCGTCTGGATCGAGAGCACGATCCCCACCGACAACTCCGCCTCGTCCAGCGTCGTGCACGAACGCCGTCGCCGTCCCCGCCGCCACGCGCGCGAGGTCACCCAGCAGCTTACGCCGCCACAGAAAGTACGGCCGCAGCCGCTTGGGCAGTGTGAACACCATCTGCCGATGCGGAACCGGGGCCAGTAGCTCGTCGCCCAGCCACAGCGTCCACTCGGCCAGTCGTTTCGCGTGACATGACGGGCAGAAATACCTGGTCTTGCAGCTGAACGCCAAGAGGTATTCGGCCTTGCAGCCGTCGCAGTGCACCCGCGCGAAGCCGGCCTCCAGCACACCGCACTCCAGGCACCGCCCCACCACCGCATCCACCACCCAGCGCCACCTACCGACGCCGCTCGAACTCGTCCTCGTAGCGGCCGCGGAAGCTGTCGAAGTGGTCCGACAGGAGTCTAGCTAAGGACACTGCCAATGCCAATTACTACTCAGGATGCCCTTCGCCGGTACCTTTACCTTGACGGTCCGGCTGCCGAGTTCTCGGCATTCAGGGCGGCACTTCGGGATGCCCGCGAGGCTACACGGCGTGACCTGTCCAACGGCCAACGGTTGCCCGGGCCGGTGAGTCAGCATGCCATGTGGCTGGGAGCCGTAGGCTACTTGCTGCTATTGGACCAAATCGGCACAACGGTCCAGCCAGCCACTGGCCCTTGCGGCGGCGACAACGCCATTCTCGAAGCGCTGGCATGCTTCGCCCCTCATCTCACATCCGACGAGGCAAATGCGCTCTATGCGCTCAGGTGTGCCCTCGCCCATGACTATGCCCTCGCGAACGTGAAGAGGGGGCGCCCTGACCGAACGCACCATTTCGTTCTCTCACCGGTGGGCGATCTGATCGAGTTGCCTGCCATACCATGGGACGGCGACTGGGCCACCATGACAGGCAGCAACGCGACCAGGGTGAATGTCGTCGAGCTTGGCAACGAGGTCGAGCGCGTAGTCTCGCGGGTGCTGGCCTTGTTCCTGGCAGGGCAACTGGATACTCCGCTCGCGGCAGATGAACTGAACACAAGGTACATCCTGGCAACGTGGCCAACTTGAGATGACCGCTCCAGCGATCGAAGACGAAGCGTTCTGGAGCCTTCCGCGCGAGGATCGCGAGCGGCTACGATTTGCCAAGTCAGCCCTGAACCCGTTGGCGTGGATCAGCGTGGCAAGGGACTGCAAAGACGCCGCCGGCTTGCTCTGGGCGAGTGGGGAGGTCAGCCACCGAGCCGTAGCCAGCTGGGCGCGCGGTGTCGTTCAGGCTGACGGAACACCGACCATGCCACCCCCACGGGGCCCACACGTTCAGTCCATCTGCCTAATGCTGTGGGCCTACGCCGCGGAGAACCTGTGCAAGAGCGTTATCGTGCAACGCATGCCCGACGCCGAGGGGGTGGCAATCATGGAGACGGGGCGGCTGCCGAGGGTGCTGCTCAGCCACAACTTGGTCGACCTCCTCAATAAGAAGATCGGCTTCGCACTCGACAAGCGCGACAAGTCCTTGGCGCGACGCCTTGCGCGCACGGCGACGTGGTCGGCGCGGTATCCGGTGCCGCGCGACGTCGGCGAGGTCCTGCACCATGTGGACGGTCACCCGTCGGACTCCTGGGGTGTCTTGACCAGCGCAGACGAGCATGATGTGAATCACCTGCTGGGGCGTCTAGAGCACTTCGCGAGCGCCGTAGTCCACGGCTCTTCGTGAAACCTGCCTGATGATCGCCCCTTGGCAGGGCCCGTACGGCCTAATCCAGCGGCACCTGTTCAGGGGGTAGGCGGGAGGGCTTGCGTGTAGGCTGAAGGCTGCTACCGTGGCGTGATCCTGGAGCGGCTTACGGGCAGGTGCGGATCCGGGAGCCGGAGGCGGAGGTCGAGCGGCCGCGCTCGGAGACTGCCGAGCTGCAGGCAGAGAATGCCCAACTGCTTGCACGCTGTCGCCTCCTGGCGGTCGTGTGGTCAAATCACTACTGAAATGGACCACTAGCGCTGGGGCGCCACCGTCAGCCCGCGGATCTCGGACCCGCGGAGCACCGGTACCGCATCCCCGACGTCGAGGCGGTCGCTCACGGGGTACAGGTCCACGCCCTCGGCCGTCGTCACGAGCAGCTTGTCCGCCGAGAGCCACGTCGCGTTCGTCCAGCTCTGGCTGCCCGGCACCGAGCCGATCTGCCCGTCGACGCCACCGAGGAACCACGCTGTCGTGTGCACCGCCCCCATGGCGTCCCGGGTCCAATCCTGCGCCACGAAGCGGTTGCCGCTGGGCGACCAGGCAAAACGGCCGATCTCCGGGAAGCCGACGACGTGCTTCTGCCGGGCGGGACCGTCCGTGGCCGCGATGACGAGCTCATGCAGCGTCGGCTGCGGCGCCGCGGCGGCTCCGGCCGGGTACGCGCCTGTCGTGGGTGCAGGCGAGGCTGCTGCGACGGGCGCCAGGAACGCCACCCATTTGCCGTCCGGCGACCAGTAGGCTTGGTAGTCGTTCCGCCAAGGCATCGAACCATGGCCGGCCTCGGCAATCACCTCCGTGCTGCCGTCCAATTGCAGCTTGAGCAGGGTGGCCGGTCCGTCGAGCGCGGCCCAGTCCCCCAGGTCGGGCTCGGCGCCGGGTGACACCAGCAGGAGCTGCTGCCCGTCCGGCGTCCATTGCGGTCGCTGATACGGTAGCCAGTCGGACTCACTGGACATTGGGGTATGCTCGAGGATCACTCGGTGGTCGCTTCCATCCGGGTTGGCGATGGCAATCGTCGAGCGGGGCGGATTGGCGTCGTTATGGCCCCGAGCGATGGCGAGCCGACGTCCGTCGGGCGAGAAGACGATGTGGCCGCCCTTGCCGGGGGGAAGCAGCTGCCGGGGTTCGCCGCCGTCGACCGGCACCGTCCACAGGTCGTCAGTCGATTGGCAAGGTGTTGGGCGAACGCCCCTCGGATGGTACTGCTCTGTCTCGGCGCGGGCGTCTTCGTTGCCGTGCTGACCAGCGGATGCCGGTCCGCCGCGACGGACAAGCGTCGTCCTTCGACGCCGCCGACCCCCATGGCGCTGTCGGCACTGGAGGAAGCCTAGCCACTGACTACCCCGCCGTACTCCGCTCAACCGCCCCGCACCACGCCGCGTCGGCCGCCGCCTCCCCGCTCCCCAGACCGCTGACGTGACCTGGCATCTGATAACACAACGTGCTATCGTGTTATCATGATGATCCGAACACAAGTGAGCCTGTCGCAAGACGAGTACGAGGCGGCCAAGCGAGAGGCGCGGCGGCTCGGCATCTCCTTGGCGGAGCTGCTGCGGCAGTCGCTGCGGGCCGTGCTCAGCGTGGACGACGCCCAACCCTGGATGCGCTACGCCGGCATGGTCGAGAGCGGCGACGCTCAGTCCAGCCAGCGAATCGACGACGTGGTTTATGGCCATAAGGACTGACGCTTACGTCGACACCTCGGCGTTGATCGCATTCGCTGACAAGTCAGATAGCTACCACGTCCTGTTTCGGCGCCTGTTCGCCGCCCCACCGCCACTCGTGACGAGCGCCTTGGTGGTGGCGGAGGGACACGGCTGGTTCTTGAAGCGCTACGACCGCAGACGGGCGCTGCAGTTCTTGGCCATGGTCGAGGACATGGCATTCCTGCGGATCATTGCGGTTGGCCCACCGGAACTGCAGGCCGCCACCGACATCCTGCGCCGCTTCTCGGATCAGGATCTGACCTTGGCGGACGCCGTGGGCCTGCACTTGATGAAGGAAGAAACCCTTCACCGGTGCTGGTCCACCGACTTCCACCTAGGCTTGACGGGCGCAACCCTGGTCATCCACGAGCAGTAGCGCTGGCAGCCATCGCCCACCCTACCCCCAGCCTGCCTATGCTAGAATCCCCGTCCCGCCGATGACCATCCGACCCGGCATTGCCGCCGTTTTCCCCGCGTACAACGATGCCGGCACCATCCCCAGCATGGTGGTGCGGGCCGTGATGGCGTAGGATCTTGTCGATCGCCGCCGGCTCCTGGATCAGCGCGATGACCCGCATCTGGCCGCCACACTTCGGGCACTGCAGTGGGTCCACCTCGTACACCAGCCGGTAGGGGCCGGGACCCTACCGCCCAGCGCCGCTTGGCTTCTCCCCGTGAGAAGTCCTCCAGCCCCACGACCGTCACACCGGCCTCTGGCAGCTCCGGGTCACTCGACGGTAGGCCGGCATCGACACTGGGCTCGGCGACGGCATCTTCCGCCTTCCGTCGCTCGCCACGAGTCCGGTTCGCGTAGTAGCCGTGGTAGGGGCAGGTCTCGTGCCTGCCCGCTGCATAACCTGACCCTTGTCCGGAATGTGCGCCATCAGGCGCGCGATGAACTCCACCGCTTCAAAGGTGTGCCGCCCGGTGGTGGGGCCGTCGGCCTTGTCCGACCTGTAGCTCACCGTCCCGCTGTCGCGGTCGTATTCCAGCCGCTCCAGTGACACCGGACACCGCGCGCAGTAACGGGCCAAACGCTCGTGCGCCGCGGCGTCGTCCTGGTCCAGCCATACCCCGTCGTGGACTCTGAAGCCCGAGTAGGGGCAGGTTTCAAACCTGCCCCTACTCCAACATCCCCTCGGCCACCTCGGGCTCGAACAGCTCGCGCTCCACGAAGAGCTTCAGCACCGCCCGCCGGAACGCCTCCGTCAGCACCTCCGTCGAGTGCGCCGGCAGCCGCACGAAGGCCCCGTCGGGCCGGAAGCCGCCGTCCGTGACCAGGGCGTGGATGTGGGGCTCTATTGAGGAGCGAGCCATGGGTCTGGATCGACAGCACGATCCCCACCGACAGCTCCGCCTCGTCCAGCGTCGTGCACGAACGCCGTCGCCGTCCTCGTCGCCACGCGGGCGAGGTCACCCAGGAGCTTCCGCCGCCACAGGAAGTACGGCCGCAGCCACTTCGGCAGGCTGAACACCATCTGCCGGTGCGGCACCGGGGCCAGAAGGTCGTCGCCTAGCCACAGCGTCCATTCGGCCAGGCGCTTCGAGTGGCATGACGGGCAGAAGTACCTCGTCTTGCAACTGCACCTAGAGGTATTCGGCCTTGCAGGCGTCGCAGCGCACCCGCGCGAAGCCGGCCTCCAGCACGCCGCACTCGAGGAAGCGTTCCACCACCGCATCCACCACCCGCCGCCACCCGCCCTGCTGCCGCTCGAACTCGTCTTCGTAGCGGCCGCGGAAGCTGTCGAAGTGGTCGGACAGCAGTCGGTGGAGCGGTGAGGCCAACGGCCGGCGAGGGCGGTACACGCCGGCCGGGCCGGTGCAGGCGGGCAGGGCCATCCTCCCGGCATGGGATGGGTGGCGAGATCAGAGTACCGGATTCCCGTCGCTCTTCGCAAGGGGGCGGGCGACAGGTAGGACACGTTCGCGACACCTTGTCCGCCGCGGCAACGCCACAGTCCTGCCGTCGACGCCCTCGGACCACACGCGGTCCAGGTGCGATAATGGTCGCTGTTATCTGGGCCAGAGTGTTACGTTTGGGTCACGACGCCGCCCGGCGGCCAGGGCGAGTCTAGTGATCTGTCAGGCGTGCTCCGACGGACTGTGTTTTGGGCCGGGTGACGGGCGCATTCGGCACTTGTGGGAGAGCACAAGGGCGACACCCCCTCCCGTTGCGCGCAGCCAAGACTGCGCTTATTGAAGGCGCATTCCGCTGCGCGCAACTACCCTCCCCAGCGCGCGGGGGAGGGTGCTGGCCGTGGCGTTGGCGGCAGCGTGCCTGCTGTACCCTCCCCCGCGCGCGGGGGGAGGGTGGCGCCGACCGGGTGGCGGCCTACGCTCAGAAGGCCCCTCCCCCGCGCGCGGCATGTCGTTGGACAGAACGTTTGATCTCGGGCCAGGCGCAACACCTGCGTCACTGGGTGAAACGCCGTCCCTGCCCCAGCATTGGGGGAGGGACAGGCTGCGCGCCGGTGAAGAGACCAACTTCTCCAGGAGCTTCGGCGCGCAGCCAGGGTTGGGGGCATGGCCGCCGGTCCAGCCCCCAACCCCGCCCCGCGCGGCCAGGCCTTTCGCCCCTTGTCGTGCCGATCCCGGCCGCGCAGGGCTGCCCCTCCCCCAATCCTGGGGCAGGGGCAGGGCAGTCGCGAAACGGATGGACGCCGACTGCTGCCGCTCTTGCGACGGTGCCCAGACACCTGTACAAACGTTCTGTCCAACGACATGCCGCGCGCGGGGGGAGGGTGGCCGAGGGAACCGAGGCCGGGAGGGGGTGAGTACCGCCGGTCCGCTCCGAAGTCCCGAATACGCCCGTGGGTGACGCGTTGCCCGCGACAGATCAAGGCTGACAGACCACCAGGCCGTAGACCCGGTAGCCATCAAACGCTTTGTCCATCGCACGCTTGTCAGCGCATCAGGCCTCGACGCCGGCATGGTCGAGGGCAACGTGGCGGCCCCGGTCGCCGGCGTGGGGCTGCTACCTGGCGGCACTGGCCTACCTGCTGCTGGGCGTGTTGATGGCCCTGACCCTCATCGAGGGCTGGCCGGCACCGGTGGGCTACCAGGCCGTGAAGGAGTCGTACATCCACCTGAACATCTTCGGCTTCACCGGCCTGATGCTGGCCGGCGTGGTAACGGACGTGCTGCCAGCCTTGTACGGCCGCCCGCTGGCGCATGGGCTGGTCCCGGCCGCTAGTGGCCCTCATGGCCGGCGGCGCATTCGCCCTGTGGCCGGGCCCATACAGCGGCGTGCTGCCCATCATGGGCGTCGGATTGCACGTACGTGGCCGGCCTGGTGGGCGTGCTGGCGCAGGTGTTCCTGGCCTTGCGCCGGCCGGTGCCCGTGCCCACCACCCGCGGGCTGTGGTTCCTGGCCAGCTACGGTTGGGTCGCGGCGCCGGTGCTGGCTCCGGTGACAACGACCCTGATTGACGAATCCACAGGCGCCCCCTAACATGACGGGACCTTAGGTCCTGGTGATCCGCGCCGCGATCCCAATCCACCTACATCGCCCACCTTCTAGGTCCTACGATGATCGACGTAGACAAGCAGATTGCCTACTGGCGCAGTTCAGCGCTGGAAGACTGGGACGTCGGCCGGGCGCTCGTACGACAGAAGCGCACCCGGCACGGCCTGTTTTTCGTGCATCTCGCGCTGGAGAAGGCGCTGAAGGCCCTTGTGTGCCGCTCGACCAACGACCTGGCGCCATGCCTACACAACCTCGTGCGGCTCGCGGAACTGACGGATCTCGACCTGTCGGCCGACCAGGTGGATCTACTGGCGGAGATGAACGCCTTCAATATCGAAGGTCGTTACCCCGAAAGTCTCGCACCCCCCCAGCCCCTGCGGAAGCCCGCACCTATGTCGAGAGATCGGAGGCCATTTTTCAATGGTTGATCCAGCAGTTGTAGCCGCCGTCCAAGCGTATCTCGAGGCCGTCGACCGGGCGGGAATCCCCATCTCGTTCGGGGTGGTGTACGGTTCACACGCCCGGGGAACGGCCGACACATGGAGTGACATCGACGTCCTTGTCGTTTCGCCGCAATTCGACGGACCACGCCAGCGAGCAGACATTGCATTGCTGTGGCGCTATGCCGCCCGAGTGGACAGTCGTGTTGAACCCGTACCATGTGGTAGCCAGCAGTGGGAGTCCGACGACTCCAGCGCCATCATCGAGATTGCGCGCCGTAGCGGCCAACAGATTGCGCTGCCGGAGGCGGCGTGATGCTGAGTGCTCTTCCCTGGGCCCGACTCGCAGTCCACGATCCTTGCGAGCGCCGCATTCCGCCTCCGCACGTGAGTTCTACTTCGGCGTGGTCGCAGAGGGCAGTGGCCCGCCGATTGCCACGAGTTGGCTCTTAGCCCGCGCTCCGCACGAGTAGCCAGTGTAGGGGTTCCAGGCTCAACCGGACGGATTCCACCGCGGGTGTCACGCCTAGAGCCCCGTCCGGCGGCCTCGATTGACGGTTGCTCAGCCATCTCCAGGCGCCCGTCAGGCACCTTTCTGTGTCGATCCGCCTGGAGTTCAGCTGCCAGACCAGGTGCCTTTGCCCATCATGCCACGCGAAACGACTGGCGGAGTCCCCGCGCGGCCCGCAGGCCGCGTGGGGTGCCCTGGCCGAGTGGACCCAATGGCTGGGCGAGGATCTCGTGGCCCCGGTGCCGCACCGGCAGATGGCATTCACGGTGCCGAAGCGGTTGCCGCCATACTTCCTGTGGCGGCGGCAGCTCCTGGGTGACCTCGCCCGCGTGGACGCACGGCTCAGTGTTGAATTGGCAGCCGCGTGCCGCCACGCTTGGTGACAGCCTATCCTATTGATCAGGTCAGGTGGTGAGGATGGAGACGACCGTGATTCGTGAGCTTGACACAATCGTGCTGGAGCGGGACGTTCCCGCGTACTCCTTGCGACGCGGTGACGTCGGAGCCGTGGTGCACGCCCATGTTGGTGGTGCCGCGTTCGAGGTGGAGTTCGTGGCCGCCGACGGTCGCACCGTGGCGCTCCTCACCCTGCCCGCGGCAGACATCCGACCGCTGGCCGGCGCGGAGATCCTCCACGTGCGGCAGCTAGCCGCTGCGTAACGGCAAACAGCGCGCTGCCCGTCGCCCCAAATCACCGCCGCCTGGGGTTGTCCGTTGCACCATCACAGGGCGACTTGATGCCCCCCCGGGTCCCAAATGGTGAACACCTTGCGGCCCACTGAGACGAGATTCTCGGCATGGTTCAGAATGGGCAACTACGAGCTTGACACTTTTATGTCTACCAACTGGGCGTCTCAGGCGCAATGATGGGCTTCTCGGGCTCTCGGGAGGCCGAAAAGTGTCAAGCAGAACATCAGGCGTGGCCTGAACCATGCCCGATCTGCTGACTCGGAGCCGAAGCTCCGGCGAGCACGGGAGGCAGGCACATGGCTGCAGGTGTATTCGTTCTCACTGAGGGCGGCGATCTCGTCGAGCTCACCGAGGAGCCGTACGACTCCGAGCGCCTGCTCCAGGAACTCCTCGCCACTCACCCACAGCTCCTGCCCGGCGACCAGATCGATCCCGCCAGCCCGCGGCGGTGGCTGCTCGTGACCCGCGAGGCGGGGGTTCCGTCGTCCGCCGATGGGCCGAACCGCTGGTCCGTGGACCATCTCTTCCTGGACCAAGAAGGCCTGCCGACCCTCGTCGAGGTCAAGCGCAGCACGGATACCCGCATCCGGCGCGAGGTCGTGGGCCAACTGCTGGAGTACGCGGCCAACGCGGCCGTCAACTGGCCGGTGGACACGATCCGGGCGCGCTTCGAGGCGCGGTGCGAGGCCAACTCTGACGACCCAGCCGAAGTCCTCTCCGACTTCCTCGGACCCGACGGTTCGCCGGACGCCTTCTGGGATGACGTCCAGACCAACCTCGAAGCGGGTCGACTGAGGCTGCTCTTTGTGGCGGACGCGATCCCGGCCGAGTTGCGGCGGATCGTCGAGTACCTCAATGCGCAAATGACTCGAACTGAGGTGCTGGCTGTCGAGATCAGGAAGTTCGAGGGAGCGGGGCTGTCGGGTCTGGTGCCCCGAGTGTACGGCCTCACCACGCAGTCCGAGACGACCAAGCGCCGGCGCGCGGCCCAGGGCCATTGGGACGAGGAATCCCTGCTCGCAAGAATGACTGAGAACGCTCCGGAGACCACCGTCGCGGCCGCTCGCCGCCTGCTTGCGTGGGCGGAGCAGCAGGACCTGGCGCTCTGGTGGGGCCAGGGGGCTGAGCGGGGCTCGGTCGTCCCTATTCTGAAGCTGGCCGGCGAGAACTACTTCCTGTTCAGCCTGTGGACATCGGGCACCGTGCAAGTCCCCTTCCGCCACATGGCCAACCGCACGCTATCGAGCGAGGAACGGTGTGCCGAGCTGCTGCGTCGGCTCAACGCCCTGCCTGGCGTCACGCTGCCGACCGACGCCCTGATCAGGCAGCCGAACCTCTCGCTGGGCGACCTGGTGGCCCGCGATTCCGTCGAGCCGTTCTTGGACGCGTTCACCTGGTTCATTGCCGATATCCGTTCGGCGGCCGAAGGTTGATGGCGAGCGAGCCCCGACGTCAGGCAGTTACGCAAGGTCTGCGTGGCATGCGGGCAGGGCAATTGCATCTTATCGGCCCGATCGCAGCCCCCCAGCCCCCGATAACGGGGGAACTCGAAGTTCCTAGGCAGGTGCACGGCCGGGACTCCGGCGATGCCCGGGAGCGCTAGGCCCACAACAGACGATCCGGGAGATGCCGCTCCTGCTGTCGGCAACTCAGGTTCCCCCGTTATCGGGGGCTGGGGGGCTGGGTGTGGCGACTTTGATGCACTCGCGCTGGCCATGCGGGAGTTGTCTTGACGGCACTACATCGTCCAGTCACAATGTGCGTTGTCTGCTACGGCCCAAGGGCAATGTGGTACACTGGGCCGGGGCGTCGCTCCGCCGCTGGGTCATCTTGGGCCGGCGACCGAAGGCAGTAACGGTTCCGGAAGCAAGTTGGACTTGGGCAGCTGATTGCGGCGGCTCACGCCGCAGAAACGCGTAGAGACGGCTAGTGCCACCCACCATCGCCCCCGGCGC
This sequence comes from uncultured Chloroflexia bacterium, assembly GCA_963714835.1. Classification (GTDB taxonomy): domain Bacteria; phylum Chloroflexota; class Limnocylindria; order Limnocylindrales; family CSP1-4; genus CAKKPP01. The sequence goes on from CAVQPX010000008.1 coordinate 523,590, forward strand.
CCACATCGAGCTGCGCGACGCCATCTGGCGCGTGCAACGGCTGGACCTGACCTCCACGGGCACCCAGGCCTGGCGCTGCGTCGGCATCTCCGAGATCGTGCGCGATCAGGAGGCCGTGTTCCTCGAGGAGTACGAGCCGACGGTGCGGGTGCTCGACCCGCGCCAGACCCGCTTGGTGCGGGACACTTCGAGCCAGCATCGGGCAGGTCTGCTCTACATCGAGAGCCTGCTGCGCGACGTGCCGCCGCCCGACGACGGCCTCTACGTCGGCCACGAGGCGGCGATGGACGTGCTGGACTTCCAGCTCGAGCCGGCCTGGATGGCGCTGTCGAAGCCGCGGCAGCGGATCCTCATCGCGGACGGGGTCGGCCTGGGCAAGACGCTGGAGGCGGGCATCCTGCTGTCCGAGCTCATCCGGCGTGGCCGCGGCCGGCGCATCCTGGTGGCCACGACCAAGGCCATGCTCGTCCAGTTCCAGAAGGAGATGTGGGGGCGCTTCACCATTCCGCTGGTCCGGCTCGACTCGATCGGGCTGGCGAGAATCCGGTCGGACATCCCCACCCACCACAACCCCTTCTACTACTTCGACAAGACGATCATCTCCATCGACACGCTGAAGCAGAACAACTGGTTCCGTACCCACGTGGAGAATGCCCACTGGGACGTCATCGTCATCGACGAGGCCCACAACGTGGCGTTCCGCGGCAGCAAGCACTCCCAGCGGGCGCGGCTGGCCGAGATGCTGTCCCGCGACTGCGACAGCCTGATCCTGCTCTCGGCCACGCCCCACGACGGCAAGGCCGAGAGCTTCGCCAGCCTGATGAACATGCTGGACCCGACGGCCATCGCGGACCCGTCCGATTACAGCAAGGACGACATCCAAGGGCTCTATGCGCGCCGCTTCAAGCGTGACGTGAAGGAGCAGCTGGCCAAGTACACCTGCGGCGAGCCCCAGGTGATGGAGGCCCACGCCACGGCCAGCGCCGAGGAGGAGACCGCCTTCGAGCGGCTGGTGTCGCTGGAGCTGCCGGTGCTCGACGAAGGTGCCACCGGCGGCATCCTGTTCAAGACGGGGCTCACCAAGGCCCTCTTCTCGAGCCCGGCTGCCTGCGCCGAGCAGTTGCGGGCGCCGCTCCGCCGCAAGCGGGTCGCCGACGCTCTCCCCGACGCGGTGCGCAAGGAGATCCTCGACAAGGGCCGCACGCCCACCAGCGCGGCGCTCGGTCGGGCCGCGGGCTACTTTGCCGGCGAGCCGCTGGCGGCGGAGCTGGTGGCGCTCCGTGACCTGGCGCGGGCGATCGAGGCCATCACGCCCGAGCGGTTCAGCAAGTACCAGAAGCTGCTCGAGTCCATCGACCAGATCGGCTGGCGCCTCAGCCGGGCCAAGGAGGATCGCCTGGTCGTCTTCACCGAGCGGCGGGAGACCCTCAGCTTCCTGGAGGAGAACCTGAGCCGTGACCTGGGGCTCCGGGACGAACAGCTGGCCATCCTCCACGGCGGGCTGCCGGACGTGGAGCAGAACCGGATCGTCGAGGAGTTCGGGAAGACGCAGGCCAAGACGCGGGTGCTGCTGGCCACGGACGTGGCCTCGGAGGGGCTGAACCTGCACTACCTCAGCCACCGCCTCGTCCACTTCGACATGCCGTGGTCGCTGATGGTCTTCCAGCAGCGCAACGGGCGGGTGGACCGCTACGGTCAGACCCAGCAGCCGCAGATCGTGTACCTGCAGACCGACTCGGACAACGAGAAGATCAAGGGCGACACCCGCATCCTGACGGTGTTGCGCCAAAAGGCCGAGCAGGCCGAGGCGAACATCGGCGACCCGTCGGCCTTCATGGGCGTGTACGACATCGAGGAGGAAGAGCGGATCACGCAGGAGGCGATCCAGCGCGGCGACAGCGCCGAGGACTTCGGCCGGTCGCTCGACTCCAACCTGATCGATCCCTTCGCCCTGCTGCTCGACACGGCAGCGGCCACCGAGACGGTTGAGGCCGCACCCATTCACGAGTTCCCATCGCTCTACGACTCGGACTTCGCCTTCTTCGCCGCTGGCATCGCCCGGCTGCAGGAGACGTCTGACTTGAAGGCCACCCCGGATGCCAAGGAGAGACTCATCGAGCTGCACTGGCCGGAGGACCTGAAGCGACGGTTCAACAAGCTGCCGCGCGAGGTTCGCCCGGACGACGGGATCGTGCTGCTCACGGCCGACCCGGACCGCATGCAGCGGGCGCTGGACGAGGCCCGCAAGGAGGAGAACGCCTGGCCGCGGCACCAGCTGCTGTGGGCCAACAGCCCCATCGTCCAGTGGCTGGTGGACCGGGTGCGTGGCGAGTTCGGCCGCCACACGGCCCCGGTGCTCGTGGTGCCCCAGCTGGGCGGGCGCGGACGAGACGGCCGTCATCGTCTCGGGTCTTCTGCCCAATCGTCGCGGCCAGCCGCTGGTCCATCGCTGGTACGCGGTCCGCTTCGCGGAGGACCGGTTCACCGGCGTGGCGTCCTTCGAGGACTTCCTCGCCGAGTCCGGCTTGGGCCGGCACCCGCTCCCGAATGCCGGGGAAGAGGTCGACGAGGCGCGCCTGACCGGGCTGCTTGGGCCGGCCATTGATGCGGTGGAACGCCGTGTCAAGACCGACGCGGACCAGTTCCGGGCGCAGGTCGGCCCCAAGCTCAACAACGAGCTGGAGCGCCTGCAGATTCTCGAGGACCGGCAGCTCGGGTATCTGAACGCGAGATATGGCGGGAAGACGGATCCTGGCTCGGTGCATCGGCGCACCCAGGCGGAACGGCGGGTCAGGAACCTGTTTCGCGACTACCAGGAGTGGATCACGGAGGCGATGACCACTGGGGCCAAGCCCTTCTTCCAGGTGGTCGCGGTGCTCGTCGGGGGTGGCGGATGATCGGCATCGAGAACGTCAACGAGTTCTACACGAACCACTACCTGGCGGCGATCATCGGCGGCGACATCAAGCCGCAGCTGGACCGCTGGCGGGAAGCGGCCCAGGACGGGAAGACCGTCACGCCCTGGCGCCGTCTCGCCCAGCTGCAGCAGGACTTCTTCCGCTTCAAGGAAGGGCTGGAGCGCACCCGCTCGGCGGCGGACCGGGTCCAGGCTCACCGGCTCATCGCGTCACAGCTCCTGGAGGCGCTTGGCTACCAGACGCGGCCCCTCCACCGCGACATCGAGGCTGGCCCGCTGCCGCTCCTTGGCGAGCTCGTTCGCGGCGACGGCGAGCCGCTGCTGTGGCTGCTGCCGGCGCCGGCGGGGTTCGAGGAGGAGGCGGACGTGCTCTCCCGGCGGCTGTTGAAGGAGGCGCACGGGATCGTCCACGAGCTGCCCCTCGACTTCGACCCGAAGCGGGTGCATCGGCATTCGGTGGAGGAGCTGGTCACCGACGCCTTCCAGATCGAGGATCCGCCGCGGTTCGTCCTGATCCTGGGCGACACGGAGTGGGTGCTGGCGGACCGGGGCAAGTGGCCGGAGCAGCGGCTGTTGCGCTTCGACCTGGACGAGATCCTCGGCCGGCGCGATGCCGAGACGCTGGAGGCTGTCACGGCCCTGCTCCACCGCGACAGCCTGGCGCCGGAGTCGGGCACGAGCCTGGTCGACACGCTGGACGACAGCTCCCACAAGCACGCCTACGAGGTGAGCGAGGACCTCAAGTACGCGCTGCAGGCGAGCATCGAGGCCATCGGCAACGAGGCCATCCGCTACCGCCGCGAGGTGAGCAAGCAGCAAGGTCTACGGCGAGGAGATCGACGCCCAGCACCTGGCTGTCGAGTGCATCCGCTACATGTACCGCATCCTGTTCCTGCTCTACATCGAGGCGCGGCCCGAGCTGGGCTACGCGCCCATGGGCTCGGAGGCCTACCGGCTGGGCTACAGCTTCGAGCGGCTGCGGGAGCTGGAGACGCTGGAGCTGGAGACGGACGAGGCGCGCAGCGGCTACACCATCGACCTGTCGCTGAAGCGGCTGTTCCAGATGGTGTACGAGGGCGCCTCGCCCCAGAAGGGCCAGCAGACGTTCCTCGGCCATGAGCACCGAATCCGCCCCGACCTGGACACCGAGCGGGACGAGGACGGCACTTCCGTCCACCACACGTTCCGTCTGGTGCCGCTGCGAGAGCCACCTCTTCGACCCGGATCGGACGCCGTTCCTGAACCAGGTGAAGCTGCGCAACGAGGTGCTGCTGGAGGTCATCAAGTCGATGAGCCTCTCGAAGCCCCAGGGCACGGGCCGGAACAAGCGCCGCGGCCGCATCTCGTACGCCACCCTGGGCATCAACCAGCTGGGCGCGGTCTACGAGGCCTTGCTCTCGTTCCGCGGCTCCTTCGCGGAGGAGACGCTCTACGAGGTGAAGTCGGCCAAGACGGACCGGCCCGACCCGGTCCGGGACCCGGCCTACTTCGTGCCCGAGGCGGACCTGCACCAGTACAAGACGGCGGAGCGGGTCTTCGACGAGGACGGCCAGGTCAAGTCCTACCCGCCGGGCACCTTCATCTACCGCATGTCGGGCCGCGACCGGCAGAAGTCGGCGTCCTACTACACGCCCGAGGTGCTGACGAAGTGCGTGGTGAAGTACGCGCTGAAGGAGCTGCTGGAGGACGAGGACGGCAACCCCAAGCACGCGCGGGCGGAGGACTTGCTCGACCTGACGATCTGCGAGCCGGCGATGGGCAGCGCGGCCTTCTTGAACGAGGCCATCAACCAGATCTCGGAACGCTACCTGACCCGCCGCCAGCAGGAGCTGGGCAAGCGCATCCCCCACGACCAGTACGCCCGCGAGCTGCAGCGGGTGCGGATGTACATCGCCGACAACAACGTCCACGGCGTGGACCTGAACCCCATCGCCCTGGAGCTGGCCGAGGTCTCGCTGTGGCTCAACGCCATCTTCACCGACGAGACGGACCTGGGCGCGCAGGTGTTCGTGCCCTGGTTCGGCGGGCAGCTTCACTGCGGCAACTCGCTGGTGGGCGCCTGGCGCAAGGTGTTCAAGGGGTCGGAGGTGGAGCCCGGGCCGAAGCGCAAGAGCAGCGGCTGGCTGGACGCGGTGCCGGAGCGCATCCCACTGGGCACCGAGCGGCCGGAGGGCAGCATCTACCACTTCCTGCTGCCGGACCGGGGCATGGCGGTGTACGGCCAGGGCAACGAGGGCAAGCCGATCCGCGAGATGTGCGGCGAGCAGCTCAAGGCCATCGACGCCTGGCGCAAGGACATCTGCCGCCCGCTGTCGGACAACGACCGCGAGGCGCTGGTGCGGCTGTCCGACGCCGTCGACCGCCTGTGGAGCAAGCACATCGAGCTACTGGCCGAGATCCGCGAGCGCACCACCGACCCGCTCTCGGTGTATGGCCACGAGCATCCGCTCCAGGGCAAGCTACCCACGTCCACCAAGGCCAAGGACGACATCTGGAGCCACGAGATGGCCAGCGAGCAGGTGCGGGCGTCGAGCCCGTATCGACGGCTGAAGCTGGCGATGGACTACTGGTGCGCGCTGTGGTTCTGGCCCATCGAGCAGGCCGACATGCTGCCCGACCGGGACGAGTGGCTGACCGACTTGGCGCTGCTGCTCGACAGCGACGTGCTGCCGAGCTTGGATGGCGGGCAGGCGCAGCGGAGCCTGTTCGCGCCGACGATGCCGGCGGATGAGGCGCGGGCGTTGGTGGATGAGGTGGGGTTCGCGGATGTGGAGAGGTTGATTGAGCGGTGGCCGCGGTTGGGGCTGGCGGATGAGTTGGCGGAGCGGTACCGGTTCCATCATTGGGAGTTGGAGTTCGCGGATCTGTTTGCGGAGCGGGGTGGGTTTGACCTGATTCTGGGGAATCCACCGTGGGTCAAGGTGGAGTGGAAGGAAGCAGGGATCTTGGGCGATTACGACCCGAGCTTCGTCCTGCGGAAGCTGTCCAGCAACGGAGACTGGCGACCGGCGGGAGGACGCGCTCGATCGCATGGGGCGGCCGCGCCGTATCTCGCCGGCGCATGAAGAGGCTGCGGGACTGACAGGCTTTCCTCGGCAGCGCCGGCAACTACCCCGATCTGAAGGGGAGCCAGCCCAACCTCTACAAGTGCTTCCTGCCTGTCACTTGGGCACTAGCGGTACGCAAGGAGGCGTGACGGGTCTGCTGCATCCAGACGGTGTGTACGACGATCCCAAAGGCGGGCAAGCACGGCGGGCGGTGTATCAGCAGCTTCGGCGGCACTATCAGTTCGTCAATGAGCTGACCCTGTTTCGCGAAGTAGCACCATCACACGTCGATTTCAGCGTCAACGTCTATGGCCCTGCCTACGGCCGTCGTTCGATTCCGACACATCGCAAACCTGTTTCTTGCCACAGACCATCGACGACTGCCACGCACACACCGGCGCCGGCCCAGTCCCGGGCATCAAGGACGACGACAACAACTGGGATACTCGCGGTCACAGAGATCGCATCATTCACGTTGACGAGACCGAGCTCGAGCTGTTCGCCAAGCTCTACGACGAGCCCGATACACCGGCAGCGGAGGCCCGGCTCCCGGCGCTGCACTCGACGGAGTTGGTGGATGCGTCTGCGAGCCTTCGCCGACGCACCAATGCGGCTTGGGAGATCTAGGCAAGATCGAGTATCTCGCCACGTTACATGTGGCATGAGTCGCGTACGCGCAGCAAGAATGGGACGGCACCATCCGCCGCGAGAGTTCGTTTCCCACGATCCGCCGGCGACTGGATTCTCTCCGGCCCCCACTTCTTCGTCGGCAACCCGTTCTACAAGACGCCCGCGGGCCGAAGTCACGAACAACAGCCACTACGACGTCCTCGACCTGATCGATCTGCCTGAGGACTACCTGCCGCGGACGATCTACGTCCCCAACGTGAGCCCGGCGGAGTACCGGGCACGGGCGCCGAAGCGTGCCGTGGGCGAGCGCCGAGGGTCGGCGACTCGGTACTCGACTACTACCGGGTCGTGGTGAACAACATGGTCGGTCCGACCAGCGAACGGACGCTGCAGCCATCGATTGTCGCCACCGGGCATCGGCCACATCAACACGGTCAACAGCTACACCTTTCGCTGCCACGACGAGATACTGCGCTTGTTGCGCGCATCATGGCTGTCACTTCCCGTCGACTTCTTCGTGAAGTCAACGGGCTCAGGCGACTTCCATCCGAACCATCGCGCGGCGCATGCCCATCGTGACCGAACACGGCGCCGAGATCGCTCGTTCGCAGTGTGTGCTCTTGACCTGCCTGACCGCTCACTACGCCGACCTCTGGTCCGCCTGCTTCGATCCGACTTGGCAGCAGAGACCCCTGGTCACTCTCCGACCACGCCCTGCCCGCCGACTACTTCGACCGCATCTCCCCCACCTGGACCCGCGACTCCGCCATCCGCGCCCCACTCGCCCGCCGCGCCGTCCTCGTCGAGATCGACGTCCTCGTCTCCATGGCCCTCGGCCTCACCCTCGAACAGCTCCAGACCATGTACCGCGTCCAGTTCCCCGTCATGCGCTACTACGAGTCCGACACCTGGTACGACCGCAACGGCCGCATCGTCTTCACCGAACTCCAAGGGCCTCCCCGGCGTCGGCCTGCCGCGCACCAAGCAGAAGCGGCGACCCGAACCCCTGCTGGAACGACGTGCAGCACATGGCCGAGGAGGCCGGCTACACCGGCAACGACACCGTCACCCAGGTCGTCATCGACGACACCCTGCCCGGCGGCCCCCGCGAGAAGACCATCGTCTACCAGGCCCCCTGGGTCCGCTGCGACCGCGAGAAGGACTACGAGGTCGCCTGGAAGCACTTCGCCGAGCGGTTCGGGAGAGATGAGGCGTGATTCCGTCGGCGCGGCGGAGGGATGCGGCGGCTCACGACCCCACAAACAACCGCTCCACCGGTACCGCCCAGATCTGCTCGTCCAAGCGCTCCATCAGCGTCCCCCGGTACACCACCAACCCGCCCCGCCACCGCTCCCCGAGTGCCGCGCCGACGTCGCGGAGGCCACGCCAGTCCGCACGGCCGAGGCGGCGGGCGGCCTTGGCCTCGATGCCCCAGACGCCTTCCGGCGTCGTGATGAGCAGATCGACCTCCAGGCCCGAGCGCGTTCGATAGAAGGCCAGGTCGACCGGCCTGTCGTGCGTTCGCACCCACTTGTAGAGCTCGGTGACCACCAGCGTTTCGAACATCGCTCCGGTCACCGGGCCGCGGTAGCGCACCTGCTGCCGCCACAGGCCCAGGTCCAGCCAGTAGACCTTGGGCGCCTTGACCAGGGTGCTGGTCAAGTTGGTGCTGTAGGGCGGGAGCAGGAATGCCTGGTAGGAGAGCCGCAGGTATTCCAGGTAGCGGCGCGCGGTGTGCGGGCTGACCCCCGCGTCGCGGGCGAGGTCGGCGTACGCCACGAGCTGCCCCGTGCGCAACGCGCACAAGCGCTGGAACTGCCGGAACGGCATGAGGTCCGTGAGACGCGCCAGGTCGCCCAGGTCGCGCTCGAGATACGACGCCTCGTAGGATGCCAGCCACTTGCCGCGTGCTTCCTCACCGAGCTCGAGCAACGCCGGCATCCCGCCCCACGTGAGCAGATGCTCGATGGCTTCGAGATCGCGGCTGGCCGTGCCGTCCAACACGGCCGTCGGCAAATGCCCCAGCAGCGCATCCGCGGAGTCGCTCGTTGTGAGCATCTTGTCCACCAGCGGCATCTCCGCCGGGGGATCGTCCGCGGCCCGCACCAGCTCGCTGGCCATGAGCGGCCAGAGCTCGAAGACGAAAGCGCGGCCCGCCAGCGTCTCGCGTACGCGCTGCAGCATGAGAATCTGCGACGACCCCAGGAGCACCGTGTGCCCCAATTGGCCGGCATCAAAGGCGAACTTCACCTTGTCGAAGACGGCCGGTTCCTTCTGCGCCTCGTCGAGGATGGCCGGTCCGATCGTCGCCGCCCAGGCATCCGTGCGCACCCCGCGCACGACCTCGCGCGCTTCGATGGCGTCCAGGTTGACGTACCGAAGCTGCGGGAACGTCGCCCGAGCCAAGGTGGTCTTGCCAGTCTGTCGCGCGCCGGTGATAATCACCAACCGATCGTGGCCCAGGCGCTGGAGGATGGGTGTGAGGTAGCGAAAGCGCTGTAACTTCGTTGACATTGTGGCTGATTCTACAGCATTTTCGGGCGCGCCGCAAGATTGGCTGAATCGTCAAGCTGATCACGGGTACAATCTGCATCATGCCGCGAGGCCCATGACATGCTGGAGGAGACTGACTGGCTCATTTGTGAGAGTCAGCAAGGACTGAAATGACTTATCGAGCGGGAAGAGTTGTCCGTAAAGGGCGTCGCTAGCATCTCTCGGCGAAGTAAGACCTCTGTGAAACATCAGCGCGGTGAAGAAGAGACCATCGTGCCCGCCACCTGGCAGGAACGGTGTTCGATTAGTGCCTGTGGCCGTTCGGTTCCTCAGCTGCGAGCCACTCCTTGGGCCGCTCAACAGCCTCACCCTCGGCGGCAGCAGTTGTGGCAACAGCTGCCAGAGCCGCCGATGGCGACTGCTCCACCTCGGTCGGAAAATGACACGCCTCGCGCATCTGCGCCAATAGCCAGGCGCAATTCGCTCGTGCCTCAAACCAGCTCGCCCCCACCACCGGTTGCGGCAGTCGATTGAATCCCTCGTCCCGCCAGTAACGTGGCTCATCAAGCCGCCGTTCAGGGTAGATCTCGTGCAGGTGAGCGTCGATCTCGGCGTCGGGCACCACCAGGCGCCGCTGCCAAAGCTCGTAGACCTCGTCGTCCCATGGTGGTCTTTGCCAGGCGTATTCGGGTGTTGGGGGAGTCCCGAACCCCAGCCACCGACTCCCCCACCTGGGCGCGCCGAGCCCTAGCTCGGCAACCGTCGCGAGCCGAGCTAGGGCTCGGCGCGCCCGGAGCCTCCCCCAACACTTCAATGCGCCCGTCTTTGCCTGGGAGGGCAGCAAGGTGTGCAGACCAAGATCAGGATGGTGGTCCCCCGACTTCGGAATACGCCCGCCCGCCCCGCCACCGCTCCCCGAGTGCCGCGCCGACGTCGCGCAGGCCACCAGTGCGCGGGGCCGAGGCGGCGCGCAGCTTTGGCCTCGATGCTCCAGACACTGGCCGGCGTTGAGATCACCAGCCGATCGTGGCCCAGGCATGCGCGCCCCGGGGGAAGGGGCCGATGGAAACTGGGCAGGTACCACGGTGCTATACTAGCAGCCCATAGGCCAAGCTGTCTCCAGTTCTCGGGGGCGATCATGACGCAAAAACTGAGGCAAGCTGCTCGCTTCATCGTGGACGAGAACGGCCAGCGAACAGCGGCCGTTGTCGACATCCAGTACTGGGACGGTCTCATGGACCTCCTGGAGGACCTGGAGGATCTCCAGCTCGTTAGAGAAGCGGTCGGAAGGCTGGAAGACGGCCCCGAGGCCGCCGGCGCCGTGCGTTGGGCAGACGCTCGGCATGAGCTATAGCGTCTGGATCGATCCGCCGGAGCTAGCCCAGGTGCGAATGCTGCCGGGCAATGTCCGGCAGCGGATGCGCCGTGCCATCGACGAGCTAGGCACCGCGCCGCGCCCCGCCGAGAGTCGAGTGCTCAGAATTGCCAGAGCGCCGGCGGAGATTCGTCGCCTGAGGATCGATGCCTGGCGCTTGGTGGACGCGGTAAGTGACGCAGAAAAGTGGGTGTGGGTCCTCGGCGTGCGGAGGAGACCACCGTATGACTACGGGGACCTGCCGGAACTCCTGGCGCGGCTGAGAGATCTCCGGGGCTGATCGAGCCATGCCCATGATCCCCTCCGCCCTCTCCGGCCAGCTGCAACAGGGGCTCGCCGACTTCCTGCGCTTCTCGTTCTGGTCGTCGACGCCCGGCATGGAGCACGTCATCGACGACCTGCTGGCCGAGCCGGGCGGGCTGCTCAAGGGGCCGTACGTCTCGCTCAAGCTGCCCTTCGTGGGCGGCACGAACCCGAGCTACTTCCCCAACGTGCCGCTGGGCTTCACGCCCCACCTGCCACCAGGAGCAGGCCTTCGCCCGCCTCGGCGGCCGCCGCAAGCTGTCCACGCTCGTGGCCACCGGCACCGGCTCGGGCAAGACCGAGTGCTTCCTGCTGCCCATCCTGGACCACTGCCTGGGCGACGCCGACGAACAGGGCATCAAGGCCATCCTCATCTACCCCATGAACGCCCTCGCCACCGACCAGGCCGGCCGCATCGCCCGCATGATCCACGACAACGACAAGCTCCGCGGCCGGCGTCCGCGCCGGGCTCTACATCGGCGAGGATCGGGGCCAGGGCGCCACGACCCAGACCGCAGATGGGGCCCGACGGCGATCATCACCGATCGCGACACCATGCAGCAGTCGCCCGCCGGACATCCTGCTCACCAACTACAAGATGCTCGACTACCTGCTGCTGCGCCCGCGGGACCAGGGCATCTGGCAGCACAACGTCCGCGGCACGCTGCGCTTCCTGGTGGTCGACGAGATCCACACCTTCGACGGCGCCCAGGGCACCGACCTCGCCTGCCTCATCCGCCGCCTCAAGCGCCGCCTGCAGGTCGACGACGGCTCGCTCTGCTGCGTGGGCACCTCGGCCACCCTCGGCGGCGACGACGCGCGGCAGCAGCTGCTGCACTACGCCGAGGCCGTCTTCGGCGAGACCTTCGACGCCGAACGCCGTCATCGGCGAGTCGCGGCTGTCCGAGGAGAGCCTACCTCACGGGCTGCGGCCGCGATTGGACCGAGGAGCCGGCGCCGGAGGACCGGGACGACGCTCGACCCGGCGCGCTGGACCGACCCCGACGCGTGGCTGCGGGCCCAGGTGCGGCTCTGGTTCGGCGAGGTGCACGACGGCGAGGGCGACGCCTGGGCGGTGGCGCTCGGCGAGCGCCTGAAGCAGCACGCGCGCCTTCCACAGCCTGCTCGGCGCCCTGGGTGGCGAGACCGTGGACCTCGGCCGACCTCGTCGCAGCGCCTGGCCCGCGGGCGCTCCGACTGGCGCGCCGATCCCGAGCTCGGCCGCCTGGCCCTGACGAGCCTCATGGGCCTGGTCTCCGCCGCCCGCGCCTGGCGCGCCGGAGCTACCCGAGACCGCCGCCGCCCGCGAGGCCGCGGGCCAGCCACGGCCGGTGCAGCCCTTCCTCGACGTCCGCGTCCAGCTGTGGCAGCGCGAGCTGCGCGCGGATGGTCGGGTCGCTCGCCGAACGCCCGCGCCTGCGCCACTCCATGGATCTCGACCGGGAGACGCGCCGCCGGCACCTGCCGCTGGTCCACTGCCGCGAGTGCGGCGCCATGGGCTGGGCCACGCTGGTGCAGCGCGACAAGCCGCACCTCATGCGCACCGACCTCGACCGCTTCTACCAGGCCTTCTTCGCCGGCGATCCGCGGGTGGCGCTTCCTCTACCCGGCCGCGAGCGTCCCGGACGGCGACCCGGGCGCGACCGCCTGGCCCCGCCCCGTCTTCCAGATCGACGTCGAGACCATGACCCAGGTCGACCCCGAGGAGCCGCCGGACGGCCCGGTCGTCAGCGTCGTGCCGTCGCACAGCATCCACTCGACCCCGCAGGGGCCGCGCGCTCACGCGGGACTGCCCCTTCTGCGCGGCCCGTGAGAGCCTGGCCCTCATCGGCTTCCGCGCCGCCACCCTCACCAGCGTCGTACATCGACCAGCTCTTCGCCTCGCCGCTTCAACGACGACAAGAAGCTGCTCACCTTCTCCGACAGCGTGCAGGACGCCGCCCACCGCGCCGGCTTCTTCGGCGCCCGCACCTGGCGCACCAACCTGCGCGTCGCCATGCTGCAGGTGATCCGCGAGCGCGAGGGACTGACCCTGGCCGAGCTGGGCCGCAGCCCTCGGCGACGTCTGGCACAAGCGCCTGGACTTGCCCACCTGGGTGTCCACCTTCCTGGCCCCGAACATGGCCTGGCTGCACGACTGGGACCGGCTCAAGGCCGACGGCGAGCTGCCCGACGGACTCCGATCTGCCCGCTCATCGCGCGGCGCCTGGCCTTCGAGGTCGCACCGAGTTCGGGCTGCAGTCGGGCATCGGTCGCTCGCTGCCCCGCACCGGCACCGCTATGCGTCGCCGTCGACCCGGACCGTCTGGATCAGGCCGTCGACGACGCTGCTCGAGCCCATGCGGAACGAGGTGCCGGGCCTGCGCGATCTCGACGGCGGCCGAGCTGCGCCACTTCTTGCTGGGGCTCCTGCACCACTTGCGCACCCGGGGCGGCATCCTGGATGGGGCGCTGCCCGACCGCGTACGTCGAGTCCGTGCGGCAAGGACGTGCACTGCCTTCAAGCGCGACCTCGCGCTGCCCAGCTTCACGCCGTCCTCGCGGCTGCCCGAGCTGCTCACGAACCGCACGGCACGGCCCGCTTCCAGACCTGGGGCGCGCAAGGGCTGGGCAGCTGGTACGACCGCTGGGTGCTCCGAGCTGCTTCGGCGGCGAGCGAGCGCTGACGGCCAGCCCGGCCGACGTCTACCCGTGGTGCTGCCGGGCTGGTGGCGGCCGGCCTGCTGACGGAGCGCGTCGGCAGGAAGGGCGAGCAGCATCTGGGGCGTTAGCGACGACGGCCCTGGCGTCACAGCGCGACGTCGGTCGGATCACATGCCAGCAGTGCGGCGACACGCTGCACGTCGCGGCCGCCGAGCTCGACGCTTGGCGCCAGTGCCCCGTGCCTCACCGCCCGCTGCCCAGCGGCACTACGTCGCTCGACGCGGCGCCGCCCGACGACTACTTCGCGCGCCTCTACGCCGGCGGCGATCTCGCAGCGGATCTTCACCGAGGAGCACACCGGGCTGCTCACCCGCGCCGAGCGCGAGCGGGTGGAGCGGGAGTTCAAGGCGCGGCCCGGGCCAGCCGGACGACCCGCGGCGCGCCGGCCCTGGTACGCCAACCTGCTCTCGTGCACGCCGACGCTCGAGATGGGCATCGACATCGGCGACCTGTCGACCGCCATCCTGTGCTCGGTGCCGCCCGACCCAGGCCAACTACCTGCAGCGCATCGGCCGCGCCGGCCGGCGCGACGGCAACTCGTTCGTGCTGACGGTCGCCGACGGCAGGCCCCACGATCTGTACTTCTTCGCCGATCCCGCCGAGATGTTCGCCGGCGAGGTGACACCCCCCGGCGTCTTCCTCGACGCGCCGGCCGTGCTGGAGCGCCAGCTCACGGCCTTCTGCTTCGACCGCTGGGTGGCCGCCAGCGGCGACGCGGCCGAGCTGCCGCCGCGAGCTGCGAGACGGTGTTCAGCCATCTCGATGACGACAGACGCGGCGCACTTCCCGCACAGCTTGCTGCGCCTTCGTCGAGGCGCAGCAGCCCACGCATCCTGCGCGAGTTCCGGCGAGATGTTCGCCGGCACGATCAGCCAGGACACGAACGATCACCTGCGGCGCTTCCTGGCGGGCTCGCCGGACGGCAAGGCCGGGCCTGCGGCTGGCGCATCCTGGATGCCTTCCACCGCGAGCGCAAGCAACGCGACTCCCTGGCCGCCAAGGCCCGCACGCTGCGCGAGGAGATCAAGCGGCTCGAGGAGCGGGAGGCCAAGAGCCAGGACCACGAGGAGGAGGTCGAGCGAGCTCGAGCGGGAGAAGGACGCGCTGCTGGCCCTGGTGACCGGCATCAACCGCCGTCGCACCCTCGAGTTCCTGACCGCCGAGGGGCTGCTGCCCAACTACGCCTTCCCCGAGGCCGCGGTGTCGCCTGAAGTCCGTCATCTGGCGCAAGAAGAAGGTCGCGCCGGCCGCCGGCAGCAAGTACGAGACGTGGGCCTACGAGTACAAGCGCTCACCGGCCAGCGCGCTTTCGGAGCTGGCGCCCAACGCCGACTTCTACGCCGGCGGTCGCCGGGTCCGCATCGATCAGGTGGACGTGACGGTGTCGAAGCCCGAGAGCTGGCGTTTCTGCACCGACTGCAACCATGCCCAGAGCATCGAGACAGGCGATGAAGCCGCGAACTGTCCGGCGTGCGACAGCGCCGGCTGGCGCGACGACGGCCAGGTCTTCCGGCTTGCTGCGGCTGCAGCAGGTCTTCGCCAAGGCGCCGGACCGCGACTCGCGCATCCGCGACGACCAGGACGAGCGTCAGCCACGCTTCTTCCAGCGCCAGATCCTGGTGGACATCCAGGACGAGGACCGCGCCGGCGCGTGGCGTGGTCGACGACGACAGCTTGCCCGTTCGGCTTCGAGTACCTGAAGCGGGCCACCTTCCGCGACGTCAACTTCGGCGAGCCCAGCGATCAGGGCGCCGCCAGCACGATCGCCGGCCGCGCGGCCGTGCGGCCGGGCTTCAAGGTATGCGCCCGGTGCGGCATGGTCCAGAAGGCCAACGACGAGCCGGAGCACGCCCTCTCCTGCCCCTCCCGCAAGCCCGGCGCCAAGCAGGAGATGGAGGATTGCCTCTACCTGTACCGCGAGTTCCAGTCCGAGGCGCTGCGACTGCTGCTGCCCCTGACCGACATCGGCAGCAACCGGCAGCTGCACTCCTTCGTCGCCGCGCTGCAGCTGGGCCTCAAGGAGCGCTTCGGCGGCAGCGTCGACCACCTGCGCACCACGGTCTACTCCGAGCCGGTGCCGGGCATCGGCGCTGCGCAAGCAGTATCTGGTCCTCTACGACACCGTGCCCGGCGGGACGGGCTACCTCAAGCAGCTCGTGACACCCCACACCGCCAGGCGGCCGGATGCCGCTCCTGGAAGCCCTGGAGCTGGCCGTCGAGCGCGTCGAAGGCTGCGACTTGCTGGGACGATCCCGACCGGGACGGCTGCTACCGCTGCCTGTACGCCTACCGCAACGCCCGCGACATGGACGACACGTCGGCCCAGGCGGCCTCCGAGCTGCTGCGCCGCATCCTCGCGCGGGAAGCCAAGGTCACCGCCATCGATCGACTGAGCGACGTCAGCATCACGGGCCTGATGGACAGCGTGCTCGAGGTCCGCTTCGTCGAGGCCCTGCGGCAAATCACCGACAAGAAGGGGCGAACCGCGAAGGTCACGGCCGGCGGTGGTGAACCAGAAGCCGGGCTACCGCTGGACGTTGGGCGACGCCGAGTGGCAGGTGGAACCGCAGGTGACGCCGCCCACCTCCGAGTCGTGCGGCAGTCCCGGTGTCCATCGACTTCGTCATGCGGCCAGCCCGCGCCGGCAGCACGCGCAAGCTGGCGATCTTCCTGGACGGCTGGACGTATCACAAGGACAGGGTGGGGCAAGACCTGCGGCAACGCATGGCGCTTCTGGCGTCGGGCAACTGGGACGTGTGGAGCTTCACCTGGCAGGACGTGGACGAGAAGCTCGGTCTGGACTCGGCTGCCGATCCGCCAGAGCTGGCGATACCCGACCTGCAGCGGCTGAAGACCATGCTGCAGAAGATGCAGCTCGCCCAGCACGCCAACATCGGCACCCAACCGGTCTTCGAGTGGTTCGAGGCCGAGCTGCTCGGCGACGGCCTGCCGTGGGGCGAGATCGGCAAGTGCGTCCTCGCCGCCCGCATGGCCGAGGCCCGCGTGGTCGATCTGGATACCTGGCAGGCCTTCGTCGCGGGCGTGGCGCCGCCCGTTGCCCACGATCCGCTCCAAGGCCTGCTGCCACGGCTGATCACCCGCGACGCCTGCGCGATCCACCCCCACTTCGCGCTGATGGCGGTGCACGACGGCAATGCGCCGGCGCTCGTCTGCACCCTGGACGATGGGGCGGAGCTCCACGAGGCGCCCGAGTACAAGGCGGCGTGGCGCGGCTACCTCCGGCTCTTCCAGCTGCTGCGGCACACGCCCAACGCCTGGTTCATGACGCGGACGGGAACGGCGGAGGGCGAGCTCTACGCCCCCATCGGCGCCATGCACGGCATCATGCCGGACGGCGTGACATGGAGTGGCTTCGGCGACATCGAACCGGAGTTCCAGGCTGTCGCCCGACATCCTGATGGCGGCGGGGGTCCCCGAGCCGGCCATCGGCCTGGAGATCCCGGACGACCGCGGCGACGTCTGGGCCGAGGCGGAGCTGGTGTGGGAGGACAGGCGCGTGGCAATCACCTCGCGCCCGCGCACCGCGGACGCCCGGGGCGAGCCAGCCGCCGGCTGGGCGGTGCGCTACGTGGAAGACCTGCCCGCGGACGCCGGCCCCGTCCTGGAGGCACTGCGGTGAGACCGGATGGACGTCACGCGCTGATCACTCCGAGCACTGCCGAGCTGGGAACGGACTGAGGAGAGCTCATGGCCCTGCAACAGATGTTCCGTGTCGCGATCTTCGACGAGTTCCTGGACGCCTTCGCGCAGATTCCGCGTGCTCAGCAGAAGAAGGTGAACAAGTTCGTTCGTAAGTTCCGGGAGGACCCCACCAACCCCAGCATCAACTACGAGTCCATCAGCACCTTCCGGGATCCCAACCTGCGAACGGTCCGGATCGACCAGGCCTATCGGGCCATCGTCCTCAAGCCCGAAACAGGCAACGTCTACGTCCTGCTCTGGGTCGACCATCACGACAAGGCGATGGAATGGGCGGCCCGGAAGACCGTGTCCATCCATCCCGAGACCGGCAGCTTGCAGGTGATCTCGGGTGACACGATCGACGTCGCAGCGGCAGCGGCAGACGGACGAGCACGCGCCGCCCCTCTTCGACCACATCCGCGACCGCGAGCTGCAGCGGCTGGGAGTGCCCGCGGATCAGCTGCCCGTGGTGCGCGCCGTCCGGAACCACGACGCTCTGGAGGGACTCGCCGGCCATCTGCCACCAGAGGCCTTCGAGGCCCTCTACTGGCTGGCCCAAGGCGAGACACTGGATGAAGTCGAGAGCGCCATGGCCGTCAGCGCCATCCCCGACGTCGATACCACCGACTTCCACGCCGCCCTGGAGCGAGACACCTCCAAGCGGCGCTTCGCGGTGGTGGAGGACGACGCCGCGCTGGAGGCGATGCTCGACGCGCCGCTGGAGAAGTGGCGCATCTTCCTGCACCCCAGCCAGCGCCAGCTCGTCTACCGGAACTGGAACGGCCCGGTGCGCGTGCTGGGCGGCGCCGGCACGGGCAAGAGCGTGGTGGCCATGCACCGCGCGGCGTACCTGGCGGAGAAGGTCTTCAACCAGCCGGGCGATCGGATCCTGTTCACGACCTTCACCCGCAACCTGGCCCTGGACACGCGGGCCAACCTGTCCCGCCTGTGCAGCCCCGAGGCGATGGACCGGATCGACGTGATCCACGTGGACAAGTGGGTGCAGGACCTGCTGCAGGGCGCCGGCTACCGCTACCAGATCAAGTGGTGGCAGCCGGACGGAGAGCTGGGTCGGCTCTGGGACCAGGCGGCGGCGCTCGCCGCCGACCAGGCATTGCCCGTGGGCTTCCTGCGGGAGGAGTGGGAGCTGGTGGTCCAGCCCCAGGGCTGCGAGACGTGGGACGACTACAAGCGCGCGAGCCGCGCCGGCCGCGGCGTGCGGCTGAGCCGGGCGCAGCGCAGGGCGGTGTGGCCGGTCTTCGAGGAGTACCGGAACCTGCTGGAGAAGCGTGGCCTTCGCGAGCCGGAAGACGCGCTGCGGGACGCCAAGGCGCTCCTCGATCAAGGCGCCATCCGCGTCAACATCCGCTCCATCGTGGTCGACGAGGCGCAGGACATGAGCACCCACGCCTTCGCGCTATTCCGATCGGTGATTCCCGAGGAGCGACCGAACGACCTGTTCATCGTCGGTGATGGGCACCAGCGGATCTACCGCAAGCGCGTCGTGCTGTCCCACGCCGGGGTGAACATCCGGGGGCGGGGGCGCCGGCTGCGCATCAACTACCGCACCACCGACGAGATCCGGCGCTATGCGGTGGCGCTGCTCGAAGGCGTCGACATCGACGACCTGGATGCCGGTACCGACTCGAGCTGGGGCTACCGATCGCTGATGCACGGCGAGAGCCCGGAGCTGCGCGTGGGAGACACCTTCGACGACGAGGTCGAGGCCATCGCCCAGTGGCTAGCCGGCGCCGAGCTGTCCCGGTGCTGTCTGGTGGCGCGCACGAACCAGCTCGTCGACCAGTACGCCGCGGCCCTGGAAGACCACGCCATACCGACCCGCCGTTTGCAGTCCGACACGGTGGATGATGCGGCCAAGCCAGGGCTGCGAGTGGCGACCATGCATCGGGTGAAGGGCCTCGAGTACGATCGCATGGTGATCGCCGGCATGACCGACAAGGCCATGCCCCTTGCGGCCCGAGTTGACCGCACCAGCGACAAGGCGGCCCGGCGCGAGGCCGAGATCATGGAGCGCGCCCTGCTGTACGTCGCCATCACCCGGGCCCGCCAAGCGGCGCTGGTGACGGCGCACGGTGAGGTGAGTCGGTGGGTCGCGGGGAGCGGGTCATCGGTAGACCAGCCCGGCACGGTACCGGTGTAGTGCGCCCCAGGAATCAACCCATGAGTGGGGCTTGATTCCCGGGGAGCACTATCGAAGGCCATTGCCACTGCCCAAGCGATTCGCCGGCCGAGATCTCGACGTACCAGACCTTGCCCCGCTGTGGACAACGTCATCGCCGCCCAGCTCCGCGCCGACCCGGCCCTCACCACCGAGCAATCCGTGGCGCCAGAGGAAGTGGTGCGGGCGGCGTATGGGCTGGTGGGGCGGGGGATAGTAGCAGCGTCACCATAGAGGTATCAGAGTCGCTATAATCAGCCCGACTTCACCCAAAGACGATAAGCCATGGCAGAAGACGATCTCAGCAAGCGCATCACCGTCAACCCCCGGCATCTTTGGCGGCAAGCCCATCATTCGCGGCCGGCGCCTGGCCGTGGAGCATGTCCTGGGCATGTTGGCGGCCGGTGATTCCGTGGCAGCGATCCTCGAGGGCTACCCTTGGCTCGAGGAGGACGACATCCGCGCGTGCCTGGCGTACGCCCATCGCCTGGTTGGCCACGAGCGCATCGATCTCGTTCCGGCCTGAGGCGAGTCCTGTTGGACCTGCTGGCCACCTGCGCCTGAGGCGGTGCCGCGGCCACGATCAAAGCGGCTGGGCACAACGTCACGTGGATCGGCGAGCTGCCAGAGGATCCAGGCGACGAAGCCATCATGGCCCTGGCCCATGGCGAGGGGCGGATCCTGGTAACGCTGGACAAGGACTTCGGGGAGCTCGCAATTGTGCGCCGACTGCCCCACTCCGGCGGACTGCCGCTGGCAGAGAGCCGGTGCGCGAGTGGCTCAGGGCAATGCCCGCAGACGACCGGAGGATCATAGGTGAGGACTTGAAGACGGCGCAGTATGGATGGCCGATGGGAATGCCGCTGATTCGCAAGCTCGAAGCGGATCTGTGGGAGGTGCGCTCGACATTGCGTGGACGCGAAGCCCGCGTCGTTTTCACCACGGACGGCGACACGATGGTGCTGCTGCACGGGTTCATCAAGAAGGCGCAGCAGACACCCATGTCGGACCTGCAGCTTGCCAGACGACGATTGCGATCACTGCGAGGACAGCCATGAAGGAACAGCACCTGGGGAGTAGCCTGGACGACTTTCTGGACGAGGAGGGCCTCCTGGCGCACACCGAAGCGGTGGCCGCCAAGCGCGTGCTGGCCTTTCAGATCGCCGAGCTGATGCGGCAGCAGCAGTTGTCTAAGGCGGAGCTCGCACGGCGCATGGACACTAGCCGCGCCGCCGTTGACCGGCTGCTGGATCCCGACCGCGGTTCGGCGACCCTGGCGACGTTGGAGAAGGCGGCGCTGGCGCTGGGTGTCCGATTGCAGGTGTCGCTCGTCTAGGCCACCCGTACGAGCCCTGCCCCGATCTCCTGCCGGGCCCAGCGCCTATTTGAGTTCCTCGACTGTGCCGTCGCTAGTGGCGCGGGATATCGAGGAAGGTGGTCTTGCCGTTGGCGGCGGAGCCGCGGCACTGGACTGGAAGAGGCCCTGTTCGACATGTAACTCGGAATCCGTTGGCTCGGGGTTCGATCCCCCGGGGGGCAGGACTGAGGAAACGCGCCGATTTTGGGCGTGGCCCGGGCCGTTTTGCTATGCTGGGTGCAACAGCCGCTGGGCGGACGCTGCGGCCGAGGGGTTGTCGGGCAAGGATCCGCTGGCACCGCCAATGAGGGAGTTCTCCTGATGGGCCTTCTACGTTTCGATTCGAAGATCCTCCTGGCGCTGGTCGTCGCACTGATGTGGATCTCGCCACTGACGGCGGCATCGGCACCGGCCGTCGAGTCTGGTCCGACCCAGACGCTGGCGCCATCACGTCACCCGCCGGCGCACGGCATACCGCGATCGAGTGCGGCTCTCTTTGCGGCCGAATGGCCGGACGATGCCCCCGATGCGCCGGTCTCCGGCCCTTTCCCGCAAGCACCGGATCAAGACGACCCCTTCCCTGCCATCGACGCCTGCCTGCAGCAGGAGATGAGCCAGAGGGGCTATCCAGGGGCCTCGATGGCCATCGCCATGGACGGCAAGCTCGTTCACGCCAGCGCCTTCGGCGTCCGTCGCCGTGGGGCGGCGGAGCGGGTCGACACGGAGACGATCTTCCGCATCAACTCGACCACCAAGATGATGGGCGCCGCGGCCGTGATGCAGCTCGTCGAGCAAGGGCAGCTTGACCTGCACGCGCCCATCACCGACTACATACCGGAGCTGGCCTTCGCCGCGCCCTGGTCGGCCAGCGACCTGACGCTGCACAATCTGCTGGCCAATGCCGGCGCCATGCCCGATCCCTACCTGGACTTCTCGCTGATGCCCCAGGTCCACGACATACCCGCCTGGGACATCGACCTCACGGGCTGGGCCAACCGGCTTCGCACCATGCACCTCTACGCCACGCCCGGCAGCTTCTGGAATTACTCCAGCCCCAACTTCTCCATCGCCGGCCTGGCGGTCGAGCGGGTCACGGGCATGCGGTGGGAAGACTACGTCGTCGAGAAGCTCTTCCGGCCGGCGGGCATGGGCGTGGCCACCTTCGACCCCGCGGCCGTCGTCGCCTCCGGCAACTATGCCAACGGCCACTATCAGGAGCTGGTCTACGAGCCGGCCGACTACCAGCGCCCCTACGCCGCGCCCGGCGGCGGCGCGTTCATGACGCCCACGGAGCTCGTCACCTGGGCCTTGCAGCTCATGGGCGAGGGGGGCGAGATCCTGTCGCCCGAGTCGGTCGCGGCCATGACCACCCGGCACTTACAAGGCCGAGTCCGTGCCCTGGGCCCAGCGCTCGGGCTACGGCTACGGCATCTTCATCGAAGACTATCGGCGCGTCGACGCCCCCGCGCAAGGCGTCACGGTCTTCCAGCACCCCGGCAACGGCCGCGGCCAAGGCACGGAGCTCTACTGGCTGCCCGAGCAGGGCTTCGCCATCGCCACCCTCATCAACCAGCACGGCACGATGCGCGGCACCGTCGACTGCGCCCTGCGTCGCCTGGCAGGCATCGAGCGGGCGCCGCCGCCGGCAATCGCGAACCCGCCATCCACCTGGGACCGCTATGCCGGCAGCTATGCGGTGCAGGATGTCTTCGGCTATCGCTGGACCGCCCACGTCGAGAGGATCGGCAGTCGAGCTGTACATCCATCATCCCGACTGGCACCTGGTGCCGGCCATCGACGAGGCCATCCCCGAACCGGCACGGATGGCGCATCGCTTCCTGGACACCTTCGGCTACCGCTACGTCGCGGACCAGACCGTCACCTTCGAGCCGGGCGGGGCGGACACGGAGCACTCGGGCTGGCTACGCAACCAGTACTTCGTCGGTCAGCGCCTCGGTCGCCTGCCCGAGAGGCTCGACATCGAGGGCCGGAGCTGTGCGAGGATCGAGCTCGAGTCGGCCCACGCCGTCGAAGCGCCGCGCGTCGCGGCTTTCGGCCTCGTCGAGCCGCGGCGCTGGACCGACCAGCCCATCGCTCAGGAGGACCCGGAGGATCCGTCGAGCAGCCGCTTCCGGGTCGACCTCGAGGTCGATGGCCACCTGGGCTACCTGGGCGCCTGGCTCTCGAGCGAGGAGGACGACGTGCTCGGCATGTATCTGATGCAGGACCAGGACGGCGACGGCGAGTTCGCCTGGCCCGAGGAGCTCGTCGATCGCCTCACCGGCATCACGGGGCGGGCCTTGTTGGTGGCGGAGCGACCGTGCCCGGACCCTATCAGCTCTGGGTCCACGGCCAACGGGTCGTCGAGTCTGCGACAGCCGCTTCGATCTCGATCTCGTGGCCGTCAGCGGCCAGGACCTGCGCGTCGAGGGCCTGCCGGAGCCGCATGGCCGTCGGCAAGACGGCGAGCTTCGAGGTCTGCGCCGATCCAGCAGCCTGGCGGCGAGGGCGATCGGGTCGGCCTGGTCGAGATCGACTTCGGCGCGCCGGGCGCGTTGGGGCGGGTGCCAGTCTACTGGAGCCCGGGCGAGCCGCCCGCGCCAACAACACGGACGATCCATCTGCCATGGCTGTCTAGTACAGCGCGGCGGAGGTAACCCGCCGTTTTCTCCGGCCGTCGCCGCGCTGTACTAGCCACACTCGACGGGTCGAAGACCGGCGGCGTGCTCTGACCGCTGCGGCGGGCGACGCCCGATCCGGTGCGGTTTGGGCGCGTTGGTAATGGAGGGAGCGTCCGAGATGCGACTGACGCGGGGCGCGTGCCATTCGAGCCCCGCGCAGCGGTAGGCTAGTACGGCGCCGAAAGCTGCTGATACTGACGGGTTACTTCCGCCGCGCCGTACTAGAGGACCCAGGGTGGTACAATCCCGCACGGCCAATCGGTGCCGAATCACGACACCGCCCGCTACTTCAAGCTGAACCGTCTCCCCACAATCCACCAAGCAGGCTCATGGAGGTACATGCAATGTTCCCAATCCTCGTGATCGCCATCGGTGTCGCGGTGCTGGTGTTCGGCAAGCGACTGGCCGTTCTGGGCGCGGCCATCGGCGCGCTGCTCGGCGTGGCCTTGCTGCATTTCTTCCCCGGATCGGGTGACCCGCTGCTCATGCTCGCCGTCCCGGGCCTCCTGGCGGTGATCGGCTTCTTCGTCGCCGGCTTCGCCAAAGGCATCGTAAACATCGTGCTGCTGGCCATGGGCGCCATCGCCGGGGCCGCCATCGTGCTGGCCTTCTTCGATCTCTTCAACATCAACACCGGCCTGACGGACTGGCTGTTCGCGTTGATCGGCGCCGTCGTCGGCCTGATCCTCGTCCGGCGCTTCAAGGACCCGGCCCTCATCGTTCTGGCCGGCCTGGTCGGCGCGCTGCTCGTCACGCGCGGGCTCACCATCTGGTTCCCGGCAATGGAGGGCGCACTCGGCACATTGGCTGTCATCGTGCTGGCCGGCGGCAGCATGGCGTACCAGAGCGGCATGCTAGGCAATCGCACCGCCGCCACACCCGGGGCCGCCGCTGACGACCCGCCGCCGGCCAGCAACGACGCACCGACACCGCCCACGACGTAGCCGGCGCCAGGCAACAGGGCGCAGCCATCGAGGCCGCCGAGGCCGCAGCGACACTGCGCCCGCGGTGTGCAGATGTAGTTTCCGATCGAGGCCTACGTGAGGGCTGCCACCACCCCGGCGTCGGCGTGGTCGAACCCGTCCGGCCATTGGGTCGCCGGGTCGGCCTCGGCCCCGCGTAGCTGGGCCCCGGTCAGGTTCGCCGTGCTCAGGTCGGCCCCGGTCAGGTAAGCCCCACGCAGGTCGGCCCCGGTCAGATTGGCCCGAGTCAGGTTGGCCATCCTGAAGTGGGCCCCGCTCAGGTCGGTATCGCTCAGGTTCGCGTCCGTCAGGGTGGCCCCGTTCATGTTGGCCCCATCCAGGTACGCCCCATGCAGGTCGGCCCCGGTCAGGTTGATCCCGCGCATGTTGGCATCGCGCATGTGGGCCTCGACCAGGTTCGCCCCGCTCATGTCAGCTTCGCGCAAGTTGGCCGTGCCGAGGTTGGCCCCACACAGGTTGGCCCCGCTCAGGTTGATGTGATACAGCCACAAGGGGCCATTGCGATTCAGTAGGTCGTAGATCTCGTAGTCGGTTAGCGTCGTCATGGTCGTGTCTCCTCCTGAAGTAGCGGTAGCGAGTGAAGGCGGCGGAACTCAGTGCAGGTAGATAATGGCGTGATCGATCAAGGGTCCTCCGAGGGTGCCTGTGTGTTGGGGCTGATTATGGCACCGTCCGGGCCATCGGTCACGGCGGCCTAGAAAGAGAAGCCTGGCTCCGCCGTCAGCGGCGATCGCCAAGGACGCGTCAAGAAATAAGACGCAGCCACCGAGGCCGCTGCTGCGAAGGCCAGGTGGCACGATTCGACGAGGTCATAGCGGCGTTATGGCCGAGGAGAAGCGGGCCGCATGGCCGAAGCAGCGGTGTCCGAATGGCGCGGATTATTGCTT
This sequence comes from uncultured Chloroflexia bacterium, assembly GCA_963714835.1. GTDB lineage: Bacteria > Chloroflexota > Limnocylindria > Limnocylindrales > CSP1-4 > CAKKPP01. The sequence goes on from CAVQPX010000008.1 coordinate 548,847, forward strand.
GACGCGTCCCAAGGCGACGCCGCCTCGGGCGGGGTGCCGGGCTGCGCCAGCGGGCTCCTGTTCTGTTCGGCCTGTCCCGCCCGCCCTGCGACTGCTCCACATGAGGTGAGATGGCTCCCAGGCACGACCGCCGATCCCGGCCGCCGTAATTGACGCACCACGCCGCCTATACTATCCTCGCCGGGCTGGAGACAGCGGGGGTGACGATGCGCGTGGTAATCACTGGCGGCGCCGGGTTCGTGGGCTCCCATCTCGTGGACCGCTATCTGGCGGACGGGCACGAGGTGGTGGCCGTGGATAACCTCATTACCGGCTCGCTGCGTAACATCGGCCACCTGGACCAAGAGCCCCGCTTCACCTTCGTCCGCCACGACGTCTCCGAGCCCCTGTTCCTGGACGGCCCGGTGGACGCCATACTACACTTCGCTTCGCCGGCTAGCCCGGTGGACTTCCTGCGCATGCCCATCCAAATCCTCAAGGTCAACTCCCTGGGCACCTACCACGCCCTGGGCATGGCCCGCGCCAAGGGCGCCCGCTTCCTCCTGGCCTCCACCTCCGAGATCTACGGCGACCCGGAGGTCCATCCGCAGCCGGAAGACTACAACGGCAACGTCAACGTCCTGGGCCCCCGCGGCGCCTACGACGAGGCCAAACGCTTCGCCGAGGCCATGACCATGGCCTACCACCGTACCCACGGCGTCCAGAGTCGCATCGTGCGCATCTTCAACACCTACGGCCCCCGCATGCGCCTGGACGATGGGCGCGTGGTGCCCAACTTCGTGAGCCAGGCCCTGCGCGGCGAGCCCCTCACCATCTACGGCAGCGGTGCCCAGACGAGGTCCTTCACCTACGTCAGCGACCTCGTCGAGGGCATCGTCCGCCTCCTGGCCAGCGACACGCCGCTGCCGGTGAATCTGGGCAATCCCAACGAGATGACCATCGCCGAGTTTGCCGCGCACATCAATGCCGCCACCGGCAATGGGGCCGGCCTGCAGTCGCTGCCGCTGCCCGAATCGCGTCTGGGCGACCCGTCGCGGCGCTGCCCGGACATCACTCGCGCCCGGAAGGTGCTGGGCTGGGAGCCCCGGGTGGAGCTGGCAGAAGGCATGGCCACGACCATCGAGAGCTTCCGCGCCGAGCTGGTGCAGTGAATTCCGAGCGGGTGCGGTGAGCGCCGAGCTGGCGCGGTGAGATCCGGCCCGGCCCACCGCGCGCCGGGGGCGGCCGCCCTGGGTGTGCTGGCGGCGGGCCTGGCCTGGGCGCCCCCAACGGCGCTGGCCCTCGGCGCCGGCGGCGCCGCGGCGCTGGCCACCGCCGCTTGGCCAGCCCTGGCCTTGGCCGTCGTGGCCGTGGCCGTGCCGTTCGGCCCGCTGGCCGCCTTACCCCTGGGCGGTGCCTCGTTGACGCTGGTGCCCGTGCTCGTGGCCTGGGCTGCCTGCGCCCGGCTGGGCCGGGGCCTGGTGGCCCGCCGCGTCTGGCTGCCCAGCCGAGGCCTGCTGTGGCCGCTGGCGCTGATGCTCCTGGCCCTACTGACCAGCGCCTGGGGGGCGCCGGACTGGCGGGCGGCCGGGCTGGAGCTGGCCCGCTGGCTGGTGCTGGCCCTGGCCCTGGTGCTGGCGGCGGACCTGGCGGGCCGCGGGCAAGCGGTGCGGCTGGTCCTGACCGTCCTCCTCGTGGCGGGTGCCCTGGAGGCCGTGGTGGGCGCCCGTCAGGCGCTGGCCGGCGCTGGCCCCGAGGCCTTCGCCATCGCTGGCGGCCGCACCCGGGCCTTCGGTGACTTCGGCCAGCCCAACCCCTTCGGCGGCTACATGAACATGGTCTGGCCCCTGGGCCTGGCGCTGGTGGCGCCCTGGCTCGGGGGCCGGCGGGCCGGCCGTCGACCGACCGTTCCGGGCTGGCTGCGGGTGCTGGGCCTGGCGGCCGGCGGCCTGGCCGGGCTGGGGCTCCTGCTCTCCTGGTCCCGCGGCGCGTGGCTGGCGGCCATGGTGGGCGCGGCCGCCATGGCGCTGGTGTGGCTGGCTGCCGTTCTGCGGCCGCCGGTGCGGCCAGTGGCACTGCTGGCCTTGATCGCTGGGTTGATGCTGGCGTTGACGGGGCTGGCCGTCGGCGGCCTCGCGCGCTCGCCGGCCGCCATCACGGCCCGCCTGGGCTCGGTCGCCGAGACGTTTGCAGTGTGGGACGTGGCGGACGTGGAGGTCAACGACGCCAACTTCGCCACGGTGGAGCGCGTGGCCCACTGGCAGGCCGCGGCGGCCATGTGGGCCGACCGGCCGTGGGTCGGGCAGGGGCCGGGGCAGTACGAGCTGGCCTATCCCCGCTTCCGCCTGGCGCGCTGGCCCGAACCGCTGGGGCACGCCCACAACCTCTACCTCCACCTGGCCGCCGAGACCGGGCTCTTGGGCCTGGCCGCCTACCTGCTGCTCCTGGGCTCCTTCGCCCTCATCGCCCTCCGCGCCGCGCTGGCGCCAGCAACGCCGCTGCAGGCGGCGCTGGGCCTGGGCGCGGTGGGCGTGCTGGCCGCCTTGGCCTTCCACAGCCTCACCGACAACCTCTACGTCCACGACCTGGCGGCCCAGATCGGGCTGATCGTCGGCCTCACGGTGGCGGCCGGGGGGCGGGCATGAGCGACGAACAGGCCGATGGTCCCAGGTCGGGCGCGGCCGGGGAAGGCCACGCGGGGGCGACGGAGTCGAACGTCGGCGTCACGGGGGACCACGCGGGGGCGACGGAGTCGAACGTCGGCGTCACGGGGGGCCACGCGGGGGCGACGGAGTCGAACATCGGCGTCACGGGGGACGGCGGCGACCTGACGGGCGATCTGGTAGACGTGGCGCGGGAGGTACCGCCAGACTTCGCCGACGACCGGCCCGACGCGCCGCCACCGTCCCTGGCCAGCCGTCTCAGGAGCGGGCGGGCGCTGGCCTCGCTGGCCCTTACCGTCGTGCTCCTGGCCTGGTTCCTGCGCCGCCTGGGCGTGGAGGAGCTGTCCCGCTCGTGGGAGATGATCCGCCAGGCCAACCCGGCGGTATACCTCGCCGCCCTCGGCATCTACTACCTGTCCTTCCCCATTCGCGGCCAGCGCTGGCGGGTGCTCCTCGGAGAACTCCGGCGAGCCGCCGGACCGCATGCCGCGGACCCGCGACCTGTCCGAAATCATCTACCTGTCGTGGTTCATCAACAGCATCGTGCCGGCCAAGCTGGGCGACGTGTACCGCGGCTGGCTCCTGCGGCGCGAGAGCGGTGCCTCGTGGTCCCATGGCATGGGCACCATCGTGGCCGAGCGGGTGCTGGACCTGCTGCTGCTCATCACCCTCATGGTGGGCGCCGGCTGGCTCACCTACGGCGACGTGCTGGGCGACTCGCTGCGCGGCGATCCCTTGGCCTGCCTCGAGAGCGGCATCCACCCCGAGGCGGTGAGCTGCACCATGCTCCAGCTCTTCGCCGTGGGCCTCGTCATCGCCCTGGGGCTGGTGGTGGGGCTGATCGTGTTCGCCCGGGTGGGCGTGCATCTGGAGCGTTTCCTACCCCATAGGCTGGGGCAAGTCTACCAGCGTTTCGCCGGCGCGCTGGTCATGTCCTTCGGCCGCTTCCCGCGCCTGATCGTCCTCTCCGCCCTGGCCTGGTTGTGCGAGGGTTTGAGCTTCTGGCTAGTGGGCGTCGCCCTGGGCTTGAAGCTGCCGGTGCCCATGGTCATCTTCCTGAGCCTGCTGCAGGCCTTCGCCACCGCCATCCCCCTCACCGCCGGCGGCGTGGGCTTCGTGGAGATCATCCTCACTGGCGCGCTGGCCCTGCGCGGCTACCCGGGCAGCCAGGCCGCGGCCCTGGTGCTGTTGTACCGCACCATTAGCTTCTTTAGCCTGGTCGTCGGCGGCGCGTTCGTGTACTTGCGCAGCCAGAAAACCCGCTAGCGGGCGTCGTGGGCGCCACCATCGGCTTGCCAGAGCCATCGACGGCGCCTCTGCCCGTCGCCCTCGACGTGACCCCGGCCGTACGCCAGACCGCTGGGGTCGGTCGCTACGCCCGGGAGCTGGCCCGCGCCCTGGTGCGCCGCGGCCGCCTGCCCTACGTCCTCTTCGCGGCCGACCGCCCGGCCCGCAGTCCAGCCCAAGACCACGAAGTCGCCGCACCCGGCGCCGACTTCGGGCCACAGGCACCGGACATTCGTTGGAGCGGCCTGCCGGCGCGCTGGCACGCCGTGTGGTGGCATCGCCTGCGCCTGCCGCCGTCGCCGGAGCGCTGGACCGGCCCGGTCTCCGTCTTCCACAGCCTGGACTTCCTGGCGCCGCCGGTGCGCAATGCCCGGGTGGTGGTGACGGTGCACGACCTGAGCTTCCTGGTGCATCCCGAGCGGGCCGACCCGGCCCTGGCCCGCTTTCTGGCCCAACGGGTGCCGGCGGCGGTGCGAAATGCCGACCACGTCCTGGCCGACTCGGACAACACGCGGCACGACCTCGTGGAGCGGCTGGGGGTGCCGGCGGAGCGGGTGAGCGTGGCCTATCCGGGCATCGGCGCCGCGTTCGGGCCCGTGCGGGAGCCGGCGCGACTGGCGGCCGTCCGCCAGCGCTATCAGCTCCAACGGCCTTTCGTGCTGGGCGTGGGCACCCTGGAGCCGCGCAAGGATTGGCCGCTGCTGGTGGATGCCTTCGTGCGGGCCGGTCCGGCCCTGGCGAACCATCAGCTGGTCATCGCCGGCGGCGCCGGCTGGGGCCTGGCGCCCATCGCCGCGGCGGCCGAGGCGGCCGGCGAGCGGGTGCGGCTGCTCGGATTCGTGCCCGACGACGACTTGCCAGCCCTCTACAGCCTGGCCGACGCCTTCGCCTACCCCAGCGTCTACGAGGGCTTCGGGCTCCCGCCACTGGAGGCCATGGCCTGCGCCACGCCCACCGTCGTCTCGGACGCCAGCTGCCTGCCCGAGGTGGTGGGCGACGGGGCCGAGATCGTGCCGGCGGGCGATGCGGCGGCACTGGCGGCGGCGCTGGTGCGGCTGGTGGGCGACGGCGGGCGGCGCCGGGAGCTGGCGGAGCGAGGTCCGGTGCGGGCGGCAGCCTTCACCTGGGAGGCCTGCGCCGAGGCGGCCGAGACGGTCTACCTGCGCCTGGCGACGTAGGCTCCCATGGCGAGGCTCTCGTGATAGGCTCTCATGCGCGGCTAAGGGGTCCAGGCTACCATTCACGACTGGTTGACGGTTGCACCCTCAAGGCGCATAGTTGCCGCAGCCGCCGAACCCAAGGGGACGCTAGATCTTGGCCGAGAATATCCTGGTAGTAGAAGACGACGCCAGCATCGCCAACATGCTGCGCCGCGGTCTCATCTTCGAGGGCTATGACGTCGTGGTGGCCGGCACCGGGCCCGAGGGCCTGGACCGGGCTCGCGAGCGAATGCCGGACCTGGTGGTCCTGGACGTCATGCTGCCGGGCCTGGATGGCGTGGAGGTGGCACGCCGCTGCGGGCGGCCAGCGACGTGCCCATCCTCATGCTCACCGCCCGCGAGGCGGTGCCCGATCGGGTCGCCGGCCTCGACGCCGGCGCCGATGATTACATCGTCAAGCCCTTCGCCTTCGAGGAGCTGATGGCCCGCATCCGGGCCCTCCTCAGCGCCGCCCAGGATCACCGAGACGCCCGACGTGCTGCGCTTCTCCAACCTGGAGCTGGACACCGGCACGCGGCAAGCCCGGCGCGGCGAGCGGGTGTTCGATCTCACCGCCAAGGAGTATGACCTGCTGCCACCTCTTCCTGCGCCACCCGCGGCAAGTGCTCACCCGCAACCAGATCTTCAACGACGTGTGGGACTACGACTTCGGCGGCGAGAGCAACATCATCGAGGTCTACGTGCGCTACCTGCGCACCAAGATGGAGGCCGCTCGGCGAGCCACGCCTGCTCCACACCGTGCGCGGCATTCATGGCCTGGGAACCAGCTTGACAACGCCGCCCTACCCCTGGGCAAGTCCGCCGAGGCGCTACCCTTCGCGTTGCGGCTGCCCCTGCTGCGCCACCTCTCCATCCGCTGGCGCCTAACCTGGTACACGGCCGTCCTGACCGTGACGCTCATGACGTTCAGCCTGGTCGTCTACTGGTTCGCCGGCACGGGCATGATCCAGGAAGTGCAGCGCAACAGCGTGGACAAGGCCGATCCATGCGGGCATCCTGCTGCGGCAGGTCCGCGCCAACAAGTTCTCGGTGGCACTGCTGGAGGAACTGCAGAGCACGGGCGTCATCGAGAGCACCATCGACCCCTTCCGTGCGCCAGGCGTCGGGGTCCGGGTGCGGGTGTATTACCGGGGGAGCACCTACACCCTGGACGGCCCGGGACTCCAGGACCGAGCCCGCATTCCCGACGATCGCCGTTTCATCATGGACGCTGAGCACGGCCGCCAGCGTCACGACGTGCTCCAGACCGCCGAGGGTCCGTTCTTCGGCGCGCCCGGTCTATGTCGGCGACCGGCCCGCCGTCCCGCTGGCGGTGGCATCAAGGTGCACCTTCCTCCAGCCCCACTACGACCGCGTGGCAACCCTGGCTCGGATTCTGGTGCTGGGCACGCTGCTCGGTGCCTTGCTGGCCATGGTGGTGGGCGCCGCCATTGCCCAGGTGGCCCTGGCACCCATGGCCACCATCACCCGCACCGCCGGCCAGATCAACCGCGCCCAGGACTTGGGCCGGCGCATCCCGGCCACCGGCAACAACGACGAGCTGGGTCGGCTGACGGTGACCATCAACGACATGTTGGACCGCATTCAGGCCATGTTCGAGCGTCAGCGGCAGCTGGTGGCCGACATGTCCGCGAGCTGCGCACGCCTGCACCACCATCCGGGGCGAGATGGACCTCATGGCCCGCGCCGGCGAGCTGGACCAGGAGGGCCTGGAGGCAGTGCGCAACGAGGCCGCCCGCATCAGCCGCATGGTGGGCGACTTGCTGCTCCTGGCCCAGGCCAACAGCGGGCTGGTGATCGAGCGCTACCCGCTGGATCTGGCGCTGGTGCGCGACGTGTGCCGCCAGGCCGCCAGCCTGGCCGCGAGACCGGCGTCCAGGTCGGCGAGGTCGGACCTGACGGTCCTGGGGCAACGCCGATCGGTTGCGGCAGCTACTGCTGAATCTGGTGGCGAGCGACGCCCTGCAGCACAACCCGGACGGAACGCGCGTGACCGTGAGCCTGGGGCGCGTGGGCAACCAAGCCCAGCTCCAGGTGGCCGACGATGGCCGCGGCATTCCCGCCGCGGACCTACCCACGTGTTCGACCGCTTCTACCGCGTG
>CAVQPX010000009.1:0-29108 GCA_963714835.1 uncultured Chloroflexia bacterium
GGTTCCCGGGTGGCGATTCTCTCGCCGACGCAAACGCCGCGAGATCATCTGCCGGACCTGCTCTCCGGTTCGATCGGCGTCGAGCTCGCGACGGCCCGCCTGCGCGGCCAGCCGCCTCGGCTCGCGATGGACCGGCTCGTGGACGTGGTCGAGCGGCTGTTCGCCCTCGCCGCCGTGTGCGGCCCCGACGCGCTCAGCGAGCTGGAGATCAACCCGCTCGCCATCACCCCCGACGGTCTCGTTGCGCTCGACGTCCTCGCGACGCTCGGCACGGGGAGCCGAGTGATTCGTCCGGACCGGCCGCTGCGCGAGCTCAGGCGACTCCTGGAGCCCGAGACCATCGCGATCGTCGGCGTCTCCGCGACGATGAACCCGGGTCGGATCATCCTCCAGAACCTCCTACGGGACGGTTTCGACCCGGACCGGGTCTGGATCGTGAAGCCCGGCGTCGATGCGATCGACGGCTGCCGCTGCGTTCCGGACCTCGAGTCCGTGCCGGAGAAGGTGGACCTCCTCGTCGTGGCCGTATCGGCCCGGGACGCCCCGGCGATCGTGACCCGCGCGGTCGAGGCGGACGCCGCCGCGAGTCTCATCCTCATCCCGGGCGGCCTCGAGGAGAAGCAGGGGACCGCGGACCTCGTTGGCCGGATGCACGGGGCGCTCACCGACGCGAGGGCCCGCGGCGGCGGCCTCCTGATCAACGGCGGGAACTGCCTCGGCGTCCGGTCACGCCCCGGTCGCTACGACACCCTGTTCATCCCTGCCGCGAAGCTGCCCGGCCCGAGCGGGCCGCCGGACCCGGTGGCGATCCTGGCCCAGAGCGGCGGATTTCCGATCTCCCGGCTGAGCCGGCTGCGCGGGATCGAACCCCGCTACGTCATCACCGTCGGCAACCAGATGGACCTGACGATCGGCGACTACCTCGAGTACCTGCAGGACGATCCGGCCATCGACGTCTTCGCCGTCTACGTCGAGGGGTTCGTGCCGCTGGACGGTCTCCGGTTCCTCCGGGCGGCTCGAACGATCACGGATAGCGGCAGATCCGTGATCCTGTATCGCGGCGGCCGGACGCGCGCCGGTGCCGTGGCGTCGGCGAGTCACACGGCCTCGATCGCCGGCGACGCTGCCGTGGGCCGCGCCCTGGCGGAGGCCGCCGGGGTTGTCGTTGCCGAGGGCATCCAGGAATTCGACGACCTGCTCTCGGTGTTCGCCCGGCTCCACGGGAGATCCCCGCACGGGCCCCGGCTCGGCGCGGTCACGAACGCCGGCTTCGAGTGCGTCGCGATCAGCGACAACCTCGGGCCATTCGAGCTGGCCAGCTTTGCGGACGGGACCACGACCCGGCTCGATGAGATCCTCACGGCCCGCGGGATCGACGGCGTCGTCGACGTCCACAATCCCCTGGACCTGACCCCGATGGCCGATGACGCCACGTTCGAGGCAGTCGCGCGGACGGTCCTCGACGATGCGGCCGTGGATGTCGGCCTGATCAGCGTGGTTCCATTGAGCGTTGAGCTCCAGACGCTCGAGGCCGCGGCCGGGCACAACGAGAACGTGCTTGCACCGGGAGGGGTCGCGGCGCGGCTGCTCGGCGTGTGGGCTTCAACAGCCAAGCCGTGGGTGGCGGTCGTTGACGCCGGCCCGTTGTTCAACCCACTGGTCCGGATCCTCGAGGCGGGCGGGCTGCCGGTCTTCCGAACGGTCGATGTCGCGATGCGCACGCTAGGCCGCTGGCACCAGGCCCGCCGGGCCTGACGCCTCAGACGGTCGCCCGAGGGATCAAGACCGATGGGGGATCTGTGCGGACGGCTCCCCGGCGACGCCGGTCAGTGGCTCGTAGGGATCCGGGACAGGAACAGGACGAGGGCGACCCCGGTAACCAGGAGTGCCGCCCTGATGACCACCTCATCGAGGAGCGCGATGGAGACCGCGAACGTTAGTGCGACGAGCACGATCGCGCGACGTTTGACGCCCGGCGGCAGCGACCGCGAGCGTCGCCAATCGGTGATGATCGGGCCCAGCGCGGGCTGGCCGAGAAGCCAGCCGTACAGCCGCGGCGAGACCCTTACGTAGCACGCGGCGGCGAGCAGGACGAACGGCGTAGTGGGCAGGACCGGCAACAGGATGCCGATGACGCCGAAGGCCAGGGAGATCGTCCCGATGACCGCGAAAATCCCGCGGACCGGTAGCGATGCCTTGGAGGACGGCTCCGATCCGACGGGCATGCCGCTCGGCGGGTCCGGATCTGCCTCAGCCAGCGACTGGCCAGGGGGTTCCATCAGTCAAGGATGCGCCGTCGGCTTGTCCGGGGCAGGATTGACTATGTAGCGCGTGACCTTGGGAAGGAGCGGGATGTCGATTGTCGTCCCAGGTAGCCCACGATTTCGCACGCCGGCCGGCCGTCGCCTCGTCTCCAACCCGACCGCGCAATTGGCTCTTCTCGCGGTGGTTGTCCCCATCGCGGCCTGGCTGATCGCGGCCGCGGCAGCCCCGACGCTTCTGTACAACGACTTCCACAGCTACTGGTACGCGGGCAGGCTGCTGGCACAAGGCTCGTCGCCCTACGACCTTGGCGCGTTGCGCGCGCTGGCGGCACAGGAGGGGGACGTCTTCTTTGTCGGGACCGGCTTCTCGTACCCGTTGCCGTTCGCGCTGGCCATGGTCCCGCTCTCGGCCGTGCCGTTTGACGTGGCCGTCGTGTTGTTCAACGCGATCTCACTGGCCGTCTTCGCGGCCAGCGTGGTGTTCTGGCTCCGGCGTTTCCACGCAACGGCCTCGATCGCGCACCTGCGTGGCGCGGCGCTGCTGGCCGGCGCATTCCCGCCCCTCGTGGGATCGGTCCTGAACGGACAGGCGAACCTGCTCGTCGGTGCCGCCCTCGCGGCCGGCATCGCTCTCGTGCTCGAGCGATCGGCTGTCAGATCGGTGATGGGAGGCTTCGTCGTCGGACTGGCGACGGTCGTGAAGCTCGTGCCCGGCGCCCTGGCCGTCCCGCTCTGGCTGTCGGGCCGGCGTCACCTTGCCGCGGGCGTCGTCGCGGGGTTCGTCGTCCCGCTCGGGCTCGCGGCCGTCGCCCTGCCGAATGCCGCGCTGGACAGCGGCAAGCTGGTCGCCCTGTTCCATCCGGATCCGTACTTCACGAATCAGTCGCTCAACGGGTTCGTCAGCCGCCTCGTGGAGGGAACGGACCGGATGACCGCACTCGCTCCCGGCGCCTTCGAACCGGCCCCGGTGGTGGCGATCCTGACCATCGGTCTTGCCGGCGCGACGGCAGGGATCCTGTGGCGCGCGAGGAGGCGAATTGTCACGACCGACGGTCTAGCCATCGCGCTCACCCTGACCCTCGTGGGGGCGACCGCCGGAGCGCCGAAGACATCCTTCTGGAACACCGCACTGCTGCTCGTCGCGGTCGGCCTGCTGCTCTACGCCGCCGCTCCAGACCTCAACCTCGGCTCTCTTGACCGGATCGAGCGTCGATTGCTCGTTGCGTGGCTGGCGACCGCGTTCCTCCAACCGCTCGTCTGGGTCATTGGCCCGCTGCCGCCGGGGCCGGTTGCCGCGCTCGTGGTGATCCTCGGATCACTCTCGCTCTACGGCAGCCTCGCCCTGTGGTGGCTCCTGGGCCGCCGGCTCCTGCGCGTCAAGCCAGTGACTGCCGCCGTCAGACCTTGATCTCGTCGATCCAGCACCAGGTCCAGGTGTGTCCGGGCACCTTGGCCCGGATGATCGGGTGACCCGTCTCGCCGAAGTGGGCTCGCGCGTGCCGGTTCGGCGACAGGTCGCAGCAACCGACGTGACCGCAGGACAGGCAGAGCCGAAGCTCGACCCACTTGCCGCCGATCGCGAGGCACTCCTCGCAGCCATCGGTCCGCGGCGTCACGTCGCGGATCTGGTCGAGGTGCGTGCACGCGGGCGGCCGCGGGCCGACGAGCCGTCGAAGGGTGTCCACCAGCCGGGTCATGCGGCTCCATCCTCGCCGAGCATCGGCTCGACGGCGGATCTTCGCGTTCGCTCTGATTCGCTCATGGATAGAGCCTAGACCAAAGCCAGCCATTCCAGGTTCGCGAAGCCCAATCCACCCGCCTGACTGGGCCGTCTGGCCCTTTCCCGCAGGCATCTGTGGATGGCTTCATAGGGCATTGGGGCGGTCGCGTCCCGGCGGTGGCGATGGCATCGCGCAACATTCGGGAAGGAGGAAGCGACATGTCTGACATGGCCCACGGCACGGGGACGGGGCCGCGCGATCGCATCGTCTTCGCGGTCATCCTCATCGCGGTCGGAGTCATTGGGCTCGCATCACAGCTGTTCGAGTTCAAGACCGATGTCGGTGGCTGGATCGTCATGCTCATCGGCCTCGGGTTCCTAGGGGCCTTCGCCTTCACCCGCCAGTACGGCTTCCTGATCCCGGGCGGCATCATGACCGGCCTCGGCATCGGGATCGTCGCCTCGGAGAGCCTCACGCTCACCGATGAGGAAACGGGCGGCGTCATCACCCTTGGCCTCGGCATCGGCTTTCTTGCGATCTGGGTGATCGGTGCGATCGTGAATGTCGCCGAGCATCACTGGTGGCCCATCATTCCCGGCGGCATCCTCACCGTGATCGGCGCGGCGCTGCTGATCGGTGGCCAGGCGGTGGACCTGCTCAACTACTGGGGCGTCGTCCTGGTCGCGCTCGGGCTGTTCGTCCTGTGGCGCGCGTTCATCGAGGGCCGTTCCCGCACCTGACCCGTTGCGCGGCAGGTTCCGCCGCGCGTTGCGAAGGCACCCGGCCTGAGGGTGCATGATCGGTGTATCTTGCGCGACAAGAGGAGGCTCAAATTGCGAACTAGATTCCTGGCGATTCTTCCGGTGCTCGCCCTGGTTGTCGCCGCATGTGGTGGCGGCGCCTCGCCAACCCCCGCCGCGAGCGAGGGACCCGGGCTGCCGGACCTCAACGGCCGCACGATCACGGTCGCCGTCGAGAACGCCTATCTGCCGTTCAACTTCATCGACCCCGCGACCAAGGAAGGCGCCGGCTGGGACTACGACGCCATGGCCGCGATCTGCGAGAAGCTCAACTGCAAGGTGCAGTGGGAGGAGACCAGCTGGGATGGGATGATCCAGGCGGTGTCCGACGGCCAGTTCGATATGGCGATGGACGGCATCACGATCACCCCGGACCGCGCCGAGATCGTGGCGTTCTCGCGCGGCTACATCTCCGTGGAGCAGCAGTTGATCGTCCGCAAGGACGAGGCGCGCTTCGCGACACTCGCTGAGTTCAAGGCCGGTGACTACAAGGTCGGGACCCAGATCGCGACGACGAACTACGAGACGGCGGCGGGCGAGTATGGCGAAGCCCGGGTCACCGGCTTCGACCAGTTCGCCTTCGCCGTCCAGGCGCTGATCAATGAGGACGTCGATGCGGTGATCATCGACTCGACCGCCGGCCAGGGTTACGTCGGCGAGAACGCGGACGCGATCCGGCTGATCGAGGGCTCTCTGTCATCCGACCAGCTCGGGTTCATCTTCCCGCTCGGGTCCGATCTCGTGGAGCCGGTCAACGCGGCGCTCGACGCGATGGAGGCCGACGGCACCCTCGCGGCGTTGGCCGACAAGTTCTTCTCGGACAAGTTCACCATCACCTACGACGACCTGTAGCAAGCCGGCCGAGTCCGGGAATTCGATGGAGAAGCCCGGCCGATGCCGGGCTTCTCCCGTCCAGGGAGAGTTGCGTGACCGGTCCTGAGGTGCCAGGGCGGTGGGGGCGGCGTCGAGGCGGTCCACGTCGGGCTGATCGACCGCTGGCGACGCCGTGACCTCAAGGAGGCGCCGCTCTGGCTGTTCGCCATCCTCGCCATCCTCGCCCTCATGGCGCTCACGGTCGCCACGAATCGCTCGTTCGCCCACGCGTTCGAGATCATCATCCCGGGCATCACCACCACGCTCCGGATCACGATCGTCTCGTTCTTCATCTCGATCTTCCTCGGCCTGATCGCCGGACTCGGGCGGGTCTCACGGAACTTCGTGCTCCGCAACCTGGCGATCACGTACGTCGAGTTCGTGCGCGGCGTCCCGATCGTCGTGTTGATCCTCATGATCGCGTTCGTGCTCGTGCCGATCGCCTCGAGGACGATCGGCTTCGCCAACAACGCGATCCCGCAGGAAGTCAGGTTCATCGTCGCCCTGTCACTGATCTACGGGGCGTTCATCGCCGAGATCTTCAGGGCTGGCGTCGAATTGGTCCCGAAGGGTCAAATGGAGGCCGGCCGGTCCCTGGGCCTCACCCACGCCCAGACGATGCGCTCGATCATCCTCCCCCAGGCGATCCGGGTCGTTCTCCCCGCCCTCGGCAACGACTTCATCGCCCTGCTCAAGGATTCCGCCCTGGCGACGCTGCTCGGTGTCCGTGACCTCACCCAGTCGGCGCGGCTGTACACCGGCCGGACCTTCCGGTTCGACGAGGCCTTCCTCGTCCTGACCTTCCTGTACCTGTCGATGACCCTTGTCCTGTCGCTCCTCGTCCAGTACACGCAGCGGAGGCTTGGGCGTGGCTGACCAACCGGGCATCAGGCCCGGCATCGGGCCCGACGACCGGATCGTCGTGGATCACCTGTCCAAGTCCTTCGGGTCCATCCGCGCCGTTCGCGACGCAAGCCTCCGGATCAAGACGGGCACGGTGACGGTCATCATCGGTCCGTCCGGGTCGGGCAAGTCCACCGTCCTGCGCTGCATGAATCACCTGGAGGTGCCGACCTCGGGCGCCGTCTACATCGACGGCGTGCACCTGGAGGCGAAGGACACCGACATCAACATGATCCGGCGCGAGATCGGGATGGTCTTCCAGCAGTTCAACCTCTTCCCGCATATGTCGGTCCTCGACAACATCACCCTTGCCCAGCGCATGGTTCGCGGGCGCTCGAAGCAGGAAGCCGTCGATGTCGCAATGGCCCAACTCGAACGAGTGGGTATTCCGGAGCAGGCGGCCAAGCGGCCCGGTGCACTGTCCGGCGGTCAGCAGCAGCGGGTCGCCATCGCGCGATCCCTGGCCATGAACCCCAAGGCGATGCTCTTCGACGAGCCGACTTCGGCCCTGGACCCCGAGATGATCAAGGAGGTCCTCGACGTGATGCTCGAGCTCGCGGCTTCGGGCATGACCATGGTCGTCGTCAGCCACGAGATGGGCTTCGCGCGCCAGGTCGGCTCACACATGGTGATGATGGACTTCGGCGAAATCGTCGAAGAAGGCCGGGCCGACGAGATGTTCGGCAACCCACAGCATCCGCGTACGCAGGAGTTCTTCTCCAAGATCCTGTTGTGAGGCCGGGCGCCGCCGTTGGCCGCCTCACTGCCTCACCGTTCGTCGAGCGCGATCCTCTCGGGCCACGGTCCCGGCCCGCGGCCATCCTGGGGCCGCCCGAGCAGGTAGCCCTGGCCGTACGGGATCGCCAGCTCCCGGAGGGTCTTGAGCTCGGCGATGGTCTCGATCCCCTCGGCCACGAGGCGGACCTTGCGCTTGAGCGCGAAGTAGCCGATGCCCGCGATGAGGGCCTGTCGGGCGGGGTCGCGGTCGATCCCGCGGACGAGGCCCATATCGAGCTTCACGTAGTTCGGCTTGAGCTCGAGGACGTGGCGCAGGCTGGCGTAGCCGGCCCCGGCATCGTCGACCGCGAGGCGGACGTGCGGACCGAGGGCCTTGAGGTTGCGCCGCAGGGCGGCGTAGTCCTCGATGACGACGTGCTCGGTGATCTCGAGGGCGATCGGCCGCTCGGAGCCGGCCAGGAGCGGCCGGAGCCGACCCGAGGCGATCATCGCCGGGCTGACGTTGAGGCTGAGATAGGCATCGGGCGCAAGGACGATCGAGGCCGCCGCGTCGAGGGCCACGGCCAGGGTGGCCTCCTCGAGCTCGAGTCCGATCCCGGCCCGGTCGGCCAGGCCGAACATGACGTCCGGGCGAGTCCCGTCGGCGAACCGGGTCAGCGCCTCGTACCCGACGACTGCCCCGCTGTGGAGATCGGCGATCGGCTGGAAGAACGTCGTAAAGGCCCCGGCCGCGATCGTCGCCGCGATGCCGGCCCGCGCGTCGTCGAGCCGGTGGCGGGCCTCGAGCGCGGGCGCGACGAGCGAGCCGAGGATCGAACCGAACGTGGCGAGGGCCGGCAGGCGCTCGATCATCCGGTCCGCGTTGGCCGGGTCGTGGGCCCCGAAGCCGATCAACCCGACGACGCCGTGGGCCCCCCGGAGCGGCGCGTAGACCGCGGTGTGGAGCCCGGTCGCGCTGATCATCTCGCCGTACGTGCCGTCCTCGGGCCGGGCCCGCCAGGCCTCCGCCCACGGCCCGCGCGCGGCCCGCTCGCGGAGGTAGGCCGCCCGGGCAGCGGGGATCGGGTCTCCGGCATGCAGCGTCTCGCCGATCAGGCCCGTCTCGGCCAGGATCCGGCCGCCGTCGGCGCCGAGGCCGATCGCCCAGGCCGACTCGATCCCCTCGAGCCCGATGATCTCGGCGCAGGCGGATCCGGCGATCGCCTCGGGTGACCCCTCCGGGTCGATCCGGGTGAGGGCCGCCTCGATCGCCTCGCGCTCCCGGGCCTCCCGCTCGAGGGCGCCCTCGAGCGCCCGCTCGCGGGTGACGTCGCGGTCCGTCTGGACGTAGTTGGTGATCGCACCGGCGGCATCGCGCAGGGCCGCGATGACCGTATCGACCTCGACCAGCGAGCCGTCGGCGCACTTGTTGACGATCACGCCCGTCCAGGGCACGCCGCTCGCGACCGACGCCCACAGGTTCGTCCAGAACACGGGCTCGTAGCGGCCGCTGGTCAGGAAGTCCGGGCCCCCGCCGACGACCTCGTCGGCGGCGTAGCCGTACAGGCGGCTGAACGCCGGGTTGACGTACTCGATCATGAGGTCCGGGCGGTACATGATGATCGAGTCGGTGGTCTGCTCGACGGCGGATGCCAGCCGCGCTCGCTCGGCCTCCGCCGCGACCCGCTCGGTGATGTCCTGCGAGGTCCCGAGATATCGCACCGGCGCGCCCGTCGCGTCGCGGACGATGGTGGATTCATCGTGGATGATGCGCACGGTGCCGTCGGCCCGGATGATCCGGTAGTCGACTGGTTCGCGTCCGCCCGCGGTGAGGTCGGTCGGCTTCGGCAACATCTTCGCCCGATCGTCGGGATGAACGATGGCGAGGAATGCCTCGAGGGTCCCGCCGAATGTGGCCGGGTCAGTCCCGAAGATCCGGTGTGACTGGGCAGACCAGGCGACCTCGCCCGTCGCGACGTCCATCGTCCAGCTGCCCATGCCGCCGACCCGCTGGGCCTCGGCGAGGCTGCGTTCGCTCCGGCGCAGTCCTTCAATGAGCCTCGTCCGTTCCTCCTCCGCCACGACCCGATCGGTGACGTCCGCGATCGTGCCCAGCATCTCCACCGGTTGTCCGGCCCCGTCGAGCTTCAGGGTGCCGTGCCCATGGACCCACCGTTCCGCGCCGGTGTCGGCCCGGACGATCCGGTACTGGCGGTCGAACGGCTGGCCGTGACCGACCACCTCGTCCGTGAAGTAGGCGACCATCGCCTCGCGGTCGGCCGGATGAATCAGCGAAGCCCAGGCCTCGACGGACCGCTCGAACGTGGCATCGATCCCGAAGATCGCGTCGAGGCCCCTTGAGCTCCGCCAGCGTCCCGAGGCGATGCCGAGCGAATACGAACCGATCTGCGCGATCGCCTCCACCTCGTCATGCCGAAGGTCAGCGGACAGCGTGGAGCCGTCCCGTGTCCTCACAGGCCTGGACACCGGAGACAACAGCAAGAGGCGTCTTTCGTGGTCGTCGGTCGGTTTGCTTCTGGTTCGCGGCATCGCCGTATTGCGTGCGGTCGGCTGGGTCCCGGCCACGCTGCGCGACCGGAACGGTGCACGGTGGCACCGGGATGATCATCGAGTCGCCGAGCGGCCCCGGCAACAGGACGAATGGGGCGCGGCAGCGGCGGATAGTCCCGGGATCGTGATCGCGGCTCGGAGTAGATTGACAAATCCGGAACCTCGCCGCACCCATACGTGGTGCACATCGGCTCAAGCCGGTGCCGTCTGGCAGGAGAGGCGTGGATACCGATCTTGTGATCCGGGCCCAGCGAGGTGACAAGGGGGCCTACGCCCTCGTCGCCACCGAGATCGCGAGTCGGTTCCTGGCCGTCGCGCGCAGGATCCTGCGCGACCTGGATCTGGCCGAGGATGCCACGCAGCAGGCACTGCTCACGATCTGGCTGGAGCTTCCCAAGCTTCGCGACCCGGCCCGCTTCGATGCCTGGTGCTACCGGCTCCTCGTGCGTGCCTGCTATGCGGAAGGCCGGCGCGAACGCCGTTGGGCTCCCGAGCTCCGGCTGCTCCAAATCGATCACTCCGCAGCGGACGGTGGACTGAGCTCGGTCATCGACCGGGACCAGCTCGAGCGTGGCTTCCACCGGCTGTCGCTCGACCACCGCACCGTAGTGGTGCTGCACCACTTCCTTGATCTGCCCCTTGAACGAGTCGCCGATATCTGCGGGATCGCGACCGGGACGGCTCACTCTCGACTTCATCACGCAATGCGCGCCCTGCGGGCGGCACTCGATGCCGACACGCGAGCGCCGGTCCGGGAGGTCATCTGATGGATTCCGAACGTGATGTCACGCGGATCGTCCGGTCGTGGCTGCGCGAAGACGGGCACGAGTCCGCGGACCGCGTCCTCAGCGACGTGCTCGCACTGCTTGACACGAATACCCAGCGCCTGACCTGGTGGCAGGCCCGGAGGATGGCGGCGGCGAGGAGCCTCATCCCGCTTGCGATCGCGGTCGCAGCCGTTGCGGTCGTCGCGGTCATCGGCATCAACCTGCAGCCCTCCCCGGGCGGGATCGGGGCCCCCTCACCGTCCACGACCCCAACGCCCTCACCGGATGGAACCCCCGGTCCCGGGAACTGGAACGAGATCGAGCCCGGAAGCTACGTCATCGGAACGACGCGAACGCGGGTCCAACTCACGATGCCGGCGGGCTGGTCGGGAGGCGAATCGGGCGTTGGTCTGTTTCCCGGGCGCTCGCAGCAGATGCTCGATCTGGCCGTGACTCAGAGTGAGATCTCGTTTGTCGTAACGGACGCCTGCGCCGATGAGGCCGAAATCGACCTCGCCCCGGTCGGCCCGAGGGTCGAGGACCTGACAACCGCCCTGACGAACCAGACGGGGATCCAGCGATCGGGTCCCACCGACGTCATGCTCGGCGGCTATCCGGCCAAGAAGTTCGTGTTGACGCTCCTGCCCGCGTGTCCGATCCGGAACGGGATCTGGGCAGACGCGTCGCGCACGTACGGCTTCGGACTCGGGCACGGCGAGACGGCGACGATCCATGTCGTCGAGGTCAACGGGGATCGCCTGGTCATCTGGAGCGCCTACATGAATGGTGCCTCAGCGGAGCATGTCGCCCAGCTGGAAGCCATCACCGCGTCGATCGACATCGAACCCGTTCCCAACGCCGGGCCGCTGCCGAACACGGCCGACGGCGGCTGGCTTGCCATGGGCAGGCACGCCTTGACCGTGGATGGCGTTCCGTTCTCGTTCAGCGTGCCCGCGCTCCTGGAGGATCGGGGCTGGGCCAGGTACCGAGACATCTACATCAGCAAGGACACCTTCGGGTCCCAGGGCGCGGAGGGTGCCATCTACTGGACCGGCTTCTCCGACGGGTCGTCCACAGGTCCGTGCGCGTACCTGCAGGAGCTGCCGGCAGGTGAGTCAGCCGCCGATCTCGCGGCCACCGTGGCAGCAGCGCCCGGAACCGAGCTGGTCAGCGGTCCCTCGGACGTCACGGTCGGGGGGCGTGCCGCCAAGCACGTCGTGCTCACCGTTCGCGAGGACCTCGGTTGCGACCCGGGCTATTTCTTCACCTGGGATCCCGCAGCCGGCGGTCCCGGCTGGTGGGACACGAGCGTGGGCGATACGGTCAGGGTATGGATCGTCGACGTTGATGGGACGCGTCTCGTCATCGTGGGCGAGACGACCCCGGGCTTCGGCTCCAGGCTCGCTCCGGAGATCCAGGACATCGTCGACTCGATCCAGTTCGAGTAGAGCACCTGGCTCGGTACACCTCTGATCCGGAGGCGCGGTGAGCCAACCCGGCTTCGCGCGGACCCAGCGGCGAGCTAGATTGAACCAATGAGGCTCCGAGACGCATCTACCAGGTGATCCCGCCCGATGTGGACGGGGTGCCAGGGAAGGAGTGGCGGGTGCAGCGAGCGCTCGTGGATCGCGCGAAGCTGGGTGACGGAGAGGCCTTCGACGCCCTTGCCCGCACGGTCGGCGACCGGTGCATGGCGATCGCGTGTCGGATCCTGCGCGACGCCGACCGGGCCGAGGACGCGGTTCAGGCCGCGCTCATCAAGGCCTGGCGCGAGCTTCGGACGCTTCGTGACCCCGATCGCTTCGAGCCCTGGCTTCATCGGATCCTGACCAATGCCTGCTACGCCGAGGCCAGGCGTCGCCGGCGTTGGACGGCCGAGATCCGCGTCCTGCCCACCGCCGGAGGGACCGACCTCGGCGGCATCCTCACGGTCAACGACCGCGATCAGCTCGAGCGGGCCCTCCGAAGGCTCACCCTTGAGCAACGAGCGGTGCTCGTCTTCCACCACTACCTCGAGCTCTCGCTGCCCGAGGTGGCGGATCGACTTGGCGTTCCCCTCGGGACCGTGAAGTCCCGTCTTCACTACGCCACGGCGGCACTCCGGGCGAGCCTCGAGGCCGACGACCGGACCCCGTCACTTTCCCAGGAGCGAATGGCATGACCACGTCGCGTGATCCCGATCGACTCATCCGGGCCTTTTTGGCCGAGGGCCAGACCGACCTGCCCGATCGGACCTACGACGCCGTGCGTGCCGACATTGATCGAACACGTCAACGGGTCGTCATCGGCCCGTGGAGGGACCGTCGCATGAACAACATCGCCAGGCTGGCAATCGTTGCGGCTGCCGTGGTCGTCGTCGCCGTCGTGGGCTACAACCTGCTGCCCGGCACCGGTGGGGTCGGCGGCCCGTCAGCGACGGCGTCGCCATCCCCGACACCCACACCGCCACCCACGCCGATCGCTTCACCGACCGAAGCTCGCCTTTCCGCCGCGGGGGCGAGCTGGCGATCGGCCGGCACTCCATAGGCCGTCCTCGAGGGCGTTCGGTTGTCGTTCAACGTGGCGACGCCGGGCTGGAGCCAGCACCGGGCAGCTGGGTCATCGACAAGGGCAGCGATCGGATTCGAGGAAGCGGGCGACCTGGCGATCGCTTCTGGGCGAGCGCACCCGGCGACGTGTATGCCGATCCATGCGCCCATATGGCGCCCAGCCCGGCCGGCGCCAGTCCGCAGCCGATCGAGCCGCCGCCGTGGCGACGCTGGCGGGAAGCGTTCTTGTCAGCGGCCCGTCCGACATGACCGTGGGCGGCCACCCCGCGAAGTTCGTGGTGATCACGATCCCGGAGGACGCGCCTTGCCCTGGCGGGGAGAACGGGTTCTACCTCTGGTACGAGAGCGGTGCCAATGGGCGTTACGCCACGGACCTGGGCGTAACGATGCGGGTCTGGATCATCGACGTCGACGGGACCATCGTCTGGATCGACGGAGAGACCTACAAGGGAGCCGGTCCCGAGCGCGGCGCGGAGCTCGAGCAGATCGTCAACTCGATCCAGTTCGAGTAGCCGGATCCGCGCTCGCGGTCCGTCCAGGTCATCACGATGAAGCGTAGGCGACGGTGATCAGAACTGGTTGGGCCCTCCGGTGGGTGGGTGTCACCATGGTCGTGCTGGTGCTCAGCGCCTGCACAGCGACCTCCAGCCCCAGTGCGTTGCCAAGCACCGGTGTCAGCCCTGATGGCGCCGTTCCGAGCCAGCCTGAGGCCGTCCCTGTCCCCTTTCCGCTTGAGGCGACCATCCTGGAGCTCCAGGCGGCGATGGAAGCTGGTGACCTCACGTCGCTCGAACTGATCGACTTCTACCTGGCGAGGATCGCCGCCTACGAGGATGCGGGACCCAAGCTCAACGCGTTCATCCTGGTCAACCCCAAGGCCCGCGAGGAGGCGTCGGCCCTCGACGCCGAACGGGCGATCTCGGGTCCGCGAGGGCCGCTTCACGGAATAGGGGTGGTCCTGAAGGACAATATCGGCACCGCCGACATGCCGACCACGGCCGGATCGCTGGCGCTGGCGGGGTTCATCCCATCCGAGGACGCCTTCCAGGTGCGCAAGCTGCGCGAGGCGGGGGCGGTCATCATCGGCAAGACCAACCTGATGGAATTCGCCGACGGGTACGCGAGCGTATCGTCGCATGGTGGTCAGACCCTCAGTCCGTACGACCTGAGTCGCGATCCCGGCGGCTCCAGCGGCGGCTCGGCCGTGGCCGTCACGTCGAACTTCGCCGCGGCGGGCTGGGGGACGGACAGCTGCGGCTCTGTCCGCTACCCGGCAGCACACAACAACCTGTATGCGTTGCGGCCGACAGAGGGCCTCACGTCGCGCAGCGGCCTCATTCCCCTCTCGACCACGCTCGACACGATGTCGGCGATGGCCCGCAGCGTCGGGGACCTCGCGATCGTCCTTGATACGACGGCCGGCGTCGATCCTGCGGACCCGACGACGGTGCCGGTCACGGCGTCCTACCTGGACGCTGTTGATCCGAACGGGTTGTTGGGCCGCCGCATCGGCCTTCTCACGGGGACCGTCGACCCCGCCCTTGATCAGCTCATGACAGGGGCAATCGCCGACATGCGGGCCAACGGCGTCGGAGTCGTCGAGGTTGAGCTGCCGAGCGAGGAGGGCAGCTACAACTTGTTTGGTGAGTTTGGCTTTGCCATGAACAAGTACCTGGCCGGCGAGCCCGGCGCTCCCGTTCGGACGATCCGGGAGATCGCGGATATGAACGTTGGCGTAAGCGCGGTGCAGGAAGGCCTGGGATACGCGGCAGATGGGGTCAACCCGGACTCCTCCGAGGAGTACCGTGCGGCTCTCGCCGGGCGGGCCGTGTTCCGGGACGCCGTCGTCGCCATCATGGACGAGCAGGACCTCGATGCCATCGCCTACCCCGCGTCCCGCTTCACACTCCCTGGCGTTGGGGAGCCATACAAGGGGCCCTTCGACTGCATCGCCGCCGGGTTCGGGGGCCTTCCCGCCTTGGAGATGCCGATCGGGTTCCTCCCGGACGGCATCCCGGTCGGTATGGAGCTCATGGGCAGACCCTTCGCCGAGCCGACCCTGTTCGCCATGGCGGCTGGCTACGAAGCGCACACGAGCCACAGGTTCCTCCCTCCGACCACCCCGCCCCTCTGAGCCCGGACACCCGATCGGGCTCGACTCAGGTCGATTCGGACGGAGTCCGGAGCAAGCGAGGGCTCGGGACCTCCCGGGTCGTGTCCGCTCCCGGCATCGACGGCACATCCTCGAGGCCCCTGATCCGTCGGACAGGCGAGAACACGACCCACAGCGGCGCACAGGCAATCCCGACCGCCCCGACCGCGAGTGCGGCTCGGAGGCCGAGCATCTCGCCGATGATCCCGCCCAGGAGCGCACCGATGGGCATCACGCCGTAGCCGAGGGTCCGATAGCTGGCGTTCATCCGTGCCAGCAGGTGGTTCGGGGTGACCGTCTGGCGGATGGTCATGACGTGGATGACCGTGATCGCGATGAACGCACCCGCCACGGCGAGCACGAGCGCCAGGACGCCCACGGTGATCGCGCGAGGAGCCCTCGACGAACGGGATCGCGAGATAGACGCTGCAGGCGATGACCATCGCCCCGAGAATCGTGGTCCCGAGACCGAGCCGGGCCGCGAGCCGGCCCGCGACCAGTGAGCCGACCAGGGAGCCCATTGCGCCGACGACGAAGATCATCCCGACGAGCGCCGGTGCGAAGCCCAGTTCCCGGGTGAGGAACAGCAGGAACGCCGCGCTGAACAGGGCCCAGAACAGGTTGAACGTCGCCGCCTCGAACGCGAAGGCGCGAAGGATGGGTTGGCCGAACGTCACCCGGAGACCCTCTCCGATCTCCGTCCGGAGATCCCGGCCGGACCGGGCGGCCGGCGGGGGCTCCGGCTGCCGGATCGCGGCAAGGCTGCCCGCCGAAACAATGTAGCTCAGCGCATCGGCCGCAAGGGCGAACGGGGCGCCGACCAGCGACACCAGCGCGCCGGCCAGCCCCGGACCGGCAACCTCGGCGGCCGAGGCGCTCGAGAACAGCCGGGCGTTCGCGGCCGTGAGCCGGTCCCGGCCCACCAGCGATGGGACGTAGGCGAGAAAGGCCACCTCGAAGAGCACGGTCGCGCAGCCGACGGCAAGGGCCACGACCGCCAGGAGGGGGAGTGACAGGACACCGAGAGCGGCCGCGATCGGGATCACACCGATGAGCCCTGCCCGCGCCAGGTTCGCGACGAGCATGACGGGCCTGCGCCGGATGCGATCAATCCACGCTCCGGCGAACAGGGTCAGGAACAGGAACGGGGCGTACTCGACGGCCGCGAGCAGGCCCATCTCGATCGGCGACGCGCGAAGGACGAGGATCGCGGACAGCGGCAGGGCCAGGAGGGTGACCTGCGATCCGAACAGCGAGAGGGTCTGGCCGAACCACAGGTTCCGAAACGCCGAAGCTGCACTTGGGCACCACCGTAAGCGTTTTATTGGTTAGGTATTGCCAGTCTAGCGGAGTGGTGCTAACCTGTCAAGCGAAATGGGTGGTGTTGAGTCAATTTCCGGCGCGATCGGTCATGGTGCTGCGCTGTCACCCCAGGCCGCGAGCCGGCGCGAGCCGGCGCCGGGCGGGCTGGAGCTCGTCCGGGCGTTCCTCAACTCGTCCGACATCGAGGCCGGCACGGACGAACTTCGCGCTCCGTTGCCGGAGTCGAGGCGTGGCTCCGCTCCCGCGATCTGCCGCTCGCCGACGCTCGTGTCACGGAGGTTGATCAGGAGCGACTCGTCGGCGTTCGTGAGGCCCTTCGGGATGTGATCACGTGCCGCGATCGCGGCGAGCCCGACGACGCGGCGCTCCGCATCCTCGGCAAGGCATCCAGGTCCAGCCCGCTGACCGTCGCCTTCGATGCCGATGGTCAGGCCACCCTCCAATCGAGCGATTCAGGCGTCTCCGGGGCTATCGCAAGAGTCCTGGGCGAGATCTGGGCTGCGTCGGTCGCCGGAACGTGGTCCCGCCTGAAGGTCTGCCGCAATGACGCCTGCCGCTGGGCGTACTACGACGCCTCGCGGAACCACTCCGGGATCTGGTGCTCGATGGCGATCTGCGGCAACCGGGCGAAGGGCCGGGCCCTGCGTGTACGGCGACGCGACGGAACCGTAACCGGCTGATCAGTTGTTCTGGCACGTCCGGAGGGCCCAGGCATGAGCAAGGCCATCGCCGCCCCACGGCGAGGCGCCCTGGAGATGGTCGTAGCCTCCGTCTCGCTCGGGCTTCTCGGGCCCGTCGCGAGCATCGCGTACACGAGCGGGCTCGAACCAACCGTGTTCACGGCCATCCGGGCGGCGATCGGGGCCACGATCCTCTGGGCCGTCGTGGTACTCGGCGGCCGACCTCGGGTGCGCCTGGCCGGACTTCCCAGACGCGAGAAGCGGATGCTTGCGGCGGCGGTGGCGCTCAACGGGTTCCAGAACGTATTCCTGTTCCTGGCCTACAGCCAGATGGCGGTCGCCCTGGTCCTGATCGTCTTCTACCTCTACCCGGTGATCGTCACGGTCGCCTCGGCCGCAACCGGCCGCGACCGCCTGACCCCGTTGCGCGTGGCCGCCCTGGTCGGTGGCGATGGGCGGACTCGCGCTCGTGGCAGGAGCACAGGTCGGGCCCGACGCGAACGCGACACCGGGCGGAGTCGTCCTGGCGGCCCTGGCATCGCTCTGCCACGCGGGGTACTACCTGGTCGTCCGCGAGGGGTTCCCGCACGTGCCGGCCGTCATGGCGACCTCGCTCGTGCTGGCGGGCGGGTTCCTGATCAGCGGGGTCGTCGCGCTGGCAACGCTCGGCCCCGGCGTGGTCGGCACCTGGGTCACCGACCCAACGGCCTGGGCGATGATCCTGATCGCCGGGACGATCGGCGCCGCGTTTCCCAAGGTCCTCGTGATCCGCGCGGTGCGCGCCATCGGCGGCAGCCGAGCGTCGCTGATCGCCCTGATCGAGCCGGTCACGGGGTTGTCGTCGCGGCCGTGGCACTGGGCCAGACGCTCGAGGTGCGGGAGATCGTCGGCGGCGCGGCCATCCTGGTGGCTGCCGCGATCGCGCAGCGGAGAGAGCCGGAACCGATCCCACCCGCACGGACGGGCAGGATCCTACTCAGGCCTTGATTCGGAGGCGGTCCGGGTCGTACATCGGCCGGATGGACGCCCGGGCCGGGCAGCGAACGCCCGCGACGTCAATCTCGAACCGCCCGTGCTCGATCGCCTCGACGGGCAGTCCCGCCTCGTCCTCGATCGTGGCCAGCCCCACCGCGCCACCCAGCGTGTGCCCATACGCGCCGGCGCGCACGTAGCCCAGCCATTGCCCGTCCCTGAGCACCGGCTCGCCGCCGTGCAGGAACGGCTCGGGGTCCTCCAGCAGGACCTGGACGAGGCGCCGTTTCGGCGGCCCGGGGACGCGCGCCGCCAGCAGCGCGTCGCGCCCGATGAACCCACCGGGCTTGTCCCACGCCACCGCGAACCCGAGCCCGACGTCGAGCGGGCTGTCGCTGTTGTCGATGTCGAGACAGTAGTCGCGGTAGGCCTTCTCGAGGCGCAGGCTGCCGAGCGCGCCCATCCCGACGTTGCGGTAGCCGAGGTCGGCGCCGGCCTCGAGCAACGCGTCGTACACCGTCAGCGCCAGCTCAGCCGGGACGTGCAGCTCCCAGCCCAGCTCGCCGACGTAGGTCACGCGCATGGCGAGGAGGCGGGCGTAGTCGAGATCGATCTCCCGCGCCGTCATGTACGGGAACGCCTCGTTGGACAGGTCCGCGCTGGTGAGGCGGGACAGGAGCTGCCGCGAGAGCGGCCCCTGGACGGTCATCAAGGTGGTCCCCGAGGTGACGTCCGTGACGGTCACGTGTGCCCCGGCCGGTGCGTTCCGCTCGATCCACGGCGCGATTCGCCGGTGGATGAGGTCCGTGACGACGACCAGGAAGCGGTCTTCGGCGAGCCGCGTGACGGTCAGATCGGCCTCGATGCCACCGGCCTTGTTGAGCCACTGCGTGTAGACGATGCGCCCGACGGGGACCGAGACATCGTTCGCGGAGACCAGGTTGAGGACCTTCTCGGCGTCGCGCCCCTGGACGAGGAACTTGGCCATCAGCGACATATCCAGCATCCCGACCGCGTCGCGGACGGTTCGATGCTCGGCGACCTGGAGATGGAACGAGGCGTCGCGGCCAAAGCCCGGGATGATCTCCGGGTGCTCGCCCGACCCCGCGAACCACTCGGCGTACTCCCAGCCTGACGACGCCCCGAAGTGCGCTCCGGCGGCCGCCAGCCGATCGTGGATGACGGAGCGGCGAACGTTCCGCGCGGTCCGATGGTGCCAGTTCGGCCAGACCGCATCCCCGAACAGGGTACCGAGCTGCTCGACGGTCCGATCCGCCCTGAATCTCGGACTCGTCTCGAAGACCTGGGTCCGATCCACGGTCATGCCCGTGACGTCGACGGGCGCGACTCCGTCCACGATCCACTGCGCGATCAGGCTCCCAACGCCGCCGCTGAGCAGGATGCCAAGCGAATTCAGGCCGGCCGCCACGAAGTAGCCGCCGAGCTCCGGTGCCTCGCCGAGCATGGGCGAGCTGTCCGCGGTGAAGCTCTCCGGGCCGCAGAACATCGTCCTGATCCCCGCGTCGTGGAGCGAAGGAATGCGATCCAGGGCCGTCGACAGGAAGGGCGTGATGCGGTTCCAGTCCGGTGGCAGGCTGGCGAACTCGATCTCCGCCGGAATGCGGTCCAGTGACCACGGAGCCGCCGTGGGCTCGAACAGCCCGACCAGGATCCCGCCGCCCTCCTCTCGGTAGTAGCCGTAGCGGTCCGGCTCTTCGATGACCGGAAGGTCCGGATGCGCCCAGGGCACGGTGTCGGTGATGAGGTAGTAGTGCTCAGCCGCCTGGAGCGGGACGGACACACCGGCGCTCGCTCCGAACTCGCGCGCCCACATGCCGGCGGCGTTCACGACGAACTCGGCCTCGATCGTCCCGCGATCCGTGACGACACCGGTCACGCGGCCGCGCGCCTGCGTTACGCCGGTCGCCGCGACATGCTCCACGATCGTCGCCCCACCCATACGGGCGCCCTTCGCGTAGGCCATCGTCAGGTCGGCGGGGTTGACACGGCCGTCCTCGGGGGCGTGGAAGGCAGCGAGGATGTCGTCGGTCTTCGCCGCCGGCCACAGCCGGCCGAACTCCGCGGCGGAGATCTCGTGGTTCTCGGCGCCGAACCCACGGGCAAACGCGGCTTCTCGCCGGAGGGCCTCCAGCCGTCGAGGCGTGGTCGCGACCGACAGGTGACCGATGGGTCGGAAGCCGGTCGCCTGGCCCGTCTCATGCTCGATGGTGGTGCACAGCTCGCGGGTGTAGCGCGCCATCCAGACGAGCGTCTCCGAGGTCATGCCCGCGCCCGTGATGAGACCTGCGGCGTGCCACGTCGTGCCGGCCGTCATCTGCCGCCGCTCCAGGAGCACGACCTCCCGCCAGCCGAGCTTCGTCAGGTGGTAGGCAATGCTGGCGCCGATGACGCCGCCGCCCACGATCACCACCCGGGCGCGATCCGGCAGCGGTGGAGCTTGGGCCGGGGACGCCTCCGTGTCCGTTGAACCCCTCGCCGCCGTCACGCGATCGCCTCCGATCTGCATCGGCCGCCGCGCCATCGGCGGTACCTCCCGATACTAGCGTTCCAGCCGGCAGCGAGCCGACAGGGTCAGCCGACCCCTCCAGCCCCCTCGCTTCGGATGTGCCCGGTCATGTCCTTGGCTCGAGGATCAGGTTTCATCTCGGCAGGCAGGCCGGGCAGTGCGACCTCTTCGTCGCGGGACAAGCGAATCCAGTCCCACAGCTCGTGATTGACCAGGATCGTGCCGACCCTCGCGCGGTGGTTCTGATCGGCTGTCCGGTACTCAATCCAGGCTTCGGTCAGTGGCACCATCGGCTTGCGACGACGGATCCCCTGGAGCGGGTCGGCCCCCGGCAGCTCATGCAGATAGCCGTGGATGAGATACGGCCCCGTCTTCAGGGTGACCGGATACGGACGACGTCGGGTGCGGCGTGCAGGGTCGCCGCGAGAGCCGGCCGCACGAATCGCCAGCACTTCGTCTCGTTTCACGACCGTGTCCACTGCCTGGATTGCGAGCCCATCGTCCAGGCGCACGACCATCACGTCGGACACGAGGTAGTCGGAGGCGTCGTTCAAGGTTTCCGACATTCGGCCGCTGGGCAGGCGGACAAAGCCGAAGACGCGGCAGTCCTCGGCGTAGGCCGCGAATTCGACCTCGCGATCCAGGCCTTGTGCCGGTTCCGGCCGGTCGTCCGGCGCCTGCTCTCCGAGTGCATCTGCCGGCTCGGGCGGTCGAAGACGGCGCCGGAAGTCATCGAGGAGCGTGGCCATGTCAGGCCGTTGACCTGCGGCGGCGATCGCCGGCCTGGCGAGCGAAGTGTCTCGAGGGCGTGATCAACAGCGACGGATCAGCCATTGGCGGGGCCGAGCCGAAGAGATCGCAGAACAGTGCCACGAGGTCAGGGTCGAACTGCAGCTGCGAATGACGGCGGAGCTCGTCGATTGCCGCGGCGTGCCCGATCGCCGCCCGATACGGTCGATCGTGGACCATGGCGTCGTACGCGTCGGCGATCGCGACGATCCGGGCGCCGAGGGGAATCTCGGAACCACGCAGGCCGTACGGGTACCCATGGCCCGAGAAGCGCTCGTGGTGGTGGAGGATGATCGAGCCGGCATCGCGCACGGTCGCGACCTCGTCGATGATCACCTGGCCGATCCGCGGGTGCTGGGCCACGGAGTCCCACTCCTCGGCGCTCAATGGCCCGGGCTTCTCGAAGATCTGCTGGGGGATCGCGACCTTGCCGATGTCATGGAGGAGCGAGGCGATGCGGACGCGTTGGACTTCCTTCTCGGGCTGATCGAGTTCGCGCGCCATCTGGACCGCGATCGCCGCGATCATTGACGAAGGCTTGCCGCCGTAATGGGGAAGGGGATCCACGATGGCGGCGAGGGCGGCTTCAGCGGCGTGACGCGCGAGCTCACCGACTTCCGCGGCCCGCGTCCGCCCTTCCGATGAGATCGGGGCACGCGGGATTCGCGCGCTGTCATCGTCGACGTCGGCGAACACAAACGTCTGGTTTCGCCCGAGAGCCTTGGCCGAGTACATGGCTGCGTCTGCGTCACGAAGCATCTGGTCAACGCGGAGATGCTGGCCTTGCCCGCCAACGATGCCGATCGAGACGGAGACGATGCACTGCTCGGCAGCGCCGGTGAATCGCTCCTTCATGACCAGGAGGCGCACCTTCTCAGCGACCACCGTCGCCTCGTCGACCGTGGTCTCCGGGAACACGAACACGAACTCCTCGCCACCGTACCGGGCGACAAGATCCGACTTGCGCGTGTTCTCCCTGAAGACCTTCGCGATGCCCTGGAGGACGATGTCGCCCGCCTCGTGCCCGTAGGTGTCGTTGACCATCTTGAAATGGTCGATGTCGACAAACGCGATCGAGAGCGGGTGCCCGTATCGAGCAGCTCGATCGACCTCCGCGAAGAGCGCCGCGAGGACGGTAGGGCGGTTCGCTACCTGCGTGAGTCGGTCCGTGGTGGCAGCCTGCAGAGCAGAGGCGAGTGCCTGGGAGAGGTCATTGATCGAAGCCGCGACCGGGGCGAGCGACCCGAACCTCCTGGCCGCGGGGATCTCCCTTGTGGTGCCGTCGGCAAGGGCACCAGTGATCTGCGCCAATTCAGCGGCGGAGGCACGGCCCAAACGTCCCGCGATTCCAGCCCCCACGAGCATGCCTGCGGACAGGGCCGCCAGGACGCCTGTGACCAGCACGTCCTGAGCCGCGAACGCTGCGACGAACGCGGCTGCGGCGAAGGTGACGGCTGGGAGCACGGCAGCCACGCTGCGTCGATCTGGCATTTCCCGAACCTACGCGGGGAGAGAGGTGGAGTACAGGGCCACAGGAGTACCGGTTCTCCCGATCCAAACGTCACCCGGATCAGTTCCCTACCAGCCGGTGCCCCGCGTCGTCAGCCTCGGTTTCGGTTCGACCCGAACCACCTCGATCAAGCCCCGGGGGTCTGTGAGGCGCTCCGCATGCCAGGACCGGGCGGATCAGCGCCGGTAGGTCCCCTCGAGCGTCGTCTCACCGAGGGTCGCTCCCGCGGCTTGCTGCTTCACCGCCACCATATCGGCGCCGCCCAGGAGCGCAAGCGGGCTCGAGAGCGCCGTCAGCGTGAACACGTAACGATGGGTGCCGGACGGCGGACACGGACCGCCCCAGCCGGTGCGCCCGAAGTCGTTCCGACCCTCCGGCGCGCCATCGGGCAATGCGCCGGATGCGCCTTCAGCCAGGCCGCCAAGATCCGGGGCAAGGTTCCAGACGACCCAGTGGACGAAGTCACGCGCGTCCGGGTCGGTGACCGTCAGCAGCAGCGTCTTCGTGCCTGCCGGGACGCCGGACCAGGCGAGCGGCGGCGAGACGTCTCGGCCGTCACACGAGTACTGGCCGGGGATCGGGCCGCCGCCTGTGAAGGCTGGGCTGGTGAGCGTGAACTCGGCAGGGCTCGGGGCATCGGTCGGCATCGGGGTGGCCTCCGGAAGGGGTTCGGGGCTGGACGATGGATGCGTGGTCCCGGACGGGGCATCCGTGGGTGCGAGGGTCGGCGTCGATGTCTCGCTCCCACCTGCGGCGCAGCCCGAACCGAGGAGCGCCAGGAGCACGAGACCAACCGCGACCCGCACGGATGAATCGTACGCCCGGGTCGCTACCCGCCAGTCCCGGACAGAACGCAGGGTCCGTTGACCGGCAACGTACGATCCACCCATCGCAGCAGCCAGGAGGTCACCGATGGCAACCGATCTGACCGTGGCCCTCGTCGACCATCCCGGCGCGCTCGCGCAGGCGAGCGACGTGCTCGGTCGGGCCGGGGTCAACATCGAGGGCGCCTGCGGGTACATCTGTGGCGACCGAGGCGTCTACCACGTCCTGGTTCTCGACGCCGAGCGGGCTCGCCGTGCGCTGATCGACGCCGGGTTCGAGCTTCTCGATGAGCAGCAGGTCGCGCTAATCCGGGTCGAGAACACGCCCGGTGCCGCCGCCGGTCTCCTGCGCCGGCTCGCCGACGAGGGCGTCAACATCGATCTGCTCTACCTGACCGTCGACGGGCGCCTCGTGCTCGGTGGCCCCGACGTCATGGCGATCAAGCGCGCCCTCGGCTGACTCGCCTCAGCGCCGCGACTGCCAGCAGCGGCGGGAGGCTCGGGTCGGTCACTGTGGACGGTGTCTGGCGTCATTCGTTGCTCGTTGACCGGCGACGGCTTCCCCCGACAACTCCCTCGCGATGTCATCCGCCCAGGCATCGATCGCCGGCCAGTCGCGGAAGTCGCCCTTCGGGAGGGCGTCCTTGGCCGCCGGCATGAGCGCGACGAAGCGCTCCGCGAGGCCAATCGGCTTGGCCGCGGGATCCATGGCTCCAAAGAAGACCTTCTCGCCGCGCGGATGGATGGCGGCCCGGAGCTCGGCGAACTCCTTCGGCACGGACACGTCGAGGACGTCCCGGCCGTTCTCGTCCACGGTGTCTGTACCGACGGGCCCGCTGCTGAACAGCCACGTGGGCCGTTCCGCGAGCAGGGTGCGGTTCCGCTGCACGAACCTCGTCGCGTCCTTGAGCCAGTGGAACATGTACGCGGCACCGCCGACGACGAAGGCATCGAACCGCGAGGCATCGCGGATCTCGGTCGCCGGACGTGCCTCCGCGTCCAGCCCATCGGCGCGGAGCCTCTCCGCGATCCGCTCGGCGATGCCCCGTGTCGCTCCGTGGCGACTGGCGTAGGCGACGAGGACGGACATGGACGGGCCTCCGTGGATCGAGCAGGCGACGCATTCGAGGATGCCGGCGCCGTGGTCCTCGTCCAAGGGCGGAGGGACATCGGCGGCCCGGTCGAGATGGCCCGAATGTCCCGGTTCGGCAGGGACGGCCGCTGAGGCGGTACCCTCTACGGCAAAGGGCTCGGCGCCGGTCGTTCGGGACCGATCAGCCGGCAGCCGGCAGCCAGTCATGCCTCATCCGAGACCGAGACGCGCACGTGCTGGAGCTGTCGACTTGTCAGCCCGCCGGGTCGGTCTCGTCCTCCGCCTGGCGGCGACCCGGGCGCGGCAGGCGACCGGCATCGCGGAGCGCCCCGCGAATGAGGAACTCGAGCTGTCCGTTCACGCTCCGCAACTCGTCCCGCGCCCACCCCTGCAGGGCCGCGAAGTCATCCGGATCGAGGCGCAGCAGATACGTCTTGCGACGAGCCATCGGCCCGTCGATCAGCTGTACAACGTCCCGGTGTTGACCACCGGCTGCGTCTGCTGCTCGCTGCACAGGACGACGAGCAGGTTGCTCACCATCGCCGCCTTTCGCTCCTCGTCGAGATCCACGAGCCGCTTCTCGGACAGCGCGGCGAGTGCCATCTCGACCATGCCGACCGCGCCCTCGACAATCCGGGTCCGTGCCGCAATGACGGCCTCGGCCTGCTGGCGCCGGAGCATGGTGCTGGCGATCTCGGGCGCGTACGCGAGGTGGCTGAGCCTCGCCTCGATCACCTCGACACCTGCCCGCTGGAGCCGGTCCTGGACCTCCTTCTTGAGCTGCTCGGAGATCTCGACGGGGTTGGCGCGGAGCGACATCTCGTCGTCCCGGTGCGAGTCGTAGGGGTAGGCCATGACGAGGGTCCGCAGGGCAGCCTCGGCCTGGACGTGGACGTAGCTCTCGTAGTCGTCGACTTCGAACAGCGCTTCGGCCGTGTCGGTCACCTTCCACACGATGACCGCGGCGACCTCGATCGGGTTGCCGCTGTGGTCATTGACCTTGATCCGTCCGCTCTCGAAGTTCCGCACCCGGACCGAGATCCTGGGCCGCAGGGTGAACGGGTTGACCCACCAGAATCCCTGCTGGCGGACGGTGCCGCTGTAGCGACCGAGGAAGACGACCGCACGTGCCTCGTTGGGGCTCACGACCGTCAGCCCGACGGCGACCAGCGCCACCGGAACCAGCAGGAGCAGCGGCACGAACATGAGCGCGTCGAACGCGCGTTGCTCGATCATCGACCAGATGAGCCACGAGAACCAGACCACGAGCGCGATCGTCGCGCCGATCACGGCGAGCGCGATCGGTAGTCCGGGGAGGGATCGGGCAGTGCGTTCCGTAACCATCGACGTCTCCTTTCGATGCGGAGATGATATCACATCGATAGCACAACGCCGCCAGGTCTTCAGACCCGCAAGGCGCGCCGGAGGGTGCCGCGCCGGAAGGAATCACTCGATATGCTGGCTGACGATATGGTGCGCAGCGCCGAGGGTTTCGACCGCGCGTTTCGAGGTCAGGTGCTCGCACCCGGCGATCGCGACTACGACCACGCCCGCCGGGTCCACAACGCAGCGGCTGACCGGCATCCCGCCCTCATCGTCCGGCCGATCGACGCGGGGGATGTGGCGCTCGTGATCGCCCACGCTCGCCGGACGGGCCTGCCCCTGGTCGTGCGGGCCGGCGGCCACAGCATGGCCAACCACAGCACGGGCGACGGGGCGCTGGTCCTGGACCTGTCGGCGATGCGTGGCATCGAGATCGACGCCGCCGCTCAAACCGCATGGGCCGATGCGGGCATCCTGGCCGGCGAGTACACGGCCGCCACCCACGAGCAGGGCTACGTCACGCCCTTCGGCGACACAGGATCCGTCGGCGTTGCCGGGATCACGATCGGCGGCGGGGTCGGCTGGCTGGCACGCAAGCACGGGATGACGATCGACAGCCTGCTCGCGGTCGAGATCGTCACCGCGGACGGCCGGCTGAGGACCGCGAGCGCCGACGAGGAGCCGGACCTGTTCTGGGCCATTCGTGGTGCCGGGGCGAACTTCGGCGTGGTCACGCGCCTGCAGTTCCGGCTCCACCCGCTGGTCAACGTCCTCGCGGGCGACATCGTCCTGCCGGCCACGCGCGAGGTGCTTCGCGACATGATCCCCGCCCTGCTCGCCGCCCCCGACGAGCTGACCGCGATGCCCAACGTCATGCTCGGGCCGGACGACCCGGCGATCCCCGACGAGCATCGCGGACGCCCGGTCGTATACCTGTCCCTCGTGTGGTCCGGCTCGCAGGACGCAGGGGAGCAGGCGCTGGCGCCGCTGCGTGCCCTCGGGTCACCGATCAACGACACCGTGACCTGGAAGCCGTACACGGACCTGTTCTACCCGGTCGATCGCGACCAGGTGGGGACCTGGGGAGTCTCCAGCCGCGCCCTGTTCGTCGACGCTCTCGATGACGCGACGATCGAGGTGATCCTGCGCCGGCTCGCGCACCCCAGCGCGCCGGAGGCGCTGGTGCAGGTGCGCGTGTTCGGCGGCGAGATGGCGCGGGTCCCGGGCGACGCAACGGCGTTCGGGTGGCGCGATCGACCCGCCATCCTGTGGCTGATCACGCCGTACGAGGATCTCAGTCGGGCCGCGGAGCACGATGCCTGGACGGCGGCCTTCCTCGCCGAGCTGCCCACCAGCGACGCGACGACCTACGTCAACTTCATGGGCGACGAGGGCGCCGAAGCCGTGCGCGGCGCCTACCCTGCGCCCACGTACGCCCGATTGCGCCAGCTGAAGCTGCGGTACGACCCGGACAACCTCTTCCGCTCCAACCACAACATCGCACCGGGGTGACCCCGGGCTCCAGGAATCCGGGCGCTACTTTCGTGAGCGTGCCGCCTCCTCTGCGAGCCGTGCCTTGACGAACCGCGTCACGAGGTCCGCCGGGAGAGGCGCCTCGACCGTGAACTGGATCGTGCCTCGCCCGGTCCGATACGCTCCGAGCTCCTCGATGAACCTGTCCGTCGTCGCGATGCTTCCCGGGAAGAAGCTGCAGTGGTTCTTGAACCCGGCGTAGTGGACCAGGTTCCGTTTCCCCACCTTGAACGTGGGCACACCGTAGGCGATGGTCTCGGTCGCCTCGGGCGCCGCGGCCCGGATCGTTTCGCGGAGTTCCTGCAGGACGCCCCGCTGCGGCTCCGGGAACTGCGCGAGGTACTCGTCGTGGCTCTGCAACCTACCCATCAGGCCACGAATCCTGCCATACGGAGGAGAGGTACCGCCGGCTGGTCGCCCCTTCCCCCCCGCGAATGGCATGAGGCCCGCCTCTCGAAAGACGGGCCTCCGATGCAGCGCGTGATGGCTACTCGGACCGGTGATGACAGACGTACAGGAAGCCCGGAACAAAGTCCCAGTAGGTCCCGTCCGGGGACTCCTCGTCATGGGGGCACGGTCGGCCATCTGCTGACGCCTTGACCGTGGCGATCTCGGCGGTCACGAAGTTCCCCGAAGCGTCGAAGACGAGGAGCTGGAACGTCCCGTTCTTCGTGAATAGCAGGTCAGGCCAGCGCTTCACGGTGCCGGGGCTGATGCAGTGACCGTCGGGCAAGCCGACGGCCGCGGCGCAGCCCCATCCGGCCGCTTCCTTCTGCTCCTGGGCTGATGCGCTCTTGGCGAGAGCGGCGGGAGCCATCGCCGTGAGCATCAGCGCTCCCACGGTCAGCGTCATGATGAGTCGTCGCAGCGTCATTGTTCTTCTCCTTCTCGTGCGGCCAGATCAGATCAGGCGACTTCGACAGGGATCTCGTAGACCTCTGCCGTGGGGTGGCCGGCGCGCTCATGGACGCGCATCAGTGCTTCCTTGCTCGGTCCGGTCGACAGACAGAAGACCTTGCCGCTCTCCGGATCGAGCCAGGCGCGCTCGAAGTGCATGCCTTCTTCGACCTCGATCGCCAGGTCGCGCTCGTGCGCTTCCTTGAGTTGCTGGGCCGTCACCCCGACGAACCCGCTGTGGACGTCCATGAACCTCGCCATCCGTCATCCTCCGTGCCTTTGGGGCCCGCACTGGACCCGTGGTCTCACAGACTCGCGGG
>CAVQPX010000010.1:0-44975 GCA_963714835.1 uncultured Chloroflexia bacterium
GACCTGGAGCGGATCCGCGCGGTGATCGACACGGCTCGCCGGTCGGCCGCACGTCGCTCCTGGAACCCGAGGGCTACGAGCTGCTGCGCTGCGCCGGAATCGGGGTACCGCCGCACCTGTTCGTCCGCGATGCCGATGAGGTCGCCACCGCCGAGCTCGACGCGCTGCCCGGCGAGCGGCTCGTGATCAAGGTCGTGGCTCCCGGGATCGCGCACAAGACCGATGTCGATGGGGTCGTAGTCGTACCCCACGACCGAGACGCGGTCACCGACGCGATCCGGGACATGGCGCTTGGACTGGAGGATCAGGCGGTCGGGTACACCATCGCCGCCTTCGTCGAGCACGACCCGGGGATTCGCGGCGAGCTCCTCCCTCGGCATGCGCTGGACCGACGACTTCGGCCCGCTGGTCACCCTCGCCCCGGGAGGGACTCTCGCCGAGCCCTCCTCGCCGCCGCGGCCAGCGAGGGAACCGGGGCGCTGACCCTCTCGCCTGCGGCGCCTCTTGAGGCGCCAGCGGGACCTGACCTCCCTGGCGCGGCGCCGGCCCTGGGCTGCGGCTGGTCAGCGAAGGGCACCGGGGCCTCCCCGGGCGGCTCGACGGTGCCTCGCTCGCCGGCGCTCCTCGGGTCGGCTCTTCGCTCGAGCTCGCCGCGGCGGTCCTGCCGGAGCCTCTCGCCGAGCTCGAGATCAACCCGTTGGCGCTCACCCCGTCGGGGCCCGTGGCGCTCGACGTCAAGGCACGCTTCGGCCCGGGCGCCGGCCAGCGCACCGCCACCGCGGCCGGTGGACCCTTCCTCGGCACCCTGCTGACGCCGCGGTCGATCGCCGTGGTTGGTGTCTCCCGGCGACTCCGAACCCGGCCACGTTGATCGTGCGCAACCTCCTCCCGCCAGGGCTTCCCTCCCGACCGCCTGACGGTCGTCAAACCGAGGGACGACGCGCTCGCCGGCTGCCGCTGCGTGCCCGACATCGAGTCGCTACCTGGAGTGCGTCGACCTGCTGGTCGTCGCGGTCAGCGCGGCCCAGGACTCCCAGGCGTGGTGCGGGACGTCGCCGGCACCACCGCGGCGAGAGCCTGATCCTGATCCCGGGCGGCCTCGGCGAGCGCGCCGGGAGCGAGGGTCTCGCCGGCCGTTCGCGACGAACTCGACACGTCGAGGCACTCGGAGGCGGCCCGCTGATCAACGGGGGGAACTGCCTGGGCTCCGTTCGAGGCCGGGCTGCTACGACACGCTGTTCATCCCCGAGCAGAAGCTCGGCTTCCCGGGCGGGAGCGGAGCCGTTGGCGTTCCTGTCGCAGAGCGGGGCGTTCGCGGTCGCGCGCCGAGCGAGCTGGACCAGGTCGAGCCGCGCTACGTGATCACGTTCGGCAACCAGCTGGACCTGACGGTGGCGGACTACCTGGTACCTGGGCGACGACCCGCGTCGAGGTCCTCGCGTGCTACGTCGAGGGGTTCAGGCCGGGCGACGGCCTGCGCTTCGTCGCTGCCGCGCGGCGCGCGCGGCAGCTCGGCAAGGCCGTGGTGCTGTACCGGCCGGCCGGAGCGCGGCCGGCGCGTCCGCGGCCGCGTCCACACCGCGTCGATCGCCGGCGACTACGCGATCTACCGCGCGCTGGCCGAGCGGGCCGGCGTGATGGTCGCCGACACGCTGCCCGAGTTCGGCGACCTCGTCCGGCTCGCGCTCGGGCTACGAGACAGCCGGTCGACGGCCTGAGGCTCGGCGCGGTGACCAACGCCGGGTTCGAGTGCGTCGCGCTCGCGGACAACCTCGGGCCGTTCAACTCGCGCCGTTCTCCGCCAGACCACGCGCCGGCTCGCGGCGCTGCTCGACCGCCTCGGCCTGCAGTCGATCGTCGCGGTGAACGACCCGCTGGACCTGACGCCGATCACCGGGGACGCCGGCTACGAGGAGGCGGCCCGGGCGGTGCTCGAGGATGACGGCGTCGACGTCGGCGTGATCAGCGTGGTCCCGTTCAGCGTGGAGCTCCAGACGCTCGAGGCCGTGGCCGGGCAGGATGAGGATGTCCGCGCATCGGGCGGCGTGGCGGCGCGGCTGCTTCGCCTGTGGGCTTCATCATCCAAACCGTGGGTGGCGGTTGTTGATGCCGGTCCGCTCTATGACCCCCTGGTCCGGATCCTCGAGGCGGGTGGGTTGCCGGTCTTCCGGACCGTCGACGTCGCGATGCGGACCCTCGGCCGCTGGTACGAGGCGCGGCGGCCCCGTCAGGGCTGATCGTGGGGCGCGGCGCCTAGAGGTCGGCGACGCTCAGGACCCCTCGTCGGATGGCGAACTTCAGGAGCTCGACGCGGTCGTGGAAGCCGAGCTTCTCCATGACCGTCGCGCGGTAGTTGTGGATCGTCTGCTCGCTCAGGTGGAGGGCCTTGGCGATCTCGCGGTTGGTGTGGCCGACGGCGGCCAGGAGGAGGACTTCGCGCTCCCGGTCGGTGAGCGTCTCGTAGGGGTCCTCGAGCGAGTGCTCGGGGCTGTGCAGGACGTACGTGTTGACCATCCGGGTGACGAGCGCGGGGCTGACGTACGTCTCGCCCCGCCGGATGCAGCGCAGGGCGGCCACGACATCGGGGGCCTCTGCCTCCCGGGTCAGGAAGCCGTCCGCCCCGGCCTTGAGGGCGAGGCTGAACTGCTCGCTCCCGGAGCGGCACTCGAGGG
Organism: uncultured Chloroflexia bacterium; assembly: GCA_963714835.1. GTDB lineage: Bacteria > Chloroflexota > Limnocylindria > Limnocylindrales > CSP1-4 > CAKKPP01. The sequence continues at coordinate 2,673 of CAVQPX010000010.1, forward strand.
CCAGGATCTTGAGCCCGGGCTTCGCGTTGCGGATCGTCTCTATCGCCGAACGCCGTGCAGCCCGCCCGGCTGTAGGGCAGGCACTCGGTGACGATGACCTCGGCCGGGATCGTCTCGACCAGCTCGCGCAGCCCCTCGAGGTTGGACGCCTGGCCGACGACGCGCATGTCGAGCTCGGCGTCGATCGCTGCCCGGAGCCCCGCGTTCACGAGCGGGAAGTCGAGGATCGCGAGCAGCACGCGGAGCTTGTCGCCGCCGGGGGCGGATCCGTTACCGGTCACTGGTACCTCTCGTGGCGTGGCACACCCTGGATCAGGGTATGACACCCCGTGACCAGTTTCTACAGCGTGAGCGGCGCCCGGAGAGGGCCAGAGGTCGTCCAGAAAGGACCTGCTCGCGCCCGACCTGGCCGGGCCCTCCGGACCCTTCGCGGACCCGTCCGACGCTCGGCTACCCGCCGGGCAGGACGGAAGGGAGCGGCAGCAGGGCTCGGAGCCGGGTCGCGGAACAGCTCGTCGAATTCTTCACTGCCGTGGCAGATCCAGATTCGTTCCGGCCCGCCATGTCCGTGGGCAGGGGGCCTCCGTGCCGTGGCAGGACACGCACGTGGCGTCGGCGACCAGATGATGCGGTCGCGGTGGAGCCGTGCCCTCGGCGTCCGGGACCTGGTGGCAGGCCAGGCAGTCGGCCTTGTGGATTCCCGGAGTGACCGGGGGCGGTTCGCACGAGGCGATCGTCGGCATGGCAGGCCGTGCAGTCCTTCCAGCCCTCGAGCGGATGGGCCAGTACCGTGGCCCGCGCCACGCCGATGGCCCCGCTCGGATCGAGATGGCAGGCCATGCACTCCGTGTCGGGCATCACCTGGAGGCCGATCGGCACGCTCCCATCTGGCGGGGTCGCGATGGGCGTTGCGGTGTCGCTCGGCGAGACCACGCTCTGGTCGACGTTTCCCGTGACCTCGGGCAGCCACGCGGCGAGCAGGAAGCCCCCCACATGAAGGCCGATCGCTGCGATCAGCACACTGACGGTGAGCCGGTAGCCGTACCGCTCGATCCGCGACGTCGTCATCGGACGTCACCATCGGACTGCAGGGCGCCACGCAGGCGCCGGATCCGCGACCGGAGGAGATCCGGGATGGGCACGAACACGTGGGCCCTGGCTTCGCGAAGGTCCAGGTAGCGCTCCGCCAGCGTGTAGCCCAGCGCGACGAACGCCACGGCGCCCGCGATGATGCCGATCTCCACCAGCGTCGGGCGTACTCGGCCCAGGGCGCCGAAACCACTCCGGACACCGTCGTCGGGCCGATCTGGCCGGCGAGGACGAACGTGAACCGGTCCACGAAGACGCCGACGATGGCCAGCAGCGAGGCCAGCAGGGTGCCGGCGGGCGTCCTGGTGGCAGGGATTACCAGGAGGAGCAAGGGCACGGCCAGTCCCAGGCCCACGCGGAAACCCCAGAACTGGAGTGCGAGCGGCCCCACCAGGAGCGCCCTGGTCGCATCGACGAAGGCGGGCCGGTCATCGATGAGTCCCGCCATCAGTTGCCGGGTGATGAGCACGGACACGAGGACGAGCCCGATGGTCAGCAGCATCCGGATGGCCGGGATCGCGAGGCTGACCGCCCGTTCGGCCCCCGTGAGGCGGAGCCGGGCGACGACGTAGAAGACGATTTCCAGGGTCTGTCCCGGACAGGAACGCCGACGCGACCATGAGGATGGGCGTGAACGGCCCGTGCCAGAACGGCCGCGACACCAGGACCCCGAACACGGCACCGAGCGTGGCCGGCGCCGCGATGGCGAGGCATGCCGCGGTGGTGCAGGCGGCCTGGTGGATCGTCGGGTGGTTGGTGAACATGCTCCAGACTTCGACCACCAGGACGCACAGGTATGCGCCGTAGAACACACCCATCCACCACATCGGCGACGTCGGCGAGGGGACGAGTACGGCGCCCAGGACCATCCGCACCGGGTAATGCAGGTCGAGCGCGATGATCCCGAAGGCGGTCATCAGGCACAGCAGCGCCAGGATCGCGTGGCGCTTCTCAAGGGGCCTGAACCGCTCGATGCCGAACACCGTGCCGAGGGACGACGCAAGACACAGGCCGCTGGTCGTGATCGCGAAGAAGACGTAACCGACGATCAGCAGGCCCCACTCGACCGTGGGTGTCGTGCCGATGACCTCCCAGCCCGGCGGCAGCGCGATGAGCGCGGCGGGCACGGCGAGGCCGATGGGGACGAGCAGGATGGCAATCCAGAGCTGGAGGCCGCGCGGCATGGTGACAGCCTCGTGTGCAGCGGCGGCCAGGGCGGCGCGCGGTCGAAGCGGGATCACGTGCCCCGCCAGCGTCAGTGAAGGTCCGATGCCGATCATCGCTCAGGCCTCCTGGACCGACGGGACCCAGGTACAGCACGCGAGGGCGCGTCCCGCGCTCCGGATGGAGCGGTTGGGGGATGTCGCTCGCGGACGAGGGTGGCGATCTCACTGGCCGGGTCGGCGGCATCGCCGAACTTGCGCGCACCGACCGGGCAGACCTCGACACAAGCGGGCTGGCTGCCGCGGCTGATCCGGTGATAGCACCAGGTGCGCTTGGACCGGCGGCGCTGACTCTGGCCGCGCCGCCGCCGGCGGCGTGCAGGCGTGGCAGGACCGCCCTCGTTCGGGAGGTCGTAGATGGGGCCATCGAACCTCCTCGGGTCCGGCCGGGGCCGTGGCAGTAAAGGCACAGGTCGTCGTCGGCAACGTCCGGGTGTCGCTGATTGCGCGCCTTGAAGCCCTCGGGGCCGTGGCAGGTCACGCACTCCGGCAGGTTCTCGAGCGTATGGAGAACGATCAGCGGACGACGCGAGATCCCCGTGTGCGGGTCGTGGCACTGCAGACAGACCGAGACATCATGCTCGGACGGCACGATCTGCAGGACAGTGTCCGGGCGCCCGACCGTGCTGGCGTGGCAGGTGACGCAGATGTCGTCCATGGGAGGTTCTCGGCTTGGAGTGTTCGCCTCGGACGTGCCCTGATCCGGGCCCACGTCGGGCGCGCTGGTGCTGGTCAGCGCGTGCTCGAGCAGCGCGCCGTGGCAGCTCTGGCAGCCGATGCCGGCGTGCCGCGCAGACGTCGCCTTCTCGGCCTCGGGTGCGTGGCAGTCCGTGCACATGCTTGCGGTCGCGTATGTCGCATCGAGGGCTGCCCAGGCACGGGCATTGGCGTCGGGATAGAGGGTCGTCTCGAGATATGGCGACCAGGCGATGACGGCACCGACGAAGAAGACGCCGGCGAGGAGCGCGGCACCCGCAACGATCGCTACCACGCCCAGAACCGCCCCGCGCCTGGTCGTCGGCCGGACGCTGGGCCAGAACTCGTCGGAGACCAGCCGGCCGCCCGCTCGTACCGCACGACGCGCGCGCCCGATCGCGCGTCCGACTCCGCTACCCGCGCGTCGAATCGCGTCGACGAGCTTCATAGTTCGGCGACCCCGATGACACCGCGACGCAGGGCGTCCTTCAGGAGCTCGACCCGGTCGTGGAAGCCGAGCTTCTCCATGGCCGTGGACCGCTTCGAATGGACAGAGCGCTCGCTCAGGTGGAGGGCCTTGGCGATCTCGCGGTTGGTGTGGCCGACGGCGGCCAGGAGGAGGACTTCGCGCTCCCGGTCGGTGAGCGTCTGGTCGGGGTCCTCGAGCGAGTGCTCGGGGCTGTGCAGGACGTACGTGTTGACCATCCGGGTGACGGCCGGGGACTGACGTTCCTCGCCCCGCCGGATGCAGCGCAGGGCGGCCACGACATCGGGCGCTTCTGCCTCCCGGGTCAGGAAGCCGTCCGCCCCGGCCTTGAGGGCGAGGCTGAACTGCTCGCTCCCGGAGCGGCACTCGAGGGCCAGGATCTTGAGCCCGGGCTTCGCGTTGCGGATCGTCTCGATCGCCTGGAACGCCGTGCAGCCCGCCCGGCTGTAGGGCAGGCACTCGGTGACGATGACCTCGGCCGGGATCGTCTCGACCAGCTCGCGCAGCCCCTCGAGGTTGGACGCCTGGCCGACGACGCGCATGTCGAGCTCGGCGTCGATCGCTGCCGGAGGCGCCCGCGTTCACGAGCGGGAAGTCGAGGATCGCGAGCAGCACGCGGAGCTTGTCACCGCCGGGGACGGGCCCGTTACCGGTCACTGGTACCCGGCCCTTCAACGCCGGATGTGGCGCTGGGTTCCGAGCCGATGGGCGATGGCGCGCACTCCGAACCACCAGGCCACGGGTGTCCCGAGTAGCAGGACCGCGCTCACCAGTAACCCGATGGCCGCGGCGCCCGTTCCGAGCGTGAACAGCAGAACGTGCGTGACCACGAAGGCCAGGACGCCCAGGTACACGAGGGTCATGAACGAGAGCAGGAGCCACGTGGCGACCTGCCCGGCCCGGCCTGCTCATGGTGGGTCTTGAGCGGGCCCACCAGCAAGGCGCCGAGGAGGAGGACGACCCACAACAGCAGCAGCGCCAGCGCTTGCATGCCACTCATCCAACCTCTCCTTTCCCGGTTCGAGCGGCCGTCATCTCGACGTCACGCGTCTCCCTCGAGGCTAGGACCAGGGTTGGCGAATCTGGTACCCACGGACGTGCGCACTTGCGTCAACACGCGCGTCGATCGGTCACGACGGTCGTCGCGTTCCTTGCGACGGCCGTCGCCATGAGGGCAACGGCCGGTGGTCATGGCGGCAACGGGCGTTGCCTGCGCCGCGACCGCCGTAGCCATGGCGACGACGGCCGGCGATCGAATGGCACTCGTGGCGCGACCCGCACTTGTCGAGGTGTACAGGTGTGGCATGGTTGGGAGGCACTGGAGGACGTCATGAGGATCGGTCTCTACATTCGCCTGTTTGGACGACCCGGGACCCAGCCGCCCCCGCCGACCTGGGGCTCGATTCGCGACCAGGCCATTGCGGCCGAGGCGGCCGGGTTCGATCTCGTCGTGTTCGAGGACGGGCTCCTGTACCCGGACGACGACGGGAACATGGGTATCTGGGAGGCCATTGCAACGGCGGCAGGTGTCGCCGCGGCCACATCCACGATCGGCATCGGGCACGCGGTCATCAACAACCCGTACCGGCATCCCGCGCTGATGGCCAAGACGGCCGAGACGCTCAGTGAGATCTCGGGTGGGCGCTACACGCTGGGGATCGGGCTGGGCAACACGCCCGACGACTACCCGCTTTTCGGGATCGGCGCCGATCGGCGCTATTCGCGGTTTGCCGAAGCCATCCAGATCATCCACTCGCTGCTCAAGACGGGTCGGGCCGAGTTCGAGGGCGAGTTCTACTGCGTGCCCGGCGCCGAGCTCATCCTGCGGGGGCCGCGTGCCCAGGGGCCACCCATCGTGATCGCCGGCGGGAAGCCGAAGATGCTCCGTCTGGCCGCGCGCTACGGCGATGGCTGGAATTGGTGGGTGGCCGACGCCGAGGGGGTGGGCAAGCTCCCAGCCTTGATCGAGGAGCTCGGGCGGGCGTGCGAGGAAGTCGGCCGGGATCCGGCGACGTTGCGCCGCTCCATCGACGTCTTCTCGGTCGCAGCGCCGGGTGTGCCCGAGGCGCCGCCGGATGGCTCACTCCAGATCGGCGGCTCGCCAGACGAAGTTGCCGAGGCGCTGCTGGCCTACGCCGAACTCGGGTTCGACGAAGTCCGCTGCAATCTCCGAGCAGCGCCGGATTCGCCCAGGACGGAAGCGATCGCCTGGATGGCGGAGGTCGTGTCCCTCGTCCACGCGGCATAGTCGCGGACCGCTCCCCGGCGATGCCCGGTTAGCGGCTCGTCGGGATCCGGGACAAGAACAGGATGAGGGCGACCCCGGTAACCAGGAGAGCCGCGCGGATGACCAACTCGTCGAGGAGCGCGATGGACACCGCGAAGGTCAACGCCACGACCACGAGCGCCCGACGCTTGACGCCCGGCGGCAGTGACCGCGAGCGCCGCCAATCCGTGATGATCGGGCCCAGGGCGGGCTGGCCGAGGAGCCAGCCGTACAGCCGCGGCGACGCCCTCGCGTAACAGGCCGCCGCGAGCAGCACGAACGGCGTGGTCGGCAGGACCGGCACGAAGATGCCGATGACGCCGAAGGCCAGGGAGATCGTCCCGATGACCGCGAAGATCCCGCGGATCGGCAGCGACGCCTTGGCGGATGCCTCGGCTCTAACGGGCGTGTCGCTCGGCGGGGCAGGATCGGCCTCGTCCCGGGTCGAAAAGCTCACGGGATCCATGGATCAACGATGCCCGCCGCCGGCGTCACGCGAGCGGCGTCAGGCGCCCGTGAACGTCCCGTCCATCCAGTCGGGATCATCCGCTAGGAGCTCGCGGAGGCGCTGGAACCTCGCGGCCTGCTCCGGGCTGGTCGCGTTGGCGCGGTACGTTGCCTCGTCGTCGAACAGCGCAACCAGAAACATGGTCGGCTGGTCGTACGGGTTCTGATCGGGCCGGAACACGTAGCTGCCGCGATAGCCCGCGGCCTCGGCGCCTTCCATCAACGTGTTGCCCAGGCTGACGAGATCATCCTCGTGGCCGGGACTCGGGTGGAGCCTGGCGATTGTTCCGTACATCCGGATCGTCTCCTTTGAGCGTGGTGCCCGCCTCGAGAGCGGCCGGCGGCGCCGGTTGGTGATGCCCAGACTACCCGCAGGCCGACAGGCTTGAGGCGACCCTCCTGGATCGTTCGCAAACGGTGCCGGTCGTAGACGGCGCGATGGTCCTCGGGGCATTCGGTCGGATCTACTTCGCCGACTTCGACCAGGTTCGGGTACGCAAGCGGACGGTCCGGGTCCAGATTATCGGAGAGTAAGCCCGGGGCCAGATCATACTCGGGCGTCGTTCGTGCCTGGTGGGCGTGACCATGCACGCACGCGTGCCCATCGGAGGGAGCAGGGATGTCGATCGTCGTCCCGGGTAGCCCGCGGCTCTGCAGACCGGGCGGTCTCTGCCTCGTCTCCAGTCCGACCGCGCAGTTGGCCCTGCTCGCGGTGATCGTCCCCGTGGCGGTCTGGCTGATCGCGGCCGTGGTGGCCCCGACGCTCCTCTACAACGACTTCCACAGCTACTGGTATGCGGGCCGCCTGCTGGCAGGCGGCTCGTCCCCGTACGACCTTGATGCGCTCCGCGCGCTGGCCGCGCGGGAAGGTGACGTCTTCTTCGTCGGAACCGGCTTCTCCTATCCGCTGCCGTTCGCCATCGCGATGGTCCCGTTCTCGACGCTGCCGTTCGACGTGGCCGTCGTGCTGTTCAACGCAATCTCCCTGGCCATCTTCGCCGCCGCTGTGGTGGGCTGGCTCCGGCGTTTCCACCCAACGGCCACGATGGCGCGGCTTCGTGTCGCGGCCGTGCTGGCGGGTGCGTCTCCGCCGCTCGTCGGATCGGTCCTGAACGGACAGGCAAACCTGCTCGTCGCTGCGGCCCTCGCGGCCGGCATTGCTCTCGTGCTCGGGCAATCGGCGGTCAGATCGGTGCTGGGGGGCTTCGTTGTCGGATTGGCCACGGTCGTGAAGCTCGTGCCAGGTGCCCTGGCCGTCCCGCTCTGGTTGTCGGGCCGGCGGCACCTCGCCGCGGGCGTCGTCGCCGGCTTCGTCGTTCCGCTCGGGCTCGCGGCCGTCGCCCTGCCGAATGCTGCGCTGGACAGCGGCAAGCTGGCCGCCCTGTTCCGTCCCGATCCGTACTTCACGAATTAGTCACTCAACGGGTTCGTCAGCCGCCTCGTGGAGGGGACGGACCCGATGACCGCGCTCGCTCCCGGTGCCTTCGACCCAGCTCCCGTGGTGGCGATCCTGACCATCGGACTCGCCGGCGCGACGGCAGGGATCCTGTGGCGGGCGAGGAAGCGGCTCCGCACAACCGATGGTCTTGCCGTCGCGCTCGCCCTGACCCTCGTGGGGGCGACGGCCGGCGCGCCGAAGACATCCTTCTGGAACACCGCCCTTCTGCTCGTTGCGGTCGGCCTCCTCCTCTACGCGTCGGCCCCCGACCTGAACCTCGGCGCCCTGGACCGAGTTGAGCGTCGGCTGCTTCTCGCGTGGCTGGCGACCGCCTTCCTCCAGCCGCTCGTCTGGATCATCGGCCCGCTTCCGCCGGGACCGGCTGCGGGGGCTGTAGTGATCCTCGGATCACTCTCCCTCTACGGGACCCTCGCCCTGTGGTGGCTCCTGGGCCGCCGGCTCCTGCGTAGCGAGACCGCCGCCGATCAGGCCGCGCCGTGAGTCGAATGGCCCTTGTCGCTCAATGCAGCGCGCGCCTAATGTTGCGGCAGGAGCGCTGGGATGCATATCGCGTTCATTGCGATGAGCGGCGTTCGTGCCGCGAGTGAGGAGCTCAATCGCGCCGGTCTCACGATGCCCGGGTTCCTGGAGCGGAGCCAGGCGATCGCGTCGCTTCCCAGCCTCGCGCTGCTGACGCTCGCGGCGCTCACGCCCGATTCCTTCGAGATCAGCTACCACGAGATCGAGGACATCCGGACGGCCGGCGAGCCGCCCGTCTGCGACATCGCCGCGATCGCGTCCTACTCCGCGCAGATGAAGGACGCCTACGCCCTCGCCGATCGATATCGGGCGCTCGGGGTGCGGACCGTCCTTGGCGGCTTGCACGTCACGGCGCTCCCGGACGAGGCGCTTGGCCATGCCGACGCGATCGTCGTCGGCGAGGGGGAACTTGGCTGGCCCGATCTTCTCGCCGACCTCGCCCGCGGAACGCTCGAACGGGTCTACGGGCCGAACGGGCAGGAGTTCGACCTGGCCGATGCGCCGCTGCCCCGGTTCGATCTCCTCAACGTCGAGCGCTACAACCGCCTGACCGTCCAGACGCAACGCGGCTGCCCGTGGCGGTGCGAGTTCTGCGCGGCATCCATCCGGTTGACGAACCGCTACAAGGTGAAGCCGGTAGACAAGATCCTCGCCGAGATCCACGAGATCAAGCGCCTCTGGCCGACCCCGTTCATCGAGTTCGCGGACGACAACTCGTTCGTCAACCGACGCCATTCGAGGGAGCTCCTCCGCGCCCTGGCCGGCGAGCACGTCAAGTGGTTCACCGAGACGGATATCGCGGTCGCCGACGACCCGGAGCTCCTCGAGCTCATGCACGCGGCGGGCTGCGCGGAGGTCCTGATCGGGCTGGAAAGCCCTACCGCGAGCGGGGTTGACGGGGTGGAGCTGCGCCGGAACTGGAAGCGCAGTCGGTTCGACGGATATGCCGACGCGATCCGGCGCATCCAGGGCCACGGGATCGCGGTGAACGGCTGCTTCGTTCTCGGCCTGGATGGCGACGGGCCCGGGGTCTTCGAAGCGATCGAGGCCTTCGTCCGCCGGAGCGGCCAGTTCGACGTCCAGATCACGGTCATGACGCCGTTTCCCGGGACGCCGCTGTACGACCGGCTGCTGTCCGAGGGCCGCCTTCTCGAGCCGACGGCCTGGGAGCGCTGCAGCCTCTTCGACGTCAACTTCCGACCGCTCGGGATGTCGCCTGAACAACTCCAGGCCGAGGGGCTGGAGTTGGGCGGGCGGCTGTACACGGAGGAGGAGCGGACCGCCCGTCGCCACCGGTTCCACGACCAGCGCCGGAGCTTCCTGCGGAACCAACGATGGGCGCGGAAGGCGCACAAGGACGACAAGCCCGAAGCACAGGAGGCGAGGATATCGGTATGACGAAGATGTCAACGAACGGGACGCTGCGGCGTTTCCGCCTGTTCTTTCTGGTTGCGGCCATCTACGACCTGGCGTTGGGCCTCGCCTTCTTCTTCCTGTACCAGCCGCTGTTCGACTGGCTCGGGATGGAGGCCCCGCCCCACGTTTCGTGGGTCCATCTCCCGGCCGTCTTCGTGTTCGTCCAGGGCCTCGGCTATGGACTCGTGTGGGGTGACCCGCTGGGCAACCTCGGGATCGTGCGGGTCGGCATCGTCTACAAGTTCAGCTACACCGCGCTGTCCGCCTACTACCTCCTGACTGATCAGATCCCGGCCATCTTCTTCGCGTGGTTCGGGCTGTTCGATTTCCTCTTCTTCATCGGGTTCGTGTGGTTCTTGCGCTGGGCCGGCCGACGAGCGACGAGTTCGTGATCGGGGCAGGGACCTCTAAGCGGATCCCCGTCGAACTCACCCGGGATCGACGTTTCGGGCGGCGTGTCAGGCGTCTGGCGGCCGTGAGTGCCGTCGCCCTGGGCCTGATTTGGGCCCTGGCCGTCAGGACGCTCGAGGCCCCGACGTGGGTCGGCGCGCTGTTCGCGGGCGGCTGGCTGCTCATGCCGTCCACGCTGCTCGCCAGCCTCGCCCGCCCGAGGCTCCGCTACGGGTTGGCGGTGCCCGCGTCGCTCGTTTCAATCGGCCTGATCGCCGTCGCCGCCGGCTGGCTCCCGGGCGATCCGCTCGTTGCGGCCGGCTGGCTGCTGATGTTGGCCGGGGTTGCGCTCGGCGGCGGCATGGGCCTGTGGTTCTGGTATCGCCTCCTGCCCGTACCCGCCGGACTCGACGCCCCCTTTTCGACGGGACGATGGTCATTGATCGCGATTCACGTCGCCCTGGTCGTGACCGGTTTCGCGCTGGCGGCTCAGGCGCTCTGGTAGGTCCAGCCGGCAGCCGCAGCTGCCGTCAGACCTTGATCTCGTCGATCCAGCACCAGGTCCAGGTGTGCCCGGGCACCTTCGCCCGGATGATCGGGTGACCGGTCACGCCGTAGTGGGCTCGCGCGTGCCGGTTGGGCGACAGGTCGCAACAGCCGACATGACCGCAAGTCAGGCATAGCCGAAGCTCGACCCACTTGCCGCCGATCGCGAGGCACTCCTCGCAACCTTCGGTGCGCGGCACCACGTCGCGGATCTGGTCGAGATGGGTGCACGCGGGTGGGCGCGGTCCAACCAGCCGTCGGAGGGTGTCGACGAGCCGTGTCATGCAGCCCCAGCCCTGCCGATGACAGGCGCGGGCGCCGGTATTCGTGTTCTGTCCCGACTGCTCATCGGGAGAGCGTAGACGGAAGGTCAACCATTCCACCCTCGGTCAGCCCAACCAACCCGCAGCGACTGGGCCATTTGGCCCTTCCCATCCGGCGCGAATCGATGGCTCCATGATGCATTGGGGTGTCGCGTCCCGGCGGTGGCGATTGCGTCACGCAACGCTCGGGGAGGAGGCAACGGCATGTCCGACATGGCCCAGGGCGCGGGGACGGGACCGCGCGATCGCATCGTCTTCGCAGTCGTCCTCATCGCGGTCGGAGTCGTTGGGCTCGCATCGCAGATGTTCGAGTTCTCGACCGATGTCGGTGGCTGGATCGTCATGCTCATCGGCCTTGGGTTCCTCGGAGCCTTTGTCTTCACGCGCCAGTACGGCTTCCTGATCCCGGGCGGGATCATGACCGGCCTCGGAGCCGGAATCATCGCCTCGGAGGGCCTCACCCTCACCGACGAGGAGACCGGCGGCGTCATCGTTCTCGGCCTGGGCCTCGGATTCCTCGGGATCTGGGTGATCGGGGCGATCGTGCGGGTCGCTCAGCATCACTGGTGGCCGATCATTCCGGGTGGCATCCTCACCGTGATCGGCGCGGCGCTGCTGATCGGCGGCCAGGCGGTCGACATCCTCGACTACTGGGGCGTCGTCATCATCGCGCTCGGACTGTTCGTCCTCTGGCGCGCGTTCGTCGAGGGCCGTTCCCGCACATAGACCGAGGCCAGATCGCGTCCACGGCCGCCTGGCTTGGCTCTCCCACCCCGGAGACGCCTGATCGAGCACGCACCTGCGGATCGGGCGCGAACGCGGTCGATCCCGTGAAGGAGGAACCGTCTTGAACCCGATCCTTCCCAACGGCTCATCGAGCCGCGAGCCCGCGACGGTCAAGGTGGCGATGTGGAGCGCGCGGCACCGCTGGCCGGTGTTCGCCGCGTGGTTCGTTCTCACGATCGGGCTCTTCGTCGGCAGCCTGGCCATGGGTGGCATCGACACAGGCGACGCGGGCGGCGATCCCAACGATCAGAAGCTCGAGGCGACAGAGGCCTGGGAGGTCTTTGACGCGGGCGGCGCCAACGACCCGTTCGAGCAGCTCTACTTCGTCGTCGCGGGCGGTCCCGGTGCGGCGGCCGACTCGTCGTTCCAGTCGGCCGTGGGCGAGTTCGTCAGCCAACTCCGCGGTTCAGCTGTTGTCATCGACGGCACCTCGACCCCGACCTTCGACCAGCTCACCAACCCCTTCGAGGCTCCGCCAGAGGCCGGCCTCATCTCGGCCGACGGGACGACGGTGCGGTTCCCGGCTCGTGTTCCGGGCGATGCCGCGCGCGCGCGCCTTCTCCTCGAGCCTGTGCTTCCGATCGTGGATGCCACGCGGGCCGCGCACCCGGAGTTCACCGTCCATGCGATCGGCAACACGTTCATCAACGACGACATCAACAGGCTGATCTCGGAGGGTCTCGACGAGTCGCTGAAGCTCACGATCCCGCTGACCATGATCATCCTGCTGGTCGCGTTCGGCGCCGTCGTTGCCTCGGTGGTGCCCCTGGTGCTCGCGATCACATCCATCGTGGCCGCCCTCGGGATCCTTGGCATCTACAGCCAGGTCGTCGGCGTGGTCAGTCCGTATGCGACCCAGCTCCTCGTCCTGATCGGGCTGGCCGTGGCCATCGACTACTCGCTGTTCATGATCACCCGCTTCCGGGTGGAGCGGCGGCGGGGCCGGTCTCGCGCCGGGGCGATCGAGGCCTCGAGCAGCACGTCCGGACGCGCCGTCTTCTTCTCCGGCCTGGCGGTGATGGTCTCGCTGGCCAGCCTCGTGACGCTCGGGATCAACTTCTTCACCTCGATGGCCGTGGCGACGGTCTCCGTCGTCTTCGTCTCCGTCGCCGGGAGCCTGACCTTCCTGCCGGCCACGTTGTCGATCCTTGGCGACCGGGTGAATCTCGGCCGGGCGTCGACCTGGCTCCCCCGACTTGCCGCCGCCTTGCCACTTGGACCGATCAGCCGGTGGGGCCGCTCGGCCATCGCGTGGCTTGATCGGCGCTCCGAGCGCCGCGAAGGAGCGGGATTCTGGGGCAGCCTCGTGACCGGGGTGATGGCCCGGCCCATCTCGCTGACGATCCTGTCTGCGGCCGTCCTGATCGCCGTCGGCTCACCGGTGCTCCATCTGAAGATCGGGGTCACCGACATCACGGCGTTCCCCGACTCGATCGACGGCGTGGCAGGGGTCAACCTGCTCAACGAGAAATGGCCGGGGGGCACCCAGCTGCAGCTCGCGGTCATTGTGACCAACGCCGACCGGCCCGAGACGCAGGCGGCGATCGAACGACTCAAGACCGAGGGCCTGAAGCTCGACGAGCTCAACGAGCCGGTCGAGGTGACACCGTCACGCGACGGCAAGGCTGCCGCCGTCATCTTCACGATGGCGGGCGGCCAGAATGACGAAGCCAACCGGGACGCGGTCCGCGAGGTACGCGAGGAAGTCAACCCGTCGGTCTTCGGCGGGCTGCCCGACGTCCGGACCTACGTCAGCGGCGGAGCCGCGGCGTCCGTTGACGTGACCAAGGTCTACGCGGACGGGACGCCGCTGATCTTCCTGTTCGTGCTCGGCCTGTCGTTCCTGCTCATGCTCGTGGCATTCCATTCGATCGTCATCCCGATCAAGGCCATCCTGCTGAACCTGCTGTCCACGGCCGCCGCCTACGGTGCCCTGGTCCTGGTGTTCCAGGATGGCTGGCTGGCCGAGCCGCTCGGGATCACGCCCAGCGGCGTCATCGAGAGCTGGGTGCCCATCTTCATCTTCGCAGTCCTGTTCGGGCTCTCGATGGACTATCACCTGTTCATCCTCACCCGGATCAAGGAGGCGAGGGACCGCGGGGCCAACTCTCACGCAGCGGTCGCCACCGGAATCGCTGCCACCTCGGGCGTGATCACCAGTGCGGCCTCGATCATGGTCGTTGTCTTCGCCGTGTTCCTGACCCTGAGGTTCGTCTTCCTCCAGCAGCTGGGCCTGGGGCTCGCAGTGGCGGTGTTCATCGATGCGACGCTGATCCGCTGCGTCCTCCTGCCGGCATCGATGACCCTCCTCGGTGACTGGAACTGGTGGATGCCGCGGTTCCTCGACTGGATCCCGCGGGTCACGATCGAGGGCGAACCGGACGAGGTGGACGTGCCGGATCCGGCATGAACCGAACGTATTCAGTGAGGTTGACCATGAAGCCCTGGAGGCTGTGGGTCCGCTCGGCGATCCTGAGCGTGGTCGGTGCCGCGCTGCTATTGGCGCCGATTGGGGGACACGTCAGCGCGGCACCGACGCCGCTGCAGGAATCAAACCTGGCGGAGGTCGATGCCTACATCACCTCCCAGCTGCACGACCTCGGCATTCCCGGGATGGCCCTCTCCGTCGTCCAGGGCGATCAGATCGTTCGTGCGCAAGGCTTCGGAACTGCCAATTCGTCCGGGCGGGCGGTCACCCCGCAGACCCCATTCGGCATCGGTTCGATCACCAAGTCGTTCACGGCCCTGGCGGTGATGCAGCTGGTGGAGGCGGGCAAGATCGATCTGGATGCGCCGGTCCAGCGATACCTGCCCTGGTTCCGCCTTGCCGACCCGGAGGCGTCGGCGAGGATCACGATCCGAGACCTGCTTCACCAGACGACGGGCATCTCCGAGAGGGATGGCAACGGCTTCTGGGCCAGCCAGCAAGGGCTTGAGGACACGGTGCGCGGACTCGACTCGACTCAGCTCACCCAGCCGGTCGGCACCACGTACCAGTACAGCAACATCAACTACTCGATCGCCGGCCTGGTGGTCGAGAAGGTCGCGGGACAGCCGTACGGCGACTACGTGACCCAGCACATCTTCGCGCCGCTCGACATGCGGCACTCGTTCACCTCCCGTGACCAGGCGGTGGCCGATGGCCTGTCCGACGGGCACACGTACCTGTTCGGCCAAGTCTTCGCGCTTGACAGGCCGGTGCCGCCGGTCTATGCCCCGACGGGATCCTTGATGGCGAGCGCCGAGGACCTGGCGCATTACGCGATCGCGCACCTGGATGACGGCCGATACGGCGACGCGGCCATTCTCTCGCCAGAGGGCGTAGCCGCCCTGCACGCCCCGGCCGTCCAGGTCCCGGGCAGCGACGCTCAGTACGCCATGGGGTGGGGCGTGGTCACCTGGGAGGCGCAATCGATGATCTTCCATTCCGGTGACGTGTTCAACTACCACAGTTTCATCACGCTGTTGCCCGATGACGACCTCGGGTTCGTGCTCCTGGTCAATGCCACCGGGTTCGAGCAGCTGAGCCAGGTCGATGGGATCGCACAGGGTGTCCTGAGCCTGCTTCACGGAGGGGCCCCGCCCGAGTCGATCTCGGCGCCGTTCACGAACCGCCTCCTTTATTGGGCCATCGTGTTGACGCCGTTCATCCAGATCCTTGGGATCGTCGTTGGCTGGCGACGGCGCATGCGGCGCGGACGACGGACCCTGATCCTGACGGTGGCCCTGAACCTGGGCGCCGTCGTCTCTCTGTTCGGGTTGGCGCAGCTGATCCCATTCCCCTTCCCATCGCTGGTTGCGGTCTACCCGGAGCTCGGCTATGGCCTCATCGCCGTGGCGACGCTGGGGATCGGATGGAGCGTCATCTATACGGCCATGCGCCTGCAGGCGCGCAGGTCGAGAAACGACGCTCTCACCCAGGCGACCACGTGAGTGGTTGACCGTCGCGGGGCCCCGCCACCAGTCTGGAGAGCCGCGGCTGCGGAATCGAATGGATGACATTGCGCGCGCGTACGAGGAGATCATCGAACGGTTCGCCGCGTGGGCGGCCGGCGAGGAGGCGATCCGCGCCGCGGTGATCATCGGCTCGCGGGCCAGGACCGAGCGCCCGGCCGACGAGTGGGCCGACCTCGACATCGTGATCTGGAGCACCGACCCGGTGCCGTACCTGGCCAGCCCCGCGTGGACGACCGGGCTCGGCGAGGCCTGGATCACCTTCACCGAGACCGGCCCGGATCCCAGCGTGCGAGAGCGTCGAGTCCTGTTCGCCGACGGGCTGGACGTAGACTTCGCGTTCCTGGTCCCCAGCGCCGCGACCAGGCCCAGCGAGACGCTCGCCGATCTCGCCCGAGCGGTCTTCGGCCGCGGCGCCAGGGTCCTCCTGGACCGGGATGGCGTCGTTGCCGCGTTGCTCGCGGAGGCGCGTCCTCCGGCGCCGCCCCCGCCTCCGAATGCCGCCGCCCTTGACCAGGCGGCGTCGGACTTCTGGTACCACGCCGTGTGGACTGCCAAGCACCTTCGCCGCGGGGAGCTCTGGTGGGCGAAGGGGTCCTGCGACCTTCACCTCAAGCAGCTCCTCCTCGAGGTGCTCGAGTGGGACGCAGCGGCCGGCGGGCGGGACCCCTGGTTCCGAGGCCGCTTCCTGGAGCAGTGGGCCGACGCGGAGACCGTTCGCGGCCTGCGTTCGGCGTTCGCCCGCTATGACGAGGACGACATCTGGGCTGCCCTCGGAGTCACGATGGACCTGTTCTCACGCGTCGCACGCCCGCTCGCGACGACCCTCGGGCTGCCGTACCCGGAGCAGGCCGAGGATCGGGCCAGGGAGTTGGTGCGCGGGTACGAGGCAACGAGAGGCCACGCGCGTGAGCGAGGGTCGGCTGCAGGGTCGGGCCCCTGACAGGTCAGCCCGTTCGCGCTCGCCGAGCCGACCCACCCGCACTGACCGGGCCATTTGGCCCTTCCGTCCGGCGCGGCTCGATGGCTCCATGAGGCAACGACGACGCTTGGTCTGATCGTACTTTGGTGCGCGCGCGCGGAGGCACGCTTGCGCACGTGACTCGAAGCGTCGTGGATGCCAAGACCAGATCTACCGAACGGTCGGAATGAACTTGCGTGATCGTTGTATCGTGCGCGACAAGAGGAGGACCCAAGTGAAATCCAGATGGCTGACAATTCTTCCGGTGCTTGCCCTGGCTGTCGCCGCATGTGGGGGCGGCGCCTCGCCAAGCCCTGCCGCGAGCGAGGGACCCGGCCTGCCGGACCTCAACGGTCGCACGATCACGGTCGCCGTCGAGAACGCCTATTTGCCGTTCAACTACATCGACCCCGCGACGAAGGAAGGCGCGGGCTGGGACTACGACGCCATGGCCGCGATCTGCGAGAAGCTCAACTGCACGGCGCAGTGGGAGGAGACCAGCTGGGACGGGATGATCCAGGCCGTGTCCGATGGCCAGTTCGATATGGCGATGGACGGCATCACGATCACCCCGGACCGCGCCGAAATCGTGGCGTTCTCGCGCGGCTACATCTCGGTGGAGCAGCAGTTGATCGTCCGCAAGGACGAGGCGCGCTTCGCCACACTCGCTGAGTTCAAGGCCGGTGACTACAAGGTCGGGACCCAGATCGCGACCACGAACTACGAGACGGCGGCGGGCGAGTATGGCGAAGCCCGGGTCACCGGCTTCGACCAGTTCGCGTTCGCCGTCCAGGCGCTCATCAACGAGGACGTCGACGCCGTGATCATCGACTCGACCGCCGGCCAGGGTTACGTCGGCGAGAACGCGGACGCGATCCGGCTGATCGAGGGCTCACTGTCATCCGACCAGCTCGGGTTCATCTTCCCGCTCGGGTCGGACCTCGTGGCTCCGATCAACGCGGCACTCGATGCGATGGAGGCCGACGGCACGCTCGCCGCTCTGGCCGACAAGTTCTTCTCGGACAAGTTCACCATCACCTACGACGACCTGTAGCAGCGGACCCAGCCAGGAGTTCGATGAAGAAGCCCGGCCGTTGCCGGGCTTCTTCCGCCCAGGGAGCGTTGCGTGACCGGACCTGAGGTTCCAGGGGGCGGCGTCGAGGCGGTCGACCTCGGGCTGATCGACCGCTGGCGACGCCGCGATGTGAGGGAAGCGCCACTCTGGCTGTTCGCCATCCTGGCCATCCTGGCCCTGATGGCGTTCACGGTTGCCACGAATCGCTCGTTCGCCAACGCGTTCGAGATCATCATCCCGGGCATCACCACCACGCTCCGGATCACGCTCGTCTCGTTCGTCATCTCGGTGGTTCTGGGCCTGATCGCCGGACTCGGCCGGGTCTCGCGGAACTTCGTGCTGCGCAACCTGGCGATCACCTACGTCGAGTTCGTGCGCGGCGTCCCGATCGTCGTGCTGATCCTGATGATCGCGTTCGTGCTGGTACCGATCGCGTCGAGGGCGATCGGCTTCGCCAACAACGCGATCCCCCAGGAGGCCAGGTTCATCGTCGCCCTGTCGCTGATCTACGGGGCGTTCATGGCCGAGATCTTCAGGGCCGGCGTCGAGTCGGTCCCGCAGGGTCAGATGGAAGCCGGCCGATCGCTCGGCCTCACGCACGCCCAGACGATGCGCTCGATCATCCTTCCCCAGGCGATCCGGACGGTGCTCCCCGCCCTGGGCAACGATTTCATCGCCCTGCTCAAGGACTCGGCTCTCGCAACGCTGCTTGGGGTCCGGGATTTGACCCAGGGGGCCCGCCTGTACACCGGACGGACCTTCCGCTTCGACGAGGCCTTCCTCGTCCTGACCTTCCTGTACCTGACGATGACCCTGGTCCTGTCACTGTTCGTCCAGTGGCTGCAGCGGAGGCTGGCACGTGGCTGAGCGACCCGCCTTCGGGCCGGACGACCAAATCGTCGTGGACCACCTGTCCAAGTCCTTCGGGTCCATCCGCGCCGTTCGCGACGCGAGTCTCCGGATCAAGAAGGGCACGGTGACGATCATCATCGGCCCGTCCGGCTCGGGCAAGTCCACCGTGCTGCGCTGCATGAACCACCTCGAGGTGCCGACCTCTGGCGCCGTCTACATCGACGGCGTGCACCTGGAGGCGAAGGACACCGACATCAACACAGTCCGGCGCGAGATCGGGATGGTCTTCCAGCAGTTCAACCTCTTTCCGCACATGTCGGTCCTGGACAACATCACGCTGGCCCAGCGGATGGTTCGCGGGCGCTCGAAGCAGGAAGCGGTCGATGTCGCCATGGCCCAGCTCGAGCGGGTGGGCATTCCGGAGCAGGCCCTTAAACGGCCGGGTGCCCTGTCCGGCGGTCAGCAGCAGCGGGTCGCCATTGCGCGGTCACTGGCCATGAACCCCAAGGCCATGCTTTTCGACGAGCCGACTTCGGCACTGGATCCCGAGATGATCAAGGAGGTCCTGGACGTGATGCTCGAGCTGGCCGCCTCGGGCATGACGATGGTCGTCGTGAGCCACGAGATGGGCTTCGCCCGCCAGGTCGGCTCGCACATGGTGATGATGGACTTCGGCGAGATCGTGGAGGAAGGTGAAGCCGAGGAGATGTTCACCAGCCCTCGGCACCCGCGCACGCAGGAGTTCTTCTCCAAGATCCTGTGAGGCCGAGCCCAGAGGGCCGTTGGCCGTGGGCTGTGGGGCCGTGGGCCGTGGAGCCAGCCGGTCCGGCCGCTACACTGCGCCCTCATGGATACCCGCCGGGACGCCGCCGCCACCGACTCGCTGGGCCACGCGATCCGCGCCATCCTGTCCTCGCTGGAGCAGTTCCTCCGGTTTGAAGGACCGGATCCAGCCCGGGAACGGTCGCGCTGGCGCCCGGCCCTGGATCAGACATTGCCGGCCACGGGCATTGGGTGTGACGCGACCCTCGCGGAACTCGCGGACCTGGTGGTCGCGAACGGCCTGCGGGTGGGACACCCTGGATTCTCCGGCTGGGTGACCACGATGCCCACCGACGTGGGGGCGGCCGCGGACCTGGCCCAGGCGGTGGCGGTGCCCCAGCGCTGGTGGGCGACCGCGGGCAACTTCGTCGATCACCTGGCGATGCGCTGGCTGATCGAGCTGCTCGGCTTTCCGGCGTCGTCCGTCGGAACATTCACCTCCGGCGGCTCCACGGCGAACCTGATCGGAATCGGCGCGGCCCGCCAGCACGCTGGTGAGCGGCTCGGTCTGCGGCCCTCGCTGGACGGGATCGAAGGCATGGTTGAGCCGAGGGTGTATGCAAGTACGGAGACCCACCACGTGGTCGGACGGGCACTTGGAGTGCTCGGCATGGGCCGCGCCAACCTGCGGATGATCCCACTCGACCGATCCGGCACGATCGACCTCGATCTCCTACAGTCCGCCCTCGACGAGGACCTCGCGGCCGGGCGCACGCAGGTTGCCCTGGTGGGATGCGCGGGCGATGTCAACACGGGTCGCATCGATCCGATCCCGGAACTCGCGCAGATCGCGCACGAGCGCGGTATCTGGCTGCACGTGGACGGGGCGTACGGCGGCTTCGGGTTGCTGGACGACCGGGTGCGCGAGCGCTACGGGGACGTGGCGACGTATGACTCGTTCGCGATCGATCCGCACAAGTGGCTCGCGGCTCCGGTGGGCACGGGAGTCGCCATCGTTCGCGACGAGGGGATCCTGGGCCGGGCGTTCACGATCGAGACCGGCGACTATGACCGGGAGCGCCACGTTCCCACGGGTGAGGCTGACCCCGGGTCGCCATTCGACGAGCTTGGGCTCGGCACTCCCGATTGGGGCGTGGATTTCTCAGCGCCGGCTCGCGGCCTCGCCGTGTGGGCGATCCTTCGCGAGATCGGTGCCGACGGGATGGCCGAGCGGGTCGTGCGGCATGACGACTGCGCCCGCCGGGTGGCGGAGCGCGCTCGCGAGTCGGACGAGCTGGAATTGCTCGCGGAGCCGGTGCTCTCGATCTGCTGCTTCCGCTACCGGCCGGCAGGCTGGACCGACGATGTTCGCCTGGATGCCCTGAACGAAGACGTGCTGCATGGCATTCGGGCCCGTGGACGTACCGTGACCTCTAGCACTCGGGTGGACGGCAGGTTCGCTATCCGGCCCTGCTTTATCAACCCGCGCACGACGCTCGCTGACGCCGATGCCCTGGTCGACGAAGTGCTCGCGGTGGGTCGGGAGCTCGCAGCAGGCGCCTGACGGTCTCGCCTGGCGTGCCCAAGCCATGGGCGCTCGCCGTTGGCAGTGGATCAGTGCGTCACCGTTTGTCGAACGCGATCTTCTTCGGCCACGGTCCCGGCCCCCGGCCGTCCTGGGGCCGGCCCAGCAGGTAGCCCTGGCCGTACGGGATCGCGAGCTCACGGAGCATCTTGAGCTCGGCAGCCGTCTCGATCCCCTCCGCCACGAGCCGGACCTTGCGCTTGACCGCGAAGTAGGTCATCCCCGCGATGAGCGCCTGCCGGGCGGGGTCCGTGTCGATCCCGCGGACGAGCCCGATGTCGAGCTTCACGTAGTTCGGGGCGAGCTCGAGGATATGGCGCAGGCTGGCGTAGCCGGCCCCGGCATCGTCGACCACGAGATGGACGTTCGGCCCGAGCGCGGTGAGCGCCGCGCGGAGCTCCGCGTAGTCCTCAACGACGACGTGCTCGGTGATCTCGAGGGCGATCGGCCGCTCGGAGCCGGCCAGGAGCGGCCGGAGCCGACCCGAGGCGATCATCGCCGGGCTGACGTTGAGGCTGAGATAGGCCGCAGGGCGCAGGACGGTGGCCGCGGCGAGGGCCGCGGCCAGGGTGGCCTCCTCCAACTCGAGTCCGATCCCGGCCCGCTCGGCCAGGCCGAACATGACGTCCGGGCGAGTCCCGTCGGTGAAGCGGGAGAGGGCCTCGTAGCCGACGACCGCCCCGCTGTGGAGATCGGCGATCGGCTGGAAGAACGGCGTGAACGCGCCGGCCGCGATGGTCGCCGCGATCGTCGCCCGGGCGTCGGCCTCGCGATGGCGGGCCTCGAGCGCGGGCGCGATCAGCGAGCCGAGGATCGAGCCGAACGTGGCGAGGGCCGGCAGGCGCTCGATCATCCGGTCCGCGTTGGCCGGGTCGTGGGCCCCGAAGCCGATCACCCCGACGACGCCGTGGGCCCCCTGGAGCGGCGCGTAGACCGCGGTGTGGAGCCCGGTCGCGCTGATCATCTCGCCGTACGTGCCGTCCTCGGGCCGGGCCCGCCAGGCTTCCGCCCACGGCCCGCGCGCGGCCCGCTCGCGGAGGTAGGCCGCCCGGGCGTCGGGGATCGGGATCCCGGCATGCAGCGTCTCCCCGACCAGGCCCATCTCGGCCAGGATCCGGCCGCCGTCGGCGCCGAGGCCGATCGCCCAGGCCGACTCGATCCCCTCGAGCCCGATGATCTCGGCGCAGGCGTGTCCGGCGATCGCCTCGGGCGTTCCTTCCGGGTCGATCCGGGTGAGGGCCGCCTCGATCGTCTCGCGCTCCCGGGCATCCCGCTCGAGGGCGCTCTCGAGCGCCCGCTCGCGGGTGACGTCGCGATCCGTCTGGACGTAGTTGGTGATCCGGCCCGCGGGATCGCGGAGGACCGCGATGACCGTGTCGACCTCGACGAGCGAGCCGTCGGCGCACTTGTTGACGATCACGCCCGTCCAGGGCACGCCGCTCGCGACCGACGCCCACAGGTTCGTCCAGAACACGGGCTCGTAGCGGCCGCTGGTCAGGAAGTCCGGGCCCCCGCCGACGACCTCGTCGGCGGCGTAGCCGTACAGGCGGCTAAAGGCCGGATTGACATACTCGATCGCGAGGTCCGGGCGGTACATGATGATCGAATCGGTCGTCTGTTCGACGGCGGATGCGAGCCGCGCTCGCTCCCCTTCCGCCACCACACGGTCCGTGATGTCCTGGGTCGTGCCGACGTATCGGATCGGGGTGCCGGCCGCGTCGCGGATGACCTCGGCCTCCTCGTGCAGGATCCGCACGCTCCCGTCCGGCCGGATGATCCGGTAGTCGACCGGATCGGGATCGCCCGCCGCGAGGTCGCTTGGCTTGGGTGCGGCCTTGACGCGGTCGTCCGGATGGACGAGGGCGAGGTAGGCATCGAGCGTACCGCCGAACGCGCCCGGTTCGATTCCCATCATCCGGTGCGACTCATCGGACCAGCGGAGGGCGCCCGTCGCCACGTCCCGCTCCCAGCTCCCGAGGTGAGCGATCCGCTGAGCCTCGGCCAGGTTGCGTTCACTGCGACGCAACCATTCGATGAGCCGTGTCCGCTCCTCCTCGGCGGCAACCCGATCGGTGACGTCCGCGATCGTGCCCAGCATCTCCACCGGTCGCCCGGCTGCATCGAGCTTCAGGGCGCCGTGTCCATGGACCCATCGCTCCGCGCCGGTGTCGGCGCGGACGATCCGGTACTGGCGGTCGAACGGCCGGCCGTGACCGACCACCTCGTCCGTGAAATAGGCGACCATCGCCTCGCGGTCGGCCGGATGAACGAGCGCTGCCCAGACCTCTACAGACCGCTCGAACGCGGCATCGATCCCGAAGATCGCGTCGAGGCCCTTTGAGCTCGACCAGCGTCCCGAGGCGATGTCGAGTGAATACGAACCGATCTGCGCGATTGCCTCCACCTCGTCGTGCCGAGGATCAGCGGACAACGTGGAGCCGTTCCGTGGCCTCACGGGGCTGGACCCCGGAGGCAACAGCAGGAGGCTTCTTCCGCGGATGTCGGTCGGTTTGCTTCTGGCTCGGGGCATCGCCGTATTCGGCTGCGGTCTTCTGGGTCCCGGGCTAATCGACCGGAACGGTGCACTGCGGCACCGGGGTGATCATCGGATCACTGAGCGACCGCGGCAACAGGACGATTGGGTCGGGGCAGCGGCGAAAGGTCCCGGGACCGGGATCGCGGCTCGAAACAGGATTGACAAATCCGGACCCTCGCCGCACCCATACACGGTGCACATCGGCTCAAGCCGGTGCCGTCTGTCAGGAGAGGCGTGGATACCGACCTTGTGATCCGAGCCCAGCGCGGTGACAAGGGGGCCTATGCCCTCGTGGCCACCGAGATCGCGAGTCGGTTTCTGGCCGTCGCACGCAGGATCCTGCGTGACCTGGATCTGGCCGAGGATGCCACGCAGCAGGCGCTCCTGACGATCTGGCTGGAGCTTCCGAAACTCCGCGACCCGGCGCGCTTCGACGCCTGGTCGTACCGGCTCCTCGTGCGTGCCTGCTACGCGGAAGGCCGGCGCGAACGCCGCTGGGCTCCCGACCTCAGGCTTCTCCCGGGCGATCAGTCCGCGGCCGACCGTGGACTGAGCTCGGTCATCGACCGGGACCAGCTCGAGCGCGGCTTCCACCGCCTGTCACTCGACCACCGGACTGTCGTGGTGCTGCACCACTTCCTTGATCTGCCCCTTGAACGGGTCGCCGAGATCTGCGGGATCGCGACCGGGACGGCTCACTCTCGACTTCATCACGCAATGCGCGCCATGCGGGCGGCCCTCGATGCCGACACGCGAGCACCGGTACGGGAGGTCATCTGATGGATTCCGAACGTGACGTTACGCGGATCGTCCGGTCGTGGCTGCGCGAGGACGGGCACGAGTCCGCCGACCGCGTCCTCGACGACGTGCTCACATTGCTCGACACGAATACCCAGCGCCTGTCCTGGTGGGAGATCCGGAGGATCGCGGGCGTGAGGAACCTCACCACGCTCACGATCGCGGCCGCTGCCGTGGTGGTCGTTGCGGTGGTCGGCATCAACCTCCTGCCGTCGTTCGGAAGTATCGGCGGCCCGGTCGAATCCGCTCGGACTTCACCTTCGCCCTCGCGAACTTCCACCGTCGAGTCGACCACCGAGTACTCGACGATCGATCCCGGTCGATACGACGTCCCGTGGCCAGGTGGCCGGGTCCGTCTCACGATGCCGGCCGGCTGGCTGTCAGCAACCGCGAGATGGGGTTCGTGCCCTCAGGAACCGGGACCGTGCGTTCCGCCACAGGGTGGCACGACGCTGACCCGATATGCCCTCGGGGGCAGCGGCCCAACCCTGAGCCTGAGTCTGGTACACGACGTCCGGAGCATCACCTGCCAAGGCACCTCGCTCGGACCCACGGCCGGCGATCTCGCGACCGCCCTCTCGAGCTGGGCAGGCGTGGGCGACCAGGGGTCGGGTCCCATCGATGTCGAGCTGGGCGGCTATCCGGCCAAGCGGTTCCGTATCAGCCAGCCCACGTCCGTAATGCCAAACGGTTCGTGCCGGTCGTGGGGCGGGTACGTGATCTGGGAGAACAACACCACGTTTGGTTTCTCGATCCCCGTGGGCGGAGCGGGAACGGTTTACGCGATCGACGTTGACGGCGCTCGCCTGGTGATCACGACCGTGGACCGAGGCGTATCGGCCGAGGAGCTGTTGCAGCTCGAAGCCATCATCGCCTCGATCGAGATCGAGCCCTCGGGGACGCCCGCTCCGGTACCGGCCACGGTGTTCCCTCCGTTCGAGCTCGAGATCGGCAGGCACGCCTTGAACGTAGCGGGCATCCCGCTCTCGTTCAGCACGCGCACGGCCACGTCGGATGGCTGGAGCGGCAACGGCGCCTTCTCGATCGGCAAGAGCATCCGGGGCCCACAGGGTGCCGAGGCTTCGATTCTGTGGACGAGCTTCCCGGATGGGCCCTACCCCTTCCCATGCTTCGACGTCGTGGGCCGGGAGGCCGGGACATCGGCAGCCGATCTCGCCGCGGCCGTGGCGAGTGCGCCCGCGGATCCCGTCGCGCTGACGGGGCCGACCGATGTCACGGTGGGCGGCCGCCCCGCGAAGCGTGTCGTGTTCACCGTTGGTGATGACACCGGATGCCAACCAGGGTTCTTCTTCACCTGGCCCGACATGTACGGTGGCCCACTCTGGGGCGGGACAAGTACGGGCGACACGATCAGCGTCTGGATCATCGACGTCGACGGGGTGCTGTTGTTCATCGAAGGCATCACCACCACAGAGGCCACACCTGCCCTTGAGCAGGAGCTGGTCGAGATCATCGACTCAATCCAGTTCGAGTAGCCGGATCCGCATTCGGAATCCGTTCTTGGCAGCACGATGAAAGGGTGTTGGTCGTGATCAGAACCGGTCGGACTGTCCGGGGGGTGGGTGTCACCCTGGTCTTACTGGTGCTCAGCGCCTGCTCCACGACTTCCAGCCCCAGCCCGTTGCCGAGCATCGGCGCGAGCCCCGGCGCATTGCCGAGCGTCGGCGCAAGCCCCAGCCCGGACGATGTCGGTCCCAGCCAACCCGTGGCCTTGCCCGTCCCGTTTCCACTGGAAGCGACGATCCCCGAACTTCAGGCTGCGATGGAGTCCGGCGAACTCACGGCGGTCGGGCTGGTCGACTTCTACATGGCGAGGATCGCGGCGTATGACGACGCCGGTCCGATGCTGAACGCATTCATCGTGGTCAATCCGGCAGCCCGCGACCAGGCGGCCGCCCTGGATGCCGAACGTGCCGTGTCGGGTCCGCGCGGGCCCCTCCACGGCATCCCGGTTGTCTTGAAGGACAACATCAACACCGCCGACATGGAGACGACCGCCGGATCGGGTGCCCTGGCGGGATTCATCCCATCCGAGGACGCCTTCCAGGTGCGGAAGCTGCGCGAGGCGGGGGCCATCATGCTGGGCAAGACGAACATGGAACTGTTCGCCAACGGGTTCCGCGCACTGTCGACCCTCGGCGGACAGACCCTCAGTCCCTACGATCTGAGCCGGGATCCCGGCGGCTCAAGCGGAGGCACCGCCGTGGCGGTCACCGCCAACTTTGCCGTCGCGGGCTTCGGGACGGACAGCTGTGGATCGGTCCGCTTCCCGGCCGTGCTCAACGACCTGTATGGATTGCGGCCAACGGAGGGCCTCACATCGCGCTCCGGCCTCATCCCGTTGTCGACCACGTTGGACACGATGGCGCCGATGGCCCGCAGCGTCGTGGATCTCGCGATCGTGCTGGACGCAACGGCCGCGGTGGATCCCGAAGATCCTACGACCGTGCCGGTCGAAGCGTCCTACCTGGGCGCTGTCGATCCGAATGGGTTGTCAGGCCGACGCATCGGACTGGTCAGCTTCTCGCTGAGCGGCGACATGAAGTGGCTGATGCAGAAGGCCATCGACGAGCTGGTGGCCAACGGGGCCGAGGTCGCCAACGTCACGCTGCCGTTCGGTGCCGATGTCGGCCCCATCTTCTACGAGTTCCACGCCGCGTTTGACGACTATCTTGCCGCCCAGCCCGCCGCTCCGGTTCGGTCGCTGCAGGAACTCGTGGATCTGGGCGTCGACCCGATGTTCGAGGCGATGCTCCGCGATGAACTGGCGGTGGAGACGCCGGACTTTCCTGCGCGACTCGCAGCGCTGGAAGCGCGTCCTGTCTTTCGTGACAAGGTCGTCGCCCTCATGGACGAACACAATCTCGACGCCATCTTCTATCCGGAGTCCCGGACCACGGCGGCCCCGATCGGCGTCGACGTATCGCCCTTCGACTGTCAGTCGGCTGGGTTCGGCGGCCTACCGGCCATCGCCATCCCCGCCGGGTTCGACGCCGACGGACTCCCGATGGGCTTCGAGCTGATGGGCCGGCCCTTCGCCGAGCCGACCCTTTTCGCCATGGCGGCTGGCTACGAAGCGCACACGAGCCACAGGTTCCTCCCTCCGACCACCCCGCCCCTCTGAGCCCGGACGTCCGATCGGGCTCGACGCAGGTCGACTCGGATGGAGCCCGGAGCAAGCGGGGGGCTAGATGGCCTGCCGCCCGGTCAGCTCGGCCACCGAGATCGGATGCATGCGCAGCGCGGCCGCGGTCCGTCCGCCGACTTCGAGCTTCTCGTAGATGTGCTCCAGGTGCTTCTTGACGGTGCTCGGCGCGACCCACAGCCGTGTGGCGATCTGTGCGTTCGTCCTGCCTTCCGCCACCAGGGCGAGGATCTCGCGCTCCCGGGGCGTCAGCGAAGCCCAGGCGCGGGACCTGCTGTCATCGCCGAGCGTCACGGGTTCGTCCCACGAACGCCGTCGCGCCGCCGCACGTGCCTGGAGGCCCTCGAGATGCGGTCGGAGCATCTCGAGTACGGCGCGGTCTCGCTCGGAGAAGTCGCGGACATCTGGCCCCCGGAACAGGAGGATGGAGCGATGCAAGTCTGGCCCGGCGCTGAGGCCAAGATCGACCATGTGCTCGATTCCGAACGGCCGGTTGTACTCCCTGTAGATGGGCAGCTCGTGATACTGCTGCCGGCCGATCACGTCGGACATCCGGACCGCCGACAGATCGCCGGTCCGTTCGCGGTAGGCGTCGATCGGGCAGGGCCCCACGGTCCAGTACAGCGCGTCGTCGTCTGGGTCGTGGCCGGCCTCGTCGTGGCTGGGGAAGCATGTCGTGGCGCCGAAGCGCCTCGCGCGAACGTCGATCTCCTGGAAGCTGACGTGATCGCACGCCACGAGGTACTGCAGGCGGGCGAGGACTTCGACGGGGACCAGCTCGTCGAACTCGAGGCCGCCGACATCGGCGAGGAAACCCAGGATCGCCTGGAGATCGACTCGGCGCAGCTGCATCGTGCCGGAGAAAGTACGCCGAACGGCGAATAGGCACAAGGGGTTTGAGAGCGGATGCTCTCCACATCGCCAGCGGGGGTCGTGTCGCTGAGTGACCTTCCGCTGCTCTGTCTGGGGCAAGGAGAACCGATCCGGAGTTCAGCGATCGGTATACCGATCGCTGGAGGAGCCGAAATGCGCATCCCACGGGCCATCGGCACTGCTGTCGCGAGTGCGGTCGCCGTCCTCGCCATGGCCACCGCCGCGTACGCGATGAACTTCGGCGGGTGGACGCCGCCGGTGAACGCCGAGTCGATCGTCGGCACCCACGAGAACCTGAACACGACGGCGCTCGAAGGCTGCCCCTTCGTCTCCCAGCGGGGCGACATCCTGTACTTCGCGTCCACTCGCTCCGACGGAGTGGGAGGGTTCGACATCTGGTACTCCGAGCGCGGTGAGAACGGTGCGTGGGGCGACCCGGTCAACTTCGAGGCGATCAACACGGAGGCTGACGAGCTCTGCCCGTCGGCGCACCGCAACGGGAAGACCTTCCTGTTCGTAAGCAACCGCCCAGGTTACTGCGGGTCCACGGCCAACGACGACCTCTACATGACGCGGCTGCATGCAACCCGGGGCTGGGCGGAGCCGCAGAACCTCGGCTGCACCGTCAACAGTTCGGCCGCGGAGGCGAGCCCGTATCTGCTCGAGACCGAGCTCTACTTCTCGAGCACGCGCCCCGGCGGCTTCGCCGCGGGTGGCACGGACTCGGACATCTACGTGAGCGCGTTCGATGGCGATTTGTTCGGCCCGGCCACCCTGGCGCCCGGCCTGAACACGGCTTCGAACGACAATCGTCCGAACCTTCGCCGCGACGGGCTCGAGATCTTCTTTGACTCGAACCGGTCCGGGTCTGCCGGGATCGACCTGTGGACGGCGACGCGCGCGAGCACGTCGCACCCATGGGAGCCGCCGGTGAACATGGGTCCCGCTGTCAACAGCACCGCGAACGACCTGCGGCCGTCCCTGTCCTGGGACGGGACCACGTTGTACTTCGGCTCGTTCCGCGTCGGTTCGCAGCAGGACATCTACGTCACCACGCGGACGAAGCAGACGGGCCCTGCCGCTGGCGGGTAGGGCCGGCTCAAGGCGGAGCCGCCCGAAGGCGCAACTCCTCTGGTAACTCGATAGCGCCCAATGACCCGGCGACCGGGGCGGGACCCGATCGCCGGGTTCTCACGTCTGGAGGGAGAATTGTCGCGAGCCTCCCGGGAGCCGTGGGTTCCACATCCTCGATCCGCCTGATTCGACGTACCGGGGAGAACACGACCCACAGCGGCGCACAGGCGATCCCGATGGCGCCGACCGCCAATGCACTTCGCAGATCAAACGCCTCGCCGATGATTCCTCCCAGTAGCGCGCCGAGGGGCATCACGCCGTAGCCGAGGGTCCGATAGCTGGCGTTCATCCGTGCCAGCAGGTGGTTCGGGGTGACCGTCTGGCGGATGGTCATGACGTGAATGACCGTGATGGCCACGAACGCGCCGGCGACAGCGAGGACCAGTGCGAGGACACCCACGGTGGTCGGCGAGGAGTCGTCGACGAACGGGATCGCGAGATAGACGCTGCACGCGATGATCATCGCTCCGAGAATTGTGGTCCCGAGACCAAGCCGAGCCGCGAGCCGGCCCGCGACCAGAGAACCCGCCAGGGAGCCGACGGCACCGACCACGAAGATCAACCCGACGAGCGCCGGCGCGAAACCCAGCTCCCGGGTGAGGAACAGCAGGAAGGCCGCGTTGAACAGCGCCCAGAACAGGTTGAACGTCGCCGCTTCGAACGCGAAGGCGCGAAGGATGGGCTGGCCGAACGTGACCCGGAGACCTTCGCCGATCTCCGCCCGAAGATCACGCCCGGATCTGGCCGCGGGCGCGGGTTCCGGGTGCCGGATCGCGGCCAGGCTGCCGGCCGAAACGAGATAACTCAGGGCGTCGGCGGCAAGGGCGAACGGTGCGCCGACCAGCGACACCAGCGCGCCCGCCAGTCCCGGGCCGGCGATTTCTGCGGCAGAGGCGCTCGAGAACAGCCGTGCGTTCGCGGTCGTGAGCCGGTCCCGGCCGACCAGCGATGGGACGTACGCGAGGAAGGCCACCTCGAACACCACCGCGCCGCAGCCGGCGGCAAACGCCACCACGGCCAGGAGGGGGAGTGACAGGAGCCCCAAGGCGGCCGCGACGGGGATCGCACCGATCAGTCCCGCCCGTGCCAGGTTCGCGACGAGCATGACGGGCCGGCGCCGGATGCGATCGATCCAGGCGCCGGCGAACAGCGTCAGGAACAGAAACGGGGCGTACTCGACGGCAGCCAGCAGCCCCATCTCGAACGGCGAGGCGTGCAGGACGAGGATCGCGGACAGGGGCAGGGCCAGGAAGGTGACCTGGGACCCGAACAGCGAGAGAGTCTGGCCGAACCACAGATTCCGAAACGCCGAGCTATGCACGTGGTCACCACCGTACGCACTTGACTGGTTATGTGCTTGCGAGTCTAGGGGACCGGTGCTAACCTGTCAAGCGAGATGGATGGTGTTGACGCAACTGTGGCCGCAGTCGGTCGAGGTGTCGCGATGTCACCCCAGTCCGCGAGCAGGCGAGAGCCGGCGCCGGGTGGGCTGGAACTCGTCCGCTCGTTCCTCAACTCGTCCGACATCGAAGCCGGAACTGACGAGTTCGCCACCCTTGCTGGAGTCGAGGCGTGGCTCCGCTCCCACGATCTGCCGTTCGCCGGAGCTCGTGTCACCGACAGTGACCGCGAGCGACTGGTCGCCGTTCGGGAGGCACTTCGGGACGTGGTCACGTGCCGCGATCGCGGCGAGCCCGACGATGCGGCGCTCGGCTTCCTGCACGAGACAGCCAGGTCCAGCCCGCTGACCGTCGCCTTCGAGGCGGATGGTCAGGCTACCCTCCGGTCGAACGAATCCGGCGTTACCGGGGCAATCGGAGGCATTCTCGGGGAGATCTCGGTTGCGTCGGTCGCCGGAACGTGGTCCCGCCTCAAGGTCTGCCGAAATGACGCCTGTCGCTGGGCGTACTACGACGCGTCGCGGAACCACTCCGGGATCTGGTGCTCGATGGCGATCTGTGGCAATCGCGCCAAGGGCCGGGCCCTGCGGGGCCGCCGACGCGTCCCGTCGACCAGCCCTTGATCAGGCCTTGATTCGGAGGCGGTCCGGGTCGTACATCGGCCGGATGGAAGCTCGCGCCGGGTAACGAGCGCCCGCGACGTCGATCTCGAACTGCCCGTGCTCGATCGCCTCGGCGGGCAGCCCCGCCTCGTCCTCGATCGTCGCCAGCCCCACGGCCCCGCCGAGCGTGTGCCCGTAGGCGCCGGCGCGGACGTACCCGAGCCAGCGGCCGTCCCGGAGCACCGGCTCGCCCCCGTGCAGGAACGGCTCGGGGTCGTCCAGCAGCACCTGGACCAGGCGTCGCTTCGGCGGCCCGGGGACGCGCGCCGCGAGCAACGCGTCACGCCCGATGAAGCCACCGGGCTTGTCCCACGCCACCGCGAATCCGAGCCCGACGTCGAGCGGGCTGTCGCTGTTGTCGATGTCGAGGCAGTAGTCCCGGTAGGCCTTCTCGAGGCGCAGGCTGCCGAGCGCACCCATCCCGACATTGCGGTAGCCGAGGTCGGCGCCGGCCTCGAGCAGCGCGTCGTACACGGTGAGTGCCAGCTCGGCCGGGACGTGCAGCTCCCAGCCCAGCTCACCGACGTAGGTCACCCGCATGGCGAGCAGGCGCGCGTAGTGGAGATCGATCTCCTGCGCGGTCATGTACGGAAACGCCTCGTTGGACAGGTCCGCGCTGGTGAGGCGTGACAGGAGCTCCCGCGAGAGCGGTCCTTGCACGGTCATCAACGTGGTCCCCGATGTGACGTCGGTGACGGTCACGTGCGTCCCGGCCGGCGCGTTCCGCTCGATCCACGGCGCAATTCGCCGGTGAATGAGGTCCGTCACGACGACCAGGAAGCGATCTTCGGCCAGGCGGGTGACCGTCAGGTCGGCCTCGATGCCGCCGGCCCTGTTGAGCCATTGGGTGTAGACGATGCGCCCGACGGAGACCGAGACATCGTTGGCGGACACGAGGTTGAGGACCTTCTCCGCGTCGCGCCCCTGGACGAGGAACTTGGCCATCAGTGACATATCCAGCATCCCCACCGCCTCGCGGATGGTTCGGTGCTCGGTGGCCTGGAGTTGGAAGGACGCGTCGCGGCCAAAGCCAGGGATGATCTCCGGGTGCGCGTCCGGCCCCGCGAACCACTCGGCGTACTCCCAGCCGGACGACGCCGCGAAGTGCGCTCCGGCCGCCGCCAGCCGGTCGTGGACGACGGAGCGGCGAACATCCCGCGCGGTCCGATGGTGCCAGTTCGGCCAGACGCCGTGCGCGAATAGCGCGCCCAGCTGTTCGACGGTCCGGTCTGCCCGGAAGCGCCGGCTTGTCTCGAACGCCTGGGTCCGATCCACGGTCATGCCCGTGACGTCGACGGGCGATACTCCGTCCGCGATCCACCGTGCAATCACGCTCCCGACGCCGCCGCTGAGCAGGATGCCGAGCGAGTTCAGGCCGGCCGCCACGAAGTAGCCACCGAGCTCGGGCGCCTCGCCGAGCATGGGCGAACTGTCCGCGGTGAAGCTCTCCGGCCCGCAGAACATCGTCCTGATCCCTGCGTCGTGGAGCGAGGGGAAGCGATCCAGGGCCGTCGACAGGAAGGGCGTGATGCGGTTCCAGTCCGGTGGCAGGCTGGCGAACTCGATCTCCGCCGGAATGCGGTCCACGGACCACGGGGCGGCGGTGGGCTCGAACAGCCCAACCATGATCCCGCCGCCCTCCTCACGGTAGTAGCCGAAGCGGTCCGGCTCCTCGACGACCGGCAGGTCCGGATGCGCCCAGGGAACGGTGTCGGTGATGAGGTAGTAGTGCTCCGCCGCCTGGAGCGGAACGGACACACCGGCGCTCGCTCCGAACTCGCGCGCCCACATGCCGGCCGCGTTGACGACGAACTCGGCCTCGATGGTCCCGCGATCCGTGACGACGCCGGTCACGCGGCCGCGCGCCTGCGTGACGCCGATCGCCGCGACGTGCTCCACGATCCTCGCCCCACCCATCCGGGCGCCTTTCGCGTAGGCCATGGTCAGGTCGGCGGGGTTGACCCGGCCGTCCTCGGCAACGTGGAAGGCGGCGAGGATGTCGTCGGTCCTGGCCGCGGGCCACATCCGTCCGAACTCAGCCGTGGAGATCTCCTGGTTGTCGACGCCGAATCCGCGTGCAAACGCAGCTTCTCGCCGGAGGGCCTCCAGCCGTCGAGGCGTGGTCGCGACCGACAGGTGACCGATGGGTCGGAAGCCGGTCGCCTGGCCCGTCTCCGCTTCGATGGTCGTGCACAGCTCGCGCGTGTAGCGCGCCATCCAGACGAGCGTCTCCGAGGTCATGCCCGCGCCCGTGATGAGACCGGCCGCGTGCCACGTCGTGCCGGCCGTCAGCTGCCGCCGCTCCAGCAGCACGACGTCCCGCCAGCCGAGCTTCGTCAGGTGGTAGGCGATGCTCGCGCCGATGACGCCGCCGCCCACGATCACCACCCGGGCGCGATCCGGCAACGGCTCCGGCTGTGCGCGGGACGCATCCTTCTCCGCTATGCCCCTCGCCGCCGTCACGCGATCGCCTCCGATCTGCTTCAGCCGCCGCGCCATCGTGCGGTCCGTCACGATTCTAGCCTTCGGGCTGTTCGCTGGCCCACGCCGCGCTACAGTTGCCTGCGATGCCCTTGCTCGACACGTCGAAGGCGGCCCTTGAACGTCAGCGCGAGACGTTTCGACGGATGACGCCCGACGACAGATTGGCCGTGGCGGCAGAGATGAGCGATGAGATCCGGGCGATCACGGAGTCCGGGATCCGACAACGTCACCCGGAATTCTCTGATGGCCAGGTTCGGGCGGAGTTGGTCGGGATCCTGCTCGGCCACGGCACTGCATCCGCCGGTGGTGCCCGGCGCATCTCCACAGCACGGTGAGCCTCGCAGCACTCCTCGCTGCCACGATCGGACAACTGGAGCGAGCCGGCGTGGCCTACATGATCACCGGGTCCGTCGCGAGTTCGTACCACGGCGAACCACGATCCACGCGCGACCTCGACATCGTCATCGATCCCGATCCAGTGGCGATCAACCGGCTCGTCGCGGAGATCCAGGAGGCTGGGATGTATGTCGACCCGGACGCGGCGGTCGCCGCGCTCGGCGGACGGACGCAGTTCAACGCGATCGATGCCACGAGTGGCTGGAAGGTGGACTTCCTGATCCGCAGGAACCGGCCGTTCTCGCAGGAGGAATTTGACCGGCGGACCCGCGCAAATCTTCTCGGCACCACCGCTTGGATCGCCAGTCCAGAGGACACGATCATCGCCAAGCTCGAATGGGCCGTGTCCAGCGGCTCGGACCGGCAGCTCAGCGACGCTGCCGCCATGCTCGACATCGGCCGGGACTCCCTCGACCTCGCGTATATCGACCGCTGGGTCGCCGGCCTTGGACTGCACGAGGCCTGGAGCCGAGCACAGCCGCTTCGGACGGCCGACTGATCCAACCTGAGATCAGTCCGCCGGGTATCCGGGTTCCGTTGACCGGCACCGTACGATCGATCGACCCATCGCAGCATCCGGGAGGTCATCGATGGCAACCGATCTGACCGTGGCCCTCGTCGACCGTCCCGGCGCGCTCGCCCAAGCGAGCGATGTGCTCGGTCGGGCCGGGGTCAACATCGAGGGCGCCTGCGGGTACATCTGCGGCGACCGAGGTGTCTTCCACGTCCTGGTTCTCGACGCCGAGCGGGCGCGCCGCGCCCTGATCGACGCCGGGTTTGAGCTGCTCGGGGAGCAGCAGGTCGCGCTGATCCCAGTCGAGAACAAGGCAGGCGCCGGGGCCGGTCTCCTGCGCCGGCTCGCCGACGAGGGCGTCAATGTCGATCTTCTCTACGTGACCGTCGACGGACGCCTCGTGATTGGTGGCCCCGACGTGACGGCGATCAAGCGCGCCCTCGGCTGATCAATTCGACTGGGACTGCCGCCGAGGACGGAACCATCTACGGCAACAGCGGCGGGAGCCGGTACACGTTCGGGCCGGCGACCCACACGGCACCGTCGGGCGCAACCGACACGGCGTCGAGCCAGACGCCGCGCCACGGCTGGCGCCATGCCTGCCCGTCGAACACGGCGATCCCGTCCCCGACGGCGATCAGGGACCCGTCGGGGATCTGCCCGAGCGCATTGACATAGTCGATGCCCAAATTGCCAGCACGGCGCACCCATTGCCCTTCGACCTGCTGCATCAGGTCGGTGTGCGATGAGCTGCCTCTCGGATCCCACGTGGTGGTCGTCACCCACAGTGTTCCGTCGCGGTCGACCGCGATCGCAGATGGGTAGACATCCGCGTCCGGCTGATCGGCGGGCGGCAGGGAGACCGTCTCCCACGACCGCCCAGCTGCGCGCGACAGGGTGTTGCCCCACCCACGCTGGAGGAGCCAGATCGTGCCGTCGGCGGTCGCCGCCAGCCTCGCCGAACACACGTCATCCAGCGACGGCGCGGGATAGAGACTCGGAACCCATCCGCCGCCGACCGCCTGGAGGGCCACCAGCTGGTTACCCGAGCGCGGTCCAGCGTAGTACGCGACCCCGTCATGACCAATGAAGACGGCCCCGCCACAGCCGTGGCGGTCCACGGCCGGTTCGGGCACCACACGCTCCACCATGGCACCCAGATTGGACCAGATGCCATTGCGACGGACCAGCGGGCCGGAGCCGGTGGCGACCCAGAGCGCCCCGTCCGGAGCGACCGCCGCCTGCCCGACGGTCGTCTCGGTTGGCAGCTGCTCCCGGTGCCAGGTGGTGCCGTCGAACCGAAACAGTCCGCCCTCCTGCGGAGCGCCGGTCGCCCGACTCTCGACCGCTACCCAGACCTCAGTGCGCGACGTCGCCGCGAGCGTCATCCCGAATCCGAACGCCACCCCTCGGCCCAGCGGGCTCGATCCGGGCGCCGGTTGCCCAGGCTGCGTCGATATCTCGAGCCGCTGCCATGACCCGTCCGCCAGCCGATACAGTCCGGCCTCTGTCGCTGCGAGGGCGTAACCCGGACCGGGCAGAACGGTCGCCCCAGGCCACTCGACGTCATCCGCTCCGGGCAGCCCGTCCGCATCGTCATAGATCGTCACGGCAGACCCGTCGAACACCTGGATCTGGACCGCGCACGTCTCGCAGTCGTCCCGGACGAACCAGACCTTGCCGTCGGCGCCGACGGCGCTGAACGACGCGTTGCCCGCCAGATCCTCCAGCACGAAGCTGGTCCAGTCGCCCGCCTTGAACCGCGCCAGGTCCCTCTCTATGGCAACCCAGACGCTGCCGTCGCCGCCGGCGAACAGCGCTGGGATCGAGCGCCCGAAGGAAGCTACCCCGGGCAGATCGTCAGAAGTGAAGTTGGTCCAGGAAGACCCGTCCCAGGCGGAGATACCTCGCGGGAACCACTCGCCACCCTCACCTTGGTCGTAGTTGGCCGTCCACACTCTGTCGCCAGCGTCGACCACGATGCTGGACGCACCCCGGCTCGGGCGCCCCGGCGGGTCGCTCGTCCAGGTTCCGTCGGCCCAGCGGATCAGCCCGTACGGATCGGTCGCCGCCCAGAGGCTGCCGTCGGAGCTCTCGACGACGGACCAGACCCCGTCGGGCGTCTCGATGACCGCTTGGAACCGCTCCCCGTCGAACAGTCGGACCACCCCCTGGCTCACGAGCCAGACGCCGCCCTGCCTCGCCGGCGCCAACCAAGCCGTCGCGAACGCCGGATCGTCGGCGAGGGTCCACTCGCGGCTGCGACCCGTCTGCGGGTCCAGGTTGATGACTCCACCCGCGCGGGTCGTCCAGACCGTGCCGTCAGCGTCGGCTATCAGACTCCCGGTGGCCGGGTTACCGGTGTCGGCGACGAGCATCCCGGTCGGGGAGAGCTCGGCTGTGGTGACCGGCGCGGCGAAGGGCGCGAGGGTGGGTACTGGCGTGGGCACCGGTGCCGGGCTTGAGGTGCGACGCGGCGTTGCGGCCGCAACCGGAGCGCTGGCGCTTGGGAGGGGCGACGACGCCTGGTCCGTCCCCTCGCCGGTCAGGTTGGTGATGAACCCGAGGCCCACCAGGAGGACGGCCGCGGCGATCACCATGAACGCGGGCACCCGCGAGCGATCACCGCCGATCGACGCCCGGAACTCCGTTGGCTTGTCCGACGGATCCACGTGTCGCCTCCAACGTTGACCCCGAGCCAGGAGGGGGACGATCCCGGTTGACCGAAGCCATCGATCACGAATACTGCCAGTCGGCCGGTGCCGCGGCGAGTCAGCGCGCCGGGTCGGTCCCATCCCCCGGTTGGCGGCGACCCGGGCGCGGCAGGCGACCGGCATCCCGGAGTGCCCCACGGATGAGGAACTCGAGCTGTCCGTTCACACTCCGCAACTCGTCCCGCGCCCACCCCTGCAGGGCTGCGAAGTCCTCCGGATCAAGGCGGAGCAGGTACGTCTTGCGACGAGCCATCGGCTCGTCGATCAGCTGTACAGCGTCCCGGTGTTGACCACCGGCTGAGTCTGCTGCTCGCTGCACAGGACGACGAGCAGGTTGCTCACCATCGCCGCCTTTCGTTCCTCGTCGAGATCTACGAGCTTCTTCTCGGACAGCGCGGCGAGTGCCATCTCGACCATGCCTACCGCTCCCTCGACGATCCGGGTACGTGCCGCGATGACGGCCTCGGCCTGCTGGCGCCGGAGCATGGTGCTGGCGATCTCGGGCGCGTACGCGAGGTGGCTGAGCCTCGCCTCGATCACTTCGACGCCTGCCCGCTGGAGCCGG
The DNA here is from genome assembly GCA_963714835.1 of uncultured Chloroflexia bacterium. Taxonomy (GTDB): domain Bacteria; phylum Chloroflexota; class Limnocylindria; order Limnocylindrales; family CSP1-4; genus CAKKPP01. Next base: position 40,811 of record CAVQPX010000010.1, read on the forward strand.
TCCTGGACCTCGATCTTGAGCTGCTCGGAGATCTCAACGGGGTTGGCGCGCAGCGACAACTCGTCGTCACGGTGCGAGTCGTACGGGTACGCCATCACGAGGGTCCGCAGGGCGGCCTCGGCCTGCACGTGGACGTAGCTCTCGTAATCGTCGACCTCGAACAGTGCCTCGGCCGTGTCCGTCACCTTCCAGACGATGACCGCGGCGACCTCGATCGGGTTGCCGCTGTGGTCATTGACCTTGATCCGCCCGCTCTCGAAATTCCGCACCCGGACCGAGATCCTCGGTCGCAGGGTGAACGGGTTGACCCACCAGAATCCCTGCTCGCGGACGGTGCCGCTGTAGCGACCGAGGAAGACGATGGCACGTGCCTCGTTGGGGCTCACGACCGTCAGCCCGACGGCGACCAGCGCAACGGGGACCAATAGCAGCAGCGGCACGAACATAAGCGCGTCGAAGGTGAGCTGCTCGATCATCGTCCAGATGAGCCACGAGAACCAGACGACGAGCGCGATCGTCGCGCCGATCACGGCAACCGCGATCGGCAATCCGGGGAAGGAGCGCGCAGAGCGTTCGGTGACCATCAATGGGCCTCCTTTCGAGGCCAAGATGATATCACATCGATAGCACAACTCCAAGGGCTCTCGGCAGCGGACCCGCTCCGCGAGCGGATTCATTTGGAGCAGGATATTCACGTGCCAATCGACCGGACTCCATGAGCGGCCGAGAACGGGTGCTGGCGGCCCTCGACGGCCACGAGCCAGACCGGATTCCGCTCGCGCTCGGCTTCTACCCCGTCGATGGCTCCGCGCTCGCGCCGCCCGGAGCGTGGCGCGCCGATCTCGTCGATGTCGAGTTCGTGGCGTTCCCCATCTCCGCCGAAGAGGAAGAGCTACGGCGGCGCGCGATGCCGTACGCCGGCAACGCTCGTCTCGGAAGTTCGTCGCAGGTCGCGAGATACGCCCGCTGGGGCTACCACCCCGAGGCCCCGGAAGAGGCAAACCCCTGGGGGTGGCCACGACCCTGTCCGGCCCGGGCCCCTTCCGTTCCCGGGGGGGGGGGGCTTCGGGGTGGTGACGGGCGTCTCGGCAGGTGACCGACTCCATTCGATCGGACCGGCGGCGGGCGCCACCACACCCCATCTGGGGGGCGGGGTGTGCGGGGCGGTCGGGCGCCTCGGGGGGCTCGAGATCTTCCTGATCGCGCGCGGCGCGCGGAGGGAGATCGCGCACTTCCGGCTGGACTGTCTGGCCGGGCGCGCTGCGCGCAGCGCGACCACTCTCGGACTTGACGGAGTGGCCGTCCTCGAACGGCGGGGATGGTGGGAAGGGCGGGAGAAGGTCATCCACCCTGCCCGGCGGCGCCCTCGTCTGGCCGCGGTCAGCGCGGCTGCTCGAGGGACCGGCCCGACCTAGGGTAATCTAAGGCAGCGAAGCCCAGGTCGCGCCGATCCTCGACGATCTGGTCGAGATCGGGGTTGCCGCGATCAACCCGCTCCAGCCCGAGCACATGGACGCGCTCCGCATCCGACGCCGGTTTGGCCGCCGGCTGGCGTTCTGGGGCACGGTCGGTCGGCAGACAACCTTCGCGTTTGCCAGCCCTGGGGAGATCCGCCAGGAGGTGCACGACAGGATCGAAACGCTCGGACGAGCCGGGCTGGTCCTCTGCCCGGCATACGACATCGATGAGCCCGACGTACCGTGGCGGAACGTCGCCGCATTCCTCGAGGCGGGCGCGGCATCCGGGTAGGCTCCCTGAGATGATGTCGGCCCGCCGTCAGACCCGGTCCTCGAGGAGGTACGAGCCCGGGCCCTCCAACGCAGACACGTCGCCCGCGTTGAGCAGGCGGCAGGTCCGCAGTGACAGGCAACCGCAACCGATGCAGCTGGTCAGTTCGTCGCGAAGCCTCTCCATCTCCCGGATCCGCGCGTCGAGCCTGGGGCGCCAGGCGCGGGTGAGTCGTGCCCAGTCGGTCTTGGCTGGCGCTCTGTCGGACGGCAGGTTGGCCAGCGCTGCCGCGATCGCGTCGAGCGTGAGCCCCACGCGCTGCGCCGCACGGATGAAGGCGACGCGGCGCAGCGTGTAGCGCGTGTACCGGCGCTGGTTGCCCTCGCTGCGGCTCGCCTGGATCATGCCCCGGGCCTCGTAGAAGCGAAGCGCCGACGTCGATACGCCACTACGCGCCGCGAGGTCGCCAATTGAGATGTAGTCGGGCAGCAGCGGCATGCGCCAATGATCACGAATTCGCCTCTTGACTTCAAGTGCACTTGAGGTCGTAGGGTTTGCAGGCGCGGCGCTGGACGGCGCCGGTCTGGAGGGAGCATTCGACTATGCTGGCTGACGAGATGGTGCGCAGCGCCGAGGGTTTCGACCGCGCGTTTCGAGGCCGGGTGCTCGCACCCGGCGATCGCGACTACGACCACGCCCGTCGCGTGAACAACGCGGCGGCGGACCCGCATCCCGCCCTGATCGTCCGGCCGGTCGACGCGGAGGATGTGGCGCTGGTGATCGCGCACGCTCGCGAGACGGGCCTGCCGCTGGTCGTCCGGGCCGGCGGCCACAGCATGGCCAACCACAGCGCCGGTGATGGGTCGCTGGTCCTGGACCTGTCGGCCATGCGTGGCATCGAGATCGACGCCGCCGCTCAAGCCGCATGGGCCGATGCGGGCATCCTGGCCGGCGAGTACACGGCCGCCACCCACGAGCAGGGCTACGTCACGCCCTTCGGCGACACAGGATCCGTCGGCGTTGCCGGGATCACGCTCGGTGGCGGGGTTGGCTGGCTGGCACGCAAGCACGGGATGACGATCGACAGCCTGCTCGCGGTCGAGATCGTCACCGCGGACGGCCGGCTGAGGACCGCGAGCGCCGACGAGGAGCCGGACCTGTTCTGGGCCATTCGTGGTGCCGGGGCGAACTTCGGCGTGGTCACGCGCCTGCAGTTCCGGCTCCACCCGCTGGTCAACGTCCTCGCGGGCGACATCGTCCTGCCGGCCACGCGCGAGGTGCTTCGCAACATGATCCCCGCCCTGCTCGCCGCCCCCGACGAGCTGACCGCGATGCCCAACGTCATGCTCGGGCCGGACGACCCGGCGATCCCCGACGAGCATCGCGGACGCCCGGTCGTCTACCTGTCCCTCGTGTGGTCCGGCTCGCAGGACGCAGGGAGCAGGCGCTGGCGCCGCTGCGTGCCCTCGGGTCACCGATCAACGACACCGTGACCTGGAAGCCGTACACGGACCTGTTCTACCCGGTCGATCGCGACCAGGTGGGGACCTGGGGAGTCTCCAGCCGCGCCCTGTTCGTCGACGCTCTCGATGACGCGACGATCGAGGTGATCCTGCGCCGGCTCGCGCACCCCAGCGCGCCGGAGGCGCTGGTGCAGGTGCGCGTGTTCGGCGGCGAGATGGCGCGGGTCCCGGGCGACGCAACGGCGTTCAGGTGGCGCGATCGACCCGCCATCCTGTGGCTGATCACGCCGTACGAGGATCTCAGTCGGGCCGCGGAGCACGATGCCTGGACGGCGGCCTTCCTCGCCGAGCTGCCCACCAGCGACGCGACGACCTACGTCAACTTCATGGGCGACGAGGGCGCCGAAGCCGTGCGCGGCGCCTACCCTGCGCCCACGTACGCCCGATTGCGCCAGCTGAAGCTGCGGTACGACCCGGACAACCTCTTCCGCTCCAACCACAACATCGCACCGGGGTGACCCCGGGCTCCAGAAATCCGGGCGCTACTTTCGTGAGCGTGCCGCCTCCTCTGCGAGCCGTGCCTTGACGAACCGCGTCACGAGGTCCGCCGGGAGAGGCGCCTCGACCGTGAACTGGATCGTGCCTCGCCCGGTCCGATACGCTCCGAGCTCCTCGATGAACCTGTCCGTCGTCGCGATGCTTCCCGGGAAGAAGCTGCAGTGGTTCTTGAACCCGGCGTAGTGGACCAGGTTCCGCTTCCCGACCTTGAACGTCGGTACCCCGTAGGCGATGGTCTCGGTCGCTTCCGGGGCCGCGGCGCGGATCGTCTCGCGGAGTTCCTGCAGGACGCCCCGCTGCGGCTCCGGGAACTGCGCGAGGTACTCGTCGTGGCTCTGCAACCTACCCATCAGGCCACGAATCCTGCCCACGGAGGACGGGTGGCGCTGATCTGGCCTGGACTGTGTGCTCTGATG
>CAVQPX010000011.1:0-52030 GCA_963714835.1 uncultured Chloroflexia bacterium
TGTTCGGGTTCGTCGATGCGGATCGGCAGCAACTGAGCCTCGCTGCTGCCCTCGTCGGGGTCGGTCTTCCCGTCTGGGCCGTCCATTGGTATCTCGTGGGGCGTTCACTTCGGCCAGGAACGGACGAAGCCGAGTCGGAGCGACGCTCATCGATCCGGGCGCTGTACCTCGCCGCGGCGCTCGCGGTCACCGCGTTCACCATGGCCCTCGCCGGTCGGGAGCTGATCGGTTGGGTGCTGCGCTCGACGATCGATGTCCGGGTCCCCGCCTGGTACTTCGATGACCCCGACCCGTCCGGGGCGGCCGCCACGCTGGTCGTCGGGTTGATCGCGTGGGTCTTCCACGCGTCCGTGCGCCGCGGCGATGTCGCCGCCGGCCCGCTGTTCGGAGCCGCGGCGTGGTGGCACCGGGTCTACCTGTACGGGGCAGCCATGCTCGGGCTGGTCATCGCGGCGGAGACGATCGGGAGCATGATCTCGGTCGCCTTCGGGCCGGTCCCGTCAGTGGACGCGATCATAGGCGCGCCGTCCGCGAACGAGCGCACGATCACGTTGATCGACCGAGGCGCGGAGCTCGCCGCCTACGTGACCCTGTGGGCTGTCCACTGGTGGCTCGCCGCGCGATCCCTTGCGTGCACGGGGTGGCGTGCGATCGGGGAGCGGCAGGCCCGCGTCCGCCTTGGCTACCTGGTCGCCGTCGTCGTGTTCGCGGTGGCCCAGGTGGTCCAGCTCGGGGGCGAGGCGCTGGGTGCGAGCGTCCCCGGCCTTCTCGGCGCTCGCGACGCCCCGGTCCTCTCCGATGGGAGCGCCCGACTCGCCACCGCCATCGTCATCCCGCTCGCGTCGGCCACGCCGTGGTTGCTCGCCTGGTGGTACCACCGGCGCCGCATGCTCGCCGAGGCCCACGCACCCGTTCCCGGCGCAGCGCCGCCCGCGACGGTGACCCGCCTCGACCTGCACGGGACGTCGATGGTCGGGCTCGCGTTCGGTGCCGCGGGGATCGGCTGGCTGGTCGGACTCGCGATCGATGTCGCCTTCGGCGGCTCCCGGACCCTTGGCGAGGCCTGGATGTTCGAAGTCGCGACGTACCTGCCCTTCGCGCTCATCGGCTTCGCGCTGTGGGCCTGGACGTGGACACGACTGCGCATGCGACGTGCTCTCGATCCGATCGCAGAGGCGTCGTCCACGACACGCCGCGTGGCCCTGCTCATCGTGTTCGGGGCTGCGCTCGTCACGACGATCGGTTCGCTCGCGCTCGTGCTCTATCGGGTCTTTGCGGTCGCGCTGGGCGTCTTGCTCCCGGGTGATCCCGTGTCCGAGCTGTCAACCCCCGTCGGCGCGCTGCTGACCGCACTGGTCGTTGCCGTCTACCACGGCCTCACGGTGCGGAGCGACGCGACGATCGCGGCGCGCGCATCGGGCGAGAGCCCGGGCGAGGGCGAGGGTAGGGCAAGCGGCGCCGCACGGGTCAGCCGGCTCCTCGTCCTCCACGGGCCGGCCGACAGCGACCCGCATGCCGCGGTGTCGGCGCTCAGGGACGCTCTGCCGCCCGGTTTCGAGCTCGACGAGCGGTAGCGGGGCTAGCGGACGAGCCCGTGCGGGCGCTCCGGAGTGGTTCCGCCTAGGACGTCCAGCTCGCCTGGCGGTCGCGCTCGAGCGCCGCCTCGGCATCGGCCAGCGCCTCGTGGACGGTCCGCCCCGGCCGGGCGTCCGCCCAGCCGATGACCACGCGCAGATCGGGCGCCTGCCGAGCAAGCCACAAATCGCAGGCGGACCGGACCCGTTCGACGAAGTTGATCGCGCGGACCTGGTCCGTATCGACCAGCAGGACGCCGTAGCGGCCCGGTCCCAGCGTCGCGACGACGTCGACCTGCCGGGCGTGTCGATGGATGGTCTCGGTCAGCATGGGGATCCCAGGGGCCGCGTCGGGCGAGGCGAGCCAATCGACGAACGGCGCGGGCCCTGATACCTCGATGACCACCGCGCTGGCCCATCGTCCGCCGCGCGCGATGCGCGCCGACTCGGCGTCGAGGGCTCGAGCCCATGCTGCTCGGCCGTCCAGCCCGGTCCTGGCGTGGTCCTCGGGGTCGGCAACGCGGTCGCGGACCGGATCGATGAACTCGCCGGCAGCGCGTTGGTGCGCCGGGGCGCGTTCGATGGAGTCGGCTTCGGGGATCGTCGCGTCGGATGGCTGCTTCACATGGCCCTCGTGAGATCTCTGGGTCGGACCACATGATTGTCACGCGGGATGCTCAGGTTCCAAGCCCGCCAAAGGTTCCGGTGGCGGTGGCCCCGTTGGGTCGTTGCCGCCTCCTCTGCGAGGCCGAGCCGTCAGTGGCCGGAGACGCCGTCCAGCCGGCCCCAGCGGCGGATCAGGATCCACACCGGGCCCAGGACCAGGACGGCGCCAAGGATCCCCAGCGACGTGTATCCAGCCGCGGTCAGGACGACGCCGGATCCGAGCGACGCGACCGCGGCCGTACTCCAGATCAGGGCATCGGCCAGGCCCTGGATCCGCGTTCGCTCGAGGAGCGAGAGACTGCTCGTGAGGAGCGCGCTGCCCGCGACGAACCCGAGGTTCCAGCCCCATCCGAGCAGGAACAGCGCGAGGAAGAGCAAGACCCCACCTTCGGGCGGGGCGACCGCCGACATCACGGCGGACGCCACGAGGATCACGAAACCGCCGAAGATGACGCTCGGGCTGCCGAATCGATCCGTCAGGCGGCCCGAGATCGGCGACAGCGCGAACATCCCGAAGGTGTGGGCGCTGAGGACGAGCCCGACGGCACCCAGCCCGTGGCCGTGCATCTTCATGTGGAGCGGCGTCATCGTCATGATCAGGACCATGACGAACTGGCCCACGACCAGGGCCGGGATCGCAGCGACGACCGACGGCCGCCGGAGGAGTTCGCGCAATGGCCCGCTGTCGGGCGTCTCGGCGGTACGGATCGATGACGCGTCCCCGAGTTCGAAGGGGTCGGGTCGAAGGAGGACGATCGACAGGATCGCCGCGATGCCGACGAAGACGACCGGCACCAGATACGGCCCGGCCAATTGAGGGAGGCCCAGGGCGATCGCGATGTGCCCCGACGGTTCCACGAGGTTCGGGCCGATGACCGCCCCGACGGTCGCGCCCCACACGACGGTCCCGATCGCCGACGCGCGCTTGTTCTTCGGGTAGAGATCCGCCGCCGCGTAGCGCGACAGCTGGTTCGAGCTGTTCCCGAAGCCGATGAAGGCGGTCGCCAGCAGGAAGAGCTCGAAGCTCCCGAACACGATCGCCCCGGTCGCCCCGAGCGCTCCCGCGACGCCGATGAGATAGCCGAGCGCCAGGCCGAAGCGGCGCCCGCGCTGGGCCATGACGCGCGACAACGTCACCGCACCGGCGGCTGCGCCGAGAACGACGGTCGCGCCCGGCACCCCGGCGAGTGCCGGCGTCCCCGCCAGTTGCTCCGCGGCGATCGTCGCGATCGTGACGGCAGCGATGTGGCCGGTGCTCCCGAGCGCGACCCCCGCGACGAGTGATCTCACGGTTCGGCGACGCAGGCGCGCCAACTCGATGGGCGGCATCGAGAGATGGGCTGGCGCGGTCATGGGTCCGCGCAGCATACGGTGTCATCCCGCACCGGGTCGCGCGCCGTGGGCCGTAGGATGCACCGGTGCACCTCCTCGAGCGCGACGCGCACCTGGCCCGGCTGCGCCAGCTGCTGCCTTCCGCCGGACGTGGGAGCGGCCACATCGCCCTCGTGGCCGGCGAGGCCGGGATCGGCAAGACCGTCCTGCTCGGCGCGTTCGCGGCGGAGATCCCTGCGCACGGACGCGTCCTGTGGGGCACCTGCGATCCCATCGATCCGCCACGACCGTTCGCCCCCGTCGCGGACGTGGCTGCGCGGGTCGGTGGTCCGCTGCTGGCGGCCCTCGAGGCCGGCGACCGGACCAGGGTGTTCGACACCTTCCTCGACGTCCTGCGCCGTCCCGCCTCAGGTCCGTCGATCCTCGTGCTCGACGACCTCCACTGGGCCGACGACGCGACCCTCGACCTGCTGCGGGTCGTCGGACGCAGACTCCGCGACCTGCCGGTCCTCGTGATCGGCGCCTATCGCGACCACGACGTCGACGCGCGGCATCCGCTCCGGCGCGCGCTCGGCGACCTGCCGCCGAACGTCGTGACCGAGATCCCGCTGGAGGCCCTGTCGCCCGCGGCCGTCGGAGCCCTCGCCGCCGGGACCGGACTGGACGCCGGGACGCTCCACGATCGGACCGCCGGCAACCCCTTCTACGTCTCCGAGGTCCTCGCCAGCGGCACGACCGAGGTACCGACCTCCGTCCGGGATGCCGTCCTCGCCCGCGTCGCCCGGCTCCCCGCCGGCGCACGCCGGGTCCTCGGCGCCGCCGCCGTCCTCGGTCATCACTGCGAGATCGACGAGCTCCGTGCCGTGGAGCCGCACGGCCCGACCGCGATCGACGTGTGCGTCGCGCGGGGACTCCTGATCCAGGAGGGGACCGCCGTCTCGTTCCGTCACGCGATCGCCCACCAGGCCGTCCTCGATGCGCTCACGCCCGCCGACCGGCTGCGCTTGCATCGGCGGGCGCTCGCGATCCTCCAGACCCGGGGTTTCGATGCGGCACGACTGGTCCACCACGCCCTGGAGGCCGGCGACGACGCTGCCGTCCTGGGTCTCGCACCGATCGCCGGCGCTCGGGCGGAAGCGCTCGGGGCCAGTCGGGAGGCGGCCGCTCACTACGCCAATGCCCTCGGTGTCGCGGCCCGGATCGACGAGAGAAGCCGCGCCGGCATCCTCGAAGCCTATGCGCGGGCCGCCTCCGACTCGGACCAGGTGGACGCGGCCCTGCGAGCGCAGCGGGATGCCCTGGGGATCTGGCGCGACCTTGGCGACCGGCTCCGCGAAGGGGATTGCCTCCGCGCGCTTTCCGGCTACCTGTGGGAGAGCGGACTCGGCGCACAGGCGACGGAGGTGGCCACGGAGGCGGTGGCCATCCTCGAGACGATCGACCCGCCCGGCCATGAGTTCGCCCTCGCCCTCGCGGTCGTGGCCCAGCGCGGGCTGCTGGGCGGAAGCGACGACCGCCGCGCCGACGACCACCGCGCCCATGCCCTGGCGCGCCGGGCGTTCGACCTGGCCGAGGCACTGGGCGACGAGCCGGTCGCACTGCATGCGCTCACCACCATGGGCGTCCTTGAGATCTACCTCGGCGACGACACGGGTTGGGACACGGTGACCACGAGCCTGGAGCGAGCGCGAGCGGCCGGCCTGACCGAGCATGCGTTGCGCTCGCTGATCAACCTCATCGAAGCCGCCCGCGACATGGGGCGCTTCGACCTGGCCGACCGGTACGCCGTCCAGGCACGGGAGTACGTCGGCCGCTACGACTTCGACTTTCTCCAGCGCCTGCTCACCGAGCGTCTGGCCGAACTCGCATTCGAGCGCGGGCGGTGGGATGAGGCGCTGACGACCGCCTGGTCGATCCTCGGGCTCGCGGTGGCGAACCCGGTCCGCGTGAGAGCGCTCACGCTGATCGGCATGATCGGTGCTCGGCGCGGCGATGGAGATGCGTGGGGCCGGCTCGACGAGGCCATGGCCAACGTGGACATGGCGGAAGACCAGGAACTGATCCCGCTCCTTGCGGCCCGGACCGAGGCGGCCTGGCTTGACGGCGACGACCAGCGCGCCACCAGGGAGGCGGAGGTGGGGCTGGGCCTGCCCAGGTTCGGTGTCGGCTGGGATCGGGTCTGGAGCGAGCTTGCCTTCTGGGCATGGAAGGCCGGCGCGCTCGGTGAGTTCCCCGAGGGGCTGGACCCCGCGTACGTCGCGCACGCCTCCGGTCGGCACCGTGAAGCCGCCGCGGCGTGGAAGGCCATCGGACGGCCGTATCAGGAGGCGCTGGCCCTCGCCGACAGCAGCGACGAGGAGGACCTGCGGCGAGCGCTGGACTCCTTCCTCCAGTTCGGCGCGGCCCCGATGGCGCGGATCGTCACCGAGCGCCTCCGTGAGCTCGGCGCACGGCACATCCCGAGAGGACCACGGTCGAAGACGCAGCGGCACCCCGCGGGCCTCACCGCGCGAGAGTCCGAGGTCCTTGCCCTGCTCGGCGAGGACCTGACGAACGCCGAGATCGCCGAGCGCCTCGTCGTGTCGCCGAAGACCGTCGACCACCACGTCTCGGCGATCCTGCGCAAGCTCGGCGTCAGGAGCCGCGGGGCCGCCGCGGAAGAAGCCCGAGCCGGCGGTCTCCCAAGATAGGGAACCGCCGCGGCCAAGATAGGGAGTCCGTTCGTCGGCGGCGCGACTAGCGTGCGATCACCAGCTCCGATGACGGGGCACAAGAAAGGTGGTCGCTCGCCATGACACGTCGTTTCGCAGTCCTCGTCGCGGTCCTGATGCTCGGGATCCTCGCGGCCGCGCCGGTCGCCGCCGGAGGCCCGTCGCACAAGGCCTCGGTGGACATCCTCCGGGGTGTCGACACCGTGATCGCGGTCGCGTTCCCGGACGACTTCCCGCTCGGGTCGCTGTCCCGGGCGCACTGCAAGGTGCTCGTTCGGGTCGAGGCCCGGAATGGCTCCGCCACGGAGACGGCGGTCTGCCGGCTCACGACCGAGCCGCCGCTGATGTTCCCGGAGAACCAGGGGTACGCGCCCGCGACGAAGTTCGTCGACGCCGGCGGAGCCTGCATCTGGACCTCCGACTACTGGTGGACCGTGGCTGACGTCCCGGTTTACGCCTCGAGCTACCGCGTCACGGTCTGGCCGTCCGGCCACGTCCTGATCCGGGCCCACTACCCGGCCGACCCGCTCGTCTGCGACGAGTAGCGACACACGGGTACGGCCACCCGGGCGCTGCGGGCGATCGGCTCACGAGCCGATCGCCCCCGGCCACCGAAGGGACCAACGGCCGCTCGGATCCTCGCGAGGGTGAGATGGGCGATGAACTCGTCGTGGATGCTTCCGCACGGGAGGTGGCCGGGCCAGCCGGCGACGACGCTGGCGAGCCTGTCCCCGACGGCACCGTCAAGACCCTCGACGCGGACGGGCAGGAAGCGGACGGTGACGTGCGCTGGCACGCCGAGGATGGCCGGCCGATCGCGATCGTCCCGTACCCAACCCAGCCGGCAACGCCGCCGGACGGGGACGATCAGCCCCGACCGCCGACCCATCCCCGTCGCGACCTCGTCTAGACGAGCCCGAGCGTGGGCGGCTCGTCCGGCTCCCGGATCGAGCGGCGCCGCTCGCCGGCGCCGCCGGACTCCTGCTTCGTCGCGATCTCCACGAGCCGACACAGCGCGTTGACGAGGCGCATCTGTTCGGGCGTCCTGCAGGCGACCCGCAACAGCGCAGGCTCGCACACGAGGACCGCGAGGCCCTGCGCGCGCGAGATCGCCACGTTGAGCCGGTTCCCGGAGTAGAGGAACCCGAAGTCGCGCGGGCGCGTCGTCGAGCGACGACGAGGTCATCGAGTAGATCGCGACCGCCGCCTCGCGGCCCTGGAACTTGTCGACGGTGCCGACGTTCGCGACGACGCCGATCCGCTGGTCGACGGCCGGACCGGATCTCGGCGACCTGGGCGTTGTACGGCGCGACGACGAGGACGTCCTGCGGCTCGAGCCGGCGCGATCGGCCGTTCCGATCCGTCCACGCGCGTCCGACCAGGGACTCGATCGCCTCTGCGATCCAGGTCGCCTCCTCGCGCGATCGATTGCCGGCACCGCCGTGCTCGAACGGGACGTGGCGGATCCCGACACCACCCACCGGCGGTCCTGCGGCTCGAGCGCCTGGATCGCGCCGTCTGCGGGTCGCCTCGAGCCGACCGTCGTAGAACGCATCGGAGATGTACGCGTTGACGCGGGATGCAGTCGGTACGTCGTCCCGAGGAACAGGCCGCGGTCCGCGGCGATCGTCTTCGCTCCGCCGACGAGATGCTCCAGCGCGGACGCCTCCGCGCCCTCGGGATGCGTGCCGTTGCGAGACCTGCGGGAGCTGGTTCGGGTCGCCGAGGAGGACCACCGAATCGGCCGCGGCCGCCACCGCAGCAGACATTCGCCAGCGAGAACTGGCCGGCCTCGTCGACGAAGAGGACGTCGATGGCGCCCGGCGAACTCGGTGTCGTGCCCAGAGCCACGCCGTCCCGCCGACGACATCCACCGTGCCGCCGCCGAGCGCGCCGAGTGCCGCTTCATGTCGCCGTGTAGTGGATGAGCCCGTCCACCTCCGCCCGCTCGTCGTCGTCGCCCTCTGGCCGATGCGGATCGTCTCGCCGGCCTCGCGTGCCGCCTTCGCGACGGCCTCGAGCAGGTTGCCGATGACCTTGTGCGACTGGGCCGTCACCCCGACGCGCTTTCCCGTCGCCGACGAGCGCGAGGATCATCCGCGCCGCGGTCCAGGTCTTGCCGGTCCCCGGCGGACCCTGGATGGCGAGCGTGCTGCCGTCGAGCCGCATCGCGATCCGCACGGCGGCCTCGAGCGCGGTTTCGCCGTCGCGGACCAGCGGCCCTTCACCGGATCACCGGTGACCCGCGGTCGGCGGCCGCAGGATCCAGCTCGCGGGCGGCCCGGCCTGGCCCGTCCGTTCGATCTCGTGGGCGATCACGTGGTCCGCGAGCCGGCCGAGGGCGCACGCGCATCGGCTCCGAGCCGTACGGCTTGGCCGGGATCAATGCGCGAGGATGCGGTCGCGCCGGCATTGCGCTTGAGGTCGATCCATCCCGACCCCGACGTCGAGGTCGACGACCTGGCCGGCGCCCTCGCCGGTTGGCGGGATCGATCGGGTTGTCTCGCGCGGCTTCAGCTTGATCTCCTGGGCGGGATCGAACCGATAGCGGTGGATCGTGGAGCGGGCGATCGGATCCCGACCTCATGCTCGAACGACGAGGTCACCGAGCGCCGAACCGTCCGCGACGAGGTCCTCCATCGAGGACTTCCGAGCAGCCGGTAGTAGTCCCACCACTGCGGCTTCGTCTCGCGTTCGTGCCAGTCCAGGAGGCCGGCGAGGAGCCAGCGACCCTGCTGCTCCGCGGTACGGTCGGCGCGGTCGGCGGGGATGTCGCGCGCGAAGCGCGTCTTCGCGCGCCCGGGTCTCGGCCCGTTTCTCCGTCACGCTGTCGACGGTGTCGGGTCCTCGCCGATCGGTCGCGGCACGATCCCGTCCGGGTAGAGCGACGCGGCCTCGACGCGGCGAGTCCTCGAGCCAGTCGCGGAGGCCCAGCGTCGAGAGACAGTCGTCGCGGTTGTAGTCGGCGATGCTTTGGAGGATCGACGGCTCCTTCGACTCCATCCAGCGCTCGTAGGCTCGACGACCGAGAAGCCGGCCTCGTCACCGGGCCCTCGCGCTCGGGCATGTAGAACTTTTCGATCTGCTTGATCGAATACGACTCGACCGACGCCCGGATCCCGCTGCGCACGACGTGGTCGTAGAGATTCACGAGGACCTTGCCGCGGAGCAGCGCGTCGACCTCGTCCTCGCGCGTCGCGTGGCGCTGCATGAGCCGCTTCATCGCGCCTGACTCGTAGCCGCCGTAGTGGTAGACGTGCATCGCCGGGTCGCGGTTGAGCCGCTCCGATCACCAGATCGATGAAGGCTTCGAACGCCGCCTTCTCACCCTCGCGATCGTGGCCCCAGAGGGCGTGGAACGCCGGCTCGACGCCATCGATGACGACATAGCCCAGGAGGTACTCGAGTCCGTCCTCGATCGCCCACGGATCGGCCTCGATGTCCCAGAACACGTCGAGCGGCGATGGCTCCGGGAGCGCGGCCAGTCCGCGACCGGGCTGGTCCGGATCGGGCGGGATGAGCTCGTAGGTCAGGTTGCCGGTCCGCTTCCGGTCGAGCTGAAGCGCCGCCTGGCGCCGGACTCGGGTCAGGATCCGCGGCGGCATCCTCGCCACTTGAGCGTCCTCGGGCAGTACGGCGAGCGCGGTCATCGTCCCGACGCCGGCATCGACGAGCTTGCGGCGGGTGGTTCGCGCGGTCGCCCGCGACGATCGAGAGGTGGTCGTCGGCGCGGCGACGATCGATGCAGATCGACCACCACGGGCAGACCCGGCAGTGGTCGACGGGCTCCGGATAGGTACGTGCATCGCGGCCGCACGCCGATCGTCTGCGCCGCCGCGGCGTCCTCCGCGATCCGTGCCTCGAAGCGCGCCTTCGCGGCCCGGTAGTAGGCCGCGTAGTCCTCGAGCCGATGCGGATGGGCGACCCCGTCGCCGGTCACGACCGACACGGTCTCGGGCGCGATCCCCTGGAGGCGCTCGAGGAGGTCCGCGTAGACGCACATCTGGAGGATCGCCGCGGCCTTGACCCGCCGGGCCAGCTTCGTGTCGGCGACGTCGTAGCTCCACGAGCCGAGGCTCGGACGGCCGGTCGTCGCGCCGGATGAGGAAGTCGGCGTGACCTCGCCAACGTCCGTCGAAGAACGTCGCCTGGAAGATGACGTCGGCGCCGGCCCGCATCGCCGCGAGGGTCTGCGCCTCGGCCGCCTCGAGCTGGGCTCGGGCGTCTTCAGGTCGCCGGTGTCGATCTCATGGACGTCGCGACCGTCCGCGCGCAGTCTCGCCATGTACGCCTGCTCGTGTGCGTAGCCGCGCTTCTGGATCAGCGCGAGCTGCGGGTCGTCGCGAAACGGCTTCGCGATCTCGCCGCGGGTCCGCTACATCTCGAGCGTGACGAGGTGATCGCACTCGAGGAACCCGACGAGATCGCTGGCACTGACGATGAGCGGTCGTCGACGAGCTGCACGCGCTCCTCCGCAGATGGCCGGCCGCTGTGGCCGAGCCCAGCCAATGCTTGCCGGATGCCGTGACAGCGCCAGGCGCACGTCGGCAACCGACCGCTCAGGTCGGACGGGCCATCCTCGTCGGAGGAGGAAGACGACGAGGCCGTCCGAGTCCGGCGCTGACGACTGCCAGCCGCGTCGAGGCAGCGGCTCACGTCGAGGAGAAGGCCGACAGGCGACTGGGGTGGGATGGGTCGATCGGATCACCGGAAACGCAGGACGATCACGAGAACCCGCCGCAAGCAAGGGAATCCGACGTCCGCGACGATACGCGACGGGTGCCGCCGGGCGCCTCGACGCTGTCGGCTATCGATCGATCCTCGCGTCTGGCTGGTGACGTCGCGATACTCGGCTCAAGCGGGATGTGCGGTCAAGGGTCGAGCCGAGTCCATCAGGGCGGCCAAAGTGTGGTCTCCTCGCGACGGATCGGTCGCGGTCCTGGAGTGGATCGACGAGACCGACCGCTGACCGACTGCTGACCGCCTCTAGCCGAACAGCGCGTCGACCGCGATGTGCGAAGACCTCGGTGTGGCGGTCGACGTCGGCCTCGGTGGTCGCCGGCGACATCAGCGCCATGTTGTGGAACGGGGTCATGAGCACGCCGCGGTTCATCGCCCACAGGTGGAGGAAGCGCTCGAGGTCCGGGTCGCGAGTGGGCCCATTGCTCGGCGCCGTTGCGCGGCGGGTCCGGCATGAAGTGGTACTCGGCCCGGGCCCCGAGACGGGTCACGTGCCAGGGCACGCCGCGCTCGCGGATCACCCGTCGACGCCGTCGGCCCAGCGTTCGCCGAGCGGGATCATCCGTGCGAACGCCTCGTCGGTGAGGACCTCGCCGAGGGTCGCGCGCGACCGCGGCCAGCGACAGGGCGTAGCCGGCGAGCGTCCCGCCGATCCCGCCGACGTCGGCGTCCTCGAGCGCCGACTGCTCGCGGATCCGCGCCGCGACCGCCTGCCGACAGGCCGTACGCCGCGACCGGGATGCCGCCGCCGATCGTCTTGCCGATGACGAGGATGTCGGGCTCGAGGCCGTCACGGAGCGGTCATCCCGCCGGGTCCGGCGCAGATCGTGTGGGTCTCGTCGATGATCAGGAGCGTGCCGGTCCGCGGCGTGATCTCGCGCACGCCGTCGAGGTAGCCGGGCTCGGGGAGGACGATCCCGACGTTCGTCAGGGCCGGCTCGATGAGGACGGCCGCGACGTCGCCGTCGGCGAGGGCCTGCTCGAGCCCGTCGATGTCGTTGAAGTGGACGACGCGGGTCGTCTCGGCGGGGATCGACCTGCGGCCCGACGTTGCCCGTGGATCGGGACGACCTGACCGTGCTCGTCGAGGACGGCGATCGCCTCGTCGACCGAGCCGTGGTAGCAGTGGTCGTGGACGACCACCTTCGACCGGCCGGTGATCTGCCGCGCGAGCCGGAGCGCGAACCGGTTCGCGTCGGTGGCCGACAGCGTGAATTGCCAGTAGGGGAGCCCGAACCGGCGCCCGAGCTCCTCGCCGGCCCAGATCGCGTCCTCGGTCGGGAGCATGTGGGTGATCCCGCGGCGCAGCTGCGCGCTCGACGGCGGCGATCGTCGGCGCGCGGGCCGTGGCCGGCCATCGCGCCGGTGTCGCCGAGGCAGAAGTCGACGTAGTCGTGGCCGTCGACGCAGGAGAACCGCGCGCCCGCTCGCCTCGTCGACGTAGAGCGGGAACGGCCCGGCCCACTTGACCATCCAGTTCATCGGGACGCCGTCGAGGAGGGACTTCGTCGCGCGCTCGTGGAGCGCCTGGGACTTGGGGTGGCGCGCGACGAAGTCGGTAGTCTCGGCCTCCATGAGGGAGGCGAGCCGGGCGCGATCGACGGTTGAGATGGAGTTCGCGAGGTCGGTCATCGGTCCCTCGGGTCGCTTCGGATCTGGCTCCGAGCATGATGCCTCACCGCGCCGGACATGCCGAAGCCGGCCCGCGGTGCGGGCCGGCTTCGATGCTACGGGGTCGGGAGCTAGCGGCGGATCGTCACACCGGCGAACCGCGCGGCGGCGCCGAGGGCGGCGATGCCCGCAAGGATCAGCGCGATGGCGAAGAAGGGGTTGCTGCTCGGGACGGTGTCCGTCGCAGGGGCGGTGATCGAGTCGACGGCGACGACGGCCGTCAGGCCCTCGGCTGCCGTGTCCGCGAGGCTGCCGATGGCGAACACGCTGTAGGCGGTGCCGGCGGCGAGGTCAAGCGGTCCCGGATCGAGCGGGCAGACCATGTTGTCGGCGGAGGCGCAGACCTTCAGGTCGTACGTGCCCGCGTCCAAGGCCAGGTAGCCCGTTGCGTCAGGATAGGAGAGACCTTCGACCACCTTCGCGGCGCCGTCCTGCGTCAGGACGTCGACGGTGGGGGTGTCGTGCGAGAAGTGAACGACGCGGACCTGGGCCTTGTCGGCGTTGGCCGCGGGGGCGTCCAGGATCACCTGGGCCTCGATCGGGCCGGCGACGAGGTTCGTCGCGGCGATCGTGGTCTTGGTTCCGGCCGCGAAGGTCAGATCGACCGGGCCGATGACGCAGGTGGTCTTGTCGGGGTTGGCACAGACTTCGATGCTGTGGGTGCCGGCCGGGATCGAGAGATAGCCGGAGATGGTCCCGAAGGGCACGTTGGTCAGGGCGTCGACCTTGGCGCCGTCGAGGTACACGTCGACCGCAGGGGCGTCCGGACCGGCATGGAGCACGCGCACCATGGCCGTGTCGGCAGCCACGGCAGGCGAGAACGCCGCGAGGGCAAGAGCCGCGCCGGCCGTCAGGCTGGCGAGGCGGGTCATCCGTCGAATTCATCGCTGATGGTCTCCTCTTTTCGTTCGACCGGTTAAAGGTTTGTCGAACGTTATGGGGAGACTAGCGCACGGTGACGGGGTGTGTCAAGTGTTTGTGCAATCTTTGTTGCGAAGGCACCGGACGGTCAGTTGCTGCGCGCGATCATCCGCTGGAAGCCGCACACGTGGCAGCGAGCGACGCCGGTATGGAGGTCGACGTCGAGAAAGCTGGCGCACCCATTGGTAGCGCAGAAGAGGCGTCCGCTGTTGGCCGAAGCCGAACGACGCCGGAGTCGGCGGATCGCGCTGGATCGACCGACCATCGATGTGGTTGCTGAACGAGAGAGCATGGTGTCCTGTTGTTCCTTACCTGCCGCACCAGGCCGTTTCATCTGGGCCGCGCGGCGATCTACTGCTCGTGTGCGCCATAGCGCTTCCGAGCGATGGGTTGTGGCGACCGTCGGGGTTCCGCGGGAGCGAGTCGAACGTCGCGTTGTCGTGCGATGCGTTCGATGCGTCAGACCTGCGAACGACTCATCGGTCTCCCCGAGGATGGAGGAGGCACCGGATCCTGTCAACCATGACCATCGGCGCTCGGTGCCCGTCAGCCGGCCCGGCTGTCGCGCGGCGGGCACCGAGCTCGGCAAGCAGGGTGAGCGCAGACTCTCCCAACTCCCCAACGGGTCCGCCCCGGGCGTTGTCGGAGTCCACCTCCGGGCGTTGTCGGAGTCCACCTCCGGGCGTTGTCGGGGTCCGCCGCCGGGCGTTGTCGGGGTCCGCCGCCGGGCGTCGTCGGGGTCCGCCGCCGGGCGTTGTCGGGGTCCGCCGCCGGGCGTTGTCGGGGTCCGCCGCCGGGCGTTGTCGGGGTCCGCCGCCGGGCGTTGTCGGGGTCCGCCGCCGGGCGTCGTCGGGGTCCGCCGCCGGGCGTTGTCGGGGTCCGCCGCCGGGCGTTGTCGGGGTCCGCCGCCGGGCGTTGTCGGCATCGATATGCGCCAGGTTCTTAAGATCGGGACTTGGGCGGTTCCAGGGCTGGGGGATCCGTGGTTTCTTCCCGCCAAGAGGCCGCGTTGAGGGCGGCGAGGCCACGTTGAGCGTTCACGAGCCTGGTCGAAACGTGCGGTCTGACGCGGCTTGAACCGCGCGGACGCGCCGCAGGGCCTTGGCGCCTCCGATGTCCCCTGGATAAGAATCTGGCGCATACCGGAATGGGTATGGGGTGACCAGGTCGAGATCGGCACCGAATTGGCCCATCATGTCGCCATGGTCCAACCGCTCGAGGACGGCAAGGACGGCGTCCCGCACGCGAACGGCAAGGACGGCGTCCCGCTCGCGAACGGCAAGGACGGCGTCCCGCACGCGAACGGCAAGGACGGCGTCCCGCTCGCGAACGGCAAGGACGGCGTCCCGCTCGAACACGGCAAGGACGGCGTCCCGCCCGAGCCGCTCCTGCCCCTGCGCCTCGCCGGGGCGGTCTGGGGTCACCTCCTCGGGGATGCCATCGGCGTGCCGTACGAATTCATGGAGCCCGAGCTGATCACGTCAGTCGAATTCGGGGCGAGCGGGACGTACGGTGTCGCACCCGGAACCTGGAGCGACGACGGGGCGATGATGCTCGCCCTGCTCGACTCGCTGCTTACCGGCCGGTTCGACCCCGAGGACCAGGGCCGGCGCTACCTCGATTGGGCGGATCGGCGCCGCTACACGCCGGATGACGAAGGCCGCTTCGACATCGGCAACGCGACGGCCGCCGCACTCGCCCGGATCCGCAACGGGACGCCCGCCGAGGAGGCCGGTGGAACGACGGATCGCGACAATGGCAATGGCTCGCTCATGCGGGCGATCCCGCTGGCGCTGGTCGGGCGCGACCTGGCCGTCAGCGGACTCGTCGATTGGGCCCTGCGCGCCTCACGGGTGACCCACGGCCACGCGGTCGCCGGCATCGCGTGTGCGCTCTACGTGCTCACGGCGCGAGACCTGATCCGGGGACAGCCGGAGCGCTCGGACGCACTCGCGTGGGGCAAGGGTCAGCTCAGCCGCTGGCTCGACGACCGGGAGGCGTCGGCACGGGCCACCGATCCGCCACGAGTCGTCGGTGGGACTCCGGGGGCCATTCCGGATCCGGCTCCGGTCGATCCAGTGCTCGGCGCCCATCGTGCCGCCCTCGACGCCATCCTCGGCCACAAGGGCCGCGCTGGGCGTGGGTTCGTCGTCGACAGCTTCTGGTCCGCGTGGGACGCCTTCGCCGGTGCCGTCGACTACCGGGAGACGATCGAGCGCGCGATCCGCTACGGCCACGACACGGACACGACGGCGGCGATCGCCGGCGGCCTCGCCGGCGCCTACTGGGGGCTGGACGGGATCCCGCGTCAATGGTTGCGCGGGATGCGCGGTCGAGAGGTGGCCGGGCCGCTGGTCGATCGGCTCCTTGCGTCCGATGGCTGGAAGACCTCGACGTCGCATCCCCTGCGGATCGACGCCGTCGATCTCACCCTCGTCCCGGGTCTGGCCGATGCCCCCGGTGGCCTGGCGATGACCTTCCTGCCCGGGAAGCAGCGCGATGGCTGGACCGGGCTGTGGTGGCGCGACCTCGACGCCGATGCGATCCGGCTGCGTGAGCACGGGACCGACGCCCTGCTGCTCCTCGTCGAGGACCATGAGCTCATCGAAGCCCGCGTGCCGGATGTCGTGGAGCGGCTCGCGGCGGCCGGGATCGAGACGATCCGTCACCCGGTGGTCGACATGGACGTGCCGCGCGACCGCGCCGCGTACCGCACGACGCTCGTCGGACTGATCGAGCGGATCCGGGCGGGTCGACGAATCGTCGTCGCGTGTCGTGGCGGGCTCGGGCGCACGGGAACAGCCGTCGCCGCGCTCCTCGTCCAGGTGGGCATGGAGCCCCGCGCGTCGATCGGCCTGACCCGTGCGTCGCGCAGGAATACGATCGAGCGGGCCAAGCAGGAGGCGTTCGTCGGGGGATGGGCGGTCGTGGACGGGACGCCGTCTGACGAGGATGGACGCGCCTAGCGGAGGGCGTGCGCGGCCAGGATGCGGCGCAGGTCGGTGTAGAGCGGGCGGAGGCGCGGATACAGCCGCTGGTAGACCCGGTGGTAGAGGTCGTCGTACAGGGCCCGCGTTCGGGGATCCGGCTCGTGAACGCGTCCGACGCGCGTCATCGCGGCCACGGCGTCGTCGACGTTCGCGTGGATCCCGAGCCCGACCATCCCCACGATCGCCGCGCCAAGCCCCGAGGTCTCGTGCGTGTGCGGCACGGCGGCCGGCAGGCCGAACACGTCCGCGGTCAGCTGGACCGCGGCGCGCGACTGGGCTCCGCCGCCGGAGACGCGCAGTTCGGTGATCGGGACCTTGGTGCGTTTCGCGATGTGGTCGCCGCCCTCACGCAGCGCGTACGCCAGGCCCTCGAGGATCGCGCGGTAGACGTGAGCGCGGGTGTGGACGTCGCCGAACCCCACGATCGCGCCCTTCGCCTCCGGACCAGGTCGCCGCACGCCCGGCGACCAGTACGGCTGGACGACGAGGCCGGCCGACCCGGGGCCTGCCTCGTCGACGAGGCCATCGAAGAGCGCCTCCGGTGCGATGCCCTGGGTCGCCGCACGGGCCACTTCCGCGGCCCCGAACTGGCGCTTGAACCACTCGACCATCCAGTAGCCGCGCTGGACCTGGAGTTCGGTCGACCACGCGCCCGGGAACGCAGCGGGGAACGCGGGCACGAGCGGGATCGCCTCCACGTAGCGCCGCTGGGTCGTCGCGATCGTCGCGGTGGAGCCGAACGAGACCGCCGCGATGTTCGGCGGGAGCGCGCCCGAGCCAAGCGCCTCGCACTGCTTGTCACCGGCCGCGGCGATGAGCGGCAGACCGGCAGGCAATCCGGTCGCGGTCGCGGCTTCGGCGGTCAGTTCGCCGAGCGTGCCGGTCGGCTCCATGAGCGTGGGTAGCCACGACCGTTCGAACGGGGCGACCTGCCACTTCCAGTCGCTCGCGGCCGCCCATGTCGAGCGCTTGAAGTCGAACGGGAGATAGCCGACCTGCGAGGCGCTCGAGTCCGCGAACCGGCCGGTGAGGCGCGCGACGAGCCACGCGGAAAGGAGGCCGTAGCGCCGGATCTCGCGCCAGACCTCGGGTTCGTTGGCGTGGATCCAGTTCGCCTCGGCGTCGGCCTGGAACGCGGCCACGGTGTCGCGCACGCCGAGTGCCCGAAACGCGAGGCCCCAGCGGCCGCCGAGCGGGCGCAGGCCCTCGGTCCGCCGCTGGTCGAGCCAGACGATCGCCGGCCGCAAGGCTGCCCCGGCCGCGTCGGCCACGACGATCGTGGCGCGTTGGGCCGTCAACGCGACGCCGGCGACCGATCCGGGTTCGGCCGCCGGATCCTCCCACAGCCGCCGGCATGCCTGGCCGATCGCGTCCCAGTAGATCGCTGGGTCGTTTTCCGCCCAGCCGGGGTGAGCGGAGACGTACGGCTCGATCGGGATGCGCGCCGAGGCGACAAGCGTCCCCGCCGGGTCGAACAGGAGCGCCCGCACACTCTGCGTCCCCACGTCGAGCGCGAGGACTCGATCCGCTCCAGCCGTCGGGCGTCACGTTGCGCCGCCGGTCGTCGCGTCGTCCAGCAGGACCCCGGGATTCATCAGGCCGTCGGGATCGAGCCGCCGTGCGACGTCGCCCAGCACTGCCATCCCGAGCGCACCCTTCTCTGCCGCCAGATACGGGGCGTGGTCGCGACCGACACCGTGCTGGTGAGTGATCGTCGCGCCATGTTCGACGATCACGGCACCGGCGGCGGCCTTCAGCGCGCGCCACCGCTGGAGCGTCTCGTCCGGATCGTCGGCGAGCCGGAAGACGACCGTGGTGTACAGGCTCGCCCCCGTCGGATAGACGTGACTCACGTGGCTGAAGGCGAGCGCTTGCTCGCCGTCGGCCGGGCCGCCGCTGTTGGCCGGATCGCCGCCGCGTCGCTCGACCGCAACGCCGGTGACGGCCGCGCGGATCGCCCCCTCGAGCGCCGCCTGGAGTGCCGGGAGCCGCGGCCAATCGGTCGCGGTCTCGATCGTGTCCACGCCGTAGCCAGCCGCCCACAGGGTGTCACGCAGTCCGGCGGAACGGAACCGCTCACGGCGCCACGCGTTCGCCAGCGCGCCGCCAACGCCGACGCCCTTGCGGGTGCGAGCGAGCTCCGTCACCTCGCGCTGCATCGCGTTCACCAACCGCCGCCGCCCGTCGAAGCCGATGATCATCAGGCACCGGCCCGCGACCATCCCCCGGATGCCCAGGTAGCGGCGCACCAGGTCGAGTCGACGCGATGGACCGGCGAGCGCCAGCGTCACCTCGGTCTCCTCGGGCGACAGGATCCGGACCAGCGAGAGCGGCAGGCGCGCCTGGGCCAGGTCGCGGGCGAAGGTCAGCGCCGACTCCCACGACGGCAGGAAGATCGCGGTCATCGCGCTCGATTGGGCCACGGGGATCGCGCGGACCGTCACGTCGGTGAGGATCCCCAGCCGACCCTCTGAGCCGAGCACGAGTTGTCGCAGGTCCGGTCCGGCGGCCGACGCGGGGTGGGCGGCCAGTTCGATCGTCCCCGCCGGCGACTCGAGGGTCCCGCCGGCGAACAGGTCCTCGATCCGCCCGAACCCGAGCGACTGCTGCCCGGCCGATCGCGTCGCGACCCACCCACCGAGCGTCGATCGCTCGTACGACTGCGGGAAGTGGCCGAGGGTCCAGCCGCGCTCGCGGAGCGCCCCGTCGATCGCGGGCCCGACCGTTCCGGCGCCGAACGTCGCGAGCCCGCTCGATGCCCCGAGCCGGCGCAGCCCCGCGATCCCGCGCAGGTCGATCGTGAGGACGGGTCGCAAGTCGGTGTCGCTGCCGCTCGCGTGTGCGCTGCCCGCGCCGCCGCCCGCTGGTGTCACGCCGCCGACGACGCTCGTCCCGCCGCCGAATGGGATCACGCGCGCCCCGACCGTGGCCGCGAACCGGAGCAGATCGCGGACCGCCTCGCCGTCAGCGGGGCGGGCGACGCCATCGGGAACGACGCCGAGCCTGCCGGAGCGCAGCGCGACCCAATCCGCGAACGATTGCCCGCGCGCGTGGAGCGCGCGCGCCTCCGGCGAGGCATCGATGAGGGGATGGCGGGGCAGACGTCCCGCGGACACCTGGTCGATCACGTCGTGGAGGGTCGCATCGCGTTGGCGCCGCCCCGGCCCGATCCGCGCCGGCCAGCAGCTCGGCCGCCGATCGGCGGAGCGACGGCGCATCGCCGGGCGATGCCCACCCGTTCCAGGGCGGGGCCTCGCGCATCATCCGCTGATCCGGGGCCGGCCCATCGCCTTGACCCGGACCTCTCCCGAAGCGCCGGATCACGGTCGGATCGATCGGGGGAACGTCATCGTGCAATGGTGCCCCAACCGTCGACCGTCAGAACGGTGGCCACGGAACGGCAGGCCAGTCGACCGGCGGCTCCGGGAATCGCCCTGATGCGAGCAGGGCCTCGCACCGGGCGAGAGTGGCGGACACCTCGTCGGGCGCCAGGAGGTCGGTCAGTGCGCGACCCAGGCCGCCGCCGGTGAGCTCGTCGCGCACGCGCTCCACGACCGCTGTCTCGTCCGGGATCAGCGGCTCGCCGCGCCAGCCCCAGAGCACCGTGCGCAGCTTCGGATACGTCGAGAAGCACACCCCGTGGTCCACGCCACGGATCTCGCCGGAGTCGAGCGGCAGGATGTGACCGCCCTTCCGGTCGGTGTTGTTGACGATCGCATCGAACAGCGCCATCGGGCGGAGGCGTACATCGCTCTCGACGATCATCGCGACGACGTCGGCCCCCTCATCGGGATGGATCCATGCCTGGACCATGCCCTCGCCGAACGGACCGTCGCGGAGCACCGTCGGCGGGACGATGTGCCAGCCCGTCGTCTCGGACACGAGGAACGCGGCGACTTCGCGCCGGGTGAGCGTCCCGATCGGGAAGTCGTGCAGGGGTTGCTCGCCCGCCGTGGGCTTGTAGACGACCTCGAGCGGCTCCGGCAGGCCAGCGGCAGGCACCTCGGCTGATCGGTCCGTGGCCCCTCTCGCGATCCTCCCGAGCATCGCCTGGTTGGTCGACGCCCAGAGACGCCCGACGAGCTCGATCTTCCCGTCGCGGAGCAGCTCGACGACGTCGTTCAGTTCACGTAGTGGCCGTTGCCACGCGGGCAGATGTGGCCCGTGGCATCGAGCGGCGCCCCACAGAGGGGGCAGGGGGGCCGTCCCGAAGCCACGACGCGCGCGGCCTGCTCCACGAAGGTGCGGGTGGCCTCCGCGGACAGCGCCACGTGGAGGAGCGCGTCATCGTCGTCGTCGTCCTCGACGGCCTCCACGATCCTGAACGCGAGCGTCCGTGCATCCGCCGCACCCTCGCCCGAGGGATCGTCGATGCCGCCGTCTGCCCCGCTCTGGCCCGGCTCGCCGGCGACTTCGAATGCGTCTGCGGATGCGTCATCGGGGTCATCTTCGTCCGGGATCGCGCGCGCCTCCACGATGAACCGCTCGTTCTCCCCATCCCAGCCGAGGGTCAGGCTGGTCGCCCGGAACGCCTCGTTGATCGGCTCATCGAGCGGGCCCACGTCCGGGACCGGTGTGGCGCCTGCCGGCTCGGCGATCCCGCGCCGCTCGAGCTCCTCGACGAGCTTGCCCAAGCGGTCGGCAAGGACCGCCACCTGGACCTTCTCGAGGCTGACGCTGACGATGCGGCGGCCCGCCCGGGCCTGCAGGAAGAACGTGCGCTGGCCTGGAAGTCCCACGGTGCCGGCCACGAACCGGTCGGGGAATTCGAAGACGAACTGTCGGCGGCTCACGTCGAGGAATCTACCGGATTCGGGCCGTGCGGCCTCGGACGTCGAGACCTGACGTCGCGGTCATGCGATCTCGAAGCGCTGTTTGTGGTGGCCGCGGGCACCGTCCGGTGCCGGTCGCGTGATCGCGTCGGTCTGGACGACGCCATCGCCGTCGGTGGCCCGCACGGCCACCTCGTAGATGCCCGGGGTGGCGTCCCAGTCATAGCGCCACTGGACCCAGGTCGCGTCCGAGATCGGCGTCGAGAGCACGGCTTCGCGCCACGTATCGTCGATCAGGACCTCGACCCGGCTGACGCCCCGGTCCGGCGCCCAGGCGACACCGGCGACGACCACGGGGCCGGCCGGGATGGGCGCACCGCGCTTCGGGAGATCGATCCGCGACTGGGTGAGGATCGGGGCCTCCTTGGCCCAGCCGAGCGGCACCCAGTACCCATCGAACGCTTCGAGCGTCGTCAACTCAAGGTCACTCAGCCACTTCGTGGCGGAGACGTATCCGTACAGGCCCGGCACGATCAGGCGCGCGGGGAAACCGTGTTCGGCGGGGAGCGGTTCGTCGTTCATCGCCACGGCGATCATCGGCTCTCGCGCCGGGTCCATGATCCACGACGTGGGCATTCCTGCGGTCCACCCATCCACCGACCGGCCCACCAGCTGGGTTGCCGCCGGCGAGACCCCGGCGAGCTCGAGCACGTCCCGCAGGCGCACGCCGGCCCACTTGGCGTTGCCGACGAGATTGCCGCCGACCTCATTCGAGACGCAGGCGATCGTCGTGTACTGCTCGATCGTGGGCAGCGCGTTGAGTTCGGTGAAGTCCAGCTCCAGCTCGCGCTCGACCATCCCGTGGACCCGCAGGCTCCACGTGGTCACGTCCACCCGCGGGATCAGGAGCGCGGTATCGATCCGGTAGAACTCGGCGTTCGGGACCACGATCGGTGTCAGGCCGGCGAGGCCCAGTTCCGCGCCGCCGGGCAGCGTCGCCCGAACGCCCGGCACCGGGAGATCGGCTCCGACATCGCCGACATCGGAGCGTTGGCGCTCGAGGACGGATCGCCCGCCCACGCCCAATGCGACCGATGCCACCGCGAGCGTCCCGCTTCGGACGAGGAACGATCGCCGGGACCAGTCGGGCATCGCACCCCTTCCCTTGCGCGTGACGCGGGCCGTCCCGATGAGCCACGAGAGTGCCTGGATCGCGGCCGCCGCCGAGACCGCTGCCGCGAGACCAGCGAGGAGGACCGGCACCGAGGGATCCTGGATCGAGGCGACGAAGGCGAACGTGCCGAACGCGGCGAAACCAAGGGCGCCGTAGTCGAACCTCCGGGCGGCGAGGACGCCGAGGCCTGCCGCGGCCGCGAGCGCAACGACCACGACAGCCGCCTCCAGCGCCACCTTGTCGTTCGTGCCGAACAGGTCGACGACGAATTCCTTGGCACCCGGCGGCTGGAGGTCGATGATCAGCCCGCCCACCGACAGGATCAGCGAAGGAGCGCCCGACAGGACGGCGGCGAGCAACTCGCTGGTCGCGAGGCCCACCACGCCGGCGACCAGCCCGGCGATGACCGGGATCCGGCCGGTCATCCTGGATATGGACGGGTTGGGTTCGATGTTCACGGGGCCATCATCGTGAATGGACGTGACGGTCCTGTAACAGCGGCGCGAGACGCGGGATGGGAGCGCGCGGGGCACCGCCGCCGGACGGGCGGCCGGTGTCAGCCGCGTTTGGCTCGGCTGCCGAAGGCGGGGAGCTGGCCCTTGATCCGCGGTGCGTCGATCAGGCGATGCCTGAGGTCCGGATCGGCCCCAAGGCGACGAGCGAGCTCCGGCCCGGCGAGTCGCAGAACGGGCGGTCGCCGGGCTCGTGCGGAGACCGCCGTCTCGATCGTGCTGTCGAGCAGCTCGACATCGATGGGGTCCGCTCGCTCCCTGACGGCGATGACGACACCGAGCCGATCGATCGCGGCGAACTCCACGGCGGGATTGGATCTCGCGATGATCTCGAGCGCGTGCTCAGGTTCCGGCAGGATCGCCGACAGGTTCTGAAGTGCTGCGACGGCATGGTGGACGCGGTCCAACGCGTAGGTCGGCGATCGGTCGACGACCCGACGCACGATCCCGTTCGCCATCAGCACGCGCAGTGACGTCTGGACCGAGCTCACCGGCGATGCGATCAGTGCGGCCAGATCCCCGAGGCGGGTCCCGCCGCGGCGCTGGCTGAGCGCCAGGACGACGTCGAACGCGAGCGGGGTGAGGGTCAAGGGCCGCTGCGGGGCCGAGCTTGCCGTGGCGCGAGGGGCCGCGTGCACAGCTGGGTCAGTGCGTCGCGAGGGCCCGCCGGGCGAGCGCGAACGCCTCGTCGTGACGCCCGAGTGCCGCGAGCGACTCCGCCCACGCGGTGAGGATGGTTCGGCGCCGGGACGCGGGTGCATGGTCCGCGGCCGCGAAGGCCTCCTCGAACGCCGCGGCCGCCGCCTCGTGCCTGCCGAGTTGCGCCAGTGCGCGCGCCCTGGTCACGGACGCGTCGAGGATCCCGGCCTGGTGGTCGGCTCGGCGGCCGATCGCCAGCGACTCATCCGCCAGCGTGAGCGCGGCCGCGGCATCGCCGGTGGTCAGGGCGATCATCGCCTGCGTATCGATCACGTGCGACACGAGCCGATCGTCGCCCCGAGCCTCGACGGACATGCGGGCACTGGCGGCAAGGTCCGCCGCTCGGGTCGTATTGCCGGCCGCCAGGTACGTCATCGCGAGCTCGTTCTCGAGCCGTCCGGCCTCCAGGTCGGAATCCGCCTGACGGAGCAGCGCGAGCGCCTGGGTCCCGGCCCGCACCGCACCCTCGATGTCGCCGGCCTTCTGGTACGCCTTGGCCATGCTCGCAAGGAAGCCGCCCCGACGCTGCATATCCAGATCGGACGTGAGCGCACGAGCCTCCTCGAGAAAGGCGATCGCCGCGGCCGTCTCGCCGTGGGCCGTCTCGTTCATCGCGAGTGCGATCAGGACGCGTGTCGCGAATTCAGCCGGGACGACGAGCCCGCCGCGGATCCGATCCCGGATCCCACGCAGGAGCGAGCGCGCCTCATCGGGATTGTCCTGCTGGAAGTGAGCGGATGAGAGCCAGTAGTCGGCCGCCGCACGCTCCGCCTCGCGTCCGAGCTCGGCGAACGCTCGACTCGCCTCCGCGGCGGGCCTGATCGCCTCGGCCGGCCGGTCCAATCGACAGAGCCCCTCGGCGATGGCGAGCTGGAGTTGGGCTCGTGCGCCGCGCTCATGCGTGACCTCGAGCAACGGCTCGTAGCCGTCGAGCGCCTCGGCCCAGTTCCCGGACGCCAGGGCCAGGTCCGCCTCGATGCGTCGCCACGCGGTCCCAGGATCGGCGATGAGCGCCGCAGCCGTGGTCCCGAGGCGGGGGGCGAGATAGTTCAGGGCGGCCATCGACGGCTTGGCCAGTGCATTCTCGAGCGCCGAGATGTATGCCTTGGTGAACCGATCTCCCGCGAGTTGCTGCTGGGTCAGCCCGGCCGCGGCGCGCGCCTGGCGGATCCGCTGGCCGATCGCTCGGGCGAGGGCAGTGTCATCGACGACGACGCGTCGGCGGGTCTTGCGTGTCTCCATGGCGCCGATTGTACCGCGGGGTCATGCGGCTGTTAACCCCCGTGAAGAAGTCGTCCAGCGCGATCCCCAGGCGATCGGTCAGCATCGCGAGCGCCGGGATGGATGGCAAGGCATGGCCGTGCTCCACCGCTGAGACGTAGGCCCGGGTGAGCGGGTCTCCGAGGTCGGCCTGGGTCAGGCCGCGCGCGAGGCGCTGCGTTCGGAGCTCATGTCCGATGGCGAGCGAAAGGGCCGAGCCCGAACCCGCCCGATGATGTTTAGCAATACTTGACACACGCATGATGCGACCGTAGCATGCCGAGCATCCCGTTGCCAAGCCCGGAAGGCGGAGGAGGGGAGCGCGGGATGGCCGCTTGGCCACCGCACCATCGAGGAGGTTCGTCGTGTCGAAGTTCAGCCGCTCACGCGCCATCGTCTCGGCCGTTCTTGGTGCAGCACTGATGAGCCTGATGTCCGTGGCCGCGGTGTTCGCCGGGGGCAGCAATGGTCCATACCCCGGATAGCCTGATCGACCGCACCCGCCAGGCACCCGCGAGAGGATCGGCCACCAGGTGACCGATCGGCCGGAGCCTGCGTTCATCGGGATGTACTGGACCGGGGCGGGCCTCCCGTTCGAGGCCCGTCTCGTCGTCCCCGCAGCGGATGTGCCCGAGTTGCGTGCCGGGATCATCGCGGCCGTCGAGCACTCCCCGTCAGTTGCGACACTTCGCACTGCGCTTCGGGCGGCCGCCGACGCCCACGGACTCGAACTGGAGTTCTCGATCGACGAGTCTGGCCAGGGGCCGATCGCCACGGCCACATTGCACCCGAGCCAGGTGGGACCGTCGGAGCCGGTGGTCACGCGACCTGCGGGGCCGACCGCACCGCCGAGGCCGACCCAGGCACCGGAGCCAGCCGAGACGCCGGAGTCGCCGGCTTCCCCGATCGCCTCTCGCTAAGCCTCGGTTCGCGGAACGGCGGTCAGGTCGCGCTGGGAGCCGGCGAGGGCGCCGGCGTGGGACTCGGCACCGGAAGTGACGGCAGCGGGACCGAGGGAAGCGGGACGGACGGGATCGGCGTGTCGCTTGGGCTGGGTTCCACCGACGGCTCCTCGGACGGTGATTCCTCTGGACTCGGTTCCGGTGTCGTGCACGGCGGGAGGGGCGATGCCGAGGGATCCAACGATGGCGCGTCGAACGACGGAATGATCCCGCTCGGGTCCGGCGTCGGCACGTCGAAGCACGAGGGCAGCGGCTCCCGGCAGGGGACATCGCCGAGCAGGGCACCCCACGTCTTGCCGTTCGGGGCGTACGAGTTGTTGTAGAAGTACGCGGTTCGCGTCCCCTCTGGACCGCCTCGGACACCCGCGCCGCGTTGAGCCCGCTTGATCCAGTCCAGATCGGCCGCCAGCCAGTTCGAGAAGCGGGTCTCGAATCCCGTGGCCGACAGGATCGCCTCGCCGCAGACCCCCGTATCGACGCCGATCGCCTGGCGCGGCTCCGTGCCCGCGATGAACAGCTCCGTCACGGTGGGTCCCTCGGGACCAGGCAGGAGGCCGGTCCAGGGGTCGACACGCACGGCCGTCAGCCCCGGCGGACGGACGAAGTCGTTGATCGCCCAGCCCGCGGTCGCCTCGTTCATGAACGCCTGCCAGACGAACGTCGAGACGTCGATGGAGAAGAGCGGGTTCTTCGCGGTCGACACCACCGAGTTGTCGCTGTTGCCGTTCCACACGCCCACCGCAAGCGCGTACTCGCCGGCGGCGCGACCGTCTGCGAGCGGCGCGGCCATGAAGCCATACGCGTTGAGATCTTTCGCGTCGTTGCTCGTGCCGGTCTTGAGCGTCGCCGGTCGACGCTCCTTGCCGTCGGTCACCGCGAACCTGCCCCAGAACGGATTGATCCGACGATCGGTGTTCCCGGCGAGGATGTCGGTCACGATCGCGGCCGCCTCGGGGCTCACCACACGCTCGCCCGCGGTGTCGGTGATGGGCGGGACCGCGTCCGCGCCTGAGCGATCCTGGACACGCATGATCGTGCGATGGTCGATGCGTCGCCCGCCGGTCGCGATCGTCCCGTAGGCCGTCACGAGGTCGACCGGGCGAACCTCCTGCACGCCGAGGGCGAACGCGAGCCCTGCGTTCGTCGTCTCGGTCCGGAAGGTCATCCCGTAGTCCTTGGCCCGGCTGAAGACGTGATCGGGCTGGTTGACGGCCATCGCCTTGACCGACGGGATGTTCAGCGAGAACTGGAGCGCCTGGCGCACGCGCACCGGGCCGCGCTCGAGATTGTCGGCGTTCGACGGTGTATAGCCACCACCGAAATCGGTCGCGACGTCCAGGAGCATCGTCGCCGCGGTCATCGTCCGGTCGTCGATGCCGGTCAGGTAGTTGAAGGGCTTGAACGCCGAACCCGGCTGCCGCCAGCCGCTGCTGAGCACGTCGAACTGGGGCTGGAACTGGGGCGACGCATCCTGCGAGGCGTAGTCGGCCGAGCCGACATAGGCCACCAGCTCGCCGGTCTCGTAGTCGAGCGCGACGAGCGCTCCGTTGTGGAGATCCTTGCTGCGCAGGTTCGCGATCCACTTGTCGTAGTCGATGCCGAGCGCGGCGGCGGCGGCCTCCGGGTCGTCGGCGTGGGGCACGATCGTCGCCGCCCGGACCCACTTCTCGGCGATCTCCTGGAGGCGTAGGTCGATCGTCGTGGTGACCCGGAATCCGCCGCGCTCCAGCGCCGGACAGGTCGAGACATCCGGGCCGCACAGTCGCTCGGTGAGCTCCTGGCGCACGGCCCACACGAAGTGCGGCGCGATCCACGGTTCCGCCGACTGCTGCGCGAGAACGACGGGCTCGCGGGCCGCGGTGGCGAAATCGGACGGAGAGAACGCGTCGCCGGACAACGGCGTCCGTCCGTCCGCCATCAGCTCGAGGACGCGGTTGCGGCGCTGGACGATCTCGGTGGTGGGAGGGACCACGAGTGACCCGTCGGCCTGGATCACCGCGTTCCGGACGAGGTCGTAATTCGACGGCGATTGGGGCAGTGCGGCGATGATCGCCGCCTCCGCCAGGGTCAGTTCGTCGAGTGACTTGTCGAAGTAGTTCCGGGCAGCCGCCTTCACGCCATAGCTGTTGTTCCCGTAGAAGTTCTGGTTCAGATAGGCGGTGATGATGCGCTGCTTGCCTTCCTCGCCGGGAAAGGCGTTGGTGAGCCGGATCGACTGGACGATCTCCTTCAGCTTGCGCTCGAAGGTGCGTTCCCTGGACTGGACGAGTTCCGCGTCCAGGAGTCGCTGGCGGACGAGCTGCTGCGTGATCGTGGAGCCGCCACGGGCGTTCCCGCGGATCGCGTCGATGCCGCTCGACACGATGGCCGCCGGATCGAACCCGGGGTTCGTCCAGAAGCTCTTGTCCTCGATCGCGGTCGTGGCATCGATGAGTGAGGCGGGGATCTCGGCGAAGGTCACCACCTCGCGACGCAGCTCACCGAACCGCGCGATCTCGGTCTCTCCGGTCCGGTCGTAGACGACGGTCTCCTCCTGGAACTCGATCCGCTCGAGCTCGCTCGGATCCGTCAGGCCGGTGGTCGAGGAGGCG
Organism: uncultured Chloroflexia bacterium; assembly: GCA_963714835.1. Classification (GTDB taxonomy): domain Bacteria; phylum Chloroflexota; class Limnocylindria; order Limnocylindrales; family CSP1-4; genus CAKKPP01. The sequence goes on from CAVQPX010000011.1 coordinate 28,576, forward strand.
TAGACCCCGACCACGGCGACCGCGCCGATCGCGCCGAGGCCCGTGACCAGCAGGAACAGGATCGACGCGACGTATCCGGCGGTCGATTGGCGGCGAGGCGAACGGCTCGGGCCGCGACCGCGTCGGACCGCGTCCGGGCGGGCATCGGGATGACTCATCGCGGGCCATCGTGCCAGATGTCGGGCCGGGCGTCGCCCACCGAGGGCTCGACCTGAGTACGATGCACGGATGGCCGACGTCGCCGTCCAGTTCGAACTCGCCTTCCGACTGCTCGTTGCCGCCGTCCTCGGTGCAGCGATCGGTGCTGAGCGCGAGCTTCACGGCCACCCGGCGGGGATGCGCACACACCTCCTCGTGTGCGTGGGCTCGGCCGCGTTCACGGTGCTCTCGATCCATGCCTTCAGCGCGTTCACGACGCCGGACAAGCTCGATCCCTCGCGGGTCGCGGCCCAGATCGTGACCGGGATCGGGTTCCTCGGCGCCGGCGCGATCATCAAGGACGGTCCCAGCATCCGCGGCCTGACCACGGCGGCCAGCCTGTGGGTGACCGCGGCCATCGGGATGGGCGCCGGAGCAGGGCAGTACATCGTGGCTGCCGTGGCGGCCGCGATCGTGGTGTTCTCGCTCTGGCCACTGAACCGGATCGCCGAGCGACTCCATCGAGCGGACAAGACCGTCATCGAGATCCGCGTGGCGCTCGAACACCTCGACGCGCTCGGCGAGATCTCCGCCATCCTCTCTGCGAAGCGCCTCGACATCCTCGGCGTTCGGACCCAGCGCGTCGGCAAGGGACGCTACGAGGCCGACTTCGATGTCCGGGCGCGCCAGGGCGCGAATGCCCTCCTCGCACTCGAGGACATCGGCAGGATCCCCGGCGTCGAGCTCGCCAGTTCCGAATCGGGCGAGTAGGACGGTCGTGGGAGCGCGGGCCCGCGACCTCGGGATCCGGTTCGGGATCGGCCGGCCTGGACCCCTCAATGCGATCACCGATGTGCCGGGGGTCCGCGTCGGTCACACGACGCTGATCTCGGGCGATGGGCACCTGTCCGTCGGTGACGGTCCGGTCCGGACCGGCGTGACCGTGGTAGTGCCGCACGATGGCGATCCGTTCACCGAACCGATCTTCGCGGGCTGCCACACGCTCAACGGGAACGGCGAGATGACCGGCCTCGAGTGGATCCGCGAAGCGGGCAAGCTGGTCTCACCGATCGCGATCACGAACACGCACTCGGTTGGCGTGGTTCGCGATGCCCTCGTGCGTCACGCGACCGCAAGCCACGGTCCGCGCGAGCCGTTCTGGTCTCTCCCCGTGGTGGGCGAGACGTGGGATGGGACGCTCAACGACATCAACGGCTTCCACGTCCGGCCCGAGCACCTCGATGCGGCGCTCGACGCGCGCGAAGGGCGGCCCGGTGGCGGAGGGCAACGTCGGTGGCGGCACGGGGATGGTCTGCCACGAGTTCAAGGGCGGGATCGGGACGGCGTCGCGCGTCGTTCGCGAGGAGGAGGGCGGCTGGACGGTGGGGGTCCTCGTCCAGGCGAACTACGGGCGCCGCGAGCTGTTGCGGATCGACGGAGCCAGGGTCGGGGAGGCGATCCCCACGACCGAGATCCCCGCGCCTTACGAGCGACCGCCCGTGGGTTCGCCGCCCGCCGCCGATCGAGCCGGCGCCGGCTCGATCATCGTCGTTGTGGCGACGGATGCTCCGCTCCTGCCGCACCAGTGTGCGCGCCTCGCGCAGCGTGCCGGCCTCGGGATCGCTCGCGTCGGCGGGACCGGCGGTCATACATCGGGCGACTTGTTCATCTCCTTCGCGACCGGGAATCGGGACATCCCACAGCCGGAGCTCGGCGAGGACCCACGACGCACTGTCGACATCCGGATGCTCTCGGATGCGTTCATCGACCCGCTGTTCCTGGCGACGATCGAGGCGACCGAGGAGGCGATCGTGAACGCGATGATCGCCGCCGAGACGATGACGGGGATCGACGGGGTCACGGCCCACCGACTGCCTCACGATCGCGTCCGGGCTATGCTCAACGTCTGACCGGTCCTGCGCCAGCGGAATGGCTGGTGGATGGTCCGAGGGCAGCACGAGGAGTCACCCGTGACGAAGATCGGCTATGCGGCGATGCTCGAGCAGTTCCAGCCGACGGAGTTGCTGGACCTGTGCGAGTCGGCCGAGGGTGCCGGCTTCTCGGCCGGGTTCATGGTCAGCGAGCACTTCCACCCATGGACCCCCCAGCAGGGCGCGAGCGCCTTCGCCTGGAGCTTCATGGGCGCCCTCGGGACGCGGACCTCACTCCCGTTCGGGACCGCGGTGACCTGCCCCGGCTTCCGCTATCACCCCGCGGTCATCGCCCACGCGGCGGCGACCTTGGGCGCGATGTTCCCGGGTCGCTTCTGGCTGGGTCTCGGTGCCGGCGAGGCGCTCAACGAGCATGTCGTCGGGGGCGTCTGGCCCGAGATCGGGATCCGCTCGGCGATGATGTTCGAGGCGATCGAGGTCATCTCGAAGCTGTTCACGGGCAACGTCGTGAAGCACAACGGCCCGCATTTCACGCTCGAGTCGGCCAAGCTCTACACGCGTCCCGAGCAGCCGGTCCCGATCTACGTCGCGACCGCGGGTCCGATCAACGCGAAGAAGACCGGCAAGTTCGCGGACGGGATGATCACGGTCGGGGCGGCCGACGAGAAGATCAAGATGCTCTGGGAGAAGTGCAACGAGGGCTGCCGCGAGGCCGGCAAGCCGACCGGCACGCCGAAGTTCCTCCAGATCCACGTCGTCGTGGGCGCCCACCGACGAGGAGGCCGTCGACAACGCCGTCCGCGAGTGGCCGAACGGGGGGATGCCCTTCCCGAAGCAGGACGTCAAGAACCCCGAGGACTTCGCGGCGATGGCCAAACTGGTCAAGCCGGCCGACTTCAAGAACCGCGTCCTGATGACCTCCGACCTCGCGGCCCACACGGCGCACATCCAGCATTACGTGGACATGGGCTTCGACGAGATCCATCTCCACAACGTGGGGCGCAACCAGGCCGAGTTCATCGAGGTCTTCGGTCGGGAGGTCCTGCCGGCGCTGAAGCTGGGTTGACGCGGCGATGACCGCTTCGCCGGGGGTGCACGGTCCGGCAGGCCTCGATGTCGAGGTCTTCGTGACGCCGGGCCTGGGTGACAGCTCGTACCTGCTGGCCGCCGGCGACGAGGCCGTCGTCGTGGACCCGCAGCGCGACGCGTGGCGTTTCCTCGTGGCGGCCGAAGCGCGCGGCTGGCGGATCCGCTCCGTCCTCGAGACCCACGTCCACAACGACTACGCGTCCGGCGCGCACGAGATCCGCGCCGCGACCGGAGCCGAGCTGCTTGTGCCGGCCCGCGGCCGCTACACCTTCGATCACCGGGCGATGGACGACGGAGACGAGGTTGCGATCGGCGATCTGCGGATCGTCGCCCGCGCGACGCCCGGCCACACGCCCGAGCACCTGGCCTGGGAAGTGCGCCGCCCCGGAGGGGCGAGTGCGAACCGCGCTGGAACGGCCGCCGGCGACGAGGTCGTCGAGGCGGTCTTCACGGGCGGCAGCCTGCTCGTGGGATCCGCCGGCCGGAGCGATCTCCTGGGCCCCGCGATGGCCGGGCAGCTGGCTCGCGACCAGTACCGCTCCATCCAGCGGCTGGCGCTCCTCGCCGACGACGTGCGGGTGCTGCCGACCCACGGCGCGGGCTCGTTCTGCGTGGCCTCCGGGTCGGAGAACGCCTCACGTACCTCAACCATGGGAGCCGAACGGCTGGGCAACCCGGCCGTGTGGGGCACCGACGAGGACACCTTCATCGGGGCCCACCTCGCCGGGCTCCTCGCCTTTCCCGCGTACTACGAACACATGGCGCCGCTCAACCGGGCCGGCGCACCGGTCCTCGGGGAACGACCCGATCCGACGCCCCTTGCCCCCGGGTTGGTGGCGGCCCACCTGGCTGCCGGTGGCTGGGTCGTCGACGCCCGCGATCGCTACGACTTCGCCGCTGCACACATCCCCGGCTCGATCAACGTCGAGCTCGACGACAGCTTCGCCGCCTACGTCGGATGGGTGGTCCCCTTCGGGGATCCCATCGTGCTCGTCCTCCCCGAGCGCGGTCCGATCGGCGCGGGATCCGGGCGCGTCGACCCCGCCGAGGCGACGATGACCCAGCTCCTGCGGATCGGGTACGACAACGTCCTCGGATCGCTCGAGGGCGGCATCGCCGCATGGACCGGCCCGGATCGCGAGACCCGAAGCTATCCGACCGCCTCGATGCGCGACCTGCACGAAGAGCGAGTCCGTCGCGGACGGGATGTGCCCGTGCTCGATGTCCGCCAGGCCGAGGAGTGTCGCACGGTGCCTGCGGTGGCCGGATCCCGCCGGATCTTCGTGGGCGACCTGGCCGCTCGTGCGACGGAGCTGCAGGGTACGGACGAGATCTGGGTCCACTGCGCGAGCGGCTATCGCGCCTCCCTTGCCGCGAGCCTGCTCGATCGCATGGGCGTTCCGGTCCGCCTCGTTGCATCGGGCGGTGGCGAGGATTGGGCGCGCTTCTAGGATCCGGCGGCGGTCCCGCCCCGAGAGACGGCCGCTTCCGCACCGCCGCAAAGCGGGTCCATACTCCGGGAACCGCGCTCGACCCGCGCGCGACGCCGCCTCAGTCCGGAGTCATGACATGACAAGCATCCAGCAGGATCCGCGCTACACGATCGATATCGTCGCCGCCGGTCGCGACTGGAAGCCCAAGCCCACGCTCGGCAGCGCGGACTACGCCTCGGCCGAGACGTGGGAGCAGGAGCGCGAGCGGATCTGGTGGAACGACTGGGTCTGCGTCGGCCGAAGCACCGAGGTGGGCGAGCCGGGCGAGTACATCGTCCGTGACATCGCCGGTGAGTCCATCTTCCTGACGCGGACGCACGATGGACGGCTGAACGGCTTCTACAACGTGTGCAGCCACCGCGGCACGAAGTTCCTCGACGACATCGAGGGGACCGGCCGCGTCAAGAAGGCCTTCAAGTGCCCGTACCATGCCTGGACGTACGACCTGGACGGTGAGCTCATCGCCAGCCCGAACGTCCACGAGGACGAGGCCTTCGACCGCCGCGAGTACCCGCTCCACGAGATCGCCGTGGACGAGTACGCCGGCTTCGTGTTCGCCAACCTGACCCTGGACGACGCCGCGCCCGCTCATCGACGCCCTCACTCGACGGTGTCGAGACGATCACCGCCTTCGATCGCTACCGCATGGACGAATTGCGGCTCGGCAAGCGGATCGTCTACGAGGTCGCGGCGAACTGGAAGATCGTCGTCGAGAACTACAACGAGTGCCTGCACTGCCCGCGATCCATCCGGAGCTGGTGGCGGTCGTGCCGCTCTACCGATTCGGTGAGGTCTGGGATGACGACGCGAACGAAGACGGCAACCGGATGATCGACGGCGCGACGAGCTTCTGCGCGACGGCACGTCCACCCTGCCCGCAGTTCCCGGACCTGCGCCCGGTCGACTACACGATGTACTACGGCGACGTTCGAGTTCCCGAATCTGATGATCAACCTGCACCCGGACAGCCTTGATGACCTATCTGCTCATCCCGAAGGGGCCCGGGCACACGACCGTCATCTCGGAGTTCTACTTCCGCCCAGAGACGATCGCCGCCCCCGACTTCGACCCGTCGTCGGTGGTCGAGTTCTGGGATCTCATCAGCAAGCAGGACTGGGCGGTCGTGGAGCGCGCCCAGACCGGCGTGTCATCGCGCAGCTTCACGCACGGGGTCTACCCGCGTCAGGATCGCTTCCTGTACTGGTTCAACGAGGCCTGGCGGATGCGGATGGGGCGCGCGCCGCTCGGCTGACCGAGCGGCTACGATCGATCGATGATCGTGGTTGCCGGCGAGGCGCTGATCGACGGGATCGTGTACGCGGACGGGCGTGTCCGGGAGCTGTTCGGCGGCGGCCCGTACAACACGGCACGCACGGTCGCGAGACTCGGCGGTCGCGTCGCATTCCTTGGCCGACTCTCGACGGATGAACGCGGGCAGCGACTTCGTGCCGCGCTCAGGGCGGACGGCGTCGACCTGCGCTGGGCCGATACGACCGGTGCCCCGACCACGCGCGCCGACGCGGCGCTCGACGCGACCGGTCAGGCCCACTACGAGTTCTCACTCCACGGCACGTCGGCGTCCGACCTGTCGTGGGCGACCGTGGCCAAGGCGATCGATGTCGTCCCATCCGCGATGCACATCGGGACGCTCGGGCTGGTGATGGAGCCGATCGCCTCCGTCCTGGCCGAGGCCGTGACCCTGCTCCCCGACGACACGCTGCTCATGGTGGACCCGAACTGTCGTCCGACGGCGATCCCGGACCGCGCCGCCTACCTCGACCGCCTCGGTGCGATCCTCCGTCGTGCGGACGTCGTCAAGGTCAGCGTGGATGACCTTGCCTATCTGGCTCCGGGCCGCTCGTCAGGCGACGCGGCCGTGGATCTGCTCGCGATGGGCGTCCGGGTCGTGCTCCTGACCGATGGGGGGCGAGCCGCGCGCATCGTGACCGCGGACTTCGCATCCACCATCCCGGTCCCGTCGATGCCGGTCGTCGACACGATCGGCGCCGGCGACGCCTTCAGCGGTGGGTTCGTGGCGCACTGGATCGAGACCGGCCGAGGGCGTGAGCACCTCGTTGACCGCGCAGCCCTCGAGCAGGCAACGCGCTTCGGCGTCGTCGTGGCCGGCCTGACGTGCGGTCGTGCCGGCGCGGATCCGCCCACCGCCGCGGAGATGGGCGAGATCACCAGGCGCGTGGACGTCGGGCGCGGCGATCGGGCCGACTGAGGAGCCTCCGAGAGCGACAGCCACGAATATCGGGTTCGGCTCGGGAGGAGCGGACGACGCGCCTCGCGTCGCCTCGATCGTCGTTGCCGCAGGTGTATCCTCGCTCGCGCACAGGTACGGTGCGATGCATGCGGAGGTCTCTCGAATGACCGCAGGCTGGACGGATCCGCGAACGCTGAATGCCGAACTCGAGTACAGGTACCTGGAGCGGGTCATGGAAGACATCCGCCCGATCCTCGGGCCGGACGTCGAACTCGACGAGGTGGAGCTGGTCACGGTCGAACCCGACGACGAGCATGGCGATCGCCCACGCGTCGGCCTGCGCGCCCGCTATCGGCTCGGAACGACCGAGTTCGAGACGACCGCGCCGGGCGAGACGCTGATCGATGCCCACCGGCAGCTTCGGGCGCGACTCGTGATCGATCGGGTCCGGATGGCATTCACGCGCGAGGTGGAGCGGGGCCTTCGCCGCTAGGTCCGCAGGGATGGGCTCGCGGCTTGCGTGGCTGCCCACCCGGAATGTAGATTGTCGACAATCGCGCAGGACTTGCGCCACCCAACCGCGAGGGTTCGTGCGGATGACCACCCCGGCCGACGCCCCCGGCGAGACCGCGCGCAAGGCGCTCCCGGCGCACGGCGCCGGCCGCGAGAAGATCCTCCGCGAACTCGACGAAGCGGCGGGCGGCGACGTGAGCTGGCGCGAGCGGCTCGCCGCCGGAACGAACTATCTCGCCGGTGACGACGTCGTGGAGGTCGCCAAGGAAGCGTATCTGCGCTTCTTCTCGACGAACGGCCTGCTCCCGTCGACCTTTCCGAGCCTGGCCCGCTTCGAGCGCGAGGTGATCGACTATGCGGCCGGCCTCCTGCACGGGCCGGACGCGGTCGGCAGCATCACCTCCGGCGGTTCCGAGAGCATCCTCATGGGCGTCAAGTCCGCGCGCGACCGGGCGCGGATCGTCCACCCGCAGATCATGAGCCCGCGGATGGTCGTGCCCGAGTCGGCGCACCCCGCGTTCTGGAAGGCCGCCCACTACTTCGGGCTGGATCTCGTGAAGGTGCCGCTCGGCCCCGATCTCCAGGTGGATGTGCAGACCTACGAGGCGGCGATCGACGACCGGACGGTGCTCCTCGTCGCGTCGGCGCCGAGCCTGACGCTCGGGATGGTCGATCCGATCGAGGAGCTGGCGCCGCTGGCGCTCGCGCGGGACATCAACTTCCACGTCGATTCGTGCGTCGGCGGCTTCTTCCTCCCCTTCGCCGAGAAGCTCGGCTACCCGGTCCCGCGGTTCGACTTCCGGGTCCCGGGCGTGACCACGATCTCGGCCGACCTGCACAAGTTCGGCTACACGGCGAAGGGCACCTCGATGATCATGTCGCGCGACCCAGAGATCTTCCGCCACCAGGTATTCCAGTTCGGTGGGCCGGAGCGTCCGGACGACTGGTACGTGACCCCGTCGATGACCGGCACGCGCCCGGGCGGCGCGATCGCCGCGGCCTGGGCGGTGATGACCTACCTCGGCGAAGAGGGCTACCTGCGCGTCGTCGGCGACACGATGCACTACCTCGAGCGGTGGTGGGCCGCGATCGACGCGATCGACGGGCTCGAGGTGATGGGCTCGCCCGCGATGTCGGTCTTCGGGTACACCTCGCGCACGCTCGACGTGTTCGCGATCGCCGATGGGCTCGAGGCGCGCGGCTGGCTCGTCTACCGCGACAGCCACCCCGTCCCGTCGATCCGGTTCATGCAGTCGGCCGGCCACGAGCCCTACGTCGATGCCTACATGGCGGACCTCCGCGACGTCGTCGAGCTCGTTCGGAGCGGCCGACTCACGAGCGACGGCGGCCGGGCGAAATACACGTGATCGTCATCGAGGGTGTCCGCCTGATCGATGGGGTCGGCGGCGAGGCGCGCGAGGACGTCGACGTGACGATCGACGGGGATCGGATCGCCTCGGTGCTGCCGCCTGCGGCCGGGGGCCAGCCGCGGAGCGCGGCGGCGGCCGCTCCCGGGACGACCATCATCGATGGCAGCGGCGCGACCCTCCTGCCGGGGTTGATCGATTGCCACGCCCACTACACGCTCGACCCGACCGTCGAGGACGCGTTCGTCCTGTATCGATTGGAGGCGCCTGAGACGATCGTGCTGCGCGCGGCCGCGATGGCTCGCCGCGCCCTCGACAGCGGCGTGACGACGGCCCGCAGCGGTGGGTCGCCTGCCAATCTCGATGTCGTCCTTGCCGCGGCGATCGCCGCCGGCCGGGTCCCCGGCCCACGCCTGCTCGCGGCCGGCCCGGCGCTCACGATCACGGGCGGGCACGGCCACCTCTTCGGCCGCGAGGCCGACGGCGAACTGGAGTTCGTGCGGGCCGTGCGCGCCAACGTGCGCGACGGCGCAGCGGTCATCAAGATCGTGTCGAGTGAAGCTGCGATGCTCAGTTCGTCCGTGGCCGGCGTCGAGGAGGTGTCGTCCGGGGAACTCGAGGCGATCGTTCGCGAGGCGACGCGTCTGCATCGCCGGGTGATGAGTCACGCGCAGAACAGCAAATCCGTGCGGCGGTCGGCGTTGGCCGGGGTCGCGAGCGTGGAGCACGCCTTCCTGGCCGACGAGGCGGCCCTCATGTCGCTCGTCGAGACCGGGACCACGCTCGTTCCGACCCTGGCCGTGACGGATGTCTGGAAGGGCCTCGCCGGGCTGACGCCCGCCCAGCGTGAACGCCAGCGCGAGATCGAGCGGCTCCACCGCCGGTCGTGCGAGACGGCGATCCGGCTGGGCGTCGACATCGCCACCGGGACCGACACCGGCGTGCGTGGCGTCATGCCGGATCTCGTGTGGCGCGAGATCGTCCTGCTCCACGACCACGGCGCCTCGGCGATGGCCGCGATCAAGGCCGCGACGTCCGGCGCTGCCCGCCTGCTCGGCATCGACGCCGAGGTCGGCACGATCGAGGCCGGCAAGCAGGCCGACCTGATCCTCGTCGACGGCGATCCGCTCGTCGACCTCGCCCGCCTGGAGCGCCCGCGCGCGGTCATCCAGGGCGGCAACGTCGTGGGCGGCAGCGGCGTCCCGCGCGCGGTCGCCTGACCCGACGCTGACGCGCGGCGGCGGCGGCGCCCCGTGCCGTATCGTTTCGGTCATCCCGACTCACCGCCCATCGGACGGAGATGGTCAGACCCATGGAGAGCGCCGGTAGCCACGACGTGATCCGCGTGCACGGTGCGCGGGTGAACAACCTCAAGGACATCAGCGTCGAGATCCCGAAGCGTCGCTTGACGGTCTTCACCGGCGTGTCCGGCTCGGGCAAGAGCTCGCTCGTGTTCGGCACGATCGCCGCGGAGTCCCAGCGCCTGATCAACGAGACGTACAGCGCCTTCGTCCAGGGATTCATGCCCTCGCTGGCGCGGCCCGACGTCGACCTCCTCGAAGGGCTGACAACGGCGATCATCGTGGACCAGGAACGGATGGGCGCGAACCCACGCTCAACGGTGGGGACCGCCACGGACGCCAACGCGATGCTGCGCATCCTGTTCAGCAAGCTTGGCCGGCCCCACGTCGGGTCGCCCAACGCGTTCTCGTTCAATGTCCCTTCGGCCACGGGGACGGGCGTGATCACCGTTGCGAAGGGGGCGGGCAGGGCGCGGCAGGACGCACCGAAGGATGGCTCGACCACGCGCCACTACGGCGGCGACGTGACCATCGAGAAAGTCGCGGGCAAGACCGAGAAGCGCGTCTTCACCGTCACGGGCGGGATGTGTCCCCGCTGCGACGGGATGGGAACGGTGACCGACGTCGACCTGGCGCAGCTGTTCGACGAGCGCAAGTCGCTCGACGAGGGCGCGATCACCGTCCCGGGCTACACCGCCGACGGGTGGTATGTCCGGATCTTCGGTGCCGTCGTGCCGACCGATGTGCCGATCGCCGAGTTCACGAAGAAGCAGCGCGAGGACTTCCTGTACGGCGAGCCGCGCAAGGTCAGGCTCGAGCGCATCAACCTCACGTACGAGGGCCTGGTCCCACGCGTCCAGAAATCGATCCTGTCCAAGGACATCGACGGGCTGCAGCCGCACATCCGGGCCTTCGTCGAGCGCGCGGCGACGTTCACGGCCTGTCCGGCGTGTGGTGGCACGCGGCTCAGCGAGGCGGCCCGCTCCTCCCGGATCGCGGGGGTCAACATCGCCGATGTCTGCGCGATGGAGATCAGCGACCTGGCCGACTGGATCCGCGGCCTCGACGGGCCGTCGGTGGCACCGCTGCTCGCGACGCTGCAGCAGACCCTCAATTCGTTCGTGGAGATCGGCCTCGGGTATCTGAGCCTGGAGCGGCCGTCCGGTACGCTTTCCGGAGGCGAGGCGCAGCGCACGAAGATGATCCGCCACCTCGGCTCTTCGCTCACGGACGTGACCTACGTCTTCGATGAGCCCACCACGGGCCTCCACCCCCACGACATCCAGCGGATGAACACGCTGCTCCTGCGCCTGCGCGACAAGGGCAACACCGTCCTCGTCGTCGAGCACGAGCCGGAGACCATCGAGATCGCCGACCACGTCGTGGATCTCGGTCCGGGTGCCGGCACGGCAGGGGGCGAGGTGGTCTTCGAGGGCACGGTCGCGGGGCTCCGATCCAGCGGGGCGCTCACCGGGCGGCACCTCGACGATCGGGCCTCCATCCGGGCGAAGCCGCGCAAGCCGGCCGGGGTGATGGAGATCTGCGGCGCCGACACCCACAACCTGAAGGGCGTCGATGTCGACATCCCGCTCGGCGTGCTCGTCGTCGTGACCGGCGTGGCCGGGTCGGGCAAGAGCTCCCTCATCCACGGGTCCCTGTCCGGCCGCGATGGCGTCGTCTCGATCGACCAGGGCGCGATCCGCGGTTCGCGCCGGAGCAATCCGGCGACGCAGACGGGCCTGCTCGACCCGATCCGCACCGCGTTCGCGAAGGCCAACGGGGTGAAGCCGGCCCTGTTCAGCGCCAACTCGGAGGGCGCCTGCCCGACGTGCAACGGGGCCGGCGTCATCTACACCGACCTCGTGATGATGGCCGGCGTCCCAACGACGTGCGAGGAGTGCGGTGGGAAGCGCTTCCAGGCGGCGGTCCTCGAATACGACCTCGGCGGCCGCGACATCAGCGAAGTGCTGGCGATGTCGGTGGTCGAGGCGGAGGCATTCTTCGGGGCGGGTCCAGCGCGGACGCCGGCCGCCCACGCGATCCTCGGTCGCCTCGTCGACGTCGGGCTCGGCTACCTCACCCTCGGCCAGCCGCTGCCCACCCTGTCCGGAGGCGAACGACAGCGTCTGAAGCTTGCGTCGCACCTGGCGGAGAAGGGGGGCGTCTACGTCCTCGACGAGCCGACGACCGGTCTCCACCTCGCCGATGTGGAGCAGCTCCTCGGCCTGCTCGACCGACTCGTCGACTCGGGCAAGTCGGTCATCGTCATCGAGCACCACCTGGCCGTGATGGCCCACGCGGACTGGATCATCGACCTCGGCCCGGGCGCCGGGCACGAGGGGGGACGGATCGTGTTCGAGGGCACGCCCGCCGACCTCGTCGCGGCCCGATCCACCCTGACGGGCGAGCATCTCGCGGCGTACGTCGCAGGATAGCTACTCCGCGGCCCGCCTCCGGGGTGTGGTCCGGGCCCGGTGATCCAGCGCGAAGAGGACCACCGCCGCAAGCCCGATCACGGAAGCGATCTGCAGGGCCGTGTGGATTCCAAGCGATACCGCCAGGGCCGCTCCGAGGAGCGGCGCGAAGATGCTCGCCGCGTTCACGAGCGCCGTGTCGATCGCCGTGAAGGTCACGCCGTGGGCACGCGGGACGCGCTTCATCAGTTCATCGAAGAGAGACAGGTCCACGCCCGCGCTGAAGATCGCCACGAATGCGGTGAGGATCGCGACGAGGACCAGATCGTCCAGAGCGGAGAGGGCGACCGGATACAGGGCGAGCACGAGAAGCGTCGAGAGCAGGACGATCCCGCCGCCGCGACGCACCGAAACGCGGCGCCAGAGTTGGTAGCCGACGAGCAGGGCCAGGGACTGGCTGGTGGCGATGAACCCGATCCAGGCATCCGTCGCACCCACCTCGCGGATGTAGTACAGCGGGATGAGCGGCAGCGCCAGGCGTGTCCCGATGACGTAGACCATCTGGCGGGCGCTGTAGCGCAGGAACGACGGCTGGCCGCGGACGATGAGGATGAGTTCGCGGACCCGATCGCCAAGCCGACTTCCTGGTTCACGCTCGAGAAGCTCCGCGTCGGGCACCCGGAACTGGCGCGAATAGAAGTAGCTGACCAGTCCTGCGATGGAGAACCCGGTCAGCACGAGCTGATAGTTGGATGGGAACGGCAGGCGATCGAGGATCTGGCCGATGAACGTGACGGCGATCGCCATCGTGAGGCCCATGATCGCCCAGCGCCGGCCCATCAACTCGTACCGGCCGCGCGATCCTGCCGCACCGTCCATGACGATCGGGAACGCCACCATGCCGATCGTCGAGGGGATCGCGGCCAGCGCCCAGATGCCGAGCAATGCCGGGACGACGAGCGTGTTCGGGACGAGGAAGAGGAGCAGGGCCGCGGCGACGTAGGCGAGATGCTGGACCATCCGCGCCCCGCTGTACCAGGGGACGATCTTGCTTCGACCCTGCAGGAACTGGCCGATCGGGATCGCCAGGAGGAAGCCGCCGATCGCCGGGATGGCCGTGAGGAGGCTGACGTCGAAGGCGGACCCGCCGAGCCGGACGACGAGGACCGGCAGGAACGGGCTCACCGAGGCGACGACGCCCATCGCGATGGAGTCGCCGCGGATCATCCGGTAGTTGTGCAGCTCGGTCGAGAGCGTCGGAGGCCGCTGCGTCCGACGTCGACGCAGCGGATCCGGGAGCTGGAACTGTCCGGGCGGGCGGATCAGGCGGTTGAACATGCTAGGTCGTCGTCCGCGCGGGTGTCAGTGTCCGGCGCCGTGGGTCGGTCGAGGTAGGGGTCGGCGTCGGGATCGCCATGGGCGCCTCGTGGCCTCGGGATCGTCGCGAACGCACCCGTGCATTGTAGATTGTCAACAACTTCTCGGGTCGCCCCCGTACAATCCTTGGAGCCCGCCGTGCCCTTCGATGGACGGCGAGTGAGGCCTGCGGCGATATGCGGATGGTGCGATGACAGCGGAACGACGAGTCGGCGATGCGATCGTGGAGGTCCTCCGGTCGGCGTCGGTCGAGGCACTCTTCGGCATCCCCGGGCTCCACACCCTCGGCCTGTACGACGCACTCGCTGGATCCGCCGGCCATCCGGCACATCCTGCCACGTCACGAGCAGGGCGCGGCGTTCGCGGCGGACGGGTACGCGCGCGTCGAGCGGCCGACCGGGCGTCTGCTCGACGACCACGGGACCGGGCACGTTCAACACCCTGGCCGCCGTCGCGGAGGCGTGGTCCGACTCGTCGCCGGTCGTCGTCCTCGCCGGACAGATCGACAGCGACTTCGATGGTTCCGGCCGCGGCATCCTCCATGAGACACCAGACCAGGGTCGCTCGTTCGAGGCGCTGACCGCGTACGTCGGCCGCCCGCGCACGCCGGCGGAGATCCCGGCCGCCGTCGCGACGGCCCTCGAGCGCTCGATGGCCGGTCGATGGCGGCCGGCGTACGTCGAGCTGCCGACCGACCTCCTCGGCGCGCCGTTCAGCGATCCCGTGCCCGCCGTGCGCCTCCCCGGTCCCGTCGAGCCGGATCCGGAGGCGATCGTGGCCGCAGCGCGCGTCCTCGACCGAGCCGAGCGCGTCGTGATCGTGCCGGGTGCCGGGATCCAGCGAGCGCGCGCCGCCCTGGAACTGCGCCAGCTTGCGATCCGGCTCGATGCGCCGGTCCTGACCCCGATCACCGGCGCCGGTGCCATCCCCGCCGACGACCCGCTGTGGGCCGGGGCGCTCAATCCCGCCAGACCGGAATGCCGGACGCTCCTCGACGAGGCCGACGCCGTCCTCGTCGTGGGCTGCCGCCTCGACGACGTCGAGACCGCCCGCTGGACGCTTCCGCTGCCGAACCTCGTGCAGATCGACGTCGACCCGGCCGCGATCGGTCGCTCGTACCCGGTGGCCGCCGGCGTGGCGGGCGACGCCCGCCTGGCGCTGAACGGGCTGCTCGGCCGAGCTCGGCGCAGCGGCGACCGACCGCGAACCGGGGTGGGGGAGCGGCCCGGGCGCAGGCGACCCGCGCGGCAACGACGAACGGCGTGTCGAGCGCGCTGCTGAAGACACGAGCGGCGTTCCTCGCGGCACGCGCGGCGCTCCCCCGGGACGCGATCCTCACGCACGACGCGGCGATGCTCAACTCGTGGACCGGCTATGTCTGGCCTGTCTACGAACCGGACGCGACGATCTTCCCGTGGGGGTCGGCCACTCTCGGCTTCGCCCTGGGGGCCGCGAACGGTGCGGCGGTCGCGGCACCGGGCCGGCGGGTCGTCGCGTCGTGCGGGGACGGGGGGTTCCTGTTCACGGCGACGGAGCTCGCGACTGCGGTCGCGCACGACCTCGACGTGACGGTCTTCATCCATGACGACGGTGCGTTCGGGTCGATCGCCGCCTACCAGCGCCGGCGCCACGGGCGCACGTACGCGACGGATCTCGTGAATCCGGATCTCGTGGCGTTCGCTCGTTCATTCGGTGTCCCGGCCGAGCGCGTGGAGGCCATCGATGACCTGCCCCGGGCGATGGCGCGCGCCGTGGCCGAGCCGGGACCGTCCGTCGTGATCCTGGCCGCGCCGCTCGGACAGCCGTGGGGCTGACTCCCAGCGAGGCCCGCGGGATCGGACGCCCAGGTCGGGCCGGGCGCCCATCCGAGGGCCGACGAGGCGGCCGGACCGCGCGGTCAGGCGATGATCAGCTCGCCGCCGTGGATGTCGACGTTCGCCCCCGTGATGTAGGCCGCCTCGTCCGACGCGAGAAAGCACACCAGCGACGCGATCTCCGTGTCGTCGGCCAGCCGGCCGAGCGGGATCGACGCGAGGACCTGCGCCATCCGGTCGGCGTCCGTGGACTCGCGGACCATCGGCGTGTTCACGATCCCGGGCGAGATCGCGTTGACGGTGATCGCGTCCGCCGCCCACTCGCGCGCGAGGTGACGGGTGAGGCCGAGGACACCGGCCTTGGCCGTCGTGTAGTGGACGCCTCCCAGCGTGCTCGTCGCCCGTCCGGCCATGGACGCGACGTTGACGATCCGCCCGTTGCGCGAATCGCGCAGCGCCGGATAGGCCGCTCGTGCGCAGAGGAACGCACCCGTCAGGTTGGCGTTGACGACGAGGTGCCATTCGTCCGGCGTGACGTCGGCGGCGCGCGTCGAGCGCAGGATCCCCGCGTTGTTGACGAGCGCATCGATCCGCCCGAACCGTTCCACCGTCTCTGCCGCCAGGTGGTTCGCATCGACGGGGTCCGTGACGTCCGTCCGCACGGCGTGGGCGCGACCGCCGGCGCCTTCGATCGAGCGAACGGCGTCCCCCGCCGTCTCCATGTTCAGATCCGCGATCACGACCGTCGCCCCATCGGCCGCGAATCGCTCGGCGATCGCGCGGCCGATCCCCTGGCCGGCTCCGGTCACGATCGCGACTCGTCCTTCGAATTCGGGGCATCGACAGCGTCTCCTTCTTCGTGGGGTCCATTGTCGCGTGCCTCGGCGGGTCGCGTCGCGGCGACCGGTCGCGTGAAGGGCGACGGGCGATGATCGACCTCGTCCTGCGCGACGCCGTGATCCACGACGGCTCCGGCGGCCCGGCCGTCCACGGCGACATCGCCGTCGTCGATGGCCGGATCGTGTCCATTGGAGGCCCGCTCCCGGACGGCGCGACGTCCATCGCCGAGGACGTGAACGTGGCGGGCCGTGTCGTCGCACCTGGGTTCATCGACACCCACACCCACTCGGACGTGTCGATCCTGAGCGACCCGGGCGGGATCAGTGCGATCGAGCAGGGCGTCACGACCCAGGCGGTGGGCCTGTGCGGGTTCTCGGCAGCGCCCCTGTCCGCGGAGAGCCGGACGGGGATGATCGAGGAGGAACCCGTCTTCGCCTTTCCCGGCGTCGAGTGGAGCTGGTATTCGATCGGTGCCTACCGGGACGCGATCGCCAGGGCAGCGCCGGCCACCAACGTGACGACCTTCGTGGGCCACAACACCCTGCGGCGCCTCGTCGTCGGGACCGCGAACCGCGCTCCCACGCCGGACGAGCTGGATCGGATGCGAGCCCTGGTCCGGGAAGCGATCGACCAGGGAGCCCGTGGATTCACCGACCGGGCTGTCGTACGCGCCGGGCATGTTCGCGGCCCAGGACGAGCTCGTGGCGCTCGCCGGTGTCGCTGCGGAGCGCGGCCTGACCTATCACACCCACATGCGCTACGGGGAGCTCGACGTCCGGGGATCAGTCGCGGAGGCGATCGATACGGCGCGCCGCTCCGGTGCCTCGCTCAACATCTCGCACCTCTACCCACGGGCCAACCAGCCGGGCGAGGAGGCGGACGCGCTCCTCGAGATCCTCGACGAGGCGCGGGACGAGGGGCTCACCGTGACGTTCGACCTCACGGTCTTCCCACGCGGCGGTGGCGCGTGGGTCCAGTCGCTGCCCGCCTGGGCGCGCGACGGTGGCAGCGCCGGGACGGCGGCGCCGGATCCGCGACCTCGGGACACGACGGCGGATCGTCGCGGAGATCACCGGGCCGGATGCCGACTTCTGGCTGCGCGACTGGGATGACCAGGTCATCTGCAAGGTGAATCGCGCGGACCTGGCCCACCTCACCGGACGGACGATCGGCGACGTCGCCCGCGAACGCGGGCAGGACCCCATCGATACTGCGCTCGATCTCGTCCTCGAGGACGCCCAGTTCTGGATCGCGCCGACGATCAAGGATCAGGGTCACCTGGATCGCTTGATCGCGAGTCCGCTGTGCGTCCCGATCGGCGACGGGTTCGCGAGTCACCCGACGAAGCACCGCGCGCTGGGGCTCATGCCGAAGAGCTTCGGGACGTATCCGCTCGTCCTCGGCTCGTACGTGCGACAGCGCGGCGTCCTGACGCTGGCCGAGGCGATCCGCAAGATGACCTCCGAACCGGCGCGCCGTCTCGGACTGGTCGATCGTGGGCTGCTTGCCCCAGGGTACGCGGCCGACCTTGTCGTCTTCGACCCCGAGATCGTCGCGAACCGCGCGACCGAGGAGGATCCGGCGGCGCGTCCGCTGGGAATCGATCGCGTCATGGTCAATGGGGCTTGGGCAGTCATCGACGGACAGGCGACGGGAGCGAGGGCGGGCCGGTCTCTCTAGGACGGGTGGAAGGCCAGGTGCAGCGTGTTCAGCCCCCGGTTGGTCAGCTCGTCGCGGACGTCCGGCCGCGGGTCCGCCGTCCGGGTCCAGGCGCAGTCCGGGGAGTCGGACCAGCGCCTCGACCGCGATCTGCGCCTGCAGTCGCACGAGCGGGGCGCCCAGGCAGAAGTGCGGCCCGTAGCCCGAAGCTCAGGTGGCGCGTCCGGTGGCCGCTCGATCCGGAAGCTGTCCGGATCCTCGAACCGCCGGGGTCGTGGGCGGCCGAGCCCAGCGCCTGACGGACGAGGTCCCCGGCCCGCAGCGTCCGACCGCGCAACTCGACGTCCTCCGTCACGTAGCGCAGGTTCATCTGGAACGGCGGGTCGAAACGCAGCATCTCCTCGACGGCCGCCGGGATGAGGTCCGGGCCGCTCGCGCAGGAGCGCGAGCTGCGTCGGGGTGCGGACGAGGGCGCTCATCCCGAGCGCAGATGAAGCTGGGTCGTCGTGTCGTGGCCGCCGAGGAAGAGCGTGATCGCCGTGCTCAGGAGCTCTGCCTCGGTCAGCCGGCCGCCCTGGAATTCGGCGGCGACGAGGGCACTCAGGAGGTCGTCCCGTGGGTCGCGCCCGTCGCTCGGCCAGGAGGTCGCGGATCCAGGCACGGGCCTCGAGCGACGGCCCGGTTCGCGACCTCGGCAGCGTCGGCTTCCGCGACACCGGAGGCGAAGAAGAACCCGTTGATCTCGCGTACGTCCAGGTCCGGAAGCGCTCGCGATCGGCGACCGGGAAGCCCGACATCTCCGCGATCACGACGGCCGGGAGCGGATGCGCCAGATCGGCGACCAGTTCGATCCGGCCGGACGCGAGGTGGGGCGCGAGGTAGCCCGCAACAAGCTCGTCGATCCGCGGCCGCAGCGATTCGACGCGCCGTGGCGTGAACGCGGCACTCACGACGCCGCGGATCTGGGTGTGGTCCGGCGGGTCGGTCTGGGCCATGCCCACGGCGAAGTTCTCGTGGAGCGCCGCGAGCCGGCCCGTCGGACCAGCCGGGCGTCCGCTCGATGATGCGGGTCACGCGCTGGGCGCTGGAGAACCGGCGGGTGTCGCGGATCGTCGCATCGATGTCGTCGGCGCGGGTGAGCAGCCAGCAGCCCCAGGCGGCGACGCATGTGGACCGGCGACGTCCTCGCGGAGCCGTCGAAAGACCGGGTAGGGGTCGGTGATGAAGTCAGGAGATGCGAGGAGGTCGTCAAGTTCGCCGTCAGACACGCTGTCTCACTCCGACGAACCGAACCGTCCCCATCGCATGGCGCCGACCCGCTACGCTGGTTACCCCCCGGACAAGGAGTCCTGCCACGATGGACACTGCCACGAGTCGAGACCGCATGCGCGGGCTGCTACGTCACGATCCCGACGATGTTCCGCGACCCGGATCTCGAGGTGGACCTTGATGCGATCCGCCGCCACGTCCGGTTCCTGATCGACGGCGGGATGACGACAGGCGAACGCCGTGCTGCTCGCAGGTGGCGCGGCGGGCGACTTCTCCACGCTGAGCTTCGATGAGCGGCTGGCGATCGTCGAAGCCGTGGTCGACGAGGCCGCCGGCCGCGTCCCGATCGCCATGGGTGGTCAGACCACGAGTACCCGCGAATCGATCGCAGCTGGCCAAGGCTGCGGAGCGTGCCGGGGCGGAGTTTCTCCAGGTATCGCCGCCGTTCTACTTCGGCCACACGGAAGGCGACTTCGAGGAGCACATCCTTGCGACCGCCGATGCGGCGGGCGTCGGCCTCATCGTCTACAACACGTTCTGGACGAGCCTGGGCCTGTCCGACGCGATGGTCGCCCGACTTGCCGATGTCCCCAATGTCGTCAGCATCAAGTGGTCCACGCCGGATACGTCGAGCATGAACTTCGAGGGGGTCATCAGCCGCTACGCCGATCGGTTCGCCATCATCGATAACCAGATTCGCTTCGTCACCAGCCACATCCTCGGTGCCCAGGCTATCGAGATCCACCAGGGGAACTACTGGCCGCAGTGGGCCGTCGGGCTGTGGCAGATGCTCGAGCGGGGCGAATATGCCGAGGCCCAGCGCGAGATGGTCCGGGTCGTGATGCCGTTCATGACCCTCTGGGCGGAGATGGAGACCTACACGAGCGGCGACGGCTACCTCGACAAGCTCTGCATGGAACTCGTGGGGCTCGATTTCGAGCCGCTCCCGGCCGCCGACCCGCGACGTCCGCACGCTCTATCGCGAGAAGACCCGCCAGATGCTCCTTGCCTGTGGGGTGCCCGGAGTCGTGCCTCCGGCCTGAGCGAGCCGAGGGAAGGCCCACGCCGCCAGGGGTTTCGCCGCCGGCCACGGCAGGCGGCCTACCGAGCGAACCAGCGGCAGGCGAACCGGGCCGATCGATCCTCCCAGGCGCGCGTGTACGGATCGATCCGTCGCACTTGCGCCTGTCCGTCGGTCCGGAGGAAGACCCACGCCACGTCCCAGTTGCCCGATCCATAGCGAATGGGGATCCCGGGGGCCACGCGCACGAGCGGATGCGTGAGCGTCACGTACAGGCCGGCGCGGACATGCACGAAGCCCGACCCGACGAGCGTGAACGTCTCCGCGCCGATCGGGCCGACCCGGCCGTCTGCCGGCGCGAGGTCGGCGCCGAGGTCGCGGATCCCGACCTTGATCTCCCGCCCGGCGATCTGGGCCGCCTCGAGGGCCGCGAACGATCCGCCGGTCACTCGGCCCTCGGGATCGTGGGCCAGGATCTCCTCCCAGTCGTCGCGGACGAAGTACCGGTACGTCTCCATGTCGTAGACGAAGTTCCGGATCGGTCCGGTCGTCCCGATGTCGAAGTACTCCTGGACACCCATCTTCGGCATGTCCGCGGGGGTCGGGACGACCGTTCTCGTGCCGGGGCCACCGGCGGTCCCGAGCCCTCGCCCGTGGGGGCCTCGCCGAGCGCGAGGTTCGCCAGGGCCTGGTCGCCGTCCATCGTGTACAGGAAGAACGACATCTTCGGATCGCGGCCGTTGAAGCCGTGGGGCGGCTCGAGCGGTTGGCGCAGCGTCGTCACGGCGGCCACGTAGCGGTCGTCGACGAGGATCGTCTCGCGGAAGTCGATCACCTCGCGAATCAGCCCATGGAGGGTCGGGTCCGGCCCGCCGCCGGGCAGGATGTGCTCCTCGTAGAGGAACTCCGTGTAGATCCGCAGGTCGGCCCCGCGACCGATCGCTGCCGCAAGGTCGGCCTTGGAGCCCGAGACGACCGTCCGGTCGGGCGCGAGCTCCAGCGCCATCTCCCATGTCGCTCGTTCGTCCACCGGCCGCCTCCCGTCACTCGTCTCTGTCACGCGGACTCCATCGCAGCGCCGTCCGTGAGCTCCGGATATCGCTCGTGCAACACCGCCAGCGCCGCGGCGAACTCCGTCTCCGACACGGTCCGATACGGCGAGAGCATCCGGAGCGGGAAGTCGGACATGCCCCGTGCAAGCTTCTGGATCGTCTTGTCGTATGCGCCGTCGACGCGTCGGTCGATCATGAGCGGCTTGAAGAGGTCAGCGCTCAACCGCTCGAACCACGACCCGATCTCGGCAGCTTCCGGGTGGCGACCGCTGTTGGCCGCCTCCAGGAGGCGCCAGGACTGGGCGGGCGAGGGCGCCGAACGTTCCCAGGAGGGCCACCTCGCCGAAGAGCGCCCCGTAGGCGATCGACTGCTCGCCGAGGCAGTGCATCAGGTCGGGAGCGTCTCGAACGACACCGGCGACGACGGAGAGATCGTGCGTCATCGTCTTGGTCGCCACTAGATTCGGGCACGCTCGCGATGATCCGCTGTACAGCGTGCCCGTGACGAGTCGTCCCGACGCGCGCCGTGTTGTAGTGCATGAACACGAATCGGGGAAGGCGCCGCAGACCGCCTCGAAGTAGGCGACGACCTCGTCGTCGCTCAGCGTCGGACGATGCCGGCAGGGAGATCTGGAACCGCCGGGCGCCGAGGTCCCGTAGGCGACGGAGGTGTTGATGACGTTCGCGCGTCGACAGGCCGATGACGCCGACGATCGGGCGCGCGTCGGTCGCGGCGAGCGCGTCCCGAGAAGGTCTCGATGACTTCCGAAACCGGTCGGCATCCACCGCGTAGCCTTCGTTCTCGGCCGTCCCGAACACGTAGATCTGCCGTGAAACCGGCGTCGACTGCGTGCTGGATCGCGTGCCGGAACGCGGTCTCGTCGAGGCGCTCGTCGTCGTCCCACGGGCAGACGACGCTGACCATGACGGTGCTCGGGAATCGGGCCGACGGAACCTCTCAGCGGGCGCGCGTGTCAGGCAGCCGGCAATCGACCGCCCTGGCGAGGAGCGCGACGATCTGTTCGGCCGCTTCGACGTGCAGGCTCGACCGACTCGACCGAGCTCGCCGCGATGTGCTGCGTGAGGACGACGTCGGATCGGGGCGCCGATCGGGTCGGGGACGGAGGCTCGGGCGGCGACGTCGAGCGCCGCATAAGCGACGTGGCCGGAGTCGAGCGCGTGGCAGTGCGTCCTCGGCGACGATCCCGCCACGCGACACGTTGACGATAGGACGCCGGGCTTCGTCCGGGCGGTAGTCCGCCTCGATGATGCCGCGCGACGACTCGGTGAGCGCCGCGCACGAGATGACGAAGTGCGTCGGCGCCAGCTCGTCGAGGGTCCGAGCTCGACTTCGGGTAACGCGTCGCCGTCACGAACGGGTCGTAGGCGATGACGGTCGGCCGGAACCCGAGGAGCTTCTGGGCGACGAGATGGCCGATCCGGCCGAGGCCGATGATCCCGATCGTCCGCGAGCGGATCCGGTGGATCTCCCGCAGGTAGCGGCCACTCGTAGACGTTCCACTCGCCTCGCCGCGGCGGTCCGTCGGGAGGAGTCGGCGCTGGGCGGCGAGGGTGAGGAGGATCGCGTGGTCGGACACCTCCTCGTTATTCGAGGTCGGGCAGTTCCAGATCGGGATCCCGCGGTCCCTGGCGGCCGCACGTCGACGTAGTCCATCCCGACGCTGTAGCACAGGATGCCGGCGCATGTCACCCGGACGTCCGATGTCGTCCGCGGTCAGTGGACTCGAGGTGAAGACGACGTCGGCGTGGGCAGGGCGCTGCGCGGCCTCCTCGGCGGATCCGGCACGAGGAGCCGGATACCCAGCGGCTCGAGGATGGAGCGCTCGACGTCGTACTTCCAGTCCATCGATGTCGATCGGGGAGGGGATGACGACCGTGGGACCGTGGTTCATGCAACACTCCGTAGGAGGGCTCGCCGAGCGTGGGAGCTCGGTCAGTCTATCGTAGATTGTCGACAATCTTCACGGGACGAAGGGGTCGCGAAGG
>CAVQPX010000012.1:0-122875 GCA_963714835.1 uncultured Chloroflexia bacterium
TACTCGACGCGATCACCCTGCCCGACGCCGAGAAGATGCTCAGCGAGCATCGCTTCGTCCGGCCGTCCACCGGCGAACCGCCGCGCAATGTCGCATTCATCCAGTGCGTCGGCTCGCGCGATCGGCGGCTCGGCAACGAGTACTGCTCGAAGGTCTGCTGGCGGGTCGCGTCCAAGGAGGCGATCGAGATCAGGCGGCTCCTGCCCGACACCAAGGTCTACATCTTTTACATCGACATGCGGATGTACGGCTTCTGGGAGACGAATTACTGGCCCGCCCAGGAACAGCACAACGTCACGGATATCCGCGGATCGTCACCGAGATCGTCGGCAAGGACGGCGTTCCTGATGAAGGGTGAGGACACGACGATGCGGACGTCCCCTCGAGGTCCTCATGGACACGATCGTGCTGTCGGTGGGCATGGAACCCAGCCGCGGGACGCGCGAGATCGCCGGGATCCGTGCATCGAACAGCAGACAACGGCCCTCCATCCGCGTCGGCGAGCCCATGGACCCGGTCTCGAGCGTGCCCCGGCAATTTCGTCGCCGGCGACGCCGCGGGTCCCAAGGACCTCGAGGACACGGCGAGCATGGGCGGGGCGGCCGCGATGCGCGCGGTCGGCGCCATCCGGGTGCTGAGCGGGCGGGAGCGGCGGCCGGCCGACTACCGGGCCCGGCGGTCTTCGGCGGCGGTCTGTTCGGCGATAGCGCCGGGCTCGCCGATGCCGTGGACACGCCCAGCGCCGTCGAATTCATGCGCGAGGCGCTCGTCAAGATCGAGCCAGGACGATATCGGCGCCGTGGCCGACCTGCTGGCCGGAAGCGGCAACCTGATGGCGCCGCTGTTCGAAGCCACGGCCCTCGGGGCCGAGAACGCCGAGGCTGTCGGCCGATCCTCGCCCGGGTCTTCGCCACGCGACGCCTGACCCGTTGATCGTCGAGGGCAGGAGCCCCCTGTCATCGCTCGCGCGATCGCCGACCTCCTCCACGGCGCCGGTCGGATCGAGTCCCGCTTCAAGGCGTTCGACGAGGCGCTGTCGATGATCGACGCTCCGATCCGCCGCGATCTCGCCGGGGAGTGCCTGCAATTCAGCGAGCCGGAACGCGACCGGCCTGTGGAGTTGCTGGATGTGGGATCCCGAGGCACTGGACCGGTGCGCGCCGCCGTCATGGTCGAGGACTTCGACTTCGCCGGCGACGACGCAGGAGCGATCTACCTGCGGGTCGGGGCGGCCACGTCCGCGGTCATCGCGCACGGCGCGCGACCTCGGGTTCCAGCGAATGCGCGCCAGCCCGTTCGCCGTGGACGTCTACCTCGCCGCGATCTACGGTATCTATCTCTACACGGTGACGCGTTTGCGCATGACCCAGGAGTTCAACAAGGTGATCCCGCAGCTCCCGGCGCTGTCCGCCGGCTGCTCGGCGTCTGGTCGCTGGACACCGCCGGAAAGAAGGCCTACACCGCCATGGGCAAGGATCTCCCCGCCATCAGAAGGTGGACGAGGTCAACGAACTCGAGCATGCGGTCGTCGACGGTATCGACATCTCGGGCCATTGGCAACGGCAACGTCCTCCTCCGACCGTTCCACGACGGCCTTCCCGACCAAGGCGTATGGACTGGGTCACGTCGCTCGACGGCGGCGAGTCGATGCGCGACTGCTACCAATGCGGGAAGTGCGTTTCGGCGCGCCCCGTCCAGCACGTCGGGAGCTACGGTCCTCGCAAGCTCAACGCGAAGATCCTCCGCGGCAACAATCTCATCGACGACCCGGACCTGTGGTTGTGCACCACCTGCGGGAATTGCTACCGGGTCTGCCCTAAGGAGGTCAACCCGCTCAAGATCATGCCGGCGATCCGCGAGCAGGCCGTGCTCGAGGGCAAGATCCCCGACGAGCTCTCCGACGCCTTCCGGAACCTCCAGAAGTCGGGCAACCCGATGGGCGAATTACCACGCAAGCGGATCGACTGGATCGCCGAAGCCGGCGTTGACGTGCCGATCATCAGCCAGCTCGGGCGTCCCGTGGACGTCCTCTGGTACGTGTCGGACTACACGAGCTACCACCCCCGCGGCAAGGACGCCGCCCGGGCGATGGCCCGGGTGATGACCGCGCTCGGGGTCGACTTCGCCATCCTGGGTCCGGAGGAGCGGAGCGACGGGGACTCCGCCGATTGGCCGGTGAGAGCGGCCTGTTCGAGCTCCTGGCCGAGCAGAACATCAAGGCCTTCGCGAAGTACGAGTTCAAGCAGCTCGTCGTCATGGATCCCCACGCCTACAACGCGTTCAAGAACCACTACCCGAAGCTGGGCTGGGACGGCGAGGTCCTCCACTACACCCAGTTCCTCGCCCCGTTCGTGGACCAGCTGACGTTCCGGTCCTCGGTCGACCTCGACGTGACCTACCACGACCCGTGCTACCTCGGGCGCAACAACGGCGAATACGACGCCCCGCGCAAGCTCCTCAGGCGATCCCGATCCGGCTCGCGGGACGCCCCACACGAAGGCCAACGGCTATTGCTGTGGCGGCGGCGGCGGGGGGATGTGGCTGGATGGGTTCGTCGCGGAGCACGTCTCGGAGCGCCTGTCCGAGCGTCGCGTTCGCGAGGCCGTGGCCACCGTTGGCATGGATGGCAGCGGCGTCCTGTCCGTTGCCTGTCCGTACGAGCCGTCGCGCTTCGAGGACGCGGTCAAGTCCACGGGCAACGACGGCAAGCTGACCGTCCGCGACATCATCGAACTGATCGATCAGGCGATGCAGCCCCCGGCGGTCTGAGGACCGATGGCGCATCGATCCGGACGGCCGCACCGACCATCGTGAACCGACCGTAGCGCGAGGAGCCGCATGGACTACGTCGTCTTGCTCAAGCAGGTGCCAGATCTCGCCGAGGAGCTCGAGATCGACGCCTCCGGGACCGACCTGGACCGCGAGTGGATGAGCTTCGTGCCCAGCGAATGGGACGAGTACGCGCTCGAGGAGGCGCTTCATCTGCGCGACGCATCCGGCTGGGACCGTCACCTGTCTCGCCCTGGGCGTCGAAGCTGGTGACGTCGACGAGCTGCTGGCGACCTGCCTCGCGCGCGGGGCGGATCGGGCCGTGAAGGTGGGCTCGTTCGAGCGCGGCCCGGATTTCCACACCGCCGCCGCGGCCTTCGCGGGCGCGCTTGACGGGATCCCGCACGACCTCGTTCTGACCGGCGTGCAGGCGATCGACGACCTCGATGGCCAGATCGGACCGTTGCTCGCCACCGCCCGGGACCTCCCCCACGTGTCGGTCGTGACCCACATCGCCGTCGTGGCCGACGGGAAGGCGGTCACTGCCCACCAGGAGTACGCCGGCGGGGTGGTCGCGGAGTTCGAGGTGGATCTGCCCGCAGTCCTCGGGGTGCAGACCTCGCGCGAGGCGCCCCGCTATGCACCGGTGAGCCGTGTCCGCCAGCTGATGAAGACCGCGACCATCGAGTCGCTCGACGCCGGCGGCGGGGGGCCGGGGAGCGGCCTCACGATCGAGGCGATGGCCGTTCCGGAGACCGGCACGGCAGCCGAGATGATCACCGGGAACGCGGATGCGATCGCCGAGTCCATCGCCGCCCTGCTCGCGGAGCGCGGCATCGGCGCGGGAGGAGCACGATGAGCGGCGACGTCCTGGTCATCGTCGAGCAGCGCGACGGCGCGATCCTCGACACCACGCTCGAACTCCTCGGCAAGGCGCGGTCGTTGGCCGCTGAGACGGGTGGCGAAGCCATCGCGGTCCTCCTCGGGTCGGGCATCGCAGGACTCGCCGGCTCGCTGAGCGGGGCCGCGCGGGTCCTGGTCGTCGACGATCCTGGCCTGGCCGCCTTCAGTCCGTCGGCCTACAAGTCCGCGCTCGTGCCGATCGTCCGCGACCGCGAGCCCACGCTCGTGCTCGTGGCGAACAGCGGCGCCGGCATGGACCTCGCGGCCGGGCTGTCGGCCGCGCTCTCCCTGCCGATCGCCGCGTACGCGAGCATGATCGACATCGCTGACGGCGCCCCCCGCGTCGTCTGCCAGTTGTATGCCGGCAAGATCCAGGCGACGGTCCGCTTCACGGACGGCCGGGGGATCGCAACGGTGGTCGCCGGATCGTTCCCGGCCGACGCCGCTGCGGATGGCGGAAGCCCCGCGGTCGAGAGCGTGGCCGCGCCACCGCTCGATGGCCGGGTCCGCTTCAAGGCCCTCCATCGCCCGGAGGCCGGTGATGTCGACATCACCCGCGAGTCCGTCCTCGTGTCCGTGGGGCGGGGGATCGGCGAGCAGGACAACCTGGAGCTCGTCGAGGCGCTGGCCACGGCCGTGGGCGGGGCGGTGTCCGCGTCGCGGCCGATCGCGGATGCCGGATGGCTGCCACGCACCCGACAGGTGGGCAAGTCCGGGTTGAAGGTGAAGCCGAAGGTGTACCTCGCGCTCGGCATCAGCGGCGCGCCCGAGCATCTCGAGGGCATGCGCGGCGCGGAGCTGATCATCGCGGTCAACTCCGACCCTCGGGCCCCGATCTTCTCGGTCGCTCACTACGGCGCGGTCGCCGACCTGCTCGACGTCGTGCCGGCCCTGACCGCGCGGCTCGGCGGCTAGGCGGTCCGGTCGGGCGTGCTGGGTCGCGACGTCACCCGCGAGATCTTCGAGGGGGTATCGACCGAGGGCGAGATCCTCTTCTACGCCCTGACGGCCCTCGCAACGCTCGTGTTCTTCGTCGGGATCGGGATCCGGCTGCGCAAGTACGTGCAGGGACGACCCCAGGGCGTCATCGGGTCGCCCGTGGGTTTCGCACGCCGGGCCGCGAAGAGCTCCGTGGACACGGCGCTCAACCGGACGGTCGCGAAGCGCGATCGTTACGCGGGCGTCTTCCATGCCGCGATCATGTGGGGCTTCATCACCCTGTTCATCGGTACGGCGATCCTGACCGTGGAAGCGGACTTCGTGCGCCCGCTGGTGCCCCAGTTCAGCTTCTACTGGGGCGCCTTCTATCTCGTCTACTCGCTGATCCTCGATGTCCTGGGCCTGGCGATGATCGTCGGGATCGTGGCCATGGCGATCCGCCGGGCACGACGACCTCGCCAGCTCGACTATGGGCGTGTCGACATCGCCCCGGCCACATCGGATCGCGGTGGATTCCGGACCGGCGACTGGATCTTCCTCGGCTGGCTCGCGACCCTCGGGGTCAGCGGCTTCGTCCTCGAGGCCGCCAGGATC
Source organism: uncultured Chloroflexia bacterium (assembly GCA_963714835.1). GTDB lineage: Bacteria > Chloroflexota > Limnocylindria > Limnocylindrales > CSP1-4 > CAKKPP01. The sequence continues at coordinate 5,206 of CAVQPX010000012.1, forward strand.
CTCGCCCACGACTTCCCCTGGTTCGAGGTCTTCTCGCCCGTGGGCTGGGTCCTCGCCGCCACCTTCGGAGCGCTCGGCATGACCGAAGCCGGGGCCGAGTCGTTGCGCTACGTGACGTGGTGGGGACACGCCTTCATCGCGCTCGCATTCGTGGCCTACTTCCCTTTCTCGAAGGCGATCCACGCCCTGACCGACCCCGTGAATCTCGCGCTGCGCTCGCCGCTTGCGGGGCGGCGCCTGCCGGTCCTTGCGGCAGCCGGGGGCTCCGCGGACGGCCATGTCGGGATCCGCGACCTCGCGGACCTCACCTGGAAACAGCTCGTGGACGTGGACTCGTGTACCAAGTGCGGGCGCTGCCACGTGGCGTGTCCCGCGGTCGCTTCGGGGGCTCCGCTGTCGCCGCGCGATCTGATCCTCGATATCCGCCAGGAGGCCGACGCCACCTGGTCCATCCTCGCTCCGCTCGCCGAGCATCGCTCGGATCGCGTGTACGGTGGCGCCCTGGCCAGCGATGGGGTCCTCGACGTCGCGGCGATCGCTGCGGGCGGCGCGGCGTTGGCGGGTCTCGACGAGTCTGCGGACCGAGCCGGCGCGAAGAACGGTGGGACCCTTCTCGCAGGCGGACTGATCAGTGCCGACACCCTGTGGTCGTGCACGATGTGCCTCGCCTGTGTCGAAGCCTGCCCCGTCGGGATCGAGCACGTGCCCACGATCGTCGGGATGCGCCGGTCGCTCGTGGATCAGGGGATCGTGACGCCCAGTCTGCAGACCGCGTTCACCAGCCTTGCCAAGCAGGGCAACTCGTTCGGCCAGTCCGGGCGTACCCGCGCCAAGTGGACCGACGACCTGCCGACCCCGATCGTGGATGCCCGAAAGGAGGACGTCGACTGGCTGTGGTTCGTCGGCGACTTCGCTTCGTTCGACGTCCGTGTCCAGGAAGCGACTCGCCTGGTCGCCCGCGTGTTCCAGGCCGCCGGGATGGACTTCGGGATCCTCTACGAGGGCGAGCGAAACGCCGGGAACGACGTCCGCCGGGCGGGGGAAGAGGGGCTCTTCGAGCTGTTGGCAGAGCACAACGTCGGACAGCTCTCGAAGGCTCGCTTCCGGCGGATCGTCACGACCGACCCGCACACCCTGAACACTCTGAAGTTCGAGTACCCCGATTTCGGCGGGACATGGGAGGTCTTCCACTACACGCAGGTGCTCGCGGCGCTCCTGGCGTCCGGTGACCTTGACCGCCGCAAGCCGATCGACCGCCGGGTGACCTACCACGACCCGTGCTATCTCGCCCGGTACAGCAAGGTCACCGCCGCCCCGCGCGAGGTCCTCGCGGCACTCGGCGCCGAGCTCATCGAGATGCCACGGAACGGCGAGAACACCTTCTGCTGCGGTGCCGGCGGTGGACGGATCTGGATGGACGACAGCGGGCTGCGAGAGCGTCCGTCGGAGCAGCGGATCCGCGAAGCCGTCGCCCTGCCCGGGATCACGGACTTCGTGACAGCGTGCCCGAAGGACCTGACGATGTATACGGCCGCGGTCAAGGCGACCGGCTTCGAGGATCGATTGCTGGTGAGCGATCTCATCGAACTCGTGGCCGCGGCGGTCGAGCTTCCGCTGGAGGCGCCGGCGATCAACGAACCGGTCCCCGACGACGAGCGGGCCGCGACCGAGGTCCTCCCCGGATGAGCGGGCACGACGACGCGTTCGCCGATGCCCTGCGGGCGTGGCTCGCTCACCAGGCGATGGCCGAGGAGCGCCTGACGTCCTTTGCGTTCCACGAGGGGCAGGGGGCCATCGACCTGGCGGCGCCGTCGAGCCAGGAGGCGCTGGGACGCTGGATCCTCGGCGTGGTCGCCGCGGCCGACGTCGCCGCCTTCCTTGGGTCCGTGGATGGGCCCGGGCGGACGATGACCGAGCTCAGCGAAGGCGGTGCGTTCGGGCTGGACAGGGGCGATCGTGTGGCCGTCGCCGCTCGCGTCGGCGTGCTCGCAGCGGCAGGCCTCGTGACCCGCGAACTCGAGGCGGATCGCGTCGGCCTGACCGCGCTCGGGCGAGCCGCGCTGGACGCGATCAGCGTGCACGAACACGCCGAACGCCGCCCGGCCGCCACCGGAAGACCGCGATGAATTGCCCGTATTGCCGGAGCGAGGGTACCCGGATGGAAACCCACGCGCATCTCTGGGACTCCCATCCCGAGCAGGTCCGGACGTTCCGCGACGAGGCGAAGGGCAGTCTCAAGTTCGCCCTGGATTGCCCGTTCTGCGATGAGGGCCTCGAGCGCGTCGCCAACCCGCGTGGCCGCGAGGAGGACTTCCTAGCCGAATTCCGGCGCGAGGTTGCGCTCGTGGCCTTCGACCTTCTCCTCTACCATTTCCAGGCGTCCCACGCCGAGCAGGTCGGGCTCCCGCCGATCCCCGACGAACCCGCCACCGAAGGAGGCCCGCCGTGACCGACGTCCGAGGCTGCAACATCCCCGACGAGCTCTACTACTGGGTCGAGAAGCACGCATGGGCCCGCGACGATGGGTCGGGTGAGCTGACCGTCGGGATCACCGACGTCGCCCAGCACCTGGCGGCGCGCGTCGTGGCGATCACCACGAAGAAGGTCGGCAAGGTGCTCGAACGCGGCCAGAGCGTGGCGACGGTCGAGAGCGGGAAGTGGGTCGGACCCGTCCCGACGCCGGTGGACGGCGAGGTGACTGCCGTGAATACGGACCTCGCCTCCGATCCCACCCTCGTCAACTCGGACCCGTACGGTGCGGGCTGGATCGTCCGCATCCGACCCTCGGCCTGGGATGCCCAGAAAGGCGAGCTGGCCAGCGGGCCGGACGGGATCGCTGCCTACGAGGCGTTCCTGGCCGCGGAGGGCATCAGCTGCGGATGATCGACCCGGGCGGCGCCCCCGTCTATCGCGGCTGCGAGATCCCGCCGGATCTCTGGTACGACGTGCCGCGTGACGTCTGGCTGCGCCCCGATGCCAACGGGACCGTGACGCTGGGGATGACGGATCCGGCCCAGACACGGGCCGGCAAGGTGCTCCACATCCTCTTCAAGAAGGTCGGTCGCCGGATCGAGGCCGGCCAGAGCGCCGCCACCATCGAGACCGCGAAGTGGGCCGGGCCGTTTCCCACGCCGGTGGGCGGGACGGTCGTCGCGACCAACGCTGAGGCGTTCGCAGCCGACATCCTGGTCGCCAACCGGGACCCGTACGGTCTCGGCTGGCTGGTCCGACTCGACCTCGACGCCTGGGAGCCCGAAGCCAGCGGCCTGATCACCGGCGCACCGGCCGTGGAGCGTTACGAGCAACGGATCGAGGAGCTCGGCGTCTCGTGCTTCCGATGCGCCGACTGACCGACACCACAGGGAGGTAGGAGCCATGAGCGACAGCGGCGTCCCCATCCGGTTGCTCGATCTCGACCCGCTCGACCCGTTGCGGTCGCAGACGATCTACCACGCCGTCGGCTACTCCATGACCGCCGATTTGCCAGATACGATCATGCTCGTCTCGCCGAACGCACCCTACGTCTCGATCGGACGGCACCAGGATGTGGACCGCGAGGTCGACCGCGAAGTCTGCGCGGAGCTCGGTTTCGCGATCATCCGCCGGGAGATCGGCGGCGGCGCGGTCTATCTCGACGGTAACCAGCTGTTCACGCAGTGGATCTTCGCGGCCGAGCACCTGCCGGCGACCGTGGAGGAGCGCTTCGCCCTGTATTGCGACACGCTCGTCCAGACGTACCGGACGCTCGGCATCGAGGCTGCGTACCGGCCCGTGAACGACATCCATGTGAGCGGACGCAAGATCGGCGGGACAGGCGCGGCCAGGATGGATCGCGCCGAGGTCGTCGTCGGGAGCCTGATGTTCGACTTCGACACCCTCACGATGTCGCGCGTCCTCAAGGTGCCCTCGGAGAAGTTCCGGGACAAGATCTTCCAGACGCTCCAGGAGTACATGACCACGATGTCGCGCGAGCTCGGCGAGGAGCCGGATCGAGCCACCGTGGTCGATGCCTACATCGCCGTCTGCTCGGCGGCGCTCGGGCGGCCGATCGAACGCGGATCTCTCCGCCAGGAGGAGATCGAACTCGCGGAACAGCTCGACGCTCGCTTCGCGTCGCAGGAGTGGCTCGAAGAGGGCGGCGGCCTGCGTCGAGCCGGCGTCAAGATCCACGAGGGGGTGCGCGTGGCCGAGGGTGCGAACAAGGCCGCCGGCGGGATGATCCGGTGCGTGGCCGTGATTCGCGACGACACGCTCGACGACGTCGCGTTCAGCGGCGACTTCACCGCACGACCGGCGAACGTGCCCGAGCGGTTGGCGGAGGCGCTGATGGGTTGTACTGTGTCGGAGACCGCATTCCAGGAGCGAGTGACGGAGTACTACGAGAAAGAGCGGCCGGAGACTCCGGGCGTCGCGGCAAGTGACTGGGTGACCGCGCTCATGCAGGCCACCACGACGACACCACCGGCATGATGCCGGCCACAGGAACGGAGGCCAGGACGATGGTCGACACGGCAGAGGTGGCCAGGACCGACATGGATGCGCTCATCCGCGACCGCGTCGATTCGATGGTCGCCGCGCGATTCGATGAGCTCTGGGCACTCAAGGAAGCCGAGCGCCAGGCGAAACCCAAGAAGATGGCGATCATCGCCACGAAGGGCACCCTCGACTGGGCGTACCCGCCGCTCATCCTTGCCACGACCGGCGCGACGCTCGGCTGGGACGTGGGGATCTTCTTCACCTTCTACGGGCTGAACATCCTGAAGAAGGACCGGAATCTTCGAGATCGGAACGACCGGGAACCCGGCGATGCCGATGCCCATCCCGATGCCCCAGCTGCTGACCGCCCTGCCGGGCATGACGCCGATCGCCACCCAGATGATGAAGCGCCAGTTCAAGGCGCACGGGGTCGCCTCGATCGACGAGCTGATCGAACTCTCGATCGATCTCGGCGTGAAGATGCAGCCATGCGGGATGACGATGGATGTCTTCGGGTTCGCCGAGGGCGAGTTCATCGATGGGATCGAACCGGTGTGCGGGGCGACCCACTTCCTCGACTGGGCCGCCGACGCGGACGTCTCGCTGTTCGTCTGACCCGGGATCGGCGTCGTGACGACCGATCCTCCCGAACACGCCCGGTGCCGTCACGCACCGGGCGTTTCGAATTCCGGTGGCGACTTCGGTCACCGTATGCGACTGCGAGGGTGGATCTGCCCGTAGGATGGTCCCAGCAGTTCGTCCGCGGATCCCCAGGAGTCATCCGTCATGAAGAAGCCGATCGCCATCCTCGCCCTCGGGGCCATCCTGGTTCTCGGTGGCGCCGCTGCGGCGTTCGCCACCAACGGCGTGACGCCGGCAGCCGATCCCGCTGCGATCGCGCCGACGGCTGACGAAGGGACGACGAAGCCCGCGACGAAGCCGAACCCGGTCGGGGAGGTCCTCGCGGAGCTCGTCGCGGACGGAACGATCACGCAGGCCCAGGCCGACAAGATCGTCGCCGCCCTCGACGCCAAGCGTGCTGACCTGAAGGCGAAGCGTGAAGCCGCGCACGCCGAGAAGAAGGCGGCTCGCGAGGCGATGAAGGCCGCCTGGAAGCAAGTCAAGGGGTTCCTCGAGGACGGCGTCATCACCAAGGAGGAACTCGCTCAGCTCCCGTCCGACAGTCCGCTGAAGTCGCTCGGTAGCGGGATCCTCGATGACGGCCAGATCACGAAGGAAGAGCTGGGCAGCCTGCGCGGGCCGAAGCACTTCTGGGGCGACAAGGGCAAGGGTCTCGACTCGGGCGACGCGCCCAAGGCCCCGACCCCGTAGCGAACGAGTCACGCGGGACGAGATCGACTCACAGGTAATCCCAAGGCGGTCCCCCGGCCGGGCTCAGCCGGCGCTCCTAGGTTGATGGCAGGTCGCGATCCGAACGGACGCGACAGGCCACCATGACAGGAGTCGCCAGATGAAGAAGCCGATCGCCATCCTTGCCGCCAGCGGGCTCATCGCCCTCGGCGGCGCAGCCGCGGTCTCCGCGGCCCCGGACGCCGGAGCGTCGACAGCCCCCGCCGCCGCGGTCATGACCGCCGAGGACGGGACGACGCGACAGAGCATCCTGACGGACGTCCTCGGAGGTCTTGTGACCGACGGGACGATCACCCAGGCCCAGTCCGACAAGATCGTCGCCACCCTCGATGCCAAGCGCACCGAGATGCAGGCGGAACGTGAGGCCGCGCGGACGCAGATGCGCACGTTCCTCGAGGACGGCGTGATCAGCGCCGACGAACTGGCCCAGCTCCCGGCGGACAGCCCGCTGCGGAACCTCGGCTCGGTCCTCGACGACGGCCAGATCACGCTCGACGAGCTGCGCTCGCTGCGTGGAGCCGGCGGGTTCGGTGGTCGCGGTGGCCATGGCCACGGCGGTCCCCTCGGCGGCGACGCGCCGTCCACCGACGACGCCGCCCCGAGCTCGACGGACATCTCGAACTCCTAGGGGCAACGGCCGATCCCGGCCTCCTCCTCGGGATCGCCCAGCGAACGGAGCCTGCCAGCCGGCAGGCTCCGTTCTTCGTGTGCCCGCGGGCGCCACCGGACGCTCCGTCGGTGGGACCGCGCCAACGCGCCGGTGAGTGCTCGTGGGTAAGGTACCGGTGAGCGAATGAGGAGACCGCGATGGTGAGAGCGACCCGGGACCGGCCTGCGGCGTTCGCCGGCTTCGAGTCGGGAGCGATCCAGTTCCTTGCCGACCTGGCGGACCACAACGACCGTGCGTGGTTCAACCCGCGCAAGGACGACTACGAACGCCTCCTCAAGCGGCCGCTGGAGGCGCTTTGCGTCGCCCTCGCCGAGGCGTTCGCCGCGCGGGGGCTCCCACTGCGCGCGGATCCGGCCCGCTCGCCCTTCCGGATCTATCGCGACACGCGGTTCTCGAAGGACAAGAGCCCGTACAAGCGGCACCTCGGCGCGAGCTTCCCGTGGGCCGCCAACGACGCCGATCCGACACCGGACCGGACGGGCGGACCCGGTGGCTACTTCCATCTCGAGCCCGGCGAGATCTACGTCGGCGGTGGGATGTGGCATCCGGACAAGGAGCGCCTCGCCGCGTGGCGACAGCTCGTCGATCTCGATCCGGCGGCGGTCCACGGCGCCATCGACGATCCGGCGTTCGTGGCGGCCTTCGGGCAGGTCAGCGCCCACGGCGATCACCGCTTGAAGCGTGTCCCGCCCGGCTACGCGGCCGACCACCCTGAGGCGGAGCTGCTGAAGATCAAGGACGTCGTATTCGGCAGGAGGCTCCCCGACGACGTCGTGACCTCAACGAGGCTGCCCGAGGCGATCGCCGACACGCTCGCGACGGCGCAGCCGGTCCTGCGCCTCCTCGCCGGCCTCTAGCCCGCCGGCGAGCTCTGGCGCCTGGGCCGGCCGCGAGCCGGTGGCTTAGCCGGCCGGCCTGCGCCCGTGTGATGCCGGGTCAGGCCGACGGCAGCCGGATGACGAACGTCGCTCCGCCGCCGGGAGTCTCCGCGTGCGCGATCGTCCCGCCATGGGTCTCGACGATCGCGGCGGCGATCGCCAGTCCCAGGCCGCTCCCGCCGCGCTCGCGCGCCCGGGCCGGGTCCGCTCGGTAGAACCGGTCGAAGACACGCCCGGCGTCGGCCGCCGGGATCCCGGGCCCGTGATCGACCACCGAGATGGTCACGTCGTGCCCGCCGGCGACCGCGGTCAGCTCGACCGCTGCGTCGCGCGGCGTGTGCACCCGCACGTTGGCCAGGAGATTTCCCACGACCTGGCGGAGCTGATCTTCGTCACCCGTGACGTGGAGATCGGCGGCGACGGACGCCGCGACCGGGCGCTCCGGTTCGATCGCCCGCGCATCGGCCACGGCATCGCGCACGATGCGACCCAGGTCGACGACGTCCCGGCGTGCCTCCCGGCCCTGGTCGAGCCTGGCGAGCAGCAGCAGGTCCTCGACGAGGCGACCCATGCGGCGGCTCTCGGTCTCGATGCGGTCCATCGCGGTGTCGAGGGCCGCCGGCTCCGCCAGACCGCCGGCGCGGTACAACTCGGCGTATCCACGGACGGACGTCAACGGCGTTCGAAGCTCATGCGATGCGTCGGCGACGAACCGGCGCAGCCGTCCCTCACTCGCCTCCTTGGCGTCGAGCGACGCGCGCTGGGCGACGAACGACTCCTGGATCCGATCGAGCATGACGTTGAATGCGGCGCCCAGCCGACCCACCTCGCTCCCGTCGGCCGGGTGGACGACCCGGTGATCGAGATCGCCCTCGGCGATGCGCGACGTGTCCCGCGCGATCTCTTCGATCGGGCGGAGGTCCCGGCGGATCAGCCACCAACCGATCGAAACGATGCCGGCGAGCGCGGCCAGCCCCACGAGGACGAGATTCCGCACGAGCGTGGCGAGCGTCTGTTGGACTCCGGTGAGCGGCGCCGCGAGGGCGACCCAGAAGCCGGCTCGCTGATCGAGCACGACGCGGTACCCGACCGAGCCGTCGGCCGATGTGGCATCGAAGATCGCTCCGCGCGCTCCCGGCCGGGGACCATCCGGTTCGAAGAAGGGCGCCAGGTCGGGGAGGGGATCCGGCGACGACGCGAAGCCCGACGGGACCGACTCCAGGACCTGCCCGGTGTCGTCCAGCAGCATCAGGGCGGTCCGCCGCCCGGTCGGGTCGTCGGCGTCCCCGCCACCACCCGGCGGGCGGAAGATCCCCGACCCGCGCCCGCCGATGCCCAGGTCGCGATCCACCTGTTCGATGAGGTTGGCCCGGGTGAACTGGACGAGGACGATCCCGGCGCCCAGCAGCGCGACGACGAGCAGGCCGGAGACGGAGAGCAGGAGACGAGCCCGCAGCGTCACGTGTCAGCCGGTCCCGTTGGCGTCCGTGCGGATCGTGTAGCCGAACCCGCGGACCGTCTTGATCAGCGGATCCCGACCCGCATCGACCTTCTTGCGGAGGTAGCTGATGTACGTTTCGACGACGTTCTCCTCGCCGTTGAAGTCGTACTGCCAGACGTGGTCGAGGATCTGCTGCTTGGAAAGGACCCGCTCCGCGTTGAGGAGGAGGTAGCGCAGCAGGCGGAACTCGGTGGGGGAGAGATGGAGCTCCGCGCCCGAACGCCAGACCTGGTGGCGATCCTCGTCCAGTTCCAGGTCGCGATACCGGAGGCGAACGTCGCGGCTCTCATCCGGACGCGTCCGGCGGAGGAGCGCCCGGATGCGGAGCGTCAGTTCGTCGAGCGAGAACGGCTTGGTGACATAGTCGTCGCCGCCGCGCACGAACCCGGTGACGCGGTCATCCTCCGCATCGCGCGCGGACAGGAAGATCACCGGCACGAAGTCACGGTCCGCGCGCAGGCGGCGGCAGACCTCGAAGCCGTCGAGGTCGGGGAGCATCACGTCCAGGACGACGAGGTCGGGGGCGAACGTGGTCGCCGCCTCCAGCGCCGCGAACCCCGTGGCGGCCGTGGTCACCTCGAAGCCCATGTAGCGCAGGGCCGTGCCGAGCAGGTCGGTGATCGACGGCTCGTCATCGACGACGAGGATGCGGGCGCGGTCGGTCGAGGGCGTGACGGCGGGCTCCATTCGCTCAGTGAACGCCCCGAACCTTACAGAATGCTGTGAAATCCCGTGCGAGGCGGCTGAGGGGCCTCGCTACCGATCCGGCGGCGACCCGGGCTCGGGTCCGGTGGCGACCGGGAAACCTGCGGTGCTCCAATCGCTCCACGATCCGACGTACAGGATCGGGTCGGGGAGGCCGGCGACGCGCATCGCGAGGGCGTGATGGCAGGCGGACGTGCCGCTCCCGCACGACGTCACGACGTCCCGCCGAGCCCCGGCCGCTGAGGCGATCCCAAATCCTGCGAACGACGCCTCGAGATCATCGGGAGGGCGGAAGCTGCCGTGCGGATCGAGATTGGCGGCGATCGGTCGGCTGAGTGCCGTGGGGATGTGGCCGGCAACCGGATCGATGGGCTCCGTCTCGCCCCGGTAGCGGGCCTCGGCCCTGGCGTCGAGCAGGACGACCTCCCCGAGCCGAGCGCGGAGCTCGTCTCGATCGATGATCCCCGTCCACGCGGTTCGCGGCAGATCGAGCGTCGCGGCCGGGAAGCTCGGGACGTCCGCGGTGACCTCATGACCGGCGGCCTGCCACGCACCGATCCCCCCGTCCAGCACCGCCACGCGCCGATGACCCAGGTTGTCGAGCATCCACCACAGGCGCGCGGCGACCCACCCACCGACGTCGTCGTAGATCACGACGAGGTGATCGTTCCCGATCCCCGCGGCGCCCATCGCCGCGGCGAATGCCGCCGGGTCGGGGAGTGGATGGCGCCCGCTGCCGGCGGAGAGGTCGGCGAAGTCAGCGTCGAGATCGAGGTGGATCGCCCCGGGAAGGTGAGCGGTGTCGTACGCCGCGCGGCCGCGTCCAGGTGCGCCCAGGACCCAGCGCACGTCGACGACCCGCAGGTCGGGATCGCGCAGGCGTGCGGCCAGCTGTTCGACTCGGATGAGGCTCACGTCGGAAGTATGTGCCGGCTCGGGCGCGCCCGCGGGGCCGCTCGCGGATCATGCGTCCGGGCGACGCGCACGTGCCCGGCGCGGCGCGCGGGCCCAGCCGGGGCGTCGCAGGCGCTATCGTGGGCAGATGAGCACGGATCCCGCCGACACCTCGCCGCCCGCCGCGCGTCCGCCCACGCAGTTGCGCCTGGTCGTGGAGACGGACGACTACGAGGCCGCAGTGCGGTTCTATCGCGATGTCCTCGGCCTGCCCGAGGAGGCCGTGTACGAAGGCCAGGGCGACGCCGCCGCGCGGGTCACGATCCTCCAGGCCGGTCGCGCGACCCTGGAGCTCGCCAATCCGGCCCAGAAGCGGATGATCGACGACGTCGAAGTCGGTCGTCAGGTCGCTCCGCGGCTCCGCGTCGCGTTCGAAGTCGCGGACGCCCGATCGGCGACGGACGCCGCGGTGGCAGGTGGGGCGGAGCTTGTGGCCGAGCCGACCGAGACCCCCTGGCGCTCGCTGAACGCGCGACTGGACGCCCCGGCCGGGCTGCATGTCACGCTGTTCGAGGAACTCGATCCCCAGGCGTCGGAGTCATAGGCCACGGTCCTGCCGGCTGGGGAGGGCTCGCCAACCGGTGGCGGGCGCCTCGCATGCTATCCTGCGCGCGGCGCGACGCCCTTCAACGGGTGCCCCACGGCCATTATTCCGATGGCCTTCGCTCCGGCGTAGCTCAGTGGTAGAGCGGGCGACTGTTAATCGCTTGGTCGTAAGTTCGAATCTTACCGCCGGAGCCAATCCTCACCGCCGCTTCGAAACCGTTCGGGCCCCGGCGGCGTCAGCGGACCGATGAGAACTCCTGGCCGTATCGCCGCCCTGGCCATCGTCGCTGCCCTCACCGGCACTGCCTGCGTCGGCGCGGCCCAGCCTGGCCCGAGCCTCGAGGGCCGGACGTTCCTTTCGGTCAAGGTCAGCACGGCCGATGTGGATCGGCCGCTCGTGCCCGGCACCCGGGTCCGCCTCTCGTTCGAGAACGGCAACCTGGCAGCGTCCGCCGGCTGCAACACCATGAGCGGCACCTACACCCTGGACGGCGACGTTCTGCGCGTGGCGGGCGTGGCCACGACCGAGATGGGTTGCGATCCCGACCGTCACGCCCAGGATGACTGGCTGTTCGGCTTCCTGTCGTCCGGTCCGACGCTCCAGTTGACCGGTAACGACCTGCTGCTCACGGGTGGTGACACGATCCTCCAGCTCATCGACCGCACGATCGCCGAGCCGGATCGCCCGCTCGAAGGGACGCTGTGGGTCGTCGATTCCGTCATCCAGGGCTCCGGCGTTTCGAGCGTGCCGCCCGGGGTGGTCGCGACGTTCCGTTTCACGGCCGGCGGTCAGCTCGAGCTGGACACCAGCTGCAACGCGGGCGGAGGGGTCGTGCGCGTCGAGGGTTCGTCCCTGCAGTTCGAGCCGATCGTCCTGACGAAGCGGGGGTGCGAAGGAGATCGCGCAGGGATGGAACGCGCGGTCGTCGCCGTCCTCGCATCCGGCCGCGTCGACTTCTCGATCCAGGCGGACAGGCTGACGCTTCACGGCGATGAAGTGGGTCTCGGACTGCGAGCCGCAGCCGGGTCCTGACGGCCCCCGGGCTCCGAGGTGTCCGCGCTCAGGCGGGGCTTCGTCCCGTCCCCGCTCGCGCGAGGCCCCACACGACGACCGAGCACGCCGGCGGCGAGGAAGCAGAGGATGCCCGGCGAAGACGAAGGCGAGGACGTAGCCGCCGCGTGACGTCGAACAGCACACCGCCGACGACCGGACCCAGGATGCCGGCCACGCCGTAGGCGGTGAAGATCCAGCCGTAGTTCATGCCGAGGTGCTTCGTGCCGAAGTAGTCGGCCGTCGCTGACGGGAAGAGCGCGAAGTTGCCGCCGAAGTTCAGCCCCACCCACGCCGAGGCCAGGAAGATCGTCAGCGTGCGACTGCGACGCTGACCAGCAGCATGAAGGCCATGCCCTGGATCAGGAACATGATCATCATGGCGCGCGGCCGGTCGATGATGTCGCTGACTCTTGCCCCAGAAGATGCGGCCCAGCGCATTGAAGATCGCGAGGATGCCGACCGGCTCGACGAAGCGGCCGAAGCCTGCCCATCCAGTCCGGCGCGAAGGTCGTGCCCGTCGAGGACTTCGGCCATCATCGGCGTCCACTGGCCGATGGCCATCAGGCCCGAGGTCGCACCGAAGATGAAGGTCAGCCAGAGCATCGAGGCCAGCGGCGTGTTGAGCATCTCGCGCCAGTCCAGGTCGCTGGTTCGCGTGCCGTGCGTAACCGGCGGCTCCCATCCGGCGCGGTCGCCAGCCCTCGGGCGGGTTGCGCAGAGGAGCGACGCACCCAGCAGGACCGCGACCAGGCGCAGACGACGCCGTGCAGGACGAAGAACGCCTTCCAGCCGATCCCGAAGCCGCCACCCTCCGAGACAGCCGAGGCCGACGAGCAGGATCTGCGAGATCCCGATCGCCTCGCCGTTCCCGGCCGGGGGAGGCAGGAGCGTCGAGGCCGGGCCGGCGAAGAACAGTGCGCCGGCGCCGAAGCCGGCGACCGCGAGACCGGTGATCAGGCCCTTCTTGTCCGGGTACCACTTCACCGCGGCCGCGATGGGACAGACATAGGCGAAGCCGATGCCGGCGCCGCCGATGATGCCGTAGGTCAGGTAGAGCGCCCACGGTCGGTCGCCGTCGACGAGCAGGGCGCCGAGCAGGAACGACAGGCCGAGCAGGATGCCGCCGATGCTGACGCCACTTGCGCGGGCCGATCCGGTCCTGCAGCCGGCCCGCCGGGATCATCATCGCGGCGAACGTGGCCAGCGCCAGCGAGAAGGCCCACTGGGTCGTGGCCCGGTCCCAGCCGAACTCCGCTCGAGGGGCCGGACGAAGACGCTGAATCCGTAGACGGTGCCCAGGATGACCTGGACGATCAGGGCTCCGACGATGACCGTCCAGCGGTACCTGCCGGGGTCGTTGCCCGGCGGGATCCGGTCGGCCGCCTGCGAGGCGGCACTCGTCATCGGCGGGTCAGTGTCCATGCCTCCATTTCACGCGCTGCGACCGCCTGGGCGACAGGGCCGATCGGACCATATCCGACGGGCCACGTCCCCTGGAGATGGGCCGGTCAGGCTGTTGCGACCGCCGCGGCACTGGCCGGGTAGATCGGGTTCGCCACGCCGGTCTCGGCATAGCCCTTCAAGCGGCCCACGATCTGGCCCCACACGTAGTTGACGAGGCCGAACTCGGTCTCCGGATAGTCCGCGGACCACCCGCTGTGCCGGAACATCACGAGGTTGCCGGTCCCGTCGCGGACTCGCCGAGATCGACCACTCGATCGTCGTGCCCTGCCAGAACGGGAAGTCGCCGAGGCACGACCAGGTGGTGCGAGCCCCGGGCTCGAGTGCCGTGACCTCCATGTTCAGGTCGACCGGCGCCTCGGGAAAGCCGAACCGTGCGCGCGATCCGACGGTCGGCTCGGCATCGGCGTCTGCTGTCCAGAACGAGCGCAGGCCCTCTGCGGTGCTGATCGCCCGGAAGATCGTGTCGGCGTCGGCGTTGATGTCGACGATGTGCAGCATCTGGTGACCCATGGTCGGTGCTCCTCTCGGTGGTGCGGGATCCCGCCGGGCGGCGGGCGTCCCGCGGCGTGCTCAGTCGGTCGCGGCTGCGGCCAGACGATCCAGGAAGTGGACCCAGCCCTCATCGTGGGATGCGCGCGCCGCCCCCTCGAGTCCGCTGTGGCGAAGGGTCAGGTGGCTGGCGCCGTCGACCGCTTCGATCGTGACCTCCACCGTGCTGGCGCCAGGCTGGACGGCGTCGTCCGGGTTCTCCCAGCCCCAGGTGAAGACGACGCGGCGCGGCGGATCGACGGCAAGGAACTCACCGCGGGCCGCACCGTACTCGGGCCCATAGTCCACGCGGAAGAGGCCGCCCGGGCGCGGATCGAGCGTCGCCTCGGAGCCCATCCAGCGGACGATCCGCTCGGGATCGATGAAGTACTCAAACACGATCTCCGGACGCGCATCGATCGTGATCTCGCGGACGATGGTGTCGGGATCGAACGCGGATGGATCGAAGGCGGCGGACGGATGACTAGCCACGTCGGGCGATCTCCTCGTGTTCGGCGTGGAGCTTCAGGCGTTCGAGCCCGTCCCCCCACATCTGGTCCAGGTAACTCCTGAGCTCGCGCAGGCCCTCGAGGCGTGCGCGATAGAGGCGGCGTGTGCCCACCCGGCGTTCTGCGACGAGCCCGGCGTCCCGAAGCACCCCGAGGTGCTGGCTGATGGCCGGTGGCGTGACCGGGAAATGGCGCGCGATCTCCCCGGACGTCAGCTCGCGATCGCGAACGAGTGCGAGGATCTCGCGCCGGCGCGGTTCGACGAGAGCTCGAAGGGCGGTATCCATGACGCCGTGTAGCATAAGCGACGACTTAACTAAGCGTCAACTAACGGACGACGGCGCGGGGTCGCCGATCCCGGGCCTCCAGGCCACGACTCAGCGCATCCGACCGCGCTCGACTCAGCCGCAGGCCTCGTTCCAGCGGACCACGACCGGCTCCCCATGTTCCCAACCGAGGACCGAGACGGTCGCCGTCGACAGGGCGAACAACCCGCCGTCCTCCGGCGGGAGGCCGAGCCAGCGGGCCGCGAGGACCCGCAGGAGATGGCCATGGGCGAAGGCGAGGACGTCGCCATCGCCGCCGAGCGCCCGAACGGACGAGATGACGCGGTCGACCCTGGTCGCGACGTCGGCAGCCGTCTCGCCGCCGGTTACCGCGCCTCGCCAGATCGTCCAGCCCGGATCCTGCTCGCGGATCTCCGGGGTGGTCAGGCCCTCGAGATCCCCGTAGTCCCACTCGAGGAGATCGCTGTCCGTCGTCACACGATCCGCGAATCCGGCGAGACGAGCGGTGTCGAGAGCGCGCGACAGGGGAGAGGAGAGGACCTTGGTGAAGGTCGCGCCGGCGAGCTTTGCGGCGACGGCCCGCGCCTGGGATCGGCCGCGCTCGGTGAGCGGGATGTCCGTGCGCCCGGTGTGACGGCCTAGGCGCGCCCAGTCGGTCTCACCATGGCGGACGAGCCAGAGATCGGGTCGAGTTCGTTGATCCGCCATCCAGGCGAGCGTAGCATCCGCTGAAGACCCTGGACGGGCACCTACTCGAAGCACCACCCTCGGCTCTCGAGCGCGAGTCGCTCTTCGGTGGTCAGTGCCATCACGAACGCACTCTGGTCGAAGGCTTTGACGAACATGAACTGGCGCCCACTCGCCGCGATGAGCGCGTTGATCGGCGTTGCGATCCGCGGATCGATCCAGTCTTCGAGATACGCCGGCTCGAGGAGGTGGACGGCTCCCGCAAGCTCGAACCGCACGGCGACGGGTCCGCCGTCAGACGTCCAGGACTCCTCGATGTTCGACGGGGCGAACGCGCCCCCCGAGATCGCAGCCCACTCGGCGAGTGTGTTCGCGTAGACGAAGTTTCCGTCGCTGACGTCTGCCTCCAGGTCGCGCCACCACACGCGAGTCACATCCTGCTCGGCCACGATCAGGTCGAGGAGCGGATCGTCGGGACCGATCAGATCGCCCCAGGTCTCGCTGATCCCGGCTTCGACATCGCGACCGAGCGCCTCGTCGGTGACCCCCGCCGTCGTGGCAAATAGCCCGATCGCGCGTAACGCGACCGCGCGTTCGGCGATGGACTCGCCCGGTGCCGGTTCGAGCAGGCACGCCCGGTCCTCGTCGGTCGATGGCCTTGGGACATCGATCCGGGTCAGGCCGATCCCGGGGATCTCAGCGAAGTGCTCCGGATCGGATCGTTGATCAGGCGTGTTGCTGCACCCGACGACGCTGAACACGACGACGAGGACACTCGCGCACCAGCGCGCCCGCAGCGGTCCGGGCCTCACGTCGCGATGCCACGAGCGCGGAATCGCTGGATCGTGGCCATGACGAAGAACGTTGCGCCAAAGCTGAACGCGATCTCGACGCCGCCGGACACCATAATGCCGCCCCCGATCACGAAGGACCCGACGCTGCAAGCCGTCCAGACAAGCGCCCAGCGGACCGTGCCCGGACCACGAACCCATTGCCAGGCGGCGGCGAGACCCAGGCAACTCAGCCCCACCAGCAGAACCGCGCCGAGAGGAGGCGACGAGCGGCTCTCCGGGACGACGTTCGCGAACCCGATCAGGACAATGAACGCGACGATCCCGGTTCCGAACATTCGCTTCGGTCCGCTCATCTCGATCATCCCCGTCGAACGCCGCTTGTGAGAGAGATCAGGGCCATCGTACGCTGACTTCGGCCGCGTTTGGGCGCTTTGAGTAGGCGCGACGGTGATCCGCGTTGGTTCGATCGTCATTCGGGTCCAGGATCTTGCTCGACAGAGCACGTTCTGGGCGGCAGCGCTCGACTACTAGCGCCGTATCGACCGTCACGACTTCATCCTGCTGGCTCCGCGGGATGAGGTCGGCCCGAACGTGTCGCTCGACATCGCCCCGTCCGAGGTCCACGTCCCGCCGCGGATCCATCTCGACCTCTACGCCGAGGACCAGGCGGCGGAAGTCGCCCGGCTCATCGCGCTCGGAGCGACCGAAGTCCAGTGGGGCAAGCGCCCGCCGGATGCCGACTACGTCATCCTGGCCGATCCTGAGGGGAATCGTTTCTGCGTCGTGGACGCGGGCTGACCGCACAGCGCCCTCGCCGACTCGCTACGCTCCGGCGATCAAAGAAGGCTGAGCGGGCGCGCGGCCACCGATCGGACCTCCACCCGACGGCCCCCGAGCGCAGACGTGGAGGATCGATGACCAGTAGCTCACGTGCCGGCGCGCTCGCAACGATCGCCGCCGGTCTGGCCGGTCTGGCGTGGTTCGTCGTCTATCTCACACCGGTGACGCTCGGGTTCGACGACACCGACAACCCAACCACGAGCCTGCGGTTCCTGCGCGAGCACCCCGAGAGCTATCAGCTCATGGGGTTGATCCTCATCCTGTTCGGGGTGGTCCTGACCGTGGCCGTGCTCAACGCGTCCGACACCCTGGCGGCACGGGGCGGTCGGCTGGTCGTGCGATCGACGACGGCGTTCGGGCTCATCGCCGCTGCCCTGTTCTTCCTGTACGGCGTGATCGTGTCCGCCGTCCGACCGCTGCTCTACGTCGAATTCGCTCAGCAGCAGCTGGGGCGAGGCCGCCTACCTGGTCGTGCAGTTCGTGGGTCTTCACACGTTCGGCCAGGGGGCAATCACGGCACTCGCCGGCTGGGCCGTCGCCATATGCCTGATCGGCCTCCGGACACGCGCACTCCCGCTGGTCGTGATCGTGCTGGGCGTGGTCCCGGCGTTCCGGCTTACCGGCATCCTGCTGGGCGGCCTCGGGGTCGACGCGGACCTCCTGTGGATCTTCGCGATCTCGTCGATCCCGGGCGTCATGGTCTGGACGCTGATTCTCGGGATCGTGCTCCTGCGAAGGAGCCTGGCGGCCAGCGCTGCTCGCGACCCCGAGCCGATGACCACGTAGGGATCACGCGACTGGAGCCGGACTCCTTGGGCTTGACGTGCATCGAAGACCGATATAGCGTCAACCGATAGACCGCGTTGCGGAAGCGGGGCCGAACCACGACGGGGTCGATGATCGCGAGACGGGACGGATGGGAGGCGCATGATGACCTGGACCGTCGAGACCATTCGAGACACGACGGTCGACCCAGCCGACGTGTTCCGCCAATACGTCGATCCGGCGACTTGGGTCAAGTGGGGTCACGGCGCAAGGTCGGCCCACGCCGATGGACCGATGGCCGAGGGAGGCACGGTCGCTGTTCGTGGCAAGAACGGGATGCCCTACGTGTGCATGATCCGACGCCTCGATGCCGGGCGTCGGCTCGATCTGGAAGTCCGGACCCTGGGAATGGTCACGAAGCAGGCCTACGAAGTGGAGCCGCACGAGGGAGGTGCGCGCGTGCGGCATGCCCTTGAGATCTCGGGCCCGGCCTCCTGGATCTTGAGGATCGCCGGCGTACCCGGCAGATACCAGCGCGCGCTGGATCGCGAAGTCCACGACGTCATCGCGACGGCGGGTGCTGCTGGCCCCTTGACGGCGTAGCCGACCGGCTCTGGCGTACCATCGATCCACCGCGAAGCGGACCTTCGCGACGGAGATGAGGTGCGTGTGGAGTCCGAGGTTCCATCCGGATCGGCGATCGAAGCGGACGCGCCGGCAGGGGAGCGGTACCTGCTCCTCGCCGACATCTCCGGGTACACGGGTTTCATGTCCGGCGTCGAGGTGGCGCATGGGGTCGACTTCAGTGGCGGCATCCCGGCGGCCTACTCCGTGCTCGGAGACCTCCTCGATGCCGTCATCGGTGGCGTGGAGCCGGCGTTCAGCCTCGTCAAGCTCGAAGGCGATGCGGTGTTCGCCATGGCCCCAGCGGCCAGCCTCGATGGTCAGGGCGACCGCGTCCGCGAGATGATCGAATTGACATACGCCGCGTTCATCGACCGTCGAACCCTTGCGATCCCCTCGACCGATCACGTGTGTACGGCATGCCCGGCCGTCGCGCACCTCGATCTGAAGGTCATCCTCCACCGCGGTCACACCGTGCGCCAGGCCGTCGGTTCCAGCACTGAGCTGCTGGGACCGGCCGTGAACGTCGCCCATCGATTGCTCAAGAACACGATCCGAGAGCGGATCGGCTCCCGGCCGTATCTCTACGTGACCGACCCGGCGGCCGATGGGCTCGGGCTGCCCGACCCGGGCATCGCGCACGGCGAGGACTACGGTCCGGCGGGCCAGATCCAGGGCCGGATCTTCGAGCTGGGTGGCTCTCTCCGCGGCGCCGTGTCCGCCTAGCCAGGCACGCTCGATCGTGCCGCCGCGGAGCTCGCTCGACGACCGTGCTGCCCTTACGCTTCGACGGTGAAGGAGGTCTCCAGCGTGCCCGGTCGATCGCCAACCTGACATCGCACCACGATCGGCACCTCGCCCGGAGCGCTGTTGGAGCCGACCCTCCAGCTCCAGGTGATCCGCCCTTCGGTGTCCGCCACGGCAGGATCGAGACCCTTCGCCTCCGATGAACCGGATTCGTACTGGACGTCGATCGAGCAGTCGGCGCCCGGCACGGTCTCGATCGAGACGCTGGCCGTCTTGTTGATCGCCACGACGAGCGTTCGCTCGACCAGCGTGACGGCGATCGGCTCAGGCGTCGGGCTCGGCGTGGGCGTCGGCGCCGACGTGGGAGGCACTGGCGGCGTGGGCTGACCGCCGGCCTCGGCAGCACCGGAGCACCCGAGGATCGCGACCGAGAGCAGCCCGATGAGGGCCATCCGCCGATTCATCGGCGCGATGCTAGCAGGTTGGAATTGGGGTCTGCTGGGCAAACGCGCTGTGCCTCCCCCGGGTCAGACGCGCAGCACGATGACCTCGGTGGGGAGGGCCTTGCCCTTCAAGTCGAGCGAGCGGCGCTCATCGGCTGGGCGGAGGTCGGCGGCCTCGGCAGTGACGGTCGTCACCAGGATCTCGCCGACGCCCGCCGCAGACGCCAGGCGGGCCGTGGTATTCACCGTGTCGCCCAAGGCTGTCAGTTCAACGTGTGACTCGTCACCCACGGCACCGACCCAGGCGACACCGGTATGGACTCCGGCACCGAGGGGGACCCACGGTCCGCCCGCCTCCGCGTGACCCGTGGCCCTGAGGAGTGCCTGAGCGGCCTCGACCGCGTGCGCCGCATGCCGCTCGCCGCTCATGAGCGGGGGAAACATGGCCACAAGCTCGTCGCCCACGAACTTGTCCACGCTGCCGTCGTGTTCGAACACCACCTTGGCCGCCGCGCCGTAGAAGCGATCCAGGAGGACGCGAAACGCCGTGGGCGTCATGCCCTCCGCGATCGTGGTGGAGCCGCGGATGTCGGCGAACAGGAAGCTGCACTCGATCTCGGCTCCACCGTGGTGGTGCGACATGAAATCGAAGCACGTCGTGCACATGTTCGGCTGCTGCCTGGCTGGCCGCTTGCCGATCAGGCGCATGAGTGGCGCGCCGACGCCCGCGAAGGGCGCCGCGCACAGCATGCAGCGCGGTTCCTGGGGGATGAGCTTGAAGAGCCGGCGAAGCCGGCGTTCGTTGCCGTCGCCGCGCGTCAGGTAGTCGCGCCAGTATTCGTCGTTGCGGCGTTCGGGATCGGTGTCGCCGGCCATCTCCGTACAGCGTATACCCGACTACTCTCTGTCGGCGCTCCGGCGGCGTACCTCTGATCCGCGTCTCGTTTCTCCTGGGCCGCCGGCTGCGGTTCGACGATCTGACCGGAACCGCGCTTTACCTAGAGGGCATCATCGGCCCATTCGTGATCGGGCGGGATCGTCCACGTCTCCGAGAGTGCCAGACAGCAGCTGCTTCCTTCCTTGCCGAACAGGTCTCTGGAGAAGGCTCGTCCCGGGACCGTTTCGCCATTGATCGTCAGTTGGGCGCGCCGGGCGGGGATCAGCAAGCTGTACACGCCATGCGGCTGGCTCGGGTTCTCGAATGGATGGTTGACGACCTGGACGGGCGCGATGAAGTCGGACCAGGCCATGACGATCTCCTCGTCCGGCGACGTGATGTATTCGAACCATGTGGTCAACCCATCGCCGCTTTTCGCGAACTGCGCATCGACGATGGGGATGTCACCGGAGTAGGTGTCCCGCATGGAGGCCATGACGCCTTCCTGCAGCCAACGCGCCAGCGCAACGTTGTCCGAGTAGATCCGCGGCGTCTTGTTGGACGACACGCTCTTGGCGAAGAGCACATGTCCGACTCCCTTGGGGGATGCGACCACCCGCCAGTGGCTCATCTCGGCGGTCAGATCGGTTTCGGACTCGCCGATGCGCATGAACGAGTTCTCACCGCTCACCCGGATCTTGTTTGGATCTGCTCCCATGTCGCGTCTCCTCCTGAGTGAGGGTGGGTGCCGCAGTGATCGGGGCCCCGACCCAACCTCAGTCCACGTACTGCAGCGGTGTCACCACGAAGTCGTCCGGCAGCTTCACGCCGGTCGCGTGGTTCGGGCAGTAGCCGCCGGGATTCTTCGCCAGGTACTGCTGGTGGTAGTCCTCGGCGAAGAAGAAGTCGCGGCCCGGGGCGATCTCGGTCGTGATCTCGCCGAAACCGGCGGCCGTCAGCTGCTTCTGGTACATGTCGCGCGACGCCATCGCGATGGCGAGCTGCGCATCCGAGTTGGCGAAGATCGATCGATCGGTACTGGCTGCCGATGTCGTTGCCCTGGCGCATCCCCTGGGTCGGGTCGTGGTACTCCCAGAACACCTTGAGGATCTGCTCGTAGCTCGACCTGCGCTGGGTCGAACACGACGCGAACCGTTTCGGCGTGGCCGGTCCGGCCGCTGCAGGCCTCCTGGTACGTCGGGTTCGGGGTGAACCCACCGGCATAGCCGACCGCGGTCGTCCACACGCCGGGCATCTTCCAGAAGTCCTTCTCGGGGCCCCAGAAGCAGCCGAGGGCGAGATCGGCGACTTCGAAGCCGTCGGGATAGGGCGGGACGAGCGAGCGTCCGTTGACGTGGTGGGGCGGGGGGTTCGAGATGGGATCCGCCCGGCCGGGGAGCGCCTCGGCGGGATCGGGCATCGATGGCTGCTTGTTGAAGAACCACATGGGACAGGGACTCCGTGCTCACCTCCAGGAGGCGAGATCGCTCAAGGGATGTGCGAAATCTACTCCCGAACTGTGACGCCCATGTATCAGTGACACGGACCGTCGGCGTCAGTCGGCGATCAGGTTCGCGCTTGGTGCCTGCCGTTCGAGCGGCTCCGCCAGGAAGAACTCGCGCGCCTTCCAGCCGAACAACCCGGCAAGGAGGACCGCCGGGACCTGGGCGATCGTCGTGTTCAGTCGATAGACCTGGTCGTTGTAGAGCTCGCGCCGATCCGCGATGACGTTCTCGATCCGCTCGATCTCGTTCTGCAGGTCGAGCACGTTGTCCCCGCCCTTCAGCGCCGGATAGCGCTCGACGACCGCGAACAACGAACGAACGGCAGCGGTGGTCGCCTCCGAGGTCACGGCCTGATCGTGGATCGGGGCGGTGGGGGAGTAGGCGGCGCGCAGACGGGTCACCTCGGCGAGGGTGTTCCGTTCGAAGGCGAGCACGCCGCGGACGGCATCGATGAGCGCGGGCAGCATGTCGTGGCGCTGCTTGAGGGCGACGTCGATGTTCGACCAGGCCTTGTCCACCCGCTGGCGCAGGGCGACGACATCGTTGTAGATCGCCGCGATGACGAAGGCGATGACGACGAGGACGAGACCCACCGCGAAGATCGCGGCGATCGTGAGCGGCTCCATCAGGGCAGGGTAGCGGTCACGACGCCATCCCCGTCAGGCCGAGGGCGAGGACGACCGCCGAACCGATCGCGAGTGCCGCGCCGAGCAGCCCGAGCAGGAACCGCGATTGCTGGCGCTCGCCGGCCACGCCGGGCGTCCCGGCAGCGATGAGCAGGGGAACCTCGGATGACGCGACGACGACCAGCGCGTCGGGCGCGATCGAGAACGTGCGCTCCGCCTCGGCGGCATCGTCCGCCGTCGCGAGGTCCGGCCGATCCGCGCGGTGATCGAGCACGGGTTCGCTGACCGGTCGACCGATCCCGAAGCCGAGGATCGCGGCGTTGCCCCACGCGGTCGCGGCGTCGGGGGCTAGGCGCCCGGCCGCTCGCGCCTCGGCGATGTCGGCTGCGATCTCACCTTCGACCCCCTCGCCGAAGTGATGGCCGATCGCCAGGTCGGCATGGGCGGGATCGCTGAGGGTCCCGAAGGGGATGGCTCGCCCGAGTACGGTGACCACGTCGCCGATCTCGATGCGTGCCTCGCGATAGCGACGAGGCTTGGCGGCACTGCCGATCCCGAACGAAGCGCCGGCCAGGCCCCAGCCTCCACCCGGGTCCGCCAGGCCGCCGCCGAGCCCCTCGTTGGCGCCGCGGACGGTCAGGAGCGCCGCGATCTGCGCCTCGCGATCCGGCCGCGCTGCGGTGTAGGCGGGCCCCGTTCGGAGGTTGAGGGTCGTCGGCTGCGTCCCGGTCCAGTCGTCGCCGTCGTCGAGCCGCCACGGGACGTCGAAGCTCGCACCGCGCGGGAACACCCGGATGGCGGCCGCCCCGTCGGTGACGGTGAATCCGACGGCGCGCTCCTCGTCCAGCGCCCGGTTGCCGCCCTCGCCACCCGCGCGGCGTTCGGTGATCTCGGAGCGGTAATAGACACACGGCTCACTCTGGAGTGCCGAGACGAGGGCGACCTCCGCGGGCTCGACGGTGCCCGAGATCCGGACCTCGCCCGCGGCGATCGACGCGATGCGCGAGGTGGCCGTCCCGCCGATCCGACCGGCGGTGCGATAAGCACCGAAGCCTCGCCACAGCAGGTACAGGCCGAACCCGACGCCGACGGCGGCGAACGGGATCAAGTCAGCGAATGCGGGCATGGATCGGGAGCAGGATCAGGAGGTGGTCGCTCGTGGCTCGGCGACGTGAGCCGCGTGCTGCGTCACGAGTTCCGGCGGATCGACCCGAGAACGAGGATCGCGCCGAGTCCGATGAGCACGAACGGCCACAGGTCACCCAGCTCGAGCGCGGGGATGAGGCGCTCGAGGAGGAGCGCCCCACCGATGATCACGAGCGCGAGGCCGAGCACCATCGTCGCGCCACGACTCCCGCCGCGTGTCGTCATCGGGGCGCCCGTTGCGCCCTCAGGGCCGGCCGTCCCATCGCCGGGCGCCGAGCCGACGGCCGGTGCGCCCTCCGGGACCACGAAGGCCATGATGATGTACACGACCAGGGCGAAGCCGCCTGTCACGAGGACGAGGACCGCCCACGTGACGCGGACGAGGGCCGGATCGGCTTCGAGCCGCTCCGCGAGGCCCGCAGCGACGCCTGCGAACATCCGGTCCGTCCTCGAGCGGTACAGGCGATCCATCAGCAGCCCCCCTCCGGGTCCAGGGTGATCGACGCGGCGTTCGCCTCGATCCTGAGGTCGATCACGACGCCGGCCGATGCGATGCCGAGGCTCTCCCAGGTGTCGCCGGACTGCACCAGGCCGCGCGCGGCGAAGTTGTTCGAGGCCGTGATGTTGTCGTCCATCCGGAAGCGCAATCCGGACCCCGGTGCCACGCACAGGCTCAGGGAACCGGCATTGGCCTCCACGCGGCCGGTGAGCGAACGAGCCGGGAGTGACAGGCGCAACTCGCCGGCGTTGAGCTCCGCGCGGAGCGACGCGATCGCCTCCGCGGCGGATGCATCCACGTGCGCCGAGCCGGCATTCATGCCGAGCCTGAGTTCGCCGAGATGGGCGCCCTGGAGATCGACCGTCGCCTCGCCGGCGTTCATCGACAGGTCCAGGTCGACAACGGGATCGCGCGGGACAGTGACGGCCCATGCGGCGCGACCGCGGACGGCGTCGACGAAGAACGACGTGCCCTCCTCGGAATCGACGCGGATCGTGTCGCCATCACGAGTGACCCGCGGCTGCCGTCCGTCCCCGTTCGCTGCCGCGACCGACCATTCCGACCCCGCCGCGGTCACCACGGAGAGTTCGCCGCATGGCAGATCGACGGAGATCCCGCCCTGGGCCGTCAGCACACCGCCATCGACGCAATTCGGCGTGCCCGTCGCGTCGCCGCTGCAGATCCCGACGCCGAGCGACCCGCCGGCGGCGAGCAGGCTGCCGGCCATGAGGCCCGCCGTGATCGCGACAACCAGGCCGCTGACCCAGTCCAGAGCGCTCTCGCGCAAGAGCAGCCCGAGGCCGATCGCGACGATGAACAGCGGCCACAGCGAGAGCGCGTTGCGCGCCACCCCCGCCTCGACGAGCCCCTGGTTCACGAGGATCGGGATCGCCCCCGCGACGATGAAGAAGATGCCCCAGCCGATGAACCGACGGTCGATCCGCATGCGTTCACGGTAGCAGGAGCGGGATGCCCGGACCAGTCGAGGATCGCGTCTCGAACCTGTCCGGGGTGCGTGCTACGCTCCGCCGCGAGATGGGATCGGACACCCCGGACGACCGAGCGACTGATGGCCCGGGCGACCGGTCGACCTCCGGCGCCGACACCGCGCGCCGGCCCTTCGATGCCGTGATCTTCGACCTCGACGGCGTTCTGGTCGACTCCGAGATCTGGTGGGACGAGGTCCGCGCCGCATTCGCCGCCGAGCGTGGGCGGGCCTGGTCGCTCGACGACCGCGCCGCGGTCATGGGTGCCAACTCGCGCCAGTGGGCCGCCACGATGCGCGAGCGCCTAGATCTCGAGCTGGACGACGCGACCATCGAGCGGACGATCGTCGATGGGGTCGTAGAACGGTATCGAACGGGCCCGGCCCCGATCATCGACGGCGCGGTGGAGACCGCCCGACGGATCGCCCGCGAGTGGCCCGTCGCCGTTGCATCGTCGGCCCATCGCGAGGTCATCGATGCGGCGCTCGAGGCGACCGGCCTGACCGAGGTCTTCAAGACGGTCGTGTCCTCGGATGAGGTCGCGGCTGGCAAGCCCGCGCCAGACGTCTACCTCGAGACGGCCCGGCGGCTGGGCGCCGCGCCGGAGCGCTGCCTGGTCGTCGAGGACTCCCTCAACGGCGTCCTCGCCGGAGTCGCCGCCGGGATGGTCGTCGTCCTCGTCCCGAACGAGAGCATCCCGCCTGCGCCGGGAGCCGTGGAGCACGCCCACATCGTCCTCGACAGGATCGCCCAGCTGGATCCCGGGTCGGTCGCGCTGTCCTCCGCGGGATCCGGGTCCGCGCCAGTGCCTCCGTCCGCGCCAGTGCCCGCTGCTGCGCCCACGCGCGAGGGACAACCCGCCGGATCGTCCGGCCGTGGGGGAAGTCGTGACGCCCTCCCTCTCGCCGACCTCCCTCCGTGGCGACGCACCGTCCGGTATTGGGCGTCGCGGATCGTGATCGGCGCGCTCACGCGGTGCTATGTGCGCTTTCGGACCGAAGGCTTCGAGCGCCTCCCGGCCGGACCGGCGGTCTACTGCTTCAACCATCTCAACTGGACCGACCCCTTCGTGCTCCTCGCCACGCTGCCGATGCGTCCGCGCCTGTACTTCTTCGGCCCGAAGGAAGAGGACATGGCGGCGGGAGGACGAAACAAGCTGATGACATGGACCGGGACGGCGGTGCCGTACAAGCCCGGCAAGAACGACCTCCTGGGGGCAACGCGCCGGGTCGATGCGGTCCTCCGGTCGGGTGGCGTCCTGGCGATCGCGGGCGAGGGCCGGATCCAGCCTCGCGAGTCCATCGTCCAGCCGCTCAACGAGGGGACGGCCTACTTCGCGCTGCGCGCCGGCGTGCCGATCGTCCCGATCGCGATCAACGGAACGAGCTGGCTGCGGTTCGGACGGCGGATCCGGGTCAGGGTGGGGGAGCCGATCATCGGGACCGGACGGCCCACCCGGGAGCTGATCGCAGCGACCTCCGAGCGCGCCTGGGTCGCGCTGAAGGACCTCGTGGCCGACGCGCCGGACCTCCCACCGCCCGGGCGGTTCGGCCGCTGGATCACCGAGCGCTTCAACGAGTGGCCGGAGGGTGCCCGCCCGAGCGACACGGGCACGGACGGACGCTGACGCCCTCTGGCATACTTCCGGCGACCCGGCCGACGCCAACCCAGGAGCCGGGACGAACGGAGAGATCGTGGGAGCATCCGCCCTTTCCGGTGATCCGGCCGAGTATCGAACCCGCCTCGCCGATCAGTCGGACGAACAGATCGACGCCTGGGCCGCTGAGCTCATGCGCGACGTGACCATCCGCCGCGGGGTCCTCCGGGTCGTCGAGGGATTCAGGCGAGCGGCGCGGATCTCCGAGACCGAATTCGAACGGGTGTTCACTTCTGGCGGCGGTCCCGCCGCGAGCATCGGTCGGGACGCCAAGGGTCGGCTGATGGTCCCGGCGATCACGGTCCATGCGCTCGTCCCGGGGATCCGTTCCCAGGTCGCCGACGCGCGCGGCCGGCTGATCGAATACCTCGTGGCCAACTTCGAGGAAGTGGTATACGTCTGACCCGGCGCGGGCCGATCCGCCCCCGCCCGCTGCGTCGTCGCTGACGGGTCTCATCCGGCTGACCCATCCCTTTCCCACGATCCTCAACGCGGTCCTGACCATCGGGATCGCGCTGCTCGCCGGCGGCGGGCTCCCCACCGCGCTACGCCTCGGGATCGCCATGCTGGCGCTGCAGGCGTCGATCGGTGCGCTCAATGACCTGACCGACCTCACCACGGACCGTCGCGTCAAGCCTGCGAAGCCGCTCGTGTCCGGTGCGGTGGGGGAGGGTCGAGCGCGCGCGGTCGTCGTCGTCGGCCTCGCCGTCGGATTGGGGCTCGCGGCCGGGTCGGGTCCGGCAACGACGGCCATCGCCGCGGCCGGCGTCGGTGTCGGTTACGCCTACGATCTACGTTTCAAGGGCTCCGTGATCGGCCCGGTGGCCTTCGCGATCGGCGTACCGCTGCTCCCGGTCTTCGCCTGGCTCGGGGCCGTCGGCACGTTGCCGCCCGAGTTTGCGGTGCTGATCCCGGCTGCCGTCCTGGCGGGTCTCGCGCTGGCGATCTCCAATGCCCTTGCCGATGAGCCGGATGACCGGGCGACCGGCGTGGCGACCATCGCGACGCGACTGGGACCGTCCCGGGCCTGGGGGCTGAACGTGGCTGCGCTCGCGGTCATGACGGTGGTCGCGATCGGCGGCCTCGTGATCTTCGGGGGAGCCGGTGCCGGGGTCGGGCTGGCCATCGCAGGCCTCGGGATCTCGGCGGTTGGTGCCGTGCTGGCGCGGAGGCCCGGGAGGCAAGCGGGCAGGCCTGACGGCACGACCTACGGCAGGCTCCGTGGCCGCCGCCGGGGGCCATCGGGCTGGGAGCTCCAGGCCGCGGGCATCGCCGTGCTGGCGATCGGCTGGCTCCTTGCGGTGGGCTTGACACCGACGTCCTGACACGGGGCGCCGGACCTTCGCCGCCCCAAGGGAACCAATCGGTCCCCTAACGCGGCGGTTGGTGGTTCGTTTCCCCGGGTACGACATCAGGACCGAACCGGTCCCATCCTGACGATCGCTCGGAGGTTCCCGTGACCTATCCAACGTCCAAGCTGCGTAGCCTCTTCGTCGCGCTGGCCGCGCTCGTGCTCACCGTCGGCGTGGTCGCCGCCGGTGGACCCAGCGCCGAGGGCCTCCGGGGCCTCGATCGCGCCGCCGAGGTCACCGGCAAGGCCGTCCCGGTCAAGGTGGGCCAGGCCCCGTCCGAAGAGACGGTCGCCGAGGAGACGGTCGCCGAGGATGCGACTACGACGACGAAGGAACACCCGGAGAACCACGGGAAGTACGTTTCGGAGGCGGCGCGTGGCGCGACCCCGGACGGCTGGGACAACCACGGCGCCTACGTGCGATCGATCGCCCAGAGCGACATGGGCAAGCCGGGAGCCACGGCCGAGCCGCCGACGGCGGCCGGCACGGACGCCACCGCGAAGACCAAGAAGGCGAAGCCGGCGCACGCGCACGGCCACGGAGGCACTCGCTAGGGGATCAACCAGCCCCGCCCGGCGGGGCGGGCGACGCACCCGGACCTACGAGAAGAGCCGGTGCCATGGGCACCGGCTCTTCCATGCTTGCTGCAACGGCGCGCGCACCGCGGCGCAGCGACGCACCCGGATCAGTTCGAGTCGCCGCTCCTGACCATCGCGATCGCGTTCTCGAGCTTGAGCTTGGCGATCGTCAGGTACTTCGCCAGGTTCGCCCGGTCGACGTCGGGGATGGACCTCGCCACGTCACCCTCGCGGAGGACGCCGACAAGCTCCTCGACGGCTTCGGCCAGCTGCTGCTTGGCATTGATCAACGAGTCGTCCGCGAGTGCCGTTCCCTTGGCCCGGACCTGACCCGTCCACGCTTCTTCCGACGCGCCAGCGATCTCGGCCTCGGTCCTGCCCGCGTCCGTATCGCCGGGATCGACGTCGGCGCTGGGCCCTCCTGCCCCGGCATCGTCTGCCGGTCGGCGCGTTCGTCGTCCCTCGATCTTGTCGCGCAGCTTGATGAGCGTGAGCTCGCCGCGCGCCACCTGGGCGCCGAGTCGCCGACGCTTCTTCTCGTCCGTGACCTTCATCAACTCGTACGCGTGCGAGAGCGTGTCTTTGCGCAAGGACACCAGCTCGCGCACGTCCTCGGGTGCATCCGCGAGGCGCAGCCGGTTCTCGAGATACCCCTTGTCCTTGCCGAGTTTCTGGGCCAGCTTGCGGACGCTGTAGCCGTGGTCGGTCACCATCCGGTCGTACATCGCCGCCTCGTCCAGCGGGGTGAGGTCCTCGCGCTGGAGGTTCTCGATGATCGAGATCTCGAGGGCCGTATCGTCGTCGAGTTCCTCGACCAGGGCGGGGATCGTCGCCAGCCCGGCGATCTTGGTCGCGCGCCAGCGACGCTCGCCGGCGACGAGCTGGTAGTTGCCGCTGCCGAGCGGCCGGACGAGGATCGGCTGAAGGACGCCATGCTCCCGGATCGACGCCGCGAGCTCCTGGAGCGTCGCTTCGTCGAAGGCAAGGCGCGGCTGCTCCGGATTCGGCTCGATCCGCCCAACGTCGACGACGCGGACGCCGGTCGCTCGCCCCGCCCGGTCCGGCGAAAGCAGGCTGATGATCGCGGGGGAGATCTCCCGCTCCTCAGAGAGTCGACGCGCGGCTGCCGCGCGGAAGTCTGGTCTAGCCAAGGTCGATCACCTCCCGCGCGAGGTCGCGATACGTCTTCGCGGCGTCGCTCGAACCGGCATACGCGGTGATGGGCTTGCCGACAAGCGGTGCCTCACCGAGTTTCACCGTGGTCCGGATGATGCTGTTGAAGACATGGTGATCGCCGACGACGCGCAGCTCGTCCAGCATGTCGCGAGCCAGGTTCGTGCGACCGTCGAAGAACGTCGGCAGGAGGCCGAGGATCCGCAGGTCGCGATTCAACTTGAGGCGGATCTGGTTGATCAGCTTCACGAGGTTGTTCAGGCCCTTCATCGCGTAGTACTGCGTCTGCACCGGGATGATCACTCCGTTGGCCGCGATCAGCCCGTTCAGCGTCAGCAGCCCAAGGTTCGGCGGGCAGTCGATGAGGATGTAGTCGTAGCGGCCGTCGACGCGATCCTCGAGCGAGTCACGCAGCAACGATTCACGTCCGAGGGCCGTGAACATCTCGCTCTCGGTCGCTGCCAGGTCGATGTGGGCGGGGGCGACATCGATCCCCTCCGTGTCCGTCGCGACGATGACCGCGTCGATCTGCAGGCGCCCGGACAGGACATCGCACATCGATTGGTCCACGGTGTTGAGGTTGATACCGAGACCGGCCGTCAGAATTCGCCTGCGGGTCCATGTCGATGCACAGGACCCGGCGGCCTTCCTCGGCCAGCGCACCGGCGAGATTGATCGCTGTCGTCGTCTTGCCGACACCGCCCTTCTGGTTGGCGATGGCGATCACATTCTTCACGGACACATCACCTCGGATCGCGCCGCGTCGTCGGCGGGGTGGGGGAGGGTCTTCGTCACACGGCGTTCGTCACGCGTGACGTCACCGGTCATGCTACTCCAGTCCTCGCGCGAACGAACACCCGGGTTATCCACACGCTCGCGAAGTTGTTCACCGTTTCTGTGGATATCGAGATGACCCGCGCACGGGCTAGAATGCCGCTGTCCTTGTACAAAGACAGCCCTCAGCGAAGGAGCGATCGTCGTGCCCACGAACGAAGAACGCGTTGCTCGCCTGGAGGCGATGCGCGCCGAGTCGCTCCTCGGTGGCGGCCAGAAGCGGATCGATCAGCAACACGACCGCGGAAAACTCACGGCCCGCGAGCGATTGGACCTGCTCCTGGACCCGGGCAGCTTCGTCGAACTCGACGCATTCGTCACACATCGCTCGAGTGACTTCGGACTCGACGACCAGCGGTTCCTTGGCGACGGCGTGGTGACCGGCCACGGTCTCATCGATGGGCGACTCGTCTTCGTCTTCAGCCAGGACTTCACGGTCTTTGGTGGATCGCTGTCCGAGGCGTACGCCGAGAAGATCGTCAAGGTCATGGATCTCGCGATGAGTGTCGGCGCGCCGATCATCGGTTTGAACGACTCCGGCGGCGCGCGGATCCAGGAGGGTGTCGTGTCGCTCGGCGGCTACGCTGACATCTTCTATCGCAACACGCGTGCCTCCGGTGTCATCCCGCAGCTCTCCGTCGTCATGGGGCCCTGCGCCGGCGGCGCGGTCTACTCACCGGCGATCACCGACTTCACCGTCATGGTCGAAGGGACGAGCTACATGTTCGTCACCGGACCGAACGTTGTGAAGGCGGTCACCCACGAGGACGTCGACGCGGAACGACTCGGCGGGGCGACGACCCACACGACGAGGAGCGGCGTGGCGCACCTCGCTGCGGCCGACGAGGCGAGTGCGCTCGCGACGACGCGGCGCATCCTCGGGCATCTCCCGCAGAACAACCTCGGCGAAGCGCCTCGGCTGGCCGCGACGGATCCACGCGACCGGATGGATCTCGAACTCGACGGGATCATCCCCGACGACCCATCACATCCGTACGACATGCACGACGTCATCGGCCGCGTCGTCGATGACGGCGACTTCCTCGAGATCCAACCGGGCTGGGCGCAGAACATCATCGTGGGGTTCGCCCGTCTCGACGGACGCACCGTCGGCGTCATCGCCCAGCAGCCGGCGGTCCTCGCGGGTGCACTGGACATCGATGCGTCGACAAAGGCTGCGCGGTTCGTCCGGACCTGCGATTGCTTCAACGTGCCGATCGTCACATTCGTCGACGTCCCCGGGTTCCTGCCGGGTGTCGGCCAGGAGCACGGCGGGATCATCCGCCACGGCGCCAAGCTGCTGTTCGCCTACTGCGAGGCCACGGTCCCAAAGGTGACCGTCATCACCCGCAAGGCGTACGGCGGCGCGTACGACGTCATGAGTTCCAAGCACGTCGGCGGGGACATGAACTTCGCCTGGCCCACCGCCGAGATCGCCGTGATGGGCGTGGAGGGGGCGGTCAACATCATCTTCCGCGAGCGGATCGCCGCGGCGGGCGATCCGGCTGCAGAGCGTGCACGTCTCGTCGCGGAGTACGAAGCGCAGTTCGCGAATCCCTACGTCGCCGCGGCGCGTGGATATGTCGATGATGTGATCCTGCCGCACGAGACTCGGCCGCGATTGATCGCCGCGCTCGACATGCTGTCCGACAAGCGCGCGGCCAATCCGCCGAAGAAGCACGGCAACATCCCGCTGTGACAGTCGGCCCGGGAACCACCGGCGAGGGTGCGTCTTTGCGCAAAGACGAATCCTCCGATGCCGGACCTTCCGGTCGCGAACGGGGGAGGGACCCCCGCCAGGCAAAGGGTCCGGGTGAGCGCCCGTTCGGGCGGATCCTCGTCGCGAATCGCGGGGAGATCGCGCTGCGGATCATCCGTGCCGCGCGTGAGCTCGGCATGGAGACGGTCGCGGTGTTCTCCGATGCCGATGCATCGAGTGCCCATGTGCGGGCCGCAGACCAGGCGGTCCGGCTCGGCCCCGCGCCCTCGAGCGAGAGCTATCTGCGAGCCGATGCGGTGGTCGAGGCCGCGGTCCGGACCGGCGCCGAGGCGATCCATCCCGGATACGGGTTCCTCGCCGAGCGCGCGTCCTTCGCCCGCGCCGTGGAAGACGCCGGCCTCGTGTTCGTGGGTCCGTCATCCACGGCGATCGCGGCGCTCGGGGACAAGCTCGCGGCACGCCGCCTCGCCGCCACGGCGAACGTCCCGGCCGTGCCCGGCACCTCCGAGCCGGCTCCTGTCGACCGGCCGGATCAGGTGGCCGAGATCCTCGAGATCGCCGACGGCATCGGCTTCCCCCTCCTCGTCAAGGCCGCGGCAGGTGGGGGAGGACGCGGTATGCGTCGCGTCGAGTCGCGCGAGCACCTACCCGCGGCCCTGGCCGCCGGTTCGGCCGAATCGGCATCGGCGTTCGGCGACGGGTCGGTCTACCTGGAGCGCGAGATCCGGCCGGCCCGTCATATCGAGGTCCAGCTCCTCGCCGATCACCACGGGTCGGTCGTGGCTCTGGGCGAACGCGACTGCTCGATCCAGCGACGGCACCAGAAGCTCATCGAGGAATCGCCGGCACCCGGGCTGACGCGCGACGAGCGGGCCGAAATCCACGCGATGGCCGTGCGCCTCGCGACGAGCGCCGGGCTCACGAACGCTGCGACGGCCGAGTTCCTGTTCGATGCAGACCGGCGGTTCTGGTTCCTGGAGGTCAACACCCGTCTCCAGGTCGAGCATGGCGTTACCGAGCTCGTGAGCGACGTGGACATCGTCCGCGAGCAGTTCCGGATCGCCGCCGGCATGCCGCTCGCCGCGGAGACGGTCGCCGCAGCGGCCCGAGCGACAGAGCCGGAGCGACATGCCATCGAGGTCCGGCTTGCCGCGGAGGACCCGGCGCGGGACTTCGCGCCGGCGCCGGGACGGATCGGGCGCTGGGTGCCGCCGAGCGGACCGGGCGTCCGGCTCGACTCCGCGGTGGAGGCGGGCGAGCGCGTTCCGCCCGACTACGACCCGATGATCGCCAAGCTCCTCGTCGTCGACCGCTCCCGCGATGCCGCGATCGACCGGCTGGGTCGGGCCCTCGATGAGTGGGAGGTCACCGGGATCCAGACGACCCTACCGTTCCATCGGTTCGTGGCTGCGCACCCGGCCTTCCGTGCCGGGTCACTCTCGACCGACTGGGTCGCCGATCACTGGGACGACGTCATGGCGGGGGAGCGGGGTCGGGCCCTGGAGGTCGCCCGCCGGGTCGCATCGGAGGTCGCCTGGTCGGGTCCAGCGGGCAGCGGCGTGGTCGCGGTCGCGCCGCAACGGCCGCCCGCCGATGGAGCGTGGAAGCAGGCCGGCCGCCAGGAGGTGAGCGAGCGATGGCCGCGCTGACCCGCCGGCCCCTCCAGGTCGTGCCGGCCCCGCAGAGCCGCCTGCCCGACGACGAGCCGCAGCGTGTCGCCGAGGACGCGGCCGTCTTCCTCGAGGACTTCGGTGGCGGTCGCTGGGCGGTCCACGACGCTCAGGACCGCGATCACTGGGCACTGGTGGGCGCCGATCAACGTGGTTCGAGCGGGCCGCGGGTCATCGAGGTCGTCGTCAACGGATGGCGGTTCGATCTCGAGGTCGAGGACGCCGCGCGCGCCGAGCTGATCGAGAAGGCGCGCCGGACCAGCGAGGCCTCCGGGCATGGCGGACCGTTGGAGGTCCGTGCCATCATCCCCGGGAGGATCGTCGCTGTCGCCGTCGCCGTCGGGGATACCGTGACGGCGGGCCAGCGACTCCTGGTCGTGGAGGCGATGAAGATGCAGAACGAGCTCCGTGCTCCGCGTGCCGGTACCGTCCAGCGCCTCGGCGCCTCGAGCGGGGCCACCGTCGACCTCGGCGACGTGCTCGTGGTCATCGGCTAGGGATGGGCGAGGCGTAGCCATGGGCGACACCGAGCGCGAGCGCTGGCGGGCCTCGACGCGTGCACGAGCGCTCGGCGGTGCGCCGGAACGGCGTGACCGCTTCGCGACATCTTCGGACCTCGATATCGCGGACGTCTATACCGCGGCCGACCTTGCGGGCTGGGACGAAGCAGAGGCCCTCGGGTTGCCGGGCGAGTTCCCGTTCACGCGCGGCGTCCAGCCCACGATGTATCGAAGCCGGTTCTGGACGATGCGCCAGTACGCCGGCTTCGCCAGCGCCGCCGAGACGAACGAGCGTTTCCGATACCTCCTCGAACAGGGCCAGACGGGCCTGTCGGTCGCCTTCGACCTGCCCACCCAGATGGGCTACGACTCCGACGCGCCGGCGGCCGAAGGGGAAGTGGGCCGCGTCGGCGTCCCGATCAGCTCGCTCGCCGACATGGAGACGCTCGTCGCCGGGATCCCGCTCGGCGAAGTGAGCACCTCGATGACGATCAACTCGACCGCCGCGATCCTCGTGGCGCTCTACGTGGCGGCGGCCGAGAAGCAGGGGGTCGCGCGAGAGCGCATCTCCGGGACCGTCCAGAACGACATCCTCAAGGAATACATCGCCCGCGGGACCTGGATCTTCCCGCCGCGGCCGTCGATGCGCTTGGTGACCGACATCTTCGAGTTCGGGGCGCGGGAGCTGCCGCGCTGGAACACGATCTCGATCTCCGGTTACCACATGCGCGAGGCCGGGGCGACGGCCGCGCAAGAGCTGGCATTCACGCTGGCCGACGGGATCGCCTACGTCGA
Organism: uncultured Chloroflexia bacterium; assembly: GCA_963714835.1. GTDB lineage: Bacteria > Chloroflexota > Limnocylindria > Limnocylindrales > CSP1-4 > CAKKPP01. The sequence goes on from CAVQPX010000012.1 coordinate 40,967, forward strand.
GGCCGCCCTCGAGCGCGGCCTCGCGATCGACGACTTCGCCCCGCGTCTTTCCTTCTTCTTCGCCGCCTGGTCCGAGCTCTTCGAGGAGGTCGCCAAGTTCCGGGCGGCCCGCCGGATGTGGGCCCGGATCGTGCGGGACCGCTTCGGAGCCACGAATCCGAAGTCGATGATGTGCCGCTTCCACGTCCAGACGGCCGGCAGCAGCCTCACCGCCCAGTCGGTCGACAACAACGTCGTGCGGACCACGGTCCAGGCGCTCGCCGCCGTGCTCGGTGGTGCCCAGAGCCTCCACACGAACTCGCGCGACGAGGCACTCGCGCTCCCCACCGAGGAGAGCGCCCGGCTCGCCCTGCGGACCCAGCAGATCCTCGCCCACGAGGCCGGCGTGACCGAGACGCCGGACCCGCTCGCCGGGTCGTTCTTCGTCGAGTCCCTCACGGACCAGCTCGAGGCGGCCGCGAACGACTACCTCGCCGAGATCGAATCGGGCGGCGGAACTCTCGCATCGATCGAGACCGGCTTCCAGCAGCGCCAGATCCAGGAGGCCGCGTACCGGGTCCAGCAGGCGATCGAACGGGGCGACCAGATCGTCGTGGGCGTCAACAGGTTCCGCGACGAGCAGGGGATCGCGCCGCCGCTCCAGCGGATCGACGCGGAAGGCGAGCGCCGCCAGGTCGAGGGCTTGAGGCGGGTCCGTGCCGAGCGTGACCCCGCGGCATGGGAAGCGGCCATGCGCCGCCTCGAGGCTGCCGCGCGCGGAACCGACAACCTCATGCCCCCCATCATCGAAGCCGTCCAGGCCTACGCGACGGTCGGCGAGATCTCCGACCGCCTGCGAGCCGTCTGGGGCAGCCACCGGGAGTTGATCACCGTCTGAGGTCCGATCGGGATCGAAGCCGAGGAGCGCGCAATGAGCCCACCACACACGTCCAGCATCCCGGCCCGCATCCGCGGTCTGGGCAAGATCCACCACGTCGCCGTCGTCGTGCGCTCGATCGAGACCTCGCTCGTCTTCTACCGTGATCTTCTCGGGCTCGACCTCGAGGCGATCATGGACATCCCCACCGACAAGGTGCGGATCGCGTTCCTCGGGGTGGGGGAGTCGAAGATCGAACTCGTCGAACCCACCGATGACACGACCGGCGTCGCCCGCTTCCTCGCCTCCAAGGGCGAGGGCTTCCACCACGTCTGCTTCGAGGTCTCGGACCTCTCGGAGGCGCTCACCCGGCTGGCCATCGACGGCGTCGAGCTGATCGACACGGCACCCCGCCGCGGCGCCGAGGGCCCGGTGGCGTTCCTGCACCCGCGCTCGTGCCACGGCGTCCTCGTCGAACTGATCGAGGCGCCCGGTGGTCCGGCCTGGCGCAGCCTCCGGATGGGCTGAGGGCCCGCGCGCCCGGGTCGTCGCGCCGGACGACTCCGTGGACGGCGCGGGTCAGGCCGGTTTCGTGGCCAGGATCGAGAACATGAGGGGCAGCTCGCCGGGCGCGTCCGGCGGCAGCCGCCACGTTCCGTCGCCGGCCTCGACGAGGAAGTCGACCTTCCAGTTCAGGAACGGGTGCTCGTGCAGGAGCTCGATGCGCAGCCCGGCTTCGGCCAGCGCGGTCACGATCTCGCCGAGCGAGTGGTTCCAGCCGTACTCGACCTTCGTGGTGAGCGGGACATCCGGTTCGGCGTAGTCCGTCGTGTCGGTGAACACGAGCGGCTCGGGATGGTCCCAGTAGGGGTAGGCAAGGCGCAGCTCGCCGGGAGCGACCCCCTCGTCCTCGAGCGCCTGGACCATCGGGTGGCACTCCAGGATGTAGAACCGCCCGCCCGGTCGCACGTAGCGCGCGACGACCTGCGCCCATCGACGGATGTCCGGCAGCCAGCCCAGCACGCCCTTCGAGGTGTAGACGACGTCGAACTCCTCGTCGAGGACCTCCGGCAGGCGATAGATGTCGGACTCGACGAAGGTCGCGTCCAGCCCGAGGTCCGCCGCGACGGCGCGCGCGAGGGCGACCGCCTTCGGCGAGAAGTCGACGCCCGTCACCCGTGCGCCGAGTCGCGCCCAGGAGAGCGTGTCGAGCCCGAAGTGGCACTGGAGGTGAAGGAGCGTGCGACCCTCGACGGGCCCGATCTCCTTGCGTTCGTGGTCGGCGACGCGGATGCCGCCCGCCCGGAACGCCTCGAGGTCGTAGAAGGCCGATCCCTCGTGGATCGTGGTCAGCTCGTCCCACAGGTCCCGGTTGGCTGCGACATATTCGTCCACGTGGGCCCTAGAGCGACCAGGCGAAGATCACCGCCGGTGACAGGTCCGCGGCGCGACAGAACCGGACGAGGTCACCAGCCAGCTGGCGGATCCACGGCTTCTCCTCGCGCATGATCTCGCCGAGTTCCTCTTCGACGAGGTCGATCCAGCGCCCGGCGATCGCGTCGATCTCCCGGTCGCTCACGCGGGCGATCGCGGTGACCCAGGCCGGGTCCACGCGTTCGATCGTGCGCTCGCCGGCATCCGTCTGGGCATCGCCGTTGAGGTCGCGCCGCGCATCGATGAAGTCGCTGGGGCCCTCCCACTCGACGATCTCGCGGGTGGCCTGGGCGAAGTAGTCGAGCCAGGTCGGATCGAGGCCGGCGCCGAGCGCCAGGTGGGCATCGAAGCGCCCTCGATCGCCGAACGATGCGATGTCGTCGACGCTGATCGCGAGGAGGATCTCGCGACTGTCGCCGGCAACGAGGTCCATGAGCGTCCCCATCGGGCGATTGTCTCCTATCCGCGATACCCGGCGTCGCGCAGCAGAGCCGGCAACTCGGTGGGGGAGCCTGCCACGAGGAATCCCGCGGCCTCGAGAGCGGCGACCTTCGACGCGGCCGTTCCCGAGCCGCCCGAGATGATCGCCCCGGCGTGGCCCATCCGCTTGCCTTCGGGCGCCGTCCGGCCGGCGATGAACGCGACCTTCGGGATGTCGGCGAGGTTCTCGCCGGCCCAGGCCGCCGCCTCTTCCTCTGCCGCACCACCGATCTCGCCGATGAGCACGACCGCGTCCGTCTCCTCATCGGCGGCGAACAGCCGGAGCACGTCGAGGAACGTCGTCCCGATGATCGGATCGCCACCGATCCCCACGCACGTGGACTGGCCGACACCCGCGTCGGTCATCGCCTGGACCGCCTCGTAGGTGAGCGTGCCCGAGCGCGACACGACGCCGACCCGGCCCTCGCGGTGGACCGACCCGGGGATGATCCCGACCTTGGCGCGACCCGGAGAGGTGGCCCCCGGGCAGTTCGGACCGATCAGGCGCGCACCGGCGGCGCGGACGGCCTCCACCACCGGGACCATGTCGAGCGCGGGGATCCCTTCGGTGATGCAGAAGACGGTCTCGATCCCGGCCGCCACGGCCTCCAGGACCGCATCGGGAGCCCCGCCCGCCGGAACGAAGATGCAGGAGGCGTTGGCCCCGGTCTGCCGAACGGCCTCGGAGACCGTATCGAAGACCGGCACGCTGCCGTCGATCACCATCCGGCCGCCCTTGCCCGGGGTCACGCCGGCGACGAGCTTCGTCCCGTACTCGGCCATCGCCCGGCTGTGGAACTCGCCCTCGCGTCCGGTGATCCCCTGGACGAGCAACCGCGTCTCGTGTCCGATGAGGATGCTCACGCGGCCGCTCCCTGTGAAGCTGCGACGGCCTTCGCCGCCGCGTCGTCGAGCGAATCGGCCGTCTCGAACCGGGCTTCGCGAAGCAGCCGCCCGGCCTCCTCGGCGTTCGTTCCCACGATCCGGACGACCATCGGGACGGCCCGCGTCTGTTCGGCCCGCGCCTCGATCAGGCCCCGTGCGACCTCGTCGCCGCGGGTGATCCCGCCGAAGATGTTGACGAGGATCGCGTTCACCTTCGGGTCGGCCAGGATGAGGCGCATCGCCTCGGCCACCTTGTCGCTCCGTGCCCCGCCGCCGATGTCGAGGAAGTTCGCCGGTTCGCCCCCGGCGCGCTTCACGAGATCCATCGTGGTCATCGCGAGCCCTGCGCCGTTGACCATGCAGCCGATCGTGCCGTCGAGCTTGATGAAGCTGATCCCGGCGTTCCGGGCCTCGATGTCCGTCGGATCCTCCTCGTCGAGATCGCGCAGCATCTCGAGGGCCGGATGGCGGGGCAGCGCCGAGTCGTCGAGGGTGATCTTCGCGTCGAGACACACGAGCTGCTCCACGATGTTGCCGCTGGCGTCGCGCTCACGCACGATGGCCAGCGGGTTGATCTCGACGAGGTCGGCATCGTTCTCGAGCATCGTGGCCACGAGGCCCCTGGCGATGACGACGAAGGCCTTCAGGTGGCCACCCAGGCCCATCTTGAACGCGAGTTCGCGGGCTTGCCAGTCGCGCAGTCCGAGATGCGGGTCTGCGTGAGCGGTGACGATCGCCTCGGGCCGCTCGGCGGCGACCTGCTCGATCTCGACGCCACCCTCGGCCGAGCCCATGAGCAGGATCCGTCGCGCCGCCCGGTCCAGCACGGCCGCGAGGTAGAACTCCTTGGCGATGTCCGCCGCCGCAGCGACGAGGACCTTTCGGACGGTGATGCCCTTGATGTCCATCCCGAGGATCGCCCCGGCCACAGACTCGGCCTCGTCCACGGTGTCGGCGAGCTTCACGCCGCCGGCCTTGCCGCGCCCCCCGACGAGCACCTGGGCCTTGATCACCACGGCTCCGGCGCCGGCATCGAACACGCGCTGCGCGGCCGCTCGCGCGTCGGCGACGGTCCGCACCATCTCCCAACCGGGGACGGGCAACCCCTGCGCGACGAGCAGTCCCTTCGCATCGGCTTCCTGGATCTTCACGCGCCGTTGGGCTCCTCGCTGGCCGTGCTTGGCGGTTGGTCCGGCCGGGAAGGCGAATGGTACCCGCTGCGCGGATCGGGCGACCGCGATGGTCAACCCGCGCGGTAGCGCGCTGCCCCTTCGGCGAGCCACGCGAGGGCATCGGGGGTCGCGATGTCCAGTGCCGTGATGACGTGACCCACGCCGGCGGCTTCCCAGTCGCGCAACCGCGCGGCGAGCTCGTCGGCGGAGCCGCCGAACGAGCTGTCCGGCGCCGAGCCCGCCCGCGGTGCGTGCCCCGGCCCGCGCGCCGAGAACCCGACGGTGATCTCCATCGTGGCCGGGTCGCGGCCCGCGGCTTCACACGCGGCCCGGATCCCCGCGACCCGCGAGATGAATCGCTCGTGGTCCGGGCCCGCGTACCACGCGGTGTTCCAGGACTGCGCATCGCGCGCGGCGAGGCGCATCATCCGCGGCCCTTTCGATGCGATGAGCAACGGGATGTCGAGCCGGCCGGGTGGCGGCAGGAGGCGGGCGTCCCGCGCCTGCACCCAGCGACCCTCGAGCGTCACGGACGAGCCGCGCAGGAGGGGTCGGATGATGTCGAGTGACTCCTCGAACCGGCCAACGCGGTGTTCGAACTCGTATCCGAACGCGTCGTACTCCGGCTCGTGCCAGCCGCAGCCGAGCCCGAGGATGAGGCGCCCGGCGCTGATGTCGTCGAGGGTCGCGGCCATCTTGGCCAGCAGCGCCGGATTGCGGAAGCTGGTGCACGCGACGAGGACCCCAAGCTCGACGGAGGCCGTCACGGCGGCCGTCGCGGTCAGGATCGTCAGGGCTTCGTGGAGGCCCGCCTCGGGCTCGTCGTCCATCCGCATGATGAGGTGGTCGAAGACCCAGACGGAGTCGAGGCCGCCTGCTTCGGCCTGCTGGGCGAAGTCGCGGATCGCCGGCCAGCCCAGGGTCGCGGGCGTCTCACCGGGCAGGTTCGCGTCACCTTCAGCGTGGGGGAGGACGATGCCGATCTTCATGGGGGTGGTCATCGGGGAATCGTATCCGGTGCCGAGCCGAGACCCGTCAACTGCGCGGTTGGAGCCGGTGCGCGGCTAGAATGGTCACCATGACCCATCGCGTCACCCTGATCCCCGGCGACGGCATCGGGCCGGAGCTGGCGGAGGCAACCCGTCGTGTCCTCGACGCCTCGGGCGTTGCCTTCGAATGGGAGGTCGTCGACGCCGGGGAGGCTGTCATCGCCGAGTACGGCACGCCGCTCCCGGATCACGTCCTCGAGTCGATCAAGCGCAACCGGATCGCCCTCAAGGGCCCCATCACCACGCCGGTCGGCAAGGGGTTTCGGAGCGTCAACGTGACGCTTCGGCAGGCGCTCGACCTCTACGCGAACCTGCGCCCGGCGCGATCGATGAAGGGCCTCGACACGCGCTACGAGGACGTCGATCTCGTGATCGTCCGCGAGAACACCGAGGACCTGTACGCCGGGATCGAGCACATGGTCGGCCCCGACGCCGCCGAGAGCATCAAGATCATCACCCGCGCCGCCTCGGAGCGGATCGCCCGGTTCGCCTTCGACTACGCCGTCGCCAACGGCCGGCGCAAGGTCACGGCCGTCCACAAGGCGAACATCATGAAGCTGTCGGACGGCCTCTTCCTGGAGGCGTGCGGGACGGTCGCCGCCGACTACGCGGGCCGGATCGAGTTCGAGGACCGGATCGTCGACAACATGTGCATGCAGCTCGTGCAGAAGCCCGAGCTGTACGACGTGCTGGTGCTGCCCGAACCTGTACGGCGACATCGTCAGCGACCTGTGCCGCGGGGCTCGTCGGCGGCCTCGGGGTGGCGCCCGGCGCGAACATCGGCACGGAAGCGGCCGTCTTCGAGCCGGTCCACGGGTCGGCCCCGAAGTACGCGGGCCAGAACAAGGCGAACCCCACCGCGCTCATGCTGTCGGGCGTGCTCATGCTTCGTCATCTCGGCCACGTGGACGTCGCCGAGCGCGTCGAGGCTGCGATCCGTGACGTCATCGCGGACGGCAGGCACGTCACGTACGACATGGGCGGCACCGCGGGGACCAGCGAGTTCGCCGACGCGGTCATCGCCCGTCTCGAGGCACCGACGGCGGTGCCTGGATGATCCTCCGCTACCGCGGCGGAGAGGGGATGATCGCCTGGCTGTTCCACCGGATCAGCGGTGTCGCGATCTGGGCCTTCGTGATCCTCCACGTCATCGACATCTTCCTCGTGGGCGCCGCGCCAGACCTGTATGACAGCCTGTTGTTCATCTACGCCACGCCGCCCGGGATCATCCTCGAGTGGCTGCTCGGCGCCGCGGTCCTCTACCACGCGCTGAACGGGCTGCGGATCATCGTCATGGACTTCTGGCCGCCATTGACCCGCTTCCATCGCCAGCTCTGGTATCTCAACTGGCTGCTCTTCGCCCTCATCGGGATCCCCGTGACCTACGTGATCCTCGGTCAGTTCGTGCGCAGCCTGGAGCGCCTGTGAGCGGCATGTATTCCCGGTCCGGCCGTGTCCGCCCGACGGGCGGCGGCTTCGAGCTGGCCATCTGGTATCTCATGCGGCTGAGCGGGCTCGGCCTGTTCGTGCTCGTCCTGAGCCACTACCTCATCCTCCACGTCCTGTACGACCCGGCCGAGCAGACGGCGTCATGGATCGCCGAGTTCCGCTGGAGCAGCCTCTTCTGGCGCGCCTTCGACTGGCTGATGCTCATGCTCATCCTCTTCCACGCGTTCATGGGCATGCGCATCGTCATCTCCGACCACACGCGCGGGCGCCTGCGGACGTTCCTGCTGGCCTCCAACTACGCGCTTGCCGCGCTGCTCTTCGTCATCGGCACGCTGGTGGTCATGACCCTGCCCAACGTCATCCCGGCCGGCTAGGGACGGGCGAACGCGAGTGACGATGCGAACCGATCATGACGCGCTGATCGTGGGTGCGGGCGGTGCCGGCCTGTGGGCCGCGCTGGAGCTCGCGAAGGCGGGCGTGGACGCCGCGGTGATCACGAAGATGTATCCCACGCGCTCCCACACCGGGGCGGCACAGGGTGGTGTCTGCGCCGCGCTCGGCAACCTCGAGGAGGACCACTGGGAGTGGCACATGTTCGACACCGTCAAGGGTGGCGACTACCTCGTCGACCAGGACGCGGCCGAGATCCTGGCCCGCGAGGCGATCGAGACGGTGATCGAACTCGAGCACATGGGTCTGCCGTTCAACCGGACGCCCGAAGGGCAAGATCGATCAGCGTCGGTTCGGCGGGCACACGCGGAACTACGGCGAAGGCCCCGTCAGGCGGGCGTGCTTCGCGGCGGACCGCACCGGACACATGATCCTCCAGACGCTCTACCAGCAGGGAATCAAGCACGGCGTCCAGTTCTTCGACGAGTACCACTTCGTGGACCTGCTGTTCGGGGTGGATGAGGCGAACGAAGGCGGCCGTGCGGCCGGTGTCATCGCCTACGGATCGCAGACGGCGAGATGCACACGTTCGCGCGCGAAGAGCCGTGCTCATTGCGACCGGGGGCTTCGGGCGGATGTTCCGGATCACGTCGAACGCGATGGTCGCTGACCGGCGATGGCGGCGTCGCTGGCATACCGCCACGGCGTCCCGCTGAGGACATGGAGTTCTACCAGTTCCATCCCACCGGGATCGTACGGGACTCGGGATTCTTCTGTCCGAGGCGGCCCGTGGCGAGGGCGGCTACCTGCTCAACGACGCCGGCGAAGCGCTTCATGGAGCGACTACGCCCCGTACGCTCATGGAGCTGGCTCCCCGCGACATGGTCAGCCGCGCCATCTACCAGGAAGATCGGGAGGGGCGGGGGATCGAGGGCAAGGACTATGTTCTATCTCGACGTGCGCCATCTCGGACCGGAAGGTGATCGAGGAGAAATTGCCGGACATCACCGATTTCGCCCGGATCTATCCAGGGCGTCGAACCGCTACGCGAGCCGGTGCCCATCCAGCCGACGGCGCACTACGCGATGGGCGGCATCCCGACCGACCTGGTGACGCAGGTCACACGCGACGAACACGGGACGGTGGTGCCGGGCCTCTACGCCGCAGGGGAGACGGCCTGCGTGAGCGTCCACGGGGCGAATCGGCTCGGCACGAACTCGCTCGTCGATCTGCTGGTCTTCGGGCGTCGCGCGGGGCGTCAGATGGCGGCCGAGCTGGGCGGCGTGGGGCGCCCGGCCCTGGCCGACGATGCGGCAGCGCCGATCCGCGATGAGATCGAGCGCCTGCGCTCCCACACGAAGGGCGAGAACGCGAACCGGATCCGGTCCGACCTCGCCGACGTGATGATGGACAACGTCGGGGTCTACCGCGACGACGACCTGCTGACGAGCGCCTTGCGCAGTGTCGGCGACCTGAAGGCACGCTATGCGCGAGTCGCTGTCCAGGACACGGGCAAGACGTTCAACACCGACCTCCTGGAGGCGCGCGAGCTGGGGTATCTCCTCGACTGTGCCGAGACGACGGTCGTCGCCGCCCGGGCCCGGAAGGAAAGCCGCGGCGCGCATTCGCGCGAGGACTACCCCGAACGCGACGATGTGAACTTCCTGGCGCACAGCCAGGCCCACTGGACGCCCGACGGACCCACGCTGCGCTACAAGCCGGTCACCATCACGCGCTTCGAACCGAAGCCACGCACGTACTAGGGCAGGACACGCGATGCAGGTCGACCTGAAGATCCTCCGCTACGACCCCGAGCGCGACACGAAGCCGCACTGGGAGTCGTACCGGGTCGAAGCCGATCCGAAGAGCGATCGCATCCTCGACCTGCTCCACCGCGTGAAGTACGAGCACGACGGCACACTGACGTTCCGGCGGTCCTGCGCACACGGCGTGTGCGGGTCGGACGCGATGCTGATCAACGGGCGCAACCGGCTGGCGTGCACGATGCGTCTCGAGCAGCTCGGGACCCGGCGGATCACGGTCGCACCGCTGCCCGGGCTGCCGGTCGTCAAGGACCTCGTCGTCGACATGGACGACTTCTTCGCGAAGTACCGGAGCGTTCAGCCCTACCTCGTGAACGACGGGCCGCTGCCCGAGCGTGAGCGCATCCAGTCGGCCGACGATCGGGCACGTTACGACGACACGACGAAGTGCATCCTGTGCGCGGCGTGCACATCGTCGTGCCCGTCGTTCTGGGCGCAACCTGGATACGTGGGCCCGGCAGCGATCGTCAACGCCCATCAATTCATCTTCGATAGCCGCGACGACGGCGGCGACGAGCGACTCGAGATCCTTGCCGACAAGGACGGGGTGTGGCGCTGCCGCACGATCTTCAACTGCACCGATGCCTGTCCGCGCGGGATCCAGATCACCCAGGCGATCCTCGAAGTGAGTTCGGCGATCGTCGACCGGCAGGCCTGACGACGTGTTCGCGGAGTTCGACGACCCGTCGCCCGCCGAGCCGTCGCCCACCGACAAGCTTCCCGACGACGACGACGGACGGACGGTCCCGCTGGCGCCGCGCGGGTTCGTGATCCGGACCGACGGAGCGGCCCGCGGCAACCCGGGCCCGGCATCGCTCGGAGCCGTGCTCATCGATCGATCGCGGCCGGATGCGTTCGATCCACGCGCGCGCCCAGACGCCTCGATCTCCGAGTTCCTCGGCCGCCAGACGAACAACGTGGCCGAATACACGGGCGTGGTCCGTGCCGTGGCCCTCGCCCTCGAGCTGGGCGCGACCCGGGTCGAGATGCTGCTCGACTCGAAGCTGATCGTCGAGCAGCTGCACGGTCGCTGGCGGGTGAAGGACGCGAAGCTCATCCCGCTCTGGGCAGAATGCCGGCGCCTCCTGTCCGGCCTCGAGCGCTGGTCGGCGGCCCACGTTCCGCGTGCCCAGAACGGCGCCGCCGACGCCCTCGCCAACGAGGCGATCGATCGGGTCGTCGCGGGCGGCCCCGCGAGCGTGGTCGTGCGCCGCGCCGCGGCCGGGCGGGATCCGGGAACCTGACCGTCGGGCCGGGCGTCAGCAAGCCATGCCGTCCGTCGCTCGCAGCGGGCTCGTCGCGATCTCGCTCCTGGGTCTTGCCCTGATCGTCGGCGCGTGCCAGGCGCTCCCCGGACTCCCGGTGCCCGCTCTCGAGAGAACCGGATGGCGTGCCGTCGAGGTCGCGGGGTTGCCACCGGTGGCCGGCAGCGAACCCACGATGTTCTTCGAGGCGGGGCGGATCAGCGGTTCCACCGGTTGCAACGGGTTCGGCGGGGACATCGCGATCGAGGGAGCGTCGGTGAAGGTCGGCGAGGTCGCCATGACGTTGATCGGGTGTGAGCACGAGATCGGGGATGTCGAGGGTCGGTTCATCAAGGCCCTGGGGGCCGCAGAGCGGGTCGGGGTGCGCGCGGACGGGATGCTCGTCCTCTCCGGACCGTCCGGCGACCTGGTGTTCCGCTCAGACCGCACGGTCGGCCCGTGATGAAGCCCGCGATCGCACTTCGGGTGATCGTGACTCGACTCATGGTGCTGTCCGTGCTGCTGGCCGGTTGCGAGCTGATCCCCGGCTCCGACCTCGCGAGCCTGGATGGGACGGCCTGGGTCGCGACCCATGTCGCGGGGCAGCCCGCCGTCGTGGATGCCCCGCCGACGATCCGATTCGAAGGTGAGCAGCTGTCCGGGACGACCGGGTGCAACACTTTCGGAGGAGGCTTCGGGCGGGTCGACGGCCGCTTTCAGGTCGACGAGCTCGTGGTGACCGAGATCGCCTGCGACGGGCCGCTGAGCGACCAGGAACGGCGCTTCATCGCGGCCCTCCAGGCGGCCGAGCGGATCGAGATCTCCAGCGCATCCGTGAGCATCATCGGTCCGGAGGGCCGGCTCGACTTCGTCCCCGGGTAGTATCAACGCGTCAGCGAGGTGACCGGATGGCCGCGCGGGGACCGGTTCGCCGGTCGTCGTGAGGAAAGTCCGAGCTCCGCAGCGCAGGGTGGCGGGTAACGCCCGCCCGCCGTGAGGCGAGGACCAGTGCCACAGTGACGATGCCGATCGCCGGCGCGAGCCGTCGATGGGAGTGAAACGGGCAAACTCCACCCGGAGCAAGGCCAAATAGGAGGGCGCAACCCGGTTCGCCGGGGGAGAGGTGCGCTGCCCAGCCCTCGGGTCGGCCGCAAGAGCCGTCGGGTGACCGGCGGCCTCAGATGGATGGCCATCCCCGCGAGCGATCGCGGGACAGAACTCGGCTTACAGGTCGCCTCGCTGACGTCTCATCCGAGACAGCCGCTTCATCCAGGATCGCCGCTTTGCCCGCCCGGGACGACCCGGCGGCGGTTCGCGCGCCCGTGCTCCGAGTCAGTCCTCGTCGGGGCGGAAGATGTGCGGCGCCGTGCAGCTGTTGCAGATCGGCAGCGCGGAGTCGAGATCGCCCAACGGGATCGGGATCTTGCGGTCCGGGAACAGGCATTCGACGTCGTAGACGCGATCGGCGCCGGGATCCACCGTGATGACCCGCCGGAACGTGCAACGACGGATCCGGTGCGGCGCCAGATGGTATGGATCCTGCTCGGTCGAGATCACCGGAAGGCGGAGGGCCATGGTCCTGTTGTGCCATCCTCGGTAGGGCGGTCATGATCGGGTTCGTCCCGTCGATCGGCGGCCAGAGGTCACCGGCGGCGGGAGCCTATCACCCCGCCGGAGGTGGCGGCAACGAATAGAAGGTACTAGACTCGCGCCGCGTCAGGCATCGTCCGTGCCAGGAGGGCTCGTGGAGGATTCGACCGAACCCACACCCGTTCGACGGGCTCGGCGGGCGCCGCGTTCGGCTCCCGGCGAGTCGATGCCCGACCTCCATCTGCGGGCCCCGGACCCGGCGATCTGCCCGTTCTTCCGCTCGCAGGCCACCGACGGCAGGCTCGAGATGCCGATCGCAGCGCCCGACGACGCGAACCGCTGTGCCGCCTTCGGCGAACCGTGGCCGCAGTCGCACCGACAGCAGGAGCTGGTCTGCCTGACCGCCGCTCACACGGGCTGCCCGCGCTATCTCCGCGGTTCACTGGCCGAGGTCGACGAGGAGCCATCCACCGACCGGCGCACCATGACCCCGGCGGTCCTGGCGTCGATCCTCCTGCTGGTCGCGACGATGGCCGCGGCCATCGCCTTCGTGTTCGCGCGAGGCGGCCTCGACCTGCCCGCCCCGGCCCCGACCGATGTGGCGGCCGTTCCGTCACCCACGTCCGCCGCCGCGACGGCCGGCCCCGCGTCGCCTTCGCCTCTGCCCAGCCCGTCGGCCACGCCGGCGCCCTCGGCGGAGCCGACACCTGGTGCGACACCCGTCCCGACCCCGGCGCCCACGATCGCGCCCAGCCCGACGTCGGATCGATACGCGCTGTTGGAGCCGTGCCCGAACACGCCGGACTGCTGGATCTACACCGTCCGCGCGGGCGACAACCTGACGAGCATCGCGAACTATTTCGGGGTCCCGCTTGCGACGGTGTATGAGCTGAACCCGGAGATGCGGACGCGCTCGCTCCAGCCCGGCAAGAAGCTGATCCTGCCTCCTCCGACGCGCTGACCCGAGCGCGGTCGCCGCGCTCCACCGGCCGGCCTGAAGGCCGCCGCCGCGCCCCCGGTCGGGATCCCGCCGGGTCCGCCCGCGCTCCAGGTGCGGACTCCCAGGTCCTCGCCGAGCGCGAGGACCCGTCCCACATTCTCGGCATTGACGTGGCGCGTCGGAGCGCTAGAATGCAGCCAAGTGGCACGGAGTGGGGAGAAGTGGGGGACACCGTCTCCTTCCTTCCGGGCCGACCGGCCGCCTCATTCATCGCTTCGCACACCCGGTGTGGAGTGCAGGACGCGTCACGAGGGAAGCCCGACAGGTGTTCACCGGCGAGTACCGGCACACGGTGGACGAGAAGGGACGATTGGCCGTCCCCTCGAAGTTCAGAGCGCAGCTTGAATCGGGCGCCGTGGTGTCCCGCTGGATGGACGAGTGCCTGGCGATCCACACGCGCGCCGGCTGGAACGACCTCGAGGCGAAGGTCGCGGGCCTGCGGATCTCGGATCCCGGATCCCGCCTCTTCCAGCGCTACGTCTTCGCCGGAGCATTCGAAGCCGACCTCGATCGCCAGGGCCGCGTGGTCATCCCCGCCTATCTGCGCGACTTCGCCGGCCTGACCGAAGAAGCGGTCGTCGTCGGATCACGCGATCACGCCGAGATCTGGGCGCCCGATCGCTGGGAGACCTACAGCCAGGCGCTTGCTGATCCCGCCCGGCTGGCAGAAGCCCTCGAAGGGTTGGGGATCTAGCGCACTACATGCGTTTCCAGGGTCCGCTCGGGATCCGTCACACGTTGGTGGAGGAGAGATGAAGGAAGGGCACCTGCCGGTGCTGGTGGAGGAGGTCCTCGTGATGCTCGCACCTGCTCCCGGCAGCCTTCAGATCGACGCCACTCTCGGCGGCGGTGGGCACACCGAGCGGATCCTGGAGGCGTCAGATCCTGATGGTCGCCTCCTCGGCATCGACGCCGATGGGGCGGCCATCGCCAGGGTCGACGCCCGCCTCCGCGAACGGTTCGGCGACCGGTTGGTCCTTCGCCAGGCGAACTTCCGCGATCTGGCGACGGTCGCCCCGGCCGCCGGGTTCGATGCGGTCGATGGCTGCTTCATGGACCTGGGCCTCTCGAGCTTCCAGCTCGTGGACACCGCCCGAGGGTTCGGCATCCGCGCCGGCGGACCCCTCGACATGCGCTTCGACGCGAGTCGCGGGGTGCCGGCCGCGACGCTCCTCGCCACGCTCGACGTGAGCGAGCTGACCGCGCTCTTCCGGCGCTACGGCGAGGAGCCGTTCGCCCCGCGGATCGCGCGCGCCATCGTGCACGCCAGGGCGACGGCGCCCGTCGAGACGTCCGAGGACCTCGTCGCGCTCATCGAGCGCTCGGTTCCCGATCGAGCACCCGGGCGGCGGCGGGTCCATCCCGCGACCCGCGTCTTCCAGGCTCTCCGGATCGCGGTCAACGAGGAACTCGAGGCGCTCGAGGCCGTGCTCGCGGCAGCGCTCGACCTCCTGCGTCCGGGTGGCCGTCTCGTCGTCCTCAGCTACCACTCGCTCGAGGACCGCATCGTCAAGCGGTTCCTGCGCGCCGAGCGCCAGGGGTGCACCTGCCCGCCGGAGATCCCGATCTGCGTGTGCGGGCGTTCACCTCGACTGCGACTCATCAACCGACGATCGATCACGGCGACCCCTGCCGAACTGGCCGACAACCCGCGCGCGCGAAGCGCGCGTCTGCGCGCCGCCGAACGGCTCGCCGCCTAGCGGACGGACCACCGACCCACGGAACAGGAGCGGCGGGATGTCCCCGCCGGCCGCACGCACTCGGAGGAGGAGGAACCCCGTGAGCAAGCGACACCAGTCCAGCCGCCGCAAGACGTACGGGCGCCGCCAGCACGAGCTGCGCGAGCGCGTCGATCGCCACGGCGCGCCCGAACCCACGGAGTTCGGGTACGACGATCGCTCGACCGCATCCGGCGATGCATTCGCGCACGTCGACCAGCGCGCGACTCGACTCCGGTTCGGATTCGGCGACTGATGGCCGTCTACGAGGGCGCCCGCCCACGCACGCTCCTCAACCAGCGCCGGCAACGATTCGTCGAGGCGCCTGCGCTCCCGCGCAGACGGCCGTCGGGGGCGCGCCGCGTCGAACACCGCTCGAGTCTTGTCGATTGGGCGCTCGTCGGGATCGTCGTGGCGTTCGTGCTCGCGTTCTTCTACCTGGCGCAGACCGTGCGGGTCTCGTCCACCGGCTACGAACTCGACCGACTGAGCAACGACCGGATCCGCCTCGAGGCCCACCTCGCCGATATCGAATCCGACCTCAACCGGCTCGGCCGCGAGTCGGCGATCCGCAAGCTCGCGCTCGACGCGGGACTCGGCCAGCTCCAGCCATCGATCGTCCTCCCCGCGCGCTAGAGGCTCCTCCATCCGATGCTCGGTCGAACCGATTCGCGTCCGCGCCTGCTCTTCCTGCTCGTGGCCTTCGTCGTCGTCAGCAGCGCACTGACGATCCGCCTCGGGTACTGGCAGATCGTGCGTGGTGCCGAACTCTCGGAGCAGGCCGTGCGCCAGACGACGGTCCGCGTGGACATCCCGAGCCGGCGTGGTGCCATCTTCGATCGGAGCGGCACGGTCGTCCTCGCGTCGAGCGTCGACCTCGACCGCCTCGTGGCCGCACCCAGCCTTCTATCGTCGTCGGCGCGCCGCGATGTCGCCGACGTCCTCATCCGGATCCTCGGCCTCGAGGGAGACGCCGCTGCCCTCCTGCGTGACCGGATGATCTCCGACAAGGGATACGTGGTTCTGGCCCGCGAGCTGACCCCGGCGATGTCGGATGCGGTGCGGGCCGCGGCTGCGAGCGGATCCATCTCCCAGGTCGGCCTCGAGGTCGAGCCGGTCCGCGTCTATCCGCAGGATGGCGGCGGGCCGGACTCCACGCTTGCCGCCCACCTCATCGGCTTCGTGAATCGCGACGGCAAGGGCCAGTACGGCGTCGAGCAGTATTACCAGGAACTGCTCGGCGGTTCCCCGATGGTGGTCGACGCCCGACGCGATATCGCATCGCGGCTGGTTCCGGGGAGCGGGGACATCCTCGAGCCGGGAGTCCCCGGCGTCGATCTCCACCTGACGATCGACGCGGGGCTCCAGCTGTCGGTGGAGGAGGAACTGCTCGCCACCTGGCTCGCCGACGACGCGGTGAGCGTCTCGGCGGTCGTGATGGACCCGTACTCCGGCGAGATCTACGCGGAGGCGACTTACCCCTCGTATTCGGGGAACGACTACTCGCGCGTCGCGAACTCGGACCCGAGCCGATTCATCGACCGGGTGGTGAGCGAGGTCTACGAGCCGGGCTCTGTGTTCAAGATGCTCACGGCGGTCGCAGGACTGGAGAACGGCACGGTCACCCCGTTCACCGTGCTCCAGGATGGGGCTTCGCTCAAGCTCGACGGCGGCAAGGCACGCGTGGCGAACGCCGACAAGAAGAGCATGGGCAAGATCGAATTCCGTGATGCGATCGCGTACTCGCGCAACGTCGTCATGGCGAAGGTCGCCCTGGGCCTGGGTGACAGCACGAAGGAATTGGCTGCGATCCTGCACGACACCTGGACGCGGTTCGGGTTTGGGAAGCGGACCGGGATCGATGTCTCGGGTGAGGTGGCGGGACTCGTCAACGACCCGGCGATCCGTCAATGGCGTGAGATCGACATCGCCAATGGATCGTTCGGGCAAGGCGTCGCCGTGACGCCGCTGCAACTCGCCGTGGCCTATGCGGCCATGGTCAACGGGGGCCAGCTCGTGAAGCCGCACGTGGTGAGGACGATCGGCGATGAGCCGACGATCAGCGATCCGGTCGGCCAGGTGATGGACCCCAAGCTGAGCACGACGATGCGGGGACTGATGAACCGGGTCGTGACCGAGGTGGACACCTACCGCGATCGCACAGTGGTGCCCGGCTACTACGTCGGCGGCAAGACCGGGACCGCACAGATCTGGGACCCGACGCTGAACCGCGGCAAAGGGGCGTGGATGCCGAACCACTTCAACTTCACGTTCGTCGGGTTCATCGGGCGGCGCGCGAGCCATCCCGACCTGATCATCGCCGTCCGGATCCACGAAGCGCGGTTCAGCGCCCGCCGGGCCGGTCGACTGGAGATGCCGCGGATGTCATTCGAGCTGTTCCAGCGGATCGCCGCGACCGCGATCGCGACCCCCGGGCTGCTCCCCGAGCTGCCGGTGAGCATCGTCCCGCAGCCACCCGACGAGGATGCACGGTCGGGTTCGGGGCCCGCCGGCGCGACCGGAGCGCGCTCGTCGGACGGGGCGCCGTGAATGCGGCCCGTGCGACACTGCCGACCGTGAGCGACCCCCGGGTGTCGCCTTCGGCCCGTGAGGACGGGAGTGCGCCCGCCTTCGATCCGGATGACCTCGCGGCGGCCACCGCCGGGATCCTCCTGCACCGAGCGACCCGCCCCATCCGTGGAGCCGCCGTCGATTCACGCGACGTTGAGGCCGGACAGGCGTTCGTCGCCCTGCCGGGTGAGCGCACGGACGGGCACGCGTACCTCGCCGACGCGGTCGCCGCCGGCGCGTCCGCCCTCGTGGTGACCCGTCCACCAGTCGATCCCGACGCCTTCGGTGATGTGACCGTCGTCCGCGTCGCCGACGGCGTGCGTGCGCTCCAGGGCATGGCCACCGACTGGCGGGCCCGATTCGATCCCATCGTGATCGGGATCACCGGCAGCATCGCCAAGACGTCCACGAAGGAGGCGACCGCGGCCGCTCTCGGCCGGCGGATGACCACCCTGCGCAATCGGGGCAACCAGAACAACGAGATCGGCCTGCCGCTGACTCTCCTGCGCCTGGGCCCGGAGCACCAGGCCGCCATCCTCGAGATGGGGATGTACGCGGGGGGCGAGATCGCCGACCTGGCGCGGATCGCCCGCCCGCGCATCGGCGTCGTGACGGCCATCCAGGGCGTCCATCTGTCGCGGCTCGGGACGATCGAAGCGATCGCCGCGGCCAAAGCCGAACTGGTCGAGGCCCTGCCCGCCGATGGGACGGCCATCCTGAACGCAGACGATCCACGCGTCCTTCGTCTCGCGGGCCGGACGCCCGCCGACATCCTGACGTACGGGTTCGCCACGGTCGCCGATGTCCGGGCCGAGGACGTCACTTCGGCCGGACTGGGTGGGATGCGATTCACTCTCGTCGTGGGGTCCCAGCGTGCCCCGGTCGTGCTCCCGACCCTCGGACGGATGGCCGTTCACAACGCGCTCGCGGCCGCTGCCGTCGCGACGGCCGTCGGGCTGGCGCCGGACGCGATCGCCGAGGGGCTGGCGGACGGCTGGTCGGCACCACGTCGCGCGGCCGTGGTCCGTCTCGGGGACGTGACGGTCATCGACGACTCCTACAACGCGTCTCCCGGATCGGTGACCGCGGCTTTGGAGCTGCTTGCCGGACTCCCCGGCCGGCGCGTCGCGGTGCTCGGCGAGATGCTCGAGCTGGGCACCGGACACGATGCGGGCCATCGCCAGGTCGGGCTGACGGCCGCAGGGGTCGTCGACCTGCTCGTCGCCGTCGGGCATGGCGTCGACGAACTCGTCGCCGGAGCCGTGGCCGGCGGGATGGCGCCGGACCGGATCCTGCGGGCCACGGACGCGGACCAGGCTCTCGACATCGTCCTGCCGCGCGTGCGCGCCGGCGACGTGCTGCTGGTCAAGGGCTCGCTCGGGATCGCCCTCGATCGGCTCGTGGTGGGTCTGCGCGACGCGCTGGGCCCGGCCCGATGACCGTCGAACTCATCCAGGGGCTGCTCCTGGCCTTCGCCCTCGTCGTGATCCTCATGACACCGTATGTCCGGATCCTGCGTGCGGTGGGTATCGGCAAGCAGATCCGCCTCGAGGGTCCGCAGTCGCATCTCGTGAAGCAGGGGACGCCCACGATGGGCGGACTCCTCGTCGTCCTCGTGGTGCTCGCGACATACGTGCTGCTCCGCGGCGACGAGATCGAGCGCGGCATCATCGCGCCGCTCCTCATCCTGCTCGTGGTCGGGATCCTGGGCGCCTTCGACGACTACCTCAATGCGAAGACGGGCGAGGGGATCACGGCCCGCCAGAAGCTGCTCTGGCTGGTCGTCGTCGCCGGCGTCGCGGCTTTCCAGATCCAGCAGACCTACGGGATCACCGGGATCCGCGTCCCGTTCGCGGGCGATGTCCCGGTCGAGCCGTTCGTGTACATCCCGTTCGCCGCGTTCGCGATCATCGCCGCGAGCAACGGCGTGAACATCACGGACGGCCTCGACGGGCTGGCCGGCGGGACCCTCATCTTCGCCTTCGTGGCGTTCATGCTGATCGCCCTGCTCAACGTGCCGACCCAGCCGAACCTCGCGCTGCTCTGCGCCCTGATCATCGGCGCGCTGCTTGGCTTCCTCTGGTTCAACGTCCATCCGGCGCAGATCTTCATGGGTGATTCGGGGTCGCTCGCGCTGGGGGCCACGCTGGCCGTCATCGCGCTCATCACCGGCCAGATCCTCGTGCTCCCGCTCATCGGCATCATCTTCGTGGTCGAGACGGGGTCGGTCATCGTCCAGCGGGTCTACTACAAGGTGACGAAGGGCAAACGCCTGTTCCGGATGTCGCCCATCCACCACCACTTCGAACTCGCCGGCTGGGACGAGGAGAAGATCACCCTGCGGTTCTGGATCGTGGCGATCCTGGCCGGCCTCCTGGGCGTGACCCTGTTCCTCGCCTCGATCAACCGGCTGACATGACGATGACGATCGAGCCGACGACCTCACCGCGAACCGACGGTCCCATCGATCCGGACGCGCTCACGCGCGACACCCTCCGTGCCGGGATCCTGCGCGGGCGGCCCGTGACGGTCCTCGGCTTCGCCCGGAGCGGCATCGCCCTGACGCGGTTCCTCGCCGACGAGGGGGCGCGTGTGACGGTCTACGACGGCCGACCGGCGGAGGAGCTCGGTGCCGCGCTGGAGGCGATCGGCGATCGGCCGATCACGTTGGTCGCGGGCCCGGACGTTGATCCGGCGAGTGCCTGGCGGGGGAGCCAGCTTGTCCTGACCTCCCCATCGATCAACCCCGACTATCCCACCACCGAGCCCCGTCTCCGTGCCGCGCTCGTGGAACTCGTGGCCACGCGAGCCCGAGGGGAGCGCGACGCGCCGGCGCTCGTGTCCGAACCCGACCTCGTCCTTCGTCTGTGCGCCGCACCGACGATCGGCGTGACCGGGACGAAGGGCAAGACGACGACGGCCTCGCTGACGGCCGCGGTCCTCGGTGGCGACCCATCGCACCCGGTCGTGCTCGGCGGGAACATCGGCAGGCCGCTCATCGAGATCGTCGCCGGACTCACCCCGGACCATCGCGCGGTCATCGAGCTGAGCGAGCTGCAGCTCCCGACCCTGTCGCGGGGCACGACCGTCGCGTTGTACACGAATGTCACCGCCGATCACCTCGATCGACACGGGTCGCTCGGTGCCTACCGGTCCGTCAAGCGCCGTCTGGCCGAGCTCGTCGACCCCGACGGCGCGCTCATCCTCAACATGGAGGACCCGGTCGTGACCGCATATGCCGGCCTCGGTCGGACCACGGTCGTCCCGTATCGCACGGAGCGACCGGTGCCGGGGGGCGTGGGTGTCGACGACGGCTGGATCGTCGCGGCGGGCGTCCAACGCCTGGCCCTCGCCGGTGGCGGACCGGCGGCGACGGGGCCCGGTGGTCGGATCATGCCGGTCGAGGACCTCGCGATCCCCGGTCGCCACAACGTCTCGAACGCGCTCGCCGCGGTGGCCGCCGGCCTCATCTTCGGGGTCGCCCCGGACGCGATCCGCCGCGCGGCGATGGGGTTCAACGGGGTGGAGCATCGGCTCGAAGTCGTGGGCACCATCGACGGCGTGCGGTTCGTGAACGACTCGCAGGGCACGCAGCCCGATGCGGTGATCGCCGCGCTGCGCGCGTTTGACGGCCCGATCGTCCTCATCGCCGGCGGCCGCTCGAAGGGCGTCGACCTCGATGGGTTGCCGCGGGTGGTCGCCGAGCGAGCGATCGCCGCTGTGCTGATCGGCGAGAGCGCGCCCGAGCTCGAGGACCGCTTCGGCCAGGCCGGCCTCCAGCGGATCGAGCGCGCCGGGTCGCTCGGCGAGGCCGTCGGGATCGCCGACGCGATCGCCCGGGACGCACTCGCGGGTGGGCGTGAAGGGCCGGCCACCGTGCTCCTGAGTCCCGCTGCCGCGAGCTTCGACATGTTCGCCGACTATGCCGCCCGCGGAGACGCGTTCCGCGCTGCGGCGGCCGATCTCGCCAGGGAACGCGCCAGGGGAGCCGACCGATGACCGCCACACCACGCGCCGTTCCCGGGCACCCGCCGAGGACGGCCCAGCGCCGGGCGGGCCGTGCCACCCCGGCGCGATCGATCGCTCGGACGGGGGTCCAACGCCAGCGCCACGCACCGGACTACGCGATCCTCATCGCGGTGGTCGCCCTCGGGGCGGTCGGCATCCTCATGGTCTATTCGTCCTCGGCGATGAAGGCGTTCCTCGAGCGCGAGGGCGACGCGATGGCGATCGTCGGTCCCCAGATCCAGTGGGCGGCGGTCGGCTTGATCGCGATGCTCCTCGTCTCGCGCATCGACTACCGCTATCTGCGCCTGATCTCCGTCCCGGGCTACGGGATCACCCTCGTCCTACTCACGCTCGTGTTCGTCCCGGGCCTGCAGAAGGTCGTCGGTGGCTCGGCGCGCTGGCTCGTCCTTGGTCCGCTCCCTGCCGTCCACCCGGCGGAGATCGCCAAGCTCGCGCTCGTGATCTACCTCGCCCACTGGTTGTCACGTCGCGGCGAGGGGATCAAGACGTTCCGGCGCGGCACGTTGCCGTTCCTGCTCATCGTCGCGCCGATCGCCGCACTCGTGTTCCGTGAGCCCGACCTCGGGACGACCACGGTCCTCGTGCTGACGGCCTTCACGATGTTCTTCGTCGCGGGCGCCAACCTGTGGCACTTCGCCATCATGGCCATGCTCGCGGTCACGGCCGCGATCGCGGTGGGCCTGCGCGGCTACCAGATCGAGCGGATCCAGGCCTGGCTCGACCCGTGGGCCTACCCCGACACGAAGGGATTCCACACGATCCAGGGGCTGCTGGCGCTCGCCCTCGGCGGCCTGCTGGGTGCGGGCCTCGGGGAGAGCCGTCTCGCGGGCGGCCTGTTCCTGCCGAACGCCAGCAACGACTTCATCTTCGCGATCATCGGCGAGGAGTTCGGATTCGTGGGGGCGACCCTCGTGATCGGCCTGTTCCTCCTTCTGGGCTACGCTGGGATCCGCACGGCACTGCGTGCACCGGACACGTTCGGGGCGCTGCTGGCGGCCGGGATCACGGCCTGGCTCTGTATCCAGGCGTTCATCAACATCGCGGTGGTCGTCGCGCTCGTCCCCGTGACCGGGATCACGCTCCCGTTCATCAGCGCCGGCGGTTCGTCGCTCACCATCAGTTTCGCGGCGGCTGGCGTCCTGCTGGCCATCTCTCGCGAAACGGTCGCACGAGGGAGCTGGAACGATGCGCCTGCTGATCGCGGGCGGCGGAACGGGCGGGCACATCTACCCGGCCCTGGCCGTCGCGCGAGCGCTGAGCGCCCTGCCGACCGCACCTGAGCTGACCTGGCTCGGGGGCCATCGCGGTCTCGAGGCCGACCTCGTCCCGGGTTCGGGGATCCGGCTGCGCCGCCTCGCCCTGCGCTCACTCCGCGCGGTGGGTCGGGACCTGCACCTGATCGCCGACCCGCTCCGCCTGGCCGCTTCGGTCCCGCAGGCCGCCGCGCTGCTCATCCAGGAGCGCCCGGCGGCGATCTTCACGACGGGCGGCTACGTGGCGATCCCGACACTGCTCGCGGCGACCGTCCTGCGGATCCCGGTCGTGCTCTGGGACGGCAACGTCGTCCCGGGGCGCAGCGTGCGGGTCACGGCGCGTCTCGCGACCGCCCTCGCCGTGTCCTTCGCGGCCACCTGCTCCGCGCTGGACGGGGCCGGCCGGCCGTGCTACGTGACCGGGACGCCGATCCGCCCGACGGACGGCGTGGACCGCACGGGAGCGCGCGATCGGCTCGGGATCCCCGCCGACGAGCGACTGCTTCTCATCTTCGGCGGCTCGCAGGCCGTGCGCCGATTCAACCGGGCCGTGTCCGGAGCGCTTCGACGTCTCATCGAGATGACACACGTCATCCACGTCACGGGCGACGAGGGGTTCGCCGAGGCCGAGGCCGACCGGACGGCGCTCCCGGAGACGCTGCGGTCGCGCTACCGGCCGCACCGCTTCCTCCGCGAGGGGATGTCCGATGCCCTGGCGGCGGCGGACCTCGTCGTCGGACGCGCGGGCTCGTCGACCCTGGCCGAGGCGGCGGCGTTCGCGGTCCCGCTGATCCTGGTCCCATATCCGCATGCCGCGGGTCATCAGCGCGCGAACGCCGTCGTGTTCGTGGAGGCAGGGGCAGCACGGCTGATCGACGACGCCGAGTTCGACGCGGATTCGCTCCTCGCGGCCGCTGGCATCCTGGTCGACGGACCGGCCCTCGGCGCGATGGCGGCCGCCGCGCGTTCGCTCGGGCGACCGGATGCCGCGGGGGCGGTCGCCGACCTGGTGATCGCTCTCGCGGACCGTCGCGGGCTGCCCGGCGTCGACGCGATCGACGACCGTTCGCGCGGGACGGCAGCGTGAGCGAGCCGTTGGGCGGCCCGCGGAGCGCCGCCGCCAACGGGGGAACGCCGGCTCCGTTCGACGCGCTGGCCCTGGGCACGGAGATCCAGCGTCGGATCGGGGTCAAGACGTCCCGCGATGAGCCATTGAGCCGGTTCACGACCATGCGCGTCGGTGGGCCCGCCGACCTGTTCCTGACCGTGCACAACGCGTTCGAACTGCGCGCGGTCATCCGCTTCGCCCGATCGCGCGGCATCGAGCACGTGTTGCTCGGGCGGGGGAGCGATGTCGTGATCTCCGATCGTGGCGTCCGTGGGCTCGTCATCCAGGTTCGCGCCGAGGGGACGAAGCTCGAGGGCGACCGCTATGTCGCGGAGGCCGGGGTCCCGATGGCCCGTGCGGCGACCGAGACCCAGAAGGCCGGGCTGACCGGACTCGAATTCGGTCTGGCCATCCCGGGGACCGTGGGTGGTGCCGTCTGGGCGAACGCGGGTGCCCACGAGGCCGACATGCAGGGCGTCCTCGAATCCGTGGACGTCATCGTGGCCGACGGGACGGAAGCGCGGCTCCCGGCCGAGGAGCTCGGGTTCGCGTACCGCGAGAGCCGTTTCAAGCATCAGCCGGCCGGGAGCCCCATCCACGGCCCCGCCGAGGTCGTGATCTCGGCCCGCTTCCGCCTCACGCCCGCGGAGCCCGAGACGATCAAGGCCCGGCTCGACGACATCCGGCGCTGGCGGCAGGCCCACCAGCCCCTCGGGATCCCGTCGGCAGGCAGCGTCTTCCGCAATCCTCCGGGCGACTCCGCCGGCCGACTCATCGACGAGGCCGGACTCAAGGGACATCGGATCGGCGGCGCCGTCGTGTCCGAGAAGCACGCCAACTTCATCGTCAACGATCAGCGCGGATCGGCGACGGATGTGCGCGACCTGATCGAGCATGTCCGCGCGGTCGTCGAGGCGCGCCACGGCGTCGTCCTCGAAGATGAGGTCATGATGATCGGTGACTGGTCCGAAGCGGCGGGTACACGATGAACGATCCGATGGGGACGGCTCCCGGCACGCGAGCGCCGATCGTCGTCCTGCTCGGGGGTCCATCGGCGGAGCACGACGTTTCGATCACGTCGGGGACCGCGATCGCCGGCGCCCTGGCCGATCGAGGCTGGGCGGTGCGCACCGTGATGATCGACCTGGACGGCGGCTGGTGGTGGCTGCCGCCCGGCGACGGGCGCGACCGGCCGCCCACGTCCGCGTCCGCATATGACGAGCCGGGTTCGCTCGGTGCCGACGGCCCCCACGACCCGGGTGCCGGGATCTCGCGCATCGCGGCGATGACCCCGGCGCCGGTCGTCTTCGTCGCGCTCCATGGACCCTTCGGTGAGGACGGGGTCGTCCAGGGGATGCTCGAGGGCGCCGGGATCGTGTACACGGGATCCGGCGTCGCTGCGTCGGCGCTGGCCATGGACAAGGCCCTGGTCAAGCGTCTCTGGCGCGGGCTCGGCCTGCCGGTCCCGGACTGGCGCGAGATCCGGTCCGATCGATGGCAGCGCGACCCCGATGGCGTGCTCGGCGAGCTCGACGCATTCGCCGCCGCCAATGGCGACGCCCGGTTGATGATCAAGCCCGCCCGGCTTGGCTCGTCGGTGGGGATGACGCTCGCGCACACGCCCGCCGAACGCGGCCCGGCCCTGAGCGAAGCGTTCCGCTTCGACACGCTCGCCGTGGTCGAGCGCTACCTGGCGGGTGCGCGCGACCTGGAGGTCGCGGTGCTGGGGAACGACCCGGCGTCGATCGAGACCTACGGTCCGGGCGAGATCGTCGCGGGACACGAGTTCTACGACTACGAGGCGAAGTACACGCCGGGGCTGTCCGAATCGACGACCCACGCCGAGGTCGATGCGCGGATGCGGGCCGGGATCCTGAAGCTCGCGCGCGACGCGTACCGGTCGGTGGGCGCGGAGGGCTTCGCCCGGATCGACTTCCTCCTTGCCGGAAGCGACCTGTACCTGTCCGAGATCAACACGATCCCCGGATTCACGCCGATCAGCCTCTTTCCGACACTGGCCGCCGAAGGCGGCTACGACTTCGGCGGCGTCTGCGAGCGGATCGTCGCCCTGGCGCTCGAGCGCCAGGCGGGCCGCGTGGGACGACGCCTGGCCACCGCCGACCTGCCGCGATGACCGGTCGTCTGCCGAGCGTTCGCGGCCGGCATACGCGTCGGAGCCAGCAGGTCCGGCGCGCCTCGGCCGGCCTGTCCCCGGCGCGGGCCGGCGCGATCCTCGGGATGCTCGCCTGCGCCGCGGCGATCTACGGGGTGACGGTCTCCGGCGTCTTCGGATACGAGCGCGTCGAGATCGCCCCGTTGCACTACACGGACGAGGCCGCCCTCCGCGCCGCGATCGAGGTTCCGACGGGGGAGAACCTGTTCAGGGTGCGCACCGAGCCTCTCGCCGAGCGGCTGCGCAGCCTGCCGACCGTGCGCGACGTCCGTGTCGAGGTGAGCCTCCCGGACACCCTCGTCGTGCACGTGACCGAGCGCGAGCCGCTCATCGTGTGGAAGGTCGGAGATGTCCACTATCTCGCCGACTCCACGGGCACGCTGTTCTCGACGGTCGACCAGGCGCCGCCCGATGCGGCGACGGGGATCCCGGCGATCATCGACGATCGATCCGCCTCGACGGGCGCCCTTCGCGTGGGGGCCGTCCTCGACCCGGTCGACTTCGACGCCGCGCGCCGCCTCGCGGCACTCGTGCCCTCCGACATCGGCAGCGTCGCCGAGCGTCTCGGTGTGACCGTCGGCGATGCCAATGGGTTCACCCTGGCCACCGGCCCCGGAAGCTGGGTCGCGGTGTTCGGCTTCTACACGCCCACGCTGCGGACACCGGAGCTCATCCCCGGACAGGTACGCCTGCTGCGCAGCCTCCTTGCCGAGCGTGAGGCGGACATCGCGCGGATCATCCTTGCCGACGACCAGAACGGGACCTACGTCCCGCGCCCGACGCCCTCCCCGTGAGCGAGGAGTCGCGGGTCGACGCGGCGACGTGGCACGCCGCGCGGCGGTCGAGTAGCCTTGCCGCACACGCACTGGAGAGAGGGCGACGTTCGGTGCTGCTACCCCTGGCCGGGCTGCTCGTCGGTGTCCTGGCGGGCCTCGTCCTCAACGTCAATGTCAGCTTCGAGCTGAGCAGATATTCGGCGGTCGCGATCCTCGCAGCCCTCGATTCGGTGCTCGGGGCGGTCCGCGCAGAACTCGACGGGGTGTACGACAACCGGATCTTCCTGAGCGGGTTCATGACGAACGCGATCGTCGCGGTCCTGCTGACGTTCATCGGCGATCGGCTCGGACTCGACCTGTACCTTGTGGCACTCATCAACTTCGGGTTCCGGATCTTCAATAACGTGGCACTCATCCGCCGCCACTTCATCTAGGCTTGGGCCTCCAGGAAACGGACGGGAGACGGACACAGATCGTGGAGAGAGAAGCAGTCCTCGTCGGAGTCGACGTCGGTACCACCAAGGTCTGCGCCCTCATCGGCGAGGTCAGCCGGGACGGCCGGCTCACGGTCATGGGGCATGGCACGGTCCCGGCATCGGGATTGAAGAAGGGCGTCGTGGTCAACATCGACCAGACGATCCGTTCGATCGCCGACGCGGTCGAGCGTGCCGAGCGCCTCTCGGGCTGGAAGATCGATCGTGCGTTCGTCGGGGTCGGCGGCCAGCACGTCGAGAGCATGAACTCGAAGGGCCAGGTGGCGGTCACCGCGCACCACCGCGAGGTGAGTCGCGAGGACGTCAACCGCGCCGTCGAGGTGGCCCGCGCGGTGTCCATCCCGTCCAACCGCGACGTGCTCCACGTGGAGCGCCGCGGCTTCATCGTCGACGGCCAGGAGGGCGTCAAGGACCCGCTCGGGATGAGCGCCCTGCGGCTCGAGGTGGAGACACACATCGTCACGGCATCCGCGACGGCCATCCAGAACCTGACCAAGTGCGTTGCCGCGGCCGGCGTGAAGATCGACGAGCTCGTCGCGTCGTCGCTGGCGTCCGCCGAGGCCGTCGTCACCGAGACCGAGAAGGACCTTGGTGTGGCCGTCGCCGACATCGGGGCGGGGACGATCGACATCGCCATGTTCCTGGAAGGATCGCCGTTCTTCACCGGGGTCATCCCGGTCGGCGGCACCAATGTCACGAACGACCTGGCCATCGGGCTCAAGACGAGCCTGACCGTGGCCGAAGAGCTCAAGATCCGTCACGGGACCTGCGACCTCGCATCGGTCGGCGAGGGCGAGGAGATCTCCGTGTCGGTCCTCGGCGAAGAGGCCGGACGGACCGTGGGGCGGATGGAGGTCGCCGAGATCATCGAGGCGCGGATGCGCGAGACGTTCGAGTTGATGGGCAGCGAGCTGCGCCGCGGCGGCGCCACGATGCTGCCGGCCGGGATCATCCTGACGGGCGGTGGCGCGCAGCTGGCCGGGGTCGCCGAACTGGGTCGCGAGGTGCTGCAGATGCCCGTCCGCGTGGCCGGTCCGATGGGCGTCGGCGGACTCGTCGAGACGCTCCTGAACCCGGCCTATTCCACGGCGATCGGGCTCCTCCAGTGGGGCGCCCAGAGCCTCGAGTCAGGCGATCCGCAGCGCTACGAATCGGCACCGGCGATGGGCGGCCTCGGTCGCCTTCGCGACGCCCTTCGCAGCATCTTCCCGTAGGGCATCGGAACGACGCGTTTTGATGGTGTGTCGATGCACCACGGGTCGCGCCGGCCGACGACCCGGCCACGATCATCGTGACGCTGGCCGCACTCACGGTGGTAGACTCCCCCAAACCCCGGCGACCCGCACGGCAGGTGCCCGGAACGCACTCGTTTCGCAGGGGTCCTACGACTGATTGACCGGCCCGCGAGGGCCACCGGAGGAGCTTCGATGGGTCTGCGATCCGATTCCGAGAACTTCGCCCTCATCCGGGTCGTCGGCGTGGGCGGCGGTGGCAGCAACGCCGTGAACCGGATGATCCGCGCCGAGATGATGGGCGTCGAGTTCATCGCCTGCAACACGGACGCGCAGGCGCTTCTCCAGTCGGACGCTCCGCACAAGATCCGCATCGGCGACAAGGTCACGCGCGGCCTCGGTGCCGGCGGCGATGCCTCGATGGGCCTGCGCGCCGCCGAGGAGGACTCGGACAAGATCGCGGCCGCGCTCGAGGACTCGGACATGGTGTTCATCACCGCGGGCCTCGGCGGCGGCACCGGGTCGGGTGCGGCGCCGGTCGTCGCGGAGATGGCCAAGGAGGCCGGTGCACTGACGATCGCGGTCGTCACCAAGCCGTTCGGGTTCGAGGGCGCCAAGCGTCGGCTCATCGCCGAGAAGGCCGCCGAGGAGCTCAAGTCCAAGGTCGACACGATGATCACGATCCCCAACGATCGCCTGAAGGACGTGGTCCAGAAGAACACCTCGATCCTCGACGCGTTCCGGGTCGTCGACGACGTGCTGCGCCAGGGTGTCCAGGGCATCAGCGACATCATCACGATGCCCGGGCTGATCAATCTCGACTTCGCCGACGTGCGCGCGATCATGAAGGACGCCGGATCGGCGTTGATGGGCATCGGGCGCGCATCGGGCGAGAATCGAGCGATCGAGGCGGCGCGTCAGGCGATCGCCAGCCCGCTCCTCGAGGTGAACATCTCCGGAGCGCAGGGCATCCTGTTCAACGTGACCGGCTCGTCGACGCTCAGCCTCTACGAGGTGACCGAGGCGGCCGAGGAGATCCGGGCCGCCGCCGATCCCGAGGCGAACATCATCTTCGGGACAAGTTTCAACGAGCGCCTTGGCGACGAAGTGATGATCACGGTCATCGCTACAGGCTTCGACGGTTCACGCCGCGCCGCGACCGATCGCGCGAGTGCCTCGGCCGCCGATGGTTCGGCCGTCCGTACCCCGCGCGATTTCCTGGCCGAGATGGAGCGCGAGCGCACGCAGTTGATCGACGCCGGCGTCCCGGAGTCGCCCATGAAGCGCGACGAAGCGGCGGCGACCTCGGCCGGCACGCCGGTGATGCGCTCGGTCGGCGAGCCCGTGCCCGCGAAGCGCGCGACGATCGACGCCGACGACCTCGAGATCCCGAGCTTCCTTCGCCGGAAGTAGTCGCGGCGATCATCCCCGCCCCGCATCGGCTCGCCCGTCGCGCCCACGGTTGCGCCGGATGACCGCCGGCACCGAGATCGACGAGCTCGCGACCGCCCGCGCACATGTCCTCGAGACGATCGCGCACGCCTGCGGACGGGTGGGCCGCGACCCCGCGTCGGTGACGCTCGTGGCGGTCTCCAAGACGGTGGCCGCGGAGCGCCTGCGTTCGGCCGTCGCTGCCGGCCTCGACCGGCTTGCGGAGAACCGCGTCCAGGAGGGCGTCGCCAAGGCGCCGCTCGTGCCGGGCGCGACCTGGGAGCTGGTGGGGCCGCTCCAGTCGAACAAGGTCCGCCGCGCCGTGGAGACGTTCGCGCGGATCCAGTCGATCGACTCGATCGAGCTCGCCGAGCGGGTCGACCGGATCGCCGGTGAGGTCCATCCGGGCGTCGCGTTGCCGATCCTCCTCCAGGTCAACATCGATGAGGACCCGTCGAAGGCAGGATTCGCAGCGGCGTCGATCGCCGACCATCTGCCCGCGCTCGCCGAGCTGGCGAACCTGCGCGTCGAGGGCCTGATGACGATCGGGCGGCTGCCCGAGGATCCGGAGATGGCTCGCCCGACGTTCCGGGGGCTGCGCGAACTCGCGCTCGTCCTGCAGCAGGCGTGGTCGGGGCTCGGGCCCGAACTCTCCATGGGCATGTCCGACGACTACGCGGTCGCGGTTGAGGAGGGGGCGACCATCGTGCGCGTGGGCCGTGCGCTGTTCGGGGCGCGCACGACAGCGTGACGTACGTTGCGGCGGATGCTCGCGCCCGCGCGCAACCGCGCTGCTAGACTCGCCCCGATGCCGACCCTCTTTCTGGCCACCTTCCTGCGCTTCTTCGTCCTCGCCCTCTGGCTGCTCATCCTCGCCCGGGTGATCATGTCGTGGGTCGATCCACAGGGGCGCACGCAGGTCGGTGCCTTTCTCATCCAGATGACGGAGCCGATCCTGGCGCCCGTCCGGAAGGTCATGCCCCAGACGGGCATGTTCGACTTCACGCCGCTGGTCGTCATGCTGATCCTCGGGGTCTTCGTTCGCGCCCTTACCTGATCCGCCGCCGATGACCGAGCGCGACCCAGACGTCGTGCGCTTTGCGATCCGGCTCACGCCGCGCGGGGGAGCGGACCGTGTCGACGGGGTCGCCGATGGCGCGCTCCGGGTCAGGGTCGCTGCCGCACCGGTGGACGGGGCCGCGAACGACGCACTCATCCGCCTGCTCGCATCGGAACTGCACGTCCCTCGCGATGCGATCCGCGTGGTCACGGGGTTCACCGGGCGACGCAAGCTCGTCGAGATCGCGACGCCAGGTGTGCGAGCCACGGTCGACGAGCGCTGGCCCGGCCTCTCGACCTGATCGCGCCGCGCCGACGGGAAGCCGCGGTATCATGCCGCTCCGGGGCGATTAGCTCAGCCGGTCAGAGCGCACGGTTCACATCCGTGAGGTCACTGGTTCGAACCCAGTATCGCCCACCATCCCTCGGTCCCGGCGGTCGACGTGCGCCCACCGCAACCGCCGCGATGCTTCGGACGTCTTCCTGGTATCGCTCGCCCATGGGGGCGAGGAGGGAAGAAAGGTGGTTCCGATGTTCCGCTGGTGGCTGGTGCTCACCAGCCTGGTGACGATGCGTCGCCACGAACGGGCGCTCGACCGTCGTCTGCGCACCTACGTGGGTCCGCGGCCGCTCGGTCGCGCGGGATCGTTCCGCTAGGTCACAACGGCCCGACCACGTCGGAGCCGGCACGGAAGCCCCGGGTTCACCCGGGGCTTCGTCATGTCCCCGCTCACGTCTCAGGTCGTCGAGGCCAGCCTCCGCAGGACCGCGGGCAGGATGCCGCCGTGACGCAGGTACTCGATGTCGATCGGGCCGTCCAGCCGGGCGATCGCCTCGAAGCTGCGCTCGGCCCCGTCGTCGTCGCGAACGTGAACGCTGACGCGGCCCCGTGGTTCGATCCCGCCGATGCCGCGGATCGTGAACGCCTCGCGTCCCGTCAGGCCGAGTGATGCCGCGGACTCGCCGGGCAGGTACTGCAACGGCAGGATCCCCATGCCGACGAGGTTGGAGCGATGGATCCGCTCGTAGCTCTCGGCGATCACGGCACGGATCCCGAGCAGTGCGGGGCCCTTGGCCGCCCAGTCACGCGACGACCCGGAGCCGTACTCACGGCCGGCCAGGACGACGAGCGGGACACCCTCGGCGCGGTAGCGCTCCGAGGCGTCGAAGATGAACATCTCGTCGCCGCTGGGCAGGTGGACCGTGTGCGGTCCCTCGCGCCCGGTCGCCAGGAGATTGCGCAGGCGGATGTTCGCGAACGTCCCGCGGATCATCACCTCGTGGTGGCCACGCCGCGACCCGTAGGAATTGAACTCGAGTGGTCCCACGCCGCGTGCCTGGAGCCACTGGCCGGCGGGCGAGGCTGGTGAGATGGAGCCCGCCGGTGAGATGTGGTCGGTCGTCACCGAGTCACCCAGGACGCACAGCGCCCGCGCGGCTTCGATGTCACCGATCGGCGGCGGCGCCGCACTCAGGCCGTCGAAGAACGTCGGCTTGGCGATGTACGTCGACGCAGGATCCCACGCGTAGCGGTCCCCGTCGGGGATCGGCAGGGCACGCCAGCGATCGTCGCCTTCGAAGACATCGGCATAGGTTCGTCGGAAGAGCTCGGGATCGATCGATTCGTTGATGACCGAGCGGATCTCCTCGGGCGCCGGCCAGATGTCGGCAAGATGGACGGGCTTGCCCTTCTCGTCGAAGCCGAGCGGCTCACGCGACAGGTCGATGTCGACGCGGCCGGCAAGGGCGAACGCGACGACGAGCGGCGGCGACGCGAGGTAGCTGGCCCGTGCCAGCGGGTGCACGCGGCCCTCGAAGTTCCGGTTCCCGGACAGGACGGCAGCGACGACCAGGTCGAGGTCTTCGACGGCCTTGGCGATCGGCTCGTCGAGGGGACCCGAGTTCCCGATGCAGGTCGTGCAGCCGTAGCCGGCGAGGGCGAAGCCGAGGGACGCCAGCGGGTCCATCAGGCCGGCGGCCTCGAGGTAGCCGGTCACCGCCTTCGAGCCGGGCGCGAGGGACGTCTTGACGGTGGGCCCGACGCGCAGGCCTCGCGCGACGGCGTTGCGAGCGAGGAGGCCGGCGCCGACCATGACGGTCGGGTTCGAGGTATTCGTGCACGAAGTGATCGCGGCGATCGCCACCGAACCGTGACGAACCACGGCGGGACCCTCCGCCGTCGCCACGGTCGCGCCGCCGTTCTCCGGCGATCCGTTGACGCCGCCTTCCGCGGTCAGCCGCGCCGACGCGGCGTCGGGCCGGACCTGCGGGAAGGCTGAGACGAAGTTGGCGGGCAGGTCGGGCAGCTCCACGCGGTCCTGCGGCCGGCGCGGACCCGCGACCGACGGCGCGACGCCGGCAAGGTCGAGGTCGAGGACCTGGTCGAACTCGGGCGACCGGCCGGGGATCCGCCACAGCCCCTGCGCCTTCGCGTAGCGCTCGACGAGGTCCACCCGCTCTGCGGTGCGGCCGGTCAGACGGAGGTAGGCGAGCGTCTCGTCGTCGATCGGGAAGAGGGTCGCCGTGGCCCCGAACTCGGGACTCATGTTGCTGATCGTCGCGCGATCGGCCAGCGACAGGCCTGCGAGCCCGTCACCGGCGAACTCGACGAACGCGCCGACGACGCCGGTCTTGCGCAACAGCTCCGTGACGACGAGGACGAGGTCGGTGGCGGTCGAGCCCTGTGGGAGCGCGCCGTGCAGGCGGACGCCCACGACCCGGGGGAGCGGCTGATAGAGCGGCTGGCCGAGCAGGACGGCCTCCGCTTCGATCCCGCCCACGCCGTAGCCCAGGACGCTGAGGCCGTTGATCATCGTCGTGTGCGAGTCGGTGCCGACGAGCGTGTCGGGGAAGGCGATCCGTCCGTCCCCGTCCGGGTCGTCCGCGTCGGTGACCACCGTCGCGAGGAACTCGAGATTCACCTGGTGCACGATCCCCGTGCCCGGCGGAACGACGCGCAGGTCCCGGAACGCGGTCTGGGCCCAGCGCAGCAGCTGGTAGCGCTCGCCGTTGCGCTCGTACTCGCGCTCCACGTTGAAGGCGAACGATGCCGGCGTCCCGAAGCGATCGACCTGCACGGAGTGGTCGATGACGAGATCGGCCGGGACCAGGGGGTTGACCCGCGCGGATCTCCACCGAGATCGGCCATCGCATCGCGCATGACCGCGAGATCGACGATCGCCGGGACCCCGGTGAAGTCCTGGAGGATGACGCGCGCGGGCATGAACGGGATCTCGACGTCGGGCGCGGCCGCGGCGCAGCCCGGTCGCCACCGGGCGAGGGCCTCGACGTCGGCCTCGGTGATCGATCCGCCACCGGCATGCCGCAGCAGGTTCTCGAGGAGGATCTTGACCGTGATCGGGGTGCGATCGAGGTCGATCCGATCGCCGAGTGCCGCGAGCCGGAAGACGTCTGGCTGGCCGGCCCCGAGACTGGCCCTGGCCCCGAAGGGATCCATCCGTCGCACGCGTCCGTCCTTCCGCTTCATCGGTACACTCGTTCGATGGAAGCGTACCCGGAGCTGCCGACCCGCGCCGTCGGCGCGCCGTGAAGGCCTGGCCGCGCGGCGTCGGCGATGAGCCGGACCAGGTGACGCGCGACGCCGCCGAGCGAGCGGCGACCATCGCCGAGCTGACCGCCAGCGGGATCGACCTCGACCCGGACGGGGCGCCACACGACCACGTTCACCCGCACCAGCACAGCGAGGCGGGCGAGCCGCCGGTCATCGGGATCGTGGGAGCGGGCGCGGTCGGCACGGCGCTCGGGGTGGCCCTCGGACGGGCCGGTTGGCCCGTGGCGGCCGTCGCGTCGCGTGATGCGGCGCGGCGCGAACGGTTCCGGGCGCTCGTGCCCACGGCGCGCGCGTTCGCCGAGGCGGAGGCCCTGATGGACGAGGTCGAGCTCATCATCGTCGCCGTACCCGACGATGCGATCACAGCGCTGGCGGCGACCCTCCGGATGTACAGCGGCCAGGCGATGGTCCACACGAGCGGCGCGCTGGGCGCCGAGGTGCTCGAGCCCGCGATGGCCGCGGGGACGCAGATCGGCGGCGTTCCACCCGCTCGTCGCCTTCGCCGATACCGAGCGCGCCGTGGCCGCTCTCTCCGGGGCGGCGATCGCGATCGAAGGCGACGACGACCTGGCGACGCTCCTGGCCTCCATGGCCGAGGCCCTCGGCGCCGTGCCGGTGCGGCTCGCCCCTGGGTCAAAGGCCGCGTACCACGCGGCCGCGGTGCTGGCCGCCGGTGGGTTCGTCGCGCTACTCGATGCCATCGCCGAGCTGGGCCGGGTGGCCGGGCTCGACGAGGCTGGTTCGCTCGCGATCTACGGAGGCCTGATCGAACAGACGCTGGGCAATGCCCGAGCCCTCGGGATCCGCGCAGCTCTCACGGGTCCCATCGCGCGGGGCGACGTCGGAACGCTCCGCGCGCACCTCGATGTCCTCGGTCGATCCGCGCCGGCGGCACTGGAGCTGTACCGTGCCGCGGGCGTACGTGAACTCGACCTGGCCATCCAACGTGGCCTCCTTGCACCGGACGTCGCGGAGAAGCTCCGGGAATCGCTTGCAAGCGGCGGCTGACGCGCTACCATTGGCACCCATGGAGCACAGCATCGCGGCCCGCTATGCCACGCGCCCCAAAGCCCGCTTCGTCCGACCATCGTCGCGCGCCCGTGAGCGCCGCCTCGGCCTGACCACGGTCGGCTTCCGCGCGGCGCCAACGCGTGTCACGGTGCTCCGTCAGCCAGAGCCCAGTCCGCTCGACCGGCTGCGCGCCAGTGGTCGTTCATCGCACATCGCGGGAACACGGCCTGCCGGGGCAGGGGGGCCGCGCCACGCGTACGCGCTACGCTGGACCCGCGCCGCCCGGACGGCACCCTCCCGTCGCCTGAGCGCCGCCTCGGCGCCGTGGCTCGGCTGAGGACGTCGACCGCCACCTCCGCCGGCGGCATCGTCGTTCGGACCGGAGACGGCCAACCCGAACTCGTCGTGGGAATGCGTCGGCGCGAGCACGGCGTGACGTGGACCCTCCCCAAGGGGACGCCCGAGGCCGGCGAGAGCACCGCCGAGACGGCGACGCGCGAGGTCCGCGAGGAGAGCGGGCTCGAGGTCCGCATCGTGCAGCCACTGCCGTCGATCGAGTACGACTTCGTCCAGTTCGGGACGCGCATCCACAAGACCGTGCACTACTTCCTCATGGACCCGATCGGGGGCGACCTGGCCCAGCACGATCATGAGTTCGCCGACGTCCGCTGGGTCACGTTCGGCGAGGCCCAGCGTCTGCTCTCGTTCGAGACCGAGCGCGGGCTCGTGGCCGACGCGGCCGCGCTCGTCGACGGTCGCCCGCAGCCACCCGCCTCGGTGCCTCCCCGCTCATCGCAGGTCGCATCCTCCGAGGCTGGCGCGTAAGCTCGACCCGGCGGAACTGCCGTCGCCGACGAATCACCAAGGAGTTCGATGACCCAGATCGATCCCGACCTGCGCGAGACCCCCCTCGTCGCCACGCACCGCGCCCTCGGCGCCCGGCTCATCGAGTTCGGTGGCTGGCTGATGCCCGTCCAGTACGGCGGCATCCTGGAAGAGCACCGCGCGGTGCGAGAGCGCGCCGGCCTGTTCGATCTGTCCCACATGGGGGAGTTGTACGTCGATGGCGAGGGAGCCGGGGACGCCCTCGCGTACGCGCTCGTGAGCGATCCGCGGACGCTCGCCATCGGGCGAGCGCACTACTCGATGATCTGCGCACCCGACGGGGGGATCGTCGACGATCTGATCGTCTATCGCCTCGGCGAGGCGAGCTTCCTCGTTGTCGCGAACGCGAGCAACGCGGCCGTCGTCAGCGACGCGCTGGCCGACCGTCTCGAGGGGTTCGCGGCCGTGCTCGACGACCGATCCCTCGACATGGCCCTCGTGGCGATCCAGGGCCCCGCGGCGGCCGATGTGCTGGCGCCGCTGACCGACATCGATCTCGGCGGGCTGCGCTACTACGCGATCGCGGAGGGGAGGGTCGCGGGGATCCCGTCCCTCGTGGCGCGCACCGGATACACGGGCGAGGATGGGTTCGAGGTCTTCGTCGATTGGGCCGAGGCACAGACCGTGTGGGACGCGCTGTCGCAGGCCGGGTCGGCGGCTGGGGTCATCCCGTGCGGCCTCGGCGCGCGCGACACGCTCCGGCTCGAAGCCGGGATGCCGCTCTACGGCAACGAGCTGGGGCGCGACACCACGCCCTTCGACGCCGGGCTCGGGCGCGTCGTGAAGCTCGACAAGCCGGGCGACTTCGTCGGGCGGGCAGCCCTCGAGGCCGTCGCTCGCGACGGAGCGTCGCGCCGGCTCGTGGGCCTGTCGCTCACCGGACGGGGGATCGCCCGCCATGGGCATCGCGTGATGGTGGGGGATCGCGCGCT
This sequence comes from uncultured Chloroflexia bacterium, assembly GCA_963714835.1. Taxonomy (GTDB): domain Bacteria; phylum Chloroflexota; class Limnocylindria; order Limnocylindrales; family CSP1-4; genus CAKKPP01. The sequence continues at coordinate 78,582 of CAVQPX010000012.1, forward strand.
CGGGGTCGTGACCAGCGGGACGCATTCACCCACGCTGGGGCGAGCCATCGCGGTGGCCCTTGTCACACCCGAGATCGCCGACCCGGGTACGATGGTGGCGGTCGAGATCCGTGAGCAGGCCGTCGCGGCGGAGGTCGTTGCGCTCCCGTTCTACAAGCGCTCGCGCTGACCGGCCCCCGCCGCTCCGGCAACCAGCACGATGGGCCCCGCGAGGCCCGCACGAGGAGGTCATCGCGCCAGATGAATCCCACGGACCTGCGGTACACCAAGGATCACGAGTGGGTTCGCCTGGAAGGTGACGTCGCCACGGTCGGCATCACCCAGTTCGCCACCGAGCAGCTCGGCGACATCGTCTACGTCGAGTTGCCGGCCGTCGGCAAGGCGCTCGAGCAGGCGGCGACGTTCGGGGTCGTCGAATTGGTCAAGGCGGTGAGCGACCTCTTCGCACCCATCGCCGGTGAGGTCGTCGAAACGAACGATGCGCTGTCGAGCCAGCCCGAACTCGTCAACCAGGAGCCGTACGGCAGCGGCTGGATGCTCCGCCTCCGGGTCACCGATCCAGGCACCGTCGACGAGCTGCTCGACGCCGCCGGGTACGACGCGCTGAACGCCGAGGCGTAAAGACTCGATGCCCTACGGACCCCACACGGCTCCCGACCGGGAGCGGATGCTGGCAGCGCTCGGGATCGCGAGCGTGGACGAGCTCTTCCTCGACATCCCGGATGCCCTGCGCGCGACGCCGCTGCGCCTGCCCGAACCGGAGCCCGAGCTTGAGCTGGCCGCCCGCCTGCGCGGACTGGCCGCCCGGAACCGGGTGGACCTGGTCTCGTTCCTCGGCGCCGGGGTGTATCGCCACTACAGCCCCGCGGTGGTCGACCAGATGCTCCTCCGGGGCGAGTGGTATACGGCCTACACGCCGTACCAGCCCGAGGTCAGCCAGGGCACGCTCCAGAGCATCTATGAATACGAATCGCTGATCGCCGAACTCATCGGGCTCGATATCGTTTCCGCGTCGCACTACGACGGAGCGGCCGCGACCGCGGAGGCCGGCCTCATGGCGTGTCGCGCCACGAAGCGCGAGCGGGTCCTCGTGAGTCGGGGCGTCCATCCGCAGTATCGCGAGACGATGCGTACCTACTTCGGGCCCGCCCTCCAGCTCGACGAGATCCCGCTCGTCGAAGACGGGCCGCACGCCGGGACGACAGACCTGGCGGCGCTCGAGCGGATGCTGGCCGACGCGGACCGGCCGGTGGCGGGCGTCCTTGCCGCGCAGCCCAGCTTCTACGGTCTGCTCGAGCCGATGGCCGAGATCGGAGAGCTCGCGCACGCTGAGGGCGCCCTGTTCGTGGCGGTGATCGAACCCGTGTCCCTGTCCGTTCTCGAACCGCCGGGCGCTTACGGCGCCGATATCGCCGCCGGTGAAGGGCAGCCGCTCGGGATCGCCCCACAGTACGGCGGGCCGTATCTCGGGATCCTGGCCTGCACCGAGCCGCTCGTGCGCCAGATCCCCGGCCGCCTGGTCGGGATGACCACGGACGTTCGCGGCCAGCGTGCGTTCGTGATGACGATGCGGGCACGCGAGCAGGACATCCGGCGCGACAAGGCGGCGAGCAACATCTGTACCAACCAGGCCCTGCTCGCGCTCGCCGCCAGCATCTATCTCGTGACGATCGGGCCGCACGGGCTGCGCGATGTTGCGGCGACGGGTGCGGCGCGCGCGGCCGAACTCGAGCAGGCGCTCCTCGCCCTTGGGGTCGAGCGGATCCATTCGGGCCCGTACCTCAATGAGTTCGCCGTGCGCATGCCCGGCGCTCGCGACGTCCATCGCCGGCTCATCGATCGCGGCTTCCTGGCCGGGCTCGTCCTGGCCGATGCCGAACCGGGCGATCCGTCGGTGGCCGACGGACTGCTCCTGTGTGCCACCGAGTTGACCACGAGCGCGGACATCGCGCGCTTCGCCGGGGCCCTCCGTGAGGTGCTGGGTGGTCGCCCGCCGGTCGCCGTCGAAGCCGGCGCCGGGTCTGCGAGCACCCGATGAGCGCCGTCGCGTGAGTGTCACCGGGCCGCGCCTCCAGCCCACGGTCTTCGAGCGTTCACGCCCCGGGCGGGGGGGCGGCAAGATCCCGCACCCTCCGAAGGGCGCTCTCGACCGGATCCCGGCGCAGCATCGCCGAACCGTCCCGGCCGCGCTGCCCGAGCTGAACGAACCCGAGGTCGTGCGCCACTACGTCAACCTCTCGCAGCTGAACTTCGCGATCGACACCGGCTTCTATCCGCTCGGGTCGTGCACGATGAAGTTCAACCCGAAGCTCAACGAATGGGCCGCCCGCCTGCGCGGGTTCGCCGAGCTGCATCCGCTTGCACCCGACCAGGTCGCGCAGGGGACCCTCCAGCTGCTCCACGACCTCGAATCCGCCCTCGCCGAGATCAGCGGGATGCGCGCCGTCAGCCTCCAGCCTGCTGCGGGAGCGCAGGGCGAGCTGACCGGCATCCTGATGATCCGCGCGTATCACCGCAGCCGGGGCGATCACGAGCGGGTCGACGTCCTCGTGCCCGATTCGTCGCACGGCACGAACCCGGCCACCGCGACGATGGCCGGGTTCCGGACGATCACGATCCCGTCGGCGCCGGACGGCGGCGTGGACGTCGATCGGTTCCGGGAGGCGCTCGGTCCCACGACCGCCGCGGTCATGATCACGAACCCGTCCACGCTGGGCCTGTTCGAGACGCGGATCGGGGAGCTCCTCGATGCGGTCCACGAAGCCGGTGCGCTCGCCTACATGGACGGCGCGAACCTCAACGCGATCCTCGGCCGGTTCAAGCCGGGCGAGGCGGGCTTCGATGTCATGCACTTCAACGTCCACAAGACCTTCTCGACGCCGCACGGCGGCGGCGGACCCGGTGCGGGCCCCGTCGGGGTGGGGGAGCGGCTCGTCCCGTTCCTGCCGACCCCGCGCGTCCTCGTCGACGACGAAGGGCACTATCGCCTGGAGCGCTCCGGCGAACGACCCACATCGGTCGGCCGGATGCGCTCGTTCGTCGGGAACACCGGTGTCCTCGTGCGCGCGTACGCGTACGTGTTAGCCCACGGGGGTTCCGGCCTGCGCGAGGTGACCGACGACGCCGTGCTGGCCGCCAACTATCTCAAGCACCGGCTGAGCGACGCCTTCGACATCCCCTACGACCGCCCATGCAAGCACGAGTTCGTCGCGTCGGCGTCCACGATCAAGAAGCAGACGGGCGTCCGAACGCTGGACATCGCCAAGCGCCTGATCGATCACGGCTATCACCCGCCGACCATCTACTTCCCGTTGATCGTGGACGAGGGGATGCTGATCGAGCCGACCGAGACCGAATCGGTGGAGACTCTCGACGATTTCGCCGATACGCTCATCGCGATCGCCGCCGAGGCCCACGCGGACCCCGATATGGTCACGACGGCACCGCACACGTCGCCGGTCGGCCGCCTGGACGAGGCGATGGCCGCGCGCCAGCCCAACCTGCGCTGGCGGCCGATGCGCGGCGCGGAGATGCCCTGCCCGGATTGACAGATGATCCAGGATGAACCCCCGCGGCCTTGGCCGCGTATGACTTAGACAGGGAAGCGAACGCGCCTGAGTCGAGGACAAACCGACGGACGAAAAGCGAGGCCTGGCGGCCGTCCCTTCGAGCCCGCCCTCTGACGCGGAGCTGCTTCAACGCATCCAATCGGACGATCTGGATGCCTTCGAGACGTTCTTCGAGCGCCATCGCGGGACGGTCTTTCGCACGGCGTACGGCCTGCTCGGCGACCGCGGTGCCGCGGAGGAAGTCCTCATGGATACGTTCGCGCGGGCCCACCGCCACCGCGCAGCGTTGCGCCTCGACCTCTCCCCGGTCCCGTGGCTGAACCGCGTCGCCCTGAACCTGTGCTACTCACGTCATGCGCGGCGCAAGCTGCCGACCCAGGGGATCGATGTCGGGGAGGCTGTGAACCTGCGCGACGGCGGCGTGCAGCCCGAGGACTGGGCCGAGCACGCCGAGCTCCGCCAATCGGTGCGCCGCGGCATCCGCGCCCTCTCCGAGAAACAGCGCAACGTCGTGGTTCTGTACTACCTGCACGGCCTCAGTCTCCAGGAGACCGCCGCGGCGCTGGGTCTCCGGCTGGGGACCGTCAAGTCGCGGCTGCACTACGCGGTCCACGCGTTGCGGTCGCACCTCGAGGCCGAGGAACGGCCGGCCGGGATCGCGGACGGCGTTGCCGAGGAAGCGGGCTCATGATCGGCGGGCGGTCGTCGGGGATCCATGCGGGCGACTGTCGTCGGTTCCGCCCGGGGTTGCTGCGTGCCCTCGAGGACCGCTCGAGCGCGCACGATGCCGTCGATGGCGGCAGCGCCCTCGGAGACTTCGTCGCGTTCACCGAGCGGTTCGCCGGGACCGAGGCGGCCGGGCATCTCGAACGGTGCGCTGCCTGCCGCGCCGAAACAACGGAGATCGCACTCACGTTGAACCGCATCGACCGCTGGGCGCGGGACGCGGCGACGGTCGAGCCGCCCTCGGACGGGTGGGGCCGACTTCGGAACCGCCTCGAGGCATCGCGCCGGCGCGCTCAGGAGGCCGCGTGGCGCGCCAGGGCGACGATGGCCGGCCTGGTCACGAGCACCCTGATCGTCGGCGTCCTCGCGGCTCCGATGACCCTGACCGGCACCGGCGGGGGCTGGGCGCTGCCCGGCACGTCGGCCGCGTGGTCCGGGGTCGACCAATTCATCGGCGAGATCGAATGGCGCTACGTCCAGCAGGTGCGGATCGCACCAATCGACGATGGCCCCGGCGACACCATCCCAACGCCCGCAGTCAGGATGCTGCCGGACGGAATCCAGCCAGCCACCAAGGAGGTGACGCCGACACAACCGGCGGTCCGCGCTCGCGACGTGAGTTGACACGTTCGGGCTCCGTCCGCATAGTACCGGTCAGTTCAGCCGCCGCTGCTCACCCGCGCGCGCGAAACCCCGCCAGACGAGGTACCACTCGCAGTCTGGCACGGGACGCCGCCGGAGCGACGGACTGAGTAGTGGGAGATGGCGAGAGCCACATTGGAGGACCATTGATGCGGAAACGTCTATTCGGCCTGCTTGCGACCACGGCGATCGTGTTCGCGGCGTGCCAGGGTGCGGCGACCCCCTCGCCGACCTCGGGTGGAACCCCGGCCCCGGCGACCCCGGTTCCGACGGCCCAGCCGGTCGAAGAGGTCGAGCTGTTCAACAGCGAGTACCCGACCGTGGTGGAAGCCGGCACGGACGGTGGCACCCTGATCATCGGCGACTGGCAGGAAGCCACGCAGTTCAACCCGTTCTACCTCGGCCAGGTGACCGAGGCCAACGTGGCGTCCGCCGCGTGGGCCACCCTCATCGTGGCATCGCACGACTACAAGTGGCTGCCTGACCTCGCGGCAGAGATCCCGACCACCGAGAACGGTGGCGTGGTCCTCGGTGAGGGCGGCGACGCCATGACCATCACCTGGAAGCTCCGCGACGGCCTGAAGTGGTCGGACGGCGCTCCGCTTACCTGCGACGACTTCAAGTACGCGTGGGAGTGGGTCCTCGATCCCGACAACGTCGGTGTGATCACCCAGGGCTACGAGGACATCACCGCGTTCGACTGCATGTCGTCCACGGAGATGGTCCAGCACTGGAAGACCGTCTACTCGTCGTACCTGACCGTCCAGGTCGCCCCGCTGCCGCGCCACTTCCTGGCCTCGATCCCGGTCGCGGACCAGGTCGCCGGTGCCGGATTCCGGCCCGACGAGGTCATCAACCTGCCCGTCTCGGGCGCCTTCAAGTTCGAAAGCGTCACCCCGGGTCAGGACCTGCGCCTGGCGCGCAACGACAACTACACGAGCCCGCGCTCGGGCAAGCCCGCTCACCTCGACACCTTGATCTTCAAGTGGTACACGGACGCCGATGCGATGATCGCCGGCTATCGTGGCGGTGAGATCGACTTCGCGACCGACCTCCAGGACTCCGACCTCGTGAAGGTCGAGGACCTCGGCGATCAGGTCTCCGCGATCCCCGCGCTGCTGTACGAGTTCTGGCGGCCGAACTGGTCGGCCCTCGAGGACTTCGACGCGGCCAACAACGTCGGTGGCTGCTCGCGCAACGCCGCGGTGACCGATCGCGGCGAGAGCTGCCCGGTCGCCGACCCGGCCGTTCGCCAGGCCGTTTCCACGGCCATCGACAAGGCGGCCATCAACGAGCGCCTGCTGGGCAACTCGGTCCAGCTCGCGAACACGAACATCCTCCCCGGCCTGTGGTACTTCTCGGATCAGCCGTCCGCGACGTTCGATCCCGAGAAGTCCAAGGCCACGCTCGAGGCGGCCGGCTGGGTCGACTCCGATGGCGACGGCGTCCGCGAGAAGGACGGCATCCGCCTGAAGATCGAACTCTGCACGACCACGCGCCAGGTCCGGATCGACACGCTCACCCTCGGGGCAGCGTGGCTGAAGGACGTCGGCATCGAGGCGATCGTGAACGCGGTGTCGCGGCGGATATCTTCGCCGACTACAACGAGTCCACCCGGGAGACCCCGTGCGTCCTTGCGCACAGCAACTTCGATATCGCGGAGCATGCGTTCTCGTCGTCGTTCGACCCGAACAGCGGCTTCGCGTCGTATCACAGCTCGCAGTTCAACCCGAACGGCGGCAACGATGCGTCGATCTCGAACGCCGATCTCGACAAGGCCCTCGAAGGGGTCCGGGACAACGTCGACTTCGCGGTCATCCGCGACAGCATGGCGAAGTTCCAGGAGATCTACGTTCGGGACATCATCGAGATCCCGCTGTACTACCGCAAGAACGTCGAGCTCCATGCGCCGAACGTCGGGAACTTCTTCGCGAACCCGACCCAGGCCGGCCCGACGTGGAACGCGGTCGACTGGTACCTCAAGGGGTAACCCGGATCCGTGCTGACCTCCTGATGGGGTCGACGCGATCCACCTGACCTAGCAGCTCGGGGCGCCCGCAACGCGGGCGCCCCGAGTCGTATCCTCTCGCGACCGGCCCCGCGCGTAGCGCAGGGGCGCACCTCGACATCCGTCAACCAGGGCGAGCTGTGGTGATCCGATGACGAAATACATCATCCGCCGAGTCATCCAGGCCATCCCGGTGCTGTTCGGCATCACGATCGTGGTGTACGGCATCCTTCTCGCCGCGCCCGGTGGGCCCACCCAGAAGTTCGCCCAGAATCCTCGGATCACGGAGGAGATCAAGGAGAAGTTCAAGAAGGCCTGGGGCCTCGATCAACCCATCCCGGTCCAGTACTGCCGCTGGATGGGCTTCTGCAACCCCGAGAACGAGGGCATCCAGGTGTTCCTCGGGGACACCGGGTGGCCGAACTTCCTGCCGACCCCGATCAGCGGCGCCACGAACGGCGTGCTCCACGGGGACTTCGGCTTCTCGATCTCGAGCGGTGAGCTGGTCAACACCGTGATCACGCGGGCCGCGCTGCCCACGCTCATCCTGGCCGGCGTCGCACTCGTCGTGTGGCTCGTCGTCGCCGTCCTCATGGGGGTGTACGCGGCGATCCACCGCTACTCGCTGTTCGATCAGGCGGCCACGGTGTTCGCCTACGTCGGATTCGCGATGCCGACCTTCTGGCTCGGGATCATGCTCATCTTCCTTCTGAGCGGTCCGGGCCTGAACATCCTGCCCGCCGGCGGGATGACCGAGACGCGCCTGTCCCCGCCGTTCGGCAGCGACGCCTACTGGACCTACTTCGGCCAGAACCCCCTCGCCGCCATCTCGGACATCGGCTGGCATCTGATCATGCCCGTCTTCACCCTCGTCGTCGTCAACATCGCCGGCGACTCGCGGTTCGTCCGCGCCAGCATGCTGGAGGCGCTCAACCAGGACTACGTGCGCACGGCCAAGGCCAAGGGCCTGCCCGGGCGCGTCGTGACGTTCAAGCACGCGCTGCGCAACGCCATGCTGCCGGTGGTGACGAACATCGGGCTGGAGATCCCGTTCCTGTTCACCGGTGCGATCGTGACCGAGACGATCTTCTCGTGGCCCGGGCATCGGTCGCGCCACGATCGCCGCGACGAACAACTTCGACTATCCGGTCCTGATGGGCATCCTGCTCATCTCGTCGACGATCGTCGTCCTGGCCAACCTGCTCGCCGACGTCGCGTACGCGGTGATCGACCCGCGCATCAAGTTCTGAGGGCCGATCCCATGTCCGATCCGTTCCAGAAGCAGGCGGCCGCGGTCTCCGAGATCGAGCTGCGCGCCGCTCGAGGCGGGCGAGGACTACGAGGTCGGTCTCGAGTCGCTCAGCCAGATGCAGCTCGCCTGGCGCAAGTTCAAGGGCCACCGGCTGGCGCTCCTGGGCCTCGGCCTGCTCGGCACCCTCCTGGCGGTCGCGATCGTCGGCCCGGTGATCCTTCCGTACGACTTCGCGACGATCCCGATCCCGGACCAGATCGTGTACGAGGGCCGCCCGCCGTCGGCCGAACGCATCTTCGGCGAGACCGGCGGCCTGCAGCGCGACGTCTTCCGGCTCGTCGTCAACGGGGCCCGGACGTCGCTCTTCATCGGGTTCTCGAGCATGTTCATCGGCGTGATCATCGGGACGATCGTCGGATCGGTCGCCGGCTACTTCGGCGGGTTCATCGACAACCTCCTGATGCGGATCGTCGACGTCATGCTCAGCCTGCCGATCCTGTTCGTGATCCTCGTCGCGAGCCGGTTCTTCGGCAACGGCAACGTCCTCCTCATCGTGATCATCTTCGGGGTCTTCAGCTGGATGGGCGATCGCGCGCCTCGTGCGCAGCCAGTTCCTGTCGATTCGCGAACGGGAGTTCGTCGAGGCGGCGCGAGCGGTCGGCGTGCAGGATCGCCGGATCATCTTCCGGCACATCCTGCCCGAACGCCTTCAGCCCGATCGTCGTGTCGGCATCGCTCATCGTGGCCGGCAACATCATCGGTGAGGCGTTCGTGAGCTTCCTCGGCTTCGGGGTCAACCCCACCACCCCGACGTGGGGCAACATCCTGAGCAACGCGCTCACGTTCATCCCGCTGGGGCAACTGGTGGTGGCCGCTCTTCCCGGGTCTCGCCATCGTCATCACCGTCCTCGCGGTGAACTTCATCGGCGATGGTCTGCGCGACGCCTTCGACCCACGGAGCCGGGCATGACCGAGACGATCACGGCGACCCCGCCGCTGGGAGCGCCGCCGGACCGCGAGACGCTCCTCGACGTGCGCGACCTGCAGACCCACTTCCGGGTCCTGGACGGGATCGTCCCGGCGGTCGACGGCGTGTCGTTCTCGCTCGGGCGCGGCCAGACGCTGGGGATCGTGGGTGAGTCCGGCTCGGGCAAGAGCGTGACCGCGCTCACGATCATGCGCCTGCTCGACATCCCGCCCGCCGAGATCGGAGCCGAGTCGGAGGTCTGGTTCGACGGGCGCGAGATCCTGCGCGATCCCGATCAACGAGATGCGCAAGGTTCGCGGCAACGACATGGCGATGATCTTCCAGGAGCCCCTGACCAGCCTCAACCCGGTCTTCACCGTCGGCGAACAGATCGCGGAGCAGGTCCGGCTCCACATGAAGGTCAAGCCGAAGGCCGCGTGGGATCGCGCCATCGAGTCGCTCCAGCTCGTGGGCATCCCGAGCCCGAAGCGGCGCGTCAAGCAGTACCCGCACGAGCTGTCGGGCGGCATGCGCCAGCGCGTGATGATCGCGATGGCGCTCTCGTGCGAGCCGAAGCTGCTCATCGCCGACGAGCCGACGACCGCGCTCGACGTGACGATCCAGGCCCAGATCCTGGAGCTGCTCAAGTCGATCCAGCAGCGGACCGGCTCCGCGTTGATGCTCATCACGCACGACCTCGGCGTCGTCGCCGAGATGGTCGACCACGTGATCGTGATGTACGCGGGCCAGGTCGTGGAGCAGGGCACGGTCGACGAGGTCATGCTCGACCCGCGTGCCCCGTACACGATGGGCCTCCTCGAATCGATCCCGACGGTCGAGAAGCGCGGCGGGCGCCTTTCGGTGATCAAGGGCGTGGTCCCGTCGCCCTTCCATCTGCCTCCCGCCTGTCGGTTCGAGCCACGCTGCCCGTACGCATGGGAGCTGTGTGGGTCGGAGGCGCCGGATCTGCACCGACTGTCTTCAGCCAGCGAGCGGTCCGCGCGGTGCCACCTGGAGACGCCCGCCGGCGAAGGGCGTCGCGCCGCCTCACTCCAGCAACACACCGATGCGATGCGCGTCGGGCGCACGATGAGGGAACCCACCGAATGACCGACGACCTCGCGTGCGCTCGATGACGACCGAGACGGACCTCACCCGGTCGGGGGCCGATCCCGGACGCGCCGGTGAACCGCTCCTGCAGGTCAGGGGCCTGAAGAAGCACTTCCCGATCCACGGCGGGATCCTGAAGCGCCAGGTGGCCACCGTCTATGCCGTCGACGGGGTCGACTTCGACGTCCAGCCGGGCGAGATCTTCAGCCTCGTGGGCGAGTCCGGCTGCGGCAAGACGACGCTCGGCCGGACGCTCCTGCGCCTGATCGAGCCGACGGCCGGTACCGTCATGTTCCGTGGCGAGAACGTCACGACCAAGAGCGCCGCCGAGCTCCGGACCTTCCGGCGCAAGATGCAGATCATCTTCCAGGACCCGTTCGGCTCCCTGAACCCGCGCATGCCGATCAGCGACATCATCGGCGAGGGCCTGCTCGCCCAGGGCCTGACCGACCGCAAGACCCGCGACGCCAAGGTCGAGGACGCGCTCGAGACGGTCGGCCTCCGGCGCGAGTACACGCGTCGCTACCCGCACGAGTTCTCCGGCGGACAGCGCCAGCGGATCGGGATCGCACGTGCGCTTGCGCTGGAGCCCGACTTCATCGTGTGCGACGAGCCGGTCTCCGCGCTGGACGTCTCCATCCAGAGCCAGGTCCTGAACCTGCTGCTCGACCTGCGCCGGGACTTCAACCTGACCTACCTGTTCATCAGCCACAACCTGTCGGTGGTCCAGTACTTCAGCGACCGGGTCGGCGTGATGTACCTGGGCCGGATCGTCGAACTCGGGACCGTGGAGGAGCTCTACCGCAACGCCCGACATCCGTACACGATCGCGCTCCTGTCGGCGATCCCCGACGCCGATCCGCGCAAGCGCAAGAAGCGCCTCGTCCTCAAGGGCGACGTGCCGTCGCCCGTCGCCCCGCCACCCGGCTGCCACTTCAGCACTCGCTGCTGGCTGCGCGAGAAGTTGGGCAACCCCGAGCGGTGCGTCACCGAGGCCCCGGCACTGCGCGAGCTCGAGGGAGGCCACCGGGTCTCGTGCCACTTCTCCGAGGACATCGGACCGTCCGCCGTCAGCGAGGCCATCGCGGCCCAGGAGACGATCGTCCCGGCGCTCACCGAGCTCGAATGACGGAGCGCGGCTCCCGGGCGGTGGCGCCCACGGTCGCCGCCCACGGCTCCGGCCAACGTCGGGCGAGGCGATCCACCGTTTCGTCGTTTGGGTCGACCGCGAGGCCGCTCTCCGGGCTCTCTGCACTCACAGCGGGCGTACTGCTGCTGGCACTTGTCATCGTGGCCTGCGGATCCTCGGCGACCGCGAGTCCGAGGACGAGTGCGTCACCCGACGGGAGCGCCGGCCCGAAGCCGTCGCGCTGGCCGGGGACGGCCGTCCTGGCGATCATCAAGCTCGGGGGCATCGACGGTGAGATCGCCAAGGCGGGTCGCGACTTCATCACGGCCGCCGATGCGCGCGACGTCGAGGCGATGTGGGGTGCCGCCGACGGCCTCATCCCCGTGGTGAGCGATCTCACCCTCAGCGTCCAGCACCTCGCCGAGTGGGACAAGACGACGGAGCTTGCCGGGTACCTGGAGACCGCCTATCCCCTCATGCTCGAAGGGGCGACCCAGCTGCGCGACTCGATCACGGCGGGCGACTCCGCCGGTGTGGAGGAGGGGAGCCGGAAGCTCGCCGAGGGGCTCACGGCCTACTCGCCGGCCCGGGCGATCCTCGCGGACCTCGTGCCCGAGGCACTGCTCCAGCAGCGGGTCCTGAACCTCTAGCGCGTATCGCCGGGGGTCCGCGCAGCGTCGGCTAGACGCTCGCCGACGAGGTTCCAGCCGCGGTGCGTGCTGCGAGGGTGCGGGCTTCCGCGCCGGGGCCGCGGAAGTGGCACGCGGCCTCGTGGCTGCCCGTCCCCAGCCGGATGAGTGGCGGTTCGCTGGTCGCGCAGATATCGGGATCCCCGAGCGACTCGCGGAGCGGGCAGCGCGGATGGAAGTGGCAACCGGCTGGGGGGTTCACGGGGGAGGGCACGTCGCCGGTCAGGATGATCCGCGTCCGCTTGAGCTCCGGGTCGGGGATCGGGATGGCCGAGAGCAGGGCTTGCGTGTATGGATGCTCGGGCTCGCGGAAGAGCTGGCGCTGCTCGGCGACCTCGACGATCTTTCCGAGGTACATCACGGCTACCCGGTCCGAGATGTGCTCTACCACGCCCATGTTGTGCGCGACGAACAGGTAGGTCAGCCCGAGCTCATGCTGGAGCGATTTGAGCAGATTGAGGACCTGCGCCTGGATCGAGACATCGAGAGCCGAGACCGGCTCGTCGCAGACGACCAGGTCCGGTTCGAGCACGAGAGCGCGAGCGATGCCGATCCGTTGGCGCTGCCCGCCCGAGAACTCGTGCGGATAGCGTCGGGCGTGGTACTTCGCGAGCCCGACGAGGTCCATCATCCGTTCGACCTTCGCCCGCCGCTCCGTGGCTGTGCCCATCCCATGGATCCGGAGGCCATCGCCGATGCTGTCGGCGATCGGGGACCGCGGGTCGAGGCTCGCGTAAGGGTCCTGGAAGATGATCTGCATGCGCCGGCGGAAGGGCTTGAGTGCAGTGCCCTTCAATGTCGTCAGCTCGGTGCCGTCGAACATGACGCTGCCGGCGGTCGGGTCGATCAGCCGGAGCAGCAGGCGTCCCACGGTCGTCTTGCCACAGCCCGATTCGCCCACGAGCCCGAGTGTCTCGCCCCGTCGGATGTCGAAGCTCACGCCGTCGACAGCCTGGACACTCGCCTGGGTGCGATGCAGGATCCCGCCCTTGATCGGGAAGTGCTTGACGAGGTCGCGAACCTGGACGAGTGCCTGGTTCGCGCTAGCAGCTTCGCTCATGCGACGCCCCCAGGTCGACGGTCGAGCGGCGGATCGAGCAGTTCTCCGGTCGCGTCGTGGTAGAGCCAGCAGCGCGCCTCGTGTCCCTCGGCGATCGGGAGAAGTCGCGGGTGCGTGTCGGTGGCCAGGCTCACGTCGTGTTCGACCCGGGTGGCACAGCGTGGTGCGAAGCGGCATCCCGGTGGGAGATCGACGAGGTTCGGGACTCCGCCGGGGATCACTGCCAGCTCGTCCTTGATCGCGCCGACGACGGGAATGGACCCGATCAGCCCGCGCGTATACGGGTGGGCCGGCTCGCGGAAGATCGTCCGCACGTCGGTCTGCTCGACGATCTCTCCGGCGTACATCACCGCGACGCGGTCGCACATCTCCGCGACCACCCCGAGATCGTGCGTGATGAGGATGACGGCCGTCCCCGTCTCGTCGCGGAGGGTTCGCATCAGGTCGAGGATCTGGGCCTGGATCGTGACGTCGAGCGCGGTCGTCGGTTCATCGGCGATGAGGAGCTCGGGCTCACACGCCAGTGCCATCGCGATCATCACCCGCTGAGCCATGCCCCCGGACATCTCATGGGGGTACGACGACAGCCGGCGCTCCGGATCGGGGATCCCCACCATCCGGAGCAGCTCGAGTGCGCGGGATCGGGCGACCTTGCGCTTCATCCCGCGATGGATCTCGAGGACCTCGGCGACCTGGCGGCCGACGTCCCAGACCGGATTCAGTGAACTCTGCGGCTGTTGGAAGATCATGCTGATCCGGTCACCACGCAGGTCGCGCATCTCGTCGGGCGACAGCGAGAGAAGGTCGCGGCCGTCGAACATGATCTCGCCCGCCTCGATCCGGCCCGGCGATGCGACGAGGCCCATGATCGACAGGCTCGTGACGCTCTTCCCGCATCCGGACTCGCCGACCAGACCCATGATCTCGCCCCGGTCCACGTGGAAGTCGATGCCGTCGACGGCGCGGACGACCCCGTCGCGCGTGTGGAATGAGGTCTGGAGTCCGCGAACGTCGAGCAGGCGACCGCCATCGGCCCGGCGCGCCTGACCCGGACGCGCCGAGCTCGCACGCACTGCCGGAACGGGCGCGATGTCCTCGATCACGGCGCCGCCTGCATCCTGACTCGTCATCGGTTCAACCGCGGGTCGAGCGCGTCCCGGAGGCCGTCACCGAGAAGGTTGAAGCCAAGGACGGTGAGTGTGATCGCGAGTCCGGGCGCGAGGATGATGTGGGGCGCCAGGAACAGCTGGTTGCGCTCGATCGCGATCATCGAGCCCCACTCCGGGTTCGTGAGGTCCCCGGTGACGCCGACGAACGCGAGCGCTGCGATCTCGAGGACCGCGCCGCCGATACCCAGCGTGGACTGGACGATGAGCGGGGTCAGGGAATTCGGCAGCACCCGGCGGAGGAGGATGCCGCGCGTCGATTCGCCGAGGGCCTGGGCCGCCGTCACGTAGTCGCTCTCGCGCGTCGAGAGGACCGATGAGCGCACGATCCGGGCGTAGATCGGGATCGATACGATCCCGATCGCAAGGAGGGCGTTGATGATCCCGGGGCCAAGCGCCGTGACGATGATGATCGCGAGCAGCAACGACGGGAACGCCAACAGGACGTCCATGACGCGCATGAAGATGTTGTCGAGCCATCCACCCGCATACCCGGCGATCGCACCGATCGTCGTGCCGATGAGGATCGCGATCCCGATCGCCGCGAAGCCGACGGTCAGCGACGTCTGCGTGCCGTAGACCACACGGCTGAAGACGTCGCGGAAGTTCCCGTCGGTCCCGAAGATGTGCTGGGGCTGACTGAGATCGCAGCCGAACAGATGGACGCACGGCGCCGAGCGCTTGACGACGCCATCCTCGAAGCCAAGCAGGGACTGGGTGGGATCGTGCGTGGCGATGAATGGCGCAAAGACGGCCATGATCACCAGGAGCGCGAGGATCGTGGCGCCAACCACCGCCGAGCGCTGGCGGAAGACATTCCCAAGGGTGTCGCGCCACAGGCTCGCCGGTCGCGCCGACGCGAGCGGATCGGCCGGCGCGATGACGCCCGGAGCGGCTGTGCTCATCGCAGCCGTACCCGCGGGTCGAGGAACGTGTACGAGATGTCCACGATCAGGTTCACGCCCACATAGATGAAGGCGATGACGATCGTGAACCCCTGGATCACGACGTAGTCGCGGCCGGTGATCGCCTCGAACACGCTGCGACCGACGCCCGCGAGGTTGAACACCGTCTCGGTCAGGATGGCTCCCGACAGGAGCGCACCAAGCTGAAGTCCGATGACCGTGACGACCGGCAGGAGCGCATTGCGCGTCGCGTGCCGGAGGACGACGTTCCGCTCGCGGAGGCCCTTTGCGCGGGCCGTCCGCACGTAGTCCTGACCGAGCACTTCGAGCAGGCTCGAGCGGGTGATCCGGGCGATGATGGCCAGCGGGATCGTCCCGAGCGCGACGGCCGGCAGGATGAGGTGTCGCAGGGCATCACCGAGGGCGCCCCACTGGCCGGTGATCAACGAGGTCAGGACGTACGACCCGGAGACCAGGTCCAGGAGCGTCCGGAGCGGTCCGTCGACCGACTGCAGCCCCCAGACCTCGGTCAGCGGGAGGACGACGATCCCGGAACTCAGCCGCCCGGATGGCGGCAGCGAGAATGGGGTGTCTTTCAGCAGGAGCGCGAAGACGAACGCAAGGCTCAGCCCAAGGACGAATACGGGGATCGACACGCCGAGGTTCGCAAAGGCCATGGTGGCCACATCGATCTTCGAGTTGCGGCGATACCCGGAGATCAATCCCAGCGGGATCCCGACGAGCATCGCCAGCGCCAGCGCGACCAGCGCCAGCTCGATCGTGACGGGCAGTCGCTCGATGAGCAGCGTGGAAACCGGTCGCGAGAACTTGATCGAGTCGCCGAGGTCGCCGCGCGAGAGACTCCCGAGATAGGCCGTGAACTGGTTGTCCGCGAGGGTGGCGGGGATGTCCGCGGGTCGGAACTGCAGCTGCCGGTCCTCGCGGTACAGCCCGGGGAGGATCGCCTTGTCGAGGCCGTAGCGCTTGATGAACGGCTCGCACACGGCATCGGTCGCGCGCTCGCCCAGGACGGCCCGGCACGGGTCGCCGGCGATGAGGCGCGAGCTGGCGAAGACGATCAGGATGATCCCGAACAGGACCGGGATCGTCACGATCAGGCGGCGAAGGATGAACTGGGTCATCGAGACATGGTCATCCGTTGGTGTGGGTCAGCGCCGGGCGGCCGCCCGGCGCGTGGTCGCGAGAGGGATAGAGAACGAGGGCGCCGCGACTGCGGCGCCCTCGTTCGAGCGTTGCTGGGCTGATCAGCTGGCCGGCGGGTTGAGGAACCCACCGAACAGGCCGGGGAAGTACTCGAAGGCACCCGAGCGACCCTTGTGGAGCGGATGGGCCGCATCCCACTGGAGGGCGTAGCTCAGGACGACGTCGTTGGCGTCGAGATCGGCGCCGTCATGGAACTTGACGCCCTCGCGGAGGGTGCAGGTCCACACGGTGAGCTCGGCGTTCGAGGTGCACTCGGTGGCCAGCCCTGGGATGGCCTTGGTGCCACCGACTTCGTAGGCGTAGAGGGACTCGTTGATCTGCTCGCAGGCGCGCAGGGTCTCGCCGTCCGACTCGTCTCCACAGTAGAGGCTGAGTGGTTCGGCGTTCTGCATCCACACGAGCGTGTCGCGCCCAGCGGCGCCCACGCCGGCGAACGCCTCATTGCTGAGTGGCGAGGCATGCGCCCCGGTCACGTCGGCCTTGAAGGCGGTCCCCGAGCCGCCGTGGATCATCACCACGGCCGGAACGTGCTGCTTGATGGCGTTGTTGGCCTCGCCGTAAGCGGCGGCCCGGTCGGCGTCGGCCGACGACGAGCCACCACGCTGGATGGCGCTCGAGATGTCATCGAACGGCATGCCGAACTTCACGCCCGAGCCGGGCCCGAAGTGGTAGTCCATGAAGTTCGAAGCATCCGGATAGTCGGCGCCCCAACCCAGGAGGAAGATCCCCTCCAGGGTCCCCGCCGCGTTGGCGTCGAGGAATGCGCCGGACTCCTGGAGATCGAGCGTGGCGTTGATGCCCAGGTTGTTCTTGAGCTGCTGCTGGATCTCGGTCGCGATCTGCGGCGGGTCCGGCAGGTAGCCGCGCACGGCTGCGCGGAACTGGATCTTCGTGTCGATGCTCGTCATGCCTTCTTCGGCCAGGCCTTCCGCGAGGAGTGCCTTGGCCTTGACGGGATCGAACGTGTAGTAGTCGTCACCCTCGCAGGCGAAGGGGATCGAGCACGGCGTGAAGTGGCTGGCCACCTCGGAGCCGGGCGGGTAGAAGTTGTCGACGATCCGCTGTCGGTCGACGCCCATGGCGATGGCCTGTCGGATCTTCTCGTTGGTCCACGGCTTGATGGTGACGTTGAAGCCGAGGTAGAGCGTGTTCAGGCCCTCGCGCTCGTAGAACGCCAGGCTCGAGTCGCCCTTGATCGTGGCGATGTCGTCGGCACCCGGGTTGTCGATGCCGTCGACGTTGCCCGACTGCAGTTCGAGGAGCCGCTGGGCGGCCTCATCGCTCCACCGGAACTCGACGTTCTTGGTGACCGCCGGGGTTCCCCAGTAGCCATCGAACGCCTCGAGGACGAGGCGGCTGCCGCGATCCCACGCCGAGAGCTTGTAGGGGCCGGTCCCGTTCGGGTTGTCGAGGAGCGCACCCGTCGGCATGTTGGCCTCGAGATACGCGGTGTCATGGATCCCGAAAGCGCTGAACGCGATCTTCGACAGGAAGGCGACGTCCGGAGCGCACAGCTCGAAGGTGACGGTGCTTGCGTCGACGGCCGTGATCTTCTTGAAGTTGCCGGTATACCCGGCCGTGCCGCACGGATCACCCGTCTCCGGGTACGCCATTCCGTCGAACGGAGCAGCAGTGACGCCCGGGTCGGACGACGGGGGTGCCGTCGGCGCGCTCGGGCTGGGTGTCGCGGCGCCACTACAGGCCGCGAACAGCAGTGCCGCGACGCCCAACAGGGCGAGGCGCGACGACCACCTCGATGTTCGGAACATACGATGAACTCCTCCTCTTCTTCCGACTGTCTCCCGTGCGAACGCCGCTCGGCGTGCGCGCAGGCGAGTCCGTGCGCCGGGCTGGGCCGCGGCGTCGGGTGCGCGGAGACTAGCACCCTGCTTGATGCTCCGCTACCCACACAGATTCCTACGTGTGCACGCTGCTGCGGGTTCGAATGAAGCCGCTATGCTCGGCGGGTGAACACCCTGCGAGTCGCCGTCGCGCAGACCGCCCCGACGCTCGGCGCACTCGACGTGAATCTCGAGCGGCATCACGCGCTCCTCGTCCAGGCACGGGACGCGGGCGCGGGCCTCGTCGTGTTCCCGGAGCTCGGACTGACGGGCTATCTGCTGCAGGATCTCGCCGCAGAGGTGTCGATGCGGATCGACGATCCACGCCTGGGGTCCCTGGCCGCGGCGGCTCACGGGATGTCGGCCGTCGTCTCCTTCGTCGAGGAGTCTGCCGATCATCGGCTGTTCATCGCGGCCGCCCTGCTGGAGGACGGGGGGGTCCGGCACGTCCATCGGAAGGTGTACCTGCCGACGTACGGCCTGTTCGACGAGCGGCGGTTCTTCGCGGCCGGCGACGCGTTGCGCGCGGCTCCATCGCGGCTGGGCGTCCGGCTCGGGATCGGCGTGTGCGAGGACTTCTGGCATCTGGCGGTACCGGCGATCCTCGCGCTCGACGGCGCACAGATCCTCATCAACGTCTCATCGTCGCCCGGTCGCGACCTCGCCGCGACGAACGAGGTGGGACTCGGCACCGCGTCGTCCTGGCGCACGCTCATGCGCACCTACGCACAGCTCACCACGTCCTACGTGGTGTTCTGCAATCGCGTCGGGGTCGACGAGTCGATCTCGTTCTGGGGCGGTTCCGAGATCATCGCGCCATCGGGTCAGGCCATCCTGAGCGCCCCGATGTACGACGAGGGCCTCTTCCTGGCCGACATCCCGCTCAACGACATCAGACGTGAGCGGATCGCCCTGCCGCTCCTGCGCGACGAGCGTCCGGAGCTGGTCGAGCGCGAGTTCGCGCGGCTCGTGGCCGAGCGGGCCGGCCTGGTCACGCACGCGACCGCGGAAGAGGGCACCGAGCCCGGCTTCGACGTGGCGCCCGAGATGGCTGCTCGCGCAACGCCCGAGACCGTCGCATGAGCGATCCCGTGCAGCCTTCCGACGCCTACCGGACCGCGCACGGGTTCATCCTGCCGCCGGAGCTGGCGATCGACACCGACGTGGCGCGGCGGGTGATCGGCGAGTTCATCCGCGGTCAGCTCCGGCAGGCCGGGTTCGAGCGTGCGGTCCTCGGCCTCTCCGGCGGGATCGACTCGGGGCTCGTCGCCTACCTCGTCGCCGAGGCGATCGGTCCTGAGCTCCTGCTGTGCGTGCTCATGCCGTATCGCACGTCATCGCCAGCATCGCGCGGGGACGCCGAGGTCGTCGTGGCGGACATCGGGTGCACATCCGAGATCGTCGACATCAGCCCGATGGTCGACGGCTTCTATGCGTCGCAGTCCGATGCGAGCGCCCTCCGCCGCGGGAACTTCATGGCGCGTATGCGGATGTCCGTGCTCTACGACCGGTCGGTGACGTGGGGTGGTCTCGTTGTGGGCACCGGCAACAAGACCGAGGCCCTCATCGGCTACACGACGCTCTTCGGAGATTCGGCCTGCGCGTTCAACCCCGTTGGCGACCTGTACAAGAGCCAGGTCCGCCAGCTGGCGGCGGCGATCGGGGTGCCCGACGCGATCATCCGCAAGGCACCCTCGGCCGACCTGTGGCCCGGCCAGACCGACGAGGCCGAGGCCGGCTTCGAGTATCACGAGCTGGACCGGCTGCTGTTCTGGCGGATCGACAAGCGGCGGTCGACGGACGAGCTGATCGCGATGGGTTTCGATGCGGCGACGATCGAGCGCGTCGACCGGATGGTGGCCGCCGCCGAGTTCAAGCGCCAGGTCCCGCCCATCGCGAAGCTCGGGCCCCGGACGACCGGCGTGGATTACCTCTACCCGCGACGCCGGCCGGGCTCGGCCCGTTCGTGAGGTACGGCTCGGGCCGCTCGAGGTGACCGGACGGCTGTACGTCGTGGCCACGCCGATCGGCAACCTCGGCGACATCACGCTGCGCGCCCTCGAGGTCCTGGCCGCCGTCCCGCTCATCGCCGCGGAGGACACGCGCCACTCGCGGCGCCTCCTGGATCGCCACGGGATCGCGACGCGAATGACCAGCTACCACGCCCGGAGCGCGCCGGGGCGACGGGCAGCTCTCCTCGACCACCTCCGCGGGGGAGCGGATCTCGCCCTGATCACCGACGCCGGGCACGCCCGGCGTCAGCGATCCAGGCGACGATCTCGTGCGCGCGTGGGCCGACGAGGGCAGGCGTGGTCGTGCCGATCCCGGGCGCGTCGGCCGTCCTCGCGGCCGTGGCCGCCGTCGGCGAGCGCCGGGCCCCGCTGGGCCTTCGACGGCTTCCTGCCCGCGCTCCGGGCGTGAGCGACGGGAACGGCTGGCACGGATCGCCGCGGACGACCGCGCGACCGTGCTGTTCGAGGCGCCGGGCCGGGTGGCCGCGACCCTCCGCGATCTGGCCGAGCGGCGTGCGGTCCAGACGCGCCCGGGCGCGGTCTGTCGCGAGCTGACGAAGCTCCACGAGACGATCGACCGCGGGTCGCTGGGCATTCTTGCCGAGTCGGCTCGTGATGGCTCCATCCCGGCCCGTGGCGAGTTCGTGATCGTCGTGGGGGCGGCGGACTCCGCTGCGGAACGGGCTGACGATGGCGATGTTGCGGTCGAGCGCCTGGTGGCCGCCCGTGCCGAAGTCGCCCGCCTGGTCGCCGCCGGCAGCGGCCGGTCGGAAGCGGCCCGCGCTGTGGCGGCCGCGACCGGGCTGACCCGGCGGGAGTTGTATCGACTCGAGGAGTAGGGCGGCGACCCGTCGGTTGGAGGGGCGCGCGACGGGCCGCCGCAGGGACGAGCTCGGGATCAGGCGGCGACGGCCGCCTCGTCATCGACCAGGGGTTCACCGGCGTCTGGCGCCGGATCGGCATCACCCGACGCGTCGTCGATGCCGAGATGGCCGGCCTGGACGACCAGCGCGTCGGCAGCGGACTCTGCGGCATAGTCCTTCTTGCGCCGTCCGGACAGCATCTCGACGCTGCTGGCGACGATCTCCGTCTTCCAGTGTCGCTGGCCGCGCTCGTCATCCCAGCTGCGCGTCTGGATCCGACCCTCGACGGCCACCTGCTGGCCCTTCCCGAGGTAGCGGCCACAGATCTCGGCGAGTCGATCCCAGGTCACGATGTTGTGGTACTCGGCACGCTCCTTGCCCTGCCCGGCGTACTCGTTCGTCGCCAGGCTGAATTGGGTCACGGTCTTGCCACTGGAGAGGCTGCGCATCTCCGGGTCGCGGGTCAGGCGGCCGGTCAACACGACCTTGTTCACGGTCCACATCTCCTTCTCGATCGACCGACGGGGATCCGGTCGACCCTGCGTGTCCGGCGGGACGTGGCGGGTGCCGACAACCTACCGGACGGCGCTCACCAGCCCGTTATCGCGGTCAGGGAGTGGCGGCGGCCGATGGCGAAGGCGATGCGGGCGTCGGCGACGGGCTCGGAGACGCGGTCGCGGAGGGCGATGGGGCGGTCGATCCCGAGGGGCTGGCGCTCGGATCGGGTGATCCCGACGGCGATTTGCTGGCGAGGGCACAGGCGTCGTTGCCGGGGTCGGCTTCGGCGTGGCCTTCGGGGCACAGCTGCCCACGCCGGAGCCGCCACCCTTCGTGGCCGGCGGCGGCGCGAGGAACGACGCATCGGGCAGGGTCCCCGTCGGCGGGAAGAGGATCGCGGACAGCTCGCGGATCCGCTTGATGTTCGGGATCTGGATCGACCCACGTCCGTCGAAGCCCGATCTCACGAGCGGCGACTTGATGACCGCGCGATACGTCCGGGTGCGATCCACCCGCGCCATCGGGTCGGACAGCTCCGGGAGGATGGCGCGCGGCACGTTCGTCCCGAGCGACTGTCCGAGGGCCTTGATGAGGGCGACAGGATCGCTGATGAAACCGCGCTTCACGACGGCGTCGCGCAGCCCCGAGATGACCTCCTGCTGGCGGGCGGCGCGTGTGAAGTCCGACTCACCGGCCGACTTGCGGATGCGCGCGTAGGCGAGCGCCTGCAGTCCATTGAGGTGGCGGAGCCCCGGGGAGATCGAGAAACCCTTCGTGAACCCGTACTCGTCGTAAAGCGGATCGCACAGACTCCGGGAAACGGACACATCGACGCCGCCGAGGATGTCGACCACGCGGACGAAGCCGCCGAGGTTCACGGTGGCCCAATAGTCGATCTTCAGGTCGAGCAACGTGCCGATGGCCGACATCAGCACGTCGTGGCCCGAGCCGTCGGAACCCGGAAAGCGCGACGGGTTGTGGCGGGCGTAGGCGTCGAGCCCATTGATCTTCGGGCGGTACACGCTGCCGTCGGGCAGCGGGACATCGACCATATCGCGCGGGATCGAGACCATCGAGACGGTCTCCGTCACGGGATCGAGGCTGGCGACGATCATCGTGTCGGTCAGGGCCGTACGACGGCCGACGCCGCTGTCGATGCCGATGAGGAGGACGTTGACGCGCGCAACCTCCGGCGTGGGCTCGGGCGAAGGCGATTCGCTCGGTGAAGGCGACGGACTCGTTCCCGGGCTGGCCGGTTCGGGTGTCGGGCTCGGGCTCGGGGGAGGGACCCAGGCGCCGCCGCCCTGATCGTCGAAGACACGGTCGACTTCTTCGCGCGCGACATTCGTCACGTAGCCGAGGTAGGCCTGCGGCCCCACGACGAACAAGACGAGGGCGACAGCCACGATCGCGGCGGATCGTCGCGGCGGCGACGGCCACGTCGCGCGCAGGCCGGCCACGACCGCGATCAGCCGCAGGGCGAGGACGGCGGCCTGGATGGCGAGGATGAGTGCGAACGCGTTCAGGGCCTCGGCTGCGAGGCGGGGCAGCGGCACCGCCACGACGATCCCGACGAGGATCCCGATCGCGATGACCGTCGGGATCCCGAAGATCAGCCCGAGCCTGCGACGCCCGGCGAGCAGGTGGCCCAGGCCGGGCAGGAAGGCGTCGAGGACCACCCAGCGTGTCTGTCCAGCGCGGCGTGTCGCCGGCCGTTCGGACGGCCCCGCAGGTGGGCCGTCGTCACCTCCGTCGGAGTCCTCGGCGAGGGTCTCTTCGGAGTCGGGCGAGGGCGCGTCATCCGGGTCAGGCAAGGTCAGCACGTCGTGCAGCCTAGCAGCGACCGTCGAGGGATGAGGTGCCGGCCCCGGCGAGCGGGCGTGGCGGGCTCGGCGGTCGGCGAGGCCGGCGGTACTGGCGGGCACGACGATCCTACGCGGGGCGACTTATCGCCGGCCCATCCGTGACTCATCGGTGTCGGCGAGATCAGCCCGCCGCGCTCTGTGCTGCGCCGGGTGCGGCACGGCGGCGCGGCCGCGCGGGCGCAGGGGAGGCGGCTGGGCGGTCGGACGTATCGACGCCATGCGCTTCGCCGTTCATGACGAGCACGCTCGGATCGGGCACCGGAGCCTCCGCCGTGTACAGGTCGCAGAACATCGAGACGAGTTCCGGGTCGAACTGCGTGCCCGCGTGACGGCGCAACTCGCGGATCGCCTGGTCGTGGCTGATCGCCGCCTTGTACGGCCGATCGTGGGTCATCGCGTCGTAGGCATCGGCGATCGACACGATGCGCGCGCCGAGGGGGATGTCATTGCCGCGCAACCCGTGCGGGTAGCCGTGGCCGGAGTAGCGCTCGTGGTGGTGGAGGATGATCGGGGCCGCATCACGGAGCATCGTGGCCTGGTCGAGGATGACCTGGCCGATCCGCGGATGCTGGACGACCGATTGCCACTCGGCGGTCGTGAGCGCCGCCGGCTTGTCGAGGATCTCCTGGGGCACGGCCACCTTGCCCACGTCGTGCAGAAGTGCCGCGATCCGGACGCGGTCGATCTCCTGTTCGGGTAGATCGAGCGCCTTGGCCATCGCCGTCACGATCGACGCGATGAGCGCCGACGGCTGCCCGCGGTAGTGGGGCAGTGGGGAGATGACGGCCGTGAGGGCGGCTGCCGCGGCCTCGCGGGCAGAGCGTCCCACCTCGATCGCGCGCGCCCGGCCCACGGCCGAGATGGGGGCCCGCGGGACCCGCGAATCCTCATCGGGTTCGGCGAAGACGAACGTCTGGTTCCGTCCCAGCGACTTCGCGGTGTACATCGCCGCGTCGGCGTCGCGGACGAGGGCGTCGACTTGCAGGCTGGTCCCGATCCCGCCGGCGACCCCGATCGAGATCGTGACGGACACGGTGGGCCCTGCGGGAACCTGGTACGAGTGTCCGGCCACGAGGTGGCGGAGCTTCTCGGCGAGCTGCGCGCCGTCGTCCGCGTCCGTCTCGGTCATGAGGAGCATGAACTCCTCCCCGCCGTAGCGCCCGAACGTGTCGGTCGCCCGGATGGACCCCTGGATCGTCTGGGCGACACCACGCAGGACGAGGTCACCGAAGGCATGCCCGTACGTGTCGTTGATGGCCTTGAAGTGGTCGATGTCCAGGAACGCGACCGCGAGCGGTCGGCTATACCGTCGGGCGCGATCGGTCTCCGTGAACAGGCTGGCGAGGAGTGCCTGCCGGCTCGGCACGCCCGTGAGCCGGTCCGTCGTCGCCTCCTCTCGCGCCGCGGCGAGGGCACCGGACAGCGTGTTGATCGCCCTGGCCAGGCGCGCCGGCTCGCCGACCCCACGGACGGGGACCGCGACCGATTCCTCGCCCGCAGCGATCCGCTCCGTGGCGGAGGCCAGCGGCGCCAGGCGCATGCGGTAGTACATGTAGCCGAGCGTGGCGGTCAGCCACACGCCGCTGATCGCCCCGACGATCGGCATGACCACCGACGAGGGGACGACACCGACGATGGGGGCGAAGGTGGAAGGTCCCACCATGAGCAGGCCGACCAGGATCGCAGGAGCGGCGATCGCCGCCCAGATGAAGATGCGTGTCACCCGACAAGGCTAGCGACGCATCCTCACGATCACGCCCGGCGCGAAGGTACTGGCCCCCGGAGCGCAAAGGTCGTGTCGGACCATGCGTCGTGGCTCCGGTCGGCCCGGCGAGGCGCCTCGATTTCCCGCCCGACCACGACTGCTATACTCCGCCCGTCCATGGACCGCCGTCGGTGGTCGGGACAGGAGGGTGAGCGATCGAGCGTCGAGGACGCGTCGGACGTCCCGTGAGGCGGACGAGCGGCCCATCCGGATCGGCCCGTCGGACCGCCGATGAGGTCACGCGGGAGATGTCTATCCAGGTTCCAGGTCAGCCGGCCGGGGACCTTTTTATTTGCCTCGCGGGATCCGCCGCGCGATCCGGGAGGCGCTAGTGCCGGCAACCGTCATCGTCGGGCTCCAGTGGGGCGACGAGGGCAAGGGCAAGACGACGGACTTCCTTGCCGAACAGGTCGCGATGGTCGTCCGCTATCAGGGCGGCGACAACGCGGGCCACACGGTGGTGTCCGGCGACGAGGTGTTCAAGCTCCACCTGGTCCCATCCGGCGTTCTCTACCCGCACATCACGTCGGTCATCGGGAGCGGTGTGGTCGTCAATCCGGCCACGCTCATCCGTGAACTGGACATGCTCACCGGCCGCGGCATCGACGTCGCCCGCGTTCGGGTCAGCCGCAGCGCACACGTGACGATGCCGTATCACGTCGCCCTCGACCAGGCGATGGAGCGCCGGCTGGACGGGGCCAGGGTGGGAACGACGGGCCGCGGCATCGGGCCCACCTATGGCGATCGCGCCTGGCGCGTCGGCCTCCGGATGGAGGACCTGCTCGACGAGGCGACGCTCCGTCAGCGCGTGGCCGGGGCGCTCCCCGACAAGAACCTGCTGCTCGCCGGCCTCGGCGAAACGGCGTTCGATGCCGACGAGCTCGTCCGTGAAGCGCTCGGCTGGGGCGAACGGCTGCGCGGGCACCTCGACGATGCGACGCACCTGGTCCAGGACGCCCTGCGGCGCGGCGATCACGTGCTCCTCGAGGGGGCGCAGGGGACCCTCCTCGATCTCGATCACGGGAGCTACCCGTACGTCACGTCGTCGAACCCCGTCGCGGGTGGGGCGTGCACCGGTGGCGGCATCGGTCCGCTGCAGGTCGACGAGGTCATGGGCGTCATGAAGGCATATGCGACGCGCGTCGGGTCCGGCCCGTTCCCGACCGAGCTCCTCGACGAGATCGGAGCGGGGATCGCCTCGCGCGGCCACGAGGTCGGCACGACCACCGGCCGCGCGCGTCGGGTCGGCTGGTTCGACATCGTGCCCCTGCGCCACGCGGTGGCCGTGAACAGCGTGAGCAGCGTGATGCTCAACAAGCTCGACATCCTGTCCGGTCTCGAGACGATCCAGTTGGGGGTGGGCTACGAGATCGATGGGCAGAAGGTGGATCACTGGCCGTCGAGCGCGGCCGAACTCGCTCGGGCCGTGCCGATCTACGAGTCCTTCGAGGGTTGGGCGCAACCGATCCATGAGGTCCGCGCGCTGGCCGACCTGCCCGAGACGGCGCGGCGCTACGTGACGGCGCTCGAGGAGCACGCCGGGGTCCCGATCGTGCTCGTGTCGGTGGGACCGGAGCGGACCCAGACGATCGAGCGGGCCTGGCGTCCGATGCGCCACCGGCCCGTCGCGACCGCATGATGCGGGTCTGCGCGGCGTGACGCCGACCAGGATCCTCGTCGTGGGTGGGGGAGGGCGCGAACACGCGCTCGCCTGGAAGCTTGCCGCGGAGCCCGGCATCAACGAGGTGCACGTCGCGCCGGGCAATCACGGGATGACGAGTGAAGCTCGAGTGAGGACGCACCCGGCCGTGGGGGCCCTCGATGCGGCAGGGCTGGTGGGCCTGGCTCGCTCGAAGGCGATCGAGCTCGCGGTCATCGGACCGGAGGCCCCGCTTGCCGCCGGGATCGCCGACACCCTGCGCTCTGCCGGGATCCCGACCTTCGGTCCGACGCAGGCCGCCGCCCGGATCGAAAGCTCGAAGGCCTTCTGCCGCGAGATCGCGGCAGCCGCGGGCGTACCGATGGCCGAGGGAGCGACGTTCGAGCGGATCGCGCCGGCGATCGAGTACGCACGTTCGATGGCACGGCGCGGAGGCGCCGCCGGCGTCGTGGTCAAGGCCGACGGCCTGGCGGGCGGAAAGGGCGTCACGGTCTGCGAATTGGTCGAGGAAGCCGAGGCCGCGCTGCGAACGATCCTGACCGAGGCCGACGACGGGAGCACGGCCGTCGTCGAGGAACGTCTCGTGGGACGTGAGGCCAGCCTCATCGCCCTGTGCGACGGACGCGACGCCATCGCCCTCTCGCCCGCGCGCGATCACAAACGCCTGCTCGACGACGATCACGGCCCGAACACCGGCGGGATGGGGGCCTACACGCCGGTCCCGGATGTCCCGGCCGAGGCGGTCGATGCCCTTCTCGACGTCTTCCATCGCCCGATCCTCGGTGAGATGGCCGCACGGGGCGCCCCGTTCCAGGGCGCCCTCTACGCCGGTCTGATCCTCACCCCGCGCGGCCCGCGGCTCCTCGAGTGCAACGCGCGGTTCGGGGATCCGGAGGCGCAGGTCCTGCTGGCTACCACGGGGGTCGCCCTTGCGCCCCTGCTCCTGGCCGCGGCCCGCGGCGAGCTGGCTGCGTCGGCGGCGCACGCAGGCATCGGGAACGGGGTGGTGCCGACGACCGGGCAGGCGGCGGTGGGGATCGTCGTGGCGTCGTCGGGCTACCCGGCGATACCCCGGCGCGGCGACACGATCACCGGTCTCGCTGCCGCCGCGGCCTCGGGTGCGCTCGTCTTCCATTCGGCGACGCGGGCCACGGACGAGGGTGGGTCGGCGACGGACGGGGGACGCGTCCTGACGGTCGTGGGGCGTGGCCCCGACCTGGCGACGGCGCGCGCGCGCGCGACGACCGCAGCTGACCTGATCGCCTTCGAGGGCTCGCAGCGGCGGACGGACATCGCCGCCGCGATCCCGGCCCGTCCCGCCCCCGGGCTCAGGGTCGCCGGCCGATCCGATGACCGGGCGTCTGCCCGAATGGCGGCCGCCAGGTGATCCGCCGGTACACGCTGCCGGCGATGGGCGCCGTCTGGACGGACGAGGCGCGCTTCGGGCACATGCTCGAGGTCGAGATCGCCGTGGCCCGCGCCCAGGTCGCACGCGGCACCGTGCCCGTCGCCGCGTTCGCGGCGATCGAGGCGCGCGCCCACATCGATGTCGAACGGATCGCCGAGATCGAGAAGACCACGGACCACGACGTCATCGCCTTCGTCAGCCAGGTGGCGGAGACGATCGGTGCCGAGGGCCGCTACCTCCATCTGGGCCTCACCAGCAGCGACGTCGTCGACACGGCGCTCGCCCTGCAACTCCGTGCCGCGGGCCGGATCCTGCTCGACGACGCCGATCGCCTGGTCGCGGCCCTCGTGGCCCGCGCTCGCGCCGAAGCGGGCACCGTGATGATGGGCCGCACTCACTCGGTCCATGCCGAACCGACGACCCTCGGCGCGAAGATCGCCGGCTGGGCATTCGAAGTGGATCGTGGGCGGGTCCGGCTGCGGGCGGCGCTCGACGAGATCGCGACCGGCAAGATCTCCGGTCCCGTGGGGACGTACAGCCACCTCGGGCCGGATCTCGAGGCCGAGGTCCTCGACAGCCTCGGCCTGCGGGCCGATCCGGCAAGCACGCAGATCGTGCAGCGCGATCGGCATGCCGCGCTGCTTGGCGCCATCGCCGTCCTGGGCGGCAGCCTGGAGCGATTCGCGACCGAGATCCGCAATCTTCAGCACACGGAGATCGGGGAGGTCCAGGAGCCGTTCCGGACGGGCCAGAAGGGCTCGTCCGCGATGCCCCACAAGCGCAACCCGATCCTCTCCGAGCGGATCGCCGGGCTCGTTCGGCTGCTGCGTGGCTATGCCCAGGTCGCCCTCGAGAACCAGCCGCTCTGGCACGAGCGCGACATCAGCCACTCCTCGGCCGAGCGGGTCATCCTGCCCGACGCCACGATCCTGCTCGACTATCTCCTGGTCAGGACGACCGGCCTCGTCGAAGGTCTCGTCGTGCACGATGACCGGATGCGCGAGAACATCGAGCGCGGCCTCGGGTTGCACGCGTCGAGTCGGGTCCTGGTCGCGCTCGTCGAGGAGGCGGAGATCAGCCGCGAGGACGCCTACGTGATCGTCCAGCGGGCCGCCCTGGCGGCCGCCGACGAGCGCCGGCCATTGCGCGACCTCCTGGCCATCGATCCGAGCGTGGCCGCCAAGCTCAGCCTGGCCCGGCTCGATACGTGCTTCGACGACGCTGCCGCGCTCGCGCACGTGCCCGCGATCATCGCCCGGCTCGATCGCCTGGAGCGCCCGCATCCGGCGCCGGGGGAGCGGACATGAGCAGCGCCCTGACCATGCACTCGGGCAAGGTGCGCGACCTCGTGGCGATCGGCGCCGATGCGTTGCTGCTCGTCGCGTCCGATCGGATCTCCGCCTTCGATGTCGTCCTGCCCACGCTGATCCCGGACAAGGGTCGCGTGCTGACGGGGCTGTCGCGATTCTGGTTCGCACAGACCACGGCCATCGTCCCGAATCACCTCACCGCCACGACGCCCGAAGCGATCCCGCCCGAGGCGCTTGCGGCCGCGGCACGCACGGCCGTCGCGCTCCCCGACGCGGCCAGCGCCGATCGCGGGATCGACTTCGAGCCCGCCAGCCTGCGTGGGCGGATGATGCTCGCCCGGCGAGCCGACGTGCTGCCGATCGAGTTCGTCGTTCGCGGGTACCTTGCCGGGTCGGGTTGGCGTGACTATCGCGCGACCGGCGGGACCGGCGGGCATCGTTTGGCGGACGGCCTGCGCGACGGCGATCGTCTGCCCGCGCCGATCCTGACCCCGGCCACGAAGGCGCCGCCCGGGGAGCACGACGAGAACATCGACTTCGACACGATCGCCGAGCGGATCGGCGGCCCGCTCGCGGAGCGCATCCGGACGATCGCCCTGCGCCTGTATGCGCACGGCGCCGCCGTCTGTGAACGCGCGGGCATCATCCTCGCGGATACGAAGTTCGAGTTCGGTCTCGATCGGACCTCGGGTGAGTTGCTCCTCATCGACGAGATCCTGACACCGGATTCGTCGCGCTTCTGGGACGCGGCGACGTACGCTCCGGGCGGCCCGCAGGCCAGCTTCGACAAGCAGTTCGTCCGCGACTGGCTGGAGCGCCAGGCCTGGGACAAGCGCGCGCCCGGCCCGGAACTGCCGGCCGACGTCGTGGAGGGGACGCGCTCCCGCTACGTCGCGGCGTACGAACGGATCACCGGCGCGACGTTCTCGCGCTACCTTGAGGAGGACGTCATCGCCCCATGAGCAGCCATCGGTTCGCCGTGAATGTCACACCGAAGCCCGGCATCCTCGACCCGCAGGGCCGGGCGGTCGAAGGCAGCCTCGGCCACCTGGGGATCGACGGCGTGAGCGATGTCCGCGTGGGCCGTCGCGTGGAGCTCACCGTGGATGCGGGCGACGCCCAGGCGGCTCGCGCGATCGTCGAGCGACTCAGCGGGGAGCTCCTCGCCAACCCACTCATCGAGGCGTTCACGATCGACGAGCTCGGTGCCGCGTCGTCGACGCGCAGCCGATCGTCGTCGGGCGCCCCCCGGCCCGGAGGGCGGCTGACATGACCGCTCGGATCGGCGTCGTCGTGTTCCCAGGCTCGAACTGTGATCGCGACACGATGGCCGCGCTCGCCCTGGCCGGCGCCGAGCCGGTGGAGCTCTGGCATGAGCGCGCAGACCTCGCCGGCATCGACGGCGTGATCCTCCCGGGTGGCTTCGCGTACGGCGACTACCTGCGCGCCGGCGTCATCGCGAGGTTCTCGCCGGTCGTCCGGGCCGTATCCGCGTTCGCGGACGAGGGCGGCCTCGTCCTCGGGATCTGCAACGGTTTCCAGGTGCTCGCCGAGGCGGGCCTCGTGCCCGGGGCGCTCCTGCGCAATCGCGGTCTCCGATTCCTCGGACGTGAAGTCAGCATCGCGACCCTGCGCAGCGACACCCCGTTCACCACGTATCTCGAGCCGGGACGCCCGCTGCGCATGCCGATCGCGCATGGCGAGGGTTGCTTCTTCGCGGATGACGCGACCCTGGACGCGCTGGAGGCGAGTGGCCAGGTGCTGTTCCGCTACGTGCAGGCCGACGGCTCGCCCGTGGGCACGACGGAGGAGATCGGTTCGCGAACGGATCCGGCCAATCCGAACGGGAGCCTTCGGGCGATCGCCGGCGTGCTGAACGCCGCCGGCAACGTGGCGGGTCTCATGCCGCACCCGGAGCGTGCGAGCGAGGCGATCCTCGGGTCCGACGACGGGTTCGGGATCGTCAGGTCGTTCGTGGATGCCGCCGCCGCACGGAGCCGCGGGAGCGACGTGCGACCCGCCCGCGTCGGGATCGAGCCTGGTGCCCGCGTGGCACGAGCGGGCGCGGGATGACGGCCTCCGTGGCTCCGCGCGACCCGTCGGCCCCCGAGCCCGGCGCGGTCTCCGTCCCCGTGCCGCTCCACCGGGCGCTCGGCGTGACCGACGACGAGTTGGACGCGATCCGGGACCGGATGGGGCGCGATCCCAACGACCTCGAGCTGGCGGTCTTCAGCGTGATGTGGAGCGAGCACTGCTCCTACAAGAGCTCGAAGCCGCTCCTACGGACGCTGCCGACCGCCGGCGCCGGCGTCGTAGCGGGGCCCGGCGAGAACGCGGGCGTCATCTCGATCGGGGACGGCCTCGCGGTCGCCTTCAAGATCGAGTCGCACAACCATCCGAGCGCCGTCGAGCCGTACCAGGGGGCCGCGACCGGCGTCGGCGGCATCCTGCGCGACATCTTCACGATGGGCGCGCGTCCCATCGCGATCCTCGACGCGTTGCGCTTCGGCGATCCCGGGGATGCCCGGACGCGTCACCTCGTGGATGGGGTCGTGCGTGGCGTGGGTGGCTACGGGAACTGCGTCGGGGTTCCCACGGTGGGTGGCGAGCTCGTCTTCGACCCCTCGTACGAAGGCAACCCGCTGGTCAACGTCATGGCGATCGGCCTCCTCGACGAGCGGCACCTGACGCTGGCAGCGGCGCCCGGACCGGGCAACCTCGTCGTCCTGTTCGGGTCGGCCACGGGTCGCGACGGGATCGGTGGCGCCTCGGTGCTCGCGTCGGCGACGTTCACCCACGACGATCCGTCGAAACGACCGTCGGTCCAGGTCGGCGACCCATTCGCGGAGAAGCTGCTCATCGAAGCCTCGCTGGAGCTCATCGAGCGCGGACTCGTCGAGGGACTCCAGGATCTCGGCGCCGGCGGGATCAGCTGTGCCACGTCCGAGACGGCCGATCGCGCCGGGACGGGGATCCTCGTGGACCTCGATGCGATCCCGCGCCGCGAGGCCGACATGGAGCCCTACGAGTTGATGATCTCCGAGTCGCAGGAGCGCATGCTCGCGGTCGTTCTGCCCGAGAAGGAGGCGCTCGTGCGCGAGGTGTGCGCACGCTGGGGCCTGCCCTGCGCGGTCATCGGTCGCGTGACCGGCGACCGCGACATCGCGATCGTCACCGGCGGCCTGATGGCTGACGGGACCCAGGCCGACGGCAGCCGCGAGATCGCCCGGATCCCGGCCTCAGCCCTCACCTCCGACGCGATCGTCCATGCGCGCATCGCCGCGGCGCCGGTCCACCAGCGCGCCGCTCCGGCGCCGGGCGAACCCGAATCCGCGATGGACGGCCTACCGGAGCGCGGGATGGACCCAGGGGCAGTCCTCCTGGCCCTGCTCGGGTCGGCCAATCTGTCGTCGCGTCACGAGGTCTACGAGCAGTACGACTCGACGGTCCAGGTCGGGACGGTCGCGGGGCCGGGTCGAGGCGCCGCCGTGATCCGCGTGGCGGGCACCCGGAAGGCGCTCGTCGCCACGACCGACGCGAACGCTGCGGTGGGCGCGTTCGATCCGTGGCTGGGTGCGGCACTGAGCGTGGCCGAGGCGACGCGGAACGTCTCGATCACGGGCGCGCGGCCGCTCGGCGTGACGAACTGCCTCAACTTCGGCGACCCGACACGGCCGGAGGCGTTCTGGCAGCTCGGAGAGGCCGTTCGCGGCCTGGGTGACGCCTGCCGCGCGCTCCAGCTCCCGGTGACGGGCGGGAACGTGTCCCTCTACAACGAGTCGCCGGCCGGTTCAATCCTGCCGACGCCGGAGATCGGCGTCGTCGGCCTCCTCGACGACGTGGATCAGCGTGTCGGGCCGGCGTTCACGACGGACGGTGACATCGTCGTCCTCATCGGCGAGGCGGTTCCCGGGCTCGCCGGGAGCGACTACGCGCGGCTGGCCGGAAGCACGCCGGGCGACGGTCCACCGAGTCTCGACCTGCGCCGCGAGGCGGCCGTGCAGGCCTTCATCCGCGACGCGATCGCCCGGGGCCTCGTGAGCACGGCGCAGGACGTCTCCGGTGGCGGCCTCGCGGTCGCCCTGGCCGAGGCCGCGCTGTGGGGTGGGCGAGGCGCGACCGTGCGCCTGCCCGTCGCGAACTCGCCGGCGGTCGACCTGTTCGGGGAGAGCCCGAGCCGCCTGATCGTGGCCGCGCGGCCACGCCACGCTCCGGCCCTCATGCTGCTGGCTCTCCAGCACGGCTTGCCGGCTGTCGAGCTCGGGCCCGTGGGAGGTGACCGGCTCGTCATCGAGATGAGCGGCGCCGGGGCGACCGGGGCCGCCGAGGGCCGCGGTTCGCATGTCGCCGACGCCCTCGATGTGTCGCTGAAGGAACTCGACCATGCGTGGTCCAACGGGCTCGCGCGCGCACTCGGCTGGAACGAGGTGGCCTGACATGTGCGGCGTGTTCGGTGCGTCGGTCCCGGCGGGTGCCGAGGTCAGTGCGGCGGCGATGGCAGCTCTCGGGCTGTTCGCCCTGCAGCATCGCGGCCAGGAGTCGGCGGGGGTGGCCGTCTCCGACGGCAGCCAGCTGATGGTCTACAAGGACCTCGGGATGATCAGCTCCGTCCTCGACGAGCGTCGGCTCCCGAGTCTGCGCGGCGATCTGGCGATCGCGCATTGCCGCTACTCGACGACGGGCTCGACGGTCTGGGAGAACGCCCAACCGACGTTCCGCCTCGGCCCGCGCCGCGCGCTCGCCGTGGGCCACAACGGGAATCTCGTCAACACGCGCGAGCTGCTCGACCAGCTGCCCGGCGGCCGCGAGCGACTCCCCGCGAGCACGGACACGGAGCTGCTCACGGCGCTCCTCGCCGACGAGCCGGCCGCCGACATCGTCGATGCGCTGCTGCGCGTCCTGCCGCGTATCCGCGGCGCGTTCAGCCTCGTCATCCTCGATGAACGCCGGATCGTCGGCTTGCGCGATCCGCACGGGTTCCGCCCGCTGGTCCTCGGTCGGATCCCGGCCGGGCGCGACGCGCTCGGGACACCGTCCGACGGGCTGTGGCCGGAGGATCCCGCGGGCGACACGTGGATCCTGTCGTCCGAGACGACCGCCCTCGACATCGTCGGTGCCGAGTTCGTCCGGGACGTCGAACCGGGCGAGCTCGTCATCCTCGAAGCGGGTCAGCCGCCACGCTCGGTACGCTACGCCGAGCCGAACCCCAAGCTGTGCGTGTTCGAGCTCATCTACTTCGCGCGTCCCGACTCCTACATGGAAGGACGCAACCTCTACGAGGTGCGCCGCCGGATGGGGATGCAGCTCGCCGCCGAGCACCCGGTCGAGACCGATCTCGTCATGCCGGTCCCGGACACCGGGGCGCCGGCGGCTGCCGGCTACGCCGAGGCGTCGGGGATCCCGTATCGCGAAGGGCTCGTGCGCAACCGCTACATCGGGCGGACGTTCATCCAGCCGTCGCAGACGCTCCGCCACCGCGGCGTGACGATGAAGCTCAACCCCCTGCGCGAGGTCGTCCGCGGCCAGCGACTGACCGTCGTCGACGATTCGATCGTGCGCGGGACGACGACCCAGCAGATCGTGGCCCTGCTCCGGCGCGCCGGAGCTGCGGAGGTCCATGTCCGGATCAGCGCACCGCCCATCTATCACCCGTGCTTCTACGGGATCGATACGCAGGTCGAGACCGAGCTGATCGCCGCGTCCCACTCGGTCGACGAGATCCGCGACTTCATCGGTGCGGATTCGCTCGGCTACCTGTCGATCCCCGGGGTGCTCGCCGCACTCGAACTGCCGTACGAGCAGTTCTGCTTCGCCTGCTTCGATGGTCGCTATCCGGAGCCGGTCCCGTACGACGCGGCACAGCGCAAGTTCCTCCTCGAAGAGCCGCTCCGCGCTCGTGGCTGATTCGCGCGTGGCGAAGGGTCCGGCCGCCCGCGATGCCTATGCCGCAGCGGGGGTGGACGTCACTGCCGGTGAGCGCGCCGTCGACCTGATCCAGGACGCGGTCGCCTCGACGCGACGGCCGGAGGTCGTCGGCGGGATCGGCGGGTTCGGTGGCGCGATCGCGATCCCGGCCGGCTATCGCGACCCGCTGATCGTCGTGTCGACGGACGGCGTCGGGACGAAGACGGCCATCGCGGCCGCGCTCGGGCGCTACGACACGATCGGCATCGACGTGGTCGCGATGTGCGCGGACGACGTCGTGTGCAGCGGCGCCGAACCGCTCTCCTTCGTCGACTACGTCGCCGTGGGTCGCCTGGATCCGGAGCACGTGGCCGCCCTCGTCGCCGGGGTGGCCGAGGGCTGCCGCCAGGCCGGTTGCGCCCTCGTGGGCGGAGAGACGGCGGAGCACCCGGGCCTCATGGCGCCCGACGCGTTCGACCTCGCGGGGACCTGCGTGGGGGTCGTGGAGCGCGCGCGGATGCTCGACGGCCGGAGCGCAACGGCGGGCGATACGATCATCGGCATCGCGTCCTCCGGACTCCACGCGAACGGCTTCTCGCTCGTTCGTGCCCTGATCGCGCGCCACGAACTCGACCTTGCCGAGCCGTATGTCGAGCGTCTCCGACGCACGCTCGGAGACGACGCCGCTGACGAGGCGCTCAGCGACGTCCGGGCGGTGGCCACCGGTTCGTCGGCTGGCGTCGCGACCCTCGGCGACGTCCTGCTGACCCCGACCCGGATCTACGCGAGGACCCTCCTCGCACTGCGCGACGCCCTGGAACACGAGGGACACGATCTGCGCGGGATCACCCACATCACGGGCGGCGGGCTTCCCGGCAACCTCCCGCGGATGCTCCCGCCCGAGCTGGCAGCACACATCGAACCGGCCCGCTGGCCGATGCCGTCGGTCATGCGCCTCATGGCGACCCTGGGCGGGATCGACGACGCGGAGCTGCGGGCGACCCTCAACGGCGGCATCGGGATGGCCATCGCGGTCGCGCCCGCCGCCGCGACCTGGACGCTTGACTGGCTCGCCGAGCGCGGGCTCCAGGCGTGGGCGATCGGGACGGTGGTACCGGTGGCCGAAGCCGGCGGCGCACGGTACGTGGAGGGCGGGGGCGGATGACGGCGCGGCCGGGCATCGCCGTCGGGGTCTCTGGACAGGGATCCAATCTGCGGGCCCTCGCTGCGGCGGTCGCGCGCGACGAGCTGGGCGCCGACATCGTGCTCGTGTTCGCCGACCGGGCCTGCCCGGCCCTCGAGTGGGCCGCCGAACACGGCATCGACACCGTCCTCGTCCCGAACGGGGACGACGCGACCCTTGCCGAAACGCTCATCGCTGTCTCGCCGAGCGCGGTCGTCCTCGCCGGCTATCTTCGGTTGGTGGGTCCGGCGGTCCTCCGCGCGTTCGCGGGGCGCATCCTCAACACGCATCCGTCGCTGCTGCCCGCGTTCCCGGGCGCCCACGCCGTGCGCGATGCGCTCGCCCACGGCGCGAAGGTCAGCGGGTGCACGGTCCACCTCGTCGACGCGACGCTCGACGGCGGCCCGATCGTCGCGCAGGAGGCGGTCCCCGTGCGGCCGGGCGACGACGAGGCGGCGTTGCACCGGCGGATCCTCGCGGTGGAACACCGCCTGCTGCCACGAGCCACCGCCCTGCTTCTCGCGGGGGCGCTGCGCATCGAAGGCCGCCGGGTCGCGCACGACCTCGCGATCGCGGACGCCCAGCTCACGCTCTCGCGCCGGGCCCTGCTCTCGGTGAGCGACAAGACCGGGCTGGCTGCACTCGGTCATGGGCTCGTGAACCTGGGCTACGAACTCGTCTCGACCGGAGGCACCGCCCGGACCCTGCGCGAGGCGGACCTGCCGGTGACCGATGTCGCGGACGTCACGGGCTTTCCCGAGATGCTTGATGGACGCGTGAAGACGCTCCACCCGCGCGTGCACGCCGGGATCCTGGCCGACCGGCGGGACCCGGCGCATCGCGAGGCGCTCCTGGCGGCCGCGATCGCACCGTTCGCTCTCGTCGTCGTCAACCTCTATCCGTTCGGGGCCGCTGCGGAGCGACCCGGGATCACCCTGGACGAGCTCATCGAGGAGATCGACATCGGCGGTCCCTCGCTCGTCCGGGCGGCGGCCAAGAACCAGGCCAACGTCGCGATCGTGGTCGCCCCGGATCGGTACGAGCAGGTCCTCGAGGCGCTCGCGGGGCAGGGGAGCGTGCCGAGCGGGATGCGTGCCGCGTTGGCCATCGAGGCGTTCCGGCACACGGCCGCCTACGACGCGCGGATCGCGGCGGAGCTGCCGTGCCACGTCCACGAGGCCGGGATCGCGCTGCCCGACGAACCGGGGTTGCCGGTCTCGTCCGACCCCTTCCCCGACACGCTCACGATCGAACTCGAGAAGGTGGAGACACTCCGCTACGGCGAGAATCCCCATCAGCCCGCGGCCCGCTATCGACGGCCGGGCCGGGCCGGGACGGCCGGACCGTTCGCGTCCGGCGCAGCGCCCCTCCAGGGCAAGGCGCTGAGCTACAACAACGTCCTCGACGCGTCGGCCGCCGCGGCGCTGGGCCGGTCGTTGCGCGGGCCCGCGGTGGTCATCGTGAAGCACACCAACCCGTGCGGCGCGGCCGAACGGTCCACCCTCATCGCCGCCTGGGAGGGTGCGCTCGCGGGCGACCCCGTCTCGGCGTTCGGGGGGGTCGTGGCGCTGACGCGAACGGTCGACGGCCCGGTCGCGGCGCGGCTCGTGTCGATCTTCCTCGAGGTCGTCGTCGCGCCGGCGTTCGACGACGACGCGCGTCGGATCCTCGCCGCGAAGCCGAACCTGCGTCTTGTCGTGGATCCGGAGATCGAACGCGACACGCCCTCCGGATGGCCGGACCGGACCGCGGCCATGCGCACGGCGGGCGGTGCCGTCCTCGTCTCGTCGCCGGACACGATCGACGACGACCCATCGGGCTGGGTCGCCGTGACTGGCCGCCCGCCCGACGACCGCGAGCGATCCGACCTGGACCTCGCCTGGCGCCTTGTCCGCGGAGTGACGTCGAACGCGATCGTCCTCGTTCGGGACGGTGCCTTGATCGGCCTCGGGTCGGGCCAGACCAGCCGGGTCGACGCCGCGCGCCAGGCCGTGGCGAAGGCCCGCGAGATGGCCGGCGACGAACGGCTCACCGGTTCGGTCTGCGCATCGGATGCGTTCTTCCCGTTCCCGGACGCGGTGGAGGCATGCCTCGCCGCCGGCGTGACCGCCTTCGTGCACCCGGGCGGATCGATCAACGATGCGAAGGTGGCCGTCGCCGCCGATGCCGCGGGTGCGGCCATCCTCGTGACCGGGACGCGTCACTTCCGCCACTGATCGCGGCGGCGCTCACGGAAGCCCGTCGGTGTCGACGACCGCCTGCCCGGAGCCGGAGCGGGAGCGTGATCGCAGGAAGATCAACGCGGCGATCGGACCGATCGTGAGCAGGGCTTCGGCCGTCGAGAAGCCGGGCACCGGCCGCCCGGCGAACGGAGCGAGTTCGAGACCGGCCTGGACGATCGCGGTCGCGATCGCGCCGCCGACGGCGCCACCCATGAAGAAGGTCAGGTTGTAGGTCCCGACGGCGACGCCGCGATCGGCCCCATCGAACACGACGGTCAGCTCGTTGAGCAACGGCGGGCCCAGCAACCCGAAGCCCACGCCGAGCGGGACCAGCGCGATCGCCATGACCGCAGGTGGCGTGCCTGCGCCGAGCAGCGCGACGAGTCCGGCGGCCGCGGCAAGGCTGACGAGACTGAGCTCAGTCGTGAGGGGCCTGCCGATGCGGGTCTGGACCCGCGTGTTGTTGAGCGAGGTGACCGCCCCCACGAGTGCCATCGGCAGCAGGATGGCGCCCAGGGCGATCCCGGTCAGGCCGTGGGCCGCCGACGCGGCGACGGGCACGAGGATGAGGCTCCCGAAGAAGGCACTCATCCCGATCGAGGCGAGGAGCGCGACGCGCAGGAACGCGGGGTGGGCGACGATCCGCGCCGGCACGAAGGCCGCCGGCCGTGACGAGCGCCGGATCACGAGGCCGGCTGCCACGAGCCCCACGCCTACGGACCCCATGGTGATCGGGACGAGCCCGAGGATCGGGAGGCGGTTGAGGCTGAACGTGAGGGCGACCACGGCCACGCTGATCATGACAACGCCAACGACATCGAGCCGCGTGGAGCGATCCTGGTCGCGATCCTCGCGGTAGAAGGCCAGCGCCGCGGGAGCGGCGACGATCCCGATCGCCATCGGTCCCTGCCAGCCGAAGGCCTGCAGCATCGCACCGCCGATGATCGGTCCCGCCGCGAGTCCCGTCCCGACCGCCGCCACGATCGTCCCGAGGGCCCACGACCGTTCTGCGCCGTGATAGCGACGAGCGATGAGGGCGGCAGCGAGCGTGGGGATCGCGCCGGCGCCCAGGCCCTGCACGATGCGCACCGCCACGAGGATGGGGAGCGCGGGGGAGATCGCTGCGGCCACGCTCCCGATGGCGAACAGCGCCGTGCCGGCCGCGAGCGCAGGCCCAAGGCCGACGAATCGCGCCAGACCACCCCACACCGCGGTCGCGACGGCGAAGGCGATGCTGAATCCGACGACGACCCAGCCGACGTCGCCGGGACCGGCATCGAACGCGGCGCCGATTGCAGGCTGGGCGAGCGAACCGGCGCTGTTGTTGGCCACGACGACGAAGACGAGGGCCAGCAGGACGAAGAGCAGGGTTCGGCGGTCGATCGGATCCTCCAGGCGTGCGCGGGCCTGCAGTGTAGTCAGGTCGCGGCGCCGGGTCACCGTCACGCGACGGACGCGAGCGTCCCGCCTGCTACCATCGCGGTCCCATGCCAGACCGGACCCGCTACTACATCACGACCGCGATCGCCTACGCGAACAACCGTCCGGGACTGCACACGCTCTACGAGGTCGTCGGCGCGGACGTCCTGGCCCGCTGGCACCGGATGAAGGGCGACGACACGCGCTTCCTCACGGGTACCGACGAGTACTCGGTGAACATCGCCATGACCGCGGCGGAGCAGGGCAAGGAGCCCAAGGCGTTCGTCGACGAGATGGTCGCGCTGTTCCAGGATGCGGAGGACGCGCTCGGGATCTCACCGGATCGGTTCATCCGGACCACCGACCCGGACCACCAGCGTGCCGTCCACGAGGTCATCCGGCGCTGCTACGCGAACGGGGACCTGTACCTCGGGACCTACGAGGGCTGGTACTGCCCGAACGAGGGATTTCGCGCGAAGGGCGATCTGACCGAAGACGCGACCGGGGTCCATTGCCCGAACCACCCCGGCGTCGAGCTCCAGTGGCTCACCGAGACGAACTGGTTCTTCCGCCTGTCGAAATACCAGGGCGCCCTCGAGCGGCACTTCGCGGAGCATCCGGACTGGGTCGAGCCTGAGTACCGGCGCAACGAGATGCTCGGGTTCATCCGAGGCGGCCTCGAGGACTTCAGCGCGAGTCGCCAGAATGCGACCTGGGGGATCCCGTTCCCGATCCTGCCCGATGGCGCGTGGGCCAAGCGCGAGGACGGATCCTGGCATCCGGGGGCCGGCACGGTCTACGTCTGGTTCGATGCGCTGATCAACTACATCACGGGCGCCGGGTTCCCTGACGACCCGCGGGCATTCGATCACTGGTGGCCGGCGGACGTCCAGGTCATCGGCAAGGACATCAACCGCCTGCACACCGTGATGTGGCCGGCGATGCTCATGAGCGCCCAGCTGCCGCTTCCGCGGAAGGTCTGGGTCCATGGCTGGCTGCTCGCCCAGGGCGAGCGGATGAGCAAGAGCCGCGGGAACTTCCTCGATCCGAAGGATGTCGTCGCCGCGCTGGGTACCGACGGAGCCCGCTACGTGTTGCTGAGCGAGGTCGCCTTCGATCGGGACAGCGACGTGTCGTGGGACTCGTTCGTGCGGCGCTACAACGCCGACCTCGCGAACGACTTCGGGAACCTGGTCAACCGCACGGTCGCGATGACGAACCGGTACCTCGAGGGCCATCGTCCGGCACCCCGCCCCGAGGACGACTCACCCCTCGGCGAGGGCTGGCATGACACGCTCGCCAGGTTCGTCGAGCGCCTCGAGGGCCATCTCCTGCACGATGCGCTGGCCGAGCTGTTGGAATTCGTCTCCGGTGCGAACAAGGTCGTCGACGCCGAGCAGCCGTGGGTCCTTGCGAAGGCCATCCAGGCCGGGGACGCCGATGCGGAGGTGCGCCTGCGTGGCGTCCTGGGCGACCTCGTCGAGACGTGCCGGCTGGTCGCATTGGCGGCCGCACCCTTCATGCCGGGTGTCGCGCCGCGCGTGATGACCCAGCTCGGCTACGGATACGGCTACGCACCGGACGGCAACGATGGGCCGGCGATCCTCGAGGAGCTGCGCTGGGGTGCCCATGCTGCATCGGCCGGCCGTGTGGGAGCCGCCGAGCCGCTGTTCCCGCGACTGGAAGCCGAGGCGCCGCCCGACTGACCGGGAGCCGCGACGGTCAGGGCCCGATGTGCGGCTACCATCGTCCCGTGCGCCTCGTCGACAGCCACAGCCACCTGCAGTCCGACCGCTTCACGGCCGACCGGGACGATGTCCTCGAGCGCGCGACCGCGGCCGGTGTCGAGCGCATCCTCGTGCCGGGCTGGAACACCTGGTCCAGTGAAGCGGCACTCACGCTGGTCGAGGCGAACCCCTGGCTCGATGCGGCCGTCGGCGTGCATCCCCACGATGCCAGCCAAGGTCCCAGCGAGCGAGTGGGCGTCGATCGAGGGCTGGGCCTCGGACCCGCGAGTCGTGGCGATCGGAGAGACCGGGCTCGACTTCGATCGCGTGTTCTCGCCGATCCAGGACCAGCTGGACAACCTGCGCCGGAATCTCGCGCTGGCACTGGCGACCGGCAAGCCGGCCATCCTGCACTGTCGCTCGGCTGCGGGGATGCGCGACGCACAGGACACGCTCCTCGCGGAGCTGCGGACCGCGGGCTTCGGTGGACCCGCTCAGTTGGAGGCCTTCGATGGGCGCCCGCCGGCCGTGATCCACTCGTTCTCGGGACCGCTCGACTACGCTCGTGACATGCTCGAGCTCGGCCTCGCCATCAGCTTCTCCGGCTTGGCGTTTCGCAAGGGCGAGGAGGCATCGGCCGATGTCGCGGCGGTCGTCCCGCGCGATCGGCTGCTCGTCGAGACGGATGCACCGTACCTCTCCCCTCCGGGCGGGCCGCGTGGACGCAACGAACCCGAATGGGTGCGCGTCACAGCCGCGTGGGTGGAGCAGTCTCGAACGGACCGATCGGCTACCCCGGGGGGCGACCTCGTGGCCGCCTACGACCTCGCGTTCCGACGCGAAGGGAGGGGATAGTGGGCAGGAGTTCGCCACGTCGAGCGACGTGGCCATTCGCGCTCGCCGCGCTGCTCGCGCTGGCGGCATGCGCCGCCCCGGTGGGAACCGATCGGCCGCCCACGGCAAGCCCGCCCGCCAGCCCCCCGAGCAGCCCCCCGAGCAGCCCCTCGGCGGCACCCGCGACGAGCGAGCCCACGCGCGCGCCCACGCCGCCGCCGACCGCGACACCCACCTGCCCGCCCGTCGATTTCGCGACCTTCGTGGCGAGCGACCGACTGTCGGACATGAACCTCGTCCCCGGGACCGCCGGCGATCTGGTCGGATTCACGCTCGAGCCGAGCCCGGGCTCCCCGGTCCGGCCCCGGTTGACGGTCAAGTCGGTCGCGCCGCCGTTCACGTATGGCGGGAGCGGACTCCCGCTCGAGGTGCTCGGCGAGCACCATGTCCGCCTGCGGTTCGAGGGCATGTCCCACGTCGACGCTGCGGGGGCCGTGATCTATCGCGGTCCCCAGGTCTCGACGGTGCCGGGAACCCCGTTCGGCAGATCGCGCTCGAGGAGGCCTTCGAGGGCTACGTCGTCTTCATCGTGGGCTATGACGGCGACGGCTGCGTCGACTTGCGGGTCCAGCCGAACCTGGTGACCCTCGCGCTGGGGCGCTGACCGTGCCGGGTGCGACCCCGCTGGGGCGCGATGGGCTAGGCTTGGGGCCATGTCCCTCGATCCAGGCGCGCCGACCGCTGTGCGCGGCGAACTCGCCCTCTCGACCCGCGACCTCAGGAAGGCGTACGGAAAGCAGGTCGCGCTGGCCGGCCTCGACCTTTCCGTCCCGACAGGGGTCGTGTACGGCTTCCTGGGCCCGAACGGTGCGGGCAAGACGACGACGATGCGCATCTTCACCGGGCTCATCAAGCCCGACTCGGGCTCGGTCGAGATCCTCGGGCGGCCGTTCGGCGGCCGCGACCGCAAGCGCCTCTTCGACGTCGGAGCCCTGATCGAGTCGCCGTCCTTCTACCCGTACCTGTCGGGTCGTGAGAACCTGCGCGCCTTCGGGGCGGCAGG
Organism: uncultured Chloroflexia bacterium; assembly: GCA_963714835.1. Taxonomy (GTDB): domain Bacteria; phylum Chloroflexota; class Limnocylindria; order Limnocylindrales; family CSP1-4; genus CAKKPP01. The sequence continues at coordinate 122,603 of CAVQPX010000012.1, forward strand.
TGCCGCTACCACGGCGTCGCGCAGGGACTCGCTGCTGGAACTGGTCGGCCTGAGCGATCGAGCGGCAAGCCGTGTGTCCGAGTATTCCCTCGGCATGAAGCAGCGGCTCGGGATCGCGGCAGCCCTGCTCAGCGATCCGCGCCTCCTGCTCCTCGACGAGCCGGCGAACGGCCTCGATCCGGCCGGGATCGTCGCGCTGCGCGACACCCTGCGCCGCCTCGCCTCCGAGGGCAAGACGGTCTTCGGTCGAGCCACTCCTCGGCGAGGTCCGGC
>CAVQPX010000013.1:0-8981 GCA_963714835.1 uncultured Chloroflexia bacterium
GACGCTGGACAAGAAGGAGCGGCACGAGATCCGGCGCAAGGTCCGTCGAGCCGAGGCGGCCGGCGAGGTCCGGCTGGAGGCATCCGTGACGCCACTGGCCGACCTGGAGGCCTTCATCGATCTCCACCAGGCTCGCTGGGGGGACGATGGCCTGTTCCCGCCGACCGCGGGCGGCGCCCAGAGCCGTGTCTTCTTCCAGCGGCTGTTCGAGCTCTTCGGGGCAGATGGCCCGATTGGCTCAGCTTCCTCACCGTCGGTGGACGGCGGGTCGCCGCCGGCGTCACCCTCGAGACGGCCGATCGCCTCTTCTACTACAACGCCGGCGTGGATCCGGCGGCGCGGGACCTGTCCCCCGGGATCGTGATGGTCGAGCGGTACCTGCGAAGTGCGATCGAGTCTGGCAAGCGCTCGATGGATTTCCTCCGCGGCGACGAACCGTACAAGTACGAATGGGGCGCGGTGGACGAGCCGATCCAGCGACTCCTCGTCCGGCGGCGCGTGTCATGACAACCCACACGCCGAGCGACGTCGTCCCGGGGCCGACGTTCGGCAGCCTGCCCGACGACCCCTGCTACCAACCGGTGACGCGCCTCCCCCTGCCGGCCGACCGCAAGAAGATCCGCGTGGTCGAGTTGCTCGCGACCGGGACCAACGGTGGCGCCCAGGAACACGTCTTCAACCTCATGAGCCGGATCGACCAGACCCGCTACGACGTGTCGGTCTGCTCGCTGACCAACGGTGCCGCGATCCGGCGCTTCGAGCGCGCCGGGATCCCGGTCTGCGTGATCGACGCGGCCGATGACGCCGATGCCATCGAATTCGTCGCCGCCCACCTTGCGGCGATCGATGCCGACGTCATCCACAACCACATGTACCACGCCGAAGTGATCGGAACGCAGGCGGCCCTGCGCGTCGCAGAGACCGGGCGGCCGCGCCCCTTCGTGGTGGGCACCGTCCACTCGTCGCGCGTGCGATCGACCGAGGACGTCGCGCTCATGCGACTGCTCACCCCCCGGATGGACCATGTGATCGCCGTTTCCACCTCGATCGTCCGCAAGATCGACGACGAGGGTCGCCACGGCGCACCCGTCAGCCTGATCTACAACGGCATCGACCTGGTCCGGTACGACCAGATGCTGCCGTGCTGCACGCTGCGCGAGGAATACGGCCTGCCGCCGAGGGGCCGATGGTGGGCGTGGTGGCGCGCCTTGAGCCCGAGAAGGGCCACCCGACGCTGATCGACGCCTGGCCGACCGTCCTCGCGGCATTCCCCGACGCGACCCTCCTGATCATCGGGGAGGGGAGCCGGCTCGAGGCACTGACCGAACACGTCCGCGATCTCGGCCTCGATCGATCGGTCATCTTCACCGGCCGTCGAGATGACGTGCCCGAGGTGACCAAGTCGCTCGATGTCGCCGTGCTGCCCTCGTACCGCGAGGCACAGGGGCTCACGATCCTCGAGGCCATGGCGCTGTCACGACCCGTGATCGCATCGAACGTCGGCGGCATCCCCGAGATGATCGACGACGAGAAGACGGGACTGCTGGTCCCGCCCCACGACGCCGACCGCTCGCGGCCGCCATCGTCCGCCTGCTCAGGGATCACCCGTTCGCGGACACGCTTGCACGGGCCGGGCACGACATGGTCCACGAGCGGTTCTGCGTCGAGTTGATGGTCCGGGCTGTCGAAACGATCTACGACAGCGCGGTCATCGGCGTCCACGAGCTCGCCGGCTAGGACCATCAGGGACCTGCGGGGCCACATGCGCGGCCCCTAGGATGGTGCGATGACCGCAGGCCGCACGCCGATCCGGATCACGACGCTTCGCCCGATCCGCGATGGCGCCATCCTCGCCTGCGCGATCCTGGTGCTCGCGCACTTCACGGAATTCGTCCAGACCGGCGTGGACGCGCACTCCTACTGGAGCTCCATCCGTTCGATCCCTACGGGGCCGTCCGCCCGGGCAGTTCGATGCCTACTTCTACGCCCCGGTGTTCACGCAGCTCCTCGGGCCACTCCACCTGTTGCCGTGGCCATGGTTCATCGGGCTCTGGACGATCTTCCTGAGCGCCGCACTCGTCTGGCAGGCCGGCCTCTGGACCGGGTTCGCGCTGCTGTTCGTGCCCGTCTTCGCCGATCTCACGGTGGGCAACATCCACCTGCTCCTGGCGGCCGCGATCGTGGGCGGGTTCCGGTGGCCGTGGCTGTGGGTCCTGCCGCTCATCACGAAGGTCACGCCCGGGATCGGCCTGCTGTGGTTCGTCGTCCGCCGGGAGTGGCGGAATCTGGCCATCGCGCTCGGGGTCACGGCCGCCGTGTCCCTCGTCTCGTTCGTCATCGCCCCGCAACTCTGGTTTGCGTGGGTGGACGCGCTTCTCGCCGCGACCCGGGAGCCGGAGTTCGTGTTCCTGATCCCGATCCCGCTCTGGATCCGGCTGCTGGCGGCCGCGGCGCTCGTCATCTGGGGCGCCCGAACCGATCGGCGCTGGACCGTGCCCGTCGCGTCGATGCTCGCGCTGCCGATCCTGTGGGTCAACGGGCTGGCCATGCTCGTTGGCGTCCTGGCGCTCGTACCCGGCATCCTCGGGCCCACGCCGGCGGCCCGCTGGCTCGCCAAGGCACCATCACGCGCGTGATGGGATCGTGCGCGTGACCGCTTCGGACCGTTCGACGTCGATGCTTGGGCGGATCCTGCGGCCAACCCTGGCCGAATTGTGGGTCTTCCTTGCCGTCGCGCTGCCGATCCTGGCGGCACTCATCGCGACGCTCCCGACGGTTGACCTCACCTATCAGCTTCGAGCCGGCGGCGAGATCCTCGGCGGATCCGGCATTCCGGCGGTCGACGTCGTGGACCTTCACGGCCTCGGGTCAGCCATGGGTCGACCAGCAATGGGGCGCCCAGGTGATCCTCGCGCAGGTCTTCGCCGCAACCGGCTGGACCGGGCTGGTCCTGCTGCGTGCGGCATCGGTCGGCGTGATCAGCGGGTTGGTCCTGATGGCGATCCATCTGCGGGCGCCGGGCGTCCGGCCCCGGACCGCCGCGCTCCTGGCCCTCGGCGCGTTCGTCGTGATGGCACCGGCGCTCGCGCTCCGTCCGCAGCTCCTGGCGATGATCCTGTTCGCGCTGATCCTGGTGCTCCTCGCCGCGCGCCAGCACCACCCGCGCGCAATCTGGGCGATCCCATTCCTCGCCGCGGCCTGGGCCAACATCCACGGCAGCTTCGTGCTGGCACCGGTGCTCGTGGGCCTGGCCCTCCTCGAGGAAAGCGGTGGACCTGGCGCCGCTATCCGACCCTCGCGCCCCGGGTTGCGGCCGATGCTCATGGTTCTGATGGGGACGATCGCGGCGACCTTCGTGACGCCCTTCGGTGGCGGCGTCTGGACGTACGCCCTCGGGCTGGCGAGCAACCGGGAGGTCACGGCGCAGATCTCCGAGTGGCAGCCGCCCCACCTGACCGATGTCCCCGGGCTCCTGTTCTGGGCGAGCCTCGCGCTCGTGATCGTCGCCGTTGGGCTGCTCGCCCGACGCGGCCATCGAATTCGCTGGCTGCTCGTGGTCGGGCCCGTCGGGTTCGCGATCCTCGGCGCCCTCGCCGTTCGTGGGATCGCGTGGTGGCCGGCGGTCGCGGTCACCTCGATGGCGGGCGTCTGGGCGGGGGCCGGCAAACCTGGGGCCACCGCCGAATCCGATGGCCTCGATGGCGATCCGTCATCCGCCGGGAGCGCCGCCCGCGCGCGCCGCGGCCGCGGGCTGAACGCGTTCGTCGCGCTGATCCTCGTCGTGGCGGGCATCGCGCTGGTCCCATCCTGGCGCGCGGTTGAACCCGGCACGGGTGCGCCGGTGGGCGTGCTGGCTCAGGCGCCCGCCGGCATCACCGGCAAGCTCCGAGCGATCGCCGGCCCCGCCGACCGCGTCTGGAATCCGCAGGTCTGGGGATCCTGGCTGGAGTTCGCGGTGCCTGGGCCCCGCTACGCCCTCGATTCGCGGATCGAAGTGATCACGGCGCAGACCTGGCGGGACGCGCGCGACGGTCGCCGCCGCCGATCCCGGCTGGGAGGGGATCCTCGCGGCCTCGGGCACCACCATCGTGATTACCGACGCGGAGCAATCCCGACTGACTGCGGCGCTCCAGGCGTCACCCGATTGGGTGGCGCTATACACCGACGTCGAAGGGGCGATCTGGGTCTCCAGCAGCAGCCGCCAGGGGCTGTCCGGAAGCTTGTGACGGGGCTGGCGCCGGGCGCCTGGCCGATTTCGGACCGCCCGGCTGAAGATCAGGCTCGGAGTGAGCGCCAGTACCGCTCCGCGGCGCCGCCGATACCGCCCAGCTCGGCGACCTTGGCGCCGTGCGAGCGAACGGTCGCCGCCATGTCCGCCTCGCCGCCGAACAGTCGATCGAGCTGGCTCTCGTAGAGGGAGATGCCGCGGATCTTGCGCTCCAATTGATCGCCGATGTTCGCGTATTCGGGGGCCAGGATCATGTCCCGGTCGAGGCCGTCGAGCGAGCCGCTAGGGAGTTGCTCGAGACGCTCGAAGCCTTCCCACCACGCATAGGGGAAGTCCTCGTAGAAGACGACGCTGCCGGCCCAATCCGGACCGGGCATGACCCAGCTGCGCGACTCGGCCAGCAGGTCGATGCCCACCTGACGGCAGAGCTGATGGTCCACGTGGTTGCCGACGCCCAGGGGGACATACACGGCCTGTGGCTCGAGGCGGAGGATTTCCTGGCGGATGCGGGCGCTCGGAGCGGCGTCGTCGGCCCGCGGGGCCCCCAGCAACGCGTCGTCGCCTTCGTAGCCGCGGAATACGGCATCGGCGATGTCGAGGAACACGACCGAGGCCTCGGCGAAATAGGCGAACCGCTCGTCCTCCATTCGACGTCGAGCCATCACCTCGCCTGCCGCGACGGCTTCGATGATCTCCTCGGTCATGACCGCCCCGTGGGTCGGCACGTCATCGATGAGCGGCTGACCAGCCAGCGGCTTGTTGCGAATGCTCGCGCGTCGATACCACGACGAGCGCTGCCAGAAATCGCTTCGCAGCAGCGTCGGCATCCTCCTGAGTCGCGTCGAGCCGGTCCGACGTCGCCGCCCATGGCGGGGCCATCGCTGGATCGCCGGCGGCCACGTCCGCGCTGATCGACGCCCGATTGAAGGCCTCGGTGTTGGGCCAGAGCGCCTTCGAACCGAAGCCCAGCGCCTCGCGCTGGTACCCGGACAGGGCGCTGCCGTCCCCGCTGCCCGAGAAGACGGTCAGGATCGTGACGTTCTGGCCGAGCTCGCGAAGGCTCGCGATGAGCCCCCCGCAGGACAGGGCGACGTCATCCGGATGCGGGGCGATGAAGACGTGAGTCATGGCGCGCCGAGTATACCGAGCGCCCGGGCGGGTCCGTCGGGCCGATTGCCGGCGATGTCGCTCAGGCGAGCAATCCGCCGTTGCCGAGCAGCAGGGCGTTCAGCAGGATCAGCAGGAAGACACCCAGCGTGACCAGAACGAAGACGGTCGATGCCCGGTCCTTGATCCGCAATGCGGGATCGATCGGCATGTGGCCCTGATTGAGCTGCGCCCTCGCCGCTTTCCGCTCGCCTGGGGTCATCCGCTTCGTCGGCGCGACCGCCGTCGCGTCGGCATCGGCTTCTTCGGCGTCCATGCCGCCGTCCTGATCGTCGTCCGCGTCGGCCTCGGCCTCGCTCTCGTCTTCGTCTTCGGCCTCGTCAGCCGCCGGCTCCTCGTCGGTCGCCTCGGGCTCCGCCGCGACCTCGGCCTCCGCCGCGACCTCGGGCTCCGCCGCGACCTCGGGCTCCGCCGCGACCTCGGGCTCCGCCGCGACCTCGGGCTCCGCCGCGACCTGGGGCTCAGCGACGGCCTCGGCCTCCGCCGCGACCTCGGGCTCCGCCGCGACCTGGGGCTCAGCGACGGCCTCGGCCTCCGCCGCGACCTCAGCCGCGGGCTCGGTCATGTCGGACGCGTCTTCCGGCTCGGCATCTGGGGCGTCGTTCGGTCGCTCACTCATCGCGGGTTCAGCGTCTCCGTGCGTCTCGGCCGCGACTGGGCAGCCGCGGGCCAGTGTACGCGAAGGTCGGCCCTAGGCGTCCCGAACAGCCGGCACAAACAGGCCAGCCAGACCGGCGGCGACCGTCACGAGACCGAAGAAGCCGATCGTCAGCGGGATGCCGAAGACCGTGCCGAGGATGCCGCCGAGCCCCGTCGCAATCGCCATGGAACCGAAGACCATCGTGAATTGCAGGCCCAGAAGGCGACCCATGAGCTCGGGTGGCGTCCTCGTCTGGACGATGGTCTGGCTCGGGATGACGAAGGCCAGGTTGCCGACGCCGGCCCCGAACGTCAGCGCCAGTGCCGCACCGAAGTTGCCGGTGAGGGCCAGGGCAGCGATGCACCCGCCGGTGAATACGTAGCCGATGATCACCAGTCGACCGAGCGCGATACGCGAGCCAATCAGCCCGATCAGGAACCCGCCGATCAGGTTGCCGGCGCCGATCCCGCCTTCGAGGAACCCGTAGACCGCGGTGGCGCTCATCGGCGCGTCCGCGACGTGCTGCTCGGCATAGATCGGCAGAAGGGCGATCAAGACCCCGAGCATGAACTGCGCGGCGGTCGCCTGAATTGTGTTGGCGAACACCGTCGGCTCACCTCGCAAGAAGACCCAGCCTGCTCGAAGTTCGTTGAGGAACCCGGAACTGGCATCCGCAACCACGTCGCGCACACGCCTGACTGGAGCAACCGAAATCGAGCCGATCAGGAAGGCCGACGCGACGTAGGTCACGGCGTCGGCCCAGAACGCGAGCGGCAGCTGCGGTCCGAGGAGTGCCACGAACAGTCCGGCGACGGCATACCCACCAATGTCGGCAAACGTCTCGGATATCCACATCGCTGAGTTCGCCGCATTCAGGTCCTGGGGCGCCACGATCCGCGGCAGGATCGCTCCCTTGGCCGGTCGGAAGAAGACCGAGATCGTCGTGATCAGGAAGATCATCGGGTAGACGAGGAGCAGGTTCACCGTCGCGGCGATGGGGAGCAGCAGGACCAGCGATGCCCGCAGGAGATCGGACACGATCATCACCTCGCGGTGATCCCATCGATCGACCAGCGTGCCCGCGATGGCACCGAACAGCAGATTCGGGACTGTTGCCACGAAGAACGCGATCCCCACGGCGATCGGAGAGCCCGTGGCGTACAGGACGACGAACGCGATCGCGACCTGGTGGATCCGATCCCCGATGAGCGAGATCAGCTGGCCGGCCCAGAGCGCCGAGAAGGACCCGTCGAGCGACAACCGGACATAGGGATGGCGACGGACGCGCTCGAGAACCGGCGGGAGGCCGCGAACCGGGATTGCTGCCGGCGGGCCCCCGAGGATGGCGGTGCCGCCCATACCTCGACCCGTCGCCACGACCGACGTCCCGGGATAGTTTCCGATGCGGAACGGCGCGATCGAGACCAGTCGTCGGCGAATCGCTTCCCGCGTGGCCTCATCGATCTCCACGGCGGTCCGGACGGTGCTCGAGAACAGGAAGAACGCGAGCCCGACACCGAGGAATGCGTCGCCGATGCTGGCGACATTGCGGATGAACGGGATGGGGATCGGCAGGATGTCGCCGAGTGGCCCCGCCTTGAGCAGGAATTGCGCCGAGTCGGTGCCACTCAGGGCGATATGGAATGGCCCGAGCGCCGAACCCGCCTCGAAGCCCGCGGCCTCGAATGCCGGGACCCAGACCGGCATGTAGCCGCCGTTGACGGCGACCGCGATCGTGTTGAGGAGCACGCCGACGAATGCGAGGCTCATGCCCGGGTGATGGCGATTGACCCACAGGCCGGCCAGGATCGCGATGAACGCGATGACGAAGAGCGGGCCCCGGAGCGCATCGATGGGCGCGTTGTTGTTGTCGATGGCGATCTGTGTCGCGACTCGGAGGAACAGGCCGAAGAAGGTCACCTGGACCAATCGCAGCCGGATCGACAGCAGGTTGTCGAGGCGGCCACCGGCCACGAACCCGAGGATGAGACCGAGCGCGATGCCGCCGATCAACATGCGGTAAGGGACCCAGGTTCACCGCGCACGGGCGCCGCCCGACGATCGCTTGATGGCAACGACGTGGCTCCGAGACCGGTCACCGGGACATTCTGCGGTCTGCAGGCTGTTCTGCGCGCATCAAATCGCAATTCGCGGCACAGGCGGCTTGCCGTCCGGCTGGGTCCCAGCGTCAGCCCAGGTCGGCGGCGGGGGAGCCCGGCGCGGGACCGTCGAAGACCTGCTGCACCGATCTTCCGTGCTGGCCGAGGAGTGGAATGGGCCGCGTCGACACCTGACGCCCCGGATCGCGTACGTCGTATGCCCAGCGAGTACGCACGAAGGCGTCGACAACCTCGGGATCAAATTGGATTCCCGCGAACTTCCGGAGTTCGGCCAGGGCCTGCTCGTTTGTGAGCGGGTTCATCCGATACGGTCGGGCCGCGGTCATTGCTTCGAAGGCATCGGCCACATGCAGGACGCGCGCCAGCTTCGGAATCTCGTCGCCCATCAACCGGTCCGGGTAGCCCGAGCCGTTGTACCACTCGTGGTGGTGTCGAATGATCGGGAGCTCGGGCGCCAGCTTGGCGACCGGCGCGATAATCTCGGCGCCGAGCACCGGATGCGCGTTCATGACCATCCGCTCCTCACGCGTCAGCCGCTCCTGCTTGAGGAGGATGTTGTCCGGCACCCCGATCTTGCCGACGTCGTGGAGCAGGCCACCCCATTCGAGGGCTTCGAGTTCACTGGCCCCGACCCGCATCTCGCGCCCGATGTCGACGCTGATCATCCGGACGTTCTGGCTGTGCTTGCTCGTGAACGGATCCCGCTTGTCCACCGCCTCCGCCAGGGCCCCAATCGTCTGCGTGAACATGTCCCGCATCTCAACGAACCGGTGATACGCCACCCTCGTCGTGTACAGCGGCAGCGCGAACAGCAGGGTCGTCCACC
>CAVQPX010000014.1:0-19282 GCA_963714835.1 uncultured Chloroflexia bacterium
TCGATCGCCTCGCTGATCCGCCGCTCGAAGGGGTCGAATTGGTCGAACGTGGTCATGCCGTCCTGCCTCCTTCAAGGGCCGGGACGTCTGGAGCGTTCGTAGTCATCGACCGGCGCAACCCGAGCATCGCCCGATGGAGCCGCGACATGGCCGCCGGGAGGGAGATCCCGAGTGAGGCCGCGGCGTCGGGCAGTGGGTAGCCGAGGTAGTAGTGGAGGACGACGAGCGCCCGGTGCTCCGGGTCGAGGCGGATCAGAGCCCGCTCGACCAGGTCGCGGTCGGCCAGGCGGGCGGCCGAATCGGAGCCCCCGCGCTCGTCGATGGACTTCAGATCGACCTCGATCGGGCGCCGGCGACGTCGGCGGGCCTCGTCGAGGCTGGCGTTCACGAGGAGGCGGTGGAGCCAGGCGTCGAACCGGTCCGGATCACGAAGTCCGGGCAGGTCCCGCCAGGCTCGCACCAGGGTGTTCTGGACCGCGTCGCGCGCGAGCTCCGGGTCCCGGAGGATGAGGCGCGCGGCCGCGTCCAACCGGGCCGACGCCGCCGTGACGAGCATGGTGAAGGCGTCGTGATCGCCCTTCCCTGCCCGCTCGACGAGTGTCCGCTTGTCCACGGTCCCTCACCCCGGTCCCGGTCACGATGACCGGGTTCAGACTGTATGGCGTCGCGGCGTCGCGATTCGTCGCTCCGAAGCGATCCTTGCCCCGAAGTTCGTGCCTACCGCGGCGGCAAGCGCCAGATGGCCTCGACGTCGTGGGCGGACGGCAACCCCTCGTTAGAGAGCGCCGAGTGGCGAGAGATCGACCCGCCTCAGGAGGTCGGCGATCAGCGCTTGACCGGCTTCCAACGGATGCACGAAGTCCGCCGGGTTGACAAGTCCACTGATGGAGCGCTTGCCATCGGGTCCGTTGAAGGCGTGGTAGATGTCGCCACACACGAACCCGTGAGCCGATGCAGCAGCGCAGTCGGCCTGGTTCCAGCGCTCCATCGCTGTTGAGAAGACCTCCAGAGCGGCTGCCAGGACGTCAGGCTCGACGTCGGTGATCGTGCCGTCCCCGCCGGGGTTGTCCCGGGCGTTGTCGAACGACCCGAGGTTGATCCGGACTTGCGCTCGGCCTGCGGCGAGTTCCTCGATCCGGCCATAGACCGCATCGAGTTCGGCGCCGAAGATCGCCACCGTCGCATCGATGCACTCAGAGTTCATCGTCAGGAGCGCCGGCCAGAGATCGGCATCTTTCACGATGGCGGGCGTGTGACACGGCAGTTCCGGTGCCCACGGCGGCGTGTTGTTGTAGCCGATCGAGACGATCACGATGTCGGCTCCGGCGACCGCGTTCTGGAGGCTGGCCTCCGTGTCAAGGACGCGCTGCAGGTCGCCGATCTTGGCCTCTGGCCGCGTCTGGTTGTCGAGAGCGACAGCTCGCCCCGTCACTTCCTCAAGATACGAGGCGTACTGCTGATCGAACCCTACGCAGCCGCCACAGCCCATCTCGGGGATGGCGATCGAATTGCCGAGCACGAGCAGATGGATGGTGTTCCGATCCAAACTCGGCGAGGCGGTCGCCGGGGCGATGGTCGGGGATGCGATCGTACTCGGCGGCGGCGGCGAAGGTGTCAGAGCCGAAGAACAGGCGCTCACGACGAGGACTGCCGCCGCGCACAACGAAAGGGCCCGGGGCAGCAGGATCGGCGAGCCGACGGTCAAGGCTGGACGCTTCATGATCGTGGTCCTCCGAGCGTTGCGCTGAACGATGCTGCGTTGACCTCCAGGCTCATCGGAAGACCTCGGCGCTTCGACTGTTGAGGCTCAGATTCGTACCGCCACCCGAGAAGTTGGCGTCCCCGATGACGAGGACGTCGCCGCTGGGCAGGACGACCGCGCTCGTGTTGCCGCGCGCCGCGGTCAGCTGTCCGGTCGACTCGAACCGGCCGGTCGCGGGGTCGAAGATCTCCGCGGCGCGGGTCCGTCCGGAACGCGGCGGCGCGTCGATCCCGCCGGCGATCAGGACGCGGCCGTCGCGGAGGACGGCCGCCACGTGGCGGAATTGGGAGTCACCAGCGGCCCGGTCGGCGAGAACGTGCCGGTCGTCGGGTCGTAGACATCGCCGACCGTCGCAAGGCCGGGGGTGCCGGACACGTCCTCGGTCGAGTATCCGCCGGCGAACAGCACCCGACCGTCGGGCAGCAGGGTGGCAGTGAAGTCGGTCCGGGGCTGGCTCATCCGGCCCGTGGCCGAGAACGTCCCCGTGGCCGGGTCGTACAACTCGGCGAGGTCGTCCGGGGCACTGCCTGCCCCACCCGCGACAAGGACGCGTCCGTCTTCGAGCAGCGTGGCCGAGGCCCCGAGGCCCCGCGGGCGTGTCATGGAACCCGTCTCGCTGAAGCGTCCGGTGGCCGGGTCGAAGATCTCCGCGCTCGCCGTGGCGCCATCTGGCTCACCGCCCACCAGCAGCACACGGCCGTCGGCGAGGAGGACTGCCACGTGCCCGAAGCGCGGAACGACCATGTCGCCGACCTCGGTGGTCCTGCCCGTCGTCGGATCGAAGATCGCGCCGGTCATGGAGGTCCGTCCGCGCGCCCGCTCGGTCCCTGTGGCAGCCCGGCGATCAACACGCGGCCGTCCTTGAGCGCGGTAACGCTCTCGACGCTGCCGAGGCGCACGCCGAGCGGCGCGAGGCGCTCGGCGTGCGGCGCGAACGACCCGGTGGCGGGATCGAACGCAAGGACGAAGGTCAAGCCGCCGCCCAGTGTCTGATCCGGCCCCACGACGAGGACCCGGCCATCCGGGAGCACCACGGCATGTCGTGCGTCGATCGGCATCGCATCGACCGATTCGAACACGCCGAGAATTGGTTCGCTCGGGGTCAGGAGGCGGCTCCCGACGACCGCCGCGGCGGCGACGAGCGCAAGCAGGAGCAGGCCAAGCACGAGGATCGTCCGCTGCCTGCCGATCGAGCCGCCGTGCGCCGGTCGGAGACCGATCCCGGTCAGCCCTGCGTCGTGAACCGTCGCCAGGACACGCGCCCGTGGGCGGCGGCCGGCTGTCCCGGCGCTGATCCGTTCCAGCAGTCCGGCCGGGGCCGGTGCGATCGCCTCGCCGTCGAACCAGGCGGAAAGTGCCTGGTCGAGTTCGTCGAACCGGGTCATGCGATCACCTCCCGGGCGACTGTTCCCGCCCGATCGTCGGCTTCGAGGGCCGCGCGGAGGGCGTTCGTGGCGCGGCTGAGCCGAGACTTGAAGGTCCCGACCGGGATCCCCAGGGCTGCTGCCGCGTCGGCATCGGGCAGGCCCAGGTAGTGGTGAATGACGAGGACCGCCCGCTGCTCCGGGCTCAGCCGGCGAAAGCCGCGCTCGAGCTGGTCGCGGACCGCGAGGTCACCCGCTCCGTCCTGGGTCACGGGCATCTCGATCGCCGTGACCTTTGCCTCGATCGCCCAACGACGGCGCGATCGTCCGGCCTCGCGGTAGCAGGCACGGACGAGGAGCCGGTGGAGCCAGGCGTCGAAACGCTCCGGGTCGCGGACGGCCCGGATGTCGAGCCATGCCGTCGTGAGGGCATCCTGGACCGCGTCGCTCGCGCGATCGTCGTCGCGAAGGATCAGCCGGGCCGTCCGGTGGAGGCGCGAGATCGCGGCGGACGCGAGCGCCGTGAAGGCCTCGTGGTCCCCGGTCTGCGCCCTGCGAACGAGGTCGCCGTCCATCGCTGTCTCGGTCCCTCCCGGCGACCGCACTGGTCGCGTTGCCATGATGGGACTCGGAGGCGCGGATTTGTTCCATCTTTCTGTCGGCGGTCCGGATCTCCCCGCTCGGCAGCCGGCGACCCCCGCGTGCTGCACGTCATCGCCTGACTCCGGGCATCATGGGGTCGCGGCGATCGTCGATTGGTCGCGCGAAGGAGGGGCCGATGAGCCTGTTACTGGTCGCGGTGGTTCGAGACGATCACGTCGATGCCGCCCTCGACGCGCTCCACGAGGCCAACCATCGGGCGACGGTGCTCCACTCGATGGGCGGATTCCTGCGACAGGACAACTCGACGCTCCTCGATCGCCATCGAGGATCACCAGGAGGCCGAAGTCGTCGAGATCTTCGAGCGCACGTGCCAGGGCGAGGAGGTCGAGGTCCCACTGGTCCTTCTCGAACGGCTGAAGGACTGGCGCGCCTCGGTGGTCCAGCACGCCGGAGCGACGATCTTCGTCGTGCCGCTGAAGGGCATCGTCCGCACCTGACGAGGTGGCATGATGGGCTGGTGGCCGATCATGCGCGACCGGACCAGGGAGCGATCCGCCTCGGCGTGATCGACGACCATCCATTGATCGCCACGGCTATCGAGAGGCGCTCGGACCACGGTGGAGTCGACGCGCGAGTCCGCGGATGACAGGATCGATGCCGCCGACGACCGACAGACCGATCGCCTTCGTCGGGGCCGCGCGAACCGTCGACGAGGGACAGCGGCTCCTGGAACGAGACGGACCCGATGCCGCGGACGTCGTCCTGTGCGACCTGCAGCTTGACGGCGGGGCAGGGACCGACGGCCTTCGACTCCTCGCCGCCGTCCGCCAGGACGGCCCAAGGATCATCGTGCTGACCTCGTTCGATCGGTCATCGTTCATGCGTGCGGCGTTCGAACGGGGCGCCGTGGGCTTTCTGCCGAAGACCACGGAGGTCGACGTTCTCCTCCGCGCCGTCCGAACCGTGGCTGATGGCGGGACAGCATTCTCGGCCGCGTCATTGGACGCGGCGCGAGCCGCTCCGAGACCGCCGAGTGAACGTGAGATCGAGATCCTCCGCTCGATCCAGGGCGGGGCGACGAGCGACGAGATCGGGGCCCGGCTCGCGATCTCGCCACGCACGGTGGAGAGCCACATCCGCCGGCTCTTCGACCGCTACGGTGTGGTCTCGCGGACCGAACTCGTCGTCCTCGCCATGCGCGAGGGCTGGCTGCCCGACGCGGGCTGACCCGTGCGCAGCATCCAGGTCGCGGGCCTCGGGGCGACCGGGTTGGTCCTCCTGGCCCTCGGCCTGCGCGCCTCGATGGGCGATGCGGGGCCGGCCAACCTCCCCGACCGCCTCGTGCCCGGGCTGATCGCGGCGGCGGCCATGTGTATCGCGGGCCTCACGATCCGGCGGGCGCCATCTGTCGCGTGGTTCGCGATCACGATCGCGGCCGCGATCGGCGCAGTGGAGGTCGTTGCATTCGCCCGGGCGGTGGACGCGACGCCAGCAGGCGATCCGTGGATCAGCCTGACGATCCTTGCGACCCTGGCCAGCCTCGTTGCGACCGCGATCGGCGCGACCTATGCGGCTCTCGGACGAGCGGGCAGGGCGACGTTCGGCGCGATCACGGGCCTCGCCGCAGCAACCACGGTTGCCGTGACCGCGGGGCATGCCTGGGCGGTGGCGAGCGCCCTGGGAGAGGCGGGGCGAACGGCCGGCGAGGCGGACGTCATCCCGATCCGGATCGCGACCCGCGTGATGCTCGTGGCGATGGCCGGCTTCCTCCTGGTCGGCGGTGCGCGCGATCTCATCCCCCCGATCCGACGCGCGTGGCGACGGCGCGCTCCCGAGGGCGTCGCATTCGCGCGCCTTCTCGCGGAGGAGCTCCTGCCCTCGTGGGCGGGATCGGGCCGGGCCGGCGCCGAGCGGGAACGCGAGCGGCTCGCCGCCGACCTGCACGCTCGCGTGCTGCCCGAACTGCGGTCCGCCCTCGCGGCGACGGTCGCGAGCGACCCGGCCGGCGACGTATCGGAGCGACTTCGATCGACGGTCGACGACGTGGAAGCGCTCATGACCGAGCGTCACTCCCTGGTCCTCCAGGAGTTCGGGCTCCTTGCCGCCCTGGAGTGGCTGGCCGAGCGGATCGAAGGCCGCGAACGGGTGCCCGTGACGATCACCGTCGGCCATGCCTCCGCTCACGATGCGGGTCCCCGTCCGCCGCGATCGGTGGAACGCGCTGCCTTTCGCGTGGCCCTGCTCGCTGTCGACAACGCGGCCCGCCACGCAGCGGGGAGCCCCATCGAGATCCGGGCGTCGATCGCGGCGCGTGCCGTTGCGATCGATGTGGCCGACGGCGGTCCGGGGATCAGCCCTGAGGCGATGGCGCGAGCCGCCGAGTCGGGGCGGCGCGGGATCCCGGACATGCGTGCCGAAGCGGCCGGCGTGGGCGCGAGCCTTGTCGTCGGCCGGGAAGATGCGTCGCGGACGCCGGCTCCGGGGGAGCGTCCGGCTCTGGGTCTGGGGCCGGTGCCGGGGCCAGGGGCGGGTCCGGGAAGTCGCGTCGCCTTCCGCTGGCCCGCCGCCCGAACCTGACGGCGTATTTCTACGCAGCGCTACGCGCGGTGACCACCGCTAGTCCTGCCATGACCGTCGCCGCGAATCTCCGCTTGGGTACCAGCGGCGCGCCGCGTCGCAGCCCAGCACTACCGAGGTTCCAGCGATGCACACGAAGAGCAAGGTCTGCCCGACCGCCCGGTCGCCTCAGCGACAGGCTGGACAGGGACTGGCCGAATACGCACTCATCCTCGCGCTCATCGCGATCGTCGCCATCGTCGCCCTGATCTTCCTCGGCGAGCAGATCAGTTCGATCATCAACGATGTGGGCAACAGCATCTGAGTGCCGGACCGCGAAGCTGGGCGAGCAGGCCGGGGGGAGCTCGTCCAGCTAGCCCGCTCCGGGGGGATCGAATCGACCCTCGCCGAAGACCTCGGGGCCACAGAACGGGTCGGCTCGCCGCGGTGCGGGCAGACTCGTCGGATCGGCCTCCCACGCCGCGATCGTGTGAGCCAGCCAGGTGTCGATCTCGGCCAGTTCGGTCCAGCGGTGGAACGGCCAGCCGGCGTCGAGGCAGATCCGGACCAGCGAGCGCTTCGCGAAGACGATGTCCGCGTACCCGGCCGCATAGCGGTCGCTCTCGCCGTCGCCGATGAACACCACCGTCCGGCCGGACGCCTGGTGGGCCTCGACGCGGAGGCGCTTGCAGGTGCCGCACACGAAGCACGTTGGGTGCCCGTTGGGGAAGTCGATCCGCGGCCGCTCACCCGGCGGGAACGTCGTCGCAGCCGTGACCACCGGTACGTCGCCGAGCCCGAGCGATTCCAGGGCCGGCTGGATGAAGAACCCGAAGCCGTCACTGACCACCTCGACGGGGATCCCGGCGTCACGCGCTCGGCGCACGAGCGCGACGAACCCGGGGTCATGGGGCTGCGCCGCGGCCAGCGCCTTGAGCGCCGCGGGTGGTGCCTTGATGAGCGCGACTTCCCACTCCATGAGCCGACGCGATCCGGAGAGGCCCGCGTCGTATTCGGCGGCCTTCTCCTCCCACTCCTCGGTCACGTACTCGGCCATGAGCGCATCGGAGACATCGGTCAGCGCGATCGTCCCGTCGTAGTCGACGAGGATCGCGATCGGCGGGCCGGCCGGCTCGATCGGCGGGCCGCCGGGCTCGCGGGTCGCGCCACCGGGCTGCTGGCTCGCACGACGAGGGGCCATCACGACGCGAGCCGCGAGCGCAGCCGAAGCCCGAGACCGCCGAAGGATCCACGGCGCGTGAGCCACACCCCGCCGACGATCACCGCTCCACCGACGATCTGGCCGGCATGGATCGGTTCTGCGAGGAGCAGCGCGCCGAGGACGACGGCAAAGCCGGGCACGAGCGACTGGAACGCCGTGATCCGCGTGGGGCCCACGAGGTGAACCGCGCGAAACACGATCACGTTCGCAACGCCCGCGGGCAGCAGCGCTGAGTACGCCAGCCCCGCCCATGCGCCCCCATCCACGGCGCCCAGATCCGTCCCAACGAGCTGGATGAGGCCCAGCGGCACCAGGACGAGCGTGCCGCCGACCATCGCCCAGGCGGTCGTCTGGAGTGCCGATACGCGTCGCAGGAACGGAGCCGCGAACGCGGTGTAGCCGGCCCAGCACAGGGCCGCGAGCAGCGTCACCGCGTCGCCGACGAGCGTCGCGCCGAGCGTGAGCCCGGTGCCGCCAGCGATGACCAGCGCGACACCTGTGAACGAGATGATCGCGCCCACGAGTTTCGGCCGGGTCAGCGTGTCCGATCCGGCCACGACGGCCAGGAGGGCCACGAGCACCGGTGTCGCCGCGATCAGGAGGGCGGAGTCCCCCGCCGCGATCTCCTGGAGCGCCGTGGCCCACAGGATCTGGTAGATGCCGAAGCCCAGGCCGCCCAGGGCAAGGATCGGCAGCAGGTCGGCCCGGGGGATGGAGATCCCACCCTCACGCCAGCGGAGGATGGCAAGGAGCAGGAGTGCCGCGATCCCGAACCGCAGCATCGCGAAGCTGACGGGTGGGATCTGGGTGTTCGCGGCCTTGACGACGATGAAGTTCGCGCCCCACAGCACCATGACGCCGAGGGTCGCGAGCTCCGCGATGCGGACCTCGGCCGCGCCGGCCGCAGACACACCAACGCCCGCCGGTGATCCGGCGGGCGTCTCGCTCGGTTGGAGCGGTGGTGGCGCGTCGATCAGGCGCCTTCCCCGTCGAGCTCGAGGGTCTCCTCATCGGACTCTTCGGTGAGCTTCAGCCAGATGAACAACCCACCGAGGACGAGGAGCGGGATGATCACGAGGGCGCCGAGGGTGATCCCCAGGGCGACGGCGACGGTCTTCATGGCCTTCATGGCAACCTCCTGTTTCAGGTCGTTTTCGCTGCGTTCAGCCGGCGGCGGTCCCGCCTGCCTTCTTGTCGTCGTGGCGGAGGGTCGGCCCGCGAGCGACCATCTGCTGGATATCGTCTCGTGTGAACTCGGCCAGGATGTGCTTGCTGCCGGCCTGTCCCCCCAGGAGCAGGCGCACGACGAACGCGCCGTCCTGCTCGAAGAAGAACGTGTCCTGCGGACGTTGCTCGTCCATGTACCGTCCGATCACGCGGAACGCCTGCTCATAGTACTCGGGGACGCTCGATCCGGCCTCCGGCTCGTCATGCCCCCGGCGCGCAACGGCCTCTTCCATGAAGCGGGCGATGTCCTCGTCGAGGAAGGTGAGCGTCTCCTTGGACACCTGACCCATCGCGTCGGACCAGGTGGATCCCGGCGCCGTCGTCTTGGCCACGAGTCCCTGGACGATGAACCCGTCGGGGGCCTCCACCAGCATCACGTCACGCATCCCACGCTGGTCGATGAACAGCCCGATCGAGCGAAAGACCTCCTCGAAGTCCTGGCGCGGACTCCCCTCGTAGATCCGCATCGGCCCTCCCCGGATTAGGAACCCGTCGTCCGGTCGAGCAGTCCCCGATCCTTGGCCCGCCGCTCGCTCATCCGGAAGATCACGGTCGCGCCGAGTGTAGCGAGCGCCCCGGTCACGAGCAAGGCGACGATGGACTCCGAGGGTGTGGGTGAGGCGTGGCCGAACCACCCATCGAACGCGGTCCCGACACCGCCGACCGAACTGATCCCGCCGGGGAAGAGCGCCTCGCGGACGCCGGCGATCCACCACGTCAGCGGGTTCAGCAGGGCGATCGCCTGGACCGGGATCGGCAGCACGGCGACGGGGAACACCGCGCCGGACACGAGGAACAGCGCCCCGGCGGCGGCCTCCGGATACGACCAGGACTCCTGGCGGGTCTGGATGCACACGGCGGCCAGGAGGATGGCGATGGCCGTGATCGCGACGATGCCGAGCGCCATCGAGATCGCGAGGAGCGGCCAGTCGACCAACGCGAGGTCGAATGGGACGCCGAGCGCCACGACCCCGATCGCCAGCGTGATCACCGCGCCCATCGCGCCCACCGCGAGCCGCGCGACGCCGCGACCCATGACGAGGACGAGGAAGCTCGTCGGGCTGACGTAGAGGTACTTCAGCATGCGGTAGCGCTCGCGGTCCTCGAGGATGGACCAGGCGAGACCGGCGATCCCGCTCATCACGAATGCCCAGAGGCCGCTCCCGATCACGACGAACGAGCGGAACGAGCGTCCGGCCTCGCCCGCGATGACCTCGAGCATGAACACGAGGATCAGGGCCGACGACACCGGCTTCGCGACCGAGTAGATGAGGAACAGGATCGGATCCGTCCAGTTCGCCTCCATCTGCCACCCGAGCCGCACGGACGTCACGAATCCGCGCATCGTCCCGCCGCGCCCGGAAGCCTCGCGGGCGGCGTCGTACACGCCAAGCGCCGGGGCGGGCGGTGCGCCTACTGCCATCGGATCGACAACTTCCCGTCGCGCCGGGCCATCCGTTCGAGCCTGGCCAGCGTCCAGCGCGAGATCCCAAGGAACACGACGGTCATCGCGACCAGGATGAGGATCTCGATCTCGGGCGGCGGCGTTCCCACCGGGTAGGGCGCTCCGGCGAAGGCCAGCTGGCGCATCGCGTCGAGTCCCACCGCGAGCGGCAGGATCGAGATCGCGACCGCGCCGAGAGCGCCCAGACGGGCGATCGGGAAGTTGAGTCCGGACACGAAGTAGACCGGCTCGATCATCAGCTGGGTCAGGTGCCACGCCTCCCGTCCCCACATGAGGAAGAGGCTGGCCAGGATCATCCCGAGGCCATACAGAGACGACATCGTCAGCAGGAACACCCCGAACAGGAGCAGCCACTGCTCGATGGCGAACTCCACGCCGAACAGCGCCGTCGCGAGCACGAGGACGACGACCGCGCGCGTGGAACTCATCACGAACCCGCCGAAGGCCATCCCGAACAGGACCGCCGTGATGCTCATCGGGGCGGCGAAGTACAGCTCGAGGTTGCCCTGGCTCTTCTCCCACCACAGCTGCTGGGCCATCATCCAGATGACGTTGAGCCAGAACGCGGTCATCGCCCCGCCGATCACGACGAACCCGATGTACTCGGGCGGCGCCGCGATCGCGCGGTAGACGAAGACGAACGCGGACGTGGCGAGGAACGGCAGGAGGATCTCGAAGAAGACCCACGACTTCTCGCGGAACAGACCGGTCACACGCGGGTACGCACGACCCCCCACGGTGCGCAGGTTCGTCATGAAGACCTGGCGCGGTGTCCATGCGGCGGAGGCCTGCGGGCTGCCGCCCTCGATCCGCGCGAAGGCGCTCATCCCGCGTGCGCCTCCACCTTGGGTTCGGCCTGGACCGACGCGTCCGGGCCCCCGGCCTCCGGGTCGTTCGGGCCGTTCTCGTCGTCGAAGCCGCGCCCGACGAGTTCGACGAACACGTCCTCGAGGGTGGGCTCGGACTTGCGCAAGGCCAGGATCTGCGAGCCGAGGCCAGCCAGCGCGCCGACCACGGCGCCGAGCGCCGCGTCGTCGGCCAGCACGAGATTGACCGCCACCGTCTGTCGATCGCCGGCGGTCGTCTCGGCGGCGGCGGCCGAGGCGCTCACGACGCCCGGGAGGGCCGCAAGCGCGGCGATCTCCCCCTCGAGGCGGTCGAGTTCGAGGCGGAAGATCGACTCGGCCTGGACCCGACGCTTCAGCTCGGCCGGGGTCCCGATGGCGAGGATCCGCCCGTGATCGACGATCGCGATGCGTTCGCACAGCTCGTCGGCCTCGGCCATGTAGTGGGTGGTCAGGAGCACCGTCCGGCCGTCGACCGCCGCCTTCCAGTCGAGGATCAGCTCACGGATCCCGCGCGCGGCCGACACGTCGAGGCCAAGCGTGGGTTCGTCGAGGAAGAAGATCCACGGATCGTTGAGCAGGCCGCGCACCATGTTCATCTTCTGGCGCTCGCCGGTCGACAGGGTGCTGACCCGCTGGAGGCGCTGCTCGGCGAGGCCCACGGCGTCGATCAGCTCATCGACCCGGCGCCAGCCCGCCTTGCGTTCGAGGCCGTAGAACTGGCTGAACATCCAGAGCTGCTCGCGCACGGTGAGGATGCCGTAGCCCGACTGCTCGCCGCCCGCGACCATGTTCATGATCCGCCGGATCTGGGTGGTCTCGCGCTCGACGTCGAACCCGAACACCTTCGCCGTCCCCGAGCTGGGCAGCAGCAGCGTCGTCAGGATCTTGATGAGGGTCGTCTTGCCGGCGCCGTTCGGCCCGAGCAGCCCGAAGAACTCACCGGGACGCACATCGAGATCGATGCCGCGCAGGGCGACGACGGGCGGCTTCGCGTCGTAGACGCGGCGCAGGTCTCGGACGTCGATGGCAGAGGCGGTCAGAGGCGCGGACACGGGCTCTCCAAGCAGACCGTTGGCGGACGTCGAAGTATACGCACGACGTGGAGACGACGCTACAGCCGTCGAACGATTGGAAGACAACCATCGAACATGGCCGAGCGAAGGGCGGCTAGAAGAGCCGGCTGAGCTCCATCGCGACCTGACCGGCGAACCGCGCATCGTTGACGATCAGGGAGGTGTTCGCCCGAACCGATGCGCCATCGGTGATCGCGGCGATGCGGGCAAGGAGCCAGGGGGTCAGCGCGGGGCCGTCCACACCCGCCGCCTCGGCGTCGACGATCGCCCGCTCCACGGCGTCGCGAGCCACGGCCTCGGGGAGCGCGTCCACGTCGGGAACAGGCACACAGACGAGCACCCCGCCGCCGATACCGAGCGCGAACTGCCGTTCGATGACGGCGGCGGCCCCCGCGGCATCGGCCACCGTGTGCGGGGCGCGGATCCCGCTCGTACGAGCGTAGAACCCGGGCAGGTCGTCCTGTCCAACGGCGACCACGGGCACCCCGCGAGTCTCCAGGTACTCGAGCGTGGCCGGGATGTCGAGGATCGCCTTCGGGCCCGCACAGACGACCGCCGTCGGGGTCCGACCGAGCTCCTCGAGGTCCGCCGAGATGTCGAACGTGGCAGGCGCGCCGCCCCCCGGCCGTCCCAGCGCGCCGCGATGGACACCGCCGATCCCGCCGGTCGCGAAGACCCGGATCCCGGCAGCGTTGGCCGCGATCATCGTCGCCGAGACGGTCGTCGCCGCCCAGCCGCCCGCTGCGAGGGCAACGGCGAGGCTCGGACGGGCCGCCTTCCGGACGGAGCCGCTCGGCGCGGTCGCGAGAGCCTCGAGCGCCGCGTCATCGAGGCCGACGAGGATCCGGCCGTCACGGATCGCGATCGTCGCGGGCACGGCACCGCTCTCGCGAACGGCGGCCTCGGACCGACGCGCGACCTCGATGTTGGCGGGATACGGCAGGCCGTGACTGATGAGGGTCGACTCGAGCGCAACGAGCGGTCGGCCCGCAGCGAGGCCGTCGGCGACGTCCGGCGCCAGGTCGAGCAGCGACGCAACGCCCGGAAGTGGATCGGTGGTCCGCATCGGCGACAGCGTAACGCCCCGGCGGCGCACGATCTCACGTCAGAGCAGCGGCAACTCCGGTTGACCCGCCGCACGGGTGAGCTGGCGGGCCGCCGCGCGATGCCCCGCGAGCGTCGCCCGCTGGAGCGACCCGATGGTCGGCGTCCCCCCTGCCCGCGCGCCAAGCCACCCCACGATGAACCCCGCATCGAAGGCGTCGCCCGCTCCCGTCGTGTCCGTGGCGGCGATCGGCCGCGTGGCGACCTCGAAGCGGAGTCGGTGGGCTCCTTCCTGGGCGACGACCGTCGCCCCCTTCGCGCCGCGCTTGATGACCGCGGCCGGGGCGAGATCGAGCAGGCCCTCGGCCGCCGACGTCCCCAGGAGAGCCGTCGCTTCGTCGGAGGTCGCGAACACCAGGTCCGGGCGGACACCTGCCACGAGGTCGCGCGCTGCCCTGCGACCCTTCGCGAGCAGAGGCCCGCTGGAGGAGAGGTCCAGCGTCACGAGTGCGCCAGCGTCGCGCGCGAGGCTCACGGCGCGCCGGCCGGCCGGCCCCAGCGTCGGGCCCAGGAGCGAATAGGCGGGCAGGTGCAGAAGATCGACGCCCCTGAACCACGCCGGCCGCAGGTCGGCGACGGCCAGGTGGTCGGCCGCTCCCCGGTCCGCGACGAACGACCGTTCCCCGCCGGGCACCACGAGGACGCCGATCCGTCCGCTCGGGACCCGGGCAACGCGCGGGCCGCGGACGACCACGCCGTCGGAACGGACCGCGTCGACGAGGGCTCGCCCCGCGCGGTCGCGGCCCACCGCGCAGACGAGCTGCGTGCGTGCCCCGAGTCGGCCGAGCCAGCGCGCGGTGTTCGCGGCCGAGCCGCCCTGCCGCACACGGACGCGGCCGGGGACATCCGTTCGAGGCAGCGAGTTCGCGATCCGGGGCGAGCACGACATCGACCATCAGGTCACCGAGGACGATGACGTGCGGGCGGCGCGCTCGCGCTGATCGATTCGGACGGGAGACCATCGCCGGCGATGGTACCCGGCGGAAGGGCGGACGGCGCCGCGGTGCTGCCTCGGTCGGTCACCGATGTACGATTGCCGACACCCCGGCCGGCGTGCTCCGGATGACGACGAACCGGCGGCCCGGGACCAGAACGAGCCTGTGCGAGGAGACGAACCACGGAGAGGCGGACCCACGGAGAGGCGGACCCGATGACCATCGCCGCAGCGCACGAGCGCCTCGCCATCGACACGATCCGAACGCTGTCGATCGATGGCGTCCAGAAGGCCAACTCCGGGCATCCGGGCGCCCCGATGGGTGCGGCGCCCATGGCATTCGTGCTGTGGACGCGCTTCCTGCGTCATGCGCCGAGTCGCCCCGACTGGCCGAACCGGGACCGCTTCGTCCTGTCCGCCGGCCACGCCTCGATGCTCGTCTACTCGCTCCTCCACCTGTCCGGCTACGACCTGACCCTTGACGACCTGCAGTCGTTCCGGCAGTGGGGTTCGCGCACGCCCGGCCACCCGGAGTTCGGCCTCACGCCCGGCGTGGAGGCCACCACCGGACCGCTGGGCCAGGGTTTCGCGAACGCCGTGGGCATGGCCATCGCCGAGCGGCGACTCGCGGCGGAGTTCAACCGCGACGGACACGACGTCATCGATCACCGGACCTATGGGATCTGCTCGGACGGCGATCTCCAGGAGGGCATCGCCTCCGAGGCGGCGAGCCTGGCCGGACACCTGCGCCTCGGCAAGCTCGCCTTTCTCTATGACGACAACAGCATCCAGCTCGACGGGCCCACGGCGATGGCCTGGTCGGAGGACGTCCTCCGGCGCTTCGACGCCTATGGCTGGCACGCGACACGGGTCGAGGACGGGACGGATACCGCGGCGATCCGGGCGGCGCTGGAAGCGGCACGCGACGACCCCCGCCCGAGCCTCATCGCGGTCCGCACGCACATCGGCTACGGAAGCCCGAACAAGCAGGACACCCAGAAGGCCCACGGAGCACCCCTGGGCCCCGACGAGGTTCGCCTCACGAAGGAGGCCTACGGCTGGGATCCCGATCGCTCGTTCGTCGTCCCAGACGAGACCCTCGAGATCTTTCGCGCCGCCGTGGCGGGCGGGGAGACCGAGGCGCGTGCATGGGAGACCCAGCTCGACGCCTACGCCGCCGCGTACCCGGACCTGGCCGCCGAGTTGCGCCGCCGGCTCGCCGGGGAGCTGGCCGCGGACTGGGATGCGGCCCTGCCGACCTACCAGGTGGGCACTTCGCTCGGGACCCGAAACGCCAGCCAGGAGGCGATCCAGGCTCTCGCACCGACCGTCCCGGAACTCTTCGGCGGCGCTGCGGACCTGTCCGAGTCAAACCTCACCGACGTGAAGGGCGCGGCCGACTTCTCGGCGAGCGAGGCCGGCCGGAACCTCCGGTTCGGCGTCCGTGAGCACGGGATGGGCGGGGTCGCCAACGGCATCGCCTACCACGGTGGGTTCGCCGCGTACTGCGCGACGTTCCTGACGTTCAGCGACTACATGCGCGGCTCGGTGCGGATCGCCGCCCTCTCGGGGCTCCGGGTCATCTACGTCTGGACCCACGACTCGGTGGGGCTCGGCGAGGACGGCCCGACCCACCAGCCGGTCGAACACTATGCGGCCCTGCGGGCCATCCCGAACCTGTGGTTCATCCGCCCGGGCGACGCGAACGAGGCGGCCGCCGCCTGGCGCGTGGCCGTCGACCGTCGCGACGGACCCGTAGCGCTCGCATTCACGCGCCAGAAACTGCCGACGCTGCCCGGCACCGCGGAACTCGCCGCCGAGGGCGTTGCCCGCGGCGGCTACGTCCTGCGCGCCGCGTCGTCGGAGGCCGCGGGCGGGGCCCCGGACCTCATCCTCATCGCGACCGGTTCGGAGCTGCACCTCGCCCACGGGGCGGCGGATGCGCTCGAGGCCGACGGGATCGCGACGCGCGTCGTCTCGCTCCCCTGCTGGGAGCGCTTCGAAGCCCAGGACGCGGCCTACCGCGAGTCGGTCCTGCCGGCAGAGGTTCGGCATCGCGTCACCGTGGAAGCGGGGGTCAGCCAGGGCTGGGAGCGCTACGCCGGCGATGCGGGGGCGATCATCGGCATCGACCACTTCGGCGCCTCGGCACCGGCCGAGCAGATCTTCGCGCACTTCGGGTTCAGCGCCGAGCGCGTCGCCGAGGTCGGCCGCGGGGTGGTCCGCGACGGACTCCACGGCCGGATCGCGACGATCGATCCCGGGCACCAGCCGCGCGGATTGGCCCGCGACGCCGGCGCGTCCGGCGATCACGGATCGACCGGCGCCGCCGGATCGACCGCAGGTCACTGAGGAGGGATCGATGCGTGTCGCGTTCGCTGCAGATCACGCCGGGGCCGCCCTCAAGGACGACCTCATCCGTCGGCTGCGCGACAGCGGCACGGACCACGAGCTCATCGACCTCGGCGGCGACGGTTCGGACCCCACGGATGACTATCCGGACTTCGCGCGCAACCTCGGGGACGCGATCGTCGCCGGCCAGGCCGAGCGCGGCATCCTCATCTGCGGATCCGGCGTCGGAGCGTCGGTCGCGGCGAACAAGATCCGCGGCATCCGTTCCGCCGTTTGCCATGACACCTATAGCGCGCGCCAGGGCGTGGAGCACGACGACATGAACGTCCTGACCCTCGGCGCTCGGGTGATCGGGCCCGATCCGGCCCTGGAATGTGCCGGCGCGTTCCTCGCGGCGTCGTTCTCGAACGAGGAACGCCATCGTCGACGCCTGGCGAAGGTCCTCGAGATCGAGGCCGGCCGCTGATGGCCCGCGCAGCACGGCCGGCGTCCGCGCCCGCCGCGCGGGAGGCTCCCCAGACGGCGCTCGAGGCTCGCCTCGCGCTCGAGGGCAAGCGCCCCCGCAAGCGCAAAGCGGACAAGAACCCACTGCGCGAGGGCCTGCGCCTGGAGCGCGTCCCGGATCCGAGCGTCTTCGTGCTGTTCGGGGCGACCGGCGACCTCGCGCGCCGGAAGGTGATGCCGGCGCTCTACCAGCTCTGGCGGACGAACCTGATGCCCCACGAGTTCCGGATCGTCGCCATCGGCCGACGCGACTACGACGACGAGGGGTTCCGCGCGGAGATCCGCGCGGCGCTCGAGTCGTTCAGTCGCGTCGCGGTCGACGATGCCGACGCGCAGGCCTTCGTCGCGCGGATCGACTACCACCGGGCCAGCGCATGTTCTTGCCCTTGAGGGGTTTGGGGCGGCGCTTCGGGGCGGTGCAGGCGCTGGATGGGGTGAGCCTTGCGTTTCGGTCGGGCGAGGTTCGCGCGGCTGATGGGAGAGAACGGTGCCGGCAAATCGACGCTGATCCGCATTCTCGCGGGGCTCGACCGGCCCGATACTGGGCGCATACTGCTTGACGGCGGACAACCAGCCCGCAAGCCCGGCGGCGGTCCGCGCCGCGGGCCTGCGGTTCATTCATCAGGAACTGCACCCCGTTCCTGGGCTGTCGGTGGCCGAGAACATGCACCTCGACCATCCCTATCCGCGTCGGTTCGCCGGTCGACTGGCCCTCTCTGAACCGGGCTGCGACCGACGCGCTGGGGCGGCTGGGGCTCGAGCGGATCGATCCGCGACGGCCGATGACCGGCGACCTGGCACCGGGGACCAGATGCTGGTGCGCATCGCCGCCACGCTGATCGGTGGCGATGCGGCCTGGCTCTATGTCATGGACGAACCCACGGCCGCCCTGACCAATGCCGGCCGAGCGCCTGTTCGACGTGATCTCCGGGCTTCTGCGGCAGGGCGCCGGGGTGCTCTACGTCTCGCACCGGATGGGCGAGGTGATCCGGCTCAGCCATCGGGTCACCGTGCTGCGCGATGGTGGTGGTCGTCGGGGCCGCTGTCGGGGACCGATCAGACGCGCATCATCGAGGAGATGACGGGACGCGATCTGGCGGGCTGTTTCCGCCGCGGCTCGCCGCGCGAACCGGCGATGTGGTGCTGCGCGCCGCAGGACTTTCCGCCGGGCCGCTGCACCATGCCGATCTTGCGCTGCGTGCGGGCGAGGTATTGGGCATCACCGGGCTGTAGGGGTCGGGCCGCGGCGCGCTTTTTCCTGCGCGCTGACCGGGGCGCTGCCGTTGTTGAGGAGCAGCACACCGACTTCGCCGCGATAGCCCGAATCGATCAGGCCCGGAGCGTTGACCAGCGAGATCCCGTAGCGCAGCGCCAGGCCGGATCTGGGCAGGACCAGACCGGCATGCCCTCCGGGATCTCGACCGCCAGACCGGTCGATATCTGCCACCTCTCGCCCGGCCCGATACCGAGCAGTCTGGGCGGAGTGGAGGTCCAGTCCGGCGTCGCCCGCGTGGGCACGTAGAAGAAGGCGTCGGTTCCGTCGAGAATTCGAAACCTGAGGTCCATGGGCGCTGACTCTACCCCGAGCGCGACGGACGCAGGACCCGGCTCAGCCGACCGCGGAATCTTCAAAGCGGTGAAGCTCCCGGAGGGCGGTCGTCTGCCCTACCCCGAACCCCCTCCGCTTCGTCCTCCCGGTCGATCCGGCCGGCGACCTCATGCAGGTCGCGCTGGCGCCCTGCGAATACGGCGCGAACAGTTCGACCGGCGACATCGTTTCTTTCGAAGGTCAGGTAGCCTTCCGCCTTCAGCCGCTCGAGTCCCTCCCCCGTCACCGCCGATACGAAGATCGCATCCGCGTTGTTCGTCCTTGGCCCGCTGCTCCGGATCGACAGGTCGATCTTGTTCAGGACCAGGACCCGCGGCTTGTCGCCGGCACCGATCTCACCGAGAACCGAATCCGCAGCCTGCATGTGGACCTCCATCTGGTCCTCGTCCAGCAGGGCGTCGACCACATGGAGCAGCAGGTCAGCGAGCACCGTCTTCCTCCAGCGTGGCCTTGAACGCCTCGACGAGTTGGTGGGGAAGCTTCTCGATGAAGCCGACCGTATCCGTGACCAGGTAGCGGCGGCCTTCGTATTCGTAGCCCCTCGTGGTCGGATCCAGAGTGTGGAAGAGCCGGTCCCCGACGCCGACCTCGGCTCCGGTCAGGGCGTTCAGGAGAGTTGACTTGCAGGCGTTGGTATAGCCGGCGAGCGCCGGGCGGCG
>CAVQPX010000015.1:0-11906 GCA_963714835.1 uncultured Chloroflexia bacterium
TTTCGCGCGAGGCAGCGGAGCGCGGCTGACTCGGGGGCGGATCCTCGACGAGTCCTGCGGGCCCGTCAGCGGCGTCCGAATCCTGGCTGATGACCGCCGCCGGAGCACTATCCGGGTTGCCGCCAGCTCGAGTGCCCCGGCCGCCGCCCCGGGTGATCCGACTTCGTCAGCAAGCACGTCGCGTCGAACGTGGATCTTCACATCGGCCAGGATCGTCGGCCGCTCGGCAGCCGCTCGACGCCGCCGTACTCGCACAGTGCTCCCCGGGCGCGCGAAAGCCAGGAAAGCCGTGCCGCTGCGCCTCCCGACGCCGTCTTGACACGAAGGTGACGGCCAGGCGGGCGACGCTGGTCACCGGAGCGGGGCGGGAAGACAGGCCGGACACAAACAGACGGGGCGCACTCAGAGAGTGCGCCCCGTCCAGGTCTCGGGGACCCTCAGATCGGGCCCCGGGAAGCTGTCTCGCCTAGCGGCGGCGGACCTCCTCCCGGCGAGGCCGGCGGGCCTTGGAGGCAAACTGCCCCGCGACCAGGCCGATCCCGGCGAGGACGAGCAGGGTGAGCATCAGGCCGAAGCCCGGGTTGCTCGGCGCCTGATCGCCACCATTGATGCCATCCGTGGGTGGAAGGGTGATGTTCGGCCGGTCCGTCTCGGCGCGGACCTCCTGCGAGGGCGGCGGAGGCGGCGGCGTGACTGTCCGGGTGTTCGTCACGGTGACGACGACAGTCTGGCCCGTGACGATCACGACCGTCGCCGCCGGGCTGTAGGCCGGCGCCGCCCACGAGGCGCCCGCTCCGGCCGGGGCCTGAGTGGTCTCGCTGACGGTGCAGCTCGTCCCGGGTGCGAACGGACCGAAGATCGAGGACATGCTGCTGCCTCCGGCAGCCGGGATCGTGATCCCGACGCCGCCTTGGGCAGCACCACCACATGTAGCCGTGAAGAGGAACTCGCCGCCGGTCCAGCCGGTCAGGTCACCGTTCACGGTCTTCGAGATCCGGAACCACCCGCCCGAGGGCGGTGGGATGTCCTTCGTGTTCGTGAAGTAGCAGGTGATGTTCTGGCCTTCGTCGACGTAGAACTCGAGCGGGTTGTTCACGACGCTCAGGCTCACCGCCAGGTCGTACTGGGGCTGCTGACCGGTGCACCAAGCGCCGGTAAGCGTCCAGCCGCTCGGGAGGTCGGTCTCTTCGACCACGTACCACCCCGGCTTGACGTCCTCGAAGTCCCGATCGCCGGAGCCGCTGCTGGTGCTGATGGAGAAGTCCCAAGGATCACCGAGGTAGTTGCAGCCGTCTTCGCAGTATGCGAGTTCGAAGTCGAACTCGCCGTCCCCACCGATCGTCTCCTTGACGATGGTGATGGAGCTCTCGTCCGGCGGCGGCGGGCTGTAGCGGTTGTGAATCGTGCAAGTCGCGGTCTCGTCAGGCTCGAGCGTGACCGTGTTCCCTACCAGGGCGGCATTGCCGCAGTCCCAGGAGCTTGGGACGTAGAAGTCCGGGCCGGCGCTCTCGGTGAGCGTGTAGGTACCAGCGGGAACGTCACCCGATACGCCACTGGTGCCGGAGAGATCCGTCGTCGCTCCGTCGGCCGTCAGCGTCCAGGCCGTCTCATCCGCGTCGCCGCTGTCCACGACCTTCACGAGAGTCAGGTGAGCCGGCTCTTCCGGGCAAGCGATCGTCTGGAAGATATCGTCGAAGAAGTCTTCCAGGGCACTCGCGCTGAGGACGTTCGCGTAGTGGGCGCCAGGGGTCGGGTAGGTGCCAGTACTGGGCTTGTCGAGCTCCTGCATGAGGGCCAGATCGACCGTCGTTGCGCCAGTGCCCCCGCCGGAGCCGATGGCGATCGAGAAGACCTCGTCGGCTGAACCCAGGAAGCTCGTCGCGTTGCCCGAGGTCGGCCGCTGGGACGATCCATCGCCCCACGGAGGCACGCCGCCACTGTCGTCCGGAACCGGGCGTCCGTCGGACAGGAACACGATGACCTGGGTGACTGGCTCCCCAAAGTCGGTCGTGCGGTCGTGGTCGGTCATGTTGAGGGCACCGGTCGACATGCCGGTCTTGAACGGCGTGTTGCCGCTCCCGGACGCGGGGATGAGGGCCTTGGTGTCGGTCGCGTTGTTCTCGGCGAGATCCGACAGGTTGACTGCCGTGGTCCCGTTGTACTTCGTAAGGCCGACGCGGTGCCGGGCGCCGACGACCTCGCCCGAGCCGGTCCCGACCCCGCCGTTGTTCTGGAGGGCGTCGATCAACCCTTCGATCGCGGTCTTCGCCCAGCCGGCGCGGTCCTGATCGGACCCCTGGTTGCCCGGAATGCCGTTGTTTTCCGTCATCGAACCCGAGTTGTCGAGGATGACCACGACGTCGAGCGGGAGGTAACCGCAGTTGTCAGGTACGACAATCGCCCGAACCGGAGCGGGCGCTCCAGCGAACTGGATGAGCATTGACAACGCAAAGAGCGCGGCCCAGGCGAGGGTCAACCCTCGGCGCGTGGTCGCGCTCAAATG
Organism: uncultured Chloroflexia bacterium; assembly: GCA_963714835.1. GTDB lineage: Bacteria > Chloroflexota > Limnocylindria > Limnocylindrales > CSP1-4 > CAKKPP01. The sequence continues at coordinate 2,504 of CAVQPX010000015.1, forward strand.
CACGCTGAATCCCCGAGATGTCATGTGATGCCTCCCTTGAACCGAAGCGACGATGTTGAAACCTCGCCTTGGAACGCTGTCGGCACCGATCTGGCGCCTGACCTTAGCCCCGGACGGCCGCGATATGCGGCACGTCGATGAGTGCACCCGGATGGTACGTCCAGCCGGATCTACAAAGGTACTGGTCTTATCTGCACTTGACTAGCCCTAACCGCACAAGATTCCACCCTGCGGACCACCTTCGCGCCCCCGAAAGCGGTGCCTGCGTGCACCGAGGTACCAGTACGTCCGTCATCCCCGGTACCGGTACGATGACGGACCGCCACCGGAGCAGGAGCAAACCCGTTGACCAGCTCGACGCCAGAGCCCCGCAACACGACGCCCGTCCGGGCGCTCGTGCGCGCGTCCGTCGCTCGTGCGTGGGCGGCGGCCGTCGCCGCCGGGGCCCTGCCGGACCTGCCGGAGGGCGTGTCGGCACCGCCGGTCGACGTCGAGCGGCCGGCGAACGCCGAGCACGGGGACTTCGCCACGAACCTGGCGCTTCGACTGGCTCGACCGCTCCGGATGGCGCCGGCCGCGATCGCCGCGGCCCTCGCCGACGCCGTGGAAACCGGTCCGGGCCAGCCGGTCTCGGCCGCCACCGTCGCCGGCCCGGGCTTCATCAACCTCCGTCTCGCGGACGAGGCGCTCGAGGGGTTCTGGCCGGCGTCCGCGCGGATCCCGATGGCTGGGGTCGCGCGCCGGTGGCCGGGGACCCGCGGCATGTCAACGTGGAGTTCGTGTCGGCGAATCCGACCGGGCCACTGACGGTTGGCAACGCCCGTGGGGCATTCGTCGGTGACCTTCTATGCCGCGTTCTCGAGGCCGGCGGCCAGCAGGTGACGCGCGAGTACTACTTCAACGACTCCGGCGCCCAGGTCGATCACCTCGGGGCGTCGGTCATCGCCGTCCGCGACGGGACGCCGATCCCCGAGGACGGCTACCACGGGGACTACGTCGCGGACCTCGCGCGGGCACTCCCCGACGAACTGCTTCGGGACGGCGCCGTCCGCGGCAAGGATCCGGCGGCCGCCGCCGGGCGGTGGGCGTCGGAGCGGATCCGCGCCGGGATCGAGGCAACGCTCGTGAACCTCGGCGTCCACTTCGATGTCTGGAAGACCGAGGGCAGCCTCCACACCGAGGGCTGGGTCGAACGGGCGGTCGCGAAGCTGCGCGAAGCGGGACACCTGTACGAGCAGGACGGCGCGCTCTGGTTCCGGTCCACGACCTACGGCGATGACAAGGACCGCGTCGTCATTCGATCCAACGGCGAGCCGACGTACTTCGCGTCGGATATCGGCTACGTGACCGAGAAGTTCAGCCGCGGCTTCGACCACCTGATCTACATCTGGGGCGCGGACCATCACGGGACCGTCGCCCGCGTCCGGAACGCCGCCGAGGCGATGGGCTACGACAGGGCGGCCGTGGAGATGATCCTGACCGGTTGGGTGCGGTTCGTGCGCGACGGGGTCGAGGTCTCGATGTCCAAGCGCGCCGGCACGTTCGTCGCACTGGACGAGCTCCTGGTGGAGATCGGCCCAGATGCCGCCCGCTGGTTCTTCGCATCTCGGGGCGCCAACGTCAACATCGACTTCGACATCGAGCTCGCCAAGAAGCAGTCGAACGAGAACCCGGTCTACTACGTCCAGTACGCCCATGCCCGCATCGCCTCGATCCTGCGCAAGGCCTCCGAGACCGGCCTGACGGCCGCGACCGACCTCACTGGCACGCTCGCCGGCGGCCCGGAGGGCACGCTCGCCCGGATCGTGGTCCGCTACCCGGAAGTCGTCGTGGACGCGGCCTCGGCCCAGGAAACGCAGGGCATCACGACCTACGCGACGGAGCTGGCCACCGCATTCCATGCCTTCTACCGGGACGCGAAGGTGGTCGATGTCGCGGAGCCGGAGCGCTCAGCTGGGCGGCTCGCGCTCGTGGACGCGACGCGGATCACGTTGGCGAATGCGCTGGGCCTGCTCGGGATCTCCGCCCCGGACCTGATGTAGGGCGCAGAGGCGCCGGCGCGCGACACGGAACGGGTCAGCCGCGGGCGAGCTCGTTCACGATGACCTTGAGATCGGCGCCGGCCCCACCACCACCCGACCGGATGGCCAACACAACCCGCATCCCCGACGCGGCCACTACCGCGTCCAGGCCGAGACCCGCAATCACGCTCCGGGCCGCCGCTTCGAACTCCCCGGCGTCGGCGACCGCGTCCCACGCGGTGATCCACACCAACGTCGACGTGCCGTCGGGTCCGTCGATGAGCGAGAGCCGGTCGCCGCCCCAACCCTCGGCTGCCACCCTCGCGTCATCCCCGGCCACGCCACCCTGACGCAACCAGACGCGGATCTCGAGTTCGCCCAGCGTGTCCTGGGCGACGATCGACGAGCCGGTCCCAATTCGCCCGGGGAGGCTCGCCGAGATCGAAATCGGGATGGGCTCGTCGTTCTGGTATGCGTCGGGATGAATGATCTGCTCCGTGGAGGCTGGCAGGTGCGTGAAGGCCGCATCCACGGCCGCCATCCCACCCGTCGCCCGGAGGCCGGCCACGAACGTCGCGCCGGCCTGGTACGGGAAGAGGGCGGTTTCGAGCAGGATCGGCGGCATCCGCGTGAGAATCTCGAGGAGCGCCGGGTCGGACGCCTCGGCGGCCACCTGGCCGAGCTGTTCTGCCGTCAGGTTGGCGATCATCCAGGCTGTCTGGGCACTCACCGCATCGCCCTCGACGAGCGACAGGATCGCCAGCGCCCGGTCCGAGTCCTCGGCCAGCTCCTTCAGCCCAAGGCCGTTCAGGTCGAAGTGGAGATCCTGGAGCTCATGGGCGAATTCGTGAGCGTATGTCAGGCGCTCGGTCGGCCCGAGACCGCCGTCGTGGCTGACGATGAACAGCTCCTTCTTCGTCGGGTCGTAGTAGCCGATGACCTGGCTGCCCTGCAGCTCGAGGTACAGATCGCGCAACGAATCGGCCTGCTTCAGCAGGCCCAGCGCCTTGTAGATCCGCTCGGTGAGGGCGATCTGTTCGGGTGGGTTGTCAGTGTCGAACTCCTCGAGGAGATTCTTCATGACGGTCTCCCGGTCGATGACGGTGGGCTCGACCCGGTCGGGGCTGTCGAGACCGCGGATCTCGGAGACCTGGGCGGCGATCTGGCGGTAGATCGCCGCGTCGTCGAGTGGCGGCGATGGAGTGAGGCTCGGACCCGGGCTCGGGGGCGTCGGCGAGCAGGCGGCGATCACCAGCGCCGCGGTCATGAATGCCAGGAATACCGTCCTCAGCGAGGTCTTCCAAGGCGCACGCAGCGGGGCGCCGGGGTGGCACATCTCGTTCAATCCGGCGGTCATTGAGCTCGATGCTACCGCGCTCCCGGGGTCCGGCCGAGTTTCCCTTTCTTAATCGACTGCTCGCTCGTGCCTAAACCCGCGGCCCCTACCGTTCTCCTCGGACCGAACCCTCGAGGTTCCATCCTCCCTCCCTCCGACCGGGGGCGCCAATTGGGCAGGCGTCTCCGGTCTTTCCTTTTCCCGGGGATCCCGATGGATCCGTTCGCGGCCGGGCCCGACGGTGTGCTCGGCCAGAGGCCTCCACCCCATTCGGCGTGCTCGGCTCCGCGACATGTTCTTCCGTGGAGAACCGATCCCGTAAATCGGCACCCCCGGGAGGGGCGCGAGCCTGAGGTCGAGACCGATCCCGGGCTCGCCGCTGGGCTGCGAGGCGTGACCCGCCTTGAGGCTCCGCCAGGCCCGTCACAGCCACCCGTTTCCGCCGCGCTCGGGCCGGTTGGGGCTCGCCTCCAGCCCCGGCGCGTGAGCCGCCGACCACCGGGCGCTCGAGCCGGCGCCGGGCCGGCGCCGGGCCGCCGCCTGGGGCCACCTGGGGCCACCAATTCGCGCCCTTTGGTCTCCCCAGCGCAACACGAGAGCCCGGGGCGCGGCCCGGGTACTCCCGGTCGCTTTGCGCCCACGGATGAGTCAGAAGAGCCCCTCTTCCCGAAGATCGTGATGGCACGGCTCGACCGGCAATTGCCGGTGCACTTGCGGCTAACGCGGCGGGAAGCGCCGTATGTCAGAATCGATCGCGATGGAGATCACCTGGTACGGGCGGACCTGCATCCGCCTGCGCGGCCGTGATGCGGTCGTCGTTGCGGACGCCTATCCCGTCGTCGTCGGCCCCACGGGCCGTGGCGTGACCGGGGACATCCTCACCTACAGCCATCCGGATGACGAGCCCCTGCCGAAGGGCAAGGGCAAGCGATCTCGGGACGGCGGCACGGTCATCCCCGGCAGTCTCGAGGCGGCGTTTGTCCTCGACGGACCCGGCGAGTACGAGATCAAGGACGTCCTCATCACCGGTGTTCGAACCTATCGGGACGATCAACGGGGCGCGGAACGTGGTCGCCAGACGGCGTTCATCGTGGAACTGGATGGCTTGCACACGATCCACCTCGGTGACATCGGCCACCTCCTGACCGAGGAGAAGATCGGCGACATCGGTAGCGTCGACATCGCGTGCGTGCCGATCGGTGGTGCGCTCTCCGCGACGAAGGCCGCCGAGCTCATCGCCCAGCTGGACCCCAAGCTCGTCGTGGCCATGCCGGTCTGTCCGGACGAGGCGGACTGCGCCGAGGCGGTCTCGAGGTTCTTCCACGAGATGGGCGGCACGCCGGCGCCGCAGCCGAAGCTGTCGGTCACGATCTCGACGCTTCCGCAGGAAGTCACCGCGATCGTCCTGGAATCGCGCGGCAAGATCTAGCCTCGAGGCGCGGTCGGCGACCGGGCGGCGAACGCGGCGGCCGGCGGTCCGCCCGCGGCGTCCAGCCGCCCTATAGAGGCTCGATGGTCGATCAATCGACCATCCGACGAAGCAGCGGGCTCCCGGAGGGTCGGATCACGGGCTTCAGCCCCTGATTGGTCGATCCACGCGCCACTCGACGCAGGAAGAGGCCCGAACCAGCGTCTCGTTCGTCGCCTGGTCGATCCGTCGACCAACCGGGCTGGATAGCGGTCGTGCGGGCGCGGCCGGTCGGGCCGGCGCGGCCGATCAGACCGAGACCCGGTCCACCACGATGCGTCCGCGCTTGACGACGGTCCGCACGAGGTCGGCCGCCGGCCAGTAGGGCAGCTGGCGATGCGTGGGAACGCGCCAGACCACGAGGTCGGCCGCCTTGCCGGCCTCGATCGAACCGATCTCATCGCCCTGGCCCAGCGCGTGCGCGGCATTGATCGTGACGGCCGCGAGTGCCTCCGATGGGGTCATCTTCAGCTCCAGGCAGGCGACGGTCAGGACGTGCAGCAGGCTCGGGGTGGGCGATGTGCCGGGGTTGAAGTCGGTCGCGAGGGCCACCGGGATGCCGCGCTCGATGAGTGTCCGAGCGGGCGCGTAGTCGTCGTGCATGAGGAACCACGTCGTCGCCGGGAGAAGCGTCGCCACGACCGGCCGTCCCATGGTGGCGGCACGTGCCAAGGCATCGATCCCTTCGGGCGACGGGGCGGCGAGATGGTCCGCGGACAACGCCCCGATCTCGGCGGCCAGCTCGGCCCCACCACTCGGTGCGATCTCGTCGGCGTGCAGGCGAGGGAGCATGCCGTAGCGGCCGGCCGCCTCAAGGATGCGGCGCGATTGATCGAGCGAGAAGACGCCGCGCTCGCAGAACACATCTGCGAAGCGGGCCCGGCCCTGGGCCGCGACGCCGGGCAGCTGCTCCTCGATGCAGTGCCGAACATAGGCCTCCGTGCCGTCCGGCCGCGACCGATACTCGGCGGGCACGGCGTGCGCCCCGAGCCACGTCGGCAGGACATCCACGGGTCCGGCGGCGCCCAGCCGGAATGCGACATCCAGCAACCGCAGCTCCGTCGCCAGGTCCAGACCGTAGCCGGACTTCGCCTCGACCGTCGTCGTGCCGTGGTTGAGCATCTCGCCGAGCCAGCGCCGTCCGTGCTCCTCGAGCGCCTCCGTGCTGGCGGCGCGCGTGGCCGCAACGGTTGACAGGATCCCGCCGCCCTTTGCCAGGATCTCCAGGTAGTCGGCGCCGCGCTGCCGGAGAACCAGTTCGTCCTCCCGGGAGCCGGCGAACAACAGGTGCGTGTGCGGGTCCACGAGGCCCGGGGTGACCGTGCCGCCGCCCGCGTCAAGCCGGGCGAACCGGGCCAGCGGATAGCCACCGCCCTCGAGGACCCGGAACATGTCCGCGCGCGGTCCGACGGCGAGGATCCGGCCCTCCCAGCTCGCCACGACCGGGGCGTCGTCCGCATATGGATCGCCTGAGGCCGTGAGGAGTCCCGGCTCGCCCTGCCCGTTCCCGCGCCGAATTCCACCGGCCAGGGTCGCGACCTCGGCCACGCCCTCAACGAGAAGGCCCGGCAGGCCCTCGGCCGCCCGTCCGCCCTGGATCACGCGAAACCCGCTCATGCGCCGTTCAACTCGTGGCTCCGCGCGCGGCGGCGAGCCGCAGCTCCAGGGCCATCGCAGGATCGGCGTCTCGGAGATGGAGGAACGACGCCGCGGCCGCGAACCGCCGCTCGACAGGAGCTTCAGCGTCGGAACCTGCATGCGCGGCGACATCCAGGAACGCGGCCAGCGGCGCAAGGCCGATCAGCTCCGATTCGCGCAACGTGACGTGATCCTCTGCCGCGACCGCGCGGACCTCCTCCCACACCCGCCACATCGGGGTCGTGGTGAAGTCGAGGAGGTTCATCGAAACCTGGGCACAACCCAGCTCCTCGATCATGAAGCCATCCGCCTGGACGGCCGGCAGCCCGCCGCCCGACTCGCGGACTCGCCGCGCGATCCGCTTGGCCAGCTCCACGTCCGCCGATTCGAGGTTGATGTTCCAGGCGATGAGGAACGGCCGCGCGCCCACGGCCACGGCCCCGGCTCGCGGATGCGTCCGCGCCTGCCCGAAGTCCGGTTCCCGCCCGTTCTGCCCGATCTCGTCACGCAGGCCCTCGTACCCGCCGCGCCGAACGTCCGCAAGCCGGACACGATCGGGCCGCAGGGCCGCGCGTGCGTACAGGTACACCGGGATCTCGAAGCGCTCGGCGACCCGCAGCCCGAAGGATCTGGCGAGGCCGATCGCATCGTCCATCGTGGTGTCCCCGAGCGGCACGAACGGGATGACGTCGATCGCGCCGATGCGCGGGTGCTCGCCGGTGTGGCCCTCCATGTCGATGTCGCGGATGGCCACCTCGATCGTCGCCTCGAGCGCCCTCGTGACCGCTTCGGCCTCGCCGGCCAGCGTCAGGACGGAGCGGTTGTGCGATGCGTCGCTCGTGCGGTCGAGGAGATGGACGCCGGGCGTACCCGTGACGGCGTCGGCGAGGCGGTCGACGACCTCCGGCCGTCGGCCCTCGGAGTAGTTCGGGACGGATTTGACGAGGGGCACGCCCCTAGACTACCGACCCATGACCACGCCCGTGACCCCGCCGGTCGGCTCTCGCAGCCTGCTGCGCCACCCGGACTTCCTGAAGCTGTGGACCGCGGAGACGATCAGCGTGTTCGGGACCCAGGTCACGCTGCTCGCCCTGCCGATCGTGGCGGCCACGATCCTCAACGCCTCGCCGTTCGAATTCGGCCTCCTCGCGACGATCGAATTCCTGCCGTTCATCCTCCTGAGCCTGCCCGCCGGCGTGTGGGTAGACCGCCTGCGTCGCCGGCCGATCCTCATCGTCGGGGACCTGGGCCGCGCGGTCACCCTGCTGTCCATTCCCATCGCGTTTGCCCTCGATGGGTTGACTATCTGGCAGCTGTATGTCGTCGGCTTCATCAATGGCTGCCTGACCGTCTTCTTCGATGTCGCATACCAGAGCTACCTGCCCTCGATCGTGGAGTCGGACCAGCTCGTCGAGGGAAACTCGAAGATGGAGATCACGCGATCGGCCTCGCAGATCGCGGGGCCGAGCCTCGCCGGCATCCTCATCGGTCTGTTGCGGGCCCCGTTCGCAATCCTCGTCGATGCTGTGAGCTTCCTCGTCTCAGCCGCGTTCGTGTTCTGGATCCGCCGCCCAGAGCCACCGATCGTGCCCCACGATGTGGCGACCGGCCCCAAGCCCTCGATGCGGAACGAGATCGCAGTCGGCCTCCGCTACGTGGTCGGCCATCGGTGGCTCTGCGCGATCGCCGCGACAACCGGCCTGTCGAACCTCTTCTTCAACGGCGCCGGCGCGATCCTGATCCTCTTCCTGGTCCGTGATCGCGCCTTCACGGCCCAGCTCATCGGCTTCGCCTTCTCGATCGGGTCCGTCGGCGTCCTTCTCGCTGCGCTCGTGACGACCCGCCTGACGAAGCGGCTGGGCGTAGGGCGGATGTTGGTCCTGACCTCGATGGGCTTCAGCGTCTCGCTCCTCCCCGTCGCGCTGGCCCCCGACGCCATCCTGTTCGGAGCTGTGGCGTTCTCGGGATTCCTGGTGGCTTCTCCGGCGTCGCCTGGAACATCAACCAGGTCAGCCTTCGTCAGGCGATCACGCCGCAGCGGATGCAGGGCAAGATGAACGCGACGATGCGGTTCATCGTGTGGGGCACGATCCCGGTCGGCTCGATCATGGGTGGATTCCTCGGCGGCATCATCGGGCTCCACAACACGATCTGGGTCGGAGCCATCGGCGGGTCTTCGCCTTCATCCCAGTCGCGCTCTCACCGGTTTGCGAGATCGTGGAGATGCCGAGGCCGGCGCCGGACGGGCCCGCGGAGGACCTCGCGGGCAGACCGGCAAATGCCGAGGCCGGGGACGCGTGAGAGCGTAGTCGCTCGGCCCAGCCCGCCGGGCTCGGCGCGGCCCGCCGGGCTGGGCGCGGTCACGTTGCATGTGACGCAAACAACACGGCGCCGCGGGAGGACTGGTCGGGCAATCTCGCCGGTTCCTTGCGTCCGATGCAACGCCATGCATAAATCCAGGGCCGGCGGAGCTCCGAGTGGCCCACGATCGAGTCTTGGTTGCGCCCCACGCAAAGGAAACACGCGAGCGACGCCGGAATCCGGAGTTGTTTGCACGTGGCGCAACGCTGGGATCGATCCTTGCGTCCAGCGCAACGATCGCCCGCGGAATTCCCCGGGGATCGCCCGGAAATCCGGCGGGTTACGCCTGACCCTCCAGCATCGGCATGTGAACCCCACGCTCACGGGCGACCGCGATGGCACGCTCGTAGCCCGCGTCGACGTGGCGCAGGACGCCCATCGCCGGGTCCGTGGTCAGCACTCTTTCCAGCTTTCGGGCCGCCAGGTCCGTGCCGTCGGCGACCACCACCATGCCCGCGTGCTGGCTGTAGCCGATCCCGGTCCCGCCGCCGTGGTGGATGCTCACCCACGTGGCGCCGGCCGCGGTGTTCACGAGGGCGTTGAGGAGCGGCCAGTCCGCGACGGCGTCGGATCCGTCCA
>CAVQPX010000016.1:0-10584 GCA_963714835.1 uncultured Chloroflexia bacterium
GTCCGACTGACCAACCGCGTTTCCGTCTGAATGGCCGCGACGGTCGGGCACAAACAGACGGGGCGCACTCAGAGAGTGCGCCCCGTCCAGGTCTCGGGGACCCTTGGATCGGGTCCCGGGAGGCTGTCTCGCCTAGCGGCGGCGGACCTCCTCCCGGCGAGGCCGGCGGGCCTTGGAGGCAAACTGCCCCGCGACGAGACCGATCCCGGCGAGGACGAGCAGGGTGAGCATCAGGCCGAAGCCTGTACCGCTCGAGGCCTGATCGCCATTAATGCCACTGTCTGTCGGCGGCAGGGTGATCCCCGGCCGATCAGTCGCGGCGAGGACTTCCTGTGTCGGCGAAGGTGCAACCGTGGGCACCTGCGTCGGAGGAGCCGTCGGGGTCGGTGTCGGTGTCGGCTTCGGTTCCTCCGTCGACGTGGGTCGGCGGTAGGTGACCGTCTCCGAGTCCTGGTTCGAGTTGACCGGGACCTGGTTGAACTGGCCGTGGCCGGTCGCGGTGTTCGTGACCGAGCCAGCCGCAACGTCGCCCGCAGTGGTCAGGTACGACGCGGTACAGGTAATGAAGGCACCCGGGGCGAGGGTCGCCGGCTGCGGGCAACTCTCGTCGCTCGACTTGTTGTCGACGATAGCGAACGGCGGGTAGAGGGTGACGTTTCCGCTGTTCGTCAGCTTGTAGCTGTAGCTGATCAGGACGTTGGCGCTCGCATACGTCGACGGCGTGGCCGTCTTGACGAGCGTCAGACCCGGGGCTCTGGATAGCGTCGGCGGTCTCCGAGTCCTCGTTCGAGTTCACCGGTGCCCCGGCGGCAGTGAAGGCGTGGCCTGTGGCGAGGTTCGTCACCGAGCCGGCGTTGAGATCGGCCTGGGTGATCGTGTACGACGCGGTGCAGGTGATGAACGCAGCCGGGGCGAGGGTCGCCGGCTGCGGGCAGTTCTCGTCGCTCGATTTGTTGTCGACGACAGTGAACGGCGGGTAGAGGGTGCCGTTCCCGCTGTTCGTCAGCTTGTAGCTGTAGTTGATGACGTCGCCGACGCTGTCGTACGGGTCACCAGACGTGATCGTCTTGTCGAGCGTGAGGGGTTCGCAGAGCTCCTCCGCCACGGCGGCGAGAGCCGCTGCCAGGCCGGAGAAGTCGGCGGTAACGACGTAGTCGGCCGAATCGAAGTTCGAGCCGCTGTAGGCGTCGGGGCCTGTCACCGCTTGAAGATTGGCGAGTGGGGTCCCCGTCACAGTCCCGACTCCGATGCCGAAGATGTGGGAGGGCTTGCCCTTCGTCGTGTCGGACGAAACGATCGCGGCGGCCAATCCTGTTGCTTCATTCGTTGGCCTGTTGGGCTGGCCGTCGGTCATGAAGACGACCAGCTCCGCTGTCGCGAGGCCGTTGGCTGCATTGAACCCCGCGGACCAGTTCGTGAAGGTGCCGAGGCGGCCGTCGTGGTACTGGGGGCCGGTGAGATCGCTCGCGGAGAGGTAGGTCGCGAAGACGCCCGCGATGCTCGCGGCGTTGACCAGGGTTGATGGCACAGGGACGTCGGCACTCTCGGAGAACTCCACGATCGCGACCTGCGAACCAGTGTCCTCAAGAGCCGTCAAGAAGGCGCTGACCGCATTCCGAGTCTGTGTGATTTCGCCGCCATCGATGGAACCAGACGCATCCAGGATCATGATGACGTCGATGCCGCATCCGGGCTGGAGGTCCGGGTTCACCGTTGCCCCGCGGACCGAACTGGGCGTGGCCGCCGCATAGGCGATGAGCATGGACAACGCAAAGAGCGCGGCCCAGGCGAGGGTCAACCCTCGGCGCGTGGTCGCGCTCAAATGCACGCTAAATCCCCGAGATGTCATGTGATGCCTCCCTTGAACCGAAGCGACGATGTCGAAACCTCGCCTTGGAACGCTGTCCGGCGCCGATCTGGCGCCTGACCTATAGCCCCGGATGGCCGCGATATGCGGCACATCGATGAGTGCAACTGGATGGTACGTCCAGCCGGACTTACTAAGGTACTTGCCCTATTGACACTTGACTAGCCCTAACCCCACCCAATTTCTCCCAGCCGACCACGTCAGAGCCACCGAAACCGGTGCACCGGCGCACCGGAGTACCAGGACGATCGGTCCTCCCCGGTACCGGTACGATGACGGACCGCCACCGGAGCAGGAGCAAACCCGTTGACCAGCTCGACGCCGCAACCCCGCAACTCGACGCCCGTCCGGGCGCTGGTGCGCGCGTCTGTTGCCCGCGCCTGGGCCGCGGCGGTCGCCCTCGGGGCGCTGCCGGACCTGCCGGAGGGCGTGTCGGCGCCGCCGGTCGACATCGAGCGGCCGGCGAACCCCGAGCACGGGGACTTCGCCACGAACCTGGCGCTGCGACTGGCTCGACCGCTCAAGATGACGCCGGCCACGATCGCCACGGCCCTCGCCGGCGCCGTGGAAACCGGTCCCGGCCAGCCGGTCTCGGCCGCCACCGTCGCCGGCCCGGGCTTCATCAACCTCCGGCTTGCGGACGAGGCGCTCGAGGAGGTTCTGGCCGGCGTCCGCGCGGATCCCGATGGTTGGGGTCGAGTGCCGGTGGCCGTGGACCCGCGGCACGTCAACGTGGAGTTCGTGTCGGCGAACCCGACCGGGCCACTGACGGTAGGGAACGCGCGCGGTGCGTTCGTCGGTGACCTGCTCTGCCGCGTCCTCGAGGCCGGTGGCCAGCAGGTGACGCGCGAGTACTACTTCAACGACTCGGGGGCGCAGGTCGATCACCTCGGGGCGTCGGTCATCGCCGTCCGCGACGGGACCCCGATCCCCGAGGATGGCTACCACGGCGACTACGTCGCGGATCTCGCGCGGGCACTCCCCGGGGAGCTGCCGCGGGACGCCATCGCGCGAGGTGAGGCCCCGGCGGTCGCTGTCGGGCGGTGGGCCTCGGAGCGGATCCGGGCCGGGATCGAAGCCACGCTTGCGAACCTGGGCGTTCACTTCGATGTCTGGAAAACCGAGGCCAGCCTCCACACGGAGGGCTGGGTCGAACGGGCCGTCGCGAAGTTGCGCGAAGCGGGACACCTGTACGAGTTGGACGGAGCGCTCTGGTTCCGGTCCACGACCTACGGCGACGACAAGGACCGTGTCGTCATTCGATCCAACGGCGAGCCGACGTATTTCGCCTCCGATATCGGCTACGTGACCGAGAAGCTCAGCCGCGGGTTCGACCACCTGATCTACATCTGGGGCGCGGACCACCACGGAACGGTCGCTCGCGTTCGAAACGCCGCCGAGGCGATGGGCTACGACCGGGCGGCCGTGGAGATGATCCTCACGGGCTGGGTCCGGTTCGTGCGCGACGGCGTCGAGGTCTCGATGTCCAAGCGGGCGGGCACGTTCGTGTCGCTGGACGAACTCCTGGCCGAGATCGGCCCGGACGCCGCTCGCTGGTTCTTTGCGTCGCGGGGCGCCAACGTCAACATCGACTTCGATATCGAGCTCGCGAAGAAGCAGTCGAGCGAGAACCCGGTCTACTACGTGCAGTACGCCCATGCCCGCATCGCCTCGATCCTGCGCAAGGCGTCCGAGGCCGGCCTGGCGGCCGCCACCGACCTCAGCGGCACGCTCGCCGGTGGCCCCGAGGGCACGCTTGCCCGGATCGTGGTCCGGTACCCAGAGGTCGTCGAGGATGCGGCCGCGGCCCAGGAGACGCAGGGCATCACGACGTACGCCACGGAGCTGGCGACCGCGTTCCACGCCTTCTACCGGGACGCGAAGGTCGTCGATGTCGCGGATCCGGTGCGCTCCGCCGGGCGACTCGCGCTCGTGGACGCGACGCGGGTCACGCTGGCGAATGCGCTGGGCCTGCTCGGGATCTCCGCCCCGGACCTGATGTAGGACTGCGCTGAGGGTCGGCACCCGGCGCGGGTCCGCATCCGGGAGTGGCGCGGGGCACTCGCGGGTCGGAACCCGGAACCCTGGCCAATGACCCCCGCCCGAGCACTGCGCGGGTTGCACGCGCCCGCGACGTCGGGCCGAGCCCGTCTTGTCTGGCTACCGCTCCCCGGCAGCGCATTGGGCAGGAAACGAGTCCGATTGAGCGACTCTTGGGCCGCACGGAGGGCCCACGAAGGCCCACTACCCGGATAGTGCTCCCGCGCAGAACTTTGGCCGGGATACTTGCCTGGTGCGGTGACGCCGCCACACCGCAACGGGTCGGCGCGCCACGGAACGAGTCAGCCGCGGGCGAGCTCGTCCACGATCGCTTGCATCTGGGGATCCGTCCCGCCGTCCCGACTCGCCCAAATCCCCAGCACGACTCGCGTCCACGACGCGGCCACGACCACGTCCAATCCCAGGCCCGCAATCGCGCTCCTGGCCGCCGCTTCGAACTCACCCGCATCCGGGACCGTGTCCCACGCCGTGATCCACACCAACGTTGATGCGCCGCCGGGACTGTTGATGAGCGCCAGCCGGTCGCCGCCCCAGCCCTCGGCTGCGAGCCTCGCGGCGTCCCCTGCCACGCCGCCCTGCCGCAGCCACACGCAGAATCTGGAGCTCGCCGAACGTGTCCTGGGCGGCGATCGAGGAACCGGCACCGATTCGCCCGGGGAGACTGGCCGGGATCGACACCGGGATGGGCTCGTCGTTCGGGTATGCGGCGGGATGAATGATCTGTTCCGTGGATTCGGGCAGATGCTTGAAGGCCGTATCCACTGCCGCCAGTCCGCCGCGCGCCCGAAGGTCGGCGACAAACGTCGCGCCGGCCTGGTACGTGAAGAGGGAGGTTTCTAGCAGGATCGACGGCATCCGCGTGAGGATTTCGAGGAGCGCCGGATCGGACGCCTCGGACGCCACCTGACCGAGCTCCTCCGCGCTCAGGTTGGCGATCATCCAGGCCGTCTGGGCACTCGTAGCGTCGCCTTCGACGAGCGACAGGATCGCCAGCGCCCGGTCCGAGTCCTCGGCCAGTTTGTCCAACCCCAGGCTGTTCAGGTCGAAGTGGAGATCCTGGAGCTCATGAGCGAATTCGTGGGCATACGTCAGGCGCTCGGTCGGCCCGAGCCCGCCGTCGTGGCTGACGATGAACAGCTCCTTCTTCGTCGGGTCGTAGTAGCCGATGACCTGGCTGCCCTGCAGCTCGAGATAGAGATCGCGCAGCGAGTCGTCCGCCTTCAGCAGGCCCAGCGCCTTGTAGATCCGCTCGCTTGCGGCGATCTGCTCGGGTGGGTTGTCCTGGTCGAATTCCTCGAGCAGGTTCTTCATGACGGTCTCCCGATCGATGACGGTGGGCTCGACCCGGTCGGGGCTGTCGAGGCCACGGATCTCGGAGACCTGGGCCGCGATCTCACGGTAGATGGCCGCGTCGTCCCGCGGCGAAGACTCGCTGGCGCTCGGACCCGGGCTCGCGCTCGGGCTCGAAGTCGTCGGCGAGCACGCCACGAAGACCAGGGTCGCAGCCATAGAGAGCGCGAGAGCCGCGCGCCGTGCGGCGATCCTCGGCGCGCGCAGCGGCTCCCCGAGGTGCTGGGCGATGTCCGTTCCGGGCGTCATCGAGCTCGATGCTACCGCGCTCCCGGGTCCGGCCGAATGTCCCTTTCTTAATCGACTGCTCGCTCGTGCCTAAACCCGCGGCCCCTACCGTTCTCCTCGGACCGAACCCTCGAGGTTCCATCCTCCCTCCCTCCGACCGGGGGCGCCAATTGGGCAGGCGTCTCCGGTCTTTCCTCTTCCCGGGGGCGATTGCACAGCTCGGGAGAGGCCGGGCCCGACGGTGTGCTCGGTCAGAGACCTCCACCCCATTCGGCGTGCCTGGCTCCGCGACATGTTCTTCCGTGGAGAACCGATCCCGTAAATCGGCACCCCCGGGAGGGGCGCGAGCCTGAGGTCGAGACCGATCCCGGGCTCGCCGCTGGACGGCGAGGCGTGACCCGCCATGAGGCTCCGCCAGCCCGTCGCAGCCACCCGTTTCCGCCGCGCCCGGGCCGGTTTGGGCTCGCCTCCCGCCCCGGCGCGTGAGCGGCCGACCACCGGGCGCTCGAGCCGGCGCCGGGCCGGCGCCGGGCCGCCACCTTGGGCCACCGATTCGCGCCCTTTGGTCTCCCCAGCGCAACACGAGAGCCCGGGGCGCGGCCCGGGTACTCCCGGTCGCTGTGCGCCCACGGATGAGTCAGAAGAGCCCCTCTTCCCGAAGATCGTGATGGCACGGCTCGGCCGGCAATTGCCGGTGCACTTCCCGCGAACGCGGCGTGAAGCGCCGTATGTCAAAATCGATCGCGATGGAGATCTCCTGGTACGGGCGGACCTGTATCCGCCTGCGCGGCCGTGACGCGGTCGTCGTCGCGGACGCGTATCCCGTCGTCGTGGGCCCAACGGGCCGCGGCGTGACCGGGGACGTCGTCACCTACAGCCACCCCGATGACGAGCCACTGCCGAAGGCCAAGGGCAAGCGGTCGCGGGATGGCAGCACGGTGATCCCCGGCAGCCTCGAGGAGGCCTTCGTCCTCGACGGACCCGGCGAGTACGAGATCAAGGACGTCCTCATCACCGGCGTTCGGACCTACCGGGACGACCAGCGGGGCGCCGAACGTGGCCGTCAGACGGCGTTCGTCGTGGAGCTGGACGGCCTGCACACGATCCACCTCGGTGACATCGGCCACCTCCTGACCGAGGAGAAGCTCGGCGACATCGGCAGCGTGGACATCGCGTGCGTGCCGATCGGTGGTGCACTCTCCGCGACGAAGGCGGCCGAGCTCGTGGCCCAGCTCGATCCCAAGCTCGTCGTGGCCATGCCGGTCTGTCCGGACGAGGCGGACTGCGCCGAGGCGGTCTCGAGGTTCTTCCACGAAATGGGCGGCACGCCCGCCCCTCAGCCGAAGCTGTCGGTCACGATCTCGACGCTCCCGCAGGAAGTCACCGCGATCATCCTGGAGTCGCGCGGCAAGATATAGCCTCGATCAGACCGAGGCTCGTCGCGCCGGCGCGGCCGATCAGACCGAGGCCCGGTCCACGACGATACGTCCGCGCTTCACGACGGCCCGTACGAGGTCTGCCGCCGGCCAGTAGGGCAGCTGGCGATGCGTGGGAACACGCCAGAGGACGAGGTCGGCGGCCTTGCCGGCCTCGATCGAACCGATCTCATCGCCCTGGCCCAGCGCGTGCGCGGCGTTGATCGTCACGGCTGTGAGTGCCTCCGACGGGGTCATCTTCAGCTCCAGG
Organism: uncultured Chloroflexia bacterium; assembly: GCA_963714835.1. Classification (GTDB taxonomy): domain Bacteria; phylum Chloroflexota; class Limnocylindria; order Limnocylindrales; family CSP1-4; genus CAKKPP01. The sequence continues at coordinate 7,193 of CAVQPX010000016.1, forward strand.
CACGCGACCGTCAGGACGTGGAGCAGGCTCGGGGTGGGCGACGTACCCGGGTTGAAATCCGTTGCAAGGGCGACCGGAACGCCGCGCTCGATGAGTGTCCGCGCGGGCGCAAAGTCGTCGTGCATGAGGAACCACGTGGTCGCCGGGAGCAGCGTCGCCACAACCGGCTGTCCCATGACGGCGGCGCGCGCAAGGGCATCGATCCCTTCGGGCGACGGGGCGGCGAGATGGTCCGCGGACAACGCCCCGATCTCGGCGGCCAGCTCGGCGCCCCCACTCGGTGCGATCTCGTCGGCGTGCAAGCGAGGCAGCATGCCGTAGCGCCCGGCGGCCTCGAGGATGCGGCGCGACTGGTCGGGCGAGAACACGCCGCGCTCACAGAACACATCCGCGAAGCGGGCCCGGCCCTGGGCCGCGACACCGGGCAGCTGCTCCTCGATGCAGTGCCGGATGTAGGCCTCGGTGCCGTCCGGCCGGGACCGGTACTCCGCGGGCACGGCGTGCGCCCCGAGCCAGGTCGGCAGGACATCCACGGGTCCGGCGGCGCCCAGCCGGTGTGCCACGTCGAGCAAGCGCAGCTCGGTCGCCAGGTCCAGGCCGTAACCGGATTTCGCCTCGACCGTCGTCGTGCCGTGATTGAGCATCTCGCCGAGCCAGCGCCGACCGTGCTCCTCGAGTGCTTCCGTGCTGGCGGCGCGGGTGGCAGCGACCGTGGACAGGATCCCGCCGCCCTTCGCCAGGATCTCCAGGTAGTCGGCACCGCGCTGGCGGAGGACCAGCTCGCCCTCCCGGGAACCGGCGAACAACAGGTGCGTGTGCGGATCCACGAGGCCCGGGGTGATCGTGCCGCCGGCGGCGTCCAGCCGTGCGAATCGGGCCAGGGGATAGCCACCGCCCTCGAGGACGCGGAGCATGTCGGCACGCGGCCCGACGGCGAGAATCCGGCCCTCCCAGCACGCCACGACGGGCGCATCTTCGCCATACGGATCGCCTGAGGCTGTGAGGAGTTCCGGATCGTCCTGCCCGTTCCCGCGCCGAATCCCGCCGGCCAGGGTCGCCACCTCGGCCGCCCCCTCCACGAGGAGGCCCGGCAGGCCCTCGGCCGCCCGGCCGCCCTGGATGACGCGAAACCCGGTCACGCGCAACCCCGCGCGGGGCTCGACGGGGCGATGCGCTCGCCCATCGCCGCGCCGCGACCCGCGCAGTTCAACTCGCGGCCCCGCGCGCCGCGACCCGCGGCGTTCGCGGCGGCGTTCAACTCGCAGCCCCGCGCGCCGCGGCGAGGCGCAACTCCAGGGCCATCGCCGGATCGGCGTCCCGAAGCCGGAGGAACCCTGCTGCGGCCGCGAACCTCCGCTCCACGGGCTCCTCCACATCGGAACCCGCGTGGGCCGCGACATCCAGGAACGCGGCCAGCGGCGCCAGCCCGATCAACTCCGACTCGCGCAACGTGACGCCATCCTCGGCCGCGACCGCACGGACCTCGTCCCAGACGCGCCACATCGGCGTCGTGGTGAAGTCCAGCAGGTTCATCGAGACCTGGGCGCAACCCAGCTCCTCGATCATAAATCCGTTCGCCTGTACGGCGGGCAGCCCGCCACCCGACTCACGGACCCGCCGCGCGATCCGCTTGGCCAGCTCCACGTCCGCCAATTCGAGGTTGATGTTCCAGGCGATGAGGAACGGCCGCGCGCCCACGGCCACGGCACCGGCGCGCGGGTGCGTCCTTGTCGGCCCGAAGTCCGGCTCGCGCCCGTTCTGCCCGATCTCGTCGCGCAGGCCCTCGTAGCCGCCGCGCCGGACGTCCGCCAGTCGAACGCGATCGGGGCGCACGGCGGCGCGTGCGTACAGGTAGACGGGGATCTCGAATCGCTCGGCGACCCGCTGGCCGAAGGACCGCGCAAGCCCGATCGCATCATCGATCGTCGCGTCCCCGAGCGGCACGAACGGGATGACGTCAACGGCGCCGATGCGCGGATGCTCACCGGTGTGCTGCTCCATGTCTATGTCGCGGATGGCGACCTCGACGGTGGCCTCGAGCGCCCTGGTGACGGCTTCCGCCTCGCCGGCCAGCGTCAGGACGGAACGGTTGTGCGATGGATCGCTCGTCCGGTCGAGGAGATGGACGCCGGGCGTCCCCGCGACGGCGTCCGCGAGCGCATCGACGACTTCCGGCCGTCGGCCCTCGGAGTAGTTCGGGACGGATTTGACGAGGGGCACGCCGCTAGACTACCGACCCATGACCACGCCCGTGACCCGGCCGGTCGGCCCTCGCAGCCTTCTGCGGCACCCGGACTTCCTGAAGCTGTGGACCGCGGAGACGATCAGTGTGTTCGGGACACAGATCACGCTGCTCGCCCTGCCGATCGTGGCGGCCACGATCCTCAACGTCTCGCCGTTCGAATTCGGCCTCCTCGCGACGATCGAATTCCTGCCGTTCATCCTCCTGAGCCTGCCCGCCGGCGTGTGGGTGGACCGCCTGCGGCGTCGGCCGATCCTCATCGTCGGGGACCTGGGCCGCGCGATCAGCCTGCTGTCCATTCCCATCGCGTTCGCCCTCGATGGGTTGACGATCTGGCAGCTGTATGTCGTCGGCTTCATCAATGGCTGCCTGACCGTCTTCTTCGATGTCGCATACCAGAGCTACCTGCCCTCGATCGTGGAGCCGGACCAGCTCGTCGAGGGAAACTCGAAGCTCGAGATCACGCGATCGGCCTCGCAGATCGCGGGGCCGAGCCTCGCCGGCATCCTCATCGGGATATTGCGGGCTCCGTTCGCGATCCTCCTCGATGCCGTGAGCTTCCTCGTCTCGGCCGCGTTCGTGTTCTGGATCCGCCGCCCGGAGCCGCCGATCGTGCCTCACGATGTGGCGACCGGCCCTAAGCCCTCGATGCGGAAGGAGATCGCAGTCGGCCTCCGCTACGTGGTCGGCCACCGATGGCTGCGCTCGATCGCCGCGACGACGGGCCTGTCGAACCTCTTCTTCAACGGCGCCGGCGCGATCCTGATCCTCTTCCTGGTCCGTGACCGCGCCTTCACGGCCCAGCTCATCGGCTTCGCCTTCTCGATCGGGTCTGTCGGCGTCCTTCTCGCTGCGCTCGTGACGACCCGCCTGACGAACCGACTGGGCGTAGGGCGGATGCTGGTCCTGACCTCGATGGGCTTCAGCGTTTCGCTCCTCCCGGTCGCGCTGGCCCCCGACGCCATTCTGTTCGGAGCCTCTGGCGCTCTCAGGGATTCCTGGGTGGCTTCTGCGGCGTCGCCTGGAACATCAACCAGGTCAGCCTTCGCCAGGCGATCACGCCGCAGCGGATGCAGGGCAAGATGAACGCGACGATGCGGTTCATCGTGTGGGGCACGATCCCGGTCGGCGCGATCACGGGCGGGTTCCT
>CAVQPX010000017.1:0-7398 GCA_963714835.1 uncultured Chloroflexia bacterium
TCTTCCGCTGACCGAGGCTTACGTCGCCCACGCCGCCGACGAGCGCCTCGTCAACAGCGGGCCGTACACGGGAATGCTGGCCGACGAAGGCGGCCGGGGGATCGTCGCGGCGCTCGAGGAGCGCGGCCTCGGCAAGGCGGCCGTCACGTACCGGATCCGCGACTGGCTGATCAGCCGCCAGCGCTACTGGGGCACGCCGATCCCGATCATCCATTGCGAGGAGTGCGGGGCGGTTCCTGTCCCGGACCAGGATCTCCCGGTCCTGCTCCCGGAGACGGTCGACTACCAGGGCAGCGGCGACAATCCCCTCACGCGAGATGAGGCGTTCCTGCGGGTCGACTGCCCGAACTGTCATAGGCCGGCGCGGCGCGAGACGGACACGATGGACACGTTTATCGATTCCAGCTGGTACTGGTTCCGCTACCTCTCCCCGGAGAAGGCGGGCGGCGCGATCGACCGCGCCCTCGTGGATCGCTGGACCCCGGTGGACCAGTACACGGGCGGCGCCGAGCACGCGGTCATGCACCTGCTGTACAGCCGGTTCTTCACCAAGGCCATGCGCGACATCGGCCTGGTCAACGAGGATGAGCCTTTCCTGCGGCTGTTCAACCAGGGCCAGATCCTCGGTGCCGACGGCGAGCGGATGAGCAAGTCACGCGGCAACGTCCAGGATCCGGACGAGCTCGTGGCGCGCTACGGCGCCGACACGATCCGGCTCTTCCTCATGTTCATGGGCCCGTGGGACCAGGGCGGCCCGTGGAGCCCGACCGGGATCGGCGGGGTCGACCGGTTCCTGAACCGCGTCTGGACGATCGCGCTGGATCCCAGGGGCACGGATCCCGGCGATCAGGAGGCCGGGCAGCCTGCCGGCCGGCGAGGACCTCGACACCGCCGAGGCGACCATCCGGACGGCCGCTCACCGGACCCTTCGCGACGTCACGGTTGACTACGAGGGCTTCCGGTTCAACACGATGGTCGCCAAGCTCATGGAGCTGTCGAACACGCTCTTCCGCTACCGCGGAACCTCGGCCGCCGGCGGCGCGGCGTGGGAGGAGGCGGTCCGGCTCCTGCTGCTGATGCTGGCGCCGGCCGCTCCGCACATCACCGAGGAGCTCTGGTCGCGGCGACTCGCTGCGGCCGCGGTTGGGTGGTCGTCCATCCACAGTGAGCGCTGGCCGGTGGTCGATGCGGCGGCCATCGTCGAGGACACGCGCGAGGTGCCGATCCAGGTCAACGGCAAGATCCGGGACAGGATCGTCGTGCCTTCCGATGTCGCCGACGCGGAGCTGGAACGACTGGTCCTTGCCTCACCGAAGGTGCAGGCCGCGCTCGACGGCCGAGCTCCGGATCGCGTCGTGGTCGCGGGCGGAGGGCGTCTCGTCAACCTCGTCGTCCGGTGACCGAGAGCCCGAGCGGAATGGACGCCGGGGACGCACCCGCCGTGCCGCGACCCGTCGCCGAGGGCGCCATCGTCGAGCTCCGCGACATCACCGGCGAGACGGTTCGGGCGATCTGTCGCCTCGAGGTCGCCCCGGAGCAGACCGCGTTCGTGGCGCCCAACGCCGTGTCGTTCGCCGAGGCGTACTTCGAGCCGAAGGCGTGGTTCCGGGCGATCTACGCGGACAACGAGCCGGTCGGGTTCGCGATGCTCTCCCTCGACCCGGAGAAACCCGAGTACTACCTGTGGCGGCTGATGATCGCCGCCGACCGGCAGCGTCGGGGCTACGGCCGCGCGGCGCTCGAGCTGATCGTGCAGCACGTGCGAACCCTGCCCCGGGCCGCCGAGTTGCTCGTGAGCTGGGTCCCCGCCGAGGGCGGCCCGGAGCCCTTCTACCGCGGCCTGGGCTTCATCCCCACCGGCGAGATCCACGAAGGGGAGGTCGTCGCGCGTCTCGCGCTCTGACCGGGTACCGTAGCGCCTGCCCGAGTCGTCTCTAGCCAGGCGGCGCGGGTAGAGCCCGGAGGACGACGGAACCGCCCTTCGGGCTCGCTTCTTCTCCATCCCGCTGCGCTCCGGGAGAACATCGATGTCGTCGATCCGCCTCGGTGCCCTGTGCTGGAACCAGTACACGGACTGGCCGCCCCTGCTGGAAGCTGGTCGGCGCGCGGAACGCGTCGGCCTCGACACGCTGTGGACGTGGGACCACTGACAACTGTGGCGTCTGTCGCACCTGGCCGTCGCGACCGCGTGATACCGACCGAAGAGCTCCGGGGGCCTGGCGGGACGTGAGGACTAACAAACGAACCTTCGGCCCGCGCTCGAGCGTTAACCGTCGCTTCGTCGGCCGGACGCCGACGGACGCCCAGAGGCGCTGTTTGACCTCCCGTTAGCGTTGCTCGTCCACCGGCCTCCTCCGCGCCCTCAGCGGTCGAGGAGTCGGTAGTAGATGAGCGCCCCGGCCTCGCCGCCGTGGGCGCCTTCCATCGGCACGAACAGGGCCACGACGATCGCCGGCCGGCCGCCGATCTCGAGCTGGGTCACGGCCGGATTCGTGAACGCCGTGCTGCCGGCATCGGTCCTGATGTCGAGGAGGTCGGCGAATCCCGCGGTGTCGTCATGGAGGTACACGCGCCATGTCGTCCAGTCGCCAGACACAGCCTGACCTTCGAACACCGTGAACTCGAGGCCTCGAAAGGAGAACCGATCACGATCGCCGACGCCACCCCGGATCCGAAGTCCCCGGACTGCGTCCTCGAGTTCCGGCCGCGCTTCGGCGGTCCAGGTCGTCCAGTCGGTGCTGCCGTCGGCCTGTCGCGCGACGCTGCAGTCGTCGCCGGGACCGAAGTGGAAGCCCACCTCGAGCGCGGTGCTGCTCGCCGAATCGAGACTGGGCGTGCCCTCGGCACACGTCGAGAGCGTCCGCGGCGGCTCGAAGGTCTTCGCCGCGCGACCCGCCAGCAGCTCCTCCCAGGTCGGGTAGTAGGCGAACTTGAGGTGGTTCGGTGCGTCCGTCTCCAGCGCCACGACGTAGCCGCCGTCGCTTGCGGCGCGGATCGTGGGCATGGAGCCACCTTCGGAGAGACGGACCCTCCACGTCCAGGTCAGCAGATCGGTCGAGGTCGCGAGGTGGATGTCGTACGCGTCGTCCGCCTCCCGATAGGCGTGGTAGACCGCGACAAACTCATCGGGCCTCGCGCCCTCGATGATCTTCGCGCCGTCCATCTCGTGGCTGCGGTCGTCGCGTACGCCGTAACGCCGGGCCGTGGCGCCGGCGACGTCCTCGATCGCTGCGCGAAGTTCGTTGCGGGCATCGGTCGTGGGGCCGTTCCGCGTCGCGACGATCGACATCGCCTCTGTCCCTACCGCCACGACCGCGATCAGCAGCATCCCCGCCGCGATCCGTGGGAGCCAGGCTCGGACCCGCGCGCCGCGGGGCGACCGATCATCGAGGGTCAGGTCGAACCCGAGGGCGAGCCAGCCGAAGCCGATAAGCACGAACCCGGTGTAGGCCGCGCGCAGGACCAGGTCGACGTACGGTCCATCGACCAGACCGAGCCGATCGTTGCCCAGCAGGCCCAGGAGATACCCGGCCGCCAGCGCGACCGCGGCCCATCGGGAGGCCAGTCTTCGGCGGGCGGCCGCGAAGAAAAAGGCGGCTCCGACGGCCCACGCACTGACGATGGCCCACGCCCATACGGTGCCGAAGTCCCCGGCGAATGGGCGCTCGCGCCCGATCGCCAGGAGGCTCATCGCCAGCCACCACAGCTCCGTGGTGATGGCCCCGATGGCCAATGCCGCGACCGGCCGCGACGCGTTGCCGTCCCGCGAGGCCCGGAGCTGGACCCCAACGATCAGGCAGATCGGCCCGATCGTGATGAGCATCCCCCATAGGAACCCGAGCGACCCCGGCAGAGCGACGGCGAGCGCCGCCAGATAGATGGTCCCGGCCGCCATCGCGATCACGCCGAGCGCGCGGGTAGCGGTCAGCCTCGTGACCGACCGGCGCATGAGGCTCGTCATCGTCGGGTGATGGTCGGGCGTCAGGTGGCTTTTGGCTTAGCGACCCACGCCACGAACGTGCCGCCAGCGCAACGCACCTGCCGCCAACAGGATGAGGGCGGACCCGGCAAATGACGGGATGTCCCGCTCCGGGACTCCGCCGAGGTCACGGCCGACGATGTGGGAGACCGTGTGAAGCGCCGCCGCCACACCAACGCCCAGGAGTGCGACCGTCAGGCCATCGGCGCGGCCGGACCAGCCGGCAAACAGGAGGACGGCGCCGAGGCCGATCTGGAACGCCCCGATGTCCTGGAGGAGGTGCTGGTTGTAGGGCTCGAACCGGGCGAGCGTTTCGAAGAACGACCCGGGATCGACCATCGCCCAGACACCGAGCGCGACGAAGGCGACGCCGCCGACGATCGCGACGCCGCGCGGCAACGAGCTGCCGAACCCGGATCCCTCCCCAGGAAAGTCGGATGATGTCATCGGATCAGGCCGGTCGCGCGGTCGGCAGTCGCGAGTCGACGCGGATCGCCTTGACGCCCATCGCCATCCAGCCCGCCACGAAGCAAAGGAGGGCAGCGAGTGTCAGCGCCTCGTTGCCCCCACCGGCACCGATCGCCAACACGGGACCGATCGCCAGCAGAAGCGCACCGACGCGCGAGAGGACGTGGGTGGCGAGCGCCGAGGCCGCGAACAGCAAGGTTCCCACCATGAACGCCATCAGCCCGAGGTAGAAGGTGTCCACGAGGAGGTTCGTGCCGAGGAACGAGCCGATCGCGGCGATCGCCATCAGGGCCGTCCCGATCGCGGGCAGCGCGAATGCTGCCCACGACAAGCCTGGCTGGCTTCGGGCCTGGAATGCGCTCAAGCCGACAAGCGCGACCAGAAGCGCGAGCGAGCCGGTGACCATGAGAGCGGCGCTCACACCTCCGAAGCCGTCGCTGCCCCGGGCGATCGCGAACGCGCCGACCCACAGCGGTCCCCCGACGATGGCCGCGATGCCTCCGATCCGTAGTGACATGGTCAGACTCCTCACAAGCTGATGGGATGCGCCTCGGCCGCGCAGATGGAGCTGAGCATCGAGGGCACCGAGGAGGACGTCCGCAACGTCAAACGGGCCGAGCGGTCGCTCCTCGAGGATCGCCTCGAATTCGTCCCCGTAGCGGGCCCGCCAGCGCGCGGGATAGAGCCGGATCAGCGCGTGTTTCATGATGGTCGCTCGCCGAGTTGGCGGAGGCCTTGCTGGGCGAACTGCGACAAGCTGCGCAGCTGTTCCGCGAGGTTGGAGGCGCCGACGGCGGTGAGCTGGTACGGTCGGCGCCGGTCAACGGGTGCGAGGGGCTCGATGAGGCCCTGCTCCTCGAGCCGCGCGAGCGCCGCGTACAGCGTTCCGGCACCCATCGGCCGACCCGTGCCGCTCTCGACGTCCTGCATGATCGCGTAGCCGTGTTTCGGCCCGTCGCTCAGGCTGACCAAGATGAGCAGCGACGGTTCGGCGAACCGTCCGAACCCAGAGATCTTTGGTTCCATGCGTCTCCCGTCCCTACGGCCGTCGATATATCGATGGACGATATATACGCCCTCATCCAGTCGAGTGTCAAGAGGGTCGCGCACGGGCCCGGATCCCAGGTCGCCCGAAAGACGAAGAACGTCCGCAATCCGGGACTTGCGGACTCATCCAAACGCGGGCATCGTGGGGTTCCTTCGGTGTTCGGAGAGGCGCTGGCGAGCCAACGCTATCGAGGTACCGCACATGTCCATGGCCAATGCCCATGGCGACCCAGGAGACCAAATGGCGGAAGTCAAGATCGGCGCCATGTGCTGGAACCAATACGCGCGCTGGCCGTCGCTCCTCCAGGCGGGAATCCGAGCAGACGAACTTGAATACGCCAGTCTCTGGACCCGGGATCACCGACAATTGCGTCGTTTCGGCTGACGAAGCGCATCGGATCGAGAAGAGCGAGAGCCGCCGCCATGCTGGACAGGTCTGCCGTGATCGTTCCCATCGAGCTTCCACCCGCCCTCTGGGCCGTTCGCGATGCTGGAGATCGGATGGCGGCACGGGGCGTCTCTCCCCACGTGACCGTTCTCTTTCCATTCCTGCCGGTCGACGCCTTGACCCCAGACGTCCACGCCGCCTTGGCTGACCTGGCCGCGCAACGGCGGCAGTTCGCGGCGAGGTTCGACAGCGTCGAGCGGCACGATCAGATGGTGTGGCTACTGCCTGCCGACCAACTGCCATTCCTTCGCCTGACGGCCGACGTTGCCGCCCTGTGGCCCGACTTCCCGCCCTACCAAGGTGTGCACCTTGAGCTGATTGCCCACCTGACCCTCGTCGAAACGTCGGACGCCGAGACCCTTGACACAGCCTGGGCTGCCGCATCGAAGTCAGGCCGGTTCGACGCTGCCGCCACGGAGCTCAGGGTGATCACCGAGGACGAAGGCGGCAGATGGCATACGCGCTGGCAGCTTCCCTTCGGGCCGGCACCCAGCCGCCCTAGACTGGACGTATGAGCGAGATCAGGATCGGTGCCCTGTGCTGGAACCAGTACACGGACTGGCCGTCCCTGTTGGAGGCCGGTCGGCGCGCGGAACGCGTCGGCTTTGACACACTGTGGACGTGGGACCACCTCTATCCGATCGTTGGGTCCTGGGAGGGTCCGATCCTCGAGGGCTGGACGGTCCTCACGGGCTGGGCGATGGCCACCGAGCGAATCCGGATCGGGCTCATGGTCGGCGCCAACACGTTCCGCGAACCCGCGCTGACGGCGAAGCTCGCCACCAGCCTCGACCACGTGTCCGGGGGCCGCGCGATCCTCGGGATCGGTGCCGCCTGGTTCGACCGCGAGCACACCGCCTACGGGCTCGCATTCGGTGACGGCCCGCCCGAACGGCTGCGCTGGCTGGCCGAAGCACTCCCGGTGATGCGCGGCATGCTCCATGGCGAGACGCCGTCGGCGGCCGGCCCGCGCTACCACGCGACGGCTGTGCGCAACGATCCCCCACCGATCCAGGAGCGCCTGCCGTTGCTGATCGGTGGCGGTGGCGAGAAGGTCACGCTGCGGCTGGTCGCTCGGTACGCCGACGCGAACAACGTCGGTGGCGGCCTCGCGTCGGTGATGCGCAAGGAGGCGATCCTCCTGGAGCATTGCGAGCGGGAGGGTCGGGATCCCGCGGAGATCGAGCGCACGACCGGAGTCGGCACGGTGATCATCCGGGACTCACGCGAGGAGGCGCGGCGAGTCTTCGAGGTGATGTTCGCTCACCACGGGCATGCCCGGCCGTGGGAGGACCAGCCCGTCGGGACGCCCGAGGACGTGACCGAGAAGCTGGCGCCCTATCCGTCGATCGGCTACCGGCACCTGATCGCCGGCTTTCCGTCGCCGTTCGACGAGGAGTCCATGACCCGACTCGCGACAGAGGTCCGGCCGGCTCTCGAGCGCTCCTGAGCCGAC
>CAVQPX010000018.1:0-12033 GCA_963714835.1 uncultured Chloroflexia bacterium
CATGGCACCTCCGCGCGGATCGTACCCCGCCGAAAGCTGAGCAGGGAGCTCAGCGGCGAGATGCGCGACCGCGGTCCGCCGTGAGGTGGACCGGAGAAGCGGCCCGAAGCTCCCCGGCGGCCTGCTCAGCGGTCAGATCCCGCTGGGCCTCGGCCAGCAGTTCATAGCCGACCATGAACTTGCGGACATTGTGGTGCAGCAGCGGCGGCAGGAAGTGGCCGTGCAGCTGCCAGTGGTCCGTGGAACCAGCCCCGAACGGTGCCTGATGCCAGCCCATGGAATAGGGGAAGGACAACCCGAATAGGTTGTCGTACCGGGTCAGAAGTCGAATCAGGATGTCAGACAGGTGATCTCGCTGCGTTGACGTCAGTTCCGGCAGCCGAGTGACAGGATGGCGGGCCAGGAGCAGCGTCTCGTACGGCCACGCAGCCCAGAATGGGACCACGACGACCCAGTCGTCGTTCTCCTCGACCACTCGCGGGCCACCGGACTCCTGGGCGGCGTAGTCGAGGAGCAGCCGGCCGCCCGACTCGGCGCGGTAGCGCGCCTGCGCGGTGTCCTCCTTGGCTGCCTCGCGTGGCAGCGCCGTGCCGGCCCAGACCTGGCCGTGAGGGTGCGGGTTGGACGCACCCATGATCTCGCCTCGGTTTTCGAACACCTGGACCCATTGGTACGTGGCGCCCAGATGGGTGGTCTCATTTGCCCAGACATCGACCACGCGACGCACGGCATCGGCAGACATCAGCGCGAGGGTCAGGTCGTGGCGAGGGCTGAAGCACAGCACGTGACAGGCGCCTTCCTCGCCCTCGGCCCGCAGGAGACCGTCTTCGATCCGCTCGGTCGAGGTTCCCGGACGAAGGGCCGAGAAGTCATTCGTGAAGACGTACGTCGTGTCGTAGACCGGGTTCCTTTCGCCGTTTGCCCGGACATTGCCGGGACACAAATAGCAATCTGGGTCGAACGAGGCCAAAGACTGGGCCCCGGAGGACTCGCGCCGTCCCTGCCAGGGGCGGCTCGTGCGGCCGGCCGAAACGAGGATCCACTCGTCAAGGAGCGGGTTGTAGCGGCGGTGCGGCTCGCCTGAGAGTCGATCGAGCGATGAGTCGGTCCGCGGCCCGACCAGGCCGCTCACCGGGGAGAAGGAAAGCCGGTCGCGTCCGCGAGGGACGCGACCGGAGGAGCATCGTTCTCACCAACCAAGACGAGTTCGCGAACCTCGCGACGAAGCGCTGCGGCGGCGTCCTCACCCAAACCTGCGTCCGTGATCAGCACGTCCGCCTGGTCAAGTCGTCCGATCGAGCTGATCCCGACCACTCCCCACTTCGTGTGGTCTGCCAGGACGATGAGACGGCGCCCGGCCTCGACCAATGCGCGGTTCGTCTCGGCCTCGAGCAGGTTCGGAGTCGTGAATCCAGAGTGTGGGTCCATACCATGCACGCCCATGAACACGAGATCGACGTGGATCGTCCGGAGGGCCGATACAGCAAACGGTCCGACGAGCGCGTCGCTCGGCGTCCGAACCCCGCCCGTCACGATGATTGTCTGGTCCGGCCGGCCCATTCGGTACAGAACATCAGCGACCGGCACCGAGTTCGTGACCACGGTCAGGCCCTCGATTTCGGTGAGGCGACGCGCCAGCGCATAGGTTGTCGTCCCCGCGGACAGGGCGATCGCCATGCCGGTCATGACAAGATCCGCCGCGGCGGCGGCGATCGCGTCCTTCTCTGCCAACTGTAGCTCGGATTTGACAACGAATCCGGGCTCGAATAGTGAGCTGCCGCTAGTCGCGGTGGCACCGCCATGAACCTTCTCCAGCAGGCCCTGCTGATGCAGGAGCTCCAGGTCCCGCCTGACAGTCATGTCGGAAACACCGAGGTCGCGAGCTAGCTCCGCGACCCGCACCGCACCGTCCTCTCGAACGCGTCCCAGGATGTACGTCTGGCGCTGGCGAGCAAGCACGAGCTGTAAGGTCCTCCGGCTCCAGCGATGACCGATTGGCCAAAGGTTCGCGCAGGAACGCGCAAATGTCAACGCGGAATCGCCGGTTCGCCACATGCCGGCGGGAATAATCCTTGACAGCGAGACCACATCCGCCCAAACTAATGTTTGGTCATGTCGGTATGTGTGCGTCCGGCCGACCCTTGGCGACCGTAGTTGGAGGAGAATTGCTGCAATGGCAGATCTCAGACTGTCGCGTAGGCCGGGGGACACGGCCGACGCGTCTGCCCGGCGACGGACGAAGTCCGGCCGGATCCTTGTCCTCGGCACGACCCTCGTCCTCATTGCGACCGCCTGTGGCGGAGGGGCCTCGCAGGCTCCGGCAACGCAGGCCCCCACGAGCGCGCCCGGCGCGTCAACTGCCCCCACGGAGGCAGCGAGCCTCGGGGAGACGACCCTCGGCTCGAACGAGAGCGACGAGAACCCGAAGAACGCCGTCCAGGCGATCGTCGACTACTGCGAGGGGCAGACGGGGATCACCGTCAAGATCAACGTCAACGATCACAACACGTTCCAGAACCAGATCAGCTCGTACCTGCAGGGCGCCCCTGATGACGTCGTCAAGTGGTTCGCCGGCAACCGCGTCCGCTTCTTCGCGGCGCAGGGCCTCCTGTCGCCCATCGACGACGTGTGGGCGGACATCGAGCAGTACCTGACCCCGGGCCTCAAGGCCGCCTCACTCGGCGCCGACGGCAAGGCCTACTTCGTCCCCGTCTACAACTACCCGTGGGTCGTGCTCTACCGGAAGAGCGTCTTCGCCGAGAAGGGCTACACGATTCCGAAGACCATCGAGGAGTTCAAGGCCCTCGGTGACAAGATCAAGGCCGACGGCCTTGTTCCACTGGCTCTCGGCGACCAGGACGGCTGGCCGGCCATGGGCACGTTCGATATCCTCAACATGCGCATCAACGGTTACGCTTTCCACATCGATCTGATGGAGGGCCGTGCGCAGTGGAGCGATCCGAAGGTTAAGTCCGTCTTCGAAACTTGGCGTGACCTTCTCCCGTACTTCCAGGAAGGTGCACCGGGCCGCACCTGGCAGGATGCTGCCAAGGCCGCCCTCGTCGACAAGTCAGCCGCGATGTACTTCCTGGGCACGTTCGCAGTGGAGCAGGCCGGCGACGCAGCGAGCGACGTCGGGTTCTTCCCCTTCCCGCTGTTCGGTACGGCGTATGACGGCGAGAACGCCATTGACGCCCCGATCGACGGGTTCATGCTCAGCGCGAACCCCAAGAACCCGGATGCGGCGAAGGCCTTCCTCCGCTGCGTGGCCACCCCCGAGGCGCAGGTCGCATACGTGACGAGCACCGGCATCGGCAGCGTGGCGGTCTCGCCACTCGCCGACACGAGCAACTACACGGAAGTCCAGAAGATGTCGGCCGAGGTCCTCAAGTCCGCGGGCAACATCGCCCAGTTCCTCGATCGCGACGCGCGGGCCGACTTCGCCGGCCCGTCCGGGATGCAGGGCTTCCTCATCTCGTTCCTGACCGACCCGAACCAGGACCTCGACAAGTACCTGAGCGAGATCCAGGCCTACTACGACACACTGCCTCCGCAGTGAGCAGGCCCAATCCGATCTGACATGACCGTCCGAGGATCCTCCTCGGCGAACCCCACCCCGTCGGCCTCGGCCGGCGGGGTGGGGTCATCTTCACGTCGCCGCAAGCGGCGACGATTCAGCCTGCTGACCAGGACCGACAAGATCACCATTGCGCTGATGGTGGCCATCCCAACCACCCTGGTCGCATTCCTGATCCTCCTGCCGACCTTCGCCTCGGTCGTGCTGTCATTCACAGACTGGAACGGTATCGGCGGCTTTGACAGGATCAACTTCATCGGGCTGAAGAACTACACCGACCTCATCAACATCTACAAGCCGTTCTGGCCGGCGGTTTCCCACAACCTCATCTGGCTCATCTTCTTCCTGGTCATCGCTACGCCGCTCGGGATGTTCCTCGCCGTGCTGCTCGACAAGAACATCCGCGGAACGCGGTTCTACCAGGGCGCACTGTACATGCCGGTCGTCCTCTCGCTCGCGATCGTCGGCTTCATCTGGCAGCTGATCTACGCGCCCGAGCAGGGCCTCCTGAACAATCTCCTCGGACGCACGGCGCAGGGCAACCAGATCTCCTGGCTGGGCAACCCAAGCCTCAACCTGTGGGCTATCCTCGTCGCCGCGAGCTGGCGACAGGTCGGCTACGTGATGGTCCTCTATCTGGCGGGTCTCAAGAGCGTGGACCCGTCCCTCCGGGAGGCCGCGTCAATCGACGGAGCGAGTGAGTCGCAGACGTTCTTCCGCGTGGTGTTCCCGGTAATGCGGCCGATCAACCTTGTGATCCTCGTCATCACCGTGATCGAGTCGCTCCGGGCCTTCGACCTCGCGTTCATCACCAACAAGGGGCTCAATGGCCTCGAGCTGCTCTCCACGCTGGTCACCAACAACATCATCGGTGAGACCAGCCGGATCGGGTTCGGCTCGGCGATCGCGGTCGTGCTCCTCCTCGTGTCGGTGGGGCCGATCATCTTCTACCTGTTCCGCGCGCTGCGGGAGGACAACGGGTGACACAGACAGCCGGAGCTGCCCAACCCAGGATCGTCAGCCGTGGGCGCGCGAAGCGCTTCCGCCGTTACGCGCTCCATGCGTTCCTCATCTTCATGAGCATCCTGTGGCTCGGCCCGATCCTGTGGGCCCTGTACACGTCGCTCCGGCCATACGCGGACACGGGCGGCGATCCTCGCGGCTACGTCTCCATCGGCGGGGCGTACAACCTGGACAACTTCATCAACTCCTGGACGAAGGGCGAGCTGGTGAAGTACTTCGTGAACACAGTGGTCATCCTGGTCCCTGCCGTGTTCCTGGTCTTGCTGCTCGCGTCGATGATGGCCTTCGCCGTATCTCGCTACTCGTGGCGACTCAACGTGGCCATGCTGATGCTGTTCACGGCGGCGAACCTGCTGCCGCCCCAGGTCATCATCACGCCGCTCTTCCGGATCTTCCTCGTGCCGCTCGGGTTGCCGGAATTCCTCAGCGATAACGGGCGCCTGTACGACCAGTACCTCGGGATCACGTTGATCCACGTCGCGTTCCAGCTCGGCTTCTGCACCTTCGTCCTCAGCAACTATATGAAGACGATCCCCAGGGAGTTGAATGAGGCCGCGGTGGTCGACGGGGCCGGGGTCCTCACGACGTACCGGAGCGTCATCCTCCCGCTGACGCGTCCGGCCCTGGCCGCCCTCGCGACGCTCCAGGTGACCTGGATCTACAACGACTTCTTTTGGGCACTCACGCTCATGAACCACGGGGACAAGTACCCGATCACCTCCGCGTTGAACAACCTCAAGGGGCAGTTCTTCACCGACTACAACCTCGTGGCAGCGGGATCGATCATGGTCGCCATCCCCACGCTGATCGTCTTTTTCGCGCTCCAGAAGCAGTTCATCAGCGGTCTGACACTCGGCTCGACGAAGGGTTGAGTCGGCAGCGCATGAGCGCCATCCGACCTTGGGCAGACCCTGGCCTTCTTGGCCGCGGTCGCGTGCCGATGCATGCGGTGCCGCACGAGGATCGGCGTAGCCTCGACGGAACATGGCGGTTCCAGCTCCTGCGGAAGCCGGACGAGCCCCTCAGCGATCATTGGGGCGAGACGGAGGTTCCGGGCTGCTGGACGATGCAGGGAACCTGGGATGACCCGATCTACACGAACGTTCAGATGCCGTTTCCGGGCCTCCCGCCCACTCTGCCTGCGGACAACCCCACGGGCGTCTACGAGCGCTCGTTCGTCGTTCCTGATGAATGGGCGGGCCGCCGCGTCGTCCTCTCGGTCGGGGCCGCGGAGAGTGTCCTCATCGCCAGCCTAAACGACGAAGAGATCGGGCTAAGCAAAGACTCGCACCTGGCGGCCGAATTCGACGTTACAGATCACCTTCGGCCTGGGACAAATGATCTTCGCCTGGTCGTCGTGAAGTGGTCCGACGCCACGTTCATCGAGGACCAGGACCAGTGGTGGCACGGCGGGATTACCCGCTCGGTCACGCTCTACGCGACCGAGCCGACCTATCTCGCGGACCTGGTCGTTCACGCCGGGCTCGAACCGGACGGCAAGGCTGGGAACCTGACAATCGAGGCATACGTCGCGTGGTCTGACTACGCAGCCCAGGCTGGATGGCGAGCCACGGCCGAGGTCAGCGGCCCGAACCTGGGCAACCCGATCACGTTCGAAGCCGACGTTCCCGCGAAGTCTCCACCGGGGCGTCGCTCACATGCTGGCTGGTTCCCCGGCCCGCCCCGGCGCGGCGAATTGGAGGTCATCTCGGAAGGCGCCGCCGGGATGGTCCTACCGCCGGCCGAGGCGAACGCACGAGAGGAGACCATTGCTGCGACGCACATTGTCGCCGGCGTTGCCCGCCTGGCCGCCCGCATCCCGGAGGTGCGTGCGTGGTCGTCCGAGGATCCAACGCGCTATCGCCTGGAGATCGAGCTGGTGGACCCGTCCGGGCACGTAGTGGATCGCGCCTCGACATGGATCGGCTTCCGGTCCGTGGCGGTGGTCGGAGACGAGCTCCTGATCAATGGTCGCGCCGTGCTCATTCGGGGCGTCAACCGCCACGATTTCGATCCGGCGACCGGCCGGGTCGTGAGCCTCGCGGACATGCGGGCGGACCTGGTCCTGATGAAGCGGTTCGGCTTCAACGCCGTCCGAGCGTCGCACTATCCCAACGATCCCGTCTTCCTCGACCTGGCCGACGAACTGGGCCTGTACGTGATCGACGAGGCCAACATCGAGTCCCACGCGTTCTGGAGCTCGCTCTGCGACGACCCCCGCTACCTCGCGGCGTGGGTGGATCGTGTCTCGCGGATGGTGCTCCGGGACCGAAACCACCCGTCGGTGATCGGCTGGTCCCTCGGCAACGAGTCCGGTTACGGTGCCAACCACGATGCCGCCGCCGCGTGGGTCAGGCGTGTCGACCCGTCTCGGCCGCTGCACTACGAGGGTGCCATCCGGTTCGACTGGACGGCGGGCGAGGCGGTCACGGACATCATCTGCCCCATGTACCCGTCGATCGAAGCCCTCGTTGAATACACGACCTCCGGGCGCCAACGCGGGCCGTTGATCATGTGCGAGTACTCACATGCGATGGGCAATTCCAACGGCACCCTTGCCGAGTATTGGGACGCGATCGAGGCGACCGTTGGGCTCCAGGGCGGCTTCATCTGGGAGTGGCGGGACCACGGGCTGGACCAGCGTCTCGCGGATGGAAGTGTGCGCGCCGCGTACGGCGGCGACTTCGGCGACGAGCCGAACGACGGCAACTTCTGCATCGATGGAATCACGTTCCCGGACCTGGGCCCGAAACCCGCCCTCTGGGAGCATCGTGCGCTGGCCTTGCCGGTCAGCGTGCGGGCGTCGGCGGCCGACCTGGAGTCGGGCGTCGTGGAGATCGAAAACCGGGCGGACTTCCGAACCCTCGACTGGCTGACGGCCACGTGGGAGTTGGTCGACGGCGACGGCACCCGAGCGTCGGGGCTGTCCCGACTCCCGGTGGCGCGGCCGGGCGAGCGAGTCAGAGCCGCCCTCGACGGCTGGACGGCGCCTGAATTGCATGCGGGCCCGACCTGGCTGACGGTCACGTTCCGGACGGCCGACGACGAACCCTGGGCCCCAGCCGGCTTCGCCGTCGGCGAGGTCCAGCTTCCGGTCTCGGCACCCAGCCCCCCGCAGGCGGAAACGCAGGCGCGCGCCGGGCGCCCGGACCGGTCCCTCATCGGCGCGGACGGCGCGCTCGCCCTTCCCGGACTCGGGGACGGACCGCGCCTGTCACTGTGGCGTGCGCCCACGGACAACGATCGGATCGCCGGTCTCGGAGCAGCGTGGGAGGCATGGGGCGTGACCGCCCTCGAACGGCGGCTCGTCTCGGTCGAGAGCGCCCGTGACGAGCTCGTCGTGCGTCTGTCCTGGCGAACGGCCAGCGGGCTGGAGATCCCCCACGAGCAGCGAGTCGCTCAGCTCGCGGGTGGTGGACTCCGGGTCACGGAGTCGGTCGAGATCCCCGCCGAGATGACCGATCTTGCCCGCGTCGGCACCAGCCTTGAGCTCGAGGCGGGTCACGAGGCGTTCACGTGGTTTGGGCGCGGGCCTGAGGAGACCTACCCGGACCGGTGCCGGGGCGGCACGATCGGGCACTGGAGCTCCACGGTGACCGACCAGCATGTCTCGTACGTTCGCCCGCAGGAGAACGGCGGTCACGCCGACGTTCGCTGGCTCGAGCTCCGGAAGACCTCGGGCGGAGGCGTACGGATCGAGATGGACCGGCCGCGCCAGGTGTCGGCGACCCACCATCGCGCCGCGGATCTCGCCAACGCGACCCATCGAGAAGAGCTGATCCCCCGGCCCGAGACCATCGTCCATCTCGACGCCGTGCACCGTGGTCTGGGGACCGCCAGCTGTGGACCAGATACGCTCGCCCGGTACCTGGTCCCGACCGGCACCCACGCATGGAGCTGGACGATCCGCCCCTTGAGCGAGAACGATTGATGCCTATCTCCTGGCGGGAAGAGACCCGCGAGCTGCACCTCCACAACGGAAGCATCAGCCTTGTCCTGTGCGCCCTCGAAAACGGCTGGCTCGGCCAGCTCCACATCGGGGCGCCACTGCACCCCAGCGCCTCCTACCGTCACCTGGGCCCGAGCGATTTCCGCGGGTTCTCGAACCGCGTGGACGAACCGATCGGCCTTGCCGTTCCGACGCCCGGCACCGGCGACTTCCGGGTCCCCGCCCTCGTCGTCGAAGCAGCAGATGGCGCGACCGTCTTGGACCTCGTCTATACCGGCCACACGATCGTCGGCGGCAAGCCCACGCTCGAAGGACTGCCCTCGACCTATGTCGAGGATCCATCCGAGGTCACAACCGTCGAAATCAAGCTGGTCGACCGGGCATCCGGGGTAGAGCTTCTCCTCGGCCTCTCGATCTTCGAGGATCGGCCGGTCATCACTCGGTCGATGCGGCTCATGAACACTGGGATGAGCGAGGTCGTGGTCCGCACTGCGATGAGCGCCTCACTTGATCTGCCGGGCGGCCCATGGGATCTGCTCGGCTTCAGTGGTGCATGGGCCCGAGAGCGCCATCAACACCGCGCACGGCTCCTGCCGGGCCGCCGTTCCGTCGGCAGCCTGCGCGGAGCGACCGGCCACCAGCAGGATCCCTCGCTCTTCCTTCTCCGGCCAGGGACCGATGAGGAGCACGGGGAAGGGTTCGCGCTGTCGCTCGTCTACTCGGGCAACTTCCTGGCCGAGGCGGAGGTGGGCCCGCGCGGCTCGACGCGCGCCCGGATCGGGCTCCACCCGGAAGGATTCAGCCTGGACGTTGGAGCCGGGCCAGTCGTTCACGACGCCGGAAGCGGTGATCGCCTGGTCCGGTACCGGGATCGCAGCGTTGAGCGACACCTTCCACGGACTCTACCGGGAGCGCCTCGCCCGTGGCGCGTGGCGAGACCGCCTGCGGCCCGTTCTGCTCAACAGCTGGGAGGGCGTCTACTTCGACTTCGACCACGCACGCCTCGTCGACATGGCGCGGGCATCGGCTGACCTCGGGATCGAGCTGTTCGTCCTCGACGATGGTTGGTTCGGCGAACGCGACAGCGATACCACGTCTCTCGGCGACTGGACCGTGGACGGGCGCAAGCTCCCAAACGGCCTCGGACCGCTGGCAACGGATATCGAAGCGATGGGCATGTCGTTCGGCCTGTGGATCGAGCCCGAGATGGTCAGCGCCAGGAGCCGCCTCTTCGCCGAACACCCTGACTGGGCGATCGGTGTGCCGGGGCGGCCGCGAACCGAAATGCGACAGCAGCTCGTCCTGGACCTGTCCCGACCCGATGTCGTGGACCACCTCGAGGCGGCGATCGGCGGCGTTCTCGCGAGCGCATCCATCCGATACGTGAAATGGGACATGAACCGGAACATCACGGAGCCGTACGGAGGGTCACTTCAACCTGATCGCCAGGGCGAGTTCTTCCACCGCTACATGCTCGGCACCTACGAGCTCTGGCGGCGACTGACAACCCGGTTCCCGGAGATCCTGTTCGAGTCGTGTGCCGGTGGCGGCGGGCGGTTCGATCCCGGGATGCTGGCCTGTGCCCCGCAGGCCTGGACGAGCGACGACACCGACGCGATCGAGCGCCTGTCGATCCAATGGGGCACGTCCCACGTCTACCCGCTGAGTTCCATGGCGGCGCACGTCTCCGCTGTCCCCAACCATCAGGTCGGGCGAGTGACGCCGATCGCAACCCGGGCGGCGGTCGCCTTCTTCGGAATTCTTCGGATACGAGCTGGATCCGCGCCACCTGTCGGATGCAGAGCGGGCGGAGATCCGCGCGCAGGTCGCCTTCTACAAGGACCATCGTGAAGTTCTCCAGCGCGGGCGCTTCCTGCGGCTGCGGAGCCCACTGGGCGCGGACGACGCGGCCTGGATGGTCGTCGCACCGGACCGGCAGACCGCGATCGTCGCCCACATCCAGATCATGGAACGGCCGGTCCCACCGCCGGATCGGCTCATCCTGCGCGGCCTTGACCCGAACGTTTCCTATCGCGTCGCACCCTGGCCTGATCCCGGAGGGGACCCTGTCCGACGCGGTGGCGATCTTCTCATGGCCGTGGGGCTGGGCCTGCAGCCGGCCGACCCCCCGACCGCGACGCCACGCGGCGATTTCACGGCCCGAATCTGGGTCCTGACGGCCGGCTGACGGCCGACGGCGACCGGACCGAATTAGCGCCCCGGCCGAGGCCGGGATCAGAGCCGCCCCATCCGCGGCATCCACAACGAAGACCCGCGGCGTTAACCCGGTGCGTGCCGAGTACTCGCGCTCGATCGATGTCTGGAGCTCGTCTGCCCGCCCGTGCTCCACGAGGTTGATCGTGCACCCTCCGAAGCCGGCTCCGGTCAAGCGCGCCGCCACGACGCCCGGCGTCCCGGCCGCGATCTCGACCAGGGCATCCAATGCGTCCGACGACACCTCGAACCGCTCGCGCAGCGAGGCATGGGACGCCGCGAAGAGGCGACCAAGCGCGTCGAGGCGACCCGATCGGAGCGCCGCCTCCGCCTCAACCACCCGCCCGTTCTCGGTAACGACGTGGAGCGCTCGAGCATAGGCAATTTCGTCCATCCGCTCGCGGTGCCGCTCGAGCATGGCGAGGTCGATGTCGCGCAGCGCAGTGACGCCGGGCTCTCGGGCCGCGATCGCGGCAACCGCCCGGCCGCATTCGGCACGACGGGCGTTGTAGGCCGATGCTTCCAGGCGGCGTGGGCTTCCGGTATGGCAGACGACGAGATCGATCTCGGGCGGGATTGGCACCGGGCGCCAGTCCAGAGACCGGCAGTCGAGAAGCAGGGCCTTGCCTGCCTGCCCCATGGTCGCCGCGAACTGATCCATGAGCCCACACATCACGCCGACGTACTCGTTCTCGGCACGCTGCGCCGTGCGGGCGAGCGTCATGGGATCGAGGCCGGGGCCGGCCTCGCCGGAGAGGGCCCAGGCGGACGCAAGTTCGAGTGCCGCAGACGAGGACAGCCCGGCACCGGCCGGGATCGTGGACTCGAGCACGCCTCGGAAGCCCCGGATCGCGAGACCGGCATCCCGCAGGGCCCACGCGGTCCCGGCGACGTAGTCCAGCCAGGTGCCGCGCCGATGACCGATTGCCTGCAGATCGAACTCGGCACGCTCACCCGTCGAGGCAAGCGTGAGCTCGGCGCGACCGTCGTCTGTCGGCACGAACGCGAGATCGATCGCTAGGCTGATGGCGGCCGGGAGCACGAGACCGTCGTTATAGTCGGTGTGCTCGCCGATGAGGTTGACGCGACCAGGAGATCGAACGAGTCTCACTTCTGAGGGATCAGCAGCGAGCTCCGCGTACGCGCGCAGAACGGCGGACCGGAGATCAGCGCGATCGTCCATGTGCGGCGCAATCTTCGGGTCTGCCACGATCGGATCGTACGCGTCGCGGGGTGTTGGCGCGCCGCCGGCTGATGCGAGTCTTGTTGG
>CAVQPX010000019.1:0-85538 GCA_963714835.1 uncultured Chloroflexia bacterium
CCGTCTCGGCGAAGGCGAGGCCCTCGTCCGCGGGGAGCGCCCACTCGCCCATCTCCGCGTAGGAGCTCGTCGGGAGGTACACGCGGCCGACGGCCTGCGAACGGTCCAGCCACGATGACGGCGTGACGGTCGCGAGCCAGTCGGCGTTCGCCTCGAGTGCCTCGAAGAATCGCTCGACCCACCGACCCGAGCCCCAGCTGTGCTCCCATGTCGTGGGCCACGCGCCGAACTTCTCCCCGTCGTCGCCCATCATGCCGATCCGATCCCCGGCCTCGGTAGCGTGCGCACGCAGGTGCTCGATGACTTCGTCCACCTCTCCGAACGGGATCCCGTAGCGAAGCCCCTTGTCGGAGCCGAACACGCGGAGCAACCGACCCTGGTCCTCGGTCGTGTAGGCGCCCCACAGGTCATCCTCACCGACCGATGCGGCCCGGAAGTGCGCGTCATCGAGGATCGTCCAGTCGTAGCCCGCGTCCGCGAGGGTCGACGGGAGGTCCGGCTCCCACACTCGCTCGGCGAGCCACGCACCACGCGGGCGGCGGCCGGTCAGCGTTTCGAGTTCGTCCGCCATCCGGTGCAGCTGGCCGATCCGATCGCGTTCCGGCAGAGAGACCAGGACGGGCTCGAAGTAGCCACCACCCATCAACTCCACCTGGCCGCGATCGACGAGGACGCGGAGTCGATCGATGAACGCGGGTCGTTCCGCGCGGAACCGCTCGAGCAGCGGTCCGGTGTAGTGGAGCGCCAGCCGGATCGTCGGGTGCCGCTCCAGGGCCGACACCATCGGCTCATAGGCCTGCTCGAACACCTCGGCAACGACCCAGCCGAAGTTCCCGACCGGTTGGTGGTTGTGGATCGCCAGCGCGAGCGAGATCCGTGGAGCCACGGGACGTTCGGGTGCGATGTCGGTCAGCTCGTCGCGACGCGCGTGGGGTCGGCCGGGCCGCCCTGGGCCGCCGCGTCCCCCGTGCCGGACGGCAACGCCCCGGTCCCGCGCCGTCCCGGCACCGCGGTCACGCCCGCCGCGGGAAGGTACAGCTGATCCGCGTATTCGTGGAGCATCCGCGTGGTCGAGAACTGCCAGATCGACGTTGCCATGGCCCGGCGCATGAGGTCGATCCAGGCGGAGGGCAGGCCGGTCGCGTCGCGCTGGTAGTAGAGCGGGGCCACTTCCTCCTCGAGCAGGCGGTAGAGGTCCATCGCATCGGCCCAGTCCTGGGCCCCCTCGTCGGGGTTCGACTCGCGGCCGCCGATCGCCCACCCGTTGTCGCCCGTCCAGCCTTCGTCCCACCAGCCGTCGAGAACGCTGAGGTTCGCGATCCCGTTGGCGGCCGCCTTCATGCCGGACGTCCCGGATGCCTCGAGCGGCCGGCGCGGGTTGTTCAGCCAGACGTCCACGCCCTGGACGAGGAACCGGCCGATCCGGATGTCGTAGTCCTCGATGACGAAGACGCGTCCGATGAGCTCCTCGGATCGGGAGTGGTCGAAGATCCCCTGGATCACCTTCTGGCCGGGCCGGTCTGCCGGGTGGGCCTTGCCGGCGAAGACGATCTGGACCGGCCGATCGGTGTCCCAGACGAGCTTCGCGAGCCGCTTGATGTCGGTGAAGATCATCGCCGCGCGCTTGTACGTCGCGAACCGGCGCGCGAAACCGATCGTGAGGACATTCGGATCGAGGATGCCCTCGAGCCCCTCGAGCGTGCCGGGCGCCTCGCCGTGCCGGGCGAACTGGTTGAGCAGGCGCCCGCGCGCGAAGTGGGCGAGCTCGCGCTTCTGGTGCTGGTGCGCCTCCCACAGCTCAGTCGCCGGGATCCGATCGAGATGCTCCCACCACCGGCCGTCGTCTGACCCCGCGTCGAGGTTGTCGAGATCGGCGCCGAGGTGGCGCTTGAGCAGTTGCCCGATGGGCGATCCCATCCAGGACGGCGTATGGATCCCGTTCGTGAGGCCCAGGATCCGGCGCGGCGCGATCTGGTTCCAGGTCCCGTTCGCGACGACCCCATGAAGCTGGCTGACGGCGTTCGCACCGTTCGTCGTCCGGAGGCAGAGCGCGGTCATGTCGAACTGGTGCGGATCGCCGTCGACGCCCAACCCCCGTTCGAGGAGACGATCCGTCGGCACGCCGCCGGTGTCGGGGCGATGGTCGCCGTCAAGGAGGGGACCGACGACCCGACGGAACAGATCCGTGCCGAACCGCTCGTTGCCCGCCGCGACCGGCGTGTGGATCGTGAACACCGAGTCGCGTGCGATCGCAGCCCAGGCGTCATCGAGCTCCATTCCCGCGGCGACGAACTCGCGGGCCCGCTCGGCCAGGAGCAGCGCCGAATGACCCTCGTTGAGGTGCCATGCGGCGGGCTGGATCCCGAGCGCACGCAGCGCACGAACACCGCCGACGCCCAGGACGAGCTCCTGGTGGAGACGCATCTCGCGGCCGCGGACGTAGAGGATGTGCGTGATCGGACGATCGGTGTCGTCGTTCTCCGGGATGTCCGTGTCGAGCAGGATGAGGGGCACGCGACCCACGGCGACCGTCCACACGGCGACGCTGAGGTCGCGTCCTGGGAGCGGCACGGTGACGGTCAGCGGCTCGCCGTCCCGGCCCTGCGCTCGCGAGAGGGGCAGCTGGGCGAGGTCGTAGTCGGGGTAGGCGTGCTCCTGGCGCCCGTCAGCGTCGATCTGCTGGCGGAAATAGCCGCGTCGATACATCAAGCCGATCCCGACGAATGGGAGGGCCATATCGCTCGCGGTCTTCAGGTGGTCGCCGGCGAGGACCCCGAGACCGCCCGAGTAGATGCTCAGTGACTCATGGAGGCCGTACTCGGCGCAGAAGTAGGCGATCGGGCCGGCAAGGTCCGTGGCGTGCGTCCGATGGAACCAGTGATCCGTGCCGTTCGCGAGGTAGGCGTCGAACTCGGCCATGACGTCGTGGTACTCGGTCATGAAGTCCGGATCGTCGAGAAGGCTCATCCAGTTCACCGGACCGGTGATGACCCGGATGGGGTTCTTCGAACGGGCCCACGCCTGCCGGTCGATGCGGGCAAAGAGCGCCTTCGATCGCGGATGCCACGCCCAGTACATGTTGTAGGCCAGACGTCGAAGGCCTTCAAGGTTGGGCGGCAGCCGGAACGATGCAGCTTGGAGCGAGGCGATCTGCATGGACGGGTTCACGACCCGCGGATGATAACCGCGTGGTCTCGGCCCCGTGAACCCGAACCGACCTCTCTACGTCGAATGGGCCAGACGTGGTTCCGTCGCGCGCGACCGACGACTAGTCCCGGAGTCCGAGTGCCCGGATCAGCGCGACGACCGTCGCCTCGGGGTGGGTGCGGTGGGGCGAGTGGGGCGCCCCCGCGATCGTCAGGATGCGCTCGTGTCCCACGATCCGGACGAGGTCGGGGAGCGCGTGGTCGAAGGTGAGACCGCCCGCCGCCGGATCGCCGCGGACGACCCACGTTTCGGGGAGGCCCGGCACGTCCGTGCCGGCTCCGCGCTCCGCGGCGGCCCGGAGATCCGCTGCGGCCCGGAGGTCCGCGACGCCCGCGTCCCAGGTCCCGTTCTCGAGGAGGATCGCCAGCGCCGCCGTTTCCTCGACCCGATGCAGGCCGATCGCCTTGGCGACGACGTCGCCATGCGTCCAGTCCGGATACGCGGCCCCGATGACCGCCACCCCCTCTGCAACGCTGCCGTACTGCCGCTCCACCGGGTCGTCGGCCATCGTGCGCATTGCGGTCGCCGGCGCGGCCGGCGGGTCCAGGAGGACGAGTCGGGGCGGGCTGAAACCGGAGATCGGGAGCGCGGCCGCGGCCATCGCGCCGAAGCTGTGCCCCACGACGCGGAGGTCGGGGACGTCCAGGCCCGCGGCCACGATCAGCGCGGCGACGTCTCGAGCTGCTTCCCGGAATCGATGGTGGCCGTTCCAGTGGCCGGTCCGTCCGTGCCCCGGCAGGTCCACCGCGACGACTCGATGTCCGGTCGCGGCCAGCGCGGGGCCCACGCGCCACCACGTCTCCACGCACGAGGTGACGCCGTGGATGAGGAGGATCGGCGGCGCGGCGCGATCGCCCCACTCGATCAGCGAGAAGGGGATCCCGGCCACCTCGATCGTCGTCGATGCGTCCACGTCGGGGTCGGGGAGCGGGGCATCGACCAGCGCCCTCGCGACGGCCGCCGGGAGATCACCGACGCTGGCGACGATCGGCATGGGCAGGACGGCCATGGGGCTTGCGTCGGTTCGATCCATCGTCGCCGGACCGTAGCAGATGGCAGGCGATAGAATCGCCGGGCGTGGTCGGAGATGCCGGCCGCTCAATCTCAAGTGGTTGGTGCCGCGTCGCGCGTGCCCTCACCCCGACGGAGACTTCGATGGCCAACCAGTTCGTCGTCCAGCTGACCAACCAACCCGGCGCGATGGCGATCCTCGCCGAGAAGCTCGCGGAACGCGGCGTCGACCTGCGGGCGATCGGCGGCGGTGGCATCGGCGATGCGGGCCACGTGATCATGACCACCGCGGACGATGACGCGACGAAGGCGATCCTCGACGAGGGCGGCTACACGTACATCGAAGGCGAATCGATCATCACCGAGGTCGACGACCGGCCCGGGGGGATGGC
Source organism: uncultured Chloroflexia bacterium (assembly GCA_963714835.1). GTDB lineage: Bacteria > Chloroflexota > Limnocylindria > Limnocylindrales > CSP1-4 > CAKKPP01. Next base: position 4,611 of record CAVQPX010000019.1, read on the forward strand.
CCGCCTCGCGCGCGAGCTCGCGGACGCGGGCGTGAATGTCTACGGCCACCTGTTCATGGGCCGCTGGGGCGACCGCGCGATGTTCGCGTTCGTCGTCGATCAGCCGGATGTGGCACGCCCGATCCTCGAACGCAAGAAGTAGGTTCGGCCGGCGGGGCGCGTCCCGTCTGGCTGTGCGCGGCCCGCACTACGCCCCCTCCGAGCCAGCCCGGCAGCGATCCGCCCCCTGACGGGGTCCGCCAGGGCTCGATCCGCCCCGCTCGAAGGGAACTTTGAACACTTCGCGGCCCGCCCGCCATCAATAGGAGTGACACCGGGGAACTGACTCCGGCGATGGAGGGACGGACGATGATCTCGACAAGGCGACTGACGGGAGTGGCTGCCGCATTGGCGGTCTCTCTGGCCATCGTCGCCAGCACCGTGGTTCTGGCGAAGCACTATGGGTCGTGGGCGATCGCCGTCAACGCGGAGTCGATCCCGGGCACCAGCTCCGAACTCAATACGGCGTCCCTGGATGGCTGTCCCATCCAGTCGCCGGACGGCCTCAGCTTGTACATGGCCTCCAACCGCCCGGGCGGCCACGGGGGGATCGATCTGTGGGTGGCCCATCGGGCGTCGAAGAGTCAGCCGTTCGGCACCCCCGTCAATCTCGGACCGGACATCAACAGCGGCGTGGACGACTTCTGCCCGACCCCGATCCCGGGCAAGGGGCTCTTCTTCGTCAGCACGCGAGCCGGGGGCTGCGGCGGAGCGGATATCTACTTCGCCCGGCAGAACCCGGCCCACGGCTGGTCGACCCCGGAGAACCTCGGGTGCGACGTGAACAGCGGGGTCGGTGAGGCCGGACCGTCGCTGTTCGAGGCGGAAGACGGCACGTACCTGTACTTCTCGAGCGGACCGGACATCTACGCTTCGAAGCGACAGGCCGACGGCAGCTTCGGACCTCGTGAAGCGGTGACCGAGCTGAACTCCGCCGCTGCGGACCTCAGGCCGAACGTCCGCAAGGACGGGCTCGAGATCGTGTTCGACTCGGACCGCTCGGGCGGCCAGGGGCTGGCCGACCTGTGGATCGCGACACGGGCCAGCACGAACCACGCCTGGTCGGCGCCGGTCAACCTTGGTTCCAACGTCAACACCGGGGCCAACGAGACGCGTGGCTCGTTCAGCCGCGATGGCGCCACGCTCTACTTCGGACGATCGCCCGGTCCGGAGGGGGGCAGCGACATCTTCGTGACGACCCGCTAGGCGGGCCGGACGGCCTCCCCGCGGGAAGCGGGGCGACCCGGACGATCGCAACGAGGCGGCGCCGACGGCGCCGCCTCGTTGTTGCCTCGGCAATCGCGGGCTCCTACGGCGTGGGCGGCGGGCCCGACCCGCACGCCGCACGCTGTCCCGGTTCGCGCGTCTCGGCTAGGATGACGCTGCCCGGGCGGGAGTAGCTCAGTCGGTAGAGCGTCAGCCTTCCAAGCTGAATGTCGCGAGTTCGAGCCTCGTCTCCCGCTCCACCATCCCGGCTTGACGCCCCGGAAGCGCGCCCGGAGGTCCGATGACCGGCGAACCTGTGCGGTTGCTCGGCGGGGCGGCCCTCGGCGACTTCGTCGCTCGTCTGCTCGACGCGGTCCAGCCGGCACGGGTCGTCCAGGGCCATGCCACCGTCGAACTCGAGCGGGCCGAGATCGAGGTTCGCGCGTCACGCGTCGCCATGGGCGAGCCCGGCGCCCGGAGCGCCCCGGCGGACGGGATCCTCGGCGCCTCGACCAGGCTTCTGCGTCTTCCCGGGGATCACGACGTCCTCCTGCTGGAGCCCGACACCGAGGGGAGACTCGCGGCCGCGCTCGCCCGTCACGGGGAGGGGATGGTCGCGGCCTACCTGCTGACCGATCCGGCCGGAGCCGATCGAGCCCGACGGGCCGGGTTCGGGCTGTCGGCCGCCGCCCAGGGACCGTTCGGCGCGCAACGCCTCATCCTCGGCGGGCCACGCGATGGCCCGTTCCTGCTCCTGGCGGGGCTCGACGAGCAGCCGCGGTTGGCCTCGCGTCGGCGAGGCGACGCTGAGCTAGGGTTCGTCGCCGGGGCAGGTCCCCACGTGGACCGTGACCATCCCGAGGGTCATCGGTGTCCACTGGACGTCCACGAGGCCCGCGTCGCGCATGATCGCCGCGATCCGCTCGGGGTCCGGGTAGTTCTGGACGCTCTGGACGAGGTAGGCGTAGGCGCCACCCTGCCCGGCGAGGCGCCCCAGGACCGGCACGATCCGCTCGAACCAGATGCGGGCGATCCGGGCGAGCAGGTGGTTCGGGCGGGCGATCTCGAGGCAGACCACCCGACCACCGGGCCGAACGACCCGGCGCATCTCCGCGAATCCCCGGCGATAGTCGGGGAGGTTGCGCATGCCGAAGGCGATCGTCGCGGCGTCGAAGGCAGCGTCCGGCGCCGGCAGGGCCATCGCGTCGCCGGTGACGAACGAGAGGTTCGAGCGCTCGCGGTAGGCGCCCTGCGCCCGCTGGATCATCCCGGGCGACAGGTCGACCCCGAGCACCGTGCCCAGGTCCCCGACGCGGTCGCCGAGCGAGGCCGCGACCTTGCCCGTCCCGGTCGCGACATCGATGACGGCCATCCCGGGTTCGACGGCCGTCGCCGCGACCGCGCGCCGGCGCCAGCGCGGCTCCTGGAAGCCGCTGATGATCAGGTTCATCAGGTCGTAGACGGGTGCGATCCGGTCGAACATCGCCCCGACCTGCTCCGGCGGAGCGGCATTCCCCGCTTCCGTGGCACGACCGTCGGGGAGCGGCGGGGGTGAGCTCACGGGCGCTTCATCGGTCATCGCGGGGGCTCCTGGAGTCGAGGCCGGTCAGCACGTCGCGGACGAGGCGTGCGATCGGTCGCGGGTCGGAGATCGGGGCCATGTGCTCGAGGCCCGCGATGTCCACCCGTTGGGCGGCGGGGATGCGGGCCACGAGGGCGTCGGCGATCGGAGCGTACAGCGGATCGCCGCGGCCGCCCGTGGCGATGACGACCGGGACGCGTATCCGCATGAGACCGTCGGGGTCGAGGTCCGGCATCGCCGCGTCGGCGAGCGCGCCATCACCGGCCAGGCCGATGGACGTCTGCAACCGCGCCGGGAGGGCGTCCCACGATCCGGCCCCGTTCACGGCCGAGTAGAAGCGCTCCGCCGCCGCGGGGGCACCACCCGCTCGATGAGCCTCGGCGATCTCCGCGGCCAGGCCCGCGAACCGCTGGCGGATCGAGCCGTCCGCGAGCGCGAGGTAGGGCGGCTCCCAGGCGAGGATCGCCGCGACGCGCTCGGGGTGACGGGCCGCGAGTTCGAGGCCGACGACGCCGCCGAAGCTGTGGCCGACGATGACCGCGGGCTCCCGCACGCCGGCATCGTCGAGAGCCCGGAGCAGGTCCGCCACGTGGTCGGCGATCGAGACCGGCTCAGCGGGCACGAGCGGCGTGCCGCCGCTCCCACGCCGATCGATCGCGAGGACCCGGGCGTCCGCCGCAAGGGCCCCGGCAAGCCCCGCGAGCGAAGCGGCCGTGGCGAGGGTCGCGTGGAGGAGGACCACGATCCGTGCCGACGGCGGTCCGGGCCGGTCGACGACGGCGAGGCGGACGGGCGCACGAACCGTGGCGAGAAGAGGGGTCAGTTCGCGACGCAGCAGTTTCCCGCTCGACGATCGAGGAAGGCCATCCACGAGGACGATCCGCGCGGGATCTTGAACGAGGCGAGCCGGGTCCGCGCGAACGTCAACAGGTCGGCTTCGTCCAGCGTCGTCCCGATCCGCGGCACCACGACGGCGCCGGGCACGCGGCCCCATGTCGCGTCCGGGATCCCGACCACGCCCGCGTCGGCGACGCCCGGATGCTCGAGGAGGGTCGCCTCGACCTCGGCCGGCGCGACGTTCTCGCCGCCCGAGATGATCAGGTCGTCGAGCCGGTCGACGATGTGGACCAGGCCGTCGTCCGAGATCCTCGCCACGTCACCGGTCCGGAGCCAGCCGTCCGGACCGATGGCGCCCACGGTCGCCGCCTCGTCGCCCACATAGCCGCCGAACACCATCGGTCCGCGGACTTCGAGCTCAGCCCGATCACCCGTTCGGAGCTCCACGCCGGGCAGCGCGCGTCCGGCTGACGCCGGGTGATCGGCGGTCTCGCTCATCGAGAGCGCGGTCACGCCGGACGCGGTCTCGGTCATCCCGTAGGTGGGAACGACCGGCCAACCTGCCCGAACGGCGCGCGACACGAGCGAGGGAGGGATGGGTCCGCCGCCGAGGAGCACGACGCGGATCGACGGTGGCGGGGGCCCGTCGCCGACTTCGTCGAGCAGGCGGCCGAGCTGGACCGCGACGAGCGACAGGTGGCTGACGGAGATCTCGGCGGCGCCCGCCCGTCCGATGGCGCGCAGCAGTGCCGCCGGCTCGGGATCGTCCGGGATGACGACGGGCGCGCCGTCGCGAGCCGCACGAACCAGGATGCCGATCCCTGCCACGTGCGCGAGGCCAAGCGACAGCAGCCACCCGGTCGCGAGGGGCAGCACGTCCGACCATGCGGCCGCACTCGCCTCGAGATTCGCGGGCGTGAGGCGCGCGAGTCGAGGAGTCCCCACGGTCCCCGACGTCGGCACGAGCAGCTCCGTCGATGCCGGGACGTCGGACGCGGGCGCGCCCGACCCACTGCCGCCGACGTCGTCCAATGCGACGACCTCGATGCGCAGGTCCTCCCCGAGCTCCGCGCTGCGGTCGCCGCCGACGAGGAGGACCGAGGAGCCGGCCTTGCCGACGAGTCGTTCGATCTCCGGCCGGGTCGCGCGCGGGTTGATCGTCAGAAGACTGAACGCGCCGCGAAGGGACGCGTGGAGCACCGCGACCGAAGCCACGGACGCGCTGGCGACGAGGGCCACGCGGGCGTGCGCGGCGATCCGGGCCGCGACGCGATCCGCCATCGCGTCGAGTTCGGCCCACGCGGTGATCCCGTCCCCGGCGAGGATTGCCGGTTCGAGCGGCCGTTCGCGCGCCAGGCCGCGAAGCCGCTCTCCGATGGCCGAGCCGCTCACCAGGGGACCCCATAGGTCGCGCGCGCGAGCCCCCGGATCTCCTCGTCGTTCGCGCGAAGGCTCCCGAGATCGCGGGCCACGAGCGTGCCCCCATCCACGACGAGTGGCTCGCCGAGCAGATCGGTCGTGAGCAGGTCAGCCGTCCCGAGGCCATGGGCGGGTCCGCTCGGCGCGGCATCGAGGATCGATCCGGCGACGGCCAGGCCCGCAGCCAGCCCGACCCCCGTCTCGAGCATCGTGGAGACCACGACCTGGACCCCGGCCCGCCTCGCGAGCTCGGCGATCTCGAGCGCGGCGGACACGCCACCGACGCGCGCCGGCTTGACGACGAGGACGTCTGCGGCCCCGGCGTCGACGATGGCCCGCGCGCTGGCCAGGTCCCCGACCGACTCGTCCGCGCCGATGGGGACCGGCGAGACGCTGCGCAGCGTCGCCAGGTCGGCGATGGCCTGCGGGTCGGCCGATGGAGCGATCGGCTGCTCGACGAATTCAAGTCCGATCGGCTCGATGGCCGTCAGCCACTCGACCGCCGTCTCGAGCCTCCAGGCGCCATTGACGTCGAGGCGCAGCCGGATCGTCGGTCCCACCGCGTCGCGAACGGCGCGGAGGCGCTGCACGAGATCGGCAGGCGACGCCTCCGAACCGCCTTTGAGCTTGAGCGTCCCGAAGCCGGCCGCCACGGCGGCCCGTGCCGCAGCGACGGTGGCCTCGAGCGTGCCGCTCCCGATCGCCGCGTTGACGGGGACCCGAACGCCCGTGCCGGGCGATGCCGTGCCCGCGGTCGCCTGCGCGAGCCCCACGCCGGCGGCGTCCAGTCCCGCGCGGACGGCGGCCGGCAGCTCTGGCAGGAGCCGACCGAGGTCCACGCCAGCGCTGAGCGCCCCGACGGTCCCCCGGATCGCGTAGTCCGTCGCCTCGAGTTCGTGCGGTGATGCGGCCGGATCGAGGGCGATCTCGCCGATGCCGGTCCGCCCGGCGTCGTCGCGCAAGCGGACGAGCCACGACGCTCGGGTCAGCCAGGTGCCGACTGACGTCGTGAACGGCCACCGGAATGGGATCTCGATCCGCACGACCGAGATGACCGGCCGCGACGCGCTCTCAACCATCGCCGGACTCAGGTCCCGCCGAGCGCGAGGCCGATGGCGAAGAGCACGCCGGCGACCAGCGACAGGCGAGCGGTGGAGCGCAGGACCGGATTGAGCAGCCGCCGGTCGCGCTCGCCGCCGGTCGCGAGGATCTCGCGCACGGGCCGTATCGCCAGGGGAGACGCCGCCAGCGGGAGCAGGACCGCCGGGCCCACGGTCCCGGTCGCGGCCAGGGCCGCCGGAACGACCGCGGCGACGGCCAGGAGCCCCACGTACTCGGCCTTCGCGAATCCCTCGCCGAACAGCACGGCGAGCGTTCGCTTGTCCGCCGCGCGGTCCGTCGGGATGTCGCGCAGGTTGTTGACGACGAGGATCGCCGTCACGAGGGCGCCCACCGGCACGGCTGCCGCGACGAACAGCGCGTCCACCCGCGCCGCCTGGAGGTACGCCGTCCCGACCACCGCGACGAGCCCGAAGAAGACGAAGACGAACAGCTCGCCGAGGCCGCGGTAGCCGTACGGCCACGGGCCGCCGGTGTACGCCACCGCGGCCACGATCGCGAGCGCCCCGACGACGAGCAGGACCGGCCCGCCGACGGTCACGAGGTAGAGCCCCACGACTCCCGCCAGCACGACGACCACGGCGATCCCGCGACGCAGCGCGGCGGGCGTGAGCAGGCCGGTCGCCGCCGCGCGCGTCGGACCCATCCGGTCCGGCGTGTCGGCCCCCCGCTCGAAGTCGGCGAGATCGTTCGAGAGGTTCGCGACGACCTGGAGCAGGAGCGCGACGGCGAGACACGCGACCGCTGTGTCCCCCCGGAACGGCGCTCCGACGGCCAGCGCGGCGCCCAGCCCAACGAGGACCGGCCCCACGGCAGCCGGCAGCGTGGCCGGCCGGGCGGCCAACAGCCAGGCGTTCACGGGCGCCGGGGGTACTTGCGGTAGTTCGGCTTGCGCTTCGCGAGGAACGCCTTCGAGCCCTCGTGCGCCTCGTCGGTCGTGTAGTAGAGCCCGGTCGCGTTCCCGGCGAACTCCTGGAGGCCGGCCAGCCCGTCGGTCGCGACGAGGAAGGCGGACTTCAGGAAGCGGATCGCCGTGGGGCTCATGTCGAGGATCTCGTCGGCCCACTGGATCCCTTCGGCCTCCAGGTCGGCGAGCGGCACGACCTTGTTCACGAGGCCCATCGCGAGCGCCTCCGCCGCGTCGTAGCGCCGGCACAGGAACCAGATCTCCTTGGCCTTCTTGTCGCCGACCAGCCGGGCGAGCAGGCCGATCCCGAACCCGGCGTCGAAGCTTCCGACGCGCGGCCCGACCTGGCCGAAGATCGCGTTCTCCGACGCGATCGACAGGTCGCACACGACGTGGAGGACATGGCCGCCGCCGATCGCGAACCCGTTGACGAGCGCGATGACCGGCACCGGCAGCGAGCGGATCTGGCGCTGGAGGTCGAGGACGTTGAGCCGCGCGATCCCGTCCCCGCCGATGTAGCCGCCCTGGCCCTTGACGTTGGCATCGCCCCCGGAGCAGAACGCCTCGTTGCCGGCCCCGGTGAGGAGGACGCACCCGATCGACGCGTCGTCGCGGATCCGGGCGAAGGCATCGATCAGCTGGCTCACCGTCTCGGGGCGGAACGCGTTGCGGACCTCCTGGCGGTCGATCGTGACCTTGGCGATGCCGGTCCCGGAGTGCTCGTAGTGGATGTCGCTGTACTCGACGACGCGGGTCCAGGTGACGGCGGTCATGGGGCACTCCTGTCTCGGGACGAGGGGACGAGGACGGGCGATGGGTCCGAAGGCGATCGTCGCGACTCGAAGCCGCCCAGGGCGGCGGCCAGCCAGGCCGCGAAGCGGTCCGGGACCTCGCGGTGCGGGGCATGGCCCACCTCCTCGAGGACCTCGAGGTCCGCGCCGGGGATGCCGGCCGCGACGATCCGTGCCCTCGCGACCCCGGCCTGGTCGTTCGCGCCGGCGAGGATCGCGGTCGGGACGGCGATCGTGCCGAGGCGGTGGTGGAGCGGGGCCATCACACCCTGCCCGGCGCCGCGCAGCGCGGCGGCGAGGGCCGCCGGGTCGTTGGCGCGCCGACGGCGGGACGTGGCGGTGCGGATCGGGTCCGGGAGCCGCCGCTCCCCGGCGAACATCGGCAACGCCTCCCAGCGCTCGACGAAGGCATCGATCCCGTCCCGCTCGAGATCCGCCGCGAGCGCCTCGTCCGCGGCGCGCCTGGCCGCCCGGTCCTCGTCGTCGGCGATCCCGGCCGACGGACTCACGAGGGCGAGGCCGGTGACCCGCGTGGGGTGATCGGCGGCGAGCTGCAGGGCGATGCGCGCCCCGTACGAGTAGCCCACGAGGATCGCCGGGCCAGGGGCGAGCCGCCCGACGACGTCGACGAGATCCGCCGCCTGGCGATCGAGCGCATAGCGGGCCACGGCCGTGGGTCGCGACGTCGCCCCGTGACCGAGCAGGTCCACGGCCAGCGTCGCGTGGGTGGGGGCCAGGGCCGCCGCGAACGGCTCCCAGTCGGCCGCGCTGCCGCTGAACCCGTGGAGGAAGACGACCGTCGAGCCCTCGCCAACCACGACGAGCTCGTAGGTGACATCGTCCAGCGCGACCGCGCTCACGCCGTCCCTCCGGTCAGGTGGTCGGTCAACGCCTCCGCGACCGCTGCCGCCGCCGCGCGGTGGAGCTCGACATTGCGCGCACGGCCCGTTCGAAGCTCGAGCACCGTGACGCCCGGCGCTCCGAGGACCTCCCCGAGGGCCGCGGGCAGCGATGCGCCGTGGACCAGGCGATGGGCGAACCCGAACGCCTCGACGAGCGGTCCCGGTTCGATGGCGTGAGGTGTCCCGAACAGCTCCTCGTAGCCGGCCGGCAGCCCGACGCCCGGCGCATCGGTCGCGGCCTGGGGGAGGAACGAGAAGATGCCGCCGCCGTCGTTGTTGACGAGGACGATCGTCAGTGACAGGTGATGCAGGCGCGCCGCCACGAACGCGTTGAGGTCGTGCAGGAACGAGAGATCGCCCACGACGAGCGCGACCGGGCCGCTCGCGACCGCCGCCGAGCCCAGCGCCGTCGAGATGACGCCGTCGATCCCGTTGGCGCCGCGGTTCGAGTGCAGCGCGATCCGCCGGTCCGTCGATGGGAACCAGCCGTCGAGATCGCGGACCGGCATCGAGTTGCCGGCCCACAGCGCGCTCCCGTCCGGCAGGGCGGCCGCGAGCGCCGGGAACGGGGCGCCCTCGAACGGCTCGTCGAGCGCCGTGAGCCAGCGGTCCATGACCTCGCCGGCGATCGCATCGGCCGTTCGCCACGCGTCGAGCCACCCAGCGTCGCGCGCAGGGGAGCGGTCCCGTCGTGCGACGAGCGCCCCGGCGGTCGCGACACCGTCGGCATGGACATGCGTGACGGGTATGCCCACGGGCTCGCGCCATCCCGCGTCGCCGTCGACGACGAGCAGCTCCGGGCGCACCTTCCGCATGAGCTCGGCGATCGGTTTCGACGTGGGCATCGCGCCGAACCTGATCACGAGGGTCGGGCGGTGGGCGTCGATCCACGGCCCTGGTCGCACGAGCTGGTCCCCGCGCACGATGATGTCAGCGCGATCGTGGGTGCCGGCGCGGAGCCCGGAGAGCGGGTCGGCGATGATCGGAAAGCCCGTCGCGGCGGCGAGGCGGCCGAGCCCGTCCGGGAGTCCGGGGTCGTGCGAGGGGCCGGCGACGATCAGGCCGTGGGCGTGGGCGGAGATGCGCTCGGCGAGGACGTCGAGAACGTCGTCGTCAAGTCGTCGCGCCCCACGGACGACATCGGCGAACGGGCTCGGCGTCGTGGTGCCACCGGAGGGCTCATCACGCGGGGCCAGGTCGCCGTCCGGGACGAGCGGCTCGCGGAATGGGGCGTTGAGGTGGACCGGACCGGCCGGCCCGGCGATCGCCGTGGCGACCGCGCGTCCCGCGACGGCGCGCAGATGCGCCATCGTCTCGGGCGCGCCGTCCATCAGCGGCAGCTCGCTGGACCACTTCGCATGGCGTCCGTACAGGTGGACCTGGTCGATCGTCTGCGGCGCCCCGACGTCACGCAGCTCGACGGGACGGTCCGCGGTGAGGACGACGAGCGGCGCCCGGACCAGCGACGCCTCGACGACCGCGGGCATGAAGTTCACGACTGCCGTGCCCGACGTCGCGAGGAGCACGACGGCTCGTCCGCTCGTGCGGGCCATGCCGAGCGCGAAGAAGCCCGCGGATCGTTCGTCGAGCAGGACGCGGAGTCGGATCCCCGGGTGCGCGCGCAGCGCGAGGACGAGGGGGGTCGATCGCGAGCCGGGGCAGGCGACCGCGTCGGTCACCCCGCTCCGTGCCAGCTCGTCGACGAAGGCGCGCAGGCCCTCGGCGACGTGGCGACCGGCGGCCTGGCGGCCGTCGCCGCTCACAGGCCCTCCTCCGGGCGGCCGAGCGCGGACGCGACCGCGCGCAGCTTGATCGTGGACTCGTCCCACTCGCGGCCCGGGTCGGAATCGGCCACGATGCCGCACCCGGCGAAGAGGGTCGCCCTCGTCCGCTCGACGATCCCGCACCGGAGCGCGACCGACAGCTCCCCGTCGCCGTCGGCGCCGAGCCAGCCGATCGGTCCCGCGTACCAGCCGCGGTCGAAGCCCTCGTGTTCGTCGATGAGTGCCAGCGCGAGATCCCGCGGCTCGCCACCCACCGCCGGCGTGGGATGGAGCCGCTCGGCGAGCTGGAGCAGCCCGACGCGCTCGAGGAGCGTCCCCTCGACGTCGCTCACGAGGTGCTGCACGTGGCGCAGCGTCAGGACCCGCGGCGTGTCCGAGATCCGCAGCTCGCTGGTGATCGGGGTCAGCTGTTCGCGCAGCGTCGCGACGACCACGCCGTGTTCCTCGCGCTCCTTCTCCGAGGCAAGCACCTCGGCCGCGAGCGCGGCGTCGGCGGCGGCGTCCTCGCCGCGCGCGGCCGTGCCCGCGATGGCGGCGGACCAGAACCGCCGGCCCTCGGTCCGGACGAGGCGTTCGGGGGTAGCGCCGAGGAACGTTCGGCCGCCGCGCCGGAAGGCGTAGATCGTCGACTCGGGTGCGCTCATGGCCAGCCGGCGCAGCGCGTTCGGGACATCGAATTCGAGCGGAGAGGTGATGTCCACCCGCCGGGCCAGGACGACCTTGTCCAGCCGTCCGCGTCCGACCGCGCCGGCGAACAGGCCGACGAGGTGGTCCCAACCGTCGGCGTCCGGCTGCTCGTGGACGATCCGCAGCGGCGCGCTGACGGGACGGGCGGTGATCCCACCCACGTTCGGGGTCAGGTCACGGGCCCGCGCCGCCAGTCGCTCGAAGGCGCCCTCCAGGCGATCGCCGGCGCCGTCTTCCACCGGCGAAACGAGCGATCCCGTGAGCCATGTGCCGTCCGGCGTCGCAGCGACGAGCAGCGCGGGAAGCACGAGCGACGACGGCCCGAACGGACCCCATTGGTCGTCGGCATCCGGCGTTCGACCGGTGAACCCGAGGCCGCCAAGGAGCACCGGCCCTCCCGCCCCGTCGGTGGTCGTGCCCTCCGCGGAGGGACGGCCCATCGACGCGACGCTCAGGCGCCCACCGGCGAGCAACGCCTGCCAGGCGGCCTCGGCGACACGGAAGCGATCCGGTCCCTCCGGCCCGACCGACCACGCCCGCCCGACGCCGACGAAGGAGATCCGGTCCGCCGGCCGGGTCAGGAGCGAGGCCTCTTCGCCGGCCTCGATGGCCGCCGAATAGAGCGCGATCGGATCGATGGCGCCGGTCGGGACCGTTGCGGCGACGAGTGGCGGATCCGCGGCCTTCCCCGCATCGACGCCCACCAGGAGCGACCGAAGCGCCTCCCCGAGGTGCGGCCCGACTGCGCGGGGATCCAGCCCGGCCTGCGTCGCGGGCGCCCCCAGCGCGTTCACGAAGTCGCGTCCGGGAACTGGCCCGCCCCGGTGCCCGGTGGGATCGCCGCGATCCGCCCCTCCGGCACGCCGACGCTGCGCAGCAACACCGCGCGCAGGGTGGGGTAGGCGTCCTCGAGGCGGGCCGGCTTCTCGGCCAGGAGCCAGCGTGCCACGACCTCGTTCAGCGCGCCGAACCAGGCGATGCTCGCGACCCGGGTGTCGAGCGGCGGCACGATCCCGGCCGCGACCGCCTCGTCCAGGTAACCCTGGATGAGGGCGGCGAAGCGGGCGTGCAGCGCGTTCGTCTCGGCCTGGAAGGCCCGTCCGGCCCCGATCGCGTCCAGGAACAGCAGCCGGGCGGTGGTCCGATGACCGGAGAACGTGGCAAGGACCGTTCGGATCGCGATCTCTGCCCGCGCGATGGGATCGGATTCTGCCGCGACGGCCTTCTCGACCTTCGCCACGAGCTTGTCGGCCGTCGTCCGCATCAGCTCGCGGAAGATCGCTTCCTTCGTCGGAAAGTGGAAGTAGATCCCGCCCTTTGACGTGCTGGCCGAGGCGGCGATGTCGTCCACGACGGTGTCGCGATAGCCGCGCCGCGAGAACGCATTGAAGGCGCCGTCGAGGATCGCCTCGCGCCGCGTCCGATCCGGTTCGGGAGCTGGTTGCTTCTTGCGCGTCGGCATCGCGCTCCGCCTCGTCGGGCGGCCTGACGGCCGCAACATCGGAACCGACCGACCAGTCGGTCGGTTGACCATCCCGATCATACGACTTCGAGGCTCCGGGTGCCTGCCGGACCTCGGTCTTCGTTGCGCGTGAGCGACGGTCCGCTAAGCTGAGGGTTCGTCCAGACGGAGGCTCCCATTCCGATGCTCTGTTCAGCCTGCGGAACCGAGAACAAGCCGGGTCGCGCATTCTGCGTCGAATGCGGGACGCGCCTCGCCGCGGCCTGCCCGAGCTGCGGGACGCCGTCCGAGCCCGGCGAGAAGTTCTGCGGCACCTGCGGGACGTCGCTGACGGGTGGTGCGGGCGCGCCCGCGGGTAGCGACGCCGGGGCCGATCCTCGCGATCGGACCGGGGCCGACGCCGCGCAGCCGATCGCCGAGCGCCGCCTGGTCAGCGTCCTGTTCGCCGATCTCGTCGGCTACACCACGCTCGCAGAGGGCCGGGATGCCGAGGACGCGCGCGAACTGCTGAGCCGGTTCGCGGAGACGGCGCGGACCGTGATCGGGCGGTACGGCGGGACCGTCGAGAAGTTCATCGGCGACGCGGTCATGGCGGTCTGGGGCACGCCCGTCGCTCGCGAGGACGATGCCGAGCGAGCCGTTCGCGCTGCGCTCGACCTCATCCCGGCGGTCGTCGCGCTCGATCCCGGGCTCCAGGCGCGGGCCGGGGTCCTGACCGGCGAGACCGCGGTGAACATCGGGGCGACCGGCGAAGGGATGGTGGTCGGCGACGTCGTCAACACGGCGGCACGCCTCCAGGCCGCGGCGGCGCCGGGGACCGTCCTCGTGGGCGAGGCGACGATGAACGCCGCGTCGTCGGCGATCGCGTTCGAGGCGGTCGGGGAGCACGACCTCAAGGGCAAGGCCGCCCCGGTCGCCGCCTGGCGCGCGCTGCGGGTCACGGCGCAGCGAGGGGGCCAGGGCCGCTCGGACCTGCCGGAGCCGCCGTTCGTCGGCCGCGACGAGGAGCTCCGGGCCCTCAAGGACCTCATCGAGGCGACCGGCCGGGATCGGCGAACGCGTCTCGCGACGATCTCCGGGCCCGGCGGCATCGGCAAGAGCCGGCTCGCCTGGGAGCTCGAGAAGTACATCGACGGGATCCTCGAGAACATCTACTGGCATCGCGGCCGCTCGCCGAGCTACGGCGACGGGATCACGTTCTGGGCGCTCGGCGAGATGGTTCGGCGACGGGCGAAGCTCGCCGAGGACGACGACGACGCGACGACCCGCCAGCGGATCGCCGAGACCGTCGCCGAGTACGTCGCCGACGAGGCCGACCGGCGCTTCATCGAACCGGCCCTCCTCACGCTGCTGGGTCTCGAGCCGGCCCCGGCCGGAGGGCGCGATGCCCTGTTCGCTGCGTGGCGCCTGTTCTTCGAGCGGATCGCGGAGAAGGGGACGACCGTGCTCCTCTTCGAGGACCTCCAGTGGGCGGACTCCGGACTCCTTGACTTCATCGATCATGTCGTCGAGTGGTCGAAGGGCGTACCGCTGCTCGTGATCACCCTGACCCGGCCCGAGCTCTTCGATCGCCGCGCCGACTGGGGGTCCCAGACCCGCAACTCGACGTCGCTGGCGCTCGAACCGCTCCCGCCCGAAGCGATGCGCGAGCTGCTCACCGGCTTCGTGCCCGGACTGCCGGAGGCGGCTGTCGCGGCGATCGTCGGGCGCGCCGAGGGGATGCCGCTGTATGCGGTCGAGACGGTCCGGGCGCTGCTGGCCGAAGGGCGCCTCGAGCGGGTCGAGGGTGCCTACCGACCCGTCGGCGACCTCGACAAGATCGCCGTCCCGGACACGCTCCGTTCGCTCATCGCGTCCCGCCTCGACGGCCTCGAGGCGAACGATCGGTCGCTCGTCCAGGACGCGTCGGTCCTGGGACACAGCTTCAGTCCGGCCGGCCTGGCCGCGATCGCCGGGGGATCGGCCGGCGATCTCGAGACACGATTGCGTGGCCTCGTGCGGCGGGAGATGTTCGAGGTCGAGATGGACCCGCGCTCCCCGGAGCGGGGGCAGTACCGGTTCGTCCAGTCGCTGATCCGGGAGGTTGCGTACGGGACCCTCGCCCGTCGCGACCGGCGCGCCCGGCACCTCGCCGCAGCACGCCACTTCGAGTCGCTGGGCGACGAAGAGCTGGCCGGCGCGCTCGCGACGCACTACCTGGCTGCCCACGCGGCATCCGAGGCGGGCGCCGAGGCCGATGCCGTCGCGATCCAGGCACGCCTTGCGCTCACGGCAGCGTCCGAACGTTCGGCATCGCTCGGAGCCCACGAACAATCGCTCCAGCAGCTCGAGCAGGCGCTGGCCGTGACGGCCGACGACGCGGACCGCGTCGGACTCCTGATCCGCGCCGCGCGCTCCGCGAACGCGGCCGGACTCGCCGATCGCGGCATCGTGCACGCGCGGGAGGCGGCCGGCAAGGCCCGCGAGCAGGGCGACCTCCTCGCGGCGGGCCAGGCCGAGTCGGTCCTCGGGGTCCTGCACATCGATTCCGGGCAGATGCGTGAAGCGGTCGTCGTGCTCGAGGCAGCCCGCGACACGCTCCCGGATGCGGAGCAGGGCGAGCCGCGGGCGATGCTGCTCTCGACGTTGTCACGCGCGTACATGCGCAACGACCAGATGGACGAGGCGTACGCGACGGCCGACGCCGCGCTCTCGCTCTCCGAGCGCCTGGAGCTCGACGGGATCACGGCCGAGGCCCTCCAGAACAAGGCAGGCGCCCTGGGTTCGATGGGCCGCCGCCACGAATTGATCGCCCTGATGCAGGCCGCGGTCGATCTGGCACGGGCCGGAGGGTTCCTCCTCGCCGAGCTGCGGGCGACGGCGAACATGGCGTCGGTGATCTCCGCGGAGGACTACCCGCGAGCGCACGCGGCGAGCGCGGCCGCGCTGGCACTGGCCCGCCGCACCGGCCAGCGTCCGTTCGCCAACTGGGCCCTCGCCTTCGTTGCCTGGTACGTCAGCCTCGAGGGTCGAGGCTGGGACGAGATGATCGCCGAACTCGAGGAGGCGTTGGAGGATGCGCGCGGCCCCGTCGAGGAGGCACGGATCCTGGGGAATCTGACGCTTTTCCAGATCAACCGGGGCGAGCCGTTCCTCGAGCGGGCGGAGCGCCGGGCGGGGCTCATCCGCGACATGACCGACCCGTTCCTTCACGGGATCCAGCACTGGATCGAGGCCGAGTCGAAGCTGCTCGCCGGCGAGCCTGCGGCCGCGGCGGTCCTGTACGAGCAGGCCGCGATCCCCGGCCTGATCTACCCGCTGGGCCTTGCCGCGCGCGCCGCGCTCTGGGCAGGTGACGTCAAGCGCTTGCGCGACCTGGTCCGAAAGCTCGACGAGGATCCCGAGGTCCCGACCGACGCCCGTTCGATGCGGATCGCCGCCCACGCCGGTCTCGATGCCCTCGAGGGGCGCCGCGGCGAGGCGCTCGCAGGCTACCGAGAAGTCTTCCAACGCTCACGCGATGGTGCCGTCGACCACGAGTTCGCGCTCTTCGTGATCGACGCGCTCGTCGCGCTCGGCCCGGACGAAGCCGAGCTGCGCCCGCCCGCCGAGGAGGCACGAGCCGTCCTCGAGCGCGTGCGGGCGGTGCCCGCTCTCTCGAAGCTCGACGAGGCGATGGCGTCGCAGGGCGCCGCGAAGGCCGGGACCTCCGAGCGAGATGCCGTCGCGGACGGGCGGTCCGTCGCGACGTCGGCCGAGGCCCAGTGACGGCGTGATCTGCTGGAACTATCTGGCCGGATTGCGCCGGCTTCGTCCGTGCGAGACTGAACCATGATCTGTGGCGCGTGCGGGACCGAGAACCGGACGGGGCGGAAGTTCTGCTCCGAGTGCGCCGCGCCACTGTCGGTGGCCTGTCCGAAGTGCGGGGCCGCGAACGAGCCCAGCGAGAAGTTCTGCGGCGAGTGCGCGACGCCGCTCGGAGCCGGCGCCGTGCCGGGTGCCGCGCCCACCGCCGGGTCCGCCGCAGCCCGGGTCGCATCGCCTTCACCGAGCGGCGCGACTCCGTCGACCTCCGCCGATGCGCCGGTGGCCGAACGTCGGCTCGTCTCCATCCTGTTCGCCGATCTCGTCGGGTTCACCCCATTCGCCGAGGAGCGCGACGCGGAAGACACCCGCGAGATGCTGACGCGCTACTTCGACATCGCACGCGAGGTGATCGAACGATACGGCGGCGTCGTCGAGAAGTTCATCGGCGACGCGGTCATGGCCGTGTGGGGGGCGCCGGTCGCCACCGAGAGCGACGCCGAACGCAGTGTCCGGGCGGCCCTCGAGCTCGTCGACGCGGTGAAGGCGCTCGGCCCCGACATCCAGGCCCGCGCCGGGGTCCTGACCGGCGAGGCTGCGGTCACGCTCCGGGCCACCAACCAGGGCATGGTCGCCGGCGACCTCGTCAACACCGCGAGCCGGCTCCAGTCGGCGGCGGCCCCGGGCACCGTCCTCGTCGGCGAGCCGACGATGCGCGCCGCGTCGGGCGCGATCGCGTTCGAGGAGGCCGGCGAGCAGGCGCTGAAGGGCAAGAGCGCCCCGGTCCCGGCCTGGCGCGCCCTGCGCGTCGTCGCCGAGGTCGGCGGACGCAACCGCTCCGAGACCCTCGAGGCCCCGTTCGTGGGCCGCGACGACGAGCTGCGGCTCCTCAAGGAGTTGTTCCACGCCACCGGACGGGAGGGCAAGGCGCGACTCGTTTCGGTGATCGGGCCGGCCGGGATCGGCAAGAGCCGCCTGTCCTGGGAGTTCTCGAAGTACGCGGACGGCGTCCTCGAACGGGTCTGGTGGCACGTCGGCCGATCCCCTGCATACGGCGAGGGGATCACCTTCTGGGCGCTCGGGGAGATGGTGCGGCGGCGGGCCGGGCTCGTCGAGACCGATGACGAGGCGACGACCCGGGCGAAGATCGCGGAGACCATCGCCACCCACGTCCCCGATGAGGACGAACGGCGCTGGATCGAGCCGGCCCTCCTGACGCTGCTCGGAGTCGACGCCGGTGGCAGCGGCACCGGATCGGCGCAGCTGTTCGGGGCTTGGCGGACGTTCTTCGAGAGGATGGCCGGCACGGGCACGGTGGCCCTCGTCTTCGAAGACCTCCATTGGGCTGACAGCGGGACACTCGACTTCATCGACCACCTCCTCGAGTGGAGCCGATCGAGCCCGATCTACGTCGTGACCCTGGCGCGTCCGGAGCTCCTCGAGAAGCGCTCCGACTGGGGAGCCGGGAAGCGCAACTTCAGCTCGCTCTACCTGGAGCCGCTGTCGGAGGCAGCGATGCGCGCGCTCCTGGGCGGCCTGGTTCCGGGGTTACCGGAGCGGGCGATCGCGTCGATCGTGGGTCGGGCCGACGGCGTCCCGCTCTACGCCGTCGAGACCGTCCGGATGCTCCTCGCAGAGGGCAAGCTCACCCTCGAGGGTGAGCGCTACGTTCCCGCCGGCGACCTGACCGACCTGGCCGTACCCGAGACCTTGACCGCGCTCATCGCGTCGCGCCTCGATAGCCTGGGACCCGAGGATCGTGCGTTGATCACCGATGCCGCGGTCCTCGGCCAGAGCTTCAGCCCGGCAGGTCTGGCGGCCGTGGCCGGCGTCACCGAGGCCGAGCTCGAGCCGCGCCTGCGCGATCTCGTCCGGCGCGAGCTGCTCGTGCACGAGGTCGACCCGCGCTCACCTGAACACGGCCAGTACGCGTTCGTACAGGCGCTCATCCGCGAGGTGGCCTACAACATCCTCGCGAAGAAGGATCGCAAGGTGCGCCATCTCGCGGCGGCCCGGTTCTTCGAGGCTCTCGGGAGCGAGGAGATGGCTGGCGCCCTCGCGACGCACTATCTCGCCGCGCGCGAGAACGCGCCCCCGGGGGCCGAAGCCGACGCGCTCGCCGGCCAGGCCCGGATCGCGCTCAAGGCAGCGGCTGAGCGGGCGATCGCCCTGGGTGCCCACGACCAGGCCGTGTCCTTCCTGCGCCAGGCCGTGGAGGTCACGACCGAGCCGGTCGACGAGGCCGAGCTCCTCGAGCGTGCAGCCGATTCGGCCTCGATCGCCGCCCAGCACGATCTTGCGGCCGAGCTGCTCGAACGCGCCGTTGCCTTGCGTCGGGAAGTCGGAAACAGGAGCGCGATGGCCGGCTCGATCGCGGCGCTCGGACGCGTCCTCCTCGAGGCACGCCGCACCGACGAGGGGCTCGCGCTTCTGACCTCCGCGTCCGGGGAGTTCGCAGATCTTCATCCCGATCCGGGGTTCCTTGCGCTCGAGGGTCAGCTCGCCGCCGTGCTCAGCCAGACGGAGGAGCACCGACGGGCGATCGAGGTCTCGGACCGGGTCCTCGAAGCCGCGGAACATGCCAATCTTCCGAAGATCCTCGCGGAAGCGCTCGTGACCAAGGGTCGAGCGCTTGGCAGTCTCGGTCGCCTTCGCGAGTCGATCGGCGTCCTTCGAGCCGGTGAAGAACTCGCCCAGGCGATCGGCTGGGATTCGATGGTCCTTCGCGCCCTCATCTCGCGAGGCTTCCACCTCGGCGAAGTCGATGCCCGCGGAGCGCTGCAGGTCTACAAGGACGGGCTGGCCCTGGCTCGTCGCCTGGGCCAGCGGTTCATGGTCCTTGCCTTCGTGAACAACCTCGGTTTCACCTCCTTCCTCTCAGGCAAGTGGGACGAAGGCGTGGAGGCGTACCAAGATGCCCTGAGCGGCGATCTGGAGCCACGGGACCGCGTGGCGCTGCTCTCGAACTACATCATCATCCTGGCCTGCCGCGGCGAGCCCGTGGTCGACCTTGTGCGCGAGATGATCGAGTTGCACGCGGACGACCCCGATGCCGGCCAGCAGAGCATGGTTGCCGATGCCCAGGGCCATGTTGCCTGGGCCGATGGCGACGTGCGGCGGGCGCGGACCGAGTGGCTTCGGCTCGGGGCCCTTGCCGCGGTCTACATCGCCCCGGGAACCTATCAGGCAGCGCGCTCTGCGATCTGGGAGCGGGACGTCGCGGCGATCCGCGAGGATCTCGCGGCGATCGATGCAACCGGGTTCCACGGCGCGATCGTCGAGACGCGGCGAGCGACCCTGAGAGCCGCCATCGCCTCTCTCGAGGGGCAGACACGCGTGGCTCACGAGCTCTACCGGGACGCGATCCGCCGCTGGAATGAGCTTGGTCAGCCGTGGGACGGAGCGCTGACCGCGATGGACATGGCCCATGTTCTCGACCCAGCGGACACCGACGTGCAGGAAGCCTGCGCGGCCGCGCGCGAGGTCTTCGTCGACCTTCGGGCGGCCCCGTTCATCGAGCGCCTCGATCAAGTCATGGCTCGTGGGAGTGCGACCGAGCGAGCGACGACCACGTCTGACGACGCCGGCGATGCCGTCGCGGCGGCTTCGGGTTCGTCCGACGCCTGATCCCGGCGAGACGGTTCGGCCGGCCACGCCCGAGGAGCGCGCCGACCCGCGGGCCATGCACCGCGCCACCCGCGCCGCGTGGGACGAGGCCGCGGAACGCTACGAACGCTGGCTTCCCGAGGCGATCGAGCTGATTCGCGGGGGCGGCTCGAACCTGTTCCCCGAGGAGGAGGCCCTCATCGGCGACCTCCACGGTCGCTGCCGCCGCGCGATCCACCTCCAGTGCGCGGGTGGCCGCGACACCCTCTCGCTCTGGAACCTCGGTGCCGATGAGGTCGTCGGCGTGGATTACAGTCCGCGGATGCTGGAGATCGCTCGGCGGCTGACCGAGGCGGTGGGCGCGGGCGAGGCCGCGCGCTGGATCGAGGCCGACGTCCTTGACACACCGCACGACCTCGACGGGACCGCCGATCTCCTCTACACCGGCCGCGGCTCGCTCATCTGGCTCCAGGATCTCGACGCCTGGGCGGCGGTCCTCGCCCGGCTCCTTGCACCCGACGGCCGGCTCGTCCTCTTCGAAGGTCACCCGGCCGAGTGGCTGTTCGACGTGGGCGAGGACGGTCACTGGATCGCCACGGACTACGACTACTTCGGCGGACCGGAGGCCTCGAAGGGCTGGGCGCCCGAGTACATCGACCACTTGTCGATCGACGAGGCCGACCAGAGCTGGAAGTTTGCCCGGTCGTGGACGCTCGGCGAGATCCTCACGGCGATCGTGGGCGCCGGGCTGCGCCTCGAGCGCGTCGACGAGTACCCGCGCGACTGGTGGAGCGGCCACGGCGATGCGGCGCCGGGTGAGGCAGGGCGGATCCCGTTGTCGTTCTCGGTGGTCGCCCGGGACGGGTGAGCCCCCTCAGCGCGGGTGTGTCGCGGGCGCGGCAGACCCGTCGCACGTGCGCGAGCTCGCGCCCGTGATGCAGGTCACGGCGGCGCTGGACCTCGGTGCTAGCCTCGACGGATGAATGCCCACTCGCACGACGACGCCGACGGCCGCCACGATCACGATCACGACGAGTTCGACTACGTCGGTGCGATCCTCGATGGTCGGGCCGCGAAAGATCAATTCTTCGCGACCAGTCCCAACAGCCCGATCCCCAGCGTCCGTGCGCAGGCTCACACGCATGACCACGATCACGGCGGTCACGATCACGGCGGTCACGACCTGGGTCCCGATGCGGACGCCAGCCTGCCGGAACCGCCGTTCACCGGGCTGAGCTACTTCGACCCCGATCCCGAGTACGCGTTCGAGATCGAGAAGCCGCTCCCGTGCGAGGGCAGCGACCCGCTCGAGTTCGAGATGACGACATCGGACGGTCGCGTGCGGACGGCGTTTCGCACGGCCACGCTCCCGTTCGAGTTCGACGGTCAGTCGCTGCGCCTGCATGCCTATCGGTTCGCCGGTTCACCCGAACGATCGCTGTTCGTGCCGTTCCAGGACGCCACGAGCGGCAGCGAGACGTACGGTGCCGCCCGCTATCTCGACCTCGAGGTCGACGACGACGGCTCGGTGACCCTCGACTTCAATCTCGCCTACCACCCGTACTGCGCCTACAACGAGTTGTATTCGTGTCCGCTCCCGCCGGCCGAGAACCGGCTTCCGGTCCGGATCGAGGCAGGCGAGCGGCTTCCGGCATGATGCCGACGACGACTCAAGCCGCATCAGTGAAGGCCATGCCCGCGCAGGGCGCCATCGCCGCACGCACGCCGGACGGGCTCCTCGTGCCAGCGGTCTCGGTGGCCCAGATGTCCGAGGTGGATCGCCTGGCGGTCGAGGAGTTCGGGATCGACCTGCTCCAGATGATGGAACAGGCCGGCTCGCACCTTGCCGAGGCCGCGCGAGACCTGCTCGGAGGGGATCTGGCCGGCCGCCGCATCGTCGTGGCGGTGGGCCCCGGCAACAACGGTGGAGGCGGTCTCGCCGCGGCGCGCCACCTGGCGAACCGAGGCGCGATCGTCCGAAGCGTCCTCGCCCGGCCGGCGCTCCGGCTCTCGGAGGCCGGGCGGCACCAGCTCGCGACCCTGCTGGCCATGCAGGTCAGCTGCTGCGTGGCGACCTTCGACCTGGGCGACGCGGAGCTGGCCGGTGTCCTCGCAAACGCAGACCTCGTGATCGACGCGCTCCTCGGCTACAACGGCTCGGCCGCACCGCGCGATGAGATCGCTCGGATCGTCGACGCGATCGAAGGTTCCGGTCGGCCGGTCCTCAGCCTGGATCTGCCCACCGGTGTCGACGCGGACACGGGTGAAGCGGCCGGTGTCGCCGTGCGCGCGACGGCCACGATGACGCTGGCCTTGCCGAAGATCGGGCTGCTGAGCCACGAGGCCGCGGGGCACGTCGGCGATCTCTCCGTTGCCGACATCGGGTTGCCGGCGGCGCTCTATGCGCGGCTGGGGATCGATGTGGGCGCGCCGTTCGCGACCGGTCGGCTCGTCCGCCTTCGCGCGCCGTCGGCGTAGATCCAGCGAGATGACCGCACCACCACGGCGCCCTCTCGCGGAGAAGCTCGGTCTCCTCCGTGAGCTGGACCTGTTCCAGGGCCTGTCCGAGGCCGACATCGAGGCGATCGGCCACGCCACGACGATGACCCAGTGCGTGCGCGGCCAGCGGATCGCGTCCCCCGACGACCCGCCGGACCGGATCCACATCCTCAAGAAGGGCCGCGTCCGCGTCTACCGGGTCACGCCCGACGGGAAGCAGCTGACCCTGGACATCTACGAGAAGGGCACGATCCTCGGCGACATGGCCCTCCTGGGCCAGGAACGCCTGCCCGACGCCTACGCCGAAGCCGTGGACGAGGCCGTGATCTGCACCATCAGTCCGGACGAGCTGCGTCGTCTCGTCGAGCGGTTCCCGATCATCGGCGTGAACGTGATTACCCACCTGTCGCGCCGCCTCGGCGACGCCGAGCGGGAGCTCGAGGCGATGGCCTACGCGCGGGTCGGCCAGCGGCTGGCTCGCCGGCTGATGGACCTGGCGGCCCGCTTCGGCGTGACGACGGGGGAGGGGACCGTGATCGAGGCGCGCCTGACCCAGCAGGAACTCGCTGAGCTCATCGGGACCACCCGGGAGACGCTCGCTCACACGATCGCCGACTTCCGCCGCCGTGGCCTGCTCGACCACGAGAAGCACTCGGTGACGATCCGCGACGCCGAGCGCCTTGCTCAGATCGCGGAGGGCGAGTCGGACTAGGACCGCCCACCGCGCCCCACCTCCTTCGTGGAGCGTACGATGCCCCACATGCCCGGCAACTCGGCTCCGCCGACCCCCGCGCCCCATCCGGGTGCCCCGACCCTGATCGACACGATCCGCGCCTCCGTCATCGGTGACGACGAAGCCGTGGTTGGTCCCTACGGCCTGCGCCGCGTCACGTACGCGGACTACACGGCTTCGGGGCGCTCGCTCACGTTCATCGAGGACTTCATCCGCTCGACGGTCCTCCCGCTCTACGCGAACACCCACACGGAGTCGTCCGGCACCGGGCGCCAGACGACCCGCTTCCGCGAGGACGCCCGCCGGATCATCCGCGACGCGGTCGGCGCGACGCAGGACGACCACGCCGTGATCTTCGCCGGTTCCGGATCCACGGGGGCGATCGCGAAGCTCATCGACTGCCTGAACATCCGCCTCCCGGCCGACCTCGACGATCGCTATGCACTGCGCGACCGGATCCCCGTGGCCGATCGTCCGGTCGTGTTCATCGGGCCGTACGAGCACCACTCGAACGAGCTGCCCTGGCGCGAATCGATCTCCGACCTCGTGACGATCCCCGAGGACCCCGACGGCCGGATCGACCTTGCGGCTCTCGACGCGGCCCTCGCGGCGCACGCAAATCGGCCGCTGAAGATCGGCAGCTTCTCGGCCGCATCGAATGTGACCGGGATCATGAGCGACGTCCGCGCGATCTCGGTGCTGCTCCACCGATACGGCGCGCTGTCGTTCTGGGACGTCGCGGCGGCGGCACCCTACGTCGACATCGAGATGTCACCGCGGATCGGCGAGCCCGATGACGACCTGGCCTACAAGGACGGGATCTTCATCTCGCCCCACAAGTTCATCGGCGGTCCCGGTACGCCCGGCGTTCTCGTGGCGCGGCGCGAGCTGTTCCGGAACCGGGTGCCGAGCGTGCCCGGTGGTGGCACCGTGGCCTACGTCAACCCGACCGACCACCGCTATCTCGACGATATCGAGCATCGCGAAGAGGGCGGCACCCCGGCCATCGTCGAGAGCATCCGCGCCGGCCTCGTCTTTCAGCTGAAGGAGGCGGTCGGGGTCGCGGCGATCCGCGAGCGCGAGGAATCGTTCATCCGGCGGGCGCTGCAGCACTGGGAGGCCAACCCCGACATCGAGATCCTCGGCAGCCACGAGTTGCCGCGGCTGTCGATCGTGTCGTTCGTCATCCGTCACGCGGGCCGCTACCTGCACCACAACTACGTGGTCGCGCTCCTGAACGACCTGTTCGGGATCCAGTCGCGCGGCGGCTGTTCGTGTGCGGGGCCGTACGGTCATCGCCTGCTCGGGATCGACATCGAACGTTCGCACGAGTTCGAGCGGGAGATCGCGCGTGGCTGCGAGGGGATCAAGCCCGGCTGGATCCGGGTGAACTTCAACTACTTCATCTCGGACGCGGTCTTCGAGTTCATCCTCGCCGCCGTCGACCTGGTCGCCTCGGACGGCTGGCGGCTGCTGCCCGAGTACACGTTCGAGCCCGCCAGCGGCCTGTGGCATCACGCGGCCGGGGCGGGCGATCCTGTGATGAGCCTCGGGGATGTTCGCTACGAGGACGGCCGGATGGTCGCGCCGGACCGGCGCCGGACCGAGCCCGAGAGCCGCTTCGCCGACTACCTGGCCGAAGCGCGCGCCCGACTGGCCCTGGCCGACGGACGCATGCCCGTGCCGATGCCGGGCGCCGCCTCGTCGTTCGACGTCGGGCCCGACTTCGATGCGCTGCGCTGGTTCTGGCTACCGGAGGAGGTCGCGTCCGGCGAAGCGACGTCGGCCACCCGGGCGTGAGCGCGTCGCCGGGTCAGGCGAGATCCAGGAGGCCTTCCAGGAACGCCATCCGGTCCCCGCGGGCCGCCTCGGTCCTGAGGTCGTGCTCCGCGTCATAGAAACGAAGATCGGCCGCCTCGCCGGCCGCGCGCCGGAGCCCGAACCCCGCCATCCGCGCGATGTAGAAGTCCCGCTCGCCGTGCTGGAGCAGGATCGGCCGAGGCGCGATCGCGCCGATCGCCTCGATCGGGTCGAGCGGGAGGAGCGTGCGCAGGTACTCGATCCGGTCGTCCGGCAGCGGCCAGAACGCGAGCATCCAATCCCCCCACCGGGGCGTCGCCGCGATCGAGACGAGGCCCCGCGGGCGCGGGTCCTCGGCCAGGGCGAGCATCGCGATCATCGCGCCGAAGTCGTGGCCCACCACGGCGATCCGGTCGGGGTCGGCGCCGCCGTCCGCGGTCAGGACGTCGAGAGCTGCCCGGAAGCGGACGACCTCGGCCCGCACCTCGGCCGCGTCCGCCTCCGCTCCGGAGGGCTGGACGCGCCACGGGTAGGTGCCCTGGGGCAGGATGGAGACGACGCCGCGCTCCGCCGCCCAGCGGACGGCCTCGTCGAGGAACTCGGTGCGGTTCCCGTCGGGCGCCTCGGTGTCGAGCCAGTGCCACCAGAGGATCCCCGGTCGTGTCGGCGCGCTGCCCTCCGGGCGGACGAGGTACGCCTCGACATCGATCCCGCCCGCCGGGAACCGGACGTCCTCGACGGTGGCGCCGTCTCTGACCTCGCGCCCGATCACCGTGATCGCGGCATCGTCGCGACCCACCGGCCCGTCATCCATGTCAGCTCCTCCGCGTGTGCGTCCCGATGGTAGCGGCCCGCCCTGCCGCGCTGGGCTGGAGGTCTTCCACGGTTGCCAGGCGGCAGGACGTGAGCCGCCTCACTGACACGATGCCGGCTCGCCTGCACACTGGGTCCAGGCGCACGGATCCGCCGGGCGCCGTTCCCAGGAGATCTCTCTCGTGACCAGTCGAACCACAGCAACCATCACCGCCGGCACGTCGCCCGGTCCCGTCGAGCGCGTCGTGCCAGGACCCGGCCAGGAGTCGGTCTGGGACTACCCGCGCCCACCGCGCGTGGAGCCGGTACCGGAGCGCCTCCGGGTCGTCGTCGACGGCGAGACGATCGCGGACACGAACCGCGGCCTGCGCGTCCTCGAGACCGCCGGCGCGCCGGTCTACTACTTCCCGACGGAGGACGTCCGAGTCGACCGCTTCGAGTCCAG
This sequence comes from uncultured Chloroflexia bacterium, assembly GCA_963714835.1. Taxonomy (GTDB): domain Bacteria; phylum Chloroflexota; class Limnocylindria; order Limnocylindrales; family CSP1-4; genus CAKKPP01. The sequence continues at coordinate 31,025 of CAVQPX010000019.1, forward strand.
CCCGCACCGCTCGGTGTGCGAGTGGAAGGGGCCCGCCAACTATCACTCCTACGTCGGGACGCGCCGCATCGACAACGTCGCCTGGTCCTACGAGGACCCGCTCCCCGGATACGAGGCGATCCGCGGCCACCTCGCGTTCTACCCGGCGCTCGTCGACGAGGTTTGGGTCGGCGAGGAGCGCGCGACGCCACAGCCGGGTCGCTTCTACGGTGGCTGGGTGACCTCGAAGGTCGTCGGGCCGTTCAAAGGCGAGCCGGGCACCCAGGGTTGGTAGCGGAACGCGACCCGCGATCCAGCCTGGTGATCCTGCCGTGTGTCAGTCCGCCAGCGGCACCCCGAGGACGTTGAAGCCGCCGTCCACGTAGTGGACCTCGCCGGTCACCGCGCTCGAGAGGTCTGAGGCCAGGTACACCGCGGCCTTGCCCACGTCCTCGGGCGTGATGTTGGCACGCAGCGGCGCGGTGTCGGCGAACGACCCGTAGAGCTTCTTGAACCCGGCGATCCCGGCCGCGGCCAGGGTCCGGACCGGGCCGGCTGAGATCGCGTTGACGCGCACGCCGTCCGGCCCAGGTCTGCCGCGAGGTAGCGCACCGACGCCTCGAGCGCGGCCTTCGCCACGCCCATGACGTTGTAGTTCGCGACGACCTTCTCGGCGCCGTAGTAGCGTCAGCGTCAGGATCGACGAGCCGCGCCCGAAGCATGCGGGCGCGCCGCGCGGGCCAGCGCCACGAGCGAGTAGGCCGAGACGTCGAGGGCGAGGCGCGAAGCCCGTCGCGGGACGTGTTCGACGAAGGCGCCCTCGAGGTCCTCGCGTTCCGCGAACGCGAGGGCGTGGACGAGGATGTCGATCGAGCTCGTGTTCGCCTGCCAGCGTCTGGAAACACGGCCGCGATCTGCGTCGTCCGACTGGACGTCGCAGGGCTCCACGAACGTCGAGCCGATCGATGTCGGCCAGCGGACGCACCCGCCGCTCGATGAGGCTCTCGACCGATGAGAAACCGACCACCGCGCCCTGCTCGTGGAGTGCCCGCGCGATGCCCCACGCGATCGAGTGGTCGTTGGCGACGCCGAAGATCAGCGCCTTCTTGCCGTCGAGCAGTCCCATCGCGTCCTCCCAGGGCGGGGCCGATCCCCGCATCGGGCCGAGGATAGCCGAGCCGGGGGCCCATGGCGCCCGCCGATCGGTGCAGTCGTGCACGCTCCCGCGGCCCGGCGTCGACGCTGGTCCGCTAGGCTCGACCCATGAGCCCGACCAACGATCCGGACCTGCGCACGGCGCTCAGCGGTGTGCGTGCCCTCCTGCTCGACATCGACGGCGTCTTCGTCCTGAAGGGCGCGCTCATCCCGGGCGCCGGCGAGGCGATCCTCGAGCTCGAGCGACGCGGGATGCCCTACCGGATCGTGACCAACAGCTCGATGGTCGAGCCGGGCGCGCCTCGCCCGCTGGAGCGAGAAAGTGGGTGTCGCGATCCCGGCCGAGCGCTTCCAGTCGGCGCTGTCCGTCTCGGCCGCCTTTACCGCGAAGCACTATCCGGGCCAGGCGCTCTTCGTGATCGCCTCGGACGATGCCAAGAGCGAGTTCGACCGGCCAGCAGCTCCTCACAGCCACCGAGGCCGGCGCGCCGGATGCACGCGTCGCGGCGGTCGTCATCGGCGACTCACCCGAGGAAGTGACGTACGACAACATGAACCATGCTTTCCGGTTGATCCGTGCCGGCGCCGAACTCATCGGGATGCATCGGAATCGCTGGTGGCTGACGGCGGACGGTCCCACGATCGACTCGGGCGCCTTCGTCGCGGGCCTCGAGTTCTCGACCGACGTCCGGGCGCGCATCCTCGGCAAGCCGGCCGCAGAGTTCTTCCGCATCGCCGCGGCCGATGTCGCGGCCGCGGCGGCACAGAGCGACGGCGGCTCCCGGGCGACTCGACATGACCTCGCGATGGTCGGCGACGACCTGTGGACCGATGTGTTCGGCGCCCAGCGCGTCGGCCTGCGCGGCATCTTCGTCCTGTCCGGCAAGCACGGCCGCAAGGAACTCGAGAAGGGTGCCCGGCAGCGTCGCGGGGGAGGGCGCCCCGACGGCGTGGCCGACTCGCTGGCCGACGTCGTCGCCGCGCTAGACTAGCCTCCTGACTCGCGCCCGAGCGGCGCCGATGCGCTTCGATCCGCCCGACAGGAGCCCGACCAGATGACCACCGAATCGACGCCTCGGATCAAGATCACCTACGCGACGCTGCGCGCCGACAACGAGGATCTCCATCGGCAGTACGAAAAAGCGCTCGTCGGGGCACGGGCTGCGCTCGGCGGGTCGCACCGGAACTTCGTCGACGGCAAGTGGCGCGATGGGGCGGGGACCTTCGAGGTCCACTCGCCCATCGATCGTGCGATCTCTCTCGGCACGTTCGCCCGCGGCACGCAGAAGGACGTCCAGGATGCGATCGCGGCGGCACGTGCCGCGCAGCCGGCTTGGGCCGCGACACCGTGGCGCGACCGCCTCGCGATCATGCGCCGCGCCGGCGACCTGATCAGCGAGCGGTTGATGCACTACTCCGCGCTCATGGCGATCGAGGTCGGGAAGAACCGGATCGAGGCGCTGGGCGAGACCGAGGAATTGGCCGACCTCATCCGCTACTACGCCCAGACGATGGAGGACAACGACGGGTTCGATCACGCGATGGGCAATCTCGGCGACGAGACCGTGCACACGCGCTCGATCCTGCGGCCGCATGGCGTATTTGCGGTGATCAGCCCGTTCAACTTCCCGCTGGCCCTGTCCGCGGGTCCGACGTCGGCCGCGATGATGGCCGGCAACACCGTCGTCTTCAAACCGTCGAGCGCATCGCCGCTCTCGGCGGTCAAGCTCATCGAGGCCTATATCGATGCCGGCGTGCCCGCGGGCGTCATCAACATGGTCATGGGCCCGGGCGAGACCGTCGGCCAGGAACTCCAGGACAACACGGGCATCGACGGGATCGTGTTCACCGGCTCGTACGAGGTCGGGATGGGCATCTTCCGCGGGTTCTCCACGGATTGGCCGCGACCCACGATCGTCGAGATGGGCGGCAAGAACCCGGCGATCGTGACGAAGAACGCCGATCTCGAAGAGGCTGCCGAGGGGATCATGCGCAGCGCGTTCGGCTTCGGCGGCCAGAAGTGCTCGGCGAACTCCCGCGTGTACGTCGAACGGCCCGTCCACGACGAGCTGATCCGCCTCCTCGTCGAGAAGACCGAGGCGATCACGATCGGCGATCCTCTCCTGCGCGAGAACTGGCTGGGACCGGTCATCGACGAGCGTGCGGCGGACCGCCACCAAGGTGCCGTGGACGACGCCCGGCGCGACGGGACGGTCTTCACCGGCGGCGAGCGCCTGACCGACGGCCACCTCGGCCGCGGCCACTACGTGGAGCCGACGGTCGTCGGGAACCTGCCGGCCGATCATCGGCTGTTCCGTGACGAGCTGTTCGCGCCGCTCACCGCGGTCCACGCCGTGGATTCGCTGGACGAGGCGCTCACGCTCGCGAATGACGTCGTGTACGGGCTGACCGCCGGCGTGTACAGCGAGGATCCGGCCGAGGTCCAGCAGTTCCTCGATCGGATCGAGGCGGGCGTTCTCTACGTCAACCGCCGCGCCGGCGCGACGACCGGGGCGTGGCCGGGCATCCAGGCGTTCGGCGGCTGGAAGGGGAGCGGCTCCACCGGCAAGGCCGGCCTCTCGATGTATTACGTCGCGCAATTCCTGCGGGAGCAGAGCCACACCGTCGTCGACTAGGCGAAGCCCAGCTCGCGCAGAGGGCCGATCCAACGGGACGGCCTCTGCTAGACTCCTCGACTATCCAACCTGCATAAACCGTATGCGTCGAGGTATCCCGTGGCCGATGCTCCGTCGCGCGATCAGGCGCGTCCCACCCACTTTGCGCGCGATGCGCGTCCCGTCCCTGACCTGATCACCGAGATCCCGGGCCCCAAGGCGCGCGCCCACGTGGCTTACGACGAGACATGGACATCGCCCAGTCTGCCGCGTGCCTATCCGATCGTCCCCGTCCGCGGCGACGGTCTCACGGTCGAGGACATCGACGGCAACCTGTTCCTCGACTTCGCTGCCGGGATCGCGGTCAACTCGACGGGCCACTCGCATCCGGCGATCGTTGGTGCGATCAAGGAGCAGGCGGCCGAGCTGATCCACTTCAGCGCCTCGGACTTCTACCTGCCGATCTATGCGGAGCTCTGCGAGAAGCTGGCGACGATCTCGCCGATCAAGGGCGGCCGCGCGCGCACCTACCTCGGCAACAGCGGGACGGAGGTCGTCGAGGCGGCGATCAAGCTGGCCCGCCACGCGACCGGCCGCCAGAACATCGTGGCGTTCCTCGGCGCGTTCCATGGGCGGACTTACGGCTCGGTGAGCCTCACGGCGTCGAAGGCGAAGTACCACGCCGGCTTCGGGCCCCTCCTTCCGGGCGTCTACCACGCGCCGTTCGGGACCGTCGAGGGGCTGCGCTGGTTCGACGAGGTGCTGTTCGACAAGCTGATGCCCGCGAGCGAGATCGCCGCGATCATCGTCGAGCCGATCCAGGGCGAGGGCGGCTATGTCGTGCCCGAGGACGGCTTCCTCGAGGGCCTCCGGACGCTCTGCGACAAGCACGGGATCCTGCTCATCGCCGACGAGATCCAGACCGGCGCCGGGCGGACCGGCACGATGTGGGCGGTCGATCAGTGGGGCGTCGAGCCCGACATCCTGCTCTCGGCCAAGGGGATCGCATCGGGCATGCCGCTGGGCGCGCTGATCGCCCGGGCGGATCTACTCGAACACTGGGGCCCGGGCGCCCACGGCTCGACCTATGGCGGGAACCCGGTGGCGTGCGCCGCCGCGCTGGCCACGATCCAGTTGCTCGAGGGCGGGCTGATCGAGAACGCCGCCGCGCGCGGTCGTCAGGCCCAGGAGGGGCTTGCCGCGCTGCCCGGCCGGTATCCGGACGTCGTGCGCGACGTGCGCGGGCGCGGCCTGATGATCGGGATCGAGTTCGACAGCCACGAGCGCGCCGAGGCCGTCCAGTGGCAGGCCTTCACGCGCGGCCTGCTCGTGCTTGGCAGCGGTCCGACCAGCGTCCGGATGTCGCCGGCGCTCACCGTGAGCGAGCAGGAGATGGTGACGGCGCTGCGCCTGTTCGACGAAGCGGTCGCCGCCGTGGCGGCCGGCGCCGGGGGTCCCGACGCCGGCTGAGATCACGCGCGGCCACGTTGACGCGCTGCTGCGTCAGGCAGCGGCCTCGGACAGGTCCGTCGAGCGGAGGCGCATCGCGGCGATCGCCAGCAGGACGATCAGCGCGATCCCCATCACCGGCGCGCCGACCTGCTTGAGCTGCGACGACTCGGTCGCCAGGCCCACGAGGAAGACGACCAGGCCCACGTTCATCGCCCAGAAACCGATCTGTGCGATGGGTCCTGCGCCGTCCCGCCGATCCGCCGCGAACAGCAACACGATCGCCATCAACGTATTCGTCATCACCCCGATGAACGCGGCATGGTCGCTGGCCACGAGGATCGGGAAGAACTTCTCGAAGTCCGCGTTCGGGTCCGCCAGGAACTGCGAGACGAGATACATGAACAGCGCCATCGCGACGACGACGAACGCCGACGCGACCCCGAGATAGCGGGTCGGGCCATCGGCGCCCCAGCCGATCCGGAGCGAAGCCGGCAGGATCCGGACCGCGAAGAGCACGACCGCGATCAGCTGGACGAGCAGGTAGATGCCTCCGATCGCCTGGACCTGGTCGGGCGCGAAGATCGAGGTGATCGCCAGGAGCGCCCCTCCTGCGAACAGGGCGACGATCTGGACGAGACCGACGATCGGCATGCCGGTGGTGCCCTTGACCCGCCATTCGATCAGGCCCATCGCCACGAGGATCAGGTAGGCGAAGGTCATCGTCCCCGCGTGCGCGCCGACGATGTCCGCGCCCTCGGGGAAGAGGCTGGCCCCGGTCGCGAGCTGCACCTGGAACAGCACGCCGATGACGCCGCCGTAGAAGAACGAGGTGAGGCCGAGGGTCACGGCAAGCTTCGGCAGCGAGCGATCGGCCATGAAGCGCTGCCACGACCAGGCGAACAGCCATGCCATCGCCAGGAGGAGACCGACGCCGGTGATCGCCCGTGCCGGGAGGTTGCCGGAATAGAACGCGAGCACGTAGGCCGGGACGAGGATCCCGAAGGCCAGCGCGAGGCGTCGATCGGCGGCCCCGGTCAGCCATATCGCGGCCGCGATGATCCCGACGCTGATCCAGCCGACCGTTCCCGAATGGACGTGGGTCAGCAGCTGGTTGCGGTCGAACTCGATGGCGTCGGCACCGTTCAGGATCCCGATGACGATCGTGACCAGGAACAGCGCCATCGCGACCAGAAACAGCATGCGAACCTGCCGGCCAAGGTCGCCGACACCCGACATCGTGGACATGTGATCCCTCCTCCGATGATCCAAACCCCCAGGCCCCGACGTCCCTCGTCGGCGGGGCCGACACACGCGCATGGTAGACAGCGTGTCAACCGTCTGCGTGCCCGATAATCAGCTCGTGAGCACCTCCAAGGTCGCGACGATGCGCGACGCGATCGCCGACCTGGTCCGCGACGGCGACACCGTGGCGATCGAGGGTTTCACCCATCTCATCTCGTTCGCCGCTGGTCACGAGATCATCCGGCAGGGCAAGCGCGACCTGACCCTTGCGAGGCTCACCCCGGACGTCATCTACGACCAGATGGTCGCCGGCGGGGTCGCCCGCAAGCTCATCTTCTCGTGGCTGGGCAACCCCGGGGTCGGTGGCCTCAACGCGATCCGTCGTCGGGTGGAGGCCGGCCCCGTCGCGGCGTCCGGCAAGCCGGCGCTCGAGCTCGAGGAGTACAGCCACTTCGGGATGGTCGGGCGCTACACGGCCGGCGCGACGAACCTGCCGTTCTTCCCGCTCCGGAGCTATTTCGAGACGGATCTCCCGAAGGCGAACCCGCTCATCCGCGAGATCGAGTCGCCGTACGGCGACGGCAAGGTGTACGCGGTCCCGCCGCTGAAGCCGGATGTCACGATCGTTCATGCGCAGCGCGCCTCCGCCGCCGGCGACACGCAGGTGTGGGGCCTGCTCGGCTGCCAGAAGGAGGCGGCGTTCGCCGCGGACCGGTTGATCGTCGTCGTGGAGGAGGTCGTGGATGAGGCGGTCATCCGTGCCGACCCGAACCGGACGATCATCCCAGGGCTGATCGTGGACGCCGTGGTCGTGGAGCCGTTCGGGCGCTCATCCGAGCTACGTCCAGGGCGCGTACGACCGGGACAACCGGTTCTACCTCGACTGGGACCCGATCTCCCGCGACGAGACCGCGACCCAGGCGTGGCTGCGACGAGTGGGTCCACGACGTGGCCGGCCGTGCGGAGTACACGGAGAAGCTCGGCGTGGAGCGCGTGGCCTCCCTCCGGCCGGGACCGGCCCCGTCGGGGATCGTGGACTACGGGGACTACCGATGAGCGAGAAGACGAGCGCCCCTGAAGTCAGGGTCGAGGGGTTCAGCCAGTCCGAGATGATGATCGTGGCCGCGGCCCGTGAGCTCGCCGGCCAGCGCGTCTGTTTCGTCGGCGTCGGGCTCCCGAACATCGCGGTCAACCTCGCCAAGCGGACCGTGGCGCCGGACCTGGAGCTGGTCTATGAAGCCGGTGTCTTCGGGGCCCGTCCGGCGCGCCTGCCGTTGAGCATCGGCGACCCGACGATCGTCACCGGCGCGACGGCCGTTACCAGCATGTTCGAGTTGTTCGCCTTCTACCTGCAGGGCGGGCTCATCGATGTCGGGTTCCTCGGGGCCGCCCAGGTGGACCGCTTCGGGAACATCAACACGACGGTCATCGGCGACTACGACGCACCGAAGACGCGCCTGCCCGGGTCGGGTGGCGCGTGCGAGATCGCGATCAACGCGCGGCAGGTCTTCATCATCATGCGCCAGTCGGCCCGCTCGTTCGTCGAGAAGATCGATTTTCGGACGTCGGCCGGGAACCTCGGCGGCGCGGAGAACGCGGCCCGCATCCGAAGCGAGCAGGGCTGGCTCGGACGCGGCCCATCGGTCGTCGTAACGGACCTCGGGATCTGGCACTTCGGGGACGACGGCGAGATGCGCCTGGATTCCTTGCACCCTGGCGCCACGCTCGAGCAGGTCCGGGCCACGATCGGGTGGGAGCCGCGGATCTCCGACGATCTCGCCGAGACGCCCCCGCCCACGGCAGAGGAGCTGCGGCTGATCCGCGTGGAGCTCGATCCGGGCGGCGCGTACACGAAGTAGGGCGCAATCAGGCTGGGCACGGGCAACGCCGCGCGACCCCCGATGCGGCGCGAGCCCACGGCTCGGGACCGTCGTCACCTCGAGGCCGCGTTCGATGTGCTACGGGCTGATCGTCGCCTGCGCTTTCGCGAGTCCCCGCACGACCATGACCGGACAGCCGGCCTGCCGGACGACGTGGTCCGACACGCTGCCGATGAGGAAGCGTCCGACAGCGCCGCGTCCGTGGCTGCCGACGACGATGAGATCCGCCCCCTCGGCATTGGACGCTTCGACGATCGCCTCGCCCGGGTCGCCTTCCCACACGAGAAAGGTCACGTCGGCCGCGAGCCGGCGGCCGCGGGAGACGAGCTTCTGCGCGGCCGCCTCTCGCCGCTCACGGATCTGGTCCACGCGCGCCTCTCCACGACGGCCGGCCACGCGACGCTGGCCCGGATCGATCACGGAGACCACCAGGAGGCGCGCATTCAGGGCGCTCGCCAGCGCCAGCGCCTCCGCCGTCGCGGGTTCGGATGCCGGCTGGAGGTCCGTCGCCAGGAGGATCGTGCGGATCCGTCCGGGGGGTCGCGCAGGGACCACTCGCGCGATGGATCCTCCGTTCACGGGACCCACCCTCAGGCCTCGGCGATCCGGCAGACCGTGGCCGTCGAGCCGGCCGCGACCGCGGCGGTCGCGACGGGGGACGAGCCGGCCCGCGAGCCGAGCGCTGCCGTCGCCGGGTCCTGGATGATCAGGGCGGTGACCATCCCGAACATCCCGTCGATCCCTTCGGCGTGCTGGAGGACGTGACAGTGGAACGCCCAGGCGCCGGGGTTGTCGCAATCGATGACGACGTCCCAGCGCTCACCCGGATTGACCCCGAGCGTGTCGCAGATGAAGGACGCGGGGCCGAGCGGATACCCGTCGCGGGCGACGACGCGCATCGTCACGCCGTGGACATGCCACGGATGCATCATGTTGCCCTCGTTCATGAACCGGATCACGATCTTGTCGCCCAGGGTCGCGACGATCGGAGCCGTGGCCGGGAATCCGCGTCCGTTGATCGTGGATCCGCCGAGCGCGTCGTTGCTGATCCAGATGATGTCCTGGGTGGCTCCGTACAGCGCGTCGTAGCGGAGGGCGGGGTCCTTCGGTTGCACGATGAACGCCCCCAGCAGGCCACGGCCCACCTGGTCCGTCGCGTTGTGGTGGGAGTGATACATGTGCGATCCGGCGGGCTTCGCGGTGAACTCGTAGGTAAAGACCTCGCCGGGCTGGATGGGGTCCTGGGTGATGTGCGGGACGCCGTCCATCGGGTTCCGGACGGTCTGTCCGTGGAAGTGGATGCCCGTCGACTCCGTGAGGTTGTTCGTGAAGTTGACCCGGATCTTGTCGCCTTCGACGACCTCGAGGCGCGGGCCCGGCCACATGGCGTTGAACCCCAGGGCCGCGAGCGGTGCCTTGACCGAGTCGATCCGTTGCTCGAACTGATCGATCGTCATGTCGAAGACCTTCACGTCGCCGTCCATTCGCGGGACCAGGGGCTGGTTCCCATACCCGGGGACTTGCTCCCACTCGCCACCGAGGAAGCGCTGCACGACGTCGAGGGCGTTCGCATCGTGGTCGACGCCGTTCCCTCCGCCGGGGGCCATCGAGTGCCCCGGGCTCGCGGTCGCGGACGGCGTTGGCGCGGACGGGGTCGGCGTGGCCGGGGCCGAGCCTGGGTCGCTGGTGGGACCGTACGACCATGCCGGGACCGCGCCGGCCGGCGCGCAGGCGGCGATCCCGACAGCGACGAGTCCGCCTCCGGCGACGGCTGCGCTGCGCAGGAATCCACGCCGGCTCACGCTGGCCGCGGGAAGTCGATCGGCCCGATCTTCGGGGGATTCCGTGACGAGACCCGGGACGGGGGACAGGTGATCCTGTCGAAGGTCATGCATGGGACGTATCGTGGCTGCAGATCCGCTGCGGCAGACAGTGACCACTGGCCCGACTTCGGGGGCCGGCTGGACCTTCGGTGGCACGCTACTCTCTGGTCGTGACCGAGCTCGATGGCAGCCGACCCACGTCCCCGGCGGGATCGCCATCATCCCCGACCGGGGCGGACGTCTCGTGGCGCGCCCTCGAGGCGCTCGACGCCGCGACCCGCGGGATCGCCGGCGTGCTCGATGTCGAGCGTGTCCTGCAATTGATCGTCGATCGGGTGCGCGAGCTGGCCGGCGCGCAGTACGCGGCACTCGGGATCTTCGATGCCTCCGATGTCATCGAGCGCTTCATCACGAGCGGGATCGGCCCTGAAGGTCGTGCCTCGATCGGTGCGCCACCCCGTGGGCACGGGCTCCTGGGACTCATCGTGCGCGAGGGCCGTTCCTATCGGATCCCGACGATCGCCGACCACCCCGACTCGTACGGGTTTCCTCCGAACCACCCACCGATGGGTTCGTTCCTCGGCGTGCCGGTGATCGTCAAGGGACGCTCGGTCGGCAACCTCTACCTGGCGAACAAGATCGCCGCTCCCGAGTTCTTCCTCGAGGATCAGCGCCTCGTGGAGATGTTCGCGCGCCACGCCGGCATCGCCATCGACAACGCCCGGCTGCATGCCAGTGTCCAGCTGCTCGCGGTGCTCGAGGAACGCGAACGACTGGGCAAGGACCTGCACGACGGGATCATCCAGGGGCTCTACGGCGTGGCGCTGTCGCTCGAGGATGTCCCCGATCTCATGATCGAGGATCCCGGAGAGGCGGCCGCTCGAGTCGACCGGGCGATCGACGGCCTCGATGCCGCGATCCGCGATATCCGCAACTTCATCGTCGGCCTCGGCTCCGAGATGGCGGTCGGCGCCGGGCTGAGCGCGGGTCTCACGGCGCTCGCTGACGACCTCGGCCTGAACACGACGGTCGACGTCGAGGTCGACTTGCCGCCAACCCCCGACGCGGTCCTGGACGAGGAGGCCACGAACCACGTCCTCATGATCGCGCGCGAGGCGCTCAGCAATGTCGCACGGCACTCACGGGCCACGCGCGCGAGCGTTCGGCTCGTCGCGGACGACGCCACGTTGATCCTGACGATCGCCGACAACGGCCGGGGGTTCGACCCCGCGGCGGACCGCGGACCGGAGCACCTCGGCCTGGCGAACATCGCTGAACGCGCCGCGGCGATCGGCGCCACCGTCGCGGTCGAATCGGAGATCGACGCCGGGACCCGTATCATCGTGATTCATCCCGCCGCAGGAACGGAGAACGACGTCCCGTGACCGAATCCACCAGCTCCCCGGAACCGGCCGCCACCCTCAGGTTGCTCGTCGTGGACGACCACGAGGTCGTGCGCCAGGGACTCGTTGCGCTCCTCGACCGCCGCGACGGATTCCAGGTGGTCGCCGAAGCCGGGACGGTGGCCGAGGCGATCGAGCAGGCCGAGCGCTTCGAACCGGACCTCATCGTGATGGATGTCCGCCTGCCCGATGGCTCGGGCATCGAGGCGTGCCGGGCGATCCGGGAGCGACGCCCCGAGACGCGGATCATCATGCTGACCTCCTACCCCGACGAAGAGGCCGTCCTGTCGGCCATCGTCGCGGGCGCGTCCGGATACCTCCTCAAGCAGGTTCGCGCGCGCGACCTCGTTGCGGCGATCGCGGCCGTGGGGCGTGGCGAGTCCCTGCTCGACCCCGCGGTCACCGAGAAGGTCCTCGAGCGCATCCGCCGGATCGCCACCGGCACCTACACGGACGAGCTCGCCCAGCTCACGTCGCAGGAACAGAAGATCCTGCTCCTGGTGGCGGAGGGAAAGACGAACAAGGAGATCGCCGCCGAGATCTTCCTCTCGGACAAGACGGTCAAGAACTACGTCAGCTCGATCCTGTCGAAGCTCAATCTCGAGCGGCGGGCACAGGCCGCGGCGTTCGTGGCGAAACACCGGGTCGACCGCCCGTAGACGTGGAACGGGTGGGCACCGGGCGTCCCCTCCGGTACCCACCGTGATCAGAGACTGACCGGGCTCGCCCGCGCGGGACAGGGCCGAATGGCCTATTCCGATGCGACCGTTGCCACGTGACGACGCCACGGAAAGCCGCGCGCCGGCCGCGCGGGATTGGGGGCCGTCCGGCCCGAACCGTTGGGGCCGTTCGCCCCTCACGCATCGCCGGTGTCGGCCGCATCCTCGTCCCATGGCGTCCACACAGAGTCCCCGCGATCTCATTGATCGGCGTCCCGCTGCGCAGGATCCCGCCCCCGTCTATCCCGGCATCCCCGCGATCGTCGACGGGTCCGAGGCCGTGGCGCATGTCGAGACGCGCCTGAGCGAGGTCGCCTGCGTCTATCCGATCACCCCATCGACGACGATGGCGGCGATCTTCCAGGCGGGCGTCGCACAGGGGACCACGAACCTGTGGGGGACGCCACTCGCCTTCATCGAGCCGGAATCCGAGCACTCGTCTGCGTCTGCGGCCGAGGGGGTTGCGTTGGCCGGGGGGCGCGTCACGAACTTCACGGCCGGCCAGGGCCTGGTCCTCATGAAGGAGGTCCTCCACGTCATCGCCGGCAAGCGTCTCCCCGTGGTCTTCCACGTGGGAGCCCGGGCGCTCACGAGCCAGGCCCTCAACATCCATGCCGGCCACGACGACGTCATGGCAGTGGCCGACAGCGGCTGGGGGATCCTCTTCGCGCGCAACGCCCAGGAGGCCGCGGATCTCGCCGCGATCGCCAGGCGCGTCGCCGAGCGATCCGAGACCCCGTTCATCGTCGCCCAGGACGGGTTCCTGACGACCCACACGCTCGAGAACGTCCGCCTGCCCGAAGACGAGCTCCTGCGCGAATTCGTGGGCGACCCGCGCGACCACATCCGGGACCTGTTCGAACCCAAGGAGGCGCTGATGAGCGGCGTCCTTCAGAACCAGGACAGCTACATGAAGGGTCGGATCGGTCAGCGGGCCTACACCGACCGGATCCCGGCACTGCTCGATGAGGCTTTCGACGAGTGGGCGCGGCTGACCGGCCGACGGCATGGCCGGATCGTCCCGTACCGGACGGAGGGCGCCCACGAGATCCTCGTGTCGATGGGGACGTTCGCCGACACGTCCATCGCGGTCGTCGATCATCTCCGGGCCCTCGGTCGTCCCGTCGGCTCCATCGCGGTGACCGCGTTCCGCCCGTTCCCGACGGAACCGCTGGCGCGCGCGCTTTCTGCCGCACGGACGGTCGGGATCGTCGAGCGAACCGACGAGCCGCTCGCGGTGACCAACCCGCTGGCCCGTGAGACACGCGCAGCCCTGTACGACATCGCATCCGACGGGGGCCTCGTGCCGCGGATCCTGTCGGTCTCGGCCGGACTCGGCTCGCGCGACGTCGCCGGCGGCGACCTGATGGCCGTCTTCGATCGCCTCGCCGACCACAGCGACATGCCGGAGCGGCGGTTCGTCCTTGGCATCCGGCACTCGATGGCGCTCCCGCGGACCTCCGTCGACCTGCGGCCCGCCGGCGCGTACAGCCTGCGCGGCCACTCGATCGGCGGGTTCGGAAGCGTCACGACGAACAAGCTCGTCGCGACGCTGGCGGGCGAGCTCTTCGGGAAGTACGTCCAGGCGTATCCGCGCTATGGATCGGAGAAGAAGGGCCTCCCGACCACCTACTACCTCACGATCGCCGACGAGCCGATCCACCTGCACGCCGAGCTCGATCGCGTCGAGTTCGTGCCGCTCCACGACGCCTCGGCGTTCGCGCTGGGCGATCCGCTGGCCGGCCTCGTGGATGGCGGGACGCTGTTCCTCGAGTCGCGCGCGTCGGAGCCGGAGGCGATCTGGGCGTCGATCCCGGCAGACGCCCGCGCGGAGATCCTGGCCCGCGGCATCGCGGTCGCCGCACTGGACACGGTCGCCCTGGCGGAAGCCCACGCCCCTCGCCCTGATCTCGTCGTCCGGATGCGCGGTGTCGCCCTGGTCGGCGTCTTCCTGCGGACCGCGCCGTTCGCGGAACAGGCCGGCATGGATCGGGAGGCGCTCCTCGAAGCGGTCCGCCTGCGCCTGGGCCGGTTCTTCGGGAAGCGCGGCGGTTCGGTGGTCGACGCCAATCTCGAAGTGATCGCCGCGGCCTACGACGGCGTCATCGATGTGACCGGCTCCCTGGGTCTGCCCGCAGATCCACGTGCCGTGGGTTCATCGCCCGAACCGCGCAACGTCCCTGAAGGAGCCACGCCATGAGCACGATCAACCGCCCACTGACCGTCGGTGACCGGATGGCCATCGAGCCGGTCGTGATCAGGGCCGAGGCGCCGCTGTCCGAAGCCGCCGAGCTGCTCCATCGGCGACGGATCCACGGCCTGCCGGTCGTAGACGGCGCCGGGTCGCTCGTGGGCGTCCTCTCGCAGACCGATCTCGCGCGGGCTCGTTCGACCGAGCACCTCTGGGCGAACTGGCCGGGTCTGCGCGTCCGACACCTGATGACGACGCCCCCGGTCACGGTCCATCGCTCGACGTTGCTGACCACGGCCGCACGAAAGATGGAGCGCCACCACATCCACCGGCTGGTGGTGGTCGATGACAACGACGTCACGGTGCCGATCGGGATCCTCTCGATGACCGACCTGATCGACGCCCTGGCCGTCGAGATCTCAGGCGTCGATGGGGAGGGCCGGGATGACTGACGACGCACTTCTCGTCAAGGAGACCGGCGAGCTCAAGGAAGCGCACGAGTCGCGCCTCTCGACGTTCGTGCCGCCGCTCTTCGACATCGACAGCTACGTCGAGGACTTCGGACGGTCCATCGTCCCGGCCTATCGCCAGGGCACAGCCGATGCCGAGATGCCCGCGGACGCCGGTCTGGCGAGAAGCGTCATCCCGCCGGGGACGTCGGCGACCCGCGACTTCAGCCGCCTCGCGCCGCGCATCCCGGAATTCCTCCTGGAGAAGTGCGTCGGCTGCATGGCCTGCGTGAGCGCCTGCCCCGACACCGCGATCGTGGCCAAGGTGGTCCCCGAGGGCGACCTCGGTCCCGCGATCGCCTCCTTCGCCGGCGAGCAACCCGATCCTGCGCTGGCCACCGCGAGCCTCGAGGCGCGCTTCGCCCCGACGCAGAAGTACGGCACCGTCCCCGCCAAGCGCGGCATCGAGCCCGGGTCGTTCGGGATCTTCGTGGACCCGGTCCACTGCAAGGGCTGCGCGGAGTGCGTGGAAGTGTGCGCCGCGCTCGGCCACGACGCGCTGTTCATGATCGACAAGGTCGACGACGAGCCGGCGACCGGCGAGGGGACGCTCGATCGCTTCGCGCGTGACATGGCGTTCTACCGCTCGCTCCCGCCGACCCCGCCCGAGTATCGCAACGAGAAAGCCCTGGCCGACCTGATGCTCGGTGAGAACGCCCTCGGTTACGTGGGGGGCGCCGGATCGTGCGCCGGGTGCGGCGAGGCCTCGGCCCTCCGCATGCTCGTCGCCGCCACGCGCCAGGTCCACGGCCCCGAGTCGATGGGCGTGGTCGCCGCGACGGGCTGCAACACGGTCTACAGCAGCACCTATCCGTTCAACCCGTATCTCGTGCCGTGGACGTCGTCCCTGTTCGAGAACTCGCCGGCCGTCGCCCTGGGTGTCCGCATGCGCTGGGATGCGGCCGGCCACCACGACCGGAAGCTGTGGGTGGTCGGCGGCGACGGCGCGATGTACGACATCGGGTTCCAGGCCCTCTCGCGGATGGTCGCGAGCGGCGCAGACATCAAGGTGCTCGTCCTCGACACGCAGGTCTACTCGAACACTGGTGGCCAGGCGTCGACGGCCTCCTTCGGGGGCCAGGTGACCAAGCTGTCCGCGTACGGGTCCGTCCTGCATGGGCGTCCCGAGGCGCGCAAGGAGCTGGGCCGGATCCTCATGGCGCACGGATCGGCCTACGTGGCCCAGACCACGCCGGCTCATCTGAACCACTTCTACCGGACGATCATGGAAGCGAACGAATACCCGGGCCCTGCGGTCGTCATCGCCTACACGCCGTGCCAGCCCGAGCACGGGATCGCCGACGACGCCTCGTCGCGGCAGGCCAAGCTCGCCGTCGAGTCGCGGGCGTTCCCGCTGTTCACCTACGACCCTCGGCGGGGCGAGACCTTCGCCGAGCGCCTGTCGCTCCAGGGCAATCCCGCCATCAAGGACGACTGGGCCAAGGCGCCCGACGGCGCCCAGATCGACTTCCTGACGTTCGCCCGCTCGGAGGGCCGGTTCGCGCCGCACTTCGCCGGGGAGCAGCCCACCGACGAGATCGTCGCGACGCGCGTCGATCGACTGGCCAACTGGAAGACCCTTCAGGAGCTGGCCGGAGTAGGCTAGGGGGGTCAGGAGGTGCTTCGATGACCGACCTGTTCGCCGTCACCGATCTCGAGGAGCCGGGTGATCCTGGGACCTCGTTCACCTTGACCGACGAAGGCTGGCAGTCGATCCCGTTCGAGGTTCCCGGCGACGACTGGGAGCTGCTCGCGGACGGGAGCTTCCGGAGCCTCGACGGGATGACCCGGTCCTTCCCGCTGGACAACCCGGCCGGCGAGTAGGCCGCGGGACTCAGGCGGCGGTAGAGACGAAGACGAGCACGAGCAGCAGCACCCACACGATCAGCACGAGGAACGCATCCGGCTCGAACCTCGCGACACGCGTCTTCTCTCCGTGCACGACCGCGGCGAGTGCCAGGGCCATCAGGAGGATCGCTCCAACGCCCGCGACGATCTGGCCGGGATCGACGGCCGCGAGGATGGGGCCCTTGACGTATGCGGCATCCGCGGCGAACAGCGCGACCATGTTGAACGCGTTCGAACCGAACAGGTTGCCGACCGCCAGGTCATACGCGCCGATCCGCACCGCGGTGAGTGAGGCGACGAGCTCGGGAAGGGACGTCGCGATCGCCACGAGAAGCGCGCCGACGAAGGTCTCCCCGACGCCCGTCTGGGCGGCGATCGCCTGGCCGGACAACGCGAGTGCCGGTGCGGCGACGAGGACCACGCCGCTCGCCGCCGCGAAGCGGAGGACTTCGGACCGGATCGGGCGCTGGGCCTCTTCCTTGCCCCAGCCCGTCGGGGCGAGGATCTCGCTCGGGTCTCCGGCGCGCGTCCATGCGCGCATCGGTGATCGGCGGATCCACAGCGCGCCCGCGATGTAGCCGAAAACGATGATGAACGAATCGATCCCGATCCAGCCGATTGCGATGCCGGTCGGAGCGGCGATGCCGATGACCGCGATCGCGGTCAGCGAGAGCGCGATCGTGGCCAGTCGAGCGTGCCCGATCCCGATACTCGGCCAAACGCGGCCACGGTGGATCAGGTCGATGATCGCAAGGATCGCCATGTTGGCCATGCTGCTTCCGAACAGGTCGCCCACCGCGATGTCCGGCGCGTCGGCCAGCGAGGCGCTGATGTCGGTGGCGACCTCGGGGAGCGACGTGGCTCCCGCCAGGAGGATCATCCCGACGAAGAGGCCGCCGAGGCCCGTTCGCTCGGCGATCTGGTCGCCGGCCTTGGCCAGGACGATCCCGGCCGCCACGACCACCGCAGCGGCGGCCACGAAGACGGCGATGATCGCGAGCATGGGAAGGTCGGCCATCACGGAAGGCTAGCAGGCTTGGAGGCCCAGCCGCAGGGCCTGCCAAAGGTCACGCCGAGTCCCGGCGGACGACCCCCTCGGATGGGCCACTTGGCACTCATGCGCAGATGCGCATCTGTTCGATGCTCTACCCATGGACAAGATCGTTGAACTCCAGGCCGAGACGCTTCGAGCGTTGGCGAGCCCGCGCCGGTTGGAGATCCTCCACCGGCTCGACGGCAGCGTCTGCGACGTCAAGAGCCTGGCGACCGATCTCGGCATCAGCCAGCCCAACGTCTCGCAGCACCTCGCGGTGCTTCGATCGGCCGGTCTGGTCGAGGCCGAGCGCGAAGGTCGCGAGGTGCGCTATCGGATCTCCGACCAGGACGTGATCACCGCCTGCGGGATCATGCGCGGCGTCCTCGAGCGACGTCTTGTGCATCTGGCGAGCCTGTCCGCAGCAGAGCCGCAGAACACGCGCGAAGCGATCGCGTGAAGGAGAACCTCATGGACGAGCCCCTCAACCTGGTCCTCTTCTCGGGGACCGACGACAAGCTCCAGGCCGCCGCGGTCCTGGCAGCAGGCGCCGCCGCCCTCGGCAAGCCGGTCAACGTGTTCCTCCAGTACTGGGCGCTCGACGCGTTCCGGGCGGACCGGATCGAGGCCGACCATGGTCTCGCCCCGGAGGCGGGCGCGCAGGGCCGCGTGGCCGTGGACGCCTTGCGCAGTGCCGGTCAGGCGTCGTGGGCGGAGACCTTCCGCCAGGCCAAGGACATCGGCGAGGTGGACATCCAGGCCTGCTCGCTCTCGATGGACCTGCTGGGCATCGACGAGGGGGCGCTCGATCCGATCGTCGATGGCGTCGAGGGTGTCACCGCGTTCCACATCAGCGCCGGCAACGGCCAGATCGTCTTCATCTAGGCCAGATCCGAGAACGAAGGAGTCAGCCCCAATGACCACCGCCGAAGCCACCGTCACCGTCACCGTCGACACCAAGGGCCTGTCCTGCCCGATGCCGATCGTGCGCACCGCGCAGGCCGTCAAGAACCTGCCGTCCGGGGCGCTCATCGAGGTCCTCGCGACCGATCCAGGTTCACAGAAGGACTTCGTGGCGTGGAGCCGCTCCACCGGCAACGAGCTCGTCTCGCAGTCGGTCGACGGCGCCGTCTATCGCTTCCTCATCCGCCGAAAGTAGGTATCGAGATGACCACCGCAACGCTCGAAGCCCCCGTGGCTTCCCTCGAGACCGTCCCGGAGCCGATGGCCGAGGCCGAGCCCGCCAAGCTCCACGACATCCTGCTCATCAACTACAGCGGCGAGCTGGAACGGGTCTGGGCGACGATGCTCCTGGCCTCCACCGCCGGCGCGATGCAGGTTCCCTGCCGGGTCTTCGTGACCTTCTGGGGCCTCCAGAACTTCGTCAAGGACGAGAAGCGGATCACCGGCAAGAACTGGATGCAGAAGATGCTGTCGGTCATGTCCCGACCCGGGATCAGCCACCGGCCGCTCTCGAAGATGAACTTCCTGGGCATGGGCCCCTGGATGATGGGCACGCTCGCCCGCCAGCAGCAGAACATGAGCCCCAAGGAGCTGCTCGAGATCGCCCAGGAGATGGGCGTCGAGTTCATCCCCTGCCAGATGACGATGGACATGTTCGGCCTGACCCGTGACGACCTCATCGAGGGCATGGGCGAGCCGGTCGGCGCGGCGACGGTCATCGGACTGATGTCCGAGGGCTCCTCCCCGCTGTTCATCTGATCACGGAACCCAGCCAAGCCACGACCACCGACCACGAAAGACGAAGGACCCAGATGACCGAGACCACCGCTACACCCACGATCACCCGGACGATCGATGCCCGCGGCAGCTATTGCCCCGGACCGCTCATGGAACTGATCCGCGCGATCCGCGAAGGCCAGGTCGGCGACGTGCTTGCCGTGCGATCCACGGATAGTGGGTCGCGGGTGGACATCCCCAAGTGGATCGAGAAGGCCGGGCATCGCCTGGTCGGTGTCGACACCCGCGACGGCTTCGACGAGATCGTCGTCGAGAAGGTCCGGTAGTCCGATGCCCGACCGGATCCTCATCCTGGGCGGCGGCGTCGGGGGGACGCTGACCGCCAACCTCCTCGCGAAGCAGCTCAAGCGTCGGATCGACGCGGGCAACGCCACCGTGACCGTCGTGGACGCCACCGGCGCCCACGTCTACCAGCCGGGCTTCATGTACATCGCCATGGGCGGCGAAAAGGCCGAGAAGCTCGAGAAGCGCGAGCGCGCGCTGCTCGACAAGCGGGTCTCGCTTGTGACCGGGGTCGTCGATCGCGTCGACGAGAAGGCCCAGACCGTCGGCCTGACCGACGGGACCGTGCTGCCTTACGACCACCTGGTGCTCGCGACCGGCTCGCGGATCCTGCCCGAGGCGATCGAGCACTTCGAGACCGAGGCGCATCACTTCTATTCCGCTGAGGGCGCCGCCCGACTGCGGACCGCCCTCGACGCCTTCGAAGGCGGGACGATCGTCGTCGGCATCGCCTCGATGCCGTACAAGTGCCCGCCGGCGCCGCTCGAGGTCAGTTTCCTGATCGAGTCCGAACTCCGTGAGCGCGGCCTCCGTGACAAGACGGACCTTCACTACTGCTCGCCGATCGGCCGCGCGTTCACGATCGAATCCGTGTCCGAGATGGCGACCCCGATCCTCGAAGAGAAGGGGATCGAGCTCCACACGTTCTTCAACGTCGAGACGATCGACCCGGAGCGCAAGGTCGTCGAGAGCCTCGAGGGCGAGGAGCTGCGCTACGACCTGCTCATCCTCGTGCCGCCACACAAGGGCGCCCAGTTCCTGATGGATTCGGGACTTGCCCCGGCACCTGGCGGCTGGCTGCCGACGGACCGGCACACCCTCAAGGTGGGCGAGCGGCCGAACGTGTTCGCGCTTGGCGATGCCACCGATCTGCCTCTGTCCAAGGCGGGTTCGACGGCGCACTTCGAGGCACCCGTCGTGGTCGAGGGGATCGTCGCCGCCGTCGAGGGCCGCGAGCCCGCCGGGAAGCACGCCGAGTACGAAGGCAAGGTCATGTGCTTCTTCGAGATCGGCGACAACAAGGGGACGCTGCTCCAGTTCGACTACGACCACCCGCCCCAGCCACCCAAGCCCAACCAGCTGTGGCACCTCGGGAAGCTCGTCTTCAACAAGACCTACTTCCACACCGTGCCCAAGGGCCGCGTGTGACGGAGAGGAGGCAACCCATGTTCCAGAGGATCCTGCTCGCGGTCGACGGAAGCGAGGCGGCGCTCGGGGCAGCCCGGGTCGCAGCACGGATGGCCGGCGAGTTGTCCATCGGCATCCGGATCCTGACCGTCTTCGAGCCGCCCTCGACCGCGTTGGGCGAACCGAACTACTCGTCCGCTCTCACCGAGACGCTCGGCGATGCCGATGCGACGCTCGCCGCCGCCGCGGGAGCCGTTCGCGAGGCGGGCGGCCCGGAGCCCGAGATCGACCGGATCGCCGGTCGGGCGGCCGACGTGATCCTGGATGTCGCCTCCGGGATGCCCGGCGCCCTCATCGTCATGGGCAACCGGGGGCGCGGACGCATCGCTTCGGCGCTCCTTGGATCGGTCTCGACAGCCGTCGTGCGGCGCTCGATCGCTCCGGTGCTCGTCGTGCCCCACCTCGAACCCTGACCCGCACGGGCACGGCGCCCGTACAATCCGCCGGATGAGCAGCGGATCCACGCAGGTCTCCGGTCGCGTCTTTCGGCGCACGACCGATCCGTCCCCGCCTGTCGCCGTCGGCGCGGAGGGGTCCACGATCCACGCGGCCGATGGACGGACCTACCTCGATGCGGCCGGCGGCGCGATCGTCGTGAACGTCGGTCATGGGCGCGGGTCCATCGCCGCGGCAATGGCCGACCAGGCGAGTCGGATCGCCTATGCCCACGGGAGTGCGTTCACGACCGAGCCGCTCGAGGCATACGCGGCGGAGATCGGCCCGCTCCTGCCGCTGGACCGCCCCGCGATCTATCCCGTCAGCGGTGGTTCGGAGGCGATGGAGACGGCGCTCAAGCTCGCTCGCTCGTACCACCTGGCTCGGGGCGAGACCGAGCGCTGGATCGTCATCTCGCGCTGGGGGAGCTACCACGGCAACACGCTCGGGGCGCTCGATCTCTCCGGCCGCCGGCCGCTCCGCCGGCCATACGAGGGCTGGCTGGGTCGATTCCGCCACGTCAGCGCGGCGTATCCGTACCGTGCCGGCGAGCCGGGGAGCCAGGCGCTCGGCGATGCCACCGAGCTCAGCGCCGAGCTTGAGCAGGCGATCCTGTCCGCCGAGCCGGGGACCGTTGCGGCGTTCGTCGCCGAGCCGATCGTCGGTGCCACGCTCGTAGCCGCCGAGCCCCCCGACGGCTACTGGTCCGCCATCGCGGAAGTCTGTCGGCGGCACGGGGTGCTGCTCATCGCGGACGAGGTCATGACCGGTTTCGGGCGAACGGGTCGCTGGTTCGGGCTCGACCACTGGGGGACCCGGCCCGACATCCTCGTCGCTGCGAAGGGCGCGACATCGGGATACTGGCCGTTCGGGTTCGTGGCCACCTCGGCCGACGTTCATGAGACCGTGACCGGCGGCCCGGGCTTCACCCACGGCTTCACCTACTCGCATGCGCCCGTGGGCGCCGCCGTCGCCCGCGAGGTGCTCAGGATCCTGCGCGAGGAGGACCTCGTCGCAGCGAGCGCGGCGAAGGGTGAGGACCTGAAACGGATGCTCGGCGAGGCGCTGTCCGACGCCCCTCATGTCGGCCAGATCCGCGGCCGCGGGCTGATGGTCGGCATCGAACTGGTGCGGGATCGCGCGACGCGGGAGCCGTTCGCGCGCGAGGTGCGCGTCGCCGAGCGGGTGGTGCGGGCCTGCCGGGAGAAGGGTGTGCTGGTCTACTCGGGGACCGGGATGGCGGACGGGACGGATGGCGACGGGATCCTCCTCGGGCCGCCGTTCATCGTCACCGATCGCGAACTCGAGCAGATGGTCGATGTCCTGGCCAGCGCGATCCAGGAGATCCCCGAGACCGGCGAGGCCCGCGAGACCGGCGAAGCCCCCACGACCGACGGAACGTCCGGGGCCGCCTGAGCGGGCGACTCCTGGATTGGCGGGCCCGCGCTGCTAGCGGCCCCCTGGCTCGAACGAGATGAGCTCGAGCGCCGTGGACCCACCGACATGGCGCTCCATCACGAGGCCGACGCCACGGGCGTAGAACTTGTGCTCCGGCCGTGACGAATTGAGGGGGTTCCAGTCCTCGGTGACGAGCACATCCGTGAAGTCGCCGAACGCGACGGTGGCCCGCTGGTCGAGCTCGATGACCTTCGCCAGGTCCTCGGCCACGCCCTTGCGGTATTCCTGGCGATAGGTCGTACCGATCTCGGGCGTCGCCAGCATGACCAGACCGGCCTGGGCGCCGTTGACGCCGGTCTCCCACGACCCCTTGTGGCTCACCACGACGCCGTTCTGGATCGTCTCCGAGTCCTCGCCGAAGTACCAGACGTTCCCGAGCTCGTCCTGGGCGTACCAGTCGAGCGTCCGCTCGACGAGATCCCCATCGATCGAGACCTCGTCGAGGACCACGACGCACGTCACGCCGTCCACCTCGCGGGTCTCACTGGTCACCGTGACCGTCACGATCTCGAGCCGCGCCCCATGCTCCTCGTAGGTCCAGCGGGACCCCGGCACGAGCGGGAAGTAGGGGTGGTCCACGCCGCTGACGAAGGCGAGGCCGTCGCGGCTGGGGAGGTACGGCTCAGCGGGGCCCGTCGGCGCCGCGGTCGAGTCCGCGATCCCGCACGCGGCGGCGATCAGGGCGAGCGCGATCAGCGCGCTGGCGCGAACCCCGACGACGCGAAACCCGGTGCCGCGCACGCCGATGCCACGAGCAACCCGGTTCACGAGGGAGTCGTGAGTCGATGGTTAGGTCGACGAGCGCCTGGTCAGTTCGCGCGCTGCACGAGCGAGGCGAGCTGGGCGTAGATCTCGTTGTAGACGACGCCGCGGGCGTCCTGGGCGAGCGTCTCGGCGCGGACCAGGTCCATCTCGGCCGCGCTCAGCTGCTCGAACGACGTGAGCTCGAGCTCCTCGCGCTCCTCTTCGCGGGCGCCCGCCCAGCCGACGCGCACGAGGCCGGTGCCGCGCGAGTAGTACTTCAGCTGGTAGACGTCCGGCTCATCGACGCTGAACTCGGCGATGATCTGGACGTCCGTATAGCAATCGAACGGCACGCACGTTTCCGAACCCACCTCGAAGACGCGACCGCGGTCGTTCCAGCCGACCTCGGGCCCCCAGCCCTGCGCATAGCTGGGCGTCCAGGGCTCCGGGTCGGGCCGCATCGAGATCCCGGCGGCGGCGTCCTCGTAGCCGTGCATCCAGACGGGGGTCTCGATGAGCTGCCCTTCTTCGTAGACCTCGGGGTACTCGCCGATGCGCCACACGGTGCCGCCGTCATCCTGGGCCCAGAAGGCGAGTTCGGACTCGGTCAGGACACCGTTCGTGAAGTCCGTCTCGTAGCCGACGACCGTGTTGATCCCGCTGATCACCTTCGTCATGTCGGTGATCACGAGGACGACCCTTCGGGTGAGGACGGTGCCTTCGATCGTCGCGATGCCTTCGTAGATCCAGCGAGTTCCCGGCGTGAGCGGCAGCCAGGTATTGGTCACGCTCGCCGGGTCGCTGAAGTCCGTCGGATCGAACGGCTCGATCTCGTGCTCGACCCGGGGGCGTGCCGTCTCGGACAGGACCCTGTCGGTCGGCGTCGGCACCGGCTCGCTGGACGTGGCCGACGGCGTCGGCTGCGGCGTCCCGGTCCCGGGGGGCGGTGTCCCCGACGGCCCCGTCGCGCACGCGGCCGCGACGAACAAGAGCACGCCGCCGAGTGCAAGGGGTCGTTTCATCGTTGGGGCCCTCGTCAGGCCGTCGCCGTGATGGCGTCGGGTGTGTCGGTGGATGGCTTCGCCGACCTGGCGAAGCGCAGGTAGAGCGACGGCATGACGAACAGGTTGAGCAGCGTCGAGGTGACCAGGCCGCCCAGGATCACGATGGCCATCGGGTGCTCGATCTCGTGGCCCGGCAGGTCGCCGGCGATGACCAGCGGCACGAGCGCGAGGCCGGTCGCCAGGGCGGTCATCAGGATCGGCGACAGCCGTTCGCGGGCGCCGCGGATGACCAGGCTCGGGTCCGAACGTCCTCGCCCTCGTACGCGCTCGAGGTGCTGGAAGTGGTTGATCATCATGATCCCGTTGCGGGCCGCGATCCCGAGGACGGTGAAGAAGCCGACGAGCGAGCCCAGCGAGATGACGCCGCCGGTCACCCACGCGGCCAGGACGCCGCCGACGAGCGCGGACGGCAGCGTCAGGAACGACGAGGATCGCGAGGCGGGTGCTGCCGAAGGCCGCCTGCAGCAGCAGGAAGATGCCGAGCGGCGCGACGAGGGCGAAGAGCAGCAGCCGATCCTGGGCCGCCTGCCGCTCGGCGTATTCACCGAGCAGTTCCGGGTGGTAGCCGCGCGGGAAGTCGACCTGTCGCCAGCGCCGCCTCGACGTCGCGGATCACGGAACCGAGATCGCGCCCGTCCACGTTGGCGTCCACGTCGATCTTTCGGGACAGGCCCTCGTGGCGTGATGCTGTTGGGCGTCGGCGCTGATCTCGACCGTCGGCGACCTCGCCGAGCGGGACCTGGCCACCGATCGCGGTCGTGTCGATCGGCAGGCTCTCGATGTCGCTCAGGCTGTCGCGCGACTCGGGCGATGCTCCAGACCTGGACGTCGTAGGCCTTGCCGCCGAAGAAGATGTCCCCGACCTCCTCGCCGGCGAGCATGCACGGCGGCCGCTCGCCGAACGTCGCCCGGCTTGATGCCGTAGGCCCGCGCCGCGGCCGAGGTCGACCTCGACCTGGATCTGCGGGATCTCGACCTGCAGCTCGCGTGTGCAGGTCGATGATCCCGTCGATCTTGGCCAGATGCGCCTCCTCGACCTCCTCGGCCTTCTCGCGCAGGACCGCCAGGTCGGGGCCGAAGATGCGGATGACGATCGCGTCGCGACGAGCCGGTGAGGACCTCGCGGATCCGCTCCTTCAGGTAGGTCTGGACGTCGCGCCGAGATCCCGGGATAGCCGTCGACGACCTCCTGCACGGCGGCGAGCGTGTCGTCGTAGTCGACCGATCGGATCGACGCTGATCCAGTTCTCGCCGAAGTCGATCGCCCACGACCTCGTCGGCCAGGAGGGCCTGGCCGATGTGCGAGCCGCAGTTGCGGACGCCGGGGATCGTGCGGAGCTCGATGCAGGCGCGCGTCGAGATCCGGACCTCTTCCTCGATGCGAGGTGCCGGGCGCCGTGACCCAGTGCATGAGGAAGTCGCGCTCCTTGAAGTCGGGCAGGAGCGACTGGCCGAGCTGCGTGACAGACGAGCATGCCGACCAGGCGATGACGCCGCCGACGGCGACGAACGCCGGCGCGCGGCGTCTGGACGATGCGCGCCAGGAGCGCGCGCGTAGGCCGCCTGCAGGCGCTCGGCGATCGGCGACTCGCGCCGCTCGATCGGGGCGTTGCGCAGCAGGATGTAGGGCGAGCGCCGGGGTGACCGTCAGGGCGACGACGAGCGAGGCGAGGACCGCGAGGACGTAGGAGATCGCGAGCGGCTGGAAGAACGCGCCGGACAGGCCATCGATGAAGAAGACCGGCAGCGATCGCGACGACGTCGATGAGGGTCGCGTAGATGATCGCGCTGCGGACCTCGAGCGACGCGTCGAGGACGATCGACGCAGTCGACGTCGAACTCCCGGCTGCCGTCTGCGCCGATGCTGGCGCAGGCGTCGCATGATGTTCTCGATGTCGATGATCGCGTCGTCCACGACGACGCCGACCGAGATGACGAAGCCCGCCAGGATCATCGTGTTGATCGTCGCGCCGCGCGAGATCGAGCACCAGGGCCGCGGCCATCAGCGACAGCGGGATCGCCGACGAGGCTGATCAGCGCCGTCCGCCAGTCGAACAGGAAGAGCGATCAGGACCAGGAAGACGAGCAGCGACCCGAGCAGCAGCGCGCTGGTCGAGGTTGTCGAGCGCGACCTCGATGAAGGTCGCCGGCCGGAAGATCGTCGTGTCGACCTCGATGCCGACCATGCCCGGGCTTGAGCTCCTCGAAGGCCTCCTCGACGCCGCGGGTCACGTCGAGCGTGTTCGCCCACGGGAACTTCTCGACGATGAGCATGAGGCCCGGGCCGTCGTTGATGACGGCGTCGCCGCCAGAGCGGCTGGTGATCGACTTGCAGTTCGGCGACGTCGCTCAGGCGGACCTCCCGGCCGCCGGTCCCGCGCAGGGCACGTCCTGGAGGTCCTCCGGCGTGACCGATCGACGGCACGTGGCGGATCTGCAGGCGCTGGTTGGCGGTGTCGACGAAGCCACCGGTCGCCGATGACGTTGCCCTGCGAGAAGCGCAGGATGCCGCTCGTCGAGCGGCCTCCGCGGTCTGCTCCATGACCTGCTCGCAGGGATGACCCCGTACGCGGCCAGCAGCTCCGGGATCGACGCTGCACGTGGAACTGCTTGAGGCGCTCGCCCCAGATCGCGACGTTGGCGACGCCCGGCACGCTGAGCAGGCGTGAGCGGATGGTCCAGTACGACATCGTCGACATGTCGAGCAGCGGACAGCGTGTCCGAGGTCATGCCGATCTTCATGACCCGGCTGGTCGCCGACAGCGGCTGCATCATGAACGGCGGTGCCGCCCACGTCGGGCAGGGTCGGGGTCACGATCGCGATCCGTTCCTGCGACCAGCTGGCGTGCGATGCAACAGGTCGGTGCCCGGCTCGAAGATCAGCAGCGATCGACGACAGCTCGGTCACGGACTTCGACCGGATCACGTCCAGGCCCTCGATCGCCGGCGAGCGCCTGCTCGAGCGGCACCGTGACGAGCTGTCTCGACCTCTTCGGCGGACAGCCCGAGCGCGATCGTCTGGATCTCGACGCGCGGCGGCGCGAACTCCGGGAAGACGTCGACGGGCATGCCCTGGACCTGGGCGGCGCCGAAGACCATCATCCCCACGGCCGGGCCACGACGAGGAAGCGGAAGCGAAGGCTGGCGGCGACGATGCGACGCAGCATGTTGTTGTTCCCCTCGATGCCGGACGTCAGATCGCGATCAGTGCCCGCCGCCGACGCCGTGCTCGGCGCCCCACAGCTCGGCTCCGCCGACGGTCACCACGAGTGATCCGGTCGCAGGACCGTCCGACAGGATGGCCTCGCCGCCCTCGATCCGCTCGACCGTGATCGAGGCCCGGGTGTAGAGCAGCGGCTCCGGGTTCGTGTAGGCCCACGTCGTCCCGTCCGCGTCGTAGAGGACGGCCGCGTAGGGGATGACCAAACTGGTCGTGCCAGCCAGGGTCCGTTCTGTCACGGGCGCCGTCTCGACGCCGAGCCGGCTGGCGGCGAGGGCGGACAGGGTGAGCCGACCGACCTCGGATTCCCCGTGTTCCTCCATTGTGAGTGGCGGCTGCGTGGGCGTGACGTCGCTCGTGGACGACCCGCATGCAGCGAGCATGAGACCCGCTGCCACCAGCAGGGCCGAACGTGCGATGTGCTTCATCGATGGTGCTCCTGCTTTCGTCGTGTTCATCAGGCCGGGCTCATCGCCGGGGATTCGACGGGTTGTGTGCTCGCCTCCACTTGCGGGCTGGGGCCCGAGCGGAGGTAGATCGCGGGGACCACGAGGAGCGTGACGAGGGTCGAGCTGATGAGCCCGCCCAGGATCACCGCTGCCAGCGGACCGAGGATCTCGAAGCCGGCAGCCGCTCCCATGACCGCGAAGGGGATGGCGACCGCAGCGGCCCCGACCGCGGTGATCACGATCGGGATCAACCGCTCGCGCGCTCCGCGGAGGATCAGTTCGACGCGCGTATTCGCGTCCTCGACCTCGTCGAGGGATTGGTAGTGCGAGATGAGCGCGATCGCATTGCGAACGGCGATCGCGAAGACGGTGAGCAGCCCCGCGACCGCACCCAGGGTGAACGTGGAGCCACCAACCAGGTAGCCCGCGATCAGGCCGCCGGCGAGCGCCGCCGGCAGGGTCACGAAGGTCAGCGCGGCGAGTCGCCAGCTGTTGAACGAGGCCTGCAGGACCAGGAAGATGCCGATCGCGGCCGCGAGCATCGCGGCAAGCACCCGGAACTGGTCGGCCTGGCGTTCGGCGGCGACCGTCTGGATCTCCGCGTGGTATTCGAGGGGGAAGGCGATCCCGGTCAGGCTCGCCTCGATGTCGGCGATGACCGCGTTGAAGTCGCGGCCCTCGACGAAGCCGGTGACGTCGAGGGTCCGGAAGACCCCCTCCCGGGTGATCACCGCCGGGGTGTGCGAGACGGTGACGGTCGCCACGTCGCCCAGCCGAACGGGCGCGCCCGTCGGTGTGTCGATCTGGACATCGCGTACGCTCGTGAGGCTGTGGCGGACCTCGGGGGCGCCCCAGACCACGACCTCGAACACGCGCTGGTCCTCGAACAGGAAGCCGACCTCGATGCCGGACAGGAGGCTGCTCGCTTGGCGACGGATGTCGCCGGGCTTGAGGCCCAGCCGCGCCGCCGCCTCGAGGTCGACTTCGACATCGACCGTGGGGCGATCCGATGCGCCTTCCAGCACGGGGGCCTCGACGCCGTTGATCCGGGAGACCGCTTCGAGGACCTGCTCACCCTGCGCCCGCAGGATCGCCGGATCCTGCCCGTAGACGCGGACGACGAAGTCTTCCTTCGTTGAGCCGAGGATCGCCTCGATGCGCTGGCTGGAGTAGGTGAGAACCTCGCGGTCGAGACCGGGGTATCCGCCGACGACTTCCTGGATGGAGGCCAGCGTCGCGTCGTAGTCCGCTTC
This sequence comes from uncultured Chloroflexia bacterium, assembly GCA_963714835.1. Lineage (GTDB taxonomy): Bacteria > Chloroflexota > Limnocylindria > Limnocylindrales > CSP1-4 > CAKKPP01. The sequence goes on from CAVQPX010000019.1 coordinate 60,728, forward strand.
GGGGGAGATGCTCACCCAGATCTCGGACGTGTTGGTGTCGGTCCGCTGGTCGGAGGTGATCGCGCGGCCGACGTGGGCCCCGACGTTCTGGATGCCGGGCAGCGCGCGGAGTTCGGAGCCGGCTCGACCGACGATCCAATTCATCTCGGTACGGCTGGTTCCTGGCGCTCCGTCCATCCGGACGAGGACGTCGCGCTCCTGGAGCTGCGGGATGAGCGACTGCCCCAAGCCGGGGGCCGCTGCCGCGAAGACGACGACCACGGCGACGGTCACGACGATCGCTGCGCCAACCGCGCCGGAGCTGCGCTTCACGACGCTCTCGAGGACGGACTCGTAGCGGGCCTTCAGGCGCCCGCTCAGCCGGGTCTCGCGAGCAGCGCCCGGGTGGCGTGCCAGCAGGAGGGAGCCGAGCGCCGGCGCAACGGTCAGCGCGACCACCAGCGAGGCGAGGACCGCCACCACGTAGGCTGCCGCGATCTGGGGCAGGAAGGCCGCGGTCGATCCGGCAAGCAGGGCGATCGGGAACGCGACCAGGGCGATGATGAGGGTCGCGTAGACGATCGCCCCGCGGCCCTGGATGATCGCTTCGATGATCAGTTCGCCGGTGGATCGCGATTGATCCTCGGCGCGCTTCTCGGCGACGCGCCGCAGCAAGCCGCCGGTCCCCACGACCACGTCGTCGACGATCACGCCGATCGCCAGGACCAATCCGGCGATGACCATGACGTTGATCGTCGCTCCACTCGCGATGAGAACGAGGAGCGCGGCCATCAGCGAGACGACGATCGAGACGACGCTCGTCAGGCCCGCGCGCCAGTTGATGAAGAGTCCGGTGACCGCGACCACGAGGAGCAGCCCGATCACGAGGGCCAGCACCATGTTGGCGATCGCGCTCTCGATGAACGTCGCCGGCCGGAACAGGCTCGAGTCGACGTTGATGCCGGTCAGACCGGGCTGAAGGGCGACGAGCGCCTCCTCGACGCCGCGCGTCACCTCGAGGGTGTTCGCGTCGGGGAACTTCTCGATGACGAGCATACAGGCCGGGGCCGTCAGTTGACGACGGCGTCGCCGATGAGCGGCTGGTGGTCGACGACGACCGTGGCCACGTCGCCGATCGTCAGGCCCGGCTTCTCCTCGATGGGGATCGAGGGCCATGTCCTCGGCGGCCGCGGATCGGGAAGATGTGCTGGACGCCGATCCGCTGGTTGGGGTGTCGATGAACCCGCCGGCGCCCGGGCGTGGCCGCCTCGATGTAGGTCAGCGGCGATACCCACAGGGCGTTGCCGGCGGTCTCGATGACGTGCTGGAGCGTGACGCGCTCGTGGCGCAGGCGTGACCGGGTCGACCAGGACCTGGAGCTGGCGCTCGCGAAGGCCCCAGATGGCCACGTTGGCGACGCCGGGGACGCCGAGCAGGCGCGGACGGATCGTCCAGCGGGCGAGGACCGACATGTCGATCAGCGACACGTCCTGCGAGGACAGCGCGACCATCATCACCCGGCTCGTCGACGACAGCGGCTGGATCATCGCGGGCGGCTTCGAGACGTTCGGCAGCGCGTGCGCCTGGGTCAGCCGCTCGGCGACCACCTGGCGGGCCTGGAGGAGGTCGGTCCCCGGCTCGAACATCAGGACGATCGAGGAGAGACCCGGGACGGACTCGGAGTCGATCGTCCTGGAGCCACGCGACGCCGTGCAGGAGGTCCGCCTCGAGCGGGACGGTGATGAGCTGCTCGACTTCCTCGGCCGACAGGCCGAGCGCCTCGGTCTGGACCTCGACGTACGGGTGGCGCGAACTCCGGGAGCGCGTCGATCGCGGTCGACGGCAATTGGATGGTCCCGAAGACCATGATCGTCGCGGCGATGCCGAGGACGAGCAAGCGGAACCGCAGACTGGCCCCAACGACCGAACGCATCACCGTGACATCCCTCCGATTGCCATGGGAGCGTCCGACGCCCCGTGTTTAGCCGACAGGGTCGATCCGACCCCGTCGCCATCCTCCTCCTCCGATACCCCAACCCGACGTAGCCCATGAGCTACGACATGTGGCGGCTGGAGTACTTCGACGCTACCGGCCGCGCGGCCCCGGTGTCAAGGCGGGGTGGAGCGGTGTCGTGCGGGGCATACAAAGGTACCGTTGCAAGTGGGCAACACTTGGTTGCGTTACGTCATCTGCAGGATGCCCGGACAGCCTATCGAGGGATGCCGGAGCCCGGCCGCCGACTCGTAAGGTTCGGGCCTCGTGACCGATCTCGACGATCTCGCCGACCCGACATCACCGCCCCCTGCCCCGCGATCTCGGGCGAGTTTCATCGGACCAGCCCAAGCCATCCTGACGGGCGGCGCGCTGCTCGTCGCGCTGATCCTCGCGCTCGGCCTGGTCGGCACAGCCACGGTCGGGTCGGTGGCCCTGGCCTCGCTCATCCCGATCATCGGCGCAGGTTCGGCGGCGCTCGCCGTGTCGATTTCGGTGCGGGGCTCCAAGGGGCTCGACCGATCCGTCCGGTCCTGGGTGGCATTCGCTGCCTGGAGCTGGTCCATCGGCCACCTCGTGCGCGTGATCGTCGGGACCTCCGGGCAGCTCGATGGGGGACCGCTGGCCAACGCGCTGTGGATCCTCGGCTTCGTGGCGGTGACCGGGTTCGGATTGGGCGTTACGCGGCGGCTCGACGGCGTACGAGGCTTGTCGGCCGGACTCGACGGCCTCGCGATCAGTGGTGCGCTCATCCTCGGCGTCCTCGTGGTCGTGGGCGACCGCGCATTGCAGTCCGGCGGAGTGGAAGGCGCCCTGGCCATCGTCCTTCCCACCGTCACCCTGTCAGGGTTCGGGCTGGCGCTCGTCGCGGCCCTGGCACGGCGCTGGCGCCTCTCCGCTGTCGGCGCGGGCCCCGCCCTGTTGGCTCTCCTCCTGCTCGGCACGGGCTGGCTGGCATGGCCGGCGGCCGGCGCCCTGAAGGCGCTCCCCGTCGAGTCTGGGTGGGCGGTGGTCCACGCTGCGGGCTGGCTCCTTCTCGCGTATGGTGCAGCGACGTTCCGCGATGGGGATCGTGCCGGACCACGCTGGAAGTCGCTCGCCCCACGTCTGCTCGCAGCGCTCCCGGCCGTAGCCGTCATCTTCGTTGTCACGGTCGTGGCCGCTGACAAGGTGCTCATCAACCCCGACCTGTGGCTGATCGATGTCTTCGCGATCGGCCTGACGATGGCATCGGTCACGATCCGTCAGGTCTTCACGATCCAGGACCGCGATCGGACGGTGGGTCGCCTGTCCCGGACCGTGCGGACCGCATATGCCGCACGCGAAGACGCCGAGGCGTCGCATGCCGAGGCGCGCGCGCGCGCCGACCTGGCCAACGTCATCCTCGCCGTCAGCGAAGACCTCCGGCTCGCGGACGCTGAATCCTCCTACCAGGCCGCCCTTCGGCGGATCGCGCCGCCCGGCGCGCGCGCGTCGCTGGCGCGCCTCGATGACGACCGCCGCTGGTTCGCGCGGATCGCGGCGGTCGGGCCGGATGTCGCGCTGAACGAGGCCACCTACCTGGTCGACCAGATCCCCGGCGGGATCGGTGCTCTGCTCGCAGGCGATGTCGTTGGCCGTCGGATCGACGATTCGCATCCCGGCGCAGGTATCGTCGCGGCGACGATCCCCGAGGCGACGCTACGTGGGGGCGCCCAGGCGAGCCTCACGGTCCCGATCAGCCGTCCGGACGGATGGCTTCTCGGCGTCATGCACTTCGAGGACCTCGACGGCGATCGGATCCTCGAGCCCGAGTTCGTCGCGCTCGCGCGCTCGACCGCCAACCATCTCGCGACGTCGATCGAGAACCTCGCCCTTCTGGATCGGCTGCGCAGCGAGATCATCGAGCGGGACCGGATCCAGGGTGAGCTCGTCCAGGCATCGAAGGCGCTCGCGGTGGGTGAGCTGGCCGGCGCGGTCGCTCACGAGGTCAACAACCCGCTCACCGGGATCCTCGGGTATGCGGAGTTGCTGCTCGACGAGTTTCCCGAGGATGACTCCAGGCGCGAGGACCTCCAGGTCATCCGTGACGAGGCCGTTCGCGCCCGGTCGATCGTGCGCGCGCTCGTGGACCTCGCCCAGAGCCGGACCGGCGCGCGAACTCCGTCCGACCTCCGAGGCATCGGCCGTGACGCCGTGCAGGCCATCCGCGACCGAGCGGATGTGCTCGGCATCGACATCGCGGAGTCGTATGCCGACACCCCGGCGATCGAAGTGGATCGCAGCGCGATGTGTTCGGTGGTGGTCGCCCTGCTCGACAACGCGTTGACCGCCCTGCCCGACGGCGGCCGGATCAGCGTCAACGTCGCCGCCGAATCGGATGATCGCGTCGTCCTGACGGTGTCCGACACCGGCGCCGGGATGGACTCGACTTTGCTTCGCCGGGTGTTCGAACCCTTCTTCAGCACCCACGCGCCGCGATCCGGCCGGGGGATGGGCCTCACGGTCAGCCTCGGTGTCGTGCGCGACCACGGCGGCTCCATCTGGATCGACAGCCGGCCCGGAGAAGGCACGGCCGTCGAGGTCCGCTTGCCCGTGGCCATCACGGTGACCAGCGAGCCGGTCGGCGCCCTGCGGGCCCCGGCGGCGCCGACCGCCCGGGACGGCCTTCGATGACCGCCGGACCGCGGCTCCGGATCCTGTGCGTCGACGACGAGGCGGTGACGCTCCGCCTGGCGACGCGCCTCCTCGAGGGACAGGGCTACGACGTCCTCTCCGCGACCTCGCCGATCGACGCTCTCGGCCTGTTCGATACCGAGCACGTCGACCTCGTCATGACCGACGTGCGGATGCCAGGGATGAACGGCCTGCAGTTCCTGCGCGAGATCCGCCTGCGGGACCCGGAGATGCCGGTCATCGTCGCGACCGGCCAGGCGACGCTCGACAACGCGATGGAAGCGCTTCGCGAGGGCGCGACCGGCATGCTGCTCAAGCCATACACCGGGACGGAGTTCGTCGCCGAGGTCAGCGCGGGGATGGCCCGGGCGCGGCTCCGCCACGACGCCATGCAGTACCGCTTCGTCAGCCCGATCCTCGACGGCCTGGCGCTGACCCTGACCGCTGCCATCGAGGCCCGCCATCTCGAGACCGGGGATCACTGCCGGATGATCGGCCACCTCAGCGAGCGGATCGGGCGTCACCTCGGGATGCCCGAGGAAGCGTTGACGACGATCCGGATCGGCGGCTACCTCCACGACGTCGGGAAGATCGCGATCGCCGACCGGATCCTGCTCAAGCCGGGCCGATTGACCCCGGAGGAGTACGAGGAGATCAAGCGCCACAGCGAGATCGGTGCCACCATCGTCGGCGCGAACGAGGGGATGGCCGGGATCGCCACGGTCATCCGCCACCACCACGAGCGTTGGGACGGGATGGGCTACCCGGATCGCCTGGTCGGCGCGGAAGCGCCCCTCAGCGCCCGGATCGTGGCCGTCGCCGATGCCTTCGATGCGATGACGGTGGACCGAGTGTACCGACCTGCGCTGCCCGTCCAGGCCGCCTGGGAAGAGCTTCGGCGGCATGCCGGGACGCAGTTCGACCCGTCGATCGTCGAAGCGTTCTCGCTCGTCGCGGCGGACGGCCCGGCATCGGAGCGCCGAGCCTCCTGATCAGCCGGCGGGGCTGACCGCCGCATCCGCCGGGGAAACCGCGGGATCGTGCGGATCCTCGGGATCATCCGGCTCGTCCTCGACGTGACTGAAGCCGAGGCGCTCGGCCAGCCGGCCCAGCGGACCCGGCGCCCACCAGTTCCAGTCGCCCAGCAGGCGCATCGTCGCGGGCACGAGGAGCACGCGGATGATCGTCGCGTCGACGGCCACGGCGATGGCCATGCCCACCCCGATGCTCTTGATCGTGATGATCTCGGCGAGGGCGAACGCGGAGAACACCGCGACCATGATCAGGGCCGCTCCGGTGATGACCCCGGCCGTCTTTGACAGGCCCTCGGCGACCGACGCCCGGTTGTCGCCCGTCCGTCGATAGGCCTCCTGGATCCGCGAAAGGAGGAGGACCTCGTAGTCCATCGACAGGCCGAAGATGACCGCGAACATGATGATCGGGTTGCCGGCGATCGTGTAGCCGACCGGCTCGAAGTTCAGGAAGCCCGACAGGTTGCCGTCCTGGAAGATCCAGACGAGGGCGCCGAAGCTGGCGCTGATCGAGAGCAGGGTCATGATCACGGCCTTGATCGGGATCGCGAGCGAGCCGAAGAGCAGGAAGAGGATCACCGCGCTCGCGATGAGGGTGACCCCGATCGCCCACGGCATGCTTCGGTTCTGGCTCTCGAGGAAGTCATATCCCTGCGCCGCCACCCCACCCACCTCGATCCGCTCGATCCCGGCGGGCGGGGCCATGTCGCGGATCGTGGGGACGAGCGCCGTCCCCTCTGGCTGGGCTGGTTCGATGGGGCTCACGGCATCGAGGCGGACCGTCCCGGCCCGCACGTAGGTCGCCAGGAGCGCGTCGATCCCCGGGGGTCGCTCGCCGGAAGGCAGGGCATAGAGCGCGGCCACCTGCTCCGCCGGGAGCAGCGCACCCGACTGGGGATCGCGGATCGCGAACGGCCCCTCGACCCGGTCGATACCAGCGAGGGCCTCGAGGCTGGCCGTGTAGTCGGTCACGGCCTGGATCGCGGCGAGATCCGTCGCGGTGCCGGGCAGGTCGACGAGGATGACGATGGGCGTCGTTTCGCCCCGGTTGAACTCCGTCTGGAGCGTGACGTACGCGTCACGGCTCTCGAGGCCGGCCGGGAAGACGGCCGCATCGGGCACGCCCTGCTCGAGGCGCAGGAACGGTGAACCGGCGATCAAGAGGACCGCGAGGACCGGAACGAGGACGGCGATCGGGCGGGCCATGACCGCATGGGCGACGCGTTCCCAGCGCGACCCGCCCTCGCCGTCCGCGCGATCGGGCCGGCCCAGGCGTCGGAGGAGGCCGCGCACGCTCAGCGCGTTCACGCGATGTCCCAGCATCCCGAGGATCGCCGGCAGGAACGTCAGCGCATAGAACACGGAGCACAGCACGACGAGCGATCCGCCGATCCCGATCGAGCTGAGCGCCGGCGCCGTAAAGAACAGGAGACCGGACAGACCGATGGCCACGGCGACGCCCGAGAAGGCGACGGCCTTGCCGGCCGTCCCGATGGCGCGTTCCACGGCAAGTTCGACCGTCCGGCCGTTCCTCAGTTCCTCGCGGAATCGACTCACGATGAAGAGCGAGTAGTCGATCGCCAGGGCGAGCCCGAGCATCGTCGCGATGTTCAGGACGTAGATGCTCATCTCGACCTGCTGGGCGACGATCCACACGAGCGCCAGGGCCGACGGGATCGACAGTCCGGCCACGAGGAGCGGAGTCCCTGCGGCGATGAGCGACGCGAAGACGACGATGAGGATGACCGCCGCGATCGGTAGCGACACGATCTCGGCGCGCTGGAGGTCCTCCTCGGACTGCGCCGCTGAGTCCTTCGTCAGAGGTCCGAAGCCGGTCAGCTGGACGGTCATGCCGGACGGCGGCGCGAGGAGGGCCTTCAGTGAATCCGACGCATCGACCGACTCCTCGTCGGTGATATCGAGCTGGACGAGGCTGTAGGCGAGCGACCCGTCGTGGCTGATGAACCGAGCGTCCCCGGTCTCCGCGTAGCCGATGGCGCCGTTGACGCGCGGATCGGCGAGGAAATCGGCAAGCGTGGCCGCGACCTCGGCCTGAAATCCGGGCGATGTCGCGTCGGGGTCCGTCGTCGAGGAGAACAGGACGATCAGGCCGCTCTTGCCTCCACCGAATTCGTCGGCGATGCGACGCGAGACGTCGGCCGATTCGGAGCCGTCATCGAGCCAGCCGCCGGAGGACAGGACGCCCGCCGTCTGCGACGAGAGGACGCCCCCGCCCAGCGCGAGGAGCATGGTCACGACGACGACGACCCGGCGGTGGCGGTAGACGAAGGCTCCCCAGCGCGTGAACATGCGGGCTCTTCCTCGAGAGGCGCAGGCGATCGAAGCCCGGGCGCCAGGTTGGTCGGACGCGCGGCGTCGACGACGTGGACCCCTCAACTCTACCGGTGAACGCGTACGATCGCGCTCGATGCCTCACGTCCAGACGGTCCTCGGCCCGGTCTCGCCAGATGCACTGGGTGTCACGCTGCCCCACGAGCACACGCAGATCGCGCTGTGGCACATCCCCGGGCGCTGGGACTACTGGCAGCTCACCCGCGATCGCGAGCTGATCCTCGAGGAACTCGCCCGTTTCCGGGAGGCCGGCGGAGCGTCGCTCGTCGATCTGACGTTGCCCGGCGTCGGGCGCGATCCGGCGTGGCTCGTGGACATCTCGCGGGCGTCGGGACTGAACGTCGTCATGGGCTGCGGCTGGTATCGCGGCGCGCACTATCCACCCGAGGCGCTGATCGACCGCCGGACGGTCGACGACCTGGCCGATGAGCTGGTCGCCGAAGCGACGGACGGCGTGGTCACGGCCGCGAGCGGCGATGCGGGCCCCGGACGGGTCCGCCCTGGGATCATCGGCGAGATCGGCACGGACAAGCCGTGGCTCTCAGCGCTCGAGGAACGCGTCCACCGTGCGGCGGCGCGCGCATCGCGCAGGACCGGCCTCGCGATCACGACCCACGGCGTCCTGTCCGACGTCGGTCTTGCCCAGCTACGGATCTTCGACGACGAGGGGGCCGACCTCTCGCGGGTGGTGATCGGCCACGCCGATTCGTACCCCTCGCTCGATCACTACCTCGAGATCATCGGGCGTGGCGCCAGCCTCGAGTTCGACTTTCTCGGGATGTCGTTCTCGCCGCTGGAGCGCCTCGGCGAAGGCCGGGTCATCGACCTCATCCGCGAGCTCTTGTCACGCGGCCACGCCGACCGGATCCTGCTCAGCCAGGACGTCTGCCACGACTCCCAACTGGTCCGCTACGAGGGCCACGGCTACGCCTACCTGGCGACATCCTTCCTGCCCCGGCTCCGCGAAGCCGGCGTGTCGGAGGCCGAGATCGAGACGATGACGGTCGCCAATCCGCGCCGGATCCTGACGATCGGCTAGGCGGTCGCTGACACCAGACCGAGCTGCGGCCCGCCGCCCCGGTGCCGCGGTCGGCGGGTGCCGCGTGATGGCGGCCGCTGCGCGCTTCGACCCCCTGACCGGTCCAGTTTCGTGACAGATACGAACGTCATTCGTGGTAAGCGCAGCCTCGAACTTCCCTGACATCTTCGCGAGGCGGCGGCGTGCGTGAATTGGCGGTCGCGACTCGCGGTTCGGCAGGATTCGTGCCCAATTCGTCGGCTTGTAGCAGCCTCATTCGTAGGTGACACGAATCGGCTGGTCGAGGCCGCGATTCGCCAGATACCAGCAGCCTCATTCGTAGGTATCACAAGACGACGGCACCCACCACCGCCCGCCCAAGGCCGAGCGGGTCGCGGTTCTGCGTGGCGTGCCGGGTCAGGCGTCGAGCAGGATCGCCTCGACGCTGAGCTCCACGTTGCCGGCGATCGCGCGCGAGATCGGACAGCCGTCCTTCGCCTTCTCGGCCATCGCCTGGAAGCCGGCGGCATCGATCCCGGGCACCACGCCTTCGACCTTGATCGCGCTCGAGAGGACCGTCCAGCCCTTCTCGCGCTTGTCGGCAGTGACCGCGACGCTGACGTCGACGCGGGTCGCGATCGTGCCGCCCTTGGCCAGCTCGTTCGAGATGGCCATCGAATAGCAGCTCGCGTGCGCGGCGGCGAGGAGCTCCTCTGGGCTGGTGCGTCCTTCGTGCGCCGCCGTCCGGGAGTCCCATGTGATCGGCATCCGCGAGAACGCGCCGCTCGAGATGTACTTCAGCATGCCTGCCCCGTCGGTCAGGTTGCCGCTCCATGTTGCGCTGGCGGTTCGGGTCTCAGCCATTGTCGTCCCTCGGGTTGCAGGTTTGATCGCTGATCGTTCGGGACGATCGTGCCACAGGGCAGGGTTTCAGTGCGGCGACGGTGCGTCGCGCGGGTCGACCGCTCCGGCTGGGCACGCGTCCGCCGCGCGGCTGGGCACGATGTCGACCGCTCCGGCTGGACACGATGCCGACCGCTCCGCTCGGCATGCGCCGACCTTGCCGGCTTGCCGGCTACCCGATGTGTGCTCGCGCCGCCTTGGCGAACGCGCGATGCCGCTGCGTGCGTGGCCATGTGACCCGCGCCAGCCCACCGAACTGCCGATGGGCCTCGACCGCCGCCGCGAACGCCGATGCGAACCGCGGGTCCTCGAGCGGCTCGAACCCCGCCTCCCACCACATGTCGAGGATCCGAAGCGCCCCGGTCTTGCGCTCGATCCGCGGCTCGATCCGGCCCACGAGACGGTCGCCGTACAGGATCGGGAGGACGTAGTAGCCCCAGCGCCGCTTCGCGGCCGGGACGTACACCTCCCAGACGTAGTCGAAGTCGAACAGGCTGCGCAGCAGGTTGCGGTCCCAGCACGAGCGGATCGAGGGGGGCGAGGAAGGCGGCGCCGGGTGGCGATCCACCGGGCGGTGCGCCCGCTGCGACCTCGCGCGCCGCCTGGTCCAGGATCGCGACCTCGTCGCCGACGACGAACCGGTCGCCTTTGACGCCTTCCACCGAGACCGGCACGAGCCGGCCCGTCGCGATGAGCTCGGCGCGCAGGTCGGCCCGCTCCTTCACGTCGCGCCCCGTGCCGTACCACAGTTCGCTCTGTCCACCCACCCCCAGCAGGCCGCCCGCCCGATAGCGGGACAGCAGTCGGTGCATCCGTTGCTCACGTTCGGAAACCCGCGTGCGCCAGCAGCTCGGCGGGGAAGAGCCGTTCGACGAGGTCGTAGACGCGAAGGTTGCCGTTCGCGTCGCGCGATCCCGATGATCCCGGCCTCGCCGAGCGCTTCGAGGATGGCCCGGACCTGGTTCGTCGGCCGCCAGTACCAGTCGATCGCCGCGCGCGGGCCCACGTCGTCGGGGGAGCAACGGCCCGTCGTCGCGGATCCGCGCCAGGAGCTCCTCGACGAGCGGCGCGTGTTCGTCGAACGTCGCCGCCCTCGTGATCTTCGCGGTTGCGGTCCCAGGTCAGCCGGTACCACGGCAGCTCGGCCGTCGGCACGATCGACAGCATCTTGTTGTAGGTCTCGTACAACACCCGATCCTCGTACAGCCATCGGTCGGTCCACTCGCGCCGGTAGCCGGCGATGCGCGCTAGCAGCACGAGGTCGTGGTTTCGACCGGCGATCTCGAGCGGATCGAACTGGAGGGACCCGACGCGATCCACCACCCGCAGGACACTCTCGGGCTCGGCCGGTAGGGAGCGCGGCGGCGCGAGCAGGTGGCGCAGGACGAGGAAGCGTCGCGCGACGTCGCGCCCGATGGTCCGCCGGGCGGTCACTCCGTCCCTTTCGTCTCGAGGGACTCCGGGATCGCGGCCCCATCGTCCGACGCCGGGGCGTCCGCCCGGATGGCCTCGCTCAGGGCCGCCCCCAAGCGATCGATGAACGGGATCTGCGACGCCTTGATTCGTCTCCGGGCCTCGTCCGGCGCGAACCAGGCGACCCGGTCGATCTCCGGGAACGACTGGCGCCGCCCCGATCGCGGCGGCCACTCCATCTCGAACGGCAGGCTCACGGCGGTCGCGGGGTCGAGGTCGCCTTCGGCCGCCCAGGCGAACACGGTCTTGCCGCCCTTCTGGACGATCGATCCGAGCCCGATCAGCGGCGTGCCCGCCGGGACGTCGTGCCCGGTCTCCTCGCGGAACTCGCGCCGTGCGACATCCTCGAGCGACTCGCCGTCCCCGTCGTCCTCGCCCTTGGGGATGGTCCAGTGGCCCGCGTCGCGACGGGCGAAGAACGGGCCGCCCGGGTGGGCGAGAAGGACCTCCACGCCCGACCCTTCGAGCCGGAACAGCAGGATCCCTGCGCTCGTTCGTGCGGTCATCCGCGGACAGTAGCCGCCCACGCACTCATGTGCAGGACCTCGCTGCGCGCCGGCATGCGGGGCGCCCGAGCACGCCGTCTCGACCGCTGATATCCTTCGGCATCACCGAAGTATCAGGTACTACCGAACCATTCGATGACACCAAATGACCCATTGCGGCGAGCCGGCGCTCCTGAGAGCGTTGCAGACATGCCCGAACCCATCGCGACCGTGACGGTCGCCTACGAGCGATTCATGCGTCGACTCCAGGCGCAGCGCGCGCCCGACGTCGTCGACATCGGGATCTCGATGGCCCAGATCAAGGTGCTGCACGTCGTCGCAGCCGCAGACGATGGTCTCGCGATGTCGCACCTTGCCGCGCGCGTCGGGACGAGCCTCTCCACGGTGAGTGGCCTCGTCGATCGACTCGTCGAGCACGGGTACCTCGCTCGTCATGCCGATCCGCTGGACCGACGCCACGTCGTGGTGAGCGCCGAGCCCGCCGCGATCGAACTCATGGATCGCTTCCGCGAACTCGGCCGTCGCCAGTTCCACGACCTCATCGGCCGCGTGGCCGCCGACGACCTCGCCACGCTCACCCGCGCCTTCGACATCCTCGAGCGTGCCGCATCCGACCTGGCGTCCGACCTCGCCGAAACCCAGACCGATCAAAAGCCGGAGGCGCAGGACGCCAACGGACCATCCGCCCCAGGGAGAGCCACGTGACCCGACTGACCCAGCTCGCCATCTCGAAGCGGAGCGTCACGCTCCTGCTCGCCCTCGGCCTGTTCGCCGGCGGGGTCTTCTCGTGGGGTCAGCTCCGGCAGGAGCTTGTACCCGACGTCGAATTCCCGATCCTGACGATCGTTTCCGCCTATCCGGGCGCCGGATCCAGCGACGTCACCGAACAGGTGACGAAACCGATCGAACGCGCGATCACGAGCGTCTCCGGCCTCGAATCGCTGAACTCGACATCGGCCAACAGCCTGGCCTTCGTCGTCGCCCAGTTCGAATTCGGGACCGACATCAAGGAGACGAAGGCGACGGTCGAAGCAAATCTCGATGCCCTGAACCTGCCGGCCGGCGTCCAGCCTCGCGTCATCGTCGCCGACATCAACGCGCAGGCGGTCATCGTCGCGTCGGTCCGCGGCGAGGGCGGCAACACCCTGGAGGATGCCGCGCGGATCGCGCGCAACGAGATCGTCCCGGAGCTGATCGGCGTGTCCGGCGTCTCCGCGGTCAGCGTGACCGGTGGAGCAGAGGAACGGGTCAGGATCGGGCTCGACCCCATCAAGCTGGCCGCGAGCGGCATCTCGCTCCAGCAGATCCAGGGCGTCCTCCTGGCGAACGACCTGACGATCCCCGCCGGCACGATCAAGATCGGCGACGGGCAGGTCGCCGTGTCGGCCCTGCACCAGTTCGGGTCGGTCGACGAGCTGCGCGCGCTCATCGTCGGCGTGAAGACACCCGCTGCTCCGGCCGGCCCCGTGGATCCGACAGCGCCGGTCGTTCCAGCGATCCCGATGCCGGTGCGACTCGGCGATCTCGGCACGATCGAGACCGTTGAGGTCCAGCCGACCGGCTACTCACGCACCGATGGCGTGCCGTCGATCACCCTGTCGGTCACGAAGGCCTCGGGCGGCAACACCGTCCAGGTGGCCGACGACGTTCAGGCCCGCCTCGACGAGCTCCAGGCCCAGTACGCGGGCCGGTTGAGCATCACGACCCTCATCGATACCTCCGACTTCATCAAGGAATCGCGTGACGGCCTGGTCAAGGAGGGTGGGCTGGGGAGCGTCTTCGCAGTCCTCGTGATCTTCCTGTTCCTGCTCAACCTGCGCTCGACGATCGTCGCTGCCGTGAGCATCCCGCTGTCGCTCTTCGCGGCCCTCGCGCTCATGCTGCCGGCGGGGATCTCGATCAACATCATGACCCTGGGTGGATTGGCGGTGGCGATCGGTCGGGTCGTCGACGACGCGATCGTCGTGCTCGAGAACATCTACCGGCATCGCGGGCGCGGCGATTCCATGCGCGACGCCGTGATCAACGGCACCCGCGAGGTCGCTGCGGCGATCACCAGCTCCACGCTGACGACGATCGCGGTGTTCCTGCCGCTCGGTTTCGTGGGTGGGCTCATCAGCCAGTTCTTTCTGCCGTTCGCGCTGACCGTGACATTCGCGCTCGTTGCGTCGCTCATCGTGTCGCTCACGGTCGTGCCGGTGCTGGCCGTCTTCCTCCTGCGCACGGTGAAGATCCGCGTTGGTCCCGATGGCGAGCTGCCCGAGACGATCTGGCAGCGCATCTACGACCCGATGCTGCGCTTCGTCCTGCGCCGCCGCGCCACGAAATGGGCCACGATCGGAGCGGCGGCCGCCCTGTTCGTCGTCACGAGTGGGCTCGTCGCCGGCCTGCCGACGCAGTTCATTGACACCGGGTCCGAGAAGATCTCGTACATCACGGTCATCCCGCCCGCCGGCACGTCCACGCCCGATGTCATCGCCCGCGCCGAGCTCGTGGAGGCGTACCTGAACGCTGCGCCGAACGTGGAACTCGCGCTCACGACGATCCCTAGCGCGGACGACACGAGCTTCCAGACGCTCGCCTCCGCCCAATCGGGCCGGCCCGGAAACACGGCGCGCATCTTCGTGCGTTTCAACAGCGATGTCGATCTGGCAGCCGAGGTCGACAAGGCCAAGGCAGACCTCGCCCCGCTGGCGACGGACGGCTTCTCCATCACGGCCGAAGAGCAGACCGGGTTCGGTGGCAGCACGCTGAGCGCCGTCGTGACCGGGAGCGACCCTGAGCTCCTTGCCGCGGCGAATGACGCAGTCCTCGAGGCGCTCTCGTCGATCCCCGAACTCGACAACGTGACCAGCGACCTGATCCGGTCGTCCCCGGAGATCCAGGTCCGGGTGGACCCGAACAAGGCGATCGCCTTTGGGCTCACGACGGCCCAGGTCGCCGGCGATCTGCGCAACATCATCGTGGGCGGACCGGCCGGACGGATCGTCGTGGACGGCCAGCCGATCCAGGTCGATATGCAGCTCGTCGTCGACGACCTCGGCTCGCTCGACGCGCTCGAGGCGATCCAGGTGGGCACGGTCCGCCAGGGTCCACTGGGATCGATCGCGGAAGTCGTACAGGTGGACGCGCAGACGCGGGTGACCCGTGTCGATGGCGCTTCCGCCGCGACCGTCTCTGCCGCGATCCGCGCTGCCGACCAGGGCGGCGTCGCAGCCATCGTCGACGCGAAGATCCAGGAGCTGCGTGACGCGGGACGCCTCCAGGGCGTGGACGTCAACGTGGGCGGCGTCACCGCGCAACAGGCCGAGGCATTCGGTGGCCTCTTTGCCGCGATGGCGGTCGCGATCCTGCTCGTCTACCTCGTGATGGTCCTCGTGTTCAACTCGCTCGTGGACCCGCTCGTGATCATGTTCAGCCTGCCACTCGCGACGATCGGGGCGTTCCCGGCGCTCGCGATCACCGGACGGCCGATCGGGATCAGCGCGCTCATCGGATTCCTGATGCTCATCGGGATCGTGGTGACGAACGCGATCGTGCTGCTCGACCTCGTCGAACAGCTGCGACACAAGGGGATGCCGACCTACGACGCCCTCGTCCAGGCCGGGCGGACGCGCGTCCGGCCGATCCTCATGACGGCGGTGGCCACGATCATGGCCCTCTTCCCGCTCGCACTCGGGCTCAACGAGGGCTCGATCATCGCGGCCGAACTGGGCACCGTCGTGATCGGCGGCCTGTTGTCGTCGACGTTCCTGACCCTGCTCGTGGTGCCGGCCGTCTACTCGCTCGTGGATGGCGGCAAGACGGCCGTCCGTGGCCGGTTCGGGGCCGGGGACGAACATCCGGAGGTCCCGGACGAATTTTCGAATGGGATGAACCGGCGCGCGACGGACAGGCCGGCACCCGCGGAGGGCTGAGCCGACGGAGCCCACCCGCCGCGAACGTCGTCAGCGAAGGTCAACGGCGACCGACATCGATGGCCATCGAACCTAGAAGAAGGTCGAGCACCAGGGCGGATCGGCCGTCCGGAAGAGCGCATCCGCATCGGCGAGGGCGCCGGCCCGTCCCTCGTCTACCCCTGTACGGAGGGCGGCGTCGCTGAGCCGCGTGCCGCCCAGGTACGCGGCGCCCAGCGCCCCGCCGTGAATGGTGAGATCGGGGGAGCGCGTCGTGGGTTCGCAGGTCGCTCCTTCCGGCCCGACATCGAGCGCGACGCGTGTCCGCGCCTCGCGCTCCGTGCCGGCGTCCTCGACCGCTTCGATGACGAGCGACCCCGTTTGCTCATACGTTCGGGCCGCGAGCGCACGCGGGATGTCGATCAGCTTCACCCAGAGCCCATCGTGGAGCTCGGTGAGTTGCGCCGCACGAGCATTCTCGAGCAGCCATGGCAGGCGCTCGGCGCGGCGCCCGTGCGTGGTCTTGACGGTCGCGAGCATGTCGTTCGCCGCGAGGAGTTGCCACAGGGCGTCGTAGGCGTCGTCGGTGAGTGCCTGGAAGTCGTCGATCGTCGCCGTCCCCACGGGCTGGAACCGCTCGAACTTCTCCTCGGCGTGGTAGCGAACATACCCGTCCACCGTTCCGGCCTCGTCGCGATGGAACGCCACGAACCCCTTCCAGTCGTCGCCCCATGCAGACGGCCGGAGTCCGAGGTCGTAATCCCAGTTGTAGATGCGCCGGCGGATCTCACCGGGCTGGCCAACGCGCCAGGCCTCGTGGACGCGGACCATCTCGTCACGAACCTCGGGCGACGGCCTGACGAACTCGACCGCTCCCGTCGCCGCACGCTGGAACCGCGCGTTCTTCGTCGCCAGCTCCCACGTGGCGATCTGGCAGGCCGGCCCGTAGCCGAACCGGCCGTAGATCGGGTACTCAGCGGCGTAGAGCAGCGTGACGGCCTCCCCCCGCTCGCGTGCTCCGGCGTGCTCCGCGGTCATCATCCGGCGGAGGATCCCGCGTCGACGATGCGTCGCCCTGACGGTGACGGCCGCGATCGCACTCCCCGGCAGCTGCGCGCCGCCGGGAACGGTGATCTCGGTGGCCCACGAGCGGAGCGTCCCGACGATCGTCTCGCCTTCGAGGGCCGTCCAGGCGCGTGACAGGTCCCACAGCGGCTTGAGCTCCTCGGCGATGGCTGTCGTGTCCGGCCGGCTCAGGAACGCGGTCGAGAGGACGTCGAACCAGGCGGGCAGCTCGTCCTCGCGGACGGGGCGGACGTCGATCTTCATGGCACGGGACGGTATCACCATCGAAAGCGCAGATGCCCATCCCGCCCGGGCTGCGCGCAACCAGGATCGGGCATCGATTGACGCGTCGGCGCTTAATTCCGATAATGGCACTCGGGATTAGCCCGGCACCCGAGCGGTGTCGGCGATCCGACCCACGGGATCTCCGGTCGTTCGAGGCATCGAACGTCGGAGGGACCCGCCGGGACACGAGACAGGAGCAGCGCATTGACCACCACCCGTGACCTTGTCAGCGACCGACGCGACGAATACGCCTTCCACGACGAGATCGTGTACCTGAAGGAGACCAAGCGCGGGCTGACCCGGGACACGGTCAAGGAGATCAGCGGCTTCAAGAACGAGCCGGAGTGGATGCTCGAGTTCCGGCTGCGCGCCTACGACCACTTCCTGAAGCGGTCGATGCCCAACTGGGGCGGCGACCTCTCGAAGATCGATTTCGACAAGATCGTCTACTACCGCAAGCCCTCCGAGCGCGAGGAGAAGTCGTGGGATGACGTCCCCGACAAGATCAAGCAGACCTTCGAGCGGCTCGGGATCCCCGAGGCGGAGCGCAAGTTCCTCGCCGGCGTCGGCGCCCAGTACGACTCCGAGGTGGTCTACCACTCGGTCCGCGAGGAGCTGACCAAGATCGGCGTCGTGTTCATGGGGATGGACCAGGCGCTCATCGAGTACCCGGACATCGTCAGGAAGTGGATGGGGACCGTCGTCCCGCCCGAGGACAACAAGTTCGCCGCGCTGAACAGCGCCGTGTGGTCGGGCGGTTCGTTCGTGTACGTCCCGAAGGGCGTCGAGGTCCCACTGCCGCTCCAGGCGTACTTCCGGATCAACGGCGAGAACACCGGCCAGTTCGAGCGAACGCTGATCGTCGTCGAGGAGGGCGCGAAGGTCCATTACATCGAGGGCTGCACCGCCCCGATCTACGCGACGGACTCGCTCCACGCCGCGGTCGTCGAGGTCGTTGCGCTGCCCGGCTCCCAGGTCCGTTACACCACGATCCAGAACTGGTCGAACGACGTCTACAACCTCGTCACGAAGCGCGCCCACGCGTACGAGAACTCCACCGTGGAGTGGATCGACGCGAATACCGGCTCGCGGCTCACGATGAAGTACCCGGCGATCTACCTGCGCGGCGAGAACGCGACCGCGGACATCATCTCCGTCGCCGTTGCCGGCAAGGGCCAGCACCAGGACACCGGTGCGAAGGCCGTCCACCTGGCGAAGAACACGAAGAGCCGGATCGTCTCGAAGTCCGTGTCGAAGGACGGCGGGCGGGCCACGTATCGCGGCCAGCTCAAGGTCAGCCCCGGCGCCACGAACGTCGTTGCCAGCGTGCGCTGCGATGCCCTGATGCTCGACGAGCAGAGCCGGAGCGACACGTACCCGTACATCGACATCCAGGAAGACGACACGACGATGACCCACGAGGCCACCGTCGGGAAGATCAGTGCGGACCAGGTCTTCTACCTGATGAGCCGCGGCCTGACCGAGAACGAGGCGCAGAACCTCATCGTCCAGGGCTTCCTCGAGGTCTTCACCAAGGAACTTCCGATGGAGTACGCCATCGAGTTCAACCGACTGGTGAAGCTCGAGATGGAAGGCTCGCTGGGGTGACCGAGGCGACCACCGAACCGTCGGCTTCGAAGGCTCCGACAGAGGCTCCCGAACGGGCACCCGCTTCCGCTGCGTCGGCGGCCCCGGCCAAGCGCAAGCGGGCCGACCTCACCTTCGTCCTCGACCGCGACCTGCTTGACCGCTGGTCTGCGACCGAACCGGACTGGCTGACCGCCGACCGGGCAGCCGCCGCGGCGCGCTTCGATGCCCTGCCGACCGAAACCAACCGGCTCTACACGCCATACGTCGACCTGCGCACGACCGATCTGGCCGAGGCGCGCGCCTGGGAGACGACGGCGACTACCCCGGATGCCGGCTCGGACGGCGATGCGACGGACAAGGACGGCCCCGTCGCCGTCATCCAACTGCGCGAGGACGGCGTCGACGTCCTGACCCTGGACCCGACGATCGTGGCCGTGGGCGTCACCGTCGAAACCCTCGGCGCCCTCATCGCGCGCGATCCCGAAACGGCCCGCCGGCTGCTGACCGACGAGGTGGCGATCCCCGCCGACGACCGGCTCGCCCAGTTGACGCGCGCCGGCTGGAACCAGGGCGTGGCGATCCGCGTGCCCGACGGCGTGGTGCTCGACCGGCCCATCGTCGTTCGCTGGCTGTCCGGCAACCCGGATCGGGCGCTGCTCACCCGCACGGTCGTCGAACTGGGCGGCGGCGCGAAGGCGACGTTCGTCGAGGAGCTCCAGCCGTCCGGCCCGGACATCGAGTGCGCGGCCGGGGAGCGGGTCCCGCAATCGCTGTTCACCGGCTCGATGGAACTCCACCTGGGAGCGGGCGCAGACCTCGCGGTCGCGAGCCTGCAGGAGCTCGGCGAACGAGCCGTCGTCTTCCAGCACCGGATGGCTTCGGTCGGCGATGGCGCGAACCTGCGCTGGGCGATGGCCCAGCTTGGCGGGAAGCTCGTCCGCAGCCGGATCGACAATCGGCTCGTCGGCGACCGGAGCACCGTCGAGCAGGTCGAGATCGTCTTCGCCGCCGAGGACCAGCTCGTCGACCTGACCTCGTACACGCGCCACATCGGCCGTGACACGACCGGCAGCCTGCTCTCGAAGGGCGTGCTCTTCGACAAGGCCCGGAGCTACATGAAGGGCCTCATCTCGATCGAGAAGACCGCGATCGGCACCGACAGCTTCCTCGGCGAATTCGGGATGAACCTCAGCCGCGGAGCGCGGGCGGTCGCGATCCCGTCGCTCGAGATCGACCAGCCGGACTGCCGCCGGGCGATGCACTCGTCCTCGGTGGGCCCGATCGACGAGACCCAGCTCTTCTATCTCGAGAGCCGTGGTATCCCCCCGGACGAGGCGCGCAAGTTCATCGTGCTGGGGTTCCTCGAACCGGTCGTCGCACGCGTTCCGCTCGAGGAATCGCAGGATCGACTCCGGGAGCTGCTCGAGGCGAAGTGGGCGGCCGGCCTCGCGCGTGCGGGCGCCGCCGCGGCCGCTGCGGCCACCACTCCGGCGACCGCGGGGAGTGGAGCGACCGCAGGGAGCCCCTCCGCCGCATGAGGCGGATCGACCTTCTGGCCCTCGACGATGTGCCGGACGGGACGATGAAGATGTCCTGGGTCGACGGCACGGACATGGTCATCGTCGTCAACACCGGCGGCGAACTCCGGGCGTTCCAGGGCATCTGCAGCCACGAGTACTTCGAGCTGGACAAGGGCTTCCTGACCGGCGACACGCTGACGTGCGCGCTCCACCTGTCGCGCTTCGACCTGGCCGACGGCGAGGCTCTCGACCCTCCGGCCGAGGAGGCGCTCGTTCGCTACCCGGTGATCGTCGAGGACGGACGGATCCTCATCGAGGTGCCGGAAGGGCCGCTCCCGACGAACGGGTAGTCGCGCGAGGGTCTTGATTGACGGCCCGCGGACTCGTAGGCTGCCGACCATGGCTTCGGACGACGCGGTCCGACCCGACCGCCTGACGATCCTGGCCTTCCTCGCCGTGGTGATCCTCGGTGGATCGAATGCGATCGCCGTGAAGGCGAGCGTGGCCGAACTCGACCCGTTATGGAGCGCTGCCGCCCGCTTCCTCGTGGCGGGGATCCTGCTCCTGGCAGGTGTCGCGGTGACCCGGCGCCCCGTGCCGAGCGGCAAGAGCCTGAGTGGCGCCGTTCTGTACGGGCTGCTCGCGTTCTCCGGGAGTTACGGGCTCATCTACCTCGCCATCCGCGACGTGCCCGCCGGGACGGTCATGGTGCTGATCTCGCTCGTCCCGCTGTTCACGTTCGGGCTCGCGATCCTCCATGGCCTGGAACGCTTCCGCGCCCAGGGTCTGATCGGGGCCCTGATCGCCTTGGGCGGCGTGGCCCTCATCGTCATCGATCAGCTCGGCGCCGCCGTGCCGCTCGGCTCACTGCTCCTCATCGTCGTGGGCGTCGTGTTCATCGCCGAGAGCGGTGTGATCCTGAAGTGGGTCCCGCGCGCGGATCCGTTCGCGACGAACGGGGTCGGGATGCTCACGGGAGGCGCGGTCCTCGCCGCGTTCTCCCTGGCCCTGGGCGAGACATTCGCGTTGCCCGCGACGATCGGGGTGTGGGCGGCCGTCGGCTACCTCGTGCTCGGTGGTTCGATCGTCATGTTCGGGCTCTACCTGTTCGCGTTGCGACGCTGGACCGCGTCAGCGGTGTCGTACGTGACTCTCCTCATGCCGATGGTCACGGTGCCGGCCGCCGCCGTCATGTTCGGGGAGCAGATCTCGCCGACGTTCGTGATCGGCGGGGTCGTGGTGCTGGTGGGCGTGTACGTGGGTGCGTTCCTGAAGATCCGACCGCGTCGCTCGTCGGCGATCAGCCTGCCCGAGTGCCTGCCGACCGACGCCTGTGCGGAGCCCGCGGCGCCCGCGAAGCCCGTGGCCGAGGCGGCCTGACGCGGGCTCGAGATGCCGCGACGGCCGCCGGTCTCACACGCCGGTTCGCGCCGCCCTGACTCGCCCGTCGGCGTCGGTCACGTGCCCCCACTGCCGGTCCGCATGTTGACGTCGCGGTCACGCACGCGACTCAACGAGAAACGATCGTCGTCGGGGAGGGGAAGGTCGCTGCCGTCGCCATCGCTCGTGTCGAGGCCGAGCAGCCGCGCCACATAGCGTCCGATCACCGGCCCGTGCTTGAAGCCATGGCCCGATCCGCCGCCCACGATCCACACGTTCTCGAGCGCTGGATGGCGGTCGATGATGAAGTGGGTGTCCGGCGTCGCCTCGTACTGGCACACCCGTGACTCCTTGATCGGTTGCGTTGCCAGGTCGGGAAATCTGGTGCCGAGGTAGGCCCTGGTCAGCTTGGCGGTCTCGGGTGAGGTCACGCGCTCGTCGCCGGAAGGATCGAATGGCGGGCCATCCCGATCGGGCGCGGCCTTCACCCCGCGCTCCTCGACGTCCGGGAGCCCATAGAACGAGTGGTCGTAGTCCACCCAGCACGGCAGCGCGTCCGGCCCGAAGCGCGCGTCACCGGTCCGGGGGTCGAAGAAGTAGACGTCCTGGCGGGTCACGGCGATCTGCGATGCCAGGAGCGCCGGAAACAGACCCGGCAGCCAGGGGCCGGCCGCGAACACGAAGCGCTCGGCGCCCAGCCGGCGCCCGTCTTCGAGGACGACGTCGCGAAGTCGCGTCCCGTCGACGGTACCCGGTCGAGCGGCACCGACCTCGGACCGGCCACCGCTCCCCGAGAACGCGCCGGCCACGGCCTCGACGCCACGGCGCGCCATGATCAATCCCGCCTCGGGCTCGAACATAGCGAAGGCCAGGTCGTCGGTGGCGATCTGCGGCCAACGCTGACGCGCTTCGTCGGGCGAGAGGCGTTGCACCGGGATCCCGAGGCGACGGAGCATTGCCTCCGATTCCGCCTCGCGCCCATCGGACCGGTGCGCGAACCAGAGCATCCCCGTGGGAACGAAGAGGCGGTGCCCGGTCTCGTCCCCGAACGCGATCCACTCGTCGCGGGCCAGGCGGGACCAGCGGGTGTAGAGCTCATCGGGACCGTGCGAGGACCGGATGATCCGGCTCACGTCGCTCGACGTCGCGCGTTGGTTGCCCGCGCCCCACGCGTCGACGAGCGTGGTGGCGACCCCCGCCCGACGGGCATGCAGCGCCGTCCAGGCACCCATCGTGCCGGCCCCGACGACCACGAGGTCGCTGTTCACGCGCCGGGTCTAGCGGGGAAGGTCCAGGCCGAGCCCACGTTCGGCGGCGGCCCGCAGGATCGCATCCGCGAAGACGACGTCCGCGAGGCCCACACCCAGATGGGTGACGACGACACGTCCCTCCGGCCTGGGCGTGCCCGCGATGATCGCGTCACCGAGCATCGCCTCCGGGTCCGGGTAATCGGCGAACTGGCCCGCGTCGCGGTTGTAGAGGAACTGCCCGCGGTCGTCGACGAGGAAGAGCGCGGCGGAACGCACGACCTCGGCCGCGCAGTAGGTCGCGTAGTCGACGGGCACGACCAGGGCGTCCGGGACCAGCCAGTCGTTCGTCATCGATTGCCGGAACTCGGGCGACGTGAACGACGCGGCCGTCACCACGACGTCCGCACCGCTGACCGCGTCGCGTGCGCTCGCGCACGCGATCGCCGAACCGATCCCGGGTGTGGCTTCCGCCAACGCCGTCAGGGCTGCCGCGCGATCGCCACTCGGGTCGAAGACGCGGAGATCCATGCCGGGCAGGACGTGTCCGAGGACCGGGACGTGGCTGTGTCCCTGGGTACCGGCACCGATCACGGCGACGACCGTGGATCCGGCCCGCGTCGGCGCGAAGCGGCGGACCGCCACGCCCGAGACCGCGGCCGTCCGCTCGGCGGTGATCGGTCCCCCATCCAGGATCGCGGTGGGCACACCCGTCTGCGGATCGTTCAGGATCGCGACGGCATGGATCGCCGGCACGCCAAGGTCGTTGTTCGTCGCGTAGCCCGCCACCCACTTCATCCCGACGAGATCGCCGGATCCGGTATCGGACTCCAGATCGCGCAGGTGGGCCGGCATCGCGTGGACGAAGGCGCTCTCCGCCCGTGGGTAGATCCCGATCTTCGGCGGGAGCTGCGAGCCACCCGGCGTCGCCAGCGCGACGAGCGTCCGTTCAGCGAGAGCCAGCCGATCCTCGATCGACGGCATCGCGGCTCGGACGGCCTCGCCGTTGAGGTAGCGGAGGGCTGGAAGGGCGCTCATCGGCGAAAGGCCGGTCCGGGGTCGACGCGGTGCTGCACGCGCAGAGTCTACGCGGACGCCGGGACTTCGCGGTAGGCCGATCCCGTGGCGCGTTTGCTCCTCCGCCATCCGCCGCGCCCCGCTAGGATTCGGGCATGCCCTCATCCCCCACGCCGCGCGCGGCCCGAGCGACCGTGGATCCGGCGACGAGCCTGAAGAACCTCAAACTCGAGCGCGATGCGATCCTCCTGTACGAAGCGCTCGCGAGGATCGAGCCGGAGGTTCGTCGTGCGGAGGCGTTCCGCAAGATCGCGGGCAACGAGCGCCGCCATGCCGAGGTGTGGGCCGCGAAGCTCCGCGAACGAGGCGTCAGCGTTTCGCCCGCCGGCGGGCCGCGGTTGCGCGTCAGGTTCATCGTGCTCATGGCGCGCCTGTTCGGGACGAACGCGGTGACCGAGCTCGTCCGCGCCCTCGAGGGGGATGAAGAGGAGATCTCCAGAGCCAGTCGTCCCCGGAGGTCGCGGCGATCGCCGCCGATGAGCGCGAGAGCACGCGGAGATCTGGCGTCGTATGTCGACCGAGGCACGTCGGGATCGCGACGCAGCGGCCGTCCTGCCCGCCGAGCATCTCGAGGGTCGGGACGGGGTGGCCGAGGCGGCCGCGGCCACGAAGCCGACCGACATCGGGGATCGCGAACGCTGGCACCGCTCGAGCCGCTCGGGAACACTGCGCGCCGTCATCTTCGGCGTCTCGGACGGCCTCGTTTCGAACCTGGCCCTCGTCATGGGTGTCGCCGGGGCAACCGCCGACGCTCCGCAGTTCGTCCTGCTCGCCGGGATCGCCGGCCTGCTCGCCGGTGCATTCAGCATGGCCGCCGGCGAATACATCTCGATGCAATCGC
>CAVQPX010000020.1:0-51514 GCA_963714835.1 uncultured Chloroflexia bacterium
CGAAATCGCTGCCTGCAGCCTACCGGCTGAGAAGGCGGTCGTCGACCGTCGCGTGCGTGCGGCCCCTACGCCCGCGGGTCGGCCATCAACGGGCGGACTTCGATCGGCGTATCGATGGCGTCGGTCACCTTCTGCGCCCAGACGAGGGCCGCGTCCAGGTCGGGTGCCTCGATGATGTAGAACCCGCCGAGGTATTCCTTCGTCTCGGCGTATGGTCCATCCGTCGTCTCGCCCATGCGCCGGCGCGGCCGTACGACCTTGGCCATGCCCGGGTCCAGCAGTCGAGCACTGAACCGAAGCGCGTCTACGGCATGCATCTCCGCCTCAAGGGCGCCGACGACGGCGAAACCGGCCTGCATCTGCTCGGGGGTCATGGGTTCACGTGGCTCGTCCGATCCGTAGACGGCCAGGAGGAACTGGGGCATGTGATCTTCTCCTCGATCGGTGGACGATCAGGATGATCGTCCTGCCGGCACTACGTTCGGGCATCCGGCAATTCGACTATCCGGATGAGACGGTGCAGGCGACGCGACGCGTCTCGAACGGTCGGCCTGCAGAACCTGAACACCCGGGGTTGATCCCCGCTACAGTGCGCCTGCGACTGCACTGGAGAATCGGCGCCTTCGCTATCTGGAGTGCGGGGCTCGCTTGAAGTCATCAGCCCGAACCGACGGCCTTGGACGATGGCGCACGGTCACGCGCGCCCTGCTCGTCGTCGCCGGGCTCACCGCGATCATCGGGTGTGGAGCGCAGTCACCGAGCGTGGCGCCCACGGACCCCCTCGTCCTGGGGATCGACTGGGGGCGGGCGGCGTCGGTGGAGCGACCGTCGAACTTCGAAGTCGACCCCAGCGATCCCGCCTACAACGGCACGCATCCAATCCTTCGGATCCCGGGCCAGGCCACCATCGCCGACGTCACTCCCCTTCTGGACCGGGGGTTTGTGGCCGTGGGCTATGTTCCCCCGGCATGGACGCCCGCGGCCTGGACCTCACCCGATGGGCTGACCTGGACGATCCACCCCATGGGCACGACCGGGTTCACCTTCCCCGTCTCCATGGCCGCGGGGCGCGACGGAAACGTGGTCGCCGTCGGGCGCTCAGGCAGGCTGCCCATGGCCTGGACGAGCACGGACGGTGTTGCACTGGCTCGAACACCGCGTGCCGCGTCTGAACAGCGGCGACGTGGCCGAACGAATGACCACCGTGACCGCGACGGATCGAGGATTCCTGGCCGGTGGATCCTTCGGTCCCGAACTGTTCGATCGGCACGCAGGATTCTGGTCGTCGATCGACGGGGCCACGTGGCAGTCCGCCCCGGATGACGTCGCTGTCCTCGCGAATGCGGAGGTCCGCTCCATTACCCAATTCGGCGACGGCTTCGTCGCAGTGGGCGTGGTTGGAACTGCCAGGAGCCCTCAGGAGCCGTCGCGTGGACCTCGGCCGACGGTCAGACCTGGGACCGCGTCAACAGTCCCTCATTTGTCGATGGCATCGCGGTCGCGGTGGTTGAGGCGCCATTCGGCGGCCTCGTCGCGGTTGGGTCGGACCTGGACCGGCGGGAGGCGGTCGCGTGGACCTCCCCGGATGGCCGCGTCTGGACGCGCGCGCCCACTGAACGCTCCCGAGAGTGGCCCGGCGGCTTCGTCTGGATGACGGACGTCGCAGTGTTCGGAGGCAGCGTTATCGCCATCGGGGATTACCAGGGCCTGCAACGAGGTACCGGGACGTCCTGGGTCTCCAGGGACGGAATTCACTCGATCCAGGCGCGCTCGGCACCCGTCCAGGAGCAGGGCGAGTTCTATGCCATCACCGAAGGCGGCCCGGGCGCAATCGTCGTCGGGTCCTTCGGCGCCCCAGACTCGTACGTTCCCGCGATCTGGCTCAGTCCCGCGCGCTAGAAATCGTCACATCGCATCCATCCACCGGAGACGTCGATGGCCGAGGTTCTGCTGTTCCACCACGCTCAGGGGCTGACGCCGGGCGTGATCGCGTTCGCGGACTCGTTGCGCGCCGCCGGGCACACCGTTCACACGCCGGACCTGTTCGCTGGGCTGACGTTCGCGACGATCGACGAGGGACTCAAGCACGCCAAGGGGATCGGCTTCGAGAGCTTGCTCGAACAGGGCGTTCGCCTCGCGGATGACCTCCCGAGTGATCTCGTCTACGCCGGCATGTCACTCGGCGAGATGATGGCCCAGAAGCTCGCCCAGACTCGCCCCGGGGCACGGGGCGCCCTGCTCTTCTACTCGTGCATCCCGATCACCGGCGAATGGGCCTTCGGACCCTGGCCGGCCGGCGTCCCGGTTCAGATCCATGGCATGGATCGCGACCCGATCTTCGTCGGCGAAGGGGATATCGACGCCGCCCGCGAGATCGTTGAGATGGTCGATGACGCCGAGCTCTTCCTGTACCCCGGCGACCAGCACTACTTCGCCGACAGCTCGCTCCCTTCCTACGACGCGGGCGCGACGACGCTCCTCACGGAGCGTGTTCTGGAATTCCTCGCTCGGGTCTGATTCGCGGCCTCACGGGGCCAGCCTGCGGCGGGGCACTCAGCGCGAACATTGCCGCCCTGCGAACATCGGCGGGTGATCCTCTCCGTATCGTCCCTCGTTCGTGCGGCAGCCGTGATCGTCGCCGTTGTCGCCGCGCTTGTGGCGGGCTGCGGCCTCGGAGGAACGGCTTCGTCCACGCCGCAATCGACATTCCGGCCCGCGTCGACGACTCCTTCCGCGCCGGAACCGACGGCCGAGGATGCCCTCGGCAAGCGCCTGCAAGGCATCAACGAGGCCGTCGATCGATGGCGCGGGGCCGCCGATCTCGCGAGCGCGAAGTCCGCGGCGGAGGAAGCCCGAAATCTGGTCGTCGGCCCGGCGGGGCCTGGCTTTGGCGATGTGGACGGCGACGGGTCCATCGAGGGCGCCAGCACGATCGGCCTCTTGCCCGGCCGCGCCGACGAGCCGGGACTTGCGACGGTGGGCGCCGGCCTGTGCGTCGAGCGGGATATCCTGGGCGGAAGTTGGGCGGATCCAGTTGAGCGATGGGCGATCCTCGGGGCGGCGATCGACGCCTGGACGCCATCGAACAACACCTTCCCAAGCCTGCCCAGCCACCCCCAACGGATCGTCGGCTGGGCGACGCTCACCCAGGCCGCCTCGGATCTGGAGAATGCTCTCGAATACGGTGGACACGCGCACCTCCACATCGCGATCTCCATGTCCGCCGCCGCGAGCTGTAGCGGATAGGGGCGGTCGCCGGGCCTGGCGGCCACCCTCCATGTCAAGGGTATGGCTAGCCCCACCCCAAGACGCCCGGTGGCCGGATTGGCGTGCTGGCAAGGGTGCCCGACAGTGATGGCGGCACAAATCGAGCGACGCGGATGATCCCGTCGACGGATGTGTCGACAATGAGCTTCGCTGGGATGCGGAGCGGCGCCACGACGCGCGTGCGATCGTGGGGCGGGAGGTCTACGACTCGATGCGAGTCAATCGAACACTGCTCTATGCCGGGATCTTCCTGGTCGCCATCGGAGGGGTCGTTGTTGCGGCCGATCTGACGGCCGTCTCACGGGACGTTCTCGTGGCCGCGCTGCGGCTCTGGCCGCTCGCGATCATCGCCATCGAAATCGGCCTCGTCCTGAAGCGTACGCCAGCCGCACTTGGCGGCGGCTTGGTCGCGGTCGCGGTAACGGGCCTGCTCGTCGGCAGCGCCTTCGCGGCGGCGCCTCGGGTATCCGGGTTCTGCACCACGAATGGCGACGCCCCGCGTGCCACACAGAGCGGCACATTCTCGGGTCCCGCCAACGTGTCCGTAACCACCAACTGCGGAGCCCTGAACGTGGCGATGGTGCCCGGATCGACGTGGCGACTCGATGCGCCAACAGGCGGCCACCGCGACGCCGTGGTGCGATCCACGGACCGATCCCTGGCCATCGAGTCCGCCAGTCGAGACAGCGGTTTCGACCTTGGGCGGCAGGACTGGGACCTCGCGCTGCCCACGGGTGGTCTGGACAGCCTGTCCGTGACCCTCAACGCCGGCCGCGGTGACCTTGATCTTGCCGGCGCGACGATCCCGCGGGTGTCGATTGCCGCCAACGCCGCCGAGCTCATCCTCGATGCCTCGGAAGGAAACGTGTCGACCCTCGCGGGTGAACTGAACATCGGACAGATCCGACTGCTCCTGGGGGCTGCATCTGACATGACAGGCACGTTCGACGTCAACCTCGGCGAGCTCATGATCTGCGCTCCGGACGACCTCGGACTGCGCATCAGTTCGAGCGGGGATGCGCACGAACTCAAGGTCGATGGCACCGCCGTCGACGCTGACTCCTGGCAGAGCCCGGGTTATGCCTCGGCCTCGCACCACGTCAATCTCGAAGTCAACGTCGACCTCGGGTCTGTTGAAATCAACCCAATCGGAGGATGCAAGTGAACACCCATCGTCGTCTCTATCGTTGCCGGAATGACCGCAAGGTGGCCGGCGTTGCTTCCGGCGTCGCCGAGTTCTTCGAGCTCGATCCGAGCGTTGTGCGAGTCGTCTGGTTGCTGTCGATCTTCTTCGGCGGCCTCGGGCTCTTCCTGTACATCGCCATGGCCCTGATCGTGCCGCTGGAGCCGCTGTCGGACGCGGCTGGCGTCGACGCCCGACGGAACCACGGACGGGGCTCCGGCGCCCGGGCACCGTCACGTTGCACGAGCCGGGGCCCGCTGGTCCCTGTACGCAGGGGTCGCGCTCGTGATGTTCGGCGGGGTTGCCCTGCTCGAGTCGGTGAGTCCGGGCTGGGACGCCTGGCGGTACTTCGGTCCCGCACTGGTGATCGGTATCGGCGCCCTCCTCGTCAGCGGCGCGGTCCGTCGCGAGTCAACCCCGTCTTGATCGGCTCTGCAGTCCTCGCAATTGGACTGCTCCTCGTTCTCGCCGGGCTCCTGTCAGCCCGAATCCCCGGTCGTGCGTCCTTCGCCCGGCCGGGGATCGACGCTGCCCCGGAGACAGGCACCGACCCGGTGGGCGGTGTTGCTGCCCTGGCGCGCCGCACCGCCAATCCGATCCGTGCCTTCCTCCTCGCGCCCATCCATCCGGCGACGTGGTACGCCAACGGAGCCGTTCTCCTCGGGCTGTTCACGGGGGCGACGGGATTTGCCCTCGTGGCAGCGCTGATCTCGACCGGCCTCACGACCCTGCTGGCGGTCATCGGCGTGGCGTTCCTGGCGGGCGGAATCGAAGTATCACGCGCGTTCGCTCGGCTGGAACGGTGGCGAACGTTCGCCGGCGAGGCGGTTCGTCCCCTGCCGCACCCGTACAAGCCGGTGCGCGGAAAACTGCTCGACGGCATCCGCGCCGAGTTCCTCGACGAGGCACGCTGGCGCGACGTCCTGTACGTCGGGATCAACCTCCCGCTGTCCGTGATCGAGTTCGTCGTAGTCACGGTCGTCTGGACGCTCTCGATCGTGTTCGCCGCTCGATCCTCTGGTACGACACCCTTTCCTCAGGAACCGTGGTCGACTGGCTGGGCCCGCTGGCGGCGCACGAAACCGGCGTCGTGGCCGTAAGGACGCTGCTGGGTGCGGCCCTGTTGCCCGTCGCCGCGTCGCTGTCGCAGCTGGTCATTGCCCTCCAACGCGGGGTCGTCATGAATGTGCTCTGCACGTCGGAAAGCCGCGAACTGCGTCGCCAGGTGGAGGTCCTCCAGAAGAGTCGGTCGGCCGTTCTCGACGTCGAAGCCAGCGAGCTGCATCGGATCGAGCGGGACCTCCACGACGGCGCCCAGCAGCGCCTGGTCATGCTGAGTCTCGATCTGGGGATGGCGAGCGAACGCCTGGACGACGATCCCGCCGCCGCACGCAGGCTGATCCTCGACGGTCAGGAGCAGGCCCGTCAGGCACTCGCCGAGATCCGGCAGCTGGTCCGGGGTATCGCACCCTCCATCCTCCTCGACCGAGGCCTCATCTCGGCCCTCGAGTCGGTGTCAGCACGCGGACCAGTACCCATCGCCATCGTGAGCAACCTGGGCCCGGGCGAACGATTCCCGATCGCCATCGAACGGGTGGCCTACTTCGTCGCGACGGAGGCGCTCGCCAATCTCGCGAAACACAGCGAAGCCTCGAGGGCGGAGGTGCGATGTCGCCGTGAGGACGCCATGCTCGTGGTCGAGATCTGGGACGACGGGCGTGGCGGGGCGACGACGACACCCGGCGGCGGGCTCGCGGGCCTGGACAGCCGCGTCGCCGGCGTTGACGGCACGCTCACGGTCTCGAGTCCCGACGGCGGACCCACCCTCATTCAGGCGCGCATCCCGATCCCGAGCGCCAGCGGCGAGCCGGCGGTCGCGGCCGGGGGTCGCTAGGAACCGAGAAACGTCAGGACGGCGAGGACGCGTCGGTGGTCGCTCTGCAAATTGGGCAGGTCGAGCTTGCCGAAGATGTTGCTGATGTGCTTCTCCGTGGCACCCTCGCTGATCGTGAGCAGGTTCGCGATGCCGACGTTCGTCCGGCCCTCGGCCATCGCCGCGAGGACCTCGCGCTCACGTGGGGTGAGCGCGGCGAGCGGATCGTCGGCCCGGTTCGGGACCATCAGCTGGGCGACCACCTCGGGATCCAGGGCCGTGCCCCCGCGAGCCACGCGCCGGAGGGCGTCCATGAACTCGCGGACGTCACCGACGCGATCCTTGAGCAGGTAGCCGACCCCGCCCCCTCGATCCGCGAGGAGTTCGGTCGCGTACTGACGTTCGACGTACTGGCTGAGCACGAGGACCGGCGTGCCGGGGACACGCCTTCGGGCCTCGATCGCCGCCCGGAGACCCTCATCGCGCTGATCGGCGGCATCCTGACGTCGACGACGGAGACATCGGGCCGATGTTCCTCGACGGCTGCGATGAATGCGTCGCCGTCCCCCACCTTGGCCAGTACCTGGCCGCCGGATTCCTCGATCAGCCGCGCGATCCCCTCGCGAATGAGCGCCGAGTCCTCGGCAATCACCACGCGAAGCGGATCGGATTGTGCCGCCATGGGGTTCATGGGGTAAGGGTAGAGGGCAACCTGCGACCTCGCTCACGTTCGCCGCGGTCCGCCGGAGATGTGGCCTCGGCCCCAGTCTCGGCGCGGTTCAGACCCCGGTGCGGACGAAGCTGAAGCGTTCGGCGGCCGCGTCGATCATCGCGTCGGATGCCGTGAGCGAGATTCGGAACCAGCCCGGCATCATCACGGTCGTCCCGGGCAAGATGAACAGGTCGTCGACCGCCATCCGAGCGACGAACGCCTCGTCGTCCGGATCCGGGCTGCGGGCCATGATGTAGAACGTCCCCTCCGGGGTGGTCGGTTCGAAGCCATGCGCTTCCAGGACCGGCACCATATGGTCCCGGCGCCGCTGAATGGCGGCAACGTCGATGCACAGTCGCGAAACCTCGGGAAGCGCTCGCTGGAGGGTGTTGTTCGGGAACCCGTAGCTGTTCACGAAGCGAGCGAGCGTGGCCGCCTCTCGCAACGGTCCCTGGTCGGAGATCCGCGGAGAGATACCGAGGTACCCGATGCGCTGGCCCGGCGCGAGGAGTTGCTTTCCGTACGAGTACAGCACGAGGGTGTGCTCGTAGAACTCGGCCGGACTCGGCGATCGGCGTCCGTCCAGCACGATGAGCCGGTACGCCTCGTCGCTCAGCAGATAGATCGGGTGCCCGAATCGCGCCGAGGCGTCGCGGAGGACCTCGGCGATCCCTTGAAGCTCAGTCGCGTCGAGCACGCGCCCCGATGGGTTGTGCGGCGTGTTGATGAGGACCGCCTTCGTCCGCGGCGTGATGGCTGCTGCCAGCTGTGCCGGATCCGGCGAGAACCGTGGCGCCTCGAGCTTCAGGACTACCGGTACCGCCTCCGCTCCGCGGACGAGGATGTCGTAGAAGAACCAGGGTGGGTCGTAGTAGATGACCTCATCGCCTGGCTCAGTGACCATGCGAATGGCGATCGCGATCGCACCCCAACCTCCCGTGGTCATGGCGATGTTCCCGGCATCCCAGGCCATGCCCGTGTGGGCGCGCAGGTCAGCCGCCGCGGTCTCGGTTGCCGCCGGATGATCCAGCATGTAGGCGTACCACGATGGGTGGAGTGGCTCGGTATGCCTCAGGAGGGCATCGACATACGCGGGAATCGGCATGTCGTGGGGGTTGCCGAACAGCAGATCCATCACACCCGGCTGACCGCCCCGCGTCCGGTGCGGCGATCGGCCATACCACTGATAGAACGGGAGACTGTCCCGAAGGCTCTCGATTCGATCCTGGCTCACGATCGGTTCCCTTCTCGCTCGATCAACATCTAGGGGGCCTCGCTGGAGGCACTCACAACCGGGGCATGGACCGCGCCGGCATCCCCGATGAGCATCAGACGGTTCCACAGGACGACGATCAGGATCGCGGACCCGACGAAACCGAACCAGAACGGCGCCGTCAGGCCGTAGGTGCGCGCCAGGAAACCGCCGATCGGCACGCCGATCACGAGGCCTCCGACCAGCGCGACCCGGTACACGCCGGAGATTTCGACCGAGGAGGCTATCGGGCACCGCTCGCTGGCGCACGACGGTCTCGATCGTCCCCCACATGAACTCGTGGAACCCGAAGACCACGAGGGTAGCCATGGCGACCGCAGGCACCTGCGTGATGGCGAGCGAAAGGTGGGTGGCCATCTCGATCACGAGGCCGAACCGCATCAACGCGCCGAGTGAAAACCGGCGTTCGAGTCGTCCATACAGGGCCATGCCCACGATGCCGCCGATCGCCGTGGAGGTCGTCAGCAGCCCGAACCCCAGTTCGTCCATCCCGAGTCGATCGCTCGAATACAGGACCATGACCGACCACGCCGCGCCGAAGGTGACGTTGAAGGCGAGGATCGTCAGCGTCAAGGTCCGCATCGGTGGGTGGGCGACAAGCCATCGGATCCCCTCCGCCATCTCGGTCCGAAGCCCGGGTCGATACCCGGACGCCAACTCCGTGCGCGCGCTCGTCACGACCCGGGACACGAGGATCGCACCGAGCGCGAAGGCGACGACGTTCACCATGAACGGGATGGCCATACCGGCCGCGAACAGGAATGCGCCGATCGGAGGGGCAAAGAGCTGGTTCGTGAACAGGAAGCCCCCCTCCATGCGCGCGTTGGCGATGCCGAGGTCCTCCCGGGCCACGATCCCTGGCAGCAGGGTGCCCGCTGCCGAATTGAGAAGGTCTCGGCGGTTGCGAGGACGAAGAGTGCAATCAGCACCGCCGGGATGCTGACGTTGCCGGTCAGGATCGTGGCTGCCAGCACGACCAGCACGACCGACCGACCGAGGTTCACCACGATGACCATCCGGCGCCGATCCACCCGATCGGCGATGGCCCCACCCAGAAGCCCGAACATGAGGACCGGCAGGAATTCACTCAGCAGAGCCATGGAGACGAGGAGCGGGTCCCGGGTGAGCGATGCCACGATCAGCGGACCGGCCGCGAGCGCGACACCGTCCCCGAAATTCGTCGCGACCGTCGATGAGAGCAGGAACCGGAAACTCTTCCCCAGTCGCGCCGGCACGACGACTTCCACCACGGACGCGAGCAATCTGGCCACGAGCGGCAGGATAGGCCTTCGGATTGCCCCGATGTGGGTTGCCCAGCACACAGCGGCGCGGCGACACCTCGGCCACAATGGACCGACGCCACAGGAGCCATCGATGACCGACGGACATGCCGAGCACGCGAACGAACACCACCACGAGAGCCACGAAGGCGGACACGAGCATCATCACGAGCCGCTCGAGTACGCCGATGCCGTCCTCGGGTTTCGTGAGGACAAGGACGACTACTTTCGCTCAGGCTCGGGCAGCCCGCTCCCTCCCGGCGATCGGGCAAACTTCGCCGGGATCCCCTACTTCGATGTCGACGAGTCCATGGTCTTCGAGGGCCTGACCCTCGAGCCCTACTCGGGCGACGAGCCGACGAACTTCAGCATCCCGACGTCGGACAATCGCCTCCGACCGGCCACCCGCGCCGGCACGTTCCGGTTCGTCATCGGGGACGCGGCATGCGTCCTCACTGCCTACACGTTCGAAGGGCATGACGGGACAGCCGTCTTCGTGCCGTTCCTGGATGTCACGTCCGGCACCGAGACCTACGGCGCGGGTCGGTACATGGATATCGAAGCCGAAGACGACGGCACGTATTCGATCGACTTCAACCTCGCCTATCACCCGTCATGCGTGTACGACATGCGGTTCTCGTGCCCGTTGACCCCGGCGGAGAACCGACTCGCGGTCCGGATCGACGCCGGCGAGCGGCTGGACGCGACGCACGCTCAATGACGATCCGCCTACCAGGCGTCGCCCGCGCGATCGTCGCAGCTGATGGGCTCGGTGCCGGCGAAGTCGAACGACGATGGCGTCCTCAGGACCAGGATGCACCCGTCCTCATCGGCTGATCGGGCGAGCCCTGCCACGGTGCGAACGAACGAGGGGCCGGCCCACGTGTCCCACCCGAGTCGCCCGTAAAAGGCGTGCCGGCTGGTCCCGAGCGCCCCGAGATCGAACGATCCGGCCACGTAGGCGGTCGCGGCTTCCATGACGCTCGTCCCGTACCCCCGCCCCTGATGGGCCGGGGCCGTGGCCACAGCTTCGACATAACCCGTCCGAACCGCCCGATCGGCGATGCGCAACTCTCGCTCGACGACCGCGGCGTGCGTCACGATCTCGCCATCGACCTCGAGGACGAAGTGCCGCCCTCCGAGCGCATGCTCCCAGTCGTCATCGGTGAACCCTTCATCACCATCACCGAATGCGTCGCGCATGATCTGCCGAATTGTCGCTACCTCGGCGGGCTGGAGCGCATCGGAGGTCAGCGACCGTACCTGCGGGCTGGGCGTCGTCATGATCGCGGGTCAGACAAGGTGTTGCGTTCTGGGGCCCAGCGCAGGGCGAGCGTCCGATTCGCGAGACTCAGATCGATGTCCACGGCCGTGACACCCACCTCGCCGTAGGCGAGCATGGTGAGCATCCTGCCGTCCGGTGAAATGACGCCAGTAGCGGAGCCCTGGGAAGTACCCGCGACGTTGGCCGCGGCCACGTACACCCCATTCTCGAGCGCTCGCATGAGGAGCGCCTTCTCGTTGTAAGGGTTTGATGGGTCGCACCACGCCGTCGGCAGTGAGCCGTCGTCGGTCGTCACGAAGTGCGGAACGAAGAGGATCTGCGCACCCGCGAGCACCAGCGCCCGGCTGATCTCCGGGTAGCGGAACGCCTCGTGGCAGATGGCGATCCCGAAGGTGGCTCCGCCCGCGGTGAACACGCACCTACCGCTCGCGGGGACATAGGCGGCCTCCTCGGTGGGGTCGATCTGGGTCTTGCCCTGGGTGCCGATGCGGGTTCCATCGGCATCGAAGACAACCGCCACGATCTCCCGGCCACGCTCGGACCGCCGCTCGCTGCCGACGATCGCCATGACACCCGCCTCGCGCGCCGCAGCCCCGACCGTCGAGAGGGCTGCCTCCATAGCCTCCGGATCGACGTCTGGCACATGCCGAGTCTGGACTCGATGTCCCGGCAGGCCGGATTCCGGAAGGCAGACGATGGCCGCTTCAAGCCGGCCAGCTTCTGCGATCGCCGCGACCGCAAAGGGAACCGCCTCATCGAGCGTCGCGGTCAGGGGCGTCGACGCGACCGCGATCCGGATGCTGCTCACGCGCGGTCGGCTCGTCGGGAAGCGGCCGTAACGCCGGCCGCCCTTGGAACCCGATCCATCACGTCGAGGGTTCGCCACGGTGATCGCTCCATCCATCGGGCGAGGCCGGTGTCATTGAGCAGCCGGGCGCTCTGACAGTTTGGGCGGATCGCCGCCTCGCGGGTGATAGCGCTCAGGAACCGGCGATCGAATGCCCGACGCGGGAATTCGGCCATGACGCCTCTCCGAACTGCATCGACCGATGCGAAACCGTCGCCGCGCACGTCGAGCCCAGTCGCCCGGTCCAGCAGGACGGATTCGACGCCATCGGCGAGCGTCACCGACGGCTGCATGTGGAGCACGATGGCGACGGCGATCCGATCGGCGTCGGCGTCGACCAATCCGTGGCGGACGGCGAACCGGCGCGCCATCTCCGCCCCTTCGACCTCGAAGCACGTCGAATTCCTGGGGATTTGCGCCAGGCCGATGTCGTGATAGAGGGACGCGATCCACAGGACCCGGGGGTCGAATGACCAGGCTTCCTCCGCCGCGATCGTCGCGCCCCAGCAGAACGCACGCACCGAATGGGTCAGGAGGTAGTCCGGCACGCAGCGCTGCGCCCACGCCCAGGCCCGCTCTGACACCTCGTCCTGGGGTACCGGAATCCCGGCGATGCTGATCGGCAGCGAGCGACCCGCTGGCATGTCGCCTCTCAGAACTCGGGCTCGAGCTGCTCGAACAGCGTCAGTTGCAGTCCGCCGGGCGCGGCAAGTCGGGCATTCAGCGACCGCCAGGGCGTCTCGACCGGAGCGGCGACAAGGTCTGCACCGGCCGCCACGGCACGCGCGGTCGCGCCTGCGGCATCCGCGACCTGGAGCGCGATCCTGATCGGACCCGCGACGCGGCGACCAACCTCGACCTCGTCCACGTATGCCGCGTGGGGCGGGTCCGCGATCTCGAGCGTCGCCTTGCCGGCATCGAGATTACCACGCGCGTCGTGGGCGTATCGAACGACGCGAGCTGGGGCATACGAAGCGTGTCTCGATAGAAGGCAACCGCGTCCTCATAGTCCGGGGCCGTCAGGACGACCCGCAATTCCTGCACGCCATGGTCCATGACCCTGACCTCCCAATGGAGCGGCTACATGCATCCCGATAGGCAACGAGAATAGCGATCGCGCCGCTGTCCGCGTCCGGATGCGCGCTGGAGTACTCTCGGGCCCGGAGGATCGAATGCCCAAGGCTCCAGCCCCACTCCCCGATCGGGTCAGGATCGAGAACGTCAACCATCCGGGCAAGTCGACGCCCGTGGACGGCGACATGTACCGGGCCATGCGCGACGCCCTGCTGGCTGTGCTTCCGTCCTCCAGGCCCGGCCTGACCGAGGCGCAGATGCGGAGCGCCGTACTAGCCGAGCTGCCCGATACGCTCTTCCCCGGCGGTGAGAGATCAGCCTGGTGGTGCAAGGCGGTCCAGCTGGATCTCGAGGCGAAGGGCGAGGTCGTCCGCGAGTTGGTTCGCCCGACGCGATGGCATCGCCCCGCAGAGATCGCTCGTCCATCGGAAGTTCGCGCCTCGCGTGACGGAGGCAGCCCTCCGCTTCGCCACGGCGGAAATCGGAAGCCCTGATCCTGGCCGACGCGTCATTCAGTTCCAGTACAGTGACGCCGAGCGGAATTCGAACGCAGAGGGTCAGATGTCGCAGCGCATGGCACTGCTTGTTGGCACACCGAAGGGCACGTTCATCCTCGACGGCACGGCCGAGCGACGCACTTGGGTCGTCCGCGGCCCGTTGTGCGACGGCTGGGCCATTCACGATGTCTCCGTCGACGCATCGACGGGCGCGATCCTCGCTGGCGGTGCCAGCGCGTGGTACGGAGCCGCGATCTGGCGGAGTGGCGACCTCGGCGCGACGTGGACCCATTCCAGTGAGGGACTGACCTACGGCGACGATGGTCCCAAGCTCGAGACCGTCTGGAACGTGACCGCCGCGAACGGCGTGATCTACGCAGGCGTCGAGCCTGCTGGACTCTTCCGGAGCCTGGATGACGGCGCTACCTGGCAGCATGTCGACGGCCTCACGAACCACGCGACCCGATCGGAATGGCAGCCCGGCGCCGGCGGGTTGATCCTCCATTCGATCGTGCCGCATCGGACCGATCCCGACCGCGTCTGGGTCGCGATCTCGGCCGCGGGCGCCTTCGAAACCCAGGATGGCGGCATGACATGGGAGACTCGTAATGGCGGCGTGAGGGCCGACTTCGCGCCGGTCCAGTACCCGGAATTCGGGCAGTGCGTCCACAAGCTCGTCATGGCGGCCGATGGCGGCGAGCACCTGTACCAACAGAACCATTGCGGCGTCTATCGGTCCGGCGACGGCGGGCGCAACTGGGAAGAGATCACGGCCGGGCTGCCGTCGGAGTTCGGCTTTCCCATGGCCGCCCACCCCCGCGACCCGTTGACGGTCTGGACGATCCCGCTCAATGGCGCAGAGAAGGGACGCTTCGTGCCCGAGGCAAGCGCCGGCGTCTGGCGGACGAACGACGGCGGTGAATCGTGGCAGCGGGCTGCCGATGGACTGCCCCAGAAGTCTGCGTTCATCAGCGTCCTCCGTGAAGCGATGGCCGTTGATCGGCTCGATCCGGTGGGCGTCTATTTCGGTACGGCGAGCGGCCAGGTCTACGGCAGCGCCGATGAAGGTCGATCCTGGGAACTGCTCGCCGACAATCTGCCGCCGATCTGGTCGGTCGAAGCCGCCGTCCTGGACTGAGGTCCGCGTTGGCCGAGGTCCACCTCCCCCGCTCCCTGACCGGCCTCTTTCCCGGTGCACCGCGACGGCTCTCGGCCCGCGGCGCAACCGTGGCTGCTGTCATCGACGATCTCGATCGACAGGTGCCGGGGATCCGGAACCGGCTGATCGACACCGGGCCCGCGCTCCGGAGTCACCTGAACGTCTACGTTTCCGGCGCCCGGGCCACCCTCGAGACCCCGGTCCCCGACGATGCGCAGCTCCACATCGTTCCGGCGGTGTCGGGAGGCTGAAACGGGTAGCCGGGTCACGTTCCGAGGCCCCGCCGGGGCTATGCTGGGCCCATGCATCCCATCGCCATCGCCGCAGCATTACTCGCCATGGCACTTCATGGTTACTTCTTCGTGCTGGAGAGCGTGTGGTTCTCGAAGCCCCGGGTAGCCGCGCGATTCGGGATCAAGACGGCCGAGCACGCGGCCCTCGTCCGCTCGTTTGCCTTCAACCTCGGCTTCTACAACCTGTTTCTGGCCATCGGCATCCTCGTCGGACTGGCGCTGGTCGTCACCGGCGAGCTGGCGCCAGGCCGGGCGCTGGTGATGTTCGCGTCCGGCTCGATGGTCGCGGCGGGGGCCGTGCTCGTGGCCAACAACCCTGCGTTCCGCCGGGCGGCGCTCATCCAGGCCGTGCCGCCCGGGATCACCATCCTCGTCACGTGGTTCGTCCGCTAGGGATGGCCGACGACATCGATCCTCGAGAGCTCGAGCGGATTCGACGCCGAGATCAGGACCTCGCTGCCGAACGGCGTGCCCTCATGAACCCGGGCATGGGCAAGGTGTTCAAGCAGATCCAGGACAAGCAGGCGAAGGCCGCTGAGGAACCCCCCGCGCGGCGGCGCCGATCGCGCCCTTGAGTCGGACCGTCCCTCCCGGTCTTCCCGGCGGCTG
Source organism: uncultured Chloroflexia bacterium (assembly GCA_963714835.1). Classification (GTDB taxonomy): domain Bacteria; phylum Chloroflexota; class Limnocylindria; order Limnocylindrales; family CSP1-4; genus CAKKPP01. Next base: position 15,353 of record CAVQPX010000020.1, read on the forward strand.
ACCGAGGATCCCGGCGCCACGCTCGACCAGATCTTCCGTACCCAGGTCGCCTGACTAGATCACAAGTCCGTCGTTTCGAGACCGGCCGAGGAGATCGTTCTCAGCGTCGCCAGCGGTTCCGGGCCCGATCGTCGCTCGGCCGCGGCGGGTGCATTGCTGCGAGCAGGGCGCGGATCTCGTCCGCATACGGCTTGCCTTCTCGTCGGTCGGCGAGCCACATCAGGTAGCCGTTGTCGTGGCGCGCGATTTCTCCGATCGTCCAGCCCGCGTACAGGCCGAAGCCGATCCGGCTGCCGGACGGCCGCCCGGGAGGCCTGCCCGCGGCTCCGGTCCATTGCGGCTCTCGCGGCTCGGACAACCCGGGATGTCCGGCAAGGTTGCGGGCGGTGTCGTAGGCCGCGCGGCGCACGGGATCGCGCAGCGTATCCCAGGCGAGATTGAGGTTGCGCATCGTCGCAAGCCCGGATTCGCCCACGATGTCGGGGTGCGCCGCCCTGGCGCGATCGTGATACGCCTTCCGAATTCGTCTTCGGGGATGCGTCGGCCGACACACCGAGGATCCCATAGGCGTCGAGGCGCTCGGTCACCTACGCTCCCTCAGAGGTTCGTACGGGCGAGGCATCCCACCGACCGGCCTCTCGCCGGTCCGCGACCGCGCCCAGCGCCTTCCACGCTTCAGGGCCGGGAATCCACGCCGGTCCAGCGTCGGTCCATGACGAGATGGAGGACGGTCGGGCGGTCGGCGACGAGGGCCCTTTCGAGCGCGGGCACGAACGCCGCATCGGTCTCGATCCGGGTGCCGTAGGCCCCGAAGCCACGCGCCACACCGGCCCAATCCACGGGTCCCAGGTCGGTTCCGACGGTCGATCCCCCGGCGCGCTGATCCTGATGCGACCGGATCATGCCGTACTGCTCGTTATCGAAGCACAGGACGATGGTGCGCAAGTTCTCTCGGACGGCGGTTTCGAGCTCGGCGACGGTCATGCCGAGGCCGCCGTCTCCGACCATGGCAACCACGGGGCGGTCTCGATGCACGAGTCCCGCCGCGATCGCCGCCGGCAATCCGTACCCCATGGCTCCGGACGTCGGGCCGAGGAACGTGCCGGGCCGGCGGAAGCGATATCCGCGGGCGACCCAACTCCCGAAACTCCCGGCGTCGGTGGCGAGGATTGCGTCCTCGGGAAGCGCATCGCGGAGCGCCTTCACGATGCGTCCGGGATGCACCCCGGGACCGCTCCATGGATGGGCGTCGATGACCGTAGCGGCCTCCCACGCGGCCCGATCCGCCTCGTTCTGGAGGACGCGCGCATCCGCGCTGGCTGCGTCGAGGACTCCGTGGCCCTCGAGCAGCGCGACGGCGGCGCGCAGGAACAGCTTCGCGTCCGCCTGGACCGTCAGCGATGCCGGCGCGAGGTCGGCGCTCGGTCGCGTCGGGTCAACGTCCACATGCGCCCAGGAGGTTCCCGGCGCCGGAATCGCCCATCCAAAGGAGGTGATCTCGTTGAGTCGACAGCCGATCACCAGGATCGCATCGGCTTGCGCAAGACGGTCGCGAACTACCGCCGGGGATCCGTAGCCGGTCATGCCGAGGTACAGGGGGTGGTCGTTCGAAACGACGTCTCCGCGACGCCAGGCCGAGATGACGGGAACTCGCAGCAGCTCCGCCAGCCGAATCAGATCGTTCGACGTGCGGGCACGCAGGATCCCACCGCCGGCCAGGATCACCGGGCGGTGGGCATTCGCCATCATGCGGAGAACTGCACGGACCTCGGCGTCGTCTGGCCGGCGGGGGGCGATGCGCGTCGCATCGCGGCTCAACTCGAAGGGGACGATCGCGTCGAGGAGATCCTCGGCGAGGGCGAGCACCACGGGTCCTGGCCGTCCTGTGGTCGCCTCGACGACCGCTCGACCGATGGCAGCGACCGCCTCCTCGACATCGCGCGGTTCGGCGGCCCATTTGGCCAGCCCACCGATCGTACCCGCGACATCGACCTCCTGAAACCCTTCCCGCCCTCGAGATGCGCCGTCCACCTGGCCGACGAGCGCAAACATCGGGCTCGAATCGGCCGTTGCCGTGTGGATTCCGATAGCGAGATTCGCGGCCCCGACTGCCCTTGTCGCGAGACAGGCCGCCGGGCGCCCAGTCAGCTGGGCGTGTGCCTCGGCCATGAACGCGGCGGCTCCTTCGTGGCGGGTTGCGACCACGCGGATACCGGCGTCGTTGAGCCCGTCGATCAGCCCGAGGAAGCTCTCGCCCGGCACCGTGAACGCCCACCGGACGCCAGCTCGCCGCAGCGCATCCGCGATCATCCGGCCCACTGTCACCGCGGCAGGCGGTTCGTGGGGCGCGGGAATGACCACGTCCTGTACCACGGAGATCGCCGGCTCGGCCGACGGGTCGGCGTCTGGAGCCGCGGGAGCTTCCGCAAGCTCGTCGGCGGCATCCTCCGACACGTCCATCAGATCCCGGGGGCCGGAAGGGCGCTCAGGAGCATGCTCAGGATGAGCACGGCCGTCACCAGGCCAACGAGCACGCGGCTGAGGAGCACGCCGGGCCGGAAGCCGCTCATCGATAGTTCTGGAATTGCAGTGGAACCACCTCGTCGAGCTCGCGGAACCTGGTGATCACCCGCTGGAGATCGTCCTTGTTCTTGCCCGATACGCGAAGCGCGTCACCCTGAATCTGCGACTTGACCTTCGGATACTCGTCGCGGATCAGCCGCGAGAGCTTCTTCGCCAATTCGTCGGTCAGACCCTGGCGGAGCGTGACCTTCTGGCGGACCCGATTTCCACCCACCGGTTCCACCTTGCCCCAATCGAAGATCTTGAGGGACAGGTTGCGCCGGACGGCCTTCAATTCGATCAAGTCCTTGACGGCACCGGCGCGGAAATCCGTGTCGGTCGTGATCGTCAATTCCGTCGCCGACTGCTCGATCTCGACGGCGACGCCCTTGAAGTCGTAACGCTGTCCGACCTCGCGTCGAACCTGATCGAGAGCGTTTCGGAGTTCCATGGTGTCGAACTCACTCACGACATCGAAGGAGACATCTCCAGCCATCTTGCGTTCAGCCTCCCCTACTCCGCCGGTGACTCGTGCCGGTTGTGCCAGAAGCGCGCCTTGCGGATCCGGCCGTCATCTTCGACGTCGAGCGTGACAAACCCGGCGCGGCGGACGCGGGCTCGCGTGTGCCGGTCAACGTAACTCGCGTGCCAGACCGCCAGAACCATCGGCGGCACGACCCAGTGTCGCTCGAACGTGAACTCTACCTGTTCCTCGAGTTCGGAGGCCCGGAGGAGGTACCTCCGGAGCTCATTGTGACCGACGAACGGCGGCTCGAACGGGTCCTCATGGGATTCCGCAGCCGGCGTGAACAGTTCGACCCAGGCGTCGCCATCCCAGGCAGACCGGGCTCGGGCAAATCGGTCCAGCAATTCGCCTGCCGCCGCGTAGTCGATCACCCTCATTCGTCCCGCCCAACGAGCTGCTCGAGGAGGAGTTCGCCGATCCGGTAACTCCGTCCGCCACCCATGACGAGGACCGCGTCTCCGGACGCGACTCCTTGCGCAAGCCGCTCCGCCGTGGCCTCGACGGATCCCGAAGCCTCGGCGATCAGTGCTGGGCGAAGGCGCCGGACGCTGTCGGCGACGAGTCGCGATGACGTCACGCTCGTATCCTGATCGCGCCCGGCCCAGATGTCGGCGATCAACACCGCATCAGCTTCGGCAAGGGCGGTGGCGAATTGCGGGAGCAACGCCGCCGTGCGATGAAACGTTAGCGGCTCATACACGGCCCACAGCCGACGTCCCGGTTCGCGCTGGCGGACCGCCCGCAGCGTCTCGCAAATCGCCGTGGGATGGTGCCCATAGTCGTCGTAGACCACGACACCACCGGCCTCGCCCTTGCGCTCGAGGCGCCGCCCGATGCCCTCGAATGTTTCGAGTCCCCTGACGATCGCCGCGGCATCGATGCCAAGCGCGAGCGCCGCGCCGGTCACACCGAGGGCATTCGCCGCGTTGTGTCGCCCGGCCGTGGGCAGAGCCACCTGGATCGGGCCGGCGAGTCGGTCGAGGCCGGTCACCTCGACCGTGGTGGCGTCCGGCGTCGCCGCAACAATTCGACCGAGGAGCGCGGTCGCGGGACCGACCCGCGTGGCGTACGAGGCGGCCACGCCCTTGAGGTACCCCGAGCGATCCGGAGCGGCATCCGTGACCGCATAACCGATGACTCGAAGGCTGAGGTCCGCGGCGAGTGACTGGAGGAGTCCCGCAACCCCGGGATCGCCGACATTGGCAACGAGTGTTCCGCCGCGCGGCATGCGCATCAGCCAGACGGCAAATGCCTCCTGGACGGCGGCGAGATCCTCGAAGACGTCCGGGTGATCCCATTCGATGCTCGTGAGCACCGCGATGTCGGGCACGAAGGCGTCGAAATTGCCGGCGTACTCGTCCGCCTCGACGACGAACCGTGGGCCCCCGCCGATGCGCGCCGTGGCTGGGACTGACCCGCTTGCCGCGGACGGAAGCAATGCCCCGACAAATGCCGAGGGATCGAGACCCGCGCCCACCATGAGATGCACCAGCCAGCCGCTGGTCGAGCTCTTTCCGTGGGTGCCCGAGACCGCTATCAGTTGTCGTCCCACGGCCGCGTCGGCCACGACCTGATGCCAGGGCTCCACCGGAATGCCCGCCTGAGATGCGGCCTTCAATTCGGGGTGATCCGGGGCGATCGCGGTCAACGCCTTGGTCACCGCGAGCCGCGCGGGTCGAGGGCCTCCCGACACATGCGTCGCGTCGTGGCTCCAGGCGATGGGTATGCCGGCATCGACCAACGCCGCGCTGTAGGGCGAAGGGCCTCCGGCATCGCATCCGGTGACCTCGGCGCCGGCTGCCTTGGCCAGCAGCGCCGCCGCCGAGGCACCAGCCCCGACGATGCCGACGATGTGGATTCGCTCCCCCGTGACGATCGGTCGCGCCGCGCAAATCGGCGCCAGCCCGGCCCCGATGTCGCGTGCCGTCCGGGTCATGCGCCCCCGCCGACGCCCTGGCTCGGTGTTTCAGCCCGGTGGCTCGGCGCTTCAGCGCGCTCGACCAACCATCGAAGCGCTGCCTGAACCGCCTCTCGCCGATGTGACGCTCGATCACCGGTCCAAACGTGGCGCCGAACGTCCGTCACGTCACCGTCGGCCATTCCCAGGTACGTGAGGCCCACCGGCTTCTCGTCTGACCCTCCATCCGGCCCGGAAACGCCCGTCACCGACACCGCCATGGAAGCGCGGAAGCGCTCACGGGCCCCGCTGGCCATCGCGCGGGCGGCCTGCGCACTCACCGCTCCATGGGCGACGAGCGTCGCCTCTGGTACTCCGAGGAGCTCCGCCTTCGCCGAGTCCGCATAGGCCACAACGGTACCCACGAAGTAGCCGGAGGATCCAGGGATCTCGGTCAGCACGGAAGCCACGAGGCCACCGGTGCACGATTCCGCGGTGGCAACGGTCAGGCCGCGGCCGAGGCACAGCCCCTGCAGTCGCTCCGCCAAGGCAAGGAGCTCCGCGTCCGACACGGCCGTCAGCGACGCTGGGTCTGCGTCGGCGCCGCCGGCGGCTCGAAGAGCCAGGTTTCCGGGATTCCCGGGCGACCGAGAGCGCCGAGCGGCACGCCGTTGAGCGTGAACTGGGTGTACCCCGATGACCCGGTCCGGACCTCGACCGAGGCCGTCCCCGTGAACGTGAGCGTTCGGCCCTTCGAGTACACCTTGCCGCTCGCCGAGATGGAAGGGTCAAGCACACCGTCGACCCAGACCTTGATCCAGGCATCGCCGCCGACGATCGCGACGACCAGGTTCACACCCGTGTAGGCGACGGTGACGGTGCGTGCGAGCGAGGTCGTCTTGCCTTCCGGGGATGTTGCCGTGACCTGGATGGGACCATCGGCCTTCGGTGAGTTCGAGCGGCGTGGTGAACGAGCCATCATCCGCCACCAGCACCGTCAGGCCGTTTGAACCGGGGTCCGGGGTGGCTCCAGGCGCAGCGGATCTCGTCGGGACTGGCGTCGGAGCGGTCGACGGGGTCGAACCGTCCGGTCGCCCGAGATAGGTGGCGGTGACCACCACGCTCATGGCATTCGATGTCGTCCCCTCCACGGGGATCGCCCCGTTCTCGTACGTCGCCCCGTCCTGCGGTTGATTGACCGTCAGCGTGGGCGCCTGGATCACGAGATACGGGACCTTGATGATCACCTGCTGGGGTGTTTCGGTGGCTTTCCCGGTCTCGGGGTCCACGGCATCGATGTTGAACTGGTTGGTCCCCCGCCGAAGCTCCACCGTCACACTCCATGACCCATCGGACAGCGTGGTCACGCGCCGCGGTTGCGCCTGACCCGGTACGGACACGGTCACCGTGGCCCCCGGGGTCGACGTCCCGGCGAGGACGAACGAGGTCGACAATTCGCTGACGTCGACGACGGCCGTCACGGGGTTGGTCACTGCCAACACGGGCGGCTTGGCGAACCGCAGCAGTTGCACGGCGAGGTAGAAGCCGAACAGGATGACCCCGAACGTCATGAGCGCGGCCACGACGACCGAGGGCGAGAACGTGAGAGTCCTCGGGGTCTCCACCATGGCGCGCGGGGCAATCGTGACCACCTCGGTCGGCGTGAGGTCGCCCCGTTCCCGTCGCCACTGTCGCAGGACATCCTCGGGGTCGAGCCCGAGATAGACGGCGTAGTTGCGCAGGAATCCCTTGGTGTAGACGGCGCCTGGCAGGTCGCGGTAGTCACCGCGCTCGAGGGCAGCCAGGTAGCGGGCCCGTATCTTCGTGTCCCGCTCGGCGCGCAGGAGGTCCACGCCCTTGCGATCACGCGCGCTCGCCAGCCGATCGGGCAGCGACGGGACCGGCTCAGCCGGCGCGGTCGGACGCTCGTGCGTCCGACTCCGAGCCCTGGACGCCGCCCGGGCGCGGCGCGCCTCGTCGCTCATATCCACAATTCAGTCGTCCTCGGTGATGTCGCCGTTCGAGCTGCCGTCGGGCTCGTCGCGACGGAGGACAACCCGCGCGTTCGAACCGTCGAACGCCCCGATGTATCCCCGTTCCTGGAGCTGGTCGATCATTCTCGCCGCCCGGGCATAGCCAACCTTGAGGCGTCGCTGGAGGAGCGACGCCGAGGCTCGATCGTACTCACGAATGACGTTGATCGCATCAGGCAGGAGCCGATCTGCATCCTGATCCGATATGGGTTCGGCGGTTCCCGACAAATCCTCATCGGTTTCGATGATCGCCATGTCGTAATGCGGGTCATCGATCTGATCGAGCCAGTGCTGCGTGACCCTGGCGATCTCGGCATCCGACACGAAGACGCCCTGATGGCGCATCGGGCGCGGTGCATCGGATGGCTGATAGAGCATGTCTCCGCGGCCGATGAGGTCCTCCGCGCCCGGCGCGTCGAGAATGGTCCGTGAGTCGATCTGCGATGCCATCGCGAATGCGATCCGGCTCGGGAAGTTGGCCTTGATCAATCCGGTCACGACGTTGACCGAGGGTCGCTGGGTTGCCAGAACCATGTGGATCCCCGTGGCCCGCGCCTTCTGGGCAAGCCGGACGATCGGCTCCTCGACGTTCTTGCCCTCGCGCATCATCAGATCCGCGAGTTCGTCGATCACGATCACGATGTACGGCATCCGGTCTTCCGGGTCGACCCGCGTCTCGTTGTAGCCGCGGATATTTCGGGCGGTGGCTCCGGCGAACCGGCGATACCGGCCCTCCATCTCGTTGACCGCCCACTTCAGGGCGGACTTCGCACGATCCGGCTCCGTGATCACCGGAACCAGCAGGTGCGGCAGGCCGTTGTAGGAAGCCAGCTCCACGCGCTTGAGGTCCATCAGGATCATCCGCACGTCGTCCGGCGTGGCGTTGCAGAGCAGGCTCGTGATGACGGCGTTGACCATGACGCTCTTCCCTGACCCCGTCGCGCCGGCGATCAGGAGGTGCGGCATCTTGGCCAGGTCGACGGCCTGGGCGCGCCCCGCGACATCCCGACCCAGCGCGAACGTCAGGCGCGACGTGGCCGCGCTCGCGAAGTCCACCGATTCCAGGATCCCGCGAAGCGTCACGACGTTGAAGTCCTCGTTCGGGACCTCGATCCCGACGGCGCTCTTGCCCGGAATCGGAGCCTCGATCCGCAGCGAACGCGCAGCGAGCGCCATCGCCAGATCGTCCGACAGGCCCTCGATCCTGCTCACCTTCACGTGGGGCGCCGGCTGAACCTCATATTGGGTGACCACGGGTCCGGCGTTCCGGCCGATGATCTGGGCGGGAATGTCGAAGCTGGCGAGCTTCTTGACGATGATTTCCTCGTTCCGCCGATGCAGGACGTCGTCGCTCCCGAGGACGAGGGGCTCGACCGTGGCGTCCAGGAGTTCCAGGGGCGGGAGCGCATATTCGCGCCGCTCCACGGTCGGCGGCGAATCCGAGGCATCGGTGATGTCATCCGGGTCTCGAACTGGTCGTGATGCCGTTACGAAGCTCGGCGTCGCTGCGAGATTCGGGACCGCCCCGGCGCCGCTCCTCGCCGGAGCGAACGTTGAGGATGTCTGGGCCTGGGACGGAACCCCCGCGGGAATGCGATCGGATTCGTCGCCGCCCCAGATCCCTGTCTGGCCGCTCGAACCCGCAGCTGAAATACCGCCACGGCCCGCGCGCAGCGAAGCCCGGCTCCCGGCCGCCCGTATCGGGCGTCGCGCCTTCAGCGGACGACGCGCCCTTGCCGCGCAATGTCTCGCGTGGGTCCTCGCTGGATCGATGCCGACACGGTGACGCCGAGCCAACGGGCGAGACGCGTTCCGGGCCGGATCAGGTCCCGTAGTGGCAGGCTGAAGGCGAGCATCACGCCGATGACGCTCAAGGCGACCAGAAGGACGAATGCGCCGGGCGCCGTGACCAGCCTGGACAGGAGTTCGGCCAGGAACCTACCGAGCCGCCCCCCGCTCCACTCGATGGCCGTGACCTGGACGGCTCCGAGCAGCGCCACGTAGGAGAGCGAAAGGCCGAGGATCGTGATGCCCCATCCGGATTGCGGTCGTGCTCCAGGTCCCCACTCGATGTACCAGCCGCTCCCGAGGAGAAGGAATGGCAGGAGCCAGCGCAGGCTGCCGAACCACGGCCCGACCGAACCGATCCACCAATCGGCCAGCACGCCCTGGCCGGGCAATATCAGCGCGATCAGCGTGACCGCGCCGAGCACGACCAGGAAGAGCCCGACGATGGACCGGGCGACCTCCGGATTGATGGGCGGCAGGTCGAAGCGCGGGAACGAGAAGCCGGATCGGCGTCTGCTGCGGCGCTGTGAGGGTCGACGGCGAGTCGCCACGCTCAGACCTCGACGACCACGGGGAAGACCATCGGACGTCGTTTCGTCTGCTCGTACAGGAAGCGGGATACGCCTTCCTTGATCTGCGTCTTGAGGAGCGCGATCTCGCTGATGTGGTCGCCCGGGGTCTGGACGGACTTGATGACCCGCTCCACGGCTGCCTCGACGACGCGATCGTGCTCGGCGCCGTGGATGAAACCGCGGGTGATGATCTCGGGCCGGCCGATGACATTGCCGGTCTGCTTGTCCACGGTCACGACGATCATGAACATGCCGTCGTTGGCGAGGGCCTTGCGATCTCGGAGGACGACATCGCCCACCTCACCGACCGACAGGCCGTCGACGAACACATACCCGGCGGGTACGGGCGCCGCGCGACGTGCGGTCCCATCGGCGAGGAACTCGATCGGCTGGCCGTTCTCGATGATGAACACGTTCTCGGGCTCGACCCCGGTCTCGATGGCCAGGCGCCCGTGCTGAACCTGCATCCGGAATTCCCCATGGATCGGGATGAAATGCTTCGGCTTCGTAAGGCCGAGCATCAGCTTGAGCTCTTCCTGACTGGCATGTCCTGAGACGTGAGCGCGCTTGATCGTGTGATAGAAGACATTGGCGCCGGCCTTGAACAGGTTGTCAATCGTCCGACTGACGTATTCCTCGTTGCCCGGGATCGGGCTGGCGCTCACGATGACCGTGTCGCCCGTCTTGATCTCGACGAACCGGTGGTCCCGATTGGCCATCCGCGCGAGGCCCGCCATGGGCTCGCCCTGGGCGCCAGTCGTGCAGATCACCAACTTGTCGTCGGGGACGTCGTTGAGGCGGTCCTTGGGAACGATCATCCCGGGTGCGTGGGTCAGATAACCGAGATCCGTCGCGATCCGGAAGTTCTGTTCCATCGAGCGACCGATGACGGTGACCTTGCGATCAAACGTCGCCGCAGCATCCAGCACTTGCTGGACACGCGCGATGTTGCTGGCGAACGTCGCCACGATGACCCGGCCCTCGAGCGGCTCCATGATCTCGCGGAATGCCTCCCCGACGGTCCGCTCCGAAGGCGTGTACCCGGGATTCTCCGCTCGGGTTGAGTCGGACAGGAGGCAGATCACGCCCTCCTCCCCGAACCTGGCGAGGATATGGAAGTCGGACAGGCGCCCGTCGACCGGCGTGTGATCGAACTTGAAGTCGCCCGTGTGAACAACGACACCGACCGGGGTCCGCAGCGCGATCCCCATGGCATCCGGGATCGAATGACCCACGCGGAAAGGCGCTACGCCGAACGGGCCGATCTGGATCTCGTCGCCTGGCTCGAGCGGCACCAGCGGGTTGTTGTGGAGCTTGTGCTCCTTGACCTTGTTGCCGAGCAGGCCACGGGCGAGCTTCGAGGCGTAGACCGGGACGCCCGGGAATTCGGGCAGGACATACGGCAGGGCGCCGACGTGGTCCTCGTGGGCGTGGGTGATGATGAACGCCTTGACGTTGGCGCGGCGTTCCTTGAGATAGGTGATATCCGGGATGACGAGGTCGATCCCGAACATTTCCTCATCCGGGAACATGAGGCCGCAGTCGATGACGACGATGTCATCGCCGTACTCGAAGACGTACATGTTCTTGCCGATCTCCCCCACCCCGCCGAGCGGGATGATGCGGAGTGGCGTGCCTTCTGGCTCAGGCTTGGGTCGTTTGGGCATGGTGATGGTTTCCGTTCAGAAGAGGGTCGGCGTTTCAGGCGCCGGGTTCATGGTGGTGGATTCGATGGTTGCTGTCGTCAAATGGTGCGCCGTCGGCTCCGATGCGGCGGCCGGTGGTGGTTCGTGGCTCGCGGGCTCGGCCCTGGTCACTGCGACGCCCCGGCGGGCCCGGGCGTCGAGCAGGGCCCCTGGGATGCCGGCTGCGTCCTCGAAGCTCTGTCGTTCGACATCGGACGACCGGAGCGCCGCCGCGGGGTGGTACATCGCATAGACCACGGCCCGCGCGGCACCGGTGGCGGGATCCACGGGGTGGCTGGTGCCATGAATCTGGCTGATCCTGGCATCCGGGATGAACCGGCTCATGGAGTGGCGCCCGAGGGTCACGATGAGCGGCGGATCAATGGCGGCCAGTTGGCGCTGGAGATACGGAAGGCAGGCCGCGATTTCGTCTGGCTCCGGATCCCGGTTGTCCGGGGGTCGGCACTTCACGACGTTGGTGATGAAGACGTCATCGCGCTTCCAGCCGACCGTGCCCAGCATGCGCACGAGCAGGTCCCCCGCCCGGCCCACGAACGGCCGGCCGGCTCGATCCTCGTTCATTCCGGGCCCTTCGCCCACGAAGACGACCTCCGTGTCCGGATGGCCCTCGCCGGGAACGGCCCTGGTCCGACCTTCGTGGAGTCGGCAGCGAGTGCAGGCGTTGACCTCAGCCGCGATCTCCTCGAGCGCCGTGCGACGCTCGGCCGAGGTCACGCGCGCGCCTCGCTTGGCAGGCGTCGTGCTGCCGCGCGGACCCAGCCCCGGGCGACGAGGGCTTCCGCGAGCTCGACGGCATTCGTCGCGGCGCCCTTGCGAAGGTTGTCCGATACGACCCACATCGAGAGGCCACGGCCGCCGTCGATCGACGCATCCTGGCGGACGCGCCCGACGAAGATCTCATCGCGCCCGGCGGCCTGGGTCGCGAGCGGGTAGCGGTGCTGTCCGGGGTCGTCCTCCACGATCACTCCCGGTACGGCCGCGAAGAGCGCCCTCGCGCTGCCCGGGTCGATCGGGCGCGTCGTCTCGACGTGGACGGCCTCCGAATGGCTGACGAACACGGGAATGCGCACGGCCGTGCAGGCGACCCTCAGATCCGGCAGGTGCAGGATCTTGCGGCTCTCGGCAAGCACCTTCCACTCCTCCTTCGTGGATCCGTCGGGCAGGAACACGTCGATCTCGGGGAGCGCATTGAACGCGATCGGATGCGGGTAGACCGATGACTCCATCGCTTCCCCGGCGATGTGTGCTCGCACCTGGCTGTCGAGTTCGACCAGGGCACTGGCGCCCGTGCCGGACACCGACTGATAGGTATCCACGACGACCCGCTCCAGGCCCACCGCGTCACGCAGCGCCATGAGGATGGGCGCGAGCTGCATGGTGGAGCAGTTCGGATTGGCGATGATCCCCTCGTGCCATTCGAGGTCGTCGGGATTCACCTGGCTGACCACGAGCGGGACCGTCGGATCCATCCGCCACGCCGACGAATTATCGATGACCGTCGCGCCCCGGGAGGCTGCCTCGGGAGCAAGCTCCTTGGACGTGTCGCCGCCCGCACTGAACAGGGCGATATCCACGCCTTCGAATGCCTCGGGCGTGGCTTCCTGGACCTCGAGGGTCCGCCCGGCCGCTGAGACCATTCGTCCCGCCGAGCGCCCCGAAGCGAGCAGCCGCAGGTCGCCGATCGGGAAGTTCCGTTCGGCGAGGACCTGGACCATCGTGCGACCGACGACGCCGGTGGCGCCGACGACCGCGACGGTAAGCTTGGTTCGGTCGGTCATCCGGGCATGGCTCCGCGGGGATGGTTGATCATGCGGGCACCGGCCGAGTATAGCAGCGGGTCGCGCGCCCTCCCGGCGGACGGCCAGCCATCCGGTACTCAGGACCAGTGCTGACGTGTGTCTCGAGAGCTCCCCGACGCGTCGTCGAGGAGCTCCCAGGCTCGCACCAGGGTCAGGCGGGATCCTTGGCCAGATGTCGTTGCATCGCGGCCTTGCGGGACAGGTTGACGCGTCCCTGACGGTCGACCTCGATCACGACGACCATGACCTCGTCCCCGACGCTCACGACGTCCTCGACGGTCGGCACGTGGTAGTCGGCGAGTTCACCGATCCGGACGAGGCCGTCCTTGCCCGGCAGGATCTCGACGAACGCGCCGAAGGGAACGACCCGGCGGACGATGCCGTCGTAAACGCGTCCGATTTCCGGTTCCTCGACGATCGCCTTTCGATCCATGGATCGCCTTGCGTGAGTTCTCGTCGTCCACGGAGGCGATCTCCACCGTTCCGTCGTCCTCGACGTCGATGCTCGCGCCCGACTCTTCCTGGATCTTGCGGATCATCTTGCCCCCGGGGCCGATGATCTCGCGGATCTTGTCGGTGTGGATCTTGATCGTCAGGATGCGCGGCGCGAAGTCGACAGCTCGGCCCTGCGCTCGTCGGGGATGACCGTCATCTTGTCGAGGATGTCGAGACGCGCCGCGTCTCGCCTGCTCGAGGGCCTTCTCGATGATCGTCGAAGTCGATCCCGGCCTTTTCAGATCCATTTGAAAGCCGGTGATTCCTTCGCGGCTTCCGGCGACCTTGAAGTCCATGTCGCCGAATGAGTCCTCCTGCCGAGGATGTCGGAGAGGACGACACGCCTTCCGCCTCGAGGACGAGTCCCATGGCGATCGCCGGCGACCGGCTTCCGGATCGGCACACCCGCGTCCATCAGGGCGAGGGAGCAGCCGCAGGTCGACGCCATCGACGACGACCCGTTGGATCGAGCACGTCGCGAGACGATCCGGATCGTGTAGGGGAACGTGTGCGAATCGGGGATCACGGGGCGAGGGCCCGCTCGGCCAGGTTGCCGTGACCGATGTCACGACGGTTCGGACCCCGCATCGGCTTGTTCTCGCCGTCGAGTAGGGCGGGAAGTTGTAGTGGTGGATGTACTTCTTCTCGGCCCTGGGGCTGATCGTGTCCATCCGCTGCACGTCCGAGGAGGTGCCGAGGGTCGCGACCGTCAGAACCTGGGTCTCGCCGCGCGTGAACAGGCCGGACCCGTGGACACGCGGAAGGACGCCCACGTCGACCGAGATCTGGCGGAGTTCGGTCAGCCCGCGGCCGTCCATCCGGATGCCCTCGTCGAGGGCCATCTGTCGGGCGACCTTCTTGTTGACCAGGCTGAACAGGTTCTTGCTGACGCGAGCCTCGCGGCGCGCGGCTTCGGCCACGGCCTTGCTGTCTCCATCACGCGCGGCGCGGATCGAGGCTGCGAGACCCTCGCGGAGTGCCTTCAGGCGCCCGGTCAGGTCGTTGCCGAACCAGATCAGCAGGTTGGCCGTCGCCTCGGCATCCGGTCCGGCGCGGTGCGCCTGGGCCAGCTCGATGCCGAAGAAGCGGGACAGCGTCTCGAGCTTGTAGTTCTCGAGGTCGGGGTAGCCTTCGCGGGCGATCGTCAGGGTGTCGAGGTACGAGCCCGACTCGAAGTGCGTTCCGTCGGCCAGGGCCGCCTCGATGAAGCCGAGATCGAAGCCCACAGAGTGGCCCACGACCTTTGACTTGCCGATGAACTTGAGCGCCTGCTTCGCGGCCTCCGCGGGGCTCGGGGACTTCTTGACGTCAGCGTCCTTGATGCCGTGCATCTGGTTGCCGACGATGGCGCGTCCCGGGTTCACGAGCGTCGACCACCGATCGGTGATCTTGCCGTCCTTGACCTTGACGGCCGCGATCTCGACGAGATCGGCCATCTTCGGGTCCGTCCCGGTGGTCTCGACGTCGACGACGACGAATTCGTCGCCGGCCTCGACAGCCTTTGCGAAGTCGAGGACCGAACCGGTGCCGGCCTCGAGGAACGGCGTGCTCTTCGCCTTGCCGACGAGCTTCTGCAACTCGAGCTGGATGTCGATGAGGGGCTGGAGGGCCCTGTGCCCGAAGAGGATGGCCTCGGCCATGACATCTTCCGGAAGCAGCTTGGCGCCGGCCTCGACCATCATGATCGCCTCACGCGTGCCGGAGACGATCAGGTCGAGCTCGGAGTCGGCCAGCTGGCTGAAGGTCGGGTTCACGACGAACTCGCCATCGATGCGTCCGATTCGAACGGCGCCAACGGGCCCGTTGAACGGGATCTCGCTGATCGTCAGGGCCGCGGACGCCGCGACGGTCCCGATGACATCGGGCTCGTTCTCCTGGTTGGTCGAGAGGACCGTGATGACGAGCTGGATGTCGTCCTTGTAACCCTCGGGGAACAGCGGGCGGATCGGTCGGTCCGTGAGCCGCGCCGCAAGCGTCGCCGCCTCGGAGGCGCGCGCCTCGCGCTTGATGAAGCCGCCCGGGATCTTGCCCGCGGCGTACATGCGCTCCTCGAACTCAACCGTGAGCGGGAAGAAGTCGAGCCCGGGCCGCGGATCGGAGCGGTTGGCAGTGCCGAGGACCATGGTGTCGCCGTAGCGAATGGTGACGGCGCCGCCGGCGAGACGAGCGAGCTTGCCCGTCTCGATGGTCAGCGTGCGACCACCGACCTGGGTTTCAAGAGTTGTGGACACGGATGTGTGTTCCTCCTGTTCGCGGAGGAGGCGACGAGGTCCTGGCTGGGTCGGTATCGACGAGCGTCCGATGCGCGCGACCCCGGAATGACCCCGGGGTCAGAAGCGGCGTGACGCTAGCGGCGAAGCCCGAGCCGTGCGATGACGGCGCGGTAGCGCGTGTTGTCCTTCTTCACGAGATAGGCGAGAAGGCGACGGCGCTGGCCGACGAGCTTGAGGAGTCCGCGGCGCGAATGGTTGTCCTTGGGAAAGCTCCGAAGATGCTCCGTCAGTTCGGTGATCCGCCCCGTGAGGAGCGCAACCTGGACTTCTGGCGATCCGGTGTCGCCGTCCTTGACGGCAAATCCGGTCATGATCTCCTGCTTTTCATCCCGCGCGAGCGGCACTCGTTCCTCCGAAAGCGAACGTGACTGTATGCATTCCAAATCTGTATGACCGACGAATGGTAGCAGGGACGCCCGCTTTGATCAAGACCCGTGCGCTGGACGCTCGCTCGGCCGGCGCGACCCGACATTCGCGGGCCGCGGCTCAGGGTTCGAACGACACCCGCACCAGGCCACCCGGCGCCGGGACGAGGGACCACGGCACGACCACCGACCCATCGCTGACGACGTGGGCGACTCCCACCCGGTTTTGGGCTGGCGTATCGGCTGGCGTGGCCGCTGGCGCATCCCCTGGCGTGGCGGCTGAGGCCACCGCCGCCTCATCGGGCTCCGCGGCCACCCGGACCGAATATGCACCAGCCGGTGGCAACGCGACGGGCGTCGCGAAGCGGATGCTTGCCGAGTCTGCCCCAAGCCTTGGCCCGCCCGGGGTGATCCTCCCACCGATGGGTTCCGCCGTCGGTTCGCCTGGTTTGAGCCGGGGCGCTTCCGAATGGGTCAGGTGTCCGGCAACGACACCACGGACCGAATACGGGCGGCCGAGCATCGCCGCCGCTCGATGAAGGTCACCCGCCGCGATCGCCGCACGAATCGCGCCGCTTCGGACCGGCTGGCCCGCGAGGTCCATGGCCGGCACGACGACGACGTCGTAGCCCATCGATTCCCCGAGCGCGGCAACCGATTCCGGTGTCCCTCTCCGCTCGTGCCCGAACGCCGCGTCCGGGGTCATCAGGAATCCTGCTAGATCGACTCGGGCGGCGATCGTTCGAATGAAGACGTCGAATGGGGTCATCCGGAGCGCCGCGTCAAAGGTCTGGACGATCGTGACCTCGACGCCCGCCTGTGCCAGCAATGCAAGCCGCTGGTCCGGATCGCACAGGAGGGGCGGGGCCGTCCCGACGAGGATCTCGTCGGGATGATGATCGAATGTCAGGACGGAGGGTCGCGCGGCGCGGGACATGGCAGCGTCACGAAGGTGTCGAAGCAGGTAGTCATGACCCAGATGCAGGCCATCGAACACACCGACGACGAGGAACAAGCGCCCCAGGTCGGGCCTGAGAGCCTCGATCCCGTGAACCACCGTGGAACGGGCCATCAGGCGTTCACGCACCCGTCGAGTCGCCCGCGAATTCCGCGGACTCGGCCGCCCCTGGCGAGGCGCCGGCGGACTCACGCGCTTTCCCGGCGCCGGCGGGCTCGTTGATGCCGGCCAGCATCTTGGACGGGGCGATGCGACGTCCGTCGAGGACGCCGATCCCGACGATCCGACCGGACGCGTCCAGGAGACGCAGGGCGGCGTCCGCCGCCATCCCGGTCACGCCGGCGAGGCCGGATTCGGGTCGCACGAAGCGGCCCATCCGCGCGTCCCGGATCTCGCCGGAGGTCAGCGAGACCGAGGCCATCGCCTCGAGGCCCGCGTCCGCGGGGAGGAGCATCGGCGTGAGGCCGGTGGGGCCATCCGTCGCAGCCGCCCGCAGCGCATCGAGGCCTATCGCGGCACCGAGGCCGAACGCCCCGCTGGCCGTCCGTGTCAGGGCCCCGAGATACGCAGCGCTCGCAACCGCCGATCCGAGGTCGCGGGCGATCGCCCGGATGTAGGTCCCGGCTGAGCATTCGACGTCGAGGATGGCGATGGGTCGCGCGGGGTCGTCGGCGTTCCAGGCGACGAGGTCGAGGCCGTGGATCGTGACATTGCGCTCGGGCAGCTCCTGGGGCGAACCATCGCGAGCCAGCGCATAGGCACGGCGCCCGCCGACCTGGATTGCGGAGTAGACCGGGGGCCGTTGGCTGATCGGACCGCGAAAGCTCTCAAGCGCCGCCGTCACCAACTCGGACGAGAGGATCGGCCCCACAACCGGCGTCAATTCGCCGTCGAGATCATCGGTCGTCGAAGAGGCCGCGAAACAGACGGTGGCTCGGTACCGTTTCCGGTCGCCGAGGTGGTATTCGACGAGCCGCGTGGCGCCCCCGAGGAAGAGAGGCAGCACGCCAGAGGCGAACGGGTCGAGGGTACCGCCGTGCCCGACGCGCCGGGTACCGCTGAGCCGGCGGACCAGCGCCACGACGTCGTGCGAGGTTGGGCCAGCCGGCTTGTTGACGATGAGGACTCCCTCGAGTCCGCCGGTATCGGCGCGCCGAGCCACGATCAGCGCTGGACGGCGCGGGCGAGGCGGTCGGCCTCGACCAGGACCCGCGACCGCGCCTCGGCTGCATTGGCGGCCACGGACGCACCGGCCGCACGAGCGTGCCCACCGCCTCCGAACAGGCCGGTGAGGATCGTGGCGTCGACGCCGCCCGGCTTCGTTCGCACCGAAATCCGGGTCGTCTCAGGTCCGGCCTCCTTGAACAGGATGGCGATCTCGGCCGCTTCTGACTGGGACAGGAGGTCGATGATCCCTTCCGAGTGGCTGCTCAGGGCCTTCATTTCCTCGATGTCAGCGGTTGTCAGAGTCGAATAGATGACCAGCCCGTGCGCGGACGTCTGAAGGCGCTCAAGGACGCGGCCGAAGAGGCGCAGCTGAACGTCCGGCTTGCTCCGGTACAGGAGCCGGGAAATCTCGGACAGCGGTGCGCCGGCTTCGACCAGGGCCGCGGACACCGAGAGGGTCCGGGGCGTCGCATTCGGATGGGCAAAGGTCGCGGTGTCCATGACGATACCGGCCATCAGGGCCGCTGCGAGCGCGCCATTGCCCGCATCCAGCGGCGTCCCGCACGAAGCGGCGAGGAGAGCCACCATCTCGCACGTCGCGGCGGCATCGGGGTCCACCCAATCGCGTGAGCCAACGGCGCCGTTCGAGGCGTGATGATCGATGACGACCGTCGGCAGGGCGGCAAACAGGGCCTCGTGCCGATCCCGGACAGCACCCACTCGATCGAGCGACCCGCAGTCCACGATGACCAGCAGGTCATAGTCCTCGGCCAGGTCCGGGTCCGTCCGGAAGTCTTCCAGGCCGGGAAGGAACGCGTACAGCGGCGGCGGGACATCGGTACAGACGAGCGTCGCCCGAGCGCCACGCGCCGCGAGCACCTCTCGAACGCCGAGTGCGGCGCCCAGCGTGTCTGCATCCGGGTTCTCGTGGCTGACGACGAGTGCGTGCGAAGCTCCTGCCAGCGCCTCCACGACGGCGGCGGGGACGGCGCTCACCCAGACTTCGAGCAACACGGTGCCGCTCATGGCCGGGCACGCCGACGAGCCGCCGGCCGCCGGCGAGGCGACTGCGGGCGGTCGGAGGCCTTGCGCTGACCCGGAGTCCTGGTGCTCGGGGTCTTCGCACGCGGGGCCGTCTCCGGACGATCGGGAGCGCTGCCTGTCGGACCAGCCTGGTTTGTGTCGGCCGAGTCCATCACGTCGCCGGCATGCGGCAACCGGGCGACGGGCGTTGGGAGCGAGTCGTCGACCGGACCTTCGCCCGTCGGTTCGATGCCCGCATTCAGGTCGTTGATGAGCTGCAGGACCCGGGTCCCGCGGGCCAGCGTGTCGTCCTGCTCGAGGTGGAGCTCCGGGATGCGGCGCAACCGGAGGCGGCTCCCAAGCTCGTGCCTGATGAACGGCATCGCGCGACCGAGTGCCCGGAGGGCGACACTGCGCTCATCCGCGCTGCCGATGAAGCTCACCCAGACCTTGGCATGGCTCAGGTCCGGCGTCGTCTCGACCTCGGTGATCGTGACGAAGCCGATCCGTGGGTCGGCGATATCCCGGGCGATGATCGCCCCGATCTCCTGGCGGATCAGCTCGTCGATGCGCTGGGTGCGCTGGGTCAAGAGACGAGCCCTCGGACTCGAGCGGCCATATCGGTCAGGACGACAGCGATCGGCTCACGGACTGCGAGGTGAAGCATTCGATGATGTCGCCCTCCTGAAGGTCCGAGAAGCCGACGAGGCCGATGCCGCATTCGAAGCCCTGGGCTACCTCGCGGACGTCATCCCGGAACCGGCGCAGCGATTCGATCTTGTCCGTCACGATGACCTTGCCGCCTCGCCAGACGCGTGCCCCGCCCTTGACCATCCGGCCGTCGGTCACGTACGAGCCGCCGATGACCGTGGTCTTGCCGACCTTGATCAACTTGCGGACCTCGGCTCGACCCTCGATGACCTCGACGATCTCCGGCTCCAGGAGGCCACCGAGCGCCTTCTCGATGTCGTCGGTCAGCTGGTAGATGATGTCGTAGAGCCGGACATCGACCTTCTCGGACTCGGCGGCGCGGCGCGCGGTGTCACTGATCTTGGTATTGAAACCGACCACGATCGCGTTCGACGCCGCGCCCAGGAGGATGTCGTTGTCGGTGATCTCGCCCGCACCTTCGTGCAGGACGTTGATCTTGACCTCGTCGGTCGCCAGCTGGCTCAATGAGTGCGTGATCGCCCCGAGTGAGCCGGAGACGTCGGACTTGAGGATGATCCTCAGCTCCTTGGCCTGACCTGCCTGGATCTGACGGTACAGGTCTTCCAGCGTGGCTCGACCGCTGCCCTCACCATCTCGGGCCGCAATCACGGCCTTCCGGCTGTCCACCATGGCCCGAGCGGCCTTCTCGTCGGCGACCGCGCGCAGGATATCGCCGGCCTCAGGAACCTCGGACAGACCCAGGACGACCGCGGCGGTCGCCGGTCCGGCCTCCTTGATCCGCTTGCCCCGGTCATTCTCGAGGGCGCGAACACGCCCAAACGTCTCGCCGACCACGAACACGTCACCGACGCGGAGCGTTCCGGTCTGCACCAGCGCGGTCGCGACGGGTCCGCGGCTCTTGTCCATCCGGGCTTCGACGATCGTGCCGATCGCCGGTCGATCCGGGTTGGCCTTGAGATCCTGCAGGTCCGCGACGAGCAGCACCATGTCGACCAGGTCATCAAGACCGAGCCGACTCTTGGCTGACACCGGCACGAGCGGCGTATCGCCGCCGTACTCCTCGACGACGACGCCGGCCTCGGTGAGCTCCGTCTTCACCCGATCCGGATTGGCATCCGGCTTGTCCATCTTGTTGAGCGCGATGATCAGGGGCACCTTGGCCGCCTTGGCGTGACTGATCGCCTCGAGCGTCTGGGGCATCACGCCGTCGTCGGCCGCCACGACCACGATCGCGATGTCGGTGACCTTGGCGCCGCGCGCACGCATCGCCGTGAACGCTTCATGGCCCGGCGTATCGAGGAACACCACGCGTCGGCCGTCCCTCGTCACCTCGCTGGCGCCGATGTGCTGGGTGATGCCGCCCCGTTCCCCCGCCGCCACGGTGGTGGACCGGATCGCATCGAGAAGGCTCGTCTTGCCGTGATCCACGTGTCCCATCACCGTCACGATGGGCGCCCGGACGATCAGGCTCGCCTCTTCGTCCTCGGTGAAGAGCTCTTCCTTGGTCGCGTCGGGGGACGCGGCGTCGTCCGCATCGTCGCCTTCGCCGGCGGCCGCGGCCGTGGTTTCCGCTACCTCGAATCCAAGCTCAGAGGCGACCAGCGACGCGGTGTCACGGTCGATCAGCTGATTGATGGTCGCGAAAATGCCGCTCTTGATGAGCTCCCGGATCACGTCAGCAGGGTTGACCCCGAAGAGCTCGGCGAGTTCCTTCACGGTGATCGTGGCCGGCAATTCCACTGGGCCTCGCTCGCGCGGATCCAGCGTCTGGACGCCCCCTGGCGCGAAGGCACCGTCGCGACGTGGTGGTTTCCTGGGCCCACGACGGCCGCGGGTGCCGCTCCTACTCCTGGCCATGGGCATCTCCTTCAATGTTCATGTTCGGTCCCGTGGCCACGAGCTCGTCTTGGAGTTCGGCGGGGACGGAGGCGTGGAGGGCCCGACCGAGGGCACCTCGAGTCAATGCGGTGGTAATGCAGGTGTTGTCGCGGCACACATACGCGCCACGCCCGTTCAGCCTGCCCGTTGCGTCGATAGCGATGGTCCCGTCCGGCGTCCGCACGACACGCACAAGCTCACGCTTCGGACGAGACGTCCGACAGGCGACGCACGAACGCGATGGCGCCATTCGCGGTGGCGCGACGGCAACCGGCGCGCCTACGACGCCACCTCGCTGGTTGCGGCCTTCCTGGCACGGGGCTTCTTGACCACGGCTTCCGGAACTGCTGCCGCGGCCACATCAGGAGGGGCGTCGTCGGCCTTGGCTGCAACGGTCTTCTTCGCGGTTGCCCGGGTCTTCTTCGCCGGCGCCTCCGGGGCTTGAGCAGCCACTGCAGCTGCCGCGGCCGCCGAGTCGTCCACTGTGGCCTCGCTCGCCCGCGCCTCGCTGGCCGGCGCGGACTCCTTCGCGCCATCGGCGCCCAGGTTCGATTCGTCCTCGGCGGCGCGTGCCTCGGCTACCGAGACGTCGCTCCGGATGTCGATCCGCCAGCCGGTGAGGCGGGCCGCGAGCCGGGCATTCTGACCTTCGCGCCCGATGGCCAGGGAGA
The DNA here is from genome assembly GCA_963714835.1 of uncultured Chloroflexia bacterium. GTDB lineage: Bacteria > Chloroflexota > Limnocylindria > Limnocylindrales > CSP1-4 > CAKKPP01. Next base: position 37,738 of record CAVQPX010000020.1, read on the forward strand.
GCATCCGTTCGGGCACTGTCACGTTGGCGATCCGGTGTTCGACGTCGATATCGACCGACAGGACCTGCGCTGGCGACAGGGCGTTCGCGACGAACGCGGCCGCGTCGTCGTTCCACGGAATGACGTCGATCTTCTCGCCTCCGAGCTCAGCGACGACCGCCTGGACTCGGGAGCCCCGCTGTCCGACCGTGGCACCGACCGGATCGAGGCCCTCCTGGCGTGATCCGACGGCGACCTTGCTCCGGCTCCCCGCTTCCCGGGCGATGGCCCGGATCTCGACGGTGCCGCTGTGGATCTCAGGCACTTCGAGTTCGAACAGGCGCTTGAGAAAGCCCTTGTGGGTGCGCGTCACGAACAACGCGGGTCCCTTCGGCAGGCGCCGGACCTCGAGGACATAGGCCTTGACGTTCTGGCCGATCCGGTAGTGCTCGAGGGGCGACTGCTCGGTCGTGGCGAGAATTCCTTCCACGCCCTTGCCGACGTCGAGAATGATGGCCCTCGGCTCGACGCGGTTCACGGTGCCCGTGATCAGCTCGCCCTCGCGGCTCGCGAACTGGTCGTAGACGACGTCCCGCTCGGCCTCGCGCAGGCGCTGGAGGACGACCTGCTTCGCGGTCTGGGCTCCGATGCGTCCGAAGGTGTCGCCGTCGAGCTGCTCGGTCTCGACGAGCTCCCCGACTGCGGCGTCAGGCTTGACGGCTCGCGCGTCGTCGAGGGTGAATTCCGTCAGCGGATCCTCGACTTCAGCCGCGACGAGACGGGCCCGGAAGACCCGAATCTTGCCGCTGTCGGCATCGATCTCGACGTGGATATCTTCCTCGTTGGCGATCCGCCGATAGGCAGATGCGATCGCCTCTTCGACGGTCTTGATCAGCTGCTCGCGAGGAACCTGCTTCTCGGCATTGAGCTGGAGGAGGGCACCGATGAAGTCTCGACTCATGGTCGCATCGCCCTCCTTGACTGATCGTCTGTGGTTCGGTCGCCCGAAAAAAATACGCGGGGGTCACCCACGCGTCCTCGGAGGCGGCCATTCGATTCCGGCCCGGAGTATACACGCGGACAGGTGGACCGTCGAACGGCGGTCAGGTCCGAAGGGTCTCCGGAGCGCTCGGATAGCGGCGCTCGACGTACGCCTCGAGGATGCCGATGAACTCTTCCACGAGGCCCTCGCCACGCAGGGTCCGATCGAGGCGGCCGTCCATGAAGACAGGTGCGACCGGGTCCTCGAAGGTCCCGGGAAGGCTGATTCCGATATCGGCATGTTTGGACTCACCGGGTCCGTTGACGACGCAGCCCATGACGGCAACCGTCATCTCTTCGACACCGGGATGCGCAACCCGCCATGCAGGCATCCGGTCCCGGAGATGGCCCTGGATCCGCTCGGCCATCTCCTGGAAGAACGTCGATGTCGTGCGCCCGCATCCGGGACACGCGCTCACCTGGGGCAGGAACGCCCGGAGGCCCATCGACTGCAGGATCTGCTGTGCAACGCGAACTTCTTCCTCCCGTTCTCCGCCCGGCGCAGGCGTGAGTGAGACCCGGATCGTGTCCCCGATCCCCTCCTCCAGCAGGATCGCGATGCCCGCCGTGGACGCGACAACGCCCTTCATGCCCAGCCCCGCCTCCGTCAGGCCTAGATGCAGCGGGTAGTCCGAGCGCCCGGCCAGGAGGCGATAGACGTCGACCAGATCGCGCACCCTCGAGACCTTCGCCGAGATGATGATCTGATCGTGCCGGAGGCCCGTCTGTTCGGCCAGTTCGGCCGAACGCATCGCCGACTCGATCATTGCCTCGATCATCACGTCTCGCGCGTCACGCGGGACGTCGAGCCGCCCGTTCGCGTCCATCAATTCAGTCAGCAGTTGCTGGTCGAGGGAGCCCCAGTTGACGCCGATACGAACGGGCTTCTGATTCTCGATGGCCACCCGAACGATCGTCTGGAAGTGCTCGTCATGTCGCTTGGCCCCGACGTTGCCCGGATTGATCCGGTACTTGGCGAGGCCGGCAGCGGCCCCGGGATGGTCGACCAGCAACTTGTGGCCGTTGTAGTGGAAGTCGCCGACAACCGGCACCGAGTACCCCCAGGTCGGCGAGTTTGCGGAGCATCTCGGGGACGGCCGCGGCCGCCGCGTCGGTGTTGACCGTGATCCGGACGAGCTGACTGCCCGCGTGCGCCAGACGTGCCACCTGGATGGCGGTCGCGTCGGCATCCGCCGTGTCCGTGTTCGTCATGGACTGCACGACAACCGGGTGGGCAGAACCCACGAGAACGCCGCCGACGTCCACCGAGACCGTCGACCGCCGTCGTGGCCGCAGTCCGTCAGGCGTGGTCATCCCCCGGACAGGCCTCGGACGATATCGAAACCGGTCACCCAGACGAGGAATGCCATGAGGACGGCGAAGCCGACCACGTAGGTCAGTCGCTCTGCACGTATCGACAGGCGCGAGCCCGCGACCCGCTTGAGAAGCAGGAGCATGATCCGCCCGCCGTCGAGCGGCGGGAACGGCAGGATATTCACCACCGCGAGATTGGCCGACAGGATTCCGACGAGGTACAGGGTCACTATCGGTCCCATGGACCAGAAGATGTCACCGATCTGCGTGGCGATGCCGATCGGGCCCGACGCTGGCGGCGGTTCGGTCGGGCGCGTGACGATTGCCGTAGCAAGCTGACCAACGCCATCGATGATGAGGCGCATCGCGGATGTGGTCCGATCGATCCCGAGGCCGACCGCCACATCCACTGGATAGTGGATGCGGTCCGGGGTGGACCGGGGCTCCAGCGGGTGCGTCAGGCGCTTGCCGATCCCGAGGGCGCCCTTGCCGTCTTTCAACTGATCACTCGATCGGAGCGTGGCCGTGATACTCACGACCGCATCCGAACGGCGCACGGTCAGGACCACGGTCTTTCCGGCGCTGTCCTGCAGTTCGGCGAGGACCGACCCGGGTCCGAACGCCCCGAACGCCTGTCCGTCGACCCGCTCGATGACGTCGCCGACCTGAATTCCCGCAGCCTCGGCGGGTGATCCCGGCTCGACGTACGGAACGTAGACGCCCGCCGCCGGGTCACCGGTAAGCGCGATCCCCATGAAGATGGCCGCCGCCAGCGCGACATTCATGGTCACGCCGGCGACGAGGATCAGGAGCTTCTTGACGAGCCCTTGAGATGCAAAGGAGCGTGGATCCGAGGCGTCGGCTCCGTCCTCCCCCTCCAGCTTCACGAACCCGCCGATGGGCAGCCAGTTCAGCGTGTAGACCGTCTCGCCGCGAGCGCGGAGGACCTTCGCGCGGGGGGGGAACCCGATACCGAACTCGAGCACGCGCACCCGGAACAGCCGGGCAACGACGAAGTGACCGAGCTCATGAATGAGCACCAGGGCACCGAGGATTCCGAGGAACAGGACGACCGTGCCGATGGTCCGACCGATCTCGATCATGCGCTGGCACCGGCGGCGTAGCGAGCCTGGATCTCGTCGTCGAGAGATACGAGATCGTCAACATCGGGCAAGGACCCAGACTGGGTTCCGTAGCGGGCAACGGCCGCCTCGAGCACGCGGGGGATGTCCGTGAACCCGAGTGTTCCGGCAAGGAAGCCGTGCACCGCGACCTCGTCCGCCGCAATGAGGGCTGCGGTGGCCCACGGGCCCATCCGCCTGCATCGCGCGCGATCCGTAGCGCAGGAAATCGGGTCTCGTCCGGGGATTCGAAGTCCAGCCGGCCGATGTCCACGAGATTCGGAACTGCGGCGGGCGATGGGAAACGCTTCGGGTAGGTCAGCGCGTACTGGATGGGCGAGCGCATGTCGGGGATCCCCAGCTGGGCCTTGACGGAACCGTCGACGAACGTGACGGCGGAATGCACCACCGACTGGGGGTGGATGACGACATCGATCCTGTCGTAGCTCACATCGTACAGCCAGTGTGCCTCGATGACCTCAAGCCCCTTGTTGGACAGCGTGGCGCTGTCGATCGTGATCTTCCGGCCCATCGACCACGTCGGGTGGTGGAGCGCCTGCTCGGCGGTGACCGCTTCGAGCGCCTCCGTGGGCATACGCAGGAATGGCCCGCCCGAAGCCGTCAGGATCAACCGGGCGATCGAACCTGGTTCCTCGCCGGCCAGGCACTGCCAGATCGCGGAATGCTCGGAGTCGATCGGACGCACCCAGGCGAGCGGACTGCCCAGCGGGTCGTGGGGAGAGGCTGAGCGGCGTGCGGCGGCCAGGGCGGCGGCGAGGGGCATGACGAGGTGGCCCCCGGCGACGAGCGTCTCCTTGTTGGCCGTGGCAATGGGCGTACCCGCCCGGAGGGCGGCCAACACCGGCCGCAGGCTCACCATGCCACCGGTTCCGACGATGAGGAGGTCGATGTCCGACCGGCCAGCCAGGTCCTCGACGGCGGAAGTACCGATCTCGACCGATGTCTCCGATGGCACGTCGCCCAGGTCGCCGACGACGGCGTCCTCGGCCACGATCGCGACCGAAGGCCGCAGGGCCCGGACTTGGTCCCCGAACAGCACCATGTTCCGACCCGCGCTCAACCCGACGATCTCGAAGCGCGCGTCGCGCCGCAGGACGTCCAGGGTTTGTCGGCCGATGGAGCCGGTCGATCCGAGCAGAACGACGCGCACTCGAGGATCTGGCGGCAGGCTCATGCGATCCCGGCCGCGATCAGCGGAAAGCCACGAGGACATAGAGCAGGACGGCGGGGGCGGCGAAAAGGAACGAATCCAGTCGATCCAGCACGCCACCGTGGCCCGGTATCACCTGACCGGAGTCCTTGGCGCCTGCGGCACGCTTGATCATCGATTCGACGAGATCACCGGCCTGGGCGGCCGCCGCGATGACCGGGCCCAGAAGAAGCCCATGGAGGGGGTTCTGGCCGAGTCCCGCAACAAGAACCATCGACGCGACCGTGACCGCAAGTGCCCCGCCGACGACGCCCTCGATCGTCTTGGCTGGGGAGATGTGAGCCATGAATCGCCGGCGCCCGAACTTGCGGCCGACGAAGTAGGCGCCGGAGTCGAACGCCCAGACGCCGAACACCAGCACCAACACCCAACCTCGTGGGCCGCCGACGAATTCCAGCGGCGACCCTGCGGCGACGGCCGGCGCCTGTTCCGCCAGCCGCGGCACGAACCCGAGGAGGCCCAGATAGAGCGCCCCGAAGGTCGTGGTCATGAACGCCGCGAGTCCGTCACGTGGGTCGGTACGCGTCAGCGACACGGCGCCCACCAGCACGATCCCGATGCTGGCCAGCAACAGCCCGGATCCGGACGGGAGCGTCGAGATGGGCTCGGAAATCGCGATGACGATTGCAAGCACCACGCCAAGGGCCGGGAAGGCGGAATGCCCAGCGGCCTCGAGCAGCCGGAACAACTCGCGCGCCCCGAAGCCGACGACGAGCGCCACGAGCAGGATCAACCATGGCCCGCCCAGCCACAGGATGACGAGCAACGGCGGGACCAGAACGGCCGTGCTGCGCAGGCGCTCGGTCAACATCGTCGACTCATCGACCGAACCGGCGCTGGCGTGACGCGTATTCCGCGAGGGCTTCGTCCAGCGCCTCTGCCCCGAAATCGGGCCACAGGGTCTCGGTCGTCAGGAGTTCAGCGTACGCGGACTGCCAGATCAGGAAGTTGGAGAGGCGCTCTTCCCCGCCGGTCCGGATGACCAGGTCGGGATCGGGGGTACCAGCCGTGTAGAGCGCCTCGGCAACCGTGCTTTCGTCGATGTCGGCCACACTCATGCGTGAGGCGACGATGTGGCGAATCGCGTCCACCAACTCCGTCCGCCCGGCGTAGTTGAAGGCGATCGTCAGGACGAGCTCTGTCCCGTCCTCCGTCGCGGCGAGAGCGTCTGCGATCGACAGCCGCGTCGCCTCCGGGAGCTCGTTCATGCGGCCGATCATGCGGACGCGGACACCCTGGGCCCGAAGTTCCTCGGTTTCGTTGCGGATCGCCGCCTCGAGCAGGCCGAACAGCGCCGTCACCTCGTTGTCGCTGCGGGCCCAGTTCTCGCGGCTGAAGGCGTACAGCGTCAGCGCCCTGATCCCTCGGCGTCGTGCGTGGCGCAGCACGTTCCGGATGGCTTCCACTCCGGCCGGATGTCCCTCGAGTTCGTGGAGGCCCCGCTGTTTCGCCCATCGCCGATTGCCATCCATGATGATCGCGACGTGGTACGGGACGACCGTGCCGGCGGGTGAATCAGCGAGGTCGGGCGACGGGTCGTCGCTGGCCGGCGCGGTTTGGAGGTGCGCTGACGGCGGCGCGTCAGTCGGTCGGACGATTGGTGCCCGGGCCACTAGACCTCCAGGACTTCCTGTTCCTTCGCGGCGCCCAGTCGATCCACTTCTGCGATGTGGCTGTCCGTGGTCTTCTGGATCGCGTCGAGAAGACGGTGCACCTCGTCCGCACCGACTTCAGCCTGTCGCTCGAGCTTCTTCAGCTGGTCCGCCGCGTCCCGTCGCAGATTGCGGATCTCGACCTTGGCCTCTTCCATCCGACGATGCACGACCTTGACGAGATCGCGACGTCGTTCCTCCGTCAGGGCGGGGATGTTGAGCCTCACGACGGTCCCGTCCACATTGGGCATCAAACCGATGTCGCTCTTCAGGATGGCCTTCTCGATGGCGCCCAGGACGCTCCGATCCCATGGCTGGATGACGATCTGGTGCGCCTCCGGAACGCTGATGCCGGCGAGCTGGTTGAGGGGCGTCTCGGTTCCGTAGAAGTCGACGTGAATCCGCTCGACGAGGCTCGTTGAAGCCCGCCCGGTTCGGACGCCCTGGAAGTCGCGCTCCATCGCCTCGAGGGCGCGGCCCATCCGCTGATCTGCTGCCGTGACGATTTCCATGTTCATGTGCGAGTCCCTCCGGAGGCCTCGACAGCGATTCGGGTCCCCACCGGTTCTCCCATCGCCACGCGGGCGATGTTATCCGGCTTGTTCAGGTCGAAGACGATGATCGGAAGATCATTCTCCATGCACAGGGCAACCGCTGCAGCATCCATGACCTTCAGTTGATCACGAAGGAGGTCGGTGTAGGCGAGGCGCTCGTACCGGCGAGCTTCGGGATGCGTCATTGGATCGGCATCGTAGACGCCATCGACCTTGGTCGCCTTCATGAGAACTTCGGCACCGATCTCAACGGCACGCAGCGCTGCGGCGGTATCGGTCGTGAAGTACGGGTTCCCTGTGCCGGCGACAAAGATGGCAACGCGTCCCTTCTCCAGGTGGCGCACCGCGCGCCTCCGGATGTAGGGCTCGGCGATCTCGTTCATTGCGATCGCGCTCATGACCCTCGTCGGGACGCCGGCCCGCTCGAGCGCATCCTGCAGCGCCAGTCCGTTCATCACGGTCGCCAGCATGCCGATGTAGTCGCCGGTCGCCCGGTCCATGCCGCGCGCGGAGGCGGCCATGCCACGGAAGATGTTGCCGCCACCGACCACGATTCCGACCTGCACGCCTGTCCCATGGACATGGGCGACCTGGCTGGCGATGAACGTACAGATCTCGGGATCGACGCCGTAGCTTCGGGTACCCAGGAGCGCCTCTCCGGACAGTTTCAGCAGGATCCGGCGGTACCGATTGGGCAAATCTCCCGATACCTCGGTCACAGCTCCTCCCCGAGCGCGTATCGGACGAACCGACGCACCCGGATGTTCTCCCCAATGGTGGCGATCTGTTCGGTGATCAGCTCGCGGACCTGTCGATCCTCGTCGCGGAACGGCTGGTCGAGCAGCGTGACCTCGCGGAGCCACTTCTTGACCTGGCCATCGACAATCTTCTCGCGGATCTCTTCCGGCTTGGCGGCCACGGCCGGATCGGCCGCGAACTGGGCCTTCTTGTCCGCCATGACCTCAGCCGGGATGGCGTCGGCATCGACGTACTGCGGGGCGAGACCGGCGACCTGAACGGCAAGATCCCGAACCAGCTTCTGGAACTCGTCCGTGCGTGCGACGAAGTCCGTTTCGCAATTGACCTCGATCATGACGCCAACTCGACCGCCCGTGTGGATGTAGCTCGACACGAGCCCCTCGCGGGCATCTCGGCCCGCCTTCTTGGCGGCAGCGGCCAACCCGCGCTCGCGAAGGAGAGCGATCGCCTGGTCGACGTCGCCATTGGTCTCGTCAAGGACGCGCTTGCAGTCCATGAAGCCGGCGCCGGTCCGCTCGCGAAGGACCTTTACCGCCTCTGCGCTGATGGTGGCCATGTTCGTCTGGTGCTCCTGTTTTCGTGCGATGCGCCCTCGCGGATCGCGATTGACTCGTAGCGAGGTGCGGTTTAGCCGAGCGTCGCAGCCGCCTCGCGTTCGGCGGCCTCGCGTGCCAGCTCAGCTGCGATCTCTTCTGGCGTCGCGGTCAATTCCTCGGCGACAGCCGGGGCCGGTGCGCCAGGCAGCAGATCGTCGTCGTCGTCCGGCGCGAAGCTCAGGGCCGCCCCGCCGGCAAGCGCCGCCACGAGGGCGTCGCTCGCACCGACGTCGTCGTACTCCGGCTCGATGGCCATCGGCTCGGGCTCAGGTTCGACGCTCGCGCGGGATGCCCGCTCCTGGGCGCCCTCGATCGCGGCATCGGCGACCAGCGAACAGAGCAGCCGAATCGCCCGGATCGCGTCGTCGTTTGCGGGAATGATGTAGTCGATCTCATCCGGATCGACGTTCGTGTCGCCGGTGCCGACGACCGGCAGCTCGAGCTTGTTCGCCTCCGTCACCGCGATCCGCTCGCGATGTGGGTCGACGATGAACACGGCTCCGGGGAGGCGCTTCATCTTCCGAATACCGCCCAGGGTCGCGGTCAGCTTGGTGAGTTCCTCGGTCAGCTTGGCGGCTTCCTTCTTGGGAAGGTGCTCGAACTCGCCCGACTGCTGTCGAGCCTCGAGCTGCTCCATCAGGCCGATCCGCTTCTTGATCGTGACGAAGTTGGTGAGCATCCCGCCGAGCCAGCGCTTGTTGATGTAGGGCATGCCCGCTCGCGTGGCTTCCTCGGCGATCGGCTCCTGCGCCTGCTTCTTGGTGCCAATGAACAGGACGGGCTCGCCTCGTGCGACGGTTTCGCGCACGAAATCGAGGGCGACCTCAAGCCGCTGCGCGGTTTGTGCGAGGTCGATGATGTGGATCCCATTGCGCTCCGCGAAGATGAACGGGCGCATCTTTGGGTTCCATCGGCGCGTCTGGTGGCCGAAGTGAATTCCAGCTTCGAGCAGCTGCCGCATTGAAACGGACGGCACGGGTGATGACCTCCTGATCCGGTTATATCCTCCGCGGATCCCGTCGCCAGGAACCGATCAGTCTCGAACAACGAGCCTGTCCGGCACCGTCCCGGTCGGAACGATCCACGTGTGAGCTCCACCACCGAACGGCGATGGGCATGAGTGCCACGGACCCTCCACGGCGGGCCGGAGTGTAGCACAGGGTGGTCCGAGGGCGGGGCCGTGGGCCTAGATGGCGGCCACGTGGTGGCGCACCCGAGGTGCCTCGCCGACGGTATTCGGAGGCTCCACGACGACGAGGTCCAGCCGAAGCGGCATCGGCGGCACCGTGGTGCCGTCCGACAATACGCCCTGTTCGCGCAGGGCCTGGGCCGCACGTCGAAGCCGGATCCGTTTGCGGGCATCGACCGTCTCTTCGGCCGTCCCGAAATTTCGACTGGCCCTCGCTCGAACCTCGACGATGACCAGGCGCTGCGGTGGCGCAGGGTCAACCGCGACGATATCCAGTTCCGCTCGGCCAACTCGCACCTGACGACCCAGAATCCGCCAACCGGCCTGGTTCAGCCGGTCGACGACGAGCTGCTCGGCTGCATCCCCAATTCGCTGGGCTTCTGTTCGCATGGGTCAAGCATGGCCGCGGTCGATGCACTGCCGCTTATCTGCGGATTGCGGAGCGACGTCCCGCGTCCTCGCGCACGCAGAGTCGACCCCTGTCGATCGTCAGAGGTTGAGCAGGACCTCATCGGTGTCGTCGCCCGAGAGAGCGACATCGAGCCCGTCGACAAGATCTGCCACGAGATCCTGGACGTCGGCGCCTGCCCGTCGCCGAGTTTCGGGCGCCGGTCCAGCGCGCACATCGGATGTCTCTTCCCCATCGCCCAGTCCCATCGCGAGCTGGTCGCCCGCAAGGGTGCGTTGCAGGGCCAGGAAGCTCCGACGATGGAACGGCGTGAGTCCGTGGCGACGGATCGCCTGCCGATGCTCTAGCGTTGCGTAGCCCTGATTGCGCTCCCAGCCGTACCCGGGATAGCGGACCGACAGCCGGGCCATCATCCGATCCCGGATCACCTTTGCCACGACCGATGCGCACGCGATCGAGTAGGAGATGGCGTCCCCATCCACGATCGCGGTATACGGACCGACGTGGGCCTCAAACCCCGAGATCCGATTGCCATCCACGAGGACATGGTCATGGCCGCCGAGCCTGGCAATCGCGCGGCGCATCGCCAGGTGCGTCGCGTGATAGATGTTCAGACGGTCGATCTCTGCGACCGACGCCGCTCCAAGGGCCACGGCGACGGCTCGCCGCCTGATCTCCGGAGCCAATCGCTCGCGCTGGGCGGCCGAAAGGGTCTTCGAGTCGCGGACCCCGCCGATCCGACGACTGTTCGGGCGGATGATGACCGCGGCCGCCACGACGGCGCCGGATGTCGGCGCGACACCGACCTCGTCGACCCCCGCGATGCGGTGCAGGCCGGAACTCCATAGCGCACGTTCGATCCGGAGTGTGGGGTCCCTGGGCACGAACAGTAGCCTACGCCGATGGCCCCGCCGGCGTCGGACATTGTTCGACCCCGTCCATGGGACGGGGTCGGAGCGTGGCTGATCGTTTGGCGCGCCCGTCAGGCGTTGGTTCGACGCTCGCGCAGCGTGGCGGACTTGCCGACCCGATCCCGCAGGAAGTAGAGCTGCGCGCGCCGGACCTTGCCATGGCGAACAACTTCGATCTTCTCGATCCTCGGGCTGTTGATCTTGAACGTGCGCTCGACGCCGACGCCACTCGCCAATTTGCGAACGGTGATCGATCGGGTGATCCCGCCGCCACGCAGCCGCATCAGCGTTCCTTCGAAGACCTGGACGCGCTCCTTGCCGCCTTCGACGACGCGGGCGAAGACACGCACGGTGTCTCCTGAGGCGAGCGCCGGAAGGTCGGTCCGGATCTGTTCGGCGACGATCTCGTCAAGCACGTTCACGGTAGCGAGTCCTGGTTCTGTGGGCAGCCGCGGCTGCGGGATGGGCATTATTGCGCATGGTCGCAGGCGACCGGCGGCGGAGTATAGCACGGGTTCTCGATCACTCAGCCTGCCCCCGGCGGTCGGCGCCTTCGGGCGAAGCCCCCATCGAGCCCAGCATGGCCCGCTCTTCGGCCGTTGTGGGACGGTCCTCGAGAAGGTCGGGGCGGCGCGCCAGCGTCCGACGCAGCGCCGCCTCGAGGCGCCAGCGACGCACCGATTCATGGTTGCCGCTGGTCAGGACATCGGGCACGCCGCGACCGCGAAAGGCCGCGGGCCTGGTGTATTGCGGATACTCGAGCAGGCCGTCCGAGAATGACTCCTCCGCGGTCGATGCCTGATCGATGGCCCCAGGCAGCAGGCGCATCACGGCGTCAGCTATGACCAGGGCCGGCAGTTCTCCCCCGGTTACGACGTAGTCACCGATCGAAAGCTCCAGGTCGACGAGGTCCCGGATCCTGTCGTCGACGCCCTCGTAGCGCGGGCACACGAAGATGAGGTGCGAACGGGTCGCGAGGTCGGACGCGCGAGCCTGGCCGAATACCTCCCCCGCCGGATCGACGAGGATCACGGTCGATTTCTGGTCCGCGGATCGTGTCGAGTGCGGCCGCGACGGGCTCCGGGCGGAGGACCATCCCCGCGCCGCCGCCATACGGGGTGTCATCCACGCTCCGATGACGGCCCAGGCCCCAGGTTCGGAGGTCGTGGATTCGTATGCTGACGAGACCCTGCTCCTGGATCCGGCCCGGGATACTCGCCGCGAGCGGGCCATCCAGCATCGCCGGGAACAACGTGATGAAATCGATCTGCACGTCAGTCGGGCTCGGTAGCCTGGTCGGCCGCCGCTCCTCCCTTGCCGTGACGGGACCATCGAGGGCGCTTCCGAGCTGGCTTGGGCGGCCGTTCGTCGATCGGCTCGCCATCGAGATCGAGGACGCCTTCGTCCACGATGATCTCGCCTCGCTCCGGGGCGAAGACCCGGACGATCGACTTGACGAGTGGCAGATCGAATGTTCCGGCCGGTCCGCCGCGAACCACGAAGATCTCGGCCGTCGCGACGCGATAGACATCCGCGACGACGCCCAGGACCCGCCCATCGAGGCCGCGGACTTCAACCCCGATGACCTCGTGCCAATAGGCCGCCCCGGGCTCGAGATCAACCGATCGATCCACGATCGTCTCGAGGTAGGCGTCGCGCAATGATTCGGCCGCGTTCCGGCTCGAGATGCCCGCGAATCGAAGGCGCCATCCCGGCCCGTCCACCACCGGCGCCGCGTCGACGATCGTCAGGCGCAAGTTCGTCCCCTCCGGGTAGAGGTCCGAACCGACCACGAACCGCGCTTCGGGCTGGTCGGTGAGCGTCTCGATCCGCACGACCCCGTTGAGGCCGTGCAGGCCGCGTACCTGAGCGACGACGAGCCTGGTACCCGGAGGTGGCTCGTCCATCGGCCGTTTGCTCAGAGGATCTCCAGGGACACGGATCCGCCATCACGCGCAGCCGTGACCTTCAGCAGCGTTCGGAGGGCCTTGGCCACGCTGCCGTTCCGTCCGATGACCTTGCCCATGTCCTCTTCCGCGACATGGAGTTCGATGACGGTGCCATCGGCATCCACGACCTCGGTCACCGTGACCGAGCCGGGATCGTCGACGAGCGTCTTGGCGACATACTCAACGAGTTCGCGTGCTGCCATCGCGGGCCTACTTTCCGGCGGTCACGATGCCGGCCACCCGAAGGAGCCGCGCAACGGTGTCTGAGGGCTGAGCGCCCTTGGCCAGCCAGGCCTTGGCCTTGTCGGCGTCGATCACGACCTCGGCCGGGTCGGTCAGCGGGTTGTAGTGTCCGATCGTCTCGATCGAACGGCTGTCTCGCGCGTTCCGCGAATCGGCGACGACCACGCGGTACGTCGGTGCCTTCTTCGCGCCAACGCGCGTGAGTCGAATGCGTACGGCCATTGTGGGCAGGTTCCTCCTCATTTCCGGGCCATTGCCGGCCCGGTAGCTTACTTGACGGTGATCACAATCCGGCTTCCGCCGCTTCCATCGGTGGTGACGCTGGCCGCGCCGACTGCGGCGAGGTGCTCGAGATAGGGCTTCAGCTCCGTCCAGGAGCTGCCGTCGAGCGAGTCACCGAGCGTGCCCTCGACGTAGCTCATCAGGCCGCTCAGGGCGACATACATCTGGACGTCGTTCGGGCTCCCGACGAGATCGACAACGCGAGCGTAGGCGCCCGTGGACTCCAGACTGGCGTCAGTCGTTGTATCGAGAATCCGCTCGATGATTCCGTCGCCGACGCCGACGATCAGCATGTCGTCCTTGACGGCCAACCCGAATTCGACGCGCGCGCCGGAGCCCGCGAGGCTCGGATCGAGCCCGAGCCCGGGCAGCAGTGCGTCAAGATCCCCGAGGTCGACCGTCGTGATCTTCACGCCGGCATGCTCAGTATCGCGGACCGTGATATCGGTCCCGGCCGATGCCAGGACCAGCAGGTTGCGGAGCTGCGTCACGCGACTCTCGACCGCGGCTGCCTCGGTGCCACGCAACAGGATGGCACCGCCGACCC
>CAVQPX010000021.1:0-19458 GCA_963714835.1 uncultured Chloroflexia bacterium
ACATGACGAGCGAGCACGACCTGCGAGCGGCCATGGACACCGCGTTCACCCACTGCCGCCCCGGCGGCGCGGCGGTCCTCATGCCTGACTGCGTCCGCGAGAGCTTCTCGCCGTCGACCGATCACGGCGGCCACGACCAGTTCCCGGACGGCACCGGCCGTGGCCTGCGCTATCTCGAGTGGACCACCGACCCGGATCCCGCGGATTCGACGTACCAGGTCGACTACGCCTACCTCGTTCGGGATGCCGACGGCGGCCAACGTGTCGTCCACGATCGCCACATCGAGGGCCTGTTCCCCCGCGAGACGTGGCTTCGTCTGCTCGCCGAGGTGGGATTCGCGCCGGAGATCCGGATGGACCCGTGGGGGCGCGAGGTGTTCGTCGCTCGCCACGAGGGTTCAGGCGCGACCGAGTCCCCTCGCCCTGAGCCCTGCGGCTGACGACGCGACGATGACCGCGTCGAGTCGGCAGGATCAGGCGGCGTCGCGCCGGAAGAGCCCGATCGCCCAGTAGAGCATCAGCTCGAGGATCGTCCAGCCGATCAGGGCGACGACCGCGGCGAGGTCCAGGACGATCGCGCCGCTTTCGGCCACGTTCGTCTGGAGGATGCCGCGGAACGGCGCGACGAGGAAGTCACTCGCGTCGAGGATCGTGCCGACGATGGCGTTGTCCGTCCGGGCGGCGATCAGGACGAGCACGATCCGGAGCCCGATGAGGAGCTGGACGATCCCGAACGCGAACAGCAGGACGCGCCTGGTCTGCTCGGGGCCGGTCCGCTCGCGGCGCGTCGCCAGGATGGGAGGTTGCGGTGTCGGGACGCCGAGTGGCTCGGGTACGGGGCGTCCTCGGTAGGGCGGTGGTTCGGACGTGTGTCCTGCGCTCGGCGTCCGGTTCTGCTGTACGCCGGTCGGCGCGTCCTGCGGGCCCATCGGCGGCTCGGACGGCGGCGATGCGGCGGGATCGCGATACGGATCGGTCATGGGTTCTCCCTCGCGTTGTCGGACAGGTGTGTCGCCGCGCTCGGGCGGCGGTTGTTCGGTCGGTGCAGCGCTTGTGCAGGCGCACCGGGAACGCCCGTCCCGTCTGGGGACCGTACCCGGAAACGCACGATCGCGCTTGGACGCGGGCCGAGATCCCGCCGAGATCCGGCCGTGCTGGAGGTCTTGTCAACCCCTTTGTCAAGCCCTAGAATAGGCATGGAACGGCTTGTCAAGACTTGACAAGCCCACAGTCATGTCCGGCGCCGGATCGAAGCACGGTGGCGTGGACGCGGGCGAAGCGAACGAACGCGGTCGTCGAGGGGTATCTCCCTACAGACGACAGAGAAGCTGGAGCTTCGAGAGAACGGAGAGGGATTGGCGGGAGGCGTCGCAGCCGAAGTCAAGAGCAAGCTGGCCGTCGTCGATGTCGTCGGCGAGACCGTCCAGCTGAAGAAGGCCGGGACGACCTACAAGGGTCTGTGCCCGTTCCATGGTGAGAAGACACCCTCGTTCGTCGTGACCCCGGCTCGCGAAAGCTGGAAGTGCTTCGGTTGCGGCCTCGGGGGCGACATCTTCAGCTTCGTCATGCAGCGCGACTCCGTGCCGTTCCCGGAGGCGCTCCGCCAGCTTGCCTCGAAGGCCGGCGTGGAGATCGACGAGCGCACGAAGCGCGAGGATGCCCGCCGGGCGCGCCTGCGCGACGTGCTCGAGACGGGGATCGCGTTCTACCACCAGGTCCTCGTGGCGTCGAAGCTTGGCGCCCCGGCGCTCGATTACCTCCGCGGTCGCGGGTTCACGGACGAGACGATCGAGAAGGCGCAGCTCGGCTGGGCGCCGGATGGCTGGGAAACGATGAGCCGCCGGCTCGTCGAGAAGCGCGACATCCGGCCCGACGAGCTCGTCGAAGTCGGCCTCGCCGCGAAGGGCCGCAGCGGACGAGGCGTGGGCGTCTACGACAAGTTCCGCAACCGCGTCCTTTTCCCGATCCGCGACCAGAACGGCCACGCCGTGGGACTCGGTGGCCGCATCCTGGGTGCCGAGGGCGAGGGCGGGCGCGACACCGGCCCGAAGTACCTCAACACGCCGGCCACGCCCCTGTTCGACAAGAGCCGGACGCTCTACCTCATCGACAAGGCGAAGGGGCCCATCCGCAAGACCGGTCAGGCCGTCATCGTCGAGGGCTACACGGATGCGCTGATGGCGCACCAGGCCGGCTTCGAGAACGTCGTCGCGTCGCTCGGGACCGCCCTGACTCCGGGTCAGGTCGCGCTCCTCACGCGCTACGCGAAGAAGATCGCGCTCGCCTACGACGTCGACACCGCCGGCCAGAAGGCCGGGGCCTTCGGGGCTCGGGCTCTCGAGGGCCTCATCGGCCAGCTTGCCGCCTCGGATTCGGGTGTCGAGATGGACGAGGTCCGCGTCGTGCGCCTGCCCGAAGGCAAGGACCCGGATGAGGTCCTGCGCGAGACCCCGGATCGCTGGCGCGAGGAGGTTCGAACCGCCCAGCCCATCGTCGACTACCTCATCGATTCGACGGCGCGGCAGCACGACCTGAAGACGGCCGGCGGCAAGTCGCGCTTCGTCGACGCGCTCATGCCGACGATCCGGGCCGTCCCGAACCCGGTGATGCGCGACGCCTATCTCCAGCAGCTCCGCCAGGCGAGCGGGGTGGAGGAGCGGGTGCTGCTCGAGGTCCTCCATCGGCGCGGGCCGGCCGCCCAGGGTGTCGGTGGCGAGGGTCGGTTCACGGCCGAGGCGGTCATCGCATCCGTCAATTCGTTGCCCGTGACCGAGATCCTCCGCGCGATCTCGCCCCACGAGGTCGAGCTCCTGCGTCTGGTCCTGCTCGTTCCGTCTGCCCAGCTGGACGTCGTCGAGACCGTTGGGCCGGACCTCCTGCCATCGCAGGTCGCCCGCGAGCTGTTCCGGGCCATCGTCCTGGCGCGGGCACGGAACGACGACGGGACGCGGCCACCGTTCGACTCCGCGGCGTTCGTCGCCACCCTTGACGACGAGACCGCCGCCCTCGCACGCGCGCTCTATGCGAAACCCGGCCCGGACCCGCGCGAGTTGCCCGAGCAGCGCCTCTCCTACGAGATCGAGCGGCTGATCATCGATCTCGAGGAGATCCAGCTCCGCGATCGCGCCGAATTCAATGAGACCGCCACGGCCGAAGCCGAGCGCGACGGGGATCGCGACACCGTGGCCCGCCTGTCCGCGGAACGCCGGGCCATCAATGACCAACGTCTCTCGCTCGACCGTCGTCGAGAGCAGACCCGCATGCTCGGGCGCCGCGCGCCCGCCGCAACCGCCACGTAGCCCAACGAACCAGCCCACCAAACGAACAAGGAAACCCGGAGGAAGAACCCGAATGCCGATCGATCCATTGGACCAGCAACTCGTCGAAGCCGTCCTGTCCCGCCCGCGCCGCGGTCGAGCCGAGGTCGAGGAAGCCAAGCTCGCCAACATGCGCCCGAAGCGTGGATCGGTCGCCACCGAGGAGGGTCCGAACACGGACGCCGACGACTCGGACGATGACGCCGAGTTCGACGCCGAGGACGATGCCGTCGAGGTCGTCGGGGAGGACGGCCAGGCGCCGCCTCCGCGCCGTCGCCTGCTCGCCGAGGAGCCGTCCAAGCTCGACGCGGCAGAGCTCGACGAGCCCACCGCGGAGGAGCTCGAGGCGCTCAACGCCGACATGATCGGGATCGACGACCCGGTCCGGATGTACCTCAAGGAGATCGGCAAGGTCGCCCTTCTGACCGCGGAGGAAGAGGTCGTCCTCGCGAAGGCGATCGAACTCGGCGAGCAGATGGCCGAAGAGCCGTGGAAGGGCGTCGTTTCGCTGCACGAGTGGACGCTCCACGACACCGAGACGAAGACGCGGACGGCCAAGCCCCAGCATCGGTTGCCGCTGGGTCCGGAGGCGACGGCGATCGTGCGCGCGGCGATCATGGCGGATTCCGCCTCTGATCTGCTCATGCCGACGCCCGATTTCCACCTGATCAAGGCCGGCCGAGACGTCCAGTCCGACGGCACGAAGGAACTGCTCAAGGAAGCCCGCAAGCACGTCTCGGAATACAACGAGTCGATGACCGCGGAGAAGTTCCTCGAGATCCTCGACTGGGCCTACGCCGCGGTCCACAACGGGGACCTCGACTCGCGCGACAACCCGGGCCTGCGGGCGATCTACGACTGGACCCGCGATGACATCGCGTTCGTGGCGCTCGAGCGCTGGGTCGCCGCCGGCAACGACGCCGACATGCTCAAGCGCATGGGCTACGACCCCGAGGTCCCCTCGACCACGAAGCTGGCCCATCGTCGCGGCGAGCTCGTTCGGATCGGCCGCGACGCCCGTGAGCAGCTGACGTCGGCCAACCTCCGGCTGGTCGTGTCCATCGCGAAGAAGTACATCGGCCGCGGGATGTCGTTCCTGGACCTCATCCAGGAAGGCAACATCGGGCTCATCCGGGCGGTCGAGAAGTTCGACTTCGAGAAGGGCTTCAAGTTCTCGACATACGCCACGTGGTGGATCCGCCAGGCGATCACCCGCGCGATCGCCGACCAGGCCCGCACGATCCGGATCCCGGTCCACATGGTCGAGACGATCAACCGGCTCATCCGCGTCTCACGTCAGCTCCTCCAGGAGCTGGGCCGCGAGCCGACGGTCGAGGAGATCGCCGAGGCGATGTCGAAGGGCCAGGAGGTCCAGGTCACGCCGGAAAAGGTTCGCGAGATCATCAAGGTCTCGCAGGAGCCGGTCTCGCTCGAGACGCCGATCGGCGAGGAAGAGGATTCGCACCTCGGCGACTTTATCGAGGACCGCGGTGCACTCGCGCCTGCGGAGGCTGCGTCGCACCAGCTGCTGAAGGAGCAGGTGGAGGCGGTCCTGGACTCGCTCACGGGCCGCGAGCGGCGCGTGCTCCAGCTGCGCTTCGGCCTCGAGGACGGGCGCGCCCGCACCCTCGAGGAGGTCGGCAAGGAGTTCAACGTGACCCGCGAGCGGATCCGCCAGATCGAGGCGAAGGCGCTGCGCAAGCTGCGCCACCCGTCACGCTCGCGCAAGCTCAAGGACTACCTCGAGTAGAGCTCCGGCGGCGCCCGACGAAGGCCGACGTCGGCCGGTGCCGGCCGACGTCGGCCCGCGGACTCCAGGGGTGGGTTCCCGCTGGGTGCCATCTTTGTGGTCGTTCCGCTCAAACGGAATGATCGACTGCCGGGCCATCGTGAGCCGCGCCATCGTGAGCCGCGCCATCGTGAGCCGCCCCGGTGTGAGCCGCCTCGGTGTGAGCCGCCTCGGCGTGATGACCGGTCCTGCGCAGGTACTCGAGGTCGGGCCCGGAAGCTGGCCGGACGAGTTCGGTCCCGAGCAGCCAGGCGGTGATCTGGCCGTGCCTTCGCGGATCGATGCCGTAGAGCACCCCGCGGCCGTCGACGAGCGAGCGACGGGCTTCGATCAGGCCCGCCCCACGCAGGATGTTGAGCTGGCGGGTCGTCGCGGGCCGGCTGAGGGTGATCTCGGCTGCGAGCTCCGCGGGTCGACGGCGTCGGATCGCCAAGGCAGCCACGATCCGCCTGCGCGTGGGATCAGCAAGCAGGGCGATCCCTTCCCCATTCCTTCGTGGCACCTGTCTCTCCATCCGGCGGGTCACTCGGCGGGATCATTCGAAGCGATCGGGCGTCAACTGTGGGCCGTAGCAGTCACCGCAGACTTCGCGTGATGAGCGCGATCACTCCCCTTGGCTGTTTGCCAGCTTGTGCGCGCTCGTCGTCAAGGCCAGGAACGGGCGCTTCGGAGCGAGATCGACCCCTTTCGGTCGATGATTTCGCATGGTGCGAACCAGGTCAGAATCACGTCGGCAGAAAGACCGATCCTCGGCGGTCTGTTCAGGGCTAGGCCTCCGGACGGGGCAGGTCCGTGGCCGCAGCTTGACTGCCGCCCGGCCTGGGGGCGACCTCTCGGCTCACGCGCTGCCTGCCGGTCTCGACGACGTGGCAGCGATGACAGAGCACCTCGAGATTCGTCAGGTGGTTCGCGCAGGTGACCAGTCGGTAGGCGCCGACCAGCGGCTCGATGTGGTTGACCTCGAGCTTCAGTTCATGGCGGGAATACCGTTTGCGCTCGGTCGGGTCGCGCCGGATCTCAGCGGGCTTGAAGCCGCACCGCTGACACACCCATCCGGCGCGCCGCCGCGCCGCTGCGCGGGCCGCGAACCAGAGGTGATTCCGCTCGAACTCACGTCGATGGCGGTCGCTGCAGTACGCCGTGCGGCGTGGCGGCAACGACGCGCGGCAGGTCGCGACCCGACAGCGCGGGTCGGAGAGATCCACGCACGTGACTGCCGCCAGCCATGCCGGTGCTGCTCCGCCGATCGCGGCCGACGCCGACGCCGACGCCCGACCGCCCGCCGCCGACTCCCCGTGCGCGTCGTGCGGACTCATGGCACCACGATAGCCGCGAACGAGTCGGTGCGCGACCACCGGCCGGTGTCCCTCGCCAGGGCTTGACGGGCGCGGTATCGTCGCGCCACGGATCGTCGCGCCACGGATCTCTGCCCGGGGGTGGAGTCGATGGACCAGGCACGCAGGGCATTCGCGTCATCACGACCGCGGTCGGCGCCGACCTTCGTCCTCGTCCTGCTGGCCTCGGCGGCGCTCCTGTTCGGGCCGCTGATCGTCGCCCATCCCGGCTCGACGGCCGGGGCATCGAGTCACGATCGCAACCCGATCCTCGACTTCCTGCGCTCCATCGAGTTCCCTGGCGGGATCGACGTCAGCGTGGACGGCGAGATCGTCTCGATCGACGACACGACGGACGACATCCACGGCTCGGCCGCGGATGGGCTCGACATCCTGATGTTCGGGATGGGCTGGATCGGGAATCTGCCTCCCGAAGTCCTCGACCAATTCGGATGTGACCGCGCCGACGTCGTATGCAGCCGCCATGGGAGCGATGACGCGGCGTTCGCCGAGGGAGCCGCGATCGTCCATCAGCGCATCGCGAAGCCGCTGTCGAGCGTGCCGGCGACCAAGCGCGTCGAGTGGGGAGTGATGACCCTCCGCGATCAGTTCCCGCCGAAGCCCGCGGCCCCGAACCAGCCGGCCGACCTCCTCCAGGGCGCGTCCCACTACTGGATCGCCCGGATGATGGGGTCGGAGAAGGATCTCTTCCTGTTCGTGAACAACGCGGGCCAGCTCGGCGAGTTCCGGACGCATGCCCGCTCGACCTACGTGGATGGACCGACCTCTGCGGACCTGTACCTGCTCGTCCCCGCGAGCAAGGAATGGACCGACATCACGAACTGGGACGTCTACGGGTTCTGTAGCGACGGGACGCCCGAGGGGACCGGGCGCGACATCGGGCGGGCGCAGCCGGGCGACGGGCTGTTCGAAGTCGGAACACCCGCCCAGATCGAGTTCGGGCCGGCAGCCCCCGCGCCAACCGATACGCCCGCACCGACGGCCGTGCCGTCGCGGGAGCCGAGCGTCACGGCGAGCCCGTCGCCGCAGGAGACGCCGTCACCTTCCCCGGGGAGCGACGCAGGATTCCCGACGCCTGTCGCCATCGCCGGACTCGGTCTGGGCGCCTTGCTCGCTCTCATCGGGCTCTGGCTGCTGCTCGGCCACTTCCGAGGGTCCGGCGGGAAGCCAGGCGGCGGGAAGGCAGACAGCGGGCTGCCGACCGATGCGCCTGTCCCCCCCGATGCGCCTCAGCGCCCAGATGCCCCCGAGCCGCCGGACGACCCATCACCCGTCAAGCCCGGGGGTCCCGTGGTTTCAGGCGGCGATGGCCCGCCACCGGTACCGCCACCCCCGGCCCCAGGAGCCATCCCGCCGCCGCCCCCTCCGCCGAAGGATCCCTGCGAGGACATGCCCGACCAGTGGCGCGAGGATCGTCCGCCGGAATCGTTCGTCGTCCCGGCGCCCGACGGAAAGGTCCGCATCGAGGCGGACCCGACCACCCCGGCCATCGAGGCTTGGCTCGACGGTTTCGGCATCCCGCGAGGAGTCCCGTACGCCGACTTCGTGGCCGTGGACGATCAGCGACTCGACGTCCTGCTCGCCGACCTCCCGACTGGGTCGAACACGTACCACTGGGCGATGTCGTTCATGCTTCACGAATACGTTCTCGTCTGCCAGCGCAGGTGGACCTGCCAGGATGGGGTGTATGTGCCGACCAACGAGACGCGGATCGTTCGGACCGGGCCGGCCGACACGCTGGGTCGGTTGACCCGCGACGGCGAACGCCTGACCGACGCGGACATCCGGGACCTGTTCGCCGATGTGGCGGTCGCGCTCAACGGCGCGGAGGCCGCAATCCGGCGCATGAACGCCTACGAGGCCGCCTGCGGCTGATCGGCTCGCGGCACAACGCTCGCGCGCCTGGCTCAGCTGGCGCGCGTGTCTCAGTCGACCGGCGTCCCGCAGTCGCTGAACCAGCGGACCCGGCCATCGATCGGGGCGAGGTGCAACTCCCGCCGCGACGTCGTCCCGGCCTGCGTCACGTCTGCCGTGATCGTCCATGCGTCGTCGATCTGGGTCGAGCGTTCGTCCGTGACGTAGTCCCAGCCTCCCGGGGTGCTGACCGAGATCACGTCGACGTCGAAGGTGGGGTCGGCCTGACCCGCAAGCTGGGCACGGCAGGCCGCTTCGCCGTAGCGGACGATCGTGGCCGGGTGGAGGAGCGGGACGAACGTCTCGACGTTGCCCGTGCGCAGCGCCGGAACGAGAGCGGCGTAGAACGTACGGACCATCGCTTCGGGATCGGGGGACGCGTTCAAGACAGGGGTCGGGGCCGTGCTCGGGGGCGGGGTCGGCGCTGGAGTCGCGGACGCGGCTGGGCCAGTAGTCCGTTCCGGGGATGCCGGCGGTGTCGATCCAGTCGCGGTGGGCGAACCGGTCGCCGCAGTCGCATCCCCCGATGCGCCGGTGAGCTGCATCGCGGACACGACGATCAGGACGATGCCAACCGCGAGAAGGAAGGCCCCACCGAGCCCCCGCCCGTCCATGCGTGGACGATACCGTGCCCGGCGAGCCCTGGATAGGGGTTGATCGGATCCGATCTTGTCGCGGGCTATCCCGCCCGCGGGATCAGCCGCCGATCCTGCCCAGGATGTCGCCCCACATCCGCACGGCTACGGCGAGGATGAGGAGCCCGAGGACCAGCCCGAGACGATCGGGCGACGTTCGGCGGGAGACGATCGCACCCACTCGGCCGCCCGGCAGCGCGCCCACGACGAGCGCCGCCGCGAGGATCCAGTCGATCTGGCCCGTGACGGCCTTGCCGAGGAGTCCGGCGCCGGACGAGACGGCGACGATCCCGACCGACGACCCGACGACATAGCGCATCGGGATCCGCAGGCCGTGGAGCAGTATCGGAGCCAGGAAGAACGCACCACCTGCGCCGATGAACCCGGCGAGCACTCCGACCACGGCCCCGATGATGAAGGCGAGGCGTCGGTCGAAGAGCGGCGCCGTGTCCAAGTCGGCCGGCGCCCGGTTGCGCAGGCCCAGCATCAAGGCCGCCGCGAAGAGGGCGAGGCTCGCGAAGACCGCTTCGAGGACGATCGGCGCGAAGAACGCCGAGCCGAACGCTCCGACGAACGACGCCCCGATCATCGTGGGCCCGAGTGTCGAGACGAGGCGGCGATCAACGTGTCCTCCGGCTCGATGGCCGGAAGCAGCCGAGATGGCACCTGCGGCGACCTGGACGATCGTGATCCCGGCGATCGTCCGGATGCCGAGCTCCGCCATGCCGAAGAGCGGTGGGACATACAGGAGCAGCGGGATGAGGACAACCGCCCCGCCGACCCCGACCAGGCCGGAAAGGAACGCGGCCCCGAATCCGAGCACGATGAGCAGAAGCACGAGGGGGTCCGCCGCTGCCCCGACGAGGAGCGCGATGAGGCCGGCAGCCCATCCCGCGGCGAGGATGATCCGGACCGGCGTGATCGCCGCCCGGCCGGCCGCGAAGGTCACGCCGTCAACCGCCGGTCTGGAAGAGACGGAACACGAGGATCACGAGGACGATCGAAGCAACGACCTGCACGATGACCGTCCGGCGCGGGTCGCTTCGCTGGCGGGCGATCGCCCACGCGCCGGGAAGCACCACGAGCGCGAGGAGCCCGTACACGACGTGGAGGGCGTCGCCGGGTGGGTTCGCCACGAGCGCGGTGACGACGCCCAGCAGTCCGGTCGCCGCAAGGAGGACGACGAGCCAGACCAGCGCGCCCTGGAGGAGTGTCGGAAGCGGGCGCCTGGCGACCGCCAGCCCGATCGACCACCCCGCGATCAGCAGGACGAGGAGGAGCGTGATCCTCGCGGCGAGCCCATGGAACTCCGCCATCCGGCGGTCAGTCGGTGCCGGCCAGGTCGAACCGCGTCGCTGCCGTCGCGTCCTCGAGTTCGGGAAGGTCGCAATCGCGGATGCACTCGAGGATCCGATGGACCTTCGGCTCGGTGATCCGGTAGAAGACCCGGAACCCCTCGCGCCTCGAGCCGACGACGCCCTCGGCGCGAAGGATCGCGAGGTGCTGGCTCACGAGCGCCTGCGGGGCCCCGCTGATCGTGACGAGGTCGGTCACGTTCCGCTCACCGCCCTCGAGCGCCTCGAGCATCCTCAGGCGCAGCGGATGGCCCAGGACGCGAATCACTCGGGCGGCGCGTTCGAGGATGAACTCGCCGATGGTGGGCGCGGCGCTGGTCGGCGCTGCCGTCGCCGTATCCGGCGTGACGGACCGGTTTCGGTCGGAGCGGTCGGAGCGGTCGGAGAGCATCTCGGTTGTCATCGCGTGCCTACTTTATGACTCCGTGGCAAGAGGGTCGCTGCCGGGCGCATGGACGCGGTAAGCGTCCGGCGTGGGTCGGAGGGGCCGGAGAAGCCATTCCGGGCGGCGCAGCGATCCGGGTCCCGGCCCGGGCCGGGCGAGGGCGAGCCACTCGCGGTAGATCTCGCGCGACCTGCGCGTGTCGACCGCGATGTCTCCCTCGCGATCGTCGGGGAGTGCCGGCCGCACGGAGACCTTCTGGTGCCACGCATGGGCTCCCGACACCGGGTCGGGGTGGACCGGGAACGTGAGGTTCTGATGCACGCCCGCGTCGCGCCACCAGACCCTCGATGAGTCGGGGTCCCTCGAGGTGAAGGGCTCCACGCCTTCGAGGCGGCGCATCGTCCAGGTGGGCCCGGTCTCGCTCTCCGACTCGGCCAGCGCCACCTTGGCGCTCGCCCAGCGGTCCGTTCCGGCCCCATCGCCGAGGCGCCAGCGGCCCATGTGGTGCGAGCACGCGACGACGCCCGGACGGATCCCTTCGGTCACCCAGGCTCGATTGACATAGTGGCCGATGTCGGTCTCCACCCGGATGAGATCGCCGGTGGCGACGCCGATCCGCGACGCGTCATCGGGATGGATCCAGACCGGGTTCCCGTGGGCGATCTCGGTCAGCCATTTCGCATTCGCCGAGCGGGTATGGATGAGGACGGGCAGGCGGAATGTGGGCACGAGCGCGAAGTCATGGGGGTCGCGCATCCGCTCGCGGGCCACCTGCGACGACGCGTACGCGGGCACCGCGAGGTCGGGCCAGCCCCATGAGGCGAGCGTGGGTGAGTAGAACTCGAGCTTGCCCGAGGGGGTGGGGAACCCGCGTCGGCCCTCGCCTGCGACGACGATCCCGCGCCGGACCCGGCCTTCGGCGTCCTTCGGGATCGCTGGCGTCGGCACGATGTTCAACGGCGGGTCCTTCGGGGCGGGGCCATGGATCCCTCCGCGCTCATCGACGACGACATCGCGCCCGGTGGCGGCCACGGGGTCGTCATGGCGACCGTAGACATCGCGCTCGACCTCGAACGAACCGTACCGCCGCATGTACCCGAGCGGCGAGAGGCCCTCGGCGGCGGCGGCCTCCGGGAGCCCCGGGACGGAGTGATCGAAGATCCAGCCGTAGTAGTCGTCGATCGTCATCTTCTCGCCCGGCCGGTCGGGCGCCTCGAACCAGCGCCGGATACCCATCGAGCCGTCGGGGTCGATCCGCCACGAGAGCTCGATCCAGAACTCGTTCTCCTCCCAGACCTCGCCGGGGTTCGTTTCCCGGGTATCGGTGATCGTCCGGCCGGCGCGCTCCGCGGCGACGCGGGTCACCGGCTGGCGGAATCCGATCCAGCTGCCGGCATGCGTCTCGTATGAATGGAGGTCGTGTCGTTCGCCGCCGAGACCCACCGGGAGCACGTAGTCGGCGTACCACGCGGATTCGCTCCACATCGGGGTCAATGCCGCGTGCGACCCGATGAGGTCTTCTCGCCGGAGCGCTTCGACCCACGTCAGTCCGTCCGGGTTCGTCCAGACCGGGTTGTAGACCCGGGTGAAGTAGACATCGAGACTGCCCCTCCCTTCGAGCAGGAAGTGGGGGAGCAGGAACGACATCTCGAAGAAGGCCAGCGGGTACTCCTTCGGCCAGGTCAACTCGTTCCACGTGCCCGGGTGGGGCGGCATGTACGGGGGGCGGGGGACGAACTTGTCCCAGCCGTTCGGCGAGGTGCCGCCCGGCGTCCCGATCGAGCCCGTGAGGACGTTCAGGAAGAACAGGCACCGCGCCGTCTGCCAGCCGCCGATCACCCCCGCCGAGCTCGCGCGCCAGTTGTGCGCCGAGAGGGCCGTGCCCGCCGCGGCGACCTGCTTGGCCACCCGTTCGAGCTGGGCGGCCGGGATCCCCGTCTCGCGCTCGGCGTAGGCGAACGTGTAGCCGCCATACAGCCGCTCGAGCTCCGCGACGAAGTCGTCGAACGTCGGTTCCTCAAGCTCGGGACGCGCCGCTGCAAGGTAGTCCGCCCAGTTGACCCAACGCTCCACGAAGGCTCGGTCGAACCGCCGCTCGACGATGAGGTAGCGTGCGATCGCGAGCAGCAGGGCCGGCTCGCTGCCGGGCCAGGCGGCAAGCCACTCGTCCGCCTGGGCAGCGGTGTTCGAGAGGCGCGGATCCACGACGATGAGCTTCGCGCCCGCCTTGCGCCCCTCCATGATCCGCTGGGCGTGCGGGTTGAAGTAGTGCCCGCTCTCGAGATGGGCGCTGATCAGGAAGATGACCTTGGCGTTCGCGTAGTCCGGCGACGGCCGGTCGTAGCCCATCCAGAACGCGTAGCCGGCCCGCCCACCGGCCGAGCAGATGTTCGTGTGGGAGTTGTGGCCGTCCACGCCCCACGCCGCCAGGACGCGTTCGGTGAAGCCGTCCTCGCCCGGCCGGCCGACGTGATACATGACCTTGTTGGGCTCACCCCGGGTCAGGGCCGCCCGGATCCGTCCGGCAAGGTCGTCGAGCGCCTCGTCCCAGGTACAGCGCTCCCAGCCTCCGGCACCGCGTTCACCCACGCGGCGCATCGGATACAGGATCCGCTCCGGGTCGTCGGCCTGGGTGACGGTGGCCGGCCCCTTGGCGCAGTTTCGCCCGCGACTTCCCGGGTGGGCCGGGTTGCCTTCGTACTTGCGGACGGCGCCGGTCTCCTTGTCCACGTAGGCGAGGAGCCCGCAGGCGGATTCGCAGTTGAAGCACGTCGTGGGGACAAGCGTGTAGTCGCGCTTCTCGCGACGGGAACCGCTGCGCGTGTCCACCTCCGTCCAGTCGTCCCAGCGCTCCTTCGGCGGAAACGCGTCGAGACCCGGCTGCATGGCGCCGGCGTTGGCCGGGTGATCGGCGGGCGGTCGCGGCGTGCGCTTCGTCGTCATCTCCCTGCCCTAGCTGATCGGGACGGCCTGACCGGCCGCGATGAAGCCCAGTTCGTACCAGAGCAGCCCGACGGCCGCTGCGATCCCCGCCGCGACGACCAGCGGGAGCACAGCGATGCCGACCGCCCCGAGCCCGGCCCACGCGGCCACGGCCACCACGGGCACCGCCCCGCCGAGGCCCACGCCCCCGAGCCAGAACGACGCCGCGAACGGGCCGCGCACGAGCAGGTGGGCCGCCGCCCGGCCATTGGCCGTCGGGTGGCCCGCGATGACCTCGCCGACGAGCAGGGCGCCGAGATTGAGGGCGCCCCCGACCAGCAGGGCTGCTGCGGCGATCTCGAGGAGCGGGGACACGCCTTCGATGAGGAACAGCGGCGGCATCACCGTCGCCGCACCCAGGATCGTCGCCTGGGCGATGAGCACGACGCCCGTCGCCGGCCGCTGCCAGAGATCGCGCGCCTCGCACTGGCGGAGCAGGAACATCGTGTAGAGCGCGCTCATCACGGCCAGTCCGAGGGTCGGGATCCCGAGCAGGGTCAGGGCCCAGTCGGGTACGGCGAGGAACGTTCCCAGCCACCACAGCCCCAGCAGGCCGCTGTAGCCGATGAGGATGAAGGCCCCGATCGCCAGCCAGCTCCGCCGCTGCGGACGGTAGAGGATCGACAGGAAGCGCTCGGGACGCTTCAGGTCCGCCACGAGAAGGAGGGCGGTCAGGCCAACACCGGCCAGTGAGATGAACCCGGCGATGAGCCGCTGGGCCTGGTCGACCGGTGCCAGGCCGAGCACTGCGGCAACGAAGACAAGCCCGAAGGCGCCCGCGCCGACACCCTTCGTCCACAGGTACAGGGCGACCTTCCAGCCCCACGGTCGGGGGTGGAAGACGTCGTAAGCGACCCGCGTCCCGGGTCGCGACAGGCTGGCCGTGAGCGATCCGCTCGGCCCGGCGACGACGCGTGCCATGTCCGCAGCGCTGAGCGATGGCCCCTCCGTGATCGGCGACGGGGTCCCGATCCCCGGACCGCGGACCGCACCGAGCGCGGCAGGCCCGCCGGTCAGGACCGGCAGCGGCGTGCCGCGCAGGGACGGAGCCGAGCCCGCGCCGCGTGTCGGGGCACCCAGCTGCCTGGTGAAGTCCTTTGCGCCACCGGTCAGCCGGTCAGCCCACATGTAGCGGTCCTCGTGGGCCGGCGCGAGCGGGTCGAGCACGGCGGCCGACGCGCCGACGTAGAACGCCTGCGGGCGCGTGCCCTGCTCGGGGCGACGCACGGTCGTCGGCTTCGTGGCCAGGATCTGCGCGGCACGGCTCGCAGGATCCTCGATGTCCCCGAAGATCAGGGACTCGGTGGGGCAGACCACCACGCAGGCGGGGAGCAGGCCCTCATCGACCCGGTGCGAACAGAAGTTGCACTTCTCCGCGACATGCTTCTCGGGGTCGATATAGATCGCGTCGTATGGGCACGCCTGGATGCACGCCTTGCACCCGATGCAGCGGTCCGTGTCGAAGTCCACGATCCCGTCCGGGCGCTTGAACATCGCGGTCGTGGGGCAGACCTCGACGCACGGCGCGTCATCGCAATGGTTGCAGCGGAGGACGGCGATATCGCGGTGGGTTTCCGGGAATGTGCCGCGTTCGACGTACTTCACCCAGGTCCGGTTGACCCCGAGGGGAACGTCGTTCTCGGCCTTGCACGCGGTCGTGCAGGCGTGACAGCCGATGCATGAGGTCTGGTCGATGACCCAAGCGAACTTCGTCACGGACGACAGTCTGTCACGGCCGGGAGCACCTCTGGGGGTACCATCGTTGACACGCCGGATGTCCCGGGAGTATATAGGCACATCGCGATACCGCAACACGCTCTGGGACCCGGATCAAGCGGCGCAGGGCAGCTGTGGATCTCGCGGCAAGGAGAGTCAGATGGCCGATGCACCTGCCCACGACGAGGTCCTTGACGCAAAGGGACTGCTCTGCCCGATGCCCATCGTGAAGCTGGCGAAGCTCATGAAGACGGTCGAGCCGCCGACCGTCGTGCTCCTCGAGGCCACCGACCCGGGTGCCATCCCCGATGTCGCAGCGTGGTCGAAGAACACGGGGAACCCGGTCATCCACCAGGACCAGATCGACAAGGTCATGCGCTTCTGGATCCAGAAGGCCTGACGGCGACGATGTCGAGCATCGTCTACGTCCACACCGGCGGGGTGAACAACCCGGAGCGCTCCGCGACGCCGATCTACCTGGCCACGACCGCCGCCGCGATGGACGTGGAGGTCGGGATCTACTTCACGGTCAACGGCCCGCAACTCCTCAGGAAGGGCGTCCCCGAGACGCTCATCGTGCCCAAGTACGACGGCAACGGGGCGCCGCTGCGGCGGTTCATCGACCAGGCGCTCGACATGGGCGTCAAGTTCTACGTCTGCCAGCCGTCGCTCGATCTGCACGGCCTCACCAGGGACGATCTCATCGACGGGGTCGAGATGATCGGCGGCGCTGCCTTCAACGACATGGCCCTCGAGGCCGACCAGGTGATCTGTTTCTGATGGGCATCTGAGCCGTGGTCCTCCAGGCTCGCTACGCCGATGTCCCCATCGAAGAGAAGCAGCGCCTGTTCGACGAAGTCAAGGCCGATGAGCGCTTCGAGAGCTACCTCTACGGCTGCTACGAGTGCGGCATCTGCGTCGCGGCGTGCCCCTCGGCCCGGTTCTACGACTTCTCCCCACGAAAGATCGCCCAGGCCGCGTCGCGCGAAGACCTTCCGATGTTCTACGAGCAGCTCAACGACGACATCTGGAACTGCTCCCAGTGCTTCTCGTGCACGCGCTGTCCGCGCGGCAACAACCCGGGCGGGCTGATCACGATCATGCGCGAGGTCTCCATCAACAACGGCCTGACCTCGGCCAAGCAAGGCGCTCGAAGGCTACGGTCGGGTCGTCTACAAGATCATGTCGACCGGGACGCAGGTCTCGCCGGACATGCTCCAGCCGAACGCCTTCCCGGACTGGGGTCCCCACGTCCAGGAGATCTCCGACAACCTCGCCCTGTGGCGCCGGGCGCTCCCGCCGGACACGATGCACACGACATCGACGGCCTGGGAGGTGGACGACCGAACCCTGACCGAGCTGTACCTGATCTGGCACCTGACCGGCGTGCTCGACATGATCAAGGAGGTGGATGACGGCCTGCACATGATCCTCAACGACGTCATGGAAGAACTGCTCGAGGACGCCGGCTTCGACGCCGGCTAGGAGGTCCCAGCCATGCCGATCCCCCTGACCGTGCTGGAGAGCCGCAAGGAAGCTCGCGATGAACGCGGCGCCACGACGCCCCCGACGGAAGATGTCCGCGAGAAGGTGTTCGAACTCGAGGCGAAAGGGGAGTGGCAGGTCCAGCGCGTCCCGGAGCCCTACATCGAGCGTCACGACCAAGTACGGCCGGATCAAGAAGATCCCGATCGCGCGGACCTGGCATCACAAGTCGTGCGGGCAGTGCGGCCACATCCCCGGCTACTCGACCTCGATCTTCTGGCTGATCCGCAAGCTGGGGCTCGACTACGACGACCCGACCGACCAGACGTCGTGCACGGCCTGGAACTACTACGCATCGGCGACGTCGAACGCAGGGCGCCCAGGCGGCTGTCGCGATGCGCAACTTCGCGGCCGCCTACGAGTCGGGCTACTTCCCGATCATCCACTGCGGCACGTCGTACGGCCACTACAAGGAGGTTCGCGAGGAGCTCGTCCACTCGGCGAGCTGCGTGACGAGGTGCGCCGGATCTGCGACAAGCTCGGCAAGCCGTTCGTGATGCCCGAGGAGATCGTGCACTACTCCGAGTGGGTCTACGCGATGCGCGACGAGATCGCCGAAGCGACAGGTCCGGATCTCTCGAACATCGCCGTCACCGTCCACCCGGCGTGCCACTACTACAAGCTCGTCGCAGGAAGACGCGATCTACGACCCGGACGTCTACGGCGGCCAGCGCACCGCCGATCGTGACCGGCGTGGTGGACGGCGCTGGGCGCCGAGGTGCGCGACTACTCGCACCTGGTTCGACTGCTGTGGCTTCGGCTTCCGGCACATCCTCGTCCAGCGCGACTTCACCCGCTCGTTCGCCACCCTGCGCAAGATCGAGGTGATGAAGGAGGAGGCCAACCCGGACGTCGTGCTCACCCACGACACGGGCTGCGTGACCACGCTCGACAAGAGCCAGTTCGCGGCCGCAGGCCCACGATCGCAACGTCGGGCGTCCCGGTCATGTCCGAGGCCCAGTTCGCGGCCCTGGCCATGGGCGCGCATCCCTACGAGGTGTGCCAGCTGCACTGGCACTCGACCGACTACCGACCACTGCTCGAGAAGATGGGCATCGACTGGCGAGGAAGCCTGGGCCGAGTTCGAGGACGATCTCGAGCGGCTCGAATCGGGCGACAAGACGGAGTATCCTGACCTGGGAGGACGTCGGACGCCTGAGCGGTCCGTTCGTCGATCCAGGCGACTGTGCGACCGGGCGGCACTGGAGGCGGACCATGGCGATGACACGGCGGCTGATCGGGCGGAAGGCCCGGCCGGCCTCGAGGCGGCCGCGACGTGCTGATGGCGGCGACCGGCCGGACTGGAGGCAGCGCGGATGCTCGGCGGCACCTCGACTCCGCGAGCATCGCGAGCTCTCGGCGCACATGGAGAGCGCCGAGGAGTGCCATGGCTCCGAGCGGCGGCGTGGTCGACGCGACCGAGACCGTCGATCGATCCGCGTGTCGCACGACGGTCACGGCCTGCGAGGGCGACGTGGGCGACTTCCGGTCACTGACGGTCCGGGCAACGGCGGCGAGGTCGACGAGTCGAGGTCGGGGCGATCGTCGTCGCCACCGGCTTCCAGCACTTCGATCCGGGCCGTGAGACCCAGATGTACGGCTACTACGAGTACCCCGACGTCGATCACCCTGCCGGACCTCGAGGCGATGCTCAAGGACGGCCACTTCGTCCGGCCGTCGAACGGCGAAGCCGCCCGAGCGCGTGTGCTTCATCCAGTGCGTCGGCTCGCGCGACCGGCAGCATCGGCAACGAGTACTGCTCGAAGGTCTGCTGCGGGATCGCGTCCAAGCAGGCGATCGAGGTCCGCCAGGCTGCTGCCCGACACCAAGGTCTTCATCTTCTACATCGACATGCGGATGTACGGCTACTGGGAGAACGAGATCTACTGGCCCGCCCAGGAGACAGCACCACGTCGCAGTACGTCAAGGGGATCGTCACCGAGATCGTCGAGCAAGGACGACCGGCTGCTGGTGCGGGGCGAGGACACGACGATGGGCCGGCCCATGGAGGTCCCATGGACATTGATCGTGCTGTCGGTCGGCATGGAAGCCAGCCGCGGCACGCGGGGAGATGCCGCAGATGCTGGGCATCGAGCAGAACAAGTACGGCTTCATCGACGGTCGCCCGGCGAGCCCACTGGACCCGGTCTCGACGAGCGTGCCCGGGATCTTCGTCGCCGGCGCCGCCGCCGGGTCCCAAGGACCTCGAGGACACGGCGAGCATGGGCGGGGCGGCCGCGATGCGCGCGGTCGGCGCCATCCGGGGTGCTGAGCGGGCGGGAGCGGCGGCCGGCCGATGACCTGGGGCCCCGCGGTCTTCGGTGGCGGCTCGTTCGGCGATAGCGCCGGGCTCGCCGATGCCGTGGACACGCCCAGCGCCGTCGAATTCATGCGCGAGGCGCTCGTCAAGATCAGCGAGGACGATATCGGCGCCGTGGCCGACCTGCTGGCCCGGAAGCGGAACC
>CAVQPX010000022.1:0-79932 GCA_963714835.1 uncultured Chloroflexia bacterium
GATCGCGACGGCGCTCAGGATCTTCGGCGACGCCGTTGCCGAGGTCGCGGCCAGCGAGGAAGGCCCCGGCCGCCACCACGGACCCGGCCGCCACCACGGACCCCGGCCGCCACCACGGACCCCGGCCGCCACCACGGCCCTGGCCGCCACCACGGGCCCCGGCCGCCACCACGGGCCCCGGCCGCCACCACGGGCCCTCGGCCGCCACCACGGACCCCGGCCGCCACCACGGGCCCCGGCCCGACGCCTAGAACAGGGGAGCGGTCCGATTGATGCGGGTCGCAATCAGCGCTCCAACGAAGGCCAGGGCAGCGCCGTAGCCGAACGTCTGACCCGCCACAAGCGTGCCAACAACGCTGAACACGGTGATCGTGACGGTCAGCCAGCGCGTCTCGCGGACCATCATGAGAAGGACCGCCGCTACGATCGTCCCGGTCGCCAGCGCGAACCCGATCATTGCCGCGGGCGCTCGCGTGGCATCACCCGCGAGTCCAAAGAACATCCCGTGGCCGAGCATGCCCTGCCCGACGAGGGCCCCGAAGATCTCGTAGCCGCCGCCCAGAGCGGCGAGCAGGAACGCAGCGGTTCTTCGGCCCATGCGTCGCCCTCCTCGCGCTGTCGATCGCGCAATACCGGAAGCCATCATCCGGCGTATTCCTCCGATTTGGCCCTGCGTTTCGGCCCCTCCTCGGGGTAGTCCGGCACAGAAACGCGGTGACCTATGGCTCCCCACGACGGGCCAAAGGCTGGGTCACCGGACTCGCCCCACTTGCGACATTGCCCTTGAGCGAACGATCGACCACCCGGCATGCGCCGGACAGGGAATTCATCCCGGATGTCGAGGGAGGAAGGGAGCACATGGAGTTCACGGAACGCGACTCTGGACCGTGATCCACGGTCTGGTGCTTGGCACCCTGTTCCTGTTGGCATTCGGTGGTGGCCTGGCGGGGCTGTACAGCCTCAAGGCCCAACTGCTGACGGAAGAGGGCGTCGCCGAGCGAACACCCCGCCTGTTGATCGGATCCGTGGTCATGGCGGCCGTCGCCTGGCTCACGGTCTGGACGGGCACATTCATCGTCTACCCGTGGTACCGGGCCACGCCACCCGAGGGCATCGACCGGGCCGTCCAGAGTGACGCCCTCGCGGACTTCCCCTCGCTACTGGTTGCTGGCCTCCGAGAAGACGGCTGAGTGGCACAAGCTGGGAATGGAGTGGAAGGAGCACGTTGCCTGGATGGCTCCGTACCTGACCACCGCCGTCGCCTTTGCGGTCATCTACTACGGAGCGCAGCTGGTGCGCCGTGGCGAGATCCGCCGAGCCGCGATCATCTTCTTCACCTTGGCTTCCTCGCCGCTGGCGTCGCGGGCCTATTCGGAGCCTTCATCACGAAGGCCGCCGCAGTCGTCTAAGGAGTCGAACAATGCAGGACATGCAGACCAAGCCAAATGGTCCGGTGGCCGCGGCGTTCGTCGCCGCCGGTGTCGGGTCCCTCGCTGTGGGCCTCTTCGTGGTCCTCAACGAGATCTCGCCGGACATCAACTGCGTTCTTGAAGTTCGATGCCAACTACGGGCCTGGGTCCGGCGTCGGGCCCCTGTCCGGAAAGGTCGCGCTCGGGACGTTGTGTACTTCGTGTCGTGGTCGTGCCTCACGTCTATGCTCTGAGGCAAGGAGGTTGATTCAGTTGATGTTCGCCGTCTCGCTGACCTGGTCTTTGCGGGTTCGCGCTGATCTTCCGCCGATCTTCGAGTACGTAGTCGACCTGTTCCCTGAGGCGTAGGTACGCGGCCGGCCACGCCGGCCAACCCAGGAACGCCGAGCCGCCGGGTCCCTTCCCCGGCGGCTCGTTGTGCCTGCGCCCGGCGGCTCGTTGCTGCGCCCGGCGGCTCGTTGCTGCGCCCGGCGGCTCGTTGCTGCGCCCGGCGGCTCGTTGCTGCGCCCGGCGTTTCGTTGCTGCGCCCGGTGTTTCGTTGCGCCGGCGTCCGGGGCTTCTGTCCGCGCGGCCTGTACCCCTACGCGGAGGATGGGGCAGATGCGCGGAGCCGTATCACGGCGATCGAGAGCAGCACCAGGAGGGCAACACCCGATCGACGGTGCGCCGACCTGCTTCAAGATCGATGTCTCCGTTGCGAGCCCCACGAGGAACGTGATGAGCCCGAGATCTGACCACCCAGAACGCCGCCTGCGTCACGACCCCTCGTCCATCGGCTCGGTCCGCCGCCAGACCGAACATCAGCCCGAGGAGAACGTTGGTCGTGACGCCGATGTACGCCGCGTGGTCGGTGGCTGACCAGGATCTGGAAGAAGGCCTCGAAGGGCTGGGTCGGGGTCGGCGAGGAAGGACATGACCAGGTACATGTACAGAGCCATCGCAGCGACCACGAAGATCGAACCCGCCGCAGCGTATCGGGCTGCCGTGTCCGACCGCCAGTCGATGCGGGCCGCCGAGGGCAGGATCCGGATCGCGAAGAGCACGACGGCGACCAACTCCACCAGGAGGTAGATGCCACCGATCGCCTGGACCTGGTCGGGCGCGAAGATCGAGACGACGGCGAGCAGTGCGCCGCCCCCGAAGAGGGCTCCGATCTGGACGAGACCAAGGATCGGCATCCCGGTGGTCGCCGCGGACCCGCCATTCGAGGAAGCCCATGGCGGCGAGGATGAGATAGGCGAAGGTCATCGTGCCCGCGTGCGCCCCGACGATGTCGGCGCCCTCGGGAAAGAGCGTGATCCCGGTCGCGAGCTGAACCTGGAACAGCACGCCGATCACGCCGCCGTAGAAGAACGACGTGATTCCGAGGGTCACGGCAAGGGCCGGCAGGGAACGCTCGGACATGGCCCAGCGCCAGGCCCACACGAAGAGCCAAGCCATGGCGACGAGCAGGGCGACACCCGTCGTCGCTCGGGCCGGGAGATTTCCGGTGTAGAAGGCCAGCACATAGGCGGGGATCAGGATCGCGAATCCAAGGGCCAACGTCCGATTCGCGGATCCGCGCATCCACAGCGCTGACGCGATGATCCCCAGGCTCAGCCAGCCGACGGTCCCGGAATGGACGTGGGTCAGGAGCTGATTGCGATCGAACTCGTACAGGTCGAGCCCGTTGACGATCCCGATGACGATCGTGACCGCGAACAGGGCCATCGCCACCAGGTACAGGTTGCGGACCTGCCGGCCGAGGTCACCGGCAGCGGACATCGACATCACCGAGGCTCCTTCCTGCGAACTCCCATTCCCGCCGCGGTCGTCCGGCGCGAGCACCCCGCATGATAGTCACGCGATGCAGGCGCTACTCGGCGATGGCGCAGGTGCCCGATAATCACCGGGTGAGCAGTCCGAAGGTCGCCTCCATGCGCGACGCCATCGCCGACCTCGTGCGCGACGGAGATACCGTCGCGATCGAAGGGTTCACCCATCTCATCTCGTTCGCGGCGGGGCACGAGATCATCCGCCAGGGCCGTCGTGACCTGACCCTCGCACGGTTGACGCCCGATCTCATCTACGACCAGATGATCGCGGCCGGCGTAGCCAGCAAGCTGATCTTCAGCTGGCTCGGCAATCCCGGCGTCGGTGGGCTCGGCGCGATTCGGCGCCGGATCGAGCCGGCAACGAGCGGGGGCGAAGGTCAACCGCCGCGCCTCGAGATCGAGGAGTACAGCCACTTCGGGATGGTCGGCCGGTATACCGCCGGCGCCGCGAACCTGCTGTCCTACCCTATCCGCCGTACTTCGAGACGGACATGCCGGCGGCGAACCCGCAGATCCGGGAGATCGAATTGCCGTACGGCGATGGCAAGGTCTTCGCGGTCCCGCTCGCTCAAGCCTGGGGTCACCATCGTCCACGCGCAGCGAGCCGACGCGTCGGGCAATACCCAGGTCTGGGGACTGCTCGGCTGTCAGAAGGAGGCGGCGTTCGCTGCCGAGCGGGTGATCGTCGTGGTCGAGGAACTCGTGGACGAATTGGTCATTCGGGCCGATCCCAATCGCACGATCATCCCGGGGCTCATCGTGGATGCCGTCGTCGTCGAGCCGTACGGTGCCCACCCGTCATACGTTCAGGGTGCCTATGATCCGGGACAACCAGTTCTATCTCGACTGGGACGCCATAACGCGGGACGAGGCGAGCATTCAGGCCTGGTTGCGCGACTGGGTCTTCGATGTCGACGGGCGGGCCGCGTACGTCGAGAAGCTCGGGCCCGAGCGCCTGGCGACCATCCGGCCGGGGTCGGCGCCATCCGGATCGGTCGACTACGGGGACTACCGCTGATGGGCGCCGCCGCTGGGGATCCCGGCACGGGCTTCACGAAGTCCGAGATGATGATCGTCGCCGCGGCCAGGGAACTGGCCGGCCAGCGGGTCTGTTTCGTCGGCGTCGGTTTGCCGAACATCGCGGTCAATCTCGCGCAGCGGACCGTGGCGCCGGATCTGGAGCTCGTTTATGAGGCCGGCGTCTTCGGCGCCCGGCCGGCCCGGCTCCCGCTGTCGATCGGGGATCCGACGATCGTGACCGGCTCGACCGCCGTGGTCTCGATGTTCGAGCTGTTCAGCTTCTATCTCCAGGGTGGGCTCGTCGACGTCGGATTCCTCGGCGCTGCCCAGATCGACCGGTTCGGGAACATCAACACCACGATCATCGGCGACTACGCGGCGCCGCGCACCCGATTGCCGGGCAGCGGTGGCGCCTGCGAGATCGCGTATCAACGCTCGACAGGTCTTCGTGATCATGCGTCAGAGCGCGCGATCGTTCGTCGAGAAGATCGATTTCAGGACCTCGCCCGGCAACCTCGGAGGGGCCGCTCAGTCGGACCGAATCCGCCGCGAGGGCGGCTGGCTCGGGCGAGGCCTGTCTGGTGGTGGTCACCGACCTCGGGATCTGGCACTTCGGCGAGGATGGCGAGATGCGTCTCGACTCCGCTGCATCCCGGCGACGCTGGAAGAGGTCCGAGCGACCATCGGCTGGAATCCCGAGATCGCAGCGAACCTGGCGACGACGCCGGAGCCGACGGCGGAGGAACTTCGCCTGATTTCGGGCTGGAACTGGATCCGGGCGGCGCCTACACCCGCTAGTCCGGCGGGGCCAGGGCGACAGGGCGCATTTGCCGCGGCCAGCGCGGGCTCTGGCCGTGATCGAGCTGGGCTGATCAGAATCGCGCCAAACGTGCATTGCCATGCATGAGATCTGTCGATCGAATGAGGGGGCGAGCGTGGATGGACTCGGTTTGATGAGCCACGTCGATCAACGTCCGGGAGTTCGAACTGTCAACAACGTCTCGGGGGATCACAGCTTGTCGGGCGGCAAGCGCAACGACGGGGCGGCGCTCGCAACGACGGAGCGGCGCTCGCAACGACGGAGCGGCGCTCGCAACGACGGAGCGGCGCTCGCGCGGGGAACACACGCTCGCGATCCAGCGCCGACACGGCGGACGCCGCGAGGCCGCTGGGGCGGCTACCCGGGCTCCGGCGGATGCCCGGGCGCGGACGACCACGACCGGGCATGGGGCGTTGTGGACGACGTGATCGGACACGCTGCCCAGGAAGAATTGGCCCACGGAGCCGCGCCCGTGGCTGCCGACGACGACGAAATCGACCGCCTCGCTGCGCGCGGCTTCGACGATGGATTCTCCCGGCTCGCCCTCCCAGATCAGGAATGTCACGCGAACGCCGGCCGCTCGGCCGCGAGTCACGAGATCCTGGGCGGCCGCCTCGCGGCTGGTCCGGACCTGGTCGATGCGAACCCCGAACCGGCCACCGGGGAGGCGAAGCAGGCGCGGATCGATCACGCTCACGATGAGCAACTCGGCATGCAAGCCACGCGCCAGATCGAGCGCCTGCAGGCTCGCCTCTTCGGAGGCGGGCGACAGATCCGTCGCGAGCAGGATGCGCTTCGGTCCGGCGATCTCCGGCCAGACCGAGGCGACGCCGCCGGCGACGCTCAAGTCGTTCGGATCCGGCATGTCAATGCCGTGGAGCCGGCGACGCTCGCGGCGGCGACGATCGCCGACGCCCCCGACGACTTCTGAAGGGCGGCCGAGGCCGGATCCTGGACGACGAGTGCCGTGACCATCCCGAACATCCCGTCCGCGCCCTCGGCGTGCGAGAGGATGTGGCAATGGAAGGCCCACGCACCCGGCTCCGTGCAATCGATGACCACGTCCCAGCGTTCGCCGGGATTGACGCCGAGCGTGTCGCAGAAGAAGCCAGCCGCCCCCAGGTCGTGACCGTCCCGTGCGACGACCTGCATGGGCATGCCGTGGAGGTGCCACGGATGCATCATGCCGCCCTCGTTCATGAACCGAATCATGATCTTGTCGCCGAGCTTGGCCACGATCGGCGCGGTCGCAGGAAAGCCGCGGCCGTTGATGGTGAACCCGCCGAACGAGTCGTTGCTGATCCAGACGATGTCCTGGCTGACCCCGTACCGCTGGGCGGGACGCATCGCAGGATCCCTGGGCTGAACGATGAATGCCCCGAGGAGTCCACGGCCGACCTGATCCGTGGCGTTGTGGTGCGAGTGATACATGTGGATCCGCTCGGATTGGCGGTGAACTCGTAGGAGAACGACTCACCCGGCAGGATCGGATCCTGGTTGATATGCGGAACGCCATCCATGTTGTTGGGCACGCGCTGGCCGTGGAAGTGGATCCCCGTGGACTCGCGCATCCGGTTGGTGAAGACGGCCTTGATTCGGTCGCCCTCGATCACATCGATCCGTGGCCCGGGCCACGTCCCGTTGAAGCCGAGCCCATCGAGCGGCGCCTTCTTCGCGTCGATCTTGTGCTTGATCTCATCGATGGTCAGATCGAAGACCTTGACCCCGTTCTCGATCCTGGGTTCTCCGTAGGGTTGGTTCCCGAGTCCGTCCACCTGCCCCGACTCGCCGCCCAGGAATCGCTGCACGACCTCGAGTGCGTTCGCGTCATGAGCGGCGTACTCGGGCGATCCACTCGGCATGGCATGACCGCCGTCCGCGGTCGGGGCCGGCGTCGCGGCGCCGGTCGGGCCTGACGAGGATGCCGCGCCGTCGGGTGGCGTCGTCGGACCCGAATGTCCACGCCGGTGTCTGGCTGGACGGGGCACAGGCGGCGACGACCGCGGCAACGAGGCCTCCGCCGGTAATGGTGGCGGCGCGCAGGAA
Source organism: uncultured Chloroflexia bacterium (assembly GCA_963714835.1). Classification (GTDB taxonomy): domain Bacteria; phylum Chloroflexota; class Limnocylindria; order Limnocylindrales; family CSP1-4; genus CAKKPP01. The sequence continues at coordinate 7,131 of CAVQPX010000022.1, forward strand.
CCCGCGTCGGCTCAGGATGGAGGATGGATGGACGGGAGCGGGGACGACGTCATCAGGCATGCGTGCATGTTGGGGACCTGCACCCCGCCTCGGAAGTGACACCTGGCCCGTTGCCATGGGCCGGTGGTCCCGCAGCGGGCAAGGCTGATAGGCTCACGCCGTGCCTCGTGACCACCTGCTCGACGAATCGGACCTTGCGGCGCGAGACGATTCCACCCTGCAGGCGGCCATCGACACGCTCGAGGTGGCGACCCGGGCCATCGCAGGCGAGCTGGACCTGGATCGGGTCCTCCAGCTCATCGTGGACAGCGTCCGCGTCCTGGTTGATGCGAAGTACGCCGCTCTCGGGATCGCGGATGGCCATGGCGGCATCGAACGGTTCATCACGAGCGGCATCAGCAGCAAGGACCGGGCCGCCATCGGACCGCCCCCGAAGGGACGTGGGCTGCTCGGGCTGATCATCCGCGAGGGTCGCGCCTATCGGATTCCGGACATCGCCGAGCATCCTGCGGGCTCTGGCTTCCCTCCCGACCATCCACCGATGCGCTCATTTCTCGGTGTACCGATCCGGACGGGGCGAGAGCCGATCGGCAACTTCTACCTCACCGACAAGCACGGCGAGACGGAATTCAGCGAGCGGGACCAGCGGCTGGTTGAGCTGTTCGCGCTGCATGCCGAAGTGGCAATCCAGAATGCCCGCCTGCATGGGACCGTGAACCGCCTCGCGGTCCTGGACGAGCGATTGCGGATCGGCCGAGATCTGCACGATGGGATCATCCAGAGCCTGTATGCGGTGGCACTGTCGCTGGAAGACGTCCCGGAGATGATGGTCGGGAATCGTGAGGGCGCCACTTCGCTCATCGACCTCGCCATCGATCGCCTGAACCGATCAATCGGCGAGATCCGGTCGTTCATCATGGACCTCGGGACCGAGTCGGCGGATGTCGCATTCGGCGCGCGGTTGGCTGGCATCGCCGACGAAGTCCTGCTGACGTCCGGTGGCAGGATGGCCGTCGATCACGACCTCGGCGGGGCAGACGGGTTCGACCACCGGGTGTCGATCGACGTATCCGGTCAGTTGCTCCAGATCGCGCGCGAGGCGTTGAGCAATGCCATTCGCCACAGCGGCGGTACGCGCGTGGGCGTTTCGTTCCGTACCACGGCCGGCGTCGCCGTCCTCACGGTCGAGGACGACGGGCGGGGCTTCGACACGTCCTGCGGCACCTCGAGCCGGGCATCTTGGGTTGTCCAACCTGAGGGATCGCGCGGCGTCGATCGGAGGGACCATCGATATCGAGAGCCAACCCGGGGCCGGCACCCGTATCATCGTGCGGTTGCCGCTTACCAGTCTGGAGCCGATCCCCGAATGACCGACCCACAACCCACGCGACAATTTCGCCTCCTCGTGGTCGATGACCACGAAGTCGTGCGCCAGGGCCTCGTCGCGCTGCTCGGCCGTCGCGAGGGATTCCAGGTGGTCGCCGAAGCTGGGACGGTCGCCGAGGCCGTCGAACAGGCGATGCGACACCGGCCGGACATCATCGTCATGGATGTCCGGCTGCCGGATGGCTCCGGCATCGAGGCGTGTCGGGAAATCCAGGCGGAACTACCAGACACACGCGTTGTGATGCTCACCTCCTTTCCGGATGAGGAAGCCGTCCTCTCAGCGATCGTCGCTGGGGCCGCTGGCTACCTGCTGAAGCAGATCCGCGCGAGGGATCTCGTCGCGGCGCTCGAGGCCGTTGGACGAGGCGGAGTCGTTGCTCGACCCCGCCGTTACCGAGAAGGTGCTCGAACGCATCCGGCGGATCGCCACGGGGACCTACACGGACGAACTCGCCCAGCTCACCTCGCAGGAGCAGAAGATCCTGCTTCTGGTCGCCGAGGGCAAGACGAACAAGGAAATCGCGGCCGATGTCTTTCTGTCCGACAAGACCGTCAAGAACTACGTCAGCTCGATCCTCTCGAAACTGAATCTCGAGCGACGCGCGCAGGCCGCTGCCTTCGTGGCGAAGCACCGGTTCGACCGCGGCGCCGGCTGATCCTGGGCACCCCGCGGTGAGCGCCGACGCGCTGGCCGGCGGCGCCGGCCCGCGCCGAGGGCACGCGGCACGCCTCCGGAACCGCCTTGGCGCCTCGATCATTGACAATCTGAACTCAGGTGGGAGCTGGTCCGACATTCCTCGCCAAACCAATGCGCAGAGGAGCGTCTGGCAAGGAATGTGGCGCGCCATCGGGCGCTCCGATCACGAGCCCCCGCGGTCAACCCTTCGACGTCCTGGACCAACGCCCGGGTGAGTCAAATCTGACAAGTTCCGGCCGGATCGTGAGCCACGCACCACGCACCACGCACCACGCACCACGCGCCCGGCCGACCGACCGCCTCGCAACACTCGGAACCCGGGAGATCCGGTCCCGAAGGTTCGTCGACCTTTGGCCCGCGACGAGGGGACGTCCGGACCCCGGGCCGCGGGCCTGCGGGCCGTATCCTCCGTCCATGCGTATCGTCACCGCCGAAGAGGCTGTCGCCAACATCACCTCAGGCCAGCAGATCTATCTCCATGGCGCCGCTGCCACGCCATCCGTCCTCCTGGACGCCCTGGTGGCCCGGGCGCCTGAGCTGCGCGATGTTCGGGTTGTTCATCTGCATTGCGAGGGGCCAGGCCCGCATCTGGCGCCCGAGATGGCACCGCACTTCCGGCACATCGCCCTGTTCATCGGACCCAACGCCCGCGCGGCGGTCAACGAGGGTCGCGCCGAGTACATCCCCTCGTTCCTGTCCGACGTGCCGCGCCTGTTCGACGCCGGGCTCATGTCCGCTGGATGCTGTCTTCGTCAACGCGACACCGCCAGATGCCCACGGATTCTGCTCGCTGGGAAGCAGCGTCGAGGCGATCCATGCGGCGATCAGGGCCGCCAGGACCGTCATCGTCCAGTTCAACAGGGCTGTCCCGAGAACGCTCGGAGACAGCTTTATCCACGTCGATCAGATCGATCTCGCCGTCGAGTGCGACGTGCCGCCGTACGAACACCTGGTCGGCGAATCCGGCGAGGTGGAGCGGCGGATCGGGCAGTTCGTCGCGGATCTCGTCCAGGACGGCGCCACGATCCAGATGGGCATCGGCGGGATCCCGTCCGCAGTCGGCGCCGCCCTGGTGGACAAGCGGGATCTCGGGGTCCACACGGAGATGTTCACCGACGTGGTGGTAGATCTCGTGGAGCGCGGCGTGATCAACGGGAGCCGCAAGGAACGTAACCGCGGCAAGATCGTGGCGGCCTTCTTCATGGGCTCGAAGCGGGTCTACGAATTCGTGCGCGACAACCCGATGGTCGAGATGCGGCCGGTCGACTTCACGAATGACACGCACATCATCCGTTCATTCAGCCGGATGACTGCCATCAACTCCGCCATCGAGGTGGATCTGACCGGCCAGGTAGTCGCGGACAGCATCGGCCATCGGATGTATTCCGGCGTGGGGGCCAGATGGACTTCGTCCGTGGAGCGACCCTGGCCAGCGAGGGGCGCGCGATCATTGCCCTGCCTTCGACGGCCGCCCGCGGCACGGCCTCGCGGATCGTCGCGGCGATCAAGGAGGGTGCCGGCGTCGTGACCACGCGCGCCCACGCCCGGACCATCGTCACGGAATGGGGCGTTGCCGAGCTGTGGGGGCGTTCCCTGCACGAGCGGACCGAGGCACTGATCTCGATCGCCGACCCCGCGTTCCGTGACGCCCTCCGCTTCGATGCGCGCCGGCTGAACCTGGTCTAGGGCACGTCCTTCATCAGGATCAGGAGCACCTCCAGGGTCGCGTCTTCCTGGACCTGGACGAAACCGGCGATATCCGGCGGGGTCATCTCGAAATCCGTGAAGGGGAATGTCAGGGAGGCGACGATCTCGATGCGGTCTCCGGCCAGGCGGGCCTGACCGTCGATGGTGACGCGTCGGGTCACCCCATGGATCTTCAGGTCGCCGGTCAGCGACACATCCGTCGTGGCGCCGGTCAGAGCCTCGGCGCCAACCGCGACGGGTGACGTCAGCGTGAACGATGCCGTCGGAAATTGATCGGACTCGAGTCCGATCGACCGGATGCGCCTGTCGCGCCGCCCGTCGTCGCTCTGGAGCTCCGCGAGATCGGCCTCGAACGTCGCCGCCGTGACGCTGACGCCCAAACCGTCGGCCCCGATCGTCGCGCTCCCCATGACTGCATCGGTCCGTCCCACCGCATCGGTCACGGCCGCGACACCGCCGAGTTGCTCACGGACTCGATATCCCACGACGCTGCCGTCTCCTACCGACCAGGTACCCGCGATGCCCTCCGGGGTGGCATCGATCGGGGTGGCCGTCCGTGCCAATGAGCTGGTCGGGGCGCCTGTCGCCGCCGCGCTCGGCCCGTTCGTGGGCGCCAGTGACAGCGCGGGCACCGAATCGCCGGCAAGAAATTGCTGGTACACGAGGAATCCACCGAGCGCCACAGCCACGATGCCGACGCTGATGATGATCTGGAGACGGGAGCGGGACATCTCGAACCTCAGAGCGGGAGCGTCGATGCTGCGGGCATCATCGCCGACCGGCGTGAGATGTTCCTGAGACGCCGCTGAGAATCGAAAGGGTGGATACCGGGCGTCCCCTCCGATATCCACCGCACCCGCATTCTTGAGCCCGGAATCACTGCCCGATAGGGCCGAAGGTCCTGAGTTGCATGGGACTCCGGGGCCCCGGTCCCGAAGCTGACAGGGCCACCGACCCTCCCCGGTTCGGGCCTGATGGCGCTCGCTCTCCGGAGGTCGGCCCCGTACCGTCTGGGGCGGAGGTCGGCATGAATGCAGCGGATCGGCACGGCAGCCAGCCCGACGGGAGGAGCACCGTGGGTCCCACCCCGATCCCGCCGATCGCGAGACTCCCCGAGGCCCTCGAGGCACGACTCGCCCCGATGATCGCGCGCCTGGACCTGGACGCCGGGGTCACGTTCATGCGCGAGGGCGAGATCACGGACTTCCTTGCGATCGTCGTTCGGGGTCACGTGGGCCTGCAGATGCGCGTGCCGGAACGTGGCTCCATCACCATCCTGACCCTGGATGCCGGCGACATCGTCGGCTGGTCAGCAATCGTCGAGCCGTACCGCGCCACGACGAGCGCGACGACGCTGGAGCCGACGGAGCTCGCGATCATCGACGCAGAGACGCTCCGCGACTTGCTGGCCTCTGACGCCGAGGCGGCGGCCGTTCTCCTCCGCCAGGTGCTGCACACCGTGGTGGCGCGCCTCGCGGCGACCCGCGTCCAGCTCCTCGACCTGTTCCAGGGACGGGAGGCTGACCCGTGGTGACCGCCTCCACCGGCGCGGAGTCGCGCGTCGAGCCGGAAGTCCGGTGCTATCTGCCGCGTGAACGGCTCGATGCGTTCCTGGCCGCACTGGCCGCCGACGGCCGGCGGGTTGTGGGTCCGGTCGTCCGGGACGGTGCGATCGTGATGGCCGACGTCGAGAGCGCGGATGCGCTGCCCATTGGACTGACGATCGTGAGCACGCCGGGTCGCGTGAGTCTCAAGGCCCTGGCCGACGGTCCGGGACAACGGCGCGCCTTCCAGTACGCCGTGTCCGGCGACGGGATCAAGCGTTCGACGTTCCCGAGTCGCGTCGACGCCCTATCCACCGAGATCGAACCCGACGGGACGGTCCGGGTCCGGATCCAGGCTCCGCTGGACGACCCGCCGGTTGCCATTCTCGGTGCTCGTGCGTGCGACTTGGCCGGTCTCGCCGTGCATGACCAGGTCCTGGCCGGCGGGCCGGTGGTCGATCCGGACTACGCGGCGCGACGGGCCGGTCTCCTCGTGGTCGCAGTGGAATGCGCCGTGGCCACGTCGACCTGCTTCTGCACCGCAGTGGGCACGGGTCCCGAGGTATCGACAGGCGCAGACCTGATCCTGAACGAACTCGACGACGGGTACGTCGTCCGTGCGCCGACATCAGCCGGCGAGCAGATCATCGCGTCTCTGGCCCTTGAGCCGGCCCACCCCACCGCGACGGCTGCCGCCACGGCGGAGGTTGCCGCGACGCGGGCATCCATGCAGGCTGACGCGATCCCGGCCCACGCCCGCGACGTCCTCCTGGCCAACCTCACGCACCCGCGCTGGGACGAGATCGCCGAGCGCTGCGTCTCGTGCGCCAACTGCACGCTCGTCTGCCCGACGTGCTTCTGCACCGGCGTCAGCATCACGTCGGACATGGAGGGTCGGGCCTCCACATCGGCTCGAATGTGGGACTCCTGCTTCACGGATGGGTTCGCCCAGGTCGGCCGGTGGCAGCTTCCGACCGAGGCCGAAGGATCGCTACCGGCAGTGGATGACCCACAAGTTCGCGACCTGGTGGGACCAGTTCGGGACGTCCGGCTGCGTCGGCTGTGGTCGCTGCATCGCGTGGTGCCCGGTCGGCATCGATATTCGCCACGAGCTGAACGTCATCGCGGCGACCTCCGCACCACCCGACTCGGCGCGGATCCGCCCGCCGCGGACTGCACGGCCGGATCCGCCGCTGCGACGCAGTCGGTCGCCGCCAGATCGGGCCAGGCCGGGCCTGAGGCGCCAGTCGTCCCGCGAGTCGTCCCCGCGTCGCGGGCGCTGCCCGTCCTGGAGTTCGCGACCGCGACGGTCGTCTCGATCCTCCAGGAGACGGCGGACACGACGACCCTCCGCCTCACGACCTCCGACCCGGCCCTGCTTGCCGGTCGGCCCGGGCAGTTCGTGATGGTCGCCAGGCCCGCATTCGCGATCCCCCCGATCTCCATCTCGAGGTATCACCCCGATGGCCTGGAGTTGACGATCCGCGCCGCGGGGGCCGCCACGAGCTTCCTCACCCGGCTGCGGACAGGCGCCACGCTCGGGCTGCGTGGTCCGCTGGGTCGCCCGTGGCCGGTCAAGGACGCCATCGGGCGCGACGTTGTCATCGTGGCCGGCGGGATCGGACTCGCGCCGCTTCGGCCGGTCATCGATGCCATCCTGCGCGAGCGCGACAAGTACGCCGACGTCCGCCTGTACATCGGTGCCCGGACGCCGCGCGACCGCCTGTTCGCCGACGAGATCGACGCGCTCGCGCGCAGGGATGACGTCCTCGTCCGCGTCACGGTGGATCGTGCCGGCCCGGAGTGGCTCGGCCGCGTCGGGATCGTCACCCAGCTGTTCCGGTCGGTGGCCGGGACCGGCAGCGACGCGACGGCGTTCATCTGCGGGCCGGAACGGATGATGTCCGCGACCGCCGATGCCCTCGCCGATCTCGGTGTTCCTCGCGACCACCTCTGGCTGACGCTCGAGCGCCGGATGGAATGCGGCGTCGGGCTGTGCGGGCATTGTCAGATCGGATCGCGTTTCGTCTGTCGCGACGGTCCGGTTTTCAGCGTCGCTGAGATGGGCGACGACCTCCGGATCGAGGGTCTCTGATGGATGTCGCGGTTCGGGCCGCCGTTCCCGCCGCGGGCCACGGCGCGACGCCGCGCCGACCACGCGTGGGTGTCGTCAAGTTCGCCTCGTGTGACGGGTGCCAGCTGACGATCCTCGATCTCGAGGACCATCTCCTCGAGATCGCCGACCGGTTCGAAATCGTCGAGTTCGCCGAGGCGACGTCGCTTCGGTCGTCGGGCCCGTTCGACGTCCTCATTGTGGAAGGGTCCATCTCGACACCCGAGCAGGTCGTGGAGATCGCCAGACTGCGCGCGGAGGCCCGCCTGCTCGTCACGATCGGTGCGTGCGCCACGGCCGGCGGGATCCAGGCCCTCAGGACCGCGGCGGAGCACGAGGCCTTCAGGGCCGCCGTCTACCCGGTGCCCGCCTATGTCGACTCGCTCGCGACGGCCCAGCCGGTTGCGGATTTCGTGCCGGTCGATGCGGAGCTCCGCGGCTGCCCGATCGACCAGGGCCAACTGCTCGAACTCCTGACGGCGCTCACAACCGGGCGGCGACCACAGCTGCCGGATCAGGCCGTCTGCCTCGAGTGCAAGCGACGCGGGATCCCATGCGTCGTGGTGACCGCGGGCCAGCCGTGCCTCGGGCCCGTCACGAGGACGGGCTGCGGCGCTATCTGCCCGGCCTTCAGCCGTGGCTGCTACGGATGCTTCGGTCCCCGCGAATCCGCCAACGCCCGGGGGCTGGCGGCGTCCTGGGTCAGCGGCCACCTCGACGGTGGCCTCGAGCCGCCCGATCCCGCCGACATCGGGCGCCTGTTCGCCGGCTTCACCGGTGGGGCCACTCCGTTCCGGTCGGTCACCGACGAACTCAAGGGTCGGCCGATGCTCCCACTGCGCCCGACGCTCGCGTCGCCACCTGAGACCCTCCCCGCGGGGCCGCCGAAGTGGGGCGTCACATCGTCCGGGTCGGCCCCGGCCCCGGACGCGGGTCGTGAACCAGAGCCGGACGCGACAAGCAGCGAAGGAGGTCCGGATGGGCCACGGGGGTGACCTCCGTTTCCAGGTCGAGAACCTGACCCGCGTCGAGGGCGAGGGCTCGCTCCATATGCGGGTCCGCGACGGCGTCGTCGAGGAAGCCCACCTGGAGATCTTCGAGGCGCCGCGATACTTCGAGGCACTCGTGGTCGGGCGGTACGCCCGACGAGGTCATCGACATCGTGGCCCGCATCTGCGGGATCTGCCCGGTCGCGTACCAGATGAGCGCTGTTCATGCCTTCGAGTCGTTGTTCGGCATCGAGGTCCACCCCCAGGTCCGAGCCCTCCGGCGCCTCCTCTACTGCGGGGAGTGGATCGAGAGCCACGCCCTCCATGTCTACATGCTCCATGCTCCCGGACTTCCTCGGCTATCCGAGCGCCGTCGAGTTGGCCCGCGATCATCGAGAGCTCGTGGCCGGCGGACTGCGCCTGAAGAAAGCCGGCAACCATCTCCTCGCGATCCTCGGCGGACGCCCGATCCACCCCGTCAGCGTTCGTGTCGGCGGCTTCTCGCGGATGCCGCTGCGTTCGGAACTGATCGCCCTCCGGCCGAGCCTCGAGGAGGCCCTCGCGCTTTCGCTCGCGACGGTGGACGTCGCTGTCGGGCTGACGGCCCCGGAGTTCGAGCGGGAGCCTCGGCTCGTCTCGCTGCGACACCCGACCGAATACCCGATGAATGACGGCCGGATCGTGTCGTCCGATGGGCTCGATCTTGCCCTGACGGATTGGGGTGCGGCGTTCCATGAAGTCCAGGTGCCCTGGTCGAATGCCCTCCAGTCCCGAACCGCCGAAGGGCTCCCGTATCTCCTCGGTCCGTCGGCGCGGATCGTGCTTGCCGCGGACCAGCTCCATCCCGTCGCCCGCGAGGCCCTCGATCGAACCGGGGCCCTGGAGTCGATCCGCCGAAATCCGTATCGGAGCATCGTCGCGCGGGCCGTCGAACTGGTGCACGCGACGGCCGAGTCCCTCGACATCATCGACGCCTACGAGCGGCCGACCCGCCCAGGCGTCCCGGTGACCTCGAGGCCGGGCGTCGCGGCCTGGGCCACCGAGGCCCCGCGTGGGCTGCTCTTCCACAAGTACGTCGTCGGGGACGACGGCAAGGTCGCGGCCGCGATGATCGTCCCGCCAACCTCCCAGAACCAGGCGGCGATTGAAGCGGACCTCGCCTCGTTCGCGCCGCGCGTCCTGGACCTGCCCATCGGCGAGGCCACGCACCGGCTGGAGCAGCTGATCCGGTCGTATGACCCGTGCATCTCGTGCGCAACGCACTTCCTCGATCTCCGCGTGGATCGCGGTCCATGACCGCACCGCAGCCTGAGCTCCGCATCCTGGTCTGCGGGACGGGGGACCGCGGCGACGATGGAGCCGCGCTCGCGGCGATCGCCCACGTCCTGCCCGATCTGCCCGAGGAACTCAGGGCGAGGATCGAGGTCCGACGCTGCCCTCAACTCGACGTGGACGACCTGACCGACGTCCGGCCGGAGGAGCGCTGCCTCGTCATCGACACGGTCGTCGGAGTGGAGCCCGGGTCGATCGTCACGATGTCCCTCCGCGACCTTGCCCGACGCGCGGATGGACTCGCGCCGCGCTCGTCACACGCGCTCTCGGTGGATGATACCCTGCTCATCGCCGAGGTCGTCTGCGGCGCCCTGCCCCGAGGAGCGTTCGTCGGGATTGGCGGCAAGTGGTTCGGATACGGCGAGCGGTTCTCGCGGATCGTGAAGGGGGAGTTGCCGGCGTTCGCCGCCGCGATTCGACACGCGATCGACGACCTCCTCGCTGACGCGGACGCTGGGGCCATCGCGGCCGAAGTCTGGGGCGCAAACTCGGGTGCCGACGCCGACGCGATCGCGGACTCGGACGCGAATCGGGCTGACCGATCAGCGGGCCCGATACCAGGCGGCCGTGTCGCGCGGCAGCGGGGACACTCCGGACGATGACGACACGAGGATCTCGACGTGGTCCGCGATTGGCATCGAAATCGGCTGACACGTTGACCGCGCAGTGGATGCCGTCACCCCGCTGGAAGTGCAGGGTCCCGGCGGGGCTCGACAGCCACCGGATGGTCTCGTCGCCGAAGCCGATGAGATCGCGCCGAAGGTTCAGCGCCGACCGATACAGGCTCAGCATGGAGCCCGGATCCCGCTCCTCGGTCGCCGCCGTCATGGCTGCCCAGGCGGCCGGTTGCGGCAGCCAGGGAACTGTGCCTGGTGGGCCGAAGCCGAACGGAGCACCGGCGCCCGCCCACGGCAGCGGCACCCGACAGCCGTCGCGTCCGCGGATCGTGTGTCCGGAGCGCTCCCAGATCGGGTCCTGGAGCTTCGCCTCTGGAAGATCCTCGATCTCCCACAGCCCGAGCTCCTCCCCCTGGTACAGGTACGCGGAGCCCGGCAGGGCCAGCATCAGGAGGATCGCTGCTCGAGCCCGCCGCGTCCCCAGGACTGTGTCGGTCGCGAGGATGTCGTCGACTTCGCGGTTGCGGAACCCCGTGTACGGGCGCCCGAGGCGGGTGACCTGGCGCGTCGCGTCGTGGTTCGACAGCACCCACGTCGCCGGCGCGCCGACGGGCCGATGCGCATCCAGGGTCGCGTCGATGATCCGACGCAGTTCGGCGGCATCCCACTCGGCGCCCATGAAGGCGAAGTTGAAGGCCGTCTGTAGCTCATCGGGGCGCAGATACGCGGCGAGCCGGGGCAGGATCATCCACCCCGATCTCACCGATCAACACCTGATCCCCAGGGTAGCGATCCAGCACGCGGCGCCAGGCTCGGTGGATGTCGTGAACGTCGGCCTGATCCCAGTGCGGATGTCCTCCGGGCAACGGCGAATTCGTCGCCGTGTCGTCCGGAGGGAGGTCTGGGAGGCCGTCGGCCTTGATCATCGCGTGGGCGACATCGATCCGGAAACCATCCACGCCCCGATCGAGCCAAAAGGCCAGGATCGACTCGAATTCGGCCCTCACGTCCGGGTTGTCCCAGTTCAGGTCCGGCTGCTCCGGCGCGAAGATGTGGAGGTACCACTGGCCCGGTCGCCCGTCCCGCTCCGTGACGCGACGCCAGGCAGGACCCCCGAAGACGCTCGTCCAGTTGTTCGGGGGTTCGTCACTCGCCGGCCCTCGGCCATCGACGAAGTGATAGCGGGCTCTGGCCGCTGATCCGGGCGGAGCCGCCAGCGCCTCCAGGAACCAGGCGTGCCGATCCGAGGTGTGGTTGGGAACGATATCGATGAGGACGCGGATCCCGAGGTCATGCGCCTCCGCGAGGAGGGCGTCCGCGTCTGCGAGCGTGCCGAACAGGGGATCCACGTTCCGATAGTCGGCCACGTCGTACCCGCCGTCGGCCATCGGCGAGACGTACCACGGCGTGATCCAGATGGCGTCGATGCCCAGGTCACGGAGGTAGGGGAGACGCTGCCGGATCCCCGCGATGTCGCCCACGCCATCGCCGTTGCCGTCGGCGAAGCTCCGAATGTAGACCTGATACACGACGGCACGCCGCCACCAGTCCGAAGCCGCGGAACGGACCGTTGGGGTGCTGGCTGGGGTCAATGGCCTGCCTCCGGTGAAGTCGTGGGCCCCGATCGTAGGGGAGCGTCGGCGAACCGTCCCGCAGCCTGCGGGCCATGCGGCCCCCGTCGTTGGGGCCACGCGGTCCTGCCCGTGAGCCGCCCCGTGATCGACCCTTGCAGCATGACGTCTCAAGCCTCGCCACGCCCGCCCTACCCTGGCATTCCCGCCATCGTTGACGGATCCGAGGCCGTGGCCCACGTGGAGAGCCGGTTGGCCGAGGTTGCCTGCGTCTACCCGATCACTCCGTCGACGACCATGGCGGCCGTGTACCAGGCCGCGGTCGCGGACGGACGCACGGACCTGTGGGGAACGCCGCTCCGGTTCATCGAGCCCGAGTCGGAGCACTCATCAGCTTCAGCTGCGGAAGGGGCGGCTCTGGCCGGCGCACGAGTCACGAACTTCACGGCGGGGCAGGGCCTGGTCCTGATGAAGGAAGTCCTGTACGTGATCAGCGGCAAGCGCCTGCCGGTGGTCTTCCACGTCGGTGCACGAGCGCTGACAAGTCAGGCGCTCAACATCCATGCCGGCCACGACGACATGATGGCGGTGGCCGACTGTGGCTGGGGGCATGCTGTTCGCGCGGAACGCGCAGGAAGCGGCCGACCTGGCGGTCATCGCGCGGCGCGTCGCCGAGGCGTCTGACACGCCGTTCATGGTGGCGCAGGACGGGTTCCTGACGACGCATACCCTCGAAAACGTGCTCCTGCCCGAGGACGATCTGATGCGCGAGTTCGTCGGCGATCCGCGCGACCACATCCGAGATCTCTTCGACCCGGCCGAGGCGCTGATGACGGGCGTGGTGCAGAACCAGGACAGCTACATGAAGGGCCGCATCGGGCAGCGGGCATACACGGATCGGCTGCCCGCGATCCTGGCCGATGCGTACGGCGAGTTCGAGCGGCTGACGGGCCGCCACTACGGTCCCGTCGACGCGTACCGGACCGAAGATGCCCGCGAGATCATGGTGAGCATGGGCACGATGGCCGACACCGCGATCGCGGTCGTGGACCACCTCCGTGCCCAGGGACGGCCCGTGGGCTGTGTCGCGGTGACGGCGTTCCGTCCGTTCCCGTCGGCCGCACTCGTGGCCGTCCTCGAGGGTGCCCGCGCCGTCGGCATCGTGGAGCGCACCGATGATCCACTCGCCGCGGCCAACCCGCTGATGCGAGAAGTCCAATCTGCGCTGTATGCCGGCGCGGCCGAAGGCGGCCAGGTGCCGCGGATGCTGTCGATCTCGGCCGGCCTCGGTTCGCGCGACATCGCCGCCGGCGACCTCGTCGCGATCTTCGACCGACTTGGCGACCAGAACGAGCCGCAGCAGCGCCATCTCGTCGTCGGGATTCGGCATCCGCTGGCGCTGCCGGCGGCGGCCGTCGATCTCCGTCCGGAGGGCGCCTACAGCCTTCGCGGCCACTCGATCGGCGGTTTCGGCAGCGTCACCACCAACAAGCTCGTGGCGACGCTTGCCGGCGAGCTGTTCGGCAAGCAGGTGCAGGCCTATCCGCGCTACGGATCCGAGAAGAAGGGTCTGCCGACGACCTACTACCTCACCATCGCGGACGCCCCGATCCGGCTGCATTCCGAGCTCGACCAGGTTGAGTTCGTGCCGCTCCACGACGTCTCGGCGTTCGGTCTCGGCGATCCGCTGGCCGGCCTCGCTGACGGCGGCGACGTGTTCATCCAATCCCCGCTGACCGAACCCGAATTCGATCTGGGCATCGATCCCGTCGTCGTTCCGGGCCGAGATCCTCGCCCGGGGGATCCGGGTGACCGCGCTCGATACGGCGGCCCTCGCTCGCCGGCATGCGCCTCGCGCGGAGTTGCAGGTTCGGATGCAGGGGGTCGCGCTTGTCGGCGTGTTCCTGCGGGTCTCGCCGTTCGCGGACCGGGCCGGCATGGATCGCGCGACCCTGCTCGATGCCGTTCGCGATCGCCTCGGCCGGTTCTTCGGGAAGCGCGGCGGAGCGGTCGTCGATGCCAACCACGAGGTCATCACGGAGGCTTTCGATGGCCTCATCGATGTCACCGCCGCCATCGGCGCCCGGCAGCCGAAGTCAAAGGCGGCCGCGCGTCCGGAGCCCGCCATGGAGGGAGTCGCAAGATGACCGCATCGTCCATTGCCACCACCGTCGGCGATCGCATGGCGCTCGAGCCGGTTGTCATCCGGGCCGACGCCAGCCTCACGGAGGCCGCGGCGCTGATGGATCGCCACCATGTCCACGGCCTGCCGGTCGTCGATCCGGCCGGGTCGCTGGTCGGGGTGCTGTCGCAGACGGATCTCGCCCGCGCCCGCGTCACCGAGTACCTGTGGTCCAACTGGCCCGGGCTCGCGGTCCGTCACCTCATGACGAGCCCGGCCATCACGATTTATCGCGCCTCGGGCCTGGATGTCGCCGCCCGAAAGATGGAGCGCCATCGCATTCATCGCCTCGTGGTCGTGGATGACGACGACCCGACCATTCCGATCGGCGTCCTGTCCACGACCGACCTGATCCACGCCATCGCCGAGGAGCTCGCCCAAGGAACGGGCGCTCCTCTCGAGGGGGCGACGGATGCCTGACACGCCCACCACCGAGCGACCCGTCACGGCGCAGGTTCCAGCCACCCCTGACCCGCATCCGGACGAGAGCCCGTTCGTCAAGGACGCCGGCGAGCTCAAGGAGCTCCACATCGATCGCCTGGCCACGATCGCGCCGCCACTTCTCGATATCGACGCCTATGTCGAGGAATTCGGGCGCAGCGTCGTGCCGGCGTACCGACGAGGGATCGCCGATCGGGAACTCCCGGCGGATGCCGGACTGGCTCGCAGCATCATCCCGCCTGCGACGTCCGCGGTTCGCGACTTCTCGCGCCTGGCGCCGCGCATTCCGGACTTTCTGGCCGACCGGTGCGTGGGCTGCATGGCTTGCGTCAGCGCCTGCCCGGATTCGGCGATTCTGGGCGTGGTCGTTCCGGAGCCAGAGCTGAGCGATCGGATCGACACATTCGCATCGACCGCGCCGGATCCCGCCGGCGCTACGGGTACGGCGTCCGCCCACTTCGCGAAGACCACCAAGTACGGTGACGTGCCGGCTCGCAAGGGCATTGAGCGGGGCGCATTCGGGATCTTCGTGGACCCGGTCCATTGCAAGGGCTGCGCCGAGTGCGTGGAGGTCTGCGCGGCACTCGGACACGAGGCGCTGATCATGATCGACAAGGTCGGCGAGGAGGCCCCGTCGGGTGAGTCCACCCTGGACCGCTACGAGCGGGACATCGCCTTCTTCCGGTCCCTGCCGCCGACTCCCGCGGAGTACCGGAACGAGAAGGCCTTGGCCGACCTCATGCTCGGCGAGCACGCCATCGGCTACGTAGGCGGCGCCGGATCCTGTGCCGGGTGTGGTGAGGCGACGGCCATCCGGATGATGGTCGCGGCGACGCGCCAGATCCACGGCCCCGAGTCGATGGGGATCGTCGCAGCAACCGGCTGCAACACGGTGTACGGCAGCACCTATCCGTTCAACCCGTATCGCGTGCCGTGGACGAACTCGCTGTTCGAGAACGCCCCGGCTGTCGCCATGGGTGTGCGGGCTCGCTGGGACGCCTCCGGCCACCCGGACCGTCGGCTATGGGTCCTCGGCGGCGACGGCGCCATGTACGACATCGGCTTCCAGAGCCTGTCCCGGATGGTCGCCTCAGGCTCGGACATCAAGGTTCTGGTCCTGGACACGCAGGTCTATTCGAATACCGGCGGCCAGGCTTCGACGGCCTCGTTCGGTGGTCAGGTCACCAAGATGTCGGCGTTCGGCAAGGATCTGCACGGGCGGCCGGAGCGACGCAAGGAACTCGCCCGAATCCTGATGGCCCACGGCGAGGTCTACGTAGCCCAGACATCGCCGGCCCACATCAATCACTTCTATCGGTCGATCATCGAAGCGAACGAATATCCGGGGCCGGCGGTCATCGTGGCCTACACGCCCTGCCAGCCGGAGCACGGCATCGGTGACGATGCCTCGACGCGGCAGGCCAAGCTGGCCGTCGATTCGCGTGCGTTTCCGCTCTTCACCTACGACCCGCGGCGCGGTGCGTCGATGGAGGAGCGCCTCTCGCTCCAGGGCAACCCCGCGGTCAAGGAGGACTGGGCGAAGGCACCGGACGGAACGCCGGTGGATTTCCTCGCATTCGCGCGAACCGAGGGCCGCTTTCGCCAGCACTTCGGCAAGGACGGCTCCGTCACCTCCGAGATCCAGGCGACCCAGGAAGACCGCCTCGCCTACTGGCATTCACTCCAGGAGTTGGCCGGCATTCGGTAGGGGCCGGGGGCTGCCCATCGTTGCGTGATGTCACTCGCGGTAATACGAGGACGTCCCGCGGTCAGGCTCGGCCGGGATTCGACGGGTTCGCGGCGCCGGAGACGGAATGAGTCGACCGCCGGGGCGTTGCCGCCGGCGGTCGAATTGTGTGGCCGCGAGCCGCTACTTGAAGCGGAAGTTGGCCGTATGTACGGATCCGTCGTTGAGCTTCAGCTCGAAATCGATAGCACTTGGTCGCGTACGCCTTCG
Organism: uncultured Chloroflexia bacterium; assembly: GCA_963714835.1. Classification (GTDB taxonomy): domain Bacteria; phylum Chloroflexota; class Limnocylindria; order Limnocylindrales; family CSP1-4; genus CAKKPP01. Next base: position 23,667 of record CAVQPX010000022.1, read on the forward strand.
AGGTCTTCCAGACGTAGGTGTACTGATCCAGGAGTGGGTCGTAGGTGAAGCTGTTCGAGCTCGCAACCACCTCGACGGGCAGGTCGCTCGTCGGGGCGGAGGCACTGCACGTGATTGCCACGACCTTGGGATAGCCGGAGGCGATGATCCCGAGTCCATAGGACCCGCCGAGGCTGAACTTCATCGGTACGGCGCTGCCTGCCTTGATGACGTTGAAGACGCCACCGATGTCCACCGGCTGGAAGAAGCCAACGAAGGGATAGGTGACGGCCAGTTGCCTCGTCGGCGAGACACTCGGGTCGTAGGTCGGGTCGGTCAGGGTGATCGTTGACGATGGCACCACCCACGGATTGAGGGTGATCGTCCCGCTGAAGTAGGCCGTCAGGTTGTAGATCCCGGGCGTCAGGCCGGGGACCGGCCCGAGCGGCGCCCGGCCGTCGAAGCCGGTGGAGACCTGCTTCGAGAATCCGATGCCGGGCGCCTGGTTGTTCCAGACGACCATGGTCACGGTCCGGAACGGCAGCGGCGCGCCGGCCTGATCGGTGAGCGTCGCGTAGACATCGCTGATGCTGCCCGCCAGGCCGCCGCTCGGGCCTGCCAGGGAGAGGCTCGTATTGGGTCTGGTGATGGTGAACGGCTGGGTGGCCACGGCGGCCTCGTTGCCCGTGTCGCCAGCGAAGGTCGCCGCCACCTGGGTGCCCGCAGGCGTATCGGCGATGGGAAGCGTTGCGGAGGCGACGCCGATCCCATCGGTCAACACGGACTGGATCGAGGTACCGAGTCGGAGGGTCACGATCCGGCCGCCGAGGGCGCCCGGACCGGTAAGCGTCGCGGATACCACCGCGTTCGTCCCGTAGATGCCGCTCGCCGGAGCGGAGAGGCTCAGGCTCGACGGGGCCAGGATCGGCGCCGCCGCGCCCGCGAGCTTGAAGTACGCGCCGCCGTTGTCGGCCGTGCCGACCAGTGCAGCGCCATTCGCGGCATGAAGCGTGAAGCGGAGGTCGTCGGTAGACATCCCTGCCGGGAGCGGGAACTGACCCGTCCAGACGGTCGGATCGGTCAGTGACTTCGTCAGGTCAACTGGCGTCCAGCACTTGCAGCCGTTGTTCCCGAACGTGTAGGTGACCCAGGCGGCCTTGACGTTGTCGTCGCCGGCCGCGTCCTTGCCGAGGATGGTCGCCGTGACGGTGACGATCCCCGCGGACTCGGTGGCTTCGATGTTCGAGAGCGTCGGTGCCGTCGCCTTCGCGGCTGCGGCGTCGTTGCCGTCCACGTAGAACAGCCGGAGGCTGAGATTGTCGAAGGAGCGTCGCGTACCGGTGGCGTCGCCGGGGTTCTGCACCTTGTGCTGAGCCGGCGTCAGGATGAGGTTGGTCGATGAGCCGCCGAAGTAGCTCGTCGTCCACATGCGCGCCGGGAAGAAGTTCGTCGAGGTGAACGGGGTCTGAGCCCCACCGAACTCGGTTCCTGGCGCTCCGATGAGGGGCGTGACCGGATCCGCGTCGTTGAACGCACCGCCGCGGAACCCGACCCCGCGGAGGACCTGCCCGGCCAGACCGACGTTCCTGACGACGCGAGGCAGAACGGGTTCACCCGGATTCGAAGCCACGCCGTCAGGCCCGGCCAGGTAGCTGGAGCCGCCCGCGCCCATGGGGGAGGTCCCGGCGGTGTTGACGTTGATGTCGGCGTACCGGACGCCGAGGCTGGTGGATGTCGTGGTTACGATTGACGGCCCCGCTGCCGAGGTGTCTCGAGTCCCAGGCATGTTGACAGTGAACATCGGGAGACCGAACAGCGCGGACGTCAGGAGGGCCTTCTGGTGCATGCCCTTCACGTCCGGTGTGGCCGCCAGGTAGGCAAGCTTCGACTTGACGAGGGCCGAGCCGAGCGCGACGGGGCCCGTGCCGACTCGCAACTGGTGGGCAAATTCGACGTAGATGCGCTCGCTGTATTCGATCAGCTCATCGTCGCCGTACTGGAAGCCGGTACCGGCAACGAGGTTGGCGCCCTTGCGGGCGAACGCCTGCGCCCAGTCGAGCGTCTGGGTGACCCCGGTGACGCCGTCACCGTCGGGGAGGCTGTATCCGGCGTGGCAGCCCGTGCTCCAGGCTACGGTGTTGGTCAGATTCACCGTCGGAGCGGCAAGCTCCGACGCGTTCAGTGTCGTGCTGAAGTCCGCGGCCAGGAGCGCGTTCGCGTCGAAGTGGCCGGCAAGATAGATCAGGTCGTAGTGGGATGCTCCGAGCAGCTTGGAGCGAAGCTGGTCCGCGGTCCACGTGTCATTGATCAAGCTGTCGGCGGTGGCCCCCGCGGCCATGCCGGTCGTCAGCTGTGTCTGGACCGCGGTCGCCGAGTCGGCGATGAAGTCATAGCCGCTCACGAGCGAGCGGCTCGGCGAGATCGCCGCCCCGCCCAGGCCAAGGTAGGCATCGATCATGCCGCTCGCCTCGGACGCACTCTCGACGAGGCGACCCACGCCGAGTTCCGGGACCGGGAACCGCGTCCCACCGAGAAGCAGGATCGTGCTGGCTCCGTATTCGTCCTGACCGAGGACGTACTTGGAGCGGAGGCTCGCCTCGGACGCGGAGGTTGCCGAAACCGGCGGCACGAACCAAGACTCCGGGGCCAGATCGGCCGGATCCGGGTAGCGGAAGAACGGGATGGAGGAGTCGCCGCCGGCGAGGACGACGTACTTCAGGTTCCCATTTCGGTAGGTCTGGACCACATCCCTGATGGCGGCTGCCACGAGATTCTTGGCATACACACAGCCCGGGTTGGCATCGGCCTGGGCGTTGAGCGCGACCACACGACTGTCGAGTGAAACGTCCACCACCGCGCCGCCGGTGCCACCGGCAAGGGTGGCGAGCTTGGCAGCAAGCGCGTCCTTCTCCGCGGCGGTGCCAGCGATCCGCGTGCGATCCCAGAGGATCACCGTCTCGGCACTGGAGCCGGCAGAGCCTTCGGCCGGTGCGCTACCGATGGGGGCGACTGCCGGTCCACCGGACGGAGCGCATGCGCTCGGATCCGTATGGATCGTGAGCTGGAACTTGTCCGTGAGGCTATAGGCCCCGTTCTTGCCGGTGACATGAACATAGAAGTAGCCGTCATTGGTCCAGGTGTTGGCCGGGATCGTGGCGACCTTTGTGCCCTCTTCGACATTCCAGCCGATCAGGCTGTTGCGTGCCGCGGTCGAGTAGGCACCGTAGATCTCGTTGCCGATGTACGCCGGATTGCCGATGTACGCCGGATTGCCGATGTACGCCGGGTTGCCGATGTACGCCGGATTGCCGATGTACGCCGGATTGCCGATGTACGCCGGGTTGCCGATGTACGCCGGATTGCCGATGTACGCGGGATTGCCGATGTAGCTCGGATTGCCGATGTAGCTCGGATTCCCGATGTAGGCGGGATTCCCGATGTAGGCGGGGTTGCCGATGTAGCTCGGATTCCCGATGTAGGCGGGGTTGCCGATGTAGCTCGGATTCCCGATGTAGCTCGGATTCCCGATGTAGGCGGGGTTGCCGATGTAGCTCGGGTTGCCGGCGTACTGCGCTGTCAGCTCGGTCAGGCTCTGACCGCCGTTCAAGGCGGCGAATGCCTGGGAGATGTCGGAGAACAGGAAGGCATCGAAGTCAGCCGGCAGGGCGCCGCCGCCGACTCCGGACAGGGTGACCTGGACGGCGCCTCCCGGCGCGATCGGGAACCGGTACCAACGCGAGCGGCCGAAGTCGTCCAGCCATCCGGTCGAGGTCGAATTGCCCCCGACCGTCCTGGCACTGCCCCACGTGTCGTTGGGATCCGTGATCACGATGCACGGCCCGACGAGGCTTTCGGAGGGGCTCGTGAGCTGGGCGGCGATGAACGTCGGGTCGCTCGGCGACAGGGCGATGGATGAGGAAATCGACCCCCGGCCCGTGGCGTCGGTCGAAACCGACACCGTCGGCCCGGCCACGGGCGACACGAGGTGTCCGTCCGCCGCACACGACGAAGCCGTCCAGAACTTGACCGACGTCGTGGCGCTGGCCGCAGACGAGAGCAGTCCCTCAACGAGGACATGGGTCCCATCCGTCGGATGGGCGCGGTAGAGGAGCGGGGTGTTCGGCAGGGTCAGGTTGATCGGCACTACCGAAACGTTGTCGAGGGCAGGGCCGTACGCACCGGACGTGGTCGAGTGGAAGGCCAGTACGGTCGAGGAACTCGTAGCACTGAACTTGACGGCGCCCGAGGACCAGACGATCGGATACGCGCCCTGTGGATGAGACAGAACAGCCTTCTGAACGCCGTCGATCAGGACTTCGGCGGTTCTGGCCCCTGGGCCGTCATCGGGGTTCGATGAATATTGGAAGGTCAGGAGATACTCGCTGCCAATGGTCGTCGCGAGCGTCTGCGTTACCGTGCCAGCGGTCCCACCGTTGAGATCGATGGACTGGACGCCTTCAGCGGACGTCCAATGCGAACTGATGTGATCGATGTTGCCGGTGATCGTCCAGCCGGTCAGGCCGGAAGTCATCTGGCTGGTGAAATCGGCATTGGCGGTCGGCGTCTCGAAGCCACCGTTTGCGACCAGCTGCGGTCGCGGTGTGGGATCGGGCGTGTAGGTGACTGTGACCTTGAAATCGACGCCGTTGGGACCGCCGGCGTCGGTGTTGGCGAGGGCGACCGAATTCAGCCCAACATGGAAGTTGGCGGCATCGCTGCTGCCGAAGTTCCAGACCTGCTGGAAGTGCGCCAGGACATCGCATGGGCTCTGCGGCTGCCGCCCAAACTCGACACCGTTGACGAATGCGATGGCGCAATTGTCGGACATGAGATCGATGGAAATGGACGGCGCTGAGTAGCCCGCCGGCAACACGAACGGGATCGAGTAGGTCGCCGCTCGGCCAGTGCCCTGGTCGACAGCACCGGTCCCCGTGGTGTTGATCCATCGCGTCCCGGCGATCGGGGCGGCATACGCCCCGACAACCGGATACGCCGTCTGCGGCATGATTCGGGCGCTGCCCGTTGCGCCAGCAAAGGCGCCGCCTGCCGGGATCGAGTAGGTGACGTCAGGATCCTCGGCGCCGTCACCACCCGCGCTCGGATGGCCGCTGACCAGCGTGATGGTCTCCTGCGGTGGCGGATCGTTCTGCGGCGCGGCCTGTCCCGGCGCCCCCTTCGGGGCCGACTCCGAGGCCGCGACGGGCGCGGCAAGGCCAAGCATCTGGAATCCGAGGGCGGCCATCATGGAGACCGCTGCGGCGCGTTGGCGCAGGCTGGCGCGGGGCGATGAAGTCATGGACGAAGCCGCTCGACGTGGGGACGCCGGGACCTCGCGTGCGGGCACTGACACGCTCAGAATCCTCCAGGCTCGCCGGTACAGGAATCGGGGCACGCGAGCCCTGTCAGGGTATCCGTCCTGCAGGCTCGAATGCAAGTTCGGGAAGACATCTGGATGGTGCGCGGACGCACCGGCCCGTCAGGCGGAAGCGGCCCGCGCGCAGGCCAGGGCGCGGTCGATCGCCTCGCCGACGGAGAGTGACGCGCCGACTTGTCGCGCGCGGCGCGCGGCCTCATCTCCCAGGGCGGCCAATGATGGACCGAGCCGTTCCCCAAGCGCGGATTCCGAGTCCGTGGAACGGGCGGCGCCGAGAGCGGCTCGGAGCGAATCGGCCGCGCCGACGAGTTCGAGAGCCTGCTCATGCTGCGACCGCAGCGACGCGAGAGCCGCCACATCCTCGAGGAGGGCCATGAGCGGGCCCGTGTCCCCCAGGTCGCCATAGGCTTCGACCGCCGACGCGTACGCCTGACCGGCCTCCGCGAGGCGACCGAGGTCGCGGAGCGCGTCCCCGATGTTGTTCTGGGCAATGGCCAGATTGAGCTTGTCGCCGACCTCACGCGCAAGCTGAACCGCTCGCTCGCCGTGACTCAGGGCCTCTTCGTTGCGGCCGGCCTGTGCATCCATCCAGGCGAGATTGATCAGGCAGGAGCAGATCCAGCGCCGCTCGCCGAGGCTCGTATACAGATCCAGCGCGCGCTGCCCGAGCTCGAGGGCGAGGTCCAGGTCACCCAGATGCTGCGCCACGATGCCGAGGTTGTTGGTCAGCGCGGCGACCCCGGAACGGTCGCCCAATCGTTCCCAGATCTCGAGACCGGCCTGATAGCTCGCACGTGCCTCTTCGAGCCGGCCCTGCTGCGCGTTGACCGTGCCGCTGACGCGCAGCGTCGCCGCAACGCCTGGCTCGTCACCGAGCTCCCGGAACCGCTCCCTGGCCGCTTCGAGTCGCGAAGCCGCCTCATCGAACCGACCCTGGCGTCTGGCCGACTCCGCCAGCGAGTGATCGCATCGGGCGATCGCGCCCTCGTCGGCGGCCGCGACCGCGACGCCGCGTTCGTCCAGGATCAGCGCCTGGGCGCGCGCCACGTCCCCGGTCAACTGGAGGGTCTCCGCGAGGCTCAGCGCCGCGTTGACGCGCTCGACGCCCTCGAGCAACGGGATCAGCCGGTCGTAGTAGCCGATCGCGGCACTGTTGGCGAAATCGGCGCCAGCCGCCCGCGCCGCCCGCGTCAGGAACTCGACCTTCTTCGGCTCGTTGTCGCTCAGCCAGTAGTGATGCGCGAGAAGATCGAGCTCGCGTTCCACGGCGGCCGGATCGCGAGCCTCGAAGTAGGCGGCGACGCGACCGTGGAGCATCGTCCGGACCGAGAACGGCATGCTCTCGTAGGCGACTTCCTGGGTCGTCACGTGCTTGAACAGATAGGCGAGATCCGCCTCGCGGTCCATCAGGACCAGGTCGGCGCCGCGGAGCGTTTCGAGGTGCCCGAGGACATCATCGAGCGAACCGAGCTCGTCGTATGCGCCCGGCAGGACCGGCGCCTCGAAAACGCGCCCGATGACGCTGGCGACCTTCATGGACCGGCGCGCATCCTCGGAAACCGTGTCCATGCGACTGAGCACGAGGGCGTGGAGGCTCTCCGGCAGGTGGAGGGCGAGCATCGCGTTCCTGTCCCGCGGGTCGACGTCCTGGCTCGCGATGAAGCTGACCAGTTCCTCGATGTAGAGCGGGTTGCCGTCGGCCCGCTCGGTCACGAGCTCCACGAGTTCCGCCGATGGCGGCTCGCCGTTGCCCACGACCTGCTCCAGCTTCGAGGCGACGACTTCGGCGGCGTCGGCATCGTCGAGCCGATCCAGGGCGATTTCCTCGAAGTTGGGGAGGCGGTCGATGCCGAGGCCCCCACCCGGGGTCTCCGCCGGTCGATAGGCCAGCACGAACACGAGGCGTAGGAAAGCGGCGGACCGGCAGAGCACCTGCAGCAGGTCGCGCGACAGCTCATCGATCCAGTGGCAATCCTCGAGGACGATGACGAGCGGCTCGGTGGCCGCACGTGCCCGCAGGCACTGCGTGAGGAGGTCCTCGAGCGATGCCTTGCGGAGCTTCGGGTCGAAATTCCGGGTCAGGTCGGTATCCGGAATTTCGATGCCGACGACTGCTCCGAGGAGCGGCGCACGGGCAACCAGACCGGGGTCGATGGCCGCGAGCTCCGACTCGAGCCGTGCGACCTGATCCGCCTCTGGCGCCTCGTCGTCCAGTCGAAGGAGCCGTCGCCAGACCTCCCTCCAGGCGAAGTAGCTGGTGTTGGTGCCGAAGGCCTGGAACTCACCGAACGCGACGAAGGTGCCGCGGCGGCGAGCCGCCCGGACGAACTCCGCCACGAGGCGCGACTTGCCCATGCCGGCTTCCGCGGCGATGCCGATGACCCTGCCGTGGCGGTCGAGTGCCGCGGCCAGCCCGTCATTGAGTGCAGCGAGCTCGCGCTTGCGGCCGATCAGACGAAGCTCGAATCGCAGCTTTCGCCGAGATGCGCGTTCGAGGGTCCCGTTGAGCGCGTAGGCGACGATGGGCGCCGACTTGCCCTTGACCGTCAGATCCGCGAGTCGCTCCCACAGGAATGCCTCGCCTGCGGCGTCATGGATGTCGTCGGCGACGTAGATCTGGCCGGCCGGCGCCTTGGACATGAGCCGCGCCGACAGGTTCACCGCGTCACCCAGGCACACGAACGTCCGACGCATGGCATGTCCATAGGTGCCGCTCCGGAGCCTGCCCCGGGTGATGCCGATCTGGATCTCGCGAGCCGCCGTCGTCTTCTCGAGGTCGCGCAGTTCGAGCGCCGCGGCCGCGGCTCGGGCGGCATCGTCCTCGTGGGCCAGTGGGGACCCGAACACGCCGTACAGGTAGGCGCCCTTGTCGCCGAGCGTCAGTTGCAGGACGTTGCCGCCATAGCCGGACATGATCTTCTGGGCGCCCCGGACGAACTCGTCGAGCTTGCCGATGGCGTCCTCGTCGTCGTCGAAATCGATCCCGGAGAACCGCAGGAAGACCGGGATCGCGGGTCGCAGTTCGGTCAGGAATTCGCCCCGGCCGGTGCGCAGTCGTTCGTACACGGGTGGCAGTAGCCAGGGCCGGACGAGGTCCTCCGGCAGCGCCGGCGGTTCCTCGACCGGGGTTCGTTGCGGTGCCGCACCCATGCCTGCCAGCACGGCGTGGGTCCGGCCGGTGTCGTGATCCCCGCGACGTTCGCCGAGCGTGACGCGATCGCCCAGCCGCTCGATGGCGGATTGCTCGAGGATGATGTCGCCCTTCTCGGCGGAATGCTCCGCGGCGGCGAGGTCGTCGATCAGACTCCCTGCGAGCACATCTATGAGCTGGATATCCGGGTCGCCGACCACGAACCGCCGGGCTTCACCGACGGCGATGGCGACTTTCATCGCCAGGTTCACCGTGGTGCCGCCAGGCGTGACGACCGTGCCGGTCCGCTCGATCGCCTCCTGCATGGCCATCGCGGCCGCGCAGGCGAGGGTCCCGTCGTCGCCGTCGATCCAGCACGTGACCGCGTCTCCCGAGAAGTAGATGACATCGCCACCGAATCCGTCGAGCTCGGCGATCACGGCGTGGAAGACCCGCCCGATGTTGACGGTGAGCTCCTCGGCGCCCCTCTCGGGGCCGAGCTCCTTGGCAAGCGCCTCGGTCAGCGGCGTGAAGCCGCTGATGTCGGCGAACAGGGCAGATCCGGAAACGCGATCCGGCAGCTCCATTCCAGCCGACAGCGCGCGGCGCCGATCCCGGGCGATGTATGCCTCGGGGTTGTCGGCCGCTCCGGACGCGGTCGTGCCAGAGACGGGATCGATCCTGGCGGTCTCGCGCGACATCGCCCCATTCTGCCTTGCCGGACTGTCGCGCGACCTGACGCTGCGGGTTGGCGGCTACCGACCCAGCCGCGATGGGCCGGACGGCTCCGCCCGGCGTGACCCACGGCTCTCGCCCGGCCGGGGTACGGCGGGAACACTGGTGTCATGAGCAAGCACCGGCAAGCGGGACGGATCTGAGCATGTGCATCGGGTTCCCGGGCACGGTGGTCTCGGTGGACGAGCTCGGCGCCGCCGTGGACCAGGACGGACGGATCCGGCGGGCGTCCACGCTGATGATCCCGGACATCGCCGTGGGCGACCAGGTCTTGGTGGCCGCCGGAACCATCGTCGAGCGCCTCGATCCAGCCGAGGCGGAGCTGATACGCGCAACGCTGCTCGATGCGATCGCGCTGGAAAAGGCCGAGGTCAGGGCCGCGGCACGAAAGGGAGGCATGGCATGAACCTCGCGACAGGCAGCACCGGCGAGCGCACGCCGCGGGTCCCCACTTCGCTCCGCTGGGGCGTTGGCCTGGCGTTTGGCGCGGCCGTGATCAGCGGTTTCGCCATCTTCGTGAACGGGCTCGCCGTGAAGCAACTTCCGGATGCGGCGGTCTACACGACGCTCAAGAACGCCGTCGCGGCCGTGATCCTTGTGGGGCTCGCGACCGCCACCGTCCGAACGGGCGGACGTCCAGGCCCTGAGCCGCCGGTCCTGGCTCCGCCTGACCGTCATCGCGATCGTCGGGGGCAGTGTCCCGTTCCTCCTGTTCTTCACCGGGCTCGCGCAGGCGAGCGCCCCCTCCGCGGCGTTCATCCAGAAAACGTTGTTCATCTGGGTGGCCGTCCTCGCCGTGCCCTTCCTCGGGGAGCGCCTTGGGTTCGCCCAGCTCGGCGCTCTGGCCGTTCTCCTCGGCGGTCAATTCCTCGTGGTCATGCCGAGCGGCGTGACGTGGGGGTCGGGCGAGACGATGATCGCCGCGGCCACGCTCCTGTGGGCCATGGAATCGATCCTCGCCAGGCGGCTCCTAAGCTCGGTGCCGTCCCAGATCGTCGGCGCCGGCCGGCTGGGCATCGGCCTGGTCGTGCTCCTCGGCTATCTGCTGATCACCGAACGTGCCGGTGCGATCGCTGCCCTGACGGCCGTCCAGTGGACCTGGGTCGTCGGCACCGGCCTGATCCTGTCCGCGTACGTCGCGACGTGGTTCGCCGCCCTGCAGCGCGCTCCGGCGAGTCTCGTGACCTCGGTCCTCGTCGTCGGCGCGCCGATCACGGCCGCCCTCCAGGTTTTCCGGACCGGCACGTTGCCTGCGCCGGGGGTCCTCGCCGGCGAGGCGCTCATCCTCGTTGCGGCGCTCGCTCTGGCGGCCTACGCCCTGCGGAGTGCGACTCGGCGGCTCGTGGCCGCAGCGGCCTGACGACGCAGCAGACCGATGCCGGCGACGCTCCCGTCCCCAACGCCCACCGGACGTCCGATCCGCGAGGTCCCGGGCCCGATCAGGTTCGCGCGCTACGCGTACGGGCCGAACCGGCTGGGATACTGCGGGCCCGAGGAGGTCAAGGAACTCTTCGAGCAGGCCACCGCGGGCGGCGAGGACGCGGCACTTCGCGCTCTCGCGCGCCAATTCGAGGGCGCGTACCCGTATCTGGAGTTGATCGCGCGCTCCAATGGAATCCCGGATCCCATGGACGCTCGCGTCGTCGAGGCGTACTGGCTCGGCAACGGCCTGCTCGACCAGGTTGGACCCGGCCAGCTGGGTCCGTCGCTCGAGCGTCGGTTTCGGCCCCGCCTTCGGGGGGATGGATGGCGCTGGCTTGCGACCAAGCCCGAAGAAGGCGCCGTCCCGGTCCACGCGTTCCACGTCCTCGACGTCTTTCCACGGTTGGGTCTTCTGCGGACCGGGGCCATCGACCGGGCGCTCGAGGTAATGGATTCGTGCCGCATCCGCTGGGGTCGGGTGCTCGAACGCGAAGGGGACTGGCTCGTCGTATCCGCCGTCCCGCTCACCATGACGGACGGCATGCTGCAGCTGGCTCGGGCACGTCCCGAGAGGATCCGCGGCTGGATCGACGGTTCCGGTTTCGTGGATGGGATTGAGGCCGGGGACGTCGTCTCGATCCATTGGGACTGGGCCTGTGAGCGGCTCGATCCGGCGCGTCTGGGTGCCCTGCAGCTCTGGACTCGGCGCGAGATCGAAATCGCCAACCTGACGATGTGACGGACCGGGCCACTCGGCCCGTCGGCGATCGGCGCATGGCCCCCGGGATCGGGACGCTCGGCACTCATGCGCACATGCGCATACGTACGACCATCAGGCCATGGACGAAATCACGATCCTGCAGGCCGAGACACTCAGGGTTCTGGCCAGCCCGCGCCGCCTGGAGATCCTCCACCGCCTCGCCGGCGGGTCGATGGAAGTGGGCCGACTCGCAATCGAGATCCGTGCCAGCCAGCCCAACGTCTCGCAGCACCTCGCCGTGCTCCGGGCCGCCGGCCTCGTCGAATCGGAGCGAGACGGCCGCGAAGTCCGCTACCGCCTGGCCGACCCGGACGTGATCCGGGCGTGCGATCTGATGCGCCAGGTTCTCGGGCGTCGATTGGCGCGACTCGGCGAGCTCGCCGAGTCGGCACCCGTGCTTAAGAAGCGAACCAGCACGGCATCGCAAGCCGTGGCGCGACCACTCGCCCAATCCCGGAATTGAAGGAGCCACCAATGGATGAATCAATGAACCTGGTCCTGTTCTCGGGAACGGACGACAAGCTCCAGGCCGCAGCCATCCTCGCCGCGGGGGCCGCGGCGCTCGGCAAGCCCGTCAACGTCTTCCTGCAGTACTGGGCGCTCGACGCGTTCCGGAAGGACCGGATCACTTCTGACCATGGGCTCGCGCCCGAGGCGGGGTCCGAGGGACGCGTCCACGTGGACGCGCTCCGCAAAGCCGGCCAGGCCAGCTGGGCCGAGACCCTGCGCCAGGCCAAGGAACTCGGCGGCGTGGACATTCAGGCCTGCTCGCTTTCCATGGACCTGCTCGGCATCGACGAGGGCGATCTCGATCCGCTCGTCGACGGCGTCGAGGGCGTGACCTCGTTCTATCTCAACGCTGGCGAGGGCCAGGTCGTCTTCATCTGATCCACATTGCCGACCGGGCGGACCGGTCGGGGAAGGAGTCAACAATGGACCTGCTCGAGAAGACCACTGAGCTCGAGATCACCGCCAAGGTCGACGCGCGAGGGCTGTCATGCCCGATGCCGATCGTCCGCACCGCCCAGGCCATCAAGCCGATGGCCTCCGGGACGCTCCTCGAAGTCCTGGCAACGGACCCCGGGTCCACCAAGGACTTCGCGGCCTGGTGCCGATCAACCGGGAACTCCCTCGTCGAGCAGACCACGGACGGCGCGGTCTTCCGCTTCGTCATTCGCCGAAAGTGAGGCACGAACCAATGACCATGACCGCCGAACGACCCGCGCCAGATCCGGTGGCGGAAGCCATCGCCGACGTCGAGGGTCTCGTTTCGCCGGAGGCGGCGATCGAGTCAGAGGAGCCCGCGAAGCTCCACGACATCCTGCTGATCAACTACAGCGGTGAACTCGAGAAGGTGTGGGCGACCATGCTCCTCGCCTCGACCGCTGGCGCGATGCAGGTGCCCTGCCGCGTGTTCGTGACGTTCTGGGGACTCCAGAACTTCGTCAAGGACGAGAAGCGCGTCACGGGCAAGAACTGGATGCAGAAGATGATGTCGATGATGTCCCGGCCGGGCATCAGTCATCGACCGCTCTCGAAGATGAACTTCATGGGGATGGGTCCCTGGATGATGGGCGAGCTCGCCCGTCAGCAGAAAAACCTGAGCCCCAAGGAACTCCTCGTCATCGCGCAGGAAATGGGTGTCGAGTTCATCCCTTGCCAGATGACGATGGACATGTTCGGACTCACCCGAGACGACCTCATCGAGGGCATGGGCGAGCCGGTCGGAGCCGCGACGGTCATCGGCCTGATGTCCGAGGGCTCCTCGCCGCTGTTCATCTGACCAACCACGTAGCGGGCCGCGGAGCGGCCCGGGAAGGGACCACGAAATGCTGGAAGCAACCCCGACCATCACGCGAACGATCGACGCTCGCGGCAGCTTCTGCCCCGGACCGCTGATGGAACTCATCCGCGGCATCCGCGAGGGTCAGGTGGGCGACGTCCTCGCCGTCCTGTCCTCGGACAAGGGCTCCAAGGTGGACATCCCCAAGTGGATCGAGAAGGCTGGCCATCGCCTGATCTCCGTCGAGAGCCTCGATGGCCACGACCGGATCCTCGTCGAGAAGGCACGGTAACCCCATGCATCGCATCCTCATCCTGGGCGGCGGGGTAGGAGGGACGCTCACCGCGAACCTCCTCGCCCGCAAGCTGCGCAAGCGCATTGATCGTGGCGAAGTCGAAGTCGCGGTCGTCGATGCGACGGGCGCTCATGTTTACCAGCCGGGCTTCATGTACATCGCCATGGGCGGCGAGCGGGCCGAGAAGCTCGAGAAGCGCGAGCGCGCGCTGCTCGACGATCGGGTCCGGCTGTTCATCGGAACCGTCGATCGGATCGACGAGGAGGCCCAGGCCGTCCACATCGAGGGCGGCGCGGCGCTCCCGTACGACCACCTCGTCCTGGCCACGGGGGCGCGGATCCTGCCCGAGGCCATCGAGCACTTTGAATCCGAGGCGCAGCACTTCTACAGCGCGGGTGCGGCGTTGAAGCTGCGCAAGGCCCTCGACGCGTTCGAAGGCGGCAAGATCGTGGTGGGCATCGCGTCGATGCCCTACAAGTGCCCGCCGGCACCCCTCGAGGTCGCGTTCCTGATCGAAGCCGAGCTCCGCGAGCGGGGGCTCCGCGACAAGGCGGAGATGCACTACGCATCGCCGATCGGGCGCGCCTTCACGATCGAATCGGTCAGCGAGATGGCGACACCGATCCTCGAGGAGAAGGGGATCGAGCTGCACACGTTCTTCAACGTCGAATCGATCGATCCCGAGCGCAAGGTCGTCCAGAGCCTCGAAGGTGAGGAACTCGAGTACGACCTGCTGATCCTCGTGCCGCCGCACAAGGGCCAGCAGTTCCTCATCGACTCGGGCCTCGCACCGGCGCCCGGTGGCTGGCTGCCAACCGACCGCTTCACGCTCCGCGTAGGCGGACGCCCGAACGTCTATGCGCTCGGGGACGCGACCGATCTGCCGCTCTCGAAGGCCGGCTCAACCGCCCACTTCGAAGCCCCCGTGGTCGTGGAGGCAATTGCCGCCGCGGTCGAGGGGCGGGCACCCACGGGCAAGCACGCCACGTACGAGGGCAAGGTGATGTGCTTCTTCGAAGTCGGCGACGGCAAGGGGACGCTGCTCCAGTTCGACTACGACCACCCACCCAAGCCGCCGAAGCCGAACCAGATCTGGCACCTCGGGAAGATCGTCTTCAACAAGACCTACTTCCACACCGTGCCGAAGGGTCGCGTCTGACCTCGCATCTAGCCGGCCCTCGCCGGCCTCGTCGGCCGACAGCCATTACCTCGCAGCGCCTCGGGCTCCTTCCCCCCGAGGCGCTGTCGTACGTCGTGCGAGCAGCGCGCAGCCTACAATCTGGCCATGAGGTGCACGCCGTCTCAGACTCCGAACCGATGACCGGCCGTGTCTTTCGCCGATCGCTTGATCCATCGCCGCCGATCGCGGTCCGGGCGGCCGGGAGCACCATCTGGGACGCCGACGGCAAGGCCTACCTCGACGCCGCAGGTGGCGCCATCGTGGTCAATGTCGGCCACGGACGTCAGTCGATCGCGGACGTCATGGCGTCCCAGGCAGGACGCCTCAGCTATGCCCACGGAAGCGCCTTCACCAGCGAGAGCCTCGAGGCCTACGCGTCCGCCGTCGGTCCGCATCTACCCGTCGATGACCCGCGCCTGTACCCGGTGAGCGGCGGTTCGGAGGCCATCGAGACGGCCCTCAAACTCGCGAGGGCATACCACCTCGCGCGTGGCGGCAAGGACCGCTGGATCGTCTTCGCACGATGGTCCAGCTATCACGGCAACACCCTGGGCGCGCTCGACCTGTCGGGTCGAAAATCACTGCGCCGCCCATACGAGGGTTGGCTCGGCAGGTTCCGCCACGTTTCTGCCGCGTACCCCTACCGCGCCGGGCTCCCGGGCTCCAATGCGCTCGGCGATGCCCGGGAACTGGCCGACGAGCTGGAGCGATCCATCCAGGCTGCCGAACCCGGCACCGTTGCGGCGTTCATCGCGGAGCCGATCGTGGGCGCGACCCTCGCCGCCGCGGTGCCGCCCGATGGTTACTGGCAGGCGATCTCCGAGGTCTGCCGCCGGCACGGGGTCCTCCTGATCGCCGACGAGGTCATGACCGGGTTCGGGCGGACCGGCCGCTGGTTCGGCGTAGACCACTGGGGCGTCCGACCGGACATCCTCGTGGCCGCGAAGGGTGCGACATCCGGCTATTGGCCGTTCGGCTTCGCCGCCGCGAGCGGCGAGATCCACGACACGATCATGAACGCCGGCGCGTTCACGCACGGGTTCACGTATTCCCATCACGTGGTCGGGGCAGCCGTCGCCGGGGAAGTGCTCCGGATCCTCGAAACCGAGGATCTCGTGGCCTCGAGCGCCGCCAAGGGCGAACGCCTCCTGAGTCTGTTGACCGACCGGATCGGCGACCACCGGCACGTGGGCGAGATCCGCGGCCGTGGCCTGATGGTCGGCGTCGAGATCGTGGCGGATCGGGACACGCAGGCACCATTCCCGCGTGTGGCTCGCCTGACCGAGGAGATCGTGCGTCTGGCACGCGCAAAGGGCGTCCTGGTCTACCCAGGTACCGGCCTCGCCAACGGCGTCGATGGTGATTCGATCATGTTCGGACCGCCGTTTGTCGTCACCGACGATGAGCTCGTGCGCATCGTCGATCTGGTGACGGAATCGGTTGCTGAAGCGATAGCCGGCGTGGTGGCCAGCACGTCCTAGGCGCGCCCGCGGCCTCGCACCAGCAGGATCAGCCCGAACACCACCAGCAGCGCCGGAACGATGACGTTCGAGACCTCCGGGATCGCGATCTCGGAAGAGGCGAGCAGCACCAGCCCACCGCCGACGATCGCCTGCCAGCCCCAGCCGCCGTTGCGCGTCGCCCTCACGAGGGCGATGAACAACAGCGCGACGCCGAAGAACAGCGTGCCCCACCCAGCGCCGAGCGCGTACCCAAGCCCGGTGATGGTCCCGGGGATTGCGGCCGCGGTCAGGAACGCACCGAGATACAGCGTCGCCGTTCCTCGCCGAACGGCCCACACGAGGAGGAACGCAATTCCCGCAGCGAGGACCGAGGTATTGCCGAGGCTCCGGTATTCCGGGAGGACGTTCTGGACGATCAACAATCCACCGAAGACCACCAGGAACACGCCGATCCAGGGAAGACCGGGCCGACGCTTGTCGTCCGGTACCCCATTGCCATCCGTAGACACGGATCCCCGGCCCATCAACTCGTGTGGCTCGACCCTGCTCTTCGTCCATTGTCACGATCCTCGACCTCCCGGGGCCATCAGGTGGCTGACGTCGCCTCGACCTCGGCGGGTGCAGCGCCGATGTCCACGTCCTCGTCGTGGCTGAAGCCCAGACGATCCGCGAGCCGTCCGAGGATCCCGGGCGCCCACCAGTTCCACTCGCCCAGGAGGCGCATCGTGGCCGGCACCAGCAGGACCCGGACGATCGTCGCGTCGATCGACCACCGCGATCGCCATGCCGACGCCGATGCTCTTGATGGTCACGACCTCGGCGAGCGCGAACGCGGAGAAGACGACGACCATGATGATCGCCGCGCCGGTGATCACGCCGGCCGTCTTGGCGAGGCCTTCGGCCACGGACGCCGTGTTGTCGCCCGTCCGTCGGTACGACTCCTGGATGCGCGACAGGAGCAGGACCTCGTAGTCCATGGACAGGCCGATGAGCACGGCAGAACATGATGATCGGGTTGCCGGCGATGGTGTAGCCGATCGGGGTGAAGGCGAGGAGCTCGTGAAGGTTGCCTTCCTGGAAGATCCAGACCAGGGCCCCGAAACTCGCGCGACGGAGAGCAGCGTCATGCGACTGCCTTCAGCGGGATCGCCAGCGATCCGAACAGCAGGAACAGGATGACCGCGGACGCCAGCAGCGTCGGTTCCGATTGCCCAGGGCATCGAGGAATTCTGGCTGACCAGGAAGTCCTCGGAGATCGCGGCCACGCCGCCGACTGCGATCGCGCTGACGCCGTCAGGGGCGTCGATGGCGCGAACCTTCGGGACGACGGCGGTGCCGGCCGGGATCGCCGGCTCGAGCGGGCTGATGGCGTCGAGGCGAACCAGTCCGTCCCGGATGTAGGCGGATCTGAGCGCCGCGAGTCCGGCTTCGAGTTCAGGGGGCAGGGATCCTGCCGGTGCGGCATACAACTGCGCCATCTGGTCGGCGGAGAGTGCCGCCCCGGTGGCCGGGTCGGTCAGGGAGAAGGGCCCTTCAACCCGATCGATCCCCTCGATCGCATCGACGGTCGCCGCGTAGTCGATGACGGTCTGGATGGTGGCGGCGTCCGTCGGATCGCTCACGGTATCGACGAGGATCGTGATCGGCGATGTCTCCCCTGGCCGGAAATCGCTCATCAGGCTGACCCACGCGTCCCGGCTCGCGATTCCGGCCGGGAAGATGCTCGCGTCGGGAACGCCCTGCTGCAGGCGGAAGAACGGCGAACCGGCGATGAACAACACGACGAGTACCGGCGCGAGCACCGCGATCGGGCGTCGCATGACCGCGTGGGCGACCCGCTCCCAGCGTGATTCACGAAGCGCTGCGCTGTCGCCGGCGAGCCCAAGCCGACGCAGCAGCGGTCGCGTTGACAATGCGTTCACGCGCGGCCCGAGGACGCCGAGGACCGCCGGCAGGAAGGTCATGGAGAAGACGACCGAGCTCAGGACGACGACTGCCCCGCCGAGCCCGATCGAACTCAGGGCCGTCGCCTTGAACCACAGGAGGCCCGACAGGCCGATGGCCACGGCGATGCCACGAGAAGACGACCGCCTTGCCGGCCGTAGCGACGGCGATCCTCACCGCCTGTTCGGTGGCCCGGCCGCGACCCAGTTCCTCGCGGAATCGACTCGTGATGAACAGCGAGTAGTCGATCGCGAGCGCGAGACCCAGCATCGTCGCGATATTCAGGACGTAGATGCTCATCTCGGTCTCGCGGGCCAGGAGGCTGATGATCGCCAGCGAGGTCGGGATCGCGAGCGCCGCCACGACCAGGGGCATCCCGGCGGCCACGATCGACGCGAAGACGAGGATGAGGACGAGAGCCGCGATCGGCAGCGAGACCGTCTCGGCGCGGACGAGGTCCCGCTCCGAGAGTTCCGCGGAGTCCCTCTGGACCGGCCCGAAGCCGGTCAACGCGACGGAGTAGCCGGCCGGCGGCGCCAGCAGTGCCTCGATGTCGTCGACGGCCTCAACCGACTTGTCGTCGGTCATGTTCAACCCGATCACCACGTACGTCTTGTCGCCCGCGATGCTGAGGAATCGATCGTCGAAAGTCTGCGCGTAACCCGTGATGGCGCTGACGCGCAAATCTCCCTCGAGGCCCGCCAGCGTCGTTGCAATCGCGGCCTGGAAATCGGCAGAACGGGCATCGCCACCGCCTGCGTCAGCGCGAAATACCGCGATGAAGGCACTTTCGCCGCCCCCGAATTCGGCTTCGAGCCGCTGGGAAACACGGGCCGATTCCAAATCCTTGTCCAGCCACCCGCCCGACGAGAGTTGACCGGCGGTCCCGGCCGCGAGTGGCGCAGCCGCGCCCGCGACAACGAGCATGAAGAGGAGGACGAAGCGGCGCCGTCGATAGACGAACGCACCCCAGCGGCCGAACATTTTGCGCATCCCTTCCGTGGCGTGGGCGGCACCCGCAGGCGCTCCTGACGAGCTTGATGGGCGAACAATAGAGAACGATCATTCTTGTTGTCAAACTCGCCCGGTTGCGGCGAGTCGCACGGGCGTATTACGATGGAGAAGATATGTTCGCCATTAGTGAGCCGTTTCGATGCCAAGGGTAACGCCTGCCCACGGACAGGAAGTCCGGGAGCGCATTGTCGGCGCCGCCCTGCGCGTATTCGGTGAGCGTGGCTTTCACCGGGCTACGATCCAGGACGTCGTGAATGAATGCGGCCTGTCGGTCGGCGCGATCTACACGTATTTCAAGGGCAAGGAGGACCTCTTCCTCGCGACCTGCGACATGGCATCGGGGCGCGGTCTCGGGGAATTGGCCGCGAGGCTCGCCGCGGGACAGACGGTCGCCGAGCGACTCGCGATCGCCGTCGGGTTCTACTTCGACAGCGCCGAGGAGAGCCCTGCCGGACCCGGCGATGCGGACTTCCTGGTCCAGGCCTGGGCGCAGGCGGACGCGGAGCCAGCCGCACGCGAGATGCTCCAGCGGCGGCGCGCCCAGCTCGTGATGGCTGGCACCTTCCTGCTGGAGGAGGGCATCGCCCGCGGGGAGCTCCCGCGCTGGATGGATGCGACGGCCACCGCTCGTGCCTACATCGCCTTGCTCGATGGGATGCTCCTCGTGCGGGCCGAGGAGGGGCCGGCGTTCCGTCGCATGGAAGCTGAGCGACAGGCCCGCGAGATCCTCGCCCTGGTCCTCGCCGGGGCCGCGAACGAAGCCCGGCCGGCCGTGCCCGAGGTTGCCGCACGGCCATTTTCCGTGGTCGGCCGTGGGTCCGCCGTGCCACGCGAGCGCGGTTCGGCGGCGTAGACTCGGCCGCGATGTCGTCGGCGCAGGCTCCTCGCGTTCAGACGGTCCTCGGACCGGTCGACCCCTCGACCCTTGGGTTCACGCTGCCCCACGAGCACACAGCCATCACGCTCTGGCAGATCCCCAACCGCTGGGACTACTGGGAGCTGACCTGGGACGAACCGATCATCACGGCTGAACTCGCGCGCTTCCGGGCAGCCGGCGGATCAACGCTGGTGGACGTCACGCTGCCCGGCGTGGGTCGCGATCCCGGCTGGCTGGTCGCGATCGCCCGCGGCACGGGCCTCAACGTCGTGATGGGTTGCGGCTGGTATCGCGAGGCCTACTACCCGGCCGAGGCGCTCATCGATCGGCGCAGCGTCGACGACCTGGCCGACGAGCTCGTCCGCGAGGCGGAGGAGGGAATCGAGGTCGACGGGGCAGGCGCACCCGTTCGCCCCGGGATCATCGGTGAGATCGGGACGGACAAGCCCTGGCTCTCCGCCCAGGAAGAGCGGGTCCACCGGGCGGTCGCCCGGGCATCCATCCGCACTGGGCTGGCCATCACCACGCATGCCGTGATGAGTGACGTCGGCCTCGCCCAGCTGGCGGTCTTCGATGCCGAGGGCGCCGACCTGTCCCGGGGTGGTCATCGGTCACGCCGATTCGTACCGAGCCTGGACCACTACCTCGAGATCATTCGACGAGGCGCCAGCATCGAATTCGATTTTCTCGGGATGACGTTCACCCGCAGGAGCGCCACGGCGAACCGCGCGTCATCGACCTGCTGCTGGAACTCCTCTCCCGCGGGCACGCTGATCGGATCTTCCTCAGTCAGGACGTCTGCCACAACTCGCAGCTCCAGCACTACGCTGGCAACGGCTACACGTACCTCCAGGATCCGTTCCTCCCGCGGCTTCGCGACCGCGGCGTGTCCGCCGCGGAGATCGATCAACTCACGTTCGCGAACCCGCGGCGCATCCTGACCCTCAATCAGGGGTTGTAATCCACCGACGGCCGGATCACGCTACGACCGAAGATCCGCCGCGCCGCCCTGCGTCGCTGCCCTTCGCGATCCGATGTCGGAGCGGACCTGGAGGCAACGGGTGCGGCACAGCGATGATCTGGACACTGACGCGGTGGACGCCGACGGGCCGGATCAGGACGCGCCGGACACTGAGGCGCTGGACGTGATCGAGGCCCCACCCATGCCTCCACCGCTCGAACCCAAGCGGTGGGTGGCGATGAAGCCGGCGTTCTCGATCCGCTCCGTGATCGGCGAGGCCTTTTCTCGGTATGCCGCCGATCCGCTGCGGCTCATCGCGGTGGTCACCATTCCCCAGATCGTCATCTTCGTCCTGCCGACCGGCTCAGGGAACAACTTCCTGACTTCGTTGATCGGTGCGTTCGGCGCAGCCAGCGCGATGGTTCTCGTCGACGCACGACCGGCCCATCGGAGTCTGGTTTCGGCCATGCGGCAGGCCCTCGGTCGCCTCCCTCGGATCCTGATCACCGACATCGTCGTGGGCATTCTCGTGTCGATCCCGTTGATCTTGTACGTCCTCGTGGCGCTGGCCATGATTGGTGGCGGTCTCCTGGCGCCCGCGGTGACGATAACGATCCTCACCGTCCTCCTCGTTGCATGGATCGCGACGCGCCTTTTGCTCGCCGCCGTGGCCGTGACGCTGGACGGGATGCGGGTGAATCCAGCCCTTGATGCGAGCCGCGCCCTGACGCGCGAGGCTGGCGTTTCGGCGCGGATCATCGCGACCCTACTCACCGTTGGCGTCCTGACCATACCGTCGGTTGGCCTCGTATTCCTTCCCTACCTTCAGGCGATCCCGGAGAGTCTGGCGGGAGCGCTCGGGGCGGTGGCGTTCTCACTCCTGGCGCCGATCTGGCCGATCACCCTCGTGGTCCTGTACAGGCAGTTGGCCGGCAACCAGTCGCCCTCGGCAGCGACCTCGATCGATGAGGCCGCGCCCTCGGGATCGGAAGACACGTCTGGCCCCGGGGTCGTCGCCAACCAGTTGCGGGGGGAGGTACGGGAGCCGAGTACCCGAAAGGGGATGGGACGCCTGGCGCGCGCAATGCTCGGTGCGGCCATTGCGATGTCTGCGGTCGGTGGAGTCGTGGGGGGAGTCAGCGCCGTGCGGAGCGTGTCCGGAGACGGAGTCGTGGGGTCCGTACCACGAGGCGAAGTCGAGTTTGGCTCGAGCATGGATCTTTCCGCCTGCTCGATCACCGGGCGCTCCAGCACCTTCAGCTCGGCGGACACGATCGCCTATGTCGCCACCTTCTCGCACGCGACCGACGAGACCGACGTGATCACCGTTGAGCTTCGGCTCGACGGCACGCTCGTCGGGTCAGCTGACGAAAGCTTCGACTCCGACGCCGACTGTGTCGGCTCGGATGTGGTCCTCACCGCGCTGCCGCACGGCAACTTTGAAATGACCTTCCTGGTCAACGGCGAGTTGTCGGCAAGGGGTTCGTTCAGCGTCCGCTAGGCGCGACTCGCCGGTACCTGCGGCCTAGGAGGCCAGCGATGCCTCGACGCGGAGGTCCACGTTGCCCTTCAACGCGATCGAGATCGGGCAGTTCTCCTTGGCGTCCTCGGCGATCGCGGTGAATGCCGCCAGGTCGATGCCGGGGACGTCGCCCACGACCGTGATCGTGCTCGTGGTGACCTTCCAGCCGCCGCGTCGCGTTGTCGAAGAGCACACTCGGCCCGGACACTGAGCTTCGTTGCGGGGGTGCCGTTCTTGGCGAGGCGCGCCGAGAACGCCATCGAGAAGCAGCTCGCGTGGGCGGCCGCTAGCAGCTCCTCGGGCGACGTCTTGCCATTGTGGGCGCCCGTCCGCGCGGCCCACGAGACCGGCATTCGCGAGAAGACGCCGCTCGAAACGTAGTCGATGGTCCCGGCGCCCGTGAGCAGGTCGCCCTTCCAGGTGACGCTGGCGTGTTGTGTCTCGGCCATGATCTGCAACCTCCGGGGCGCTCGGGGTGATGTATCGGTCCATCGTCCCATGGTTGACCATGATTGGCGCACCCGGAACTCCAGCGCGGCCTTGCCGGATCGGGTCGTCCTTTGCTCGAGCCGGCCGCGAGGGCCTCCGCGAGGCGGTCGATGAATTCGGACTGGGATCGATTGGCATGGCGGCGCGCATCGCTGAGCGAGAACCAGGCGACGCGGTCGATCTCCGGGAACGTCCCCAGGCGCCCGCTGCCCGGCGGCCATGGCATCTCGAAGGTGTTCGACATCGCGTCCCTGGGGTCCAGGTCCCCCTCGAGTGCCCAGCAGAAAACCCGCTTGCCGCTCGCCTGGATGACGAAGCCCAGATCGATCGGGGCCGCGGCGGGCTCGAGGACCACCGTGGTCACGGCATGCCCGGTCTCCTCGGCGAACTCTCGATAGGCAGTCGCAATGAGGTCGTCGCCGTCCGCGACCTCGCCCTTCGGCACCGTCCAGTGCCCATGGTTGCGCTTCGCGAAGAACGGCCCGCCCGGATGCCCGAGCAAGACTTGGATCAGCCCCGCGCGCTCGCGGTACAGCAGGACCCCGGCGCTGACCCGGCGCGTCATCGGCCGGCGGACGCGTTGCCGACCTGCCAGGCCTGACTCGTGAGATCGATCATTTCCGGCATCGTCGCACAGCACGGCGTCCCGTGGCGCCCACCCTGTCGGCGCGCTAGAGTCGCACCATGCCCCTTGACATCCGACGTGCCCGACAGGATGACCTGACGTCATGGTTCGAATGCGTGACCACCGCCTTCCTGGATCGCCCGGACGCCGCATTGATGGCCACGCAAGTGCAGCCGCTGTGGGACTTCGAGCGCGTCTGGGCCGCGGTCGATGGGCCGGTCGTCGGCACGCTCCGCACGTGGGCGACGGAGCTCACCGTTCCGGGTGGGGCGCACCTCCCGGCCTCGGGGGTATCGGCCGTCTCGGTACGTTCCACGCATCGGCGCCGCGGCCTGCTCCGGTCGATGATCGCCGCCGAGCATGCGGCGACCCGCGAGCGCGGGGAGCCAATCTCCATGCTGTACACCGCCGAGACCGGCATCTATGGACGCTTCGGGTATGGGCCCGCAGTTCGAAAATGCACCTGGACGCTCGACGTCCTGCGGACGAAGTTCCTGACCCCAGCCGCCACGGGGATGGACCTCCTCCCGGTCAACGAACAGACCCGCGACCTCATCCAGCTCCTCCACGAACGCTATCGGCGCGCGCAGGTCGGGGAGCTCCGCCGCCGCGACGATCACTTCGGCCGCGCCCTCGGGCTGATCGAATTTGCCTGGAACCCGCCCTGGAAGGGCTGGGTTGCGATCCACCGGGACGACAACGGCGAGCCCGACGGATACGTTCGCTATTCCGCGGATTCGAAGTGGGATCACGGCCAGCCACAGGCCGTCATCAACGTCGATGACCTCGTGGCGCTCAGCGATGCCGCGCACGACGCGATCTGGCGCTTCCTGGCCGACACCGACCTCGTGACGAAGGTCGTGGACGGCTCAGGCTCGCCGGACGATCGGTTGCCCTGGCTGTTGACCAACAGTCGCGCTGCCGAAATGTCCGGCGTGGGGGATGGCCTGTGGGTCAACCTGCTGGATGTTCCGCGCGCCCTCGGCGCGCGAACTACGAGCGAAGCGGCGATCTCGTGCTCGAGGTGGTCGATCCGGAGCAGCCAGACAAGCCGAGGCGCGTCCATCTGGATGCGAGCCCAGAGGGGGCGACCTGCGCCCCGACGACCCGCGAGCCGGATCTGACCGTCCACGTCGGTGCGATCGGCGCCGCCTACCTGGGCGGCACACGGCTGCGGCTTGCTGCGGTCACGCACGGGTTCGATGAGCACCGGTCCGGCGCCATGGCGGAGGCGGAGGCGTTGTTCCGCACCCTCCATTCGCCCCGCTGCACGACCTTCTTCTAGGCATCGTTGACGCTTCAGGTCTTAATCCCGATAATCTGACTCGGGATTAGATGACCGGCGCCAGGACGTGGCGACGGCCGACCCGTCCGAAGCCACCGGAAGCAGCCGGAGACCTGATGACCGCCACCCGCGAGATCGTCACCGACCACCGCGACCAGTTCGCCTTCCACGACGACATCGTCTACCTCGCGGAGACGAAGCGCGGGCTCACGCGCGACACGGTCGAGGAGATCAGCGCGGTTCAAGAACGAGCCGGACTGGATGCTCCAGTACCGCCTGCGCGCCTACGAGCACTTCCTGAAGCGCGCCGATGCCGACCTGGACCGACGGCCTCGACAAGATCGACTTCGACAAGATCGTCTACTACCGCAAGCCGTCCGAGCGCGAAGAGAAGTCGTGGGACGACGTCCCCGAGCAGATCAAGGCGACGTTCGAGCGGCTCGGCATCCCCGAGGCGGAGCGCAAGTTCCTGGCCGGCGTCGGCGCCCAGTACGACTCCGAGGTCGTCTACCACTCGGTCAAGGAGGAGCTGACCAAGCTCGGCGTCGTGTTCATGGGCACGGACCAGGCGCTCATCGAATACCCGGAGATCTTCCGCAAGTACTTCGGCGACCGTCGTGCCCGCCGAGGACAACAAGTTCTCCGCGCTCAACGGCGCGGTCTGGTCGGGCGGCTCGTTCGTCTACGTGCCGAAGGGCGTCGAGGTCCCGCTCCCGCTCCAGGCCTATTTCCGGATCAACGGCGAGAACACCGGCCAGTTCGAGCGGACGCTGATCGTCGTCGACGAGGGCGCCAAGGTCCACTACATCGAGGGCTGCACGGCCCCGATCTACGCGACCGACTCGCTCCACGTCGCGGTCGTCGAGGTCGTCGCCCTGCCGGGCTCGAAGGTCCGCTACACGACGATCCAGAACTGGTCGAACGACGTCTACAACCTCGTGACCAAGCGCGCCCACGCCTACGAGGACTCCACGGTCGAGTGGATCGACGCCAACACGGGCTCGCGCAAGACGGTCAAGTTCCCGGCGATCTACCTGCGCGGCGAGGGCGCCAGCGGCCGACATCATCAGCGTCGCGGTCGCCGGCAAGGGCCAGCACCAGGACACCGGCGCCAAGGCCGTCCACCTCGCGCCCGAACACCCGCTCGCGGATCGTCTCGAAGTCGGTCTGCAAGGACGGCGGCCGGGCGACCTATCGCGGCCAGCTCAAGGTCTCGCCGGGCGCCACGAACGTCGTGGCGAGCGTCCGCTGCGACGCGCTGATGCTCGACGACAACAGCCGCAGCGACACCTACCCGTACATCGACATCCAGGAAGACGACACGACGATGACCCACGAGGCCACCGTCGGCAAGATCAGCGCCGACCAGGTCTTCTACCTGATGAGCCGCGGCCTGACCGAGAACGAGGCCCAGAACCTCATCGTCCAGGGCTTCCTCGAGGTCTTCACCAAGGAACTGCCGATGGAGTACGCCATCGAGTTCAACCGTCTCGTGAAACTCGAGATGGAGGGATCGCTCGGGTGACGCCAGAGGTCACCATCGTGCCCGGGGACGTGCCCGCCACGGACTCCGGCACCGCCCGGCCGCCGCGCGCCCGGCGACGATCACCCTCGGAGCTGCCGTTCAGCTTTGCCACACCCGAGCTCGTCGACCGCCTGGTCGCGGCGCGCCGGGAACCGGACTGGCTTCGAGATGAGCGCCACGCCGCCGCCGCCGCCTTCGATGCGCTCCCGATCGAGCCAAATCAGCTCTACACGACCTATCTCGACCTCCGCTCCGCCGACCTTGCCGATGCCGACCCGTACGTCACGGACGCACCGGCCGGCCTGGGCGACGACCTCGTCGACCTGACGCTTCCCGACGGCGTCCACCTCGAAACGTTCGGGCAGTGGTTCGAGCGCGATCCGGGCGGCTACCGGGCGGCGCTGGAAGGCGGTTCAACGCTCCCGACGGATGAGAAGCTGGCGATGCTCGCCCGCGGCTTCTGGAGCCATGGTCGGCACCTCGAGGTCTCCGCCGGGGTCCAGGTCAGTGATCCCATCGTGATCCGCTGGCGGGCCGGCGCTCCGGATCGCGCACTCGTGAGCCGGACGATCGTCCAACTGGGAGCAGGCGCTTCCGCCTCTGTCGTCGAGGAGCAGGTTCCATCCGGCGCGGAGGTCGTGTGCGCGGAAGGCCAGATCGTTCCCCAGTCGTTCTTTCACGGGACGACCGAGGTCGTCCTCGGGACGGATGCTCGCCTGTCCTTCGCCTCGATCCAGGCCTTCGGGCCTCGTGAGATCGCCTTCCAGCATCGCCGCGCACGCATCGGCGAGGGAGCGGCACTCCACTGGGCGATGGCCCAGGTCGGTGGTCGCCTCGTTCGATCGCGGGTCGACAATCGCCTCGAAGGCGACCGCAGCTCTGTCGAGCAGGTCGAGATCGTGTTCGGGACCGAGGAGCAGTTTTTCGACCTGACGAGCTACACGACGCATCTTGGCCGCGACACGACCGGAAATCTCCTGTCGAAGGGCGCCCTCATGGATCGGGCTCGCTCCTACATGAAGGGCATGATCACGATCGAGAAGTCGGCGGTGGGTACCGACTCGTATCTCGGCGAGTTCGGGATGAACCTGTCGAAGGCGACCCGCGCGGTTGCCATCCCGTCGCTCGAGATCGACCAGCCCGATTGCCGACGGGCGATGCACGCGTCGTCGGTGGGCCCGATCGACGAGGCCCAGATCTTCTACCTCGAATCGCGCGGCATCTCCCCGGACGATGCGCGCAAGTTCATCGTCCTCGGCTTCCTGGAACCGGTTGTTGCCCGCGTACCGCTCGAAGGCGACCCAGGATCGCCTGCGGGAGCTCCTGGAGGAGAAGTGGGCAGCCGGCAGCGGCGCCGATACCACCGGCTCAAATGGGGCCGCCGCTTGACGAGCGACGCCTCGATGCGCCGCGTCGATCTCCTCGCCCTGGCCGATCTCCCCGATGGGACGATGCAGATGGCCTGGGTGGATGGCACGGACCAGGTGGTCGTCGTGAACAGCGGCGGGGTCGTCCGCGCCTTTCAGGGCATCTGCACGCACGAGTACTTCGAACTCGACAAGGGCTTCCTGACCGGTGGGGGATCCCCGGGACCGGGTGGCGAGCCCGTCGGGACGATCACCTGCGCGCTCCATCTTTCTCAATTCGATCTCGGCGACGGCGAGGCCCTCGACCCCCCGGCCGAGTTGCCACTCGCGATCTACGACGTGGTGATCGAGGATGGCCGCATCCTGATCGATGTGCCGGACGGGCCACTGCTCGTCAACGAGTAGCGGGGCGCCGCGGGACCTCCGACTACGGCCCGATCGTCCGTCGATCGCACGCCGCCGAACCGCCGACACCGAACCCCCCGACTACGGCATGAGCGTCAGGGTCGTCACGATGGATTGCCCGGCGGCATCCGAGCTGAAGGGCAGCGGAATCGTCTGACCCGTTGACCAGAGGTCGATGAGATCGCCGTAATGGCGATCGAAGGGGTTGCCGCTCTGGCCGGTGGTCGTGATGATCCGAGCCCCATCGAGGTCCGACATGTCGATGGTCAGGCGGTACGACGGCCCATTCGACACGTTGAACAGTGCCTCCAGGCCGACGGGCTTGAATGACGAATCCCTCGGATCCGGGTATGCCCTCCAGGCGCGGTAGTAGTTGTTCTGCACGGCACCCGCGGCACCGCCCACGGCCCGAGCGCCTGAGTTGTAGTACCACGCGAGCGGCCCGATCCCGGACACCCCGAGCGTCTGCTCCTGGAAGTTCACATGGTGGATCCGACCCCAGACCCAGCGCGACGGCTGGCCGACGTCCGCGCGGAGCTCGGCACCGGTTCGATCGAGTGCCGCCGACAGGATGTCCTTCGGTCGCTCGATCGCCGCCGTGGTCGCGTCATCCCACCACGCGCTCCGGGAGTCCCGCAGCACGCCGATCAGGCCCTGCCACGAGTCGGTCGTCCCGACATAGTCCTTCGCCACCGGCCCGAGTTCGTCGTCGAAGATGGCTCGGGTCAGGATGAACTCCGCGGCGACATAGGCCGCGCAGCCCTGCGAATCGGCCCCGCACGTGCGATCCCACGAGCGAATTCGATCCAGGACGAGGCGGCCATCGGGGGTCGCCGGTCGTGCCTCCGCGAGGAGCGGCACCACCGTGTCGGCGCGCAGGAGGTAGGTGTCCATCTGCACGGGACCGAAGTCGCCCGCCGTGAGCGTGCCGGCCTTCGCCGCCAGGAGGTCCGTGATCCGCTGGGCGCGGTAGCCGGGATCCCAGTCATCGCTGATGAAATACGGGTAGGTCCCGTCGACGGCCGCGTTGTTGGCCGAGACGATGATGCCGCCGGGTGGGTCGTATTGCCACGGCAAGTCGTCCAACGGGATGTAGCCGGTCCAGTCCTCGGCGCCCGAGGCGCCATCGCGGATCCGGTGGCCGGTCTGATCGCCGGATCGAATGGGGATCAGGCCCGGCAGCTGGTAGCCGATGTGGCCATCGACATCCGCGTAGACGATGTTCTGGCTCGGGGAACCGTAGGCGCGCAACGCCTCCCGGAAGTCCGTGAAGTTGGCCGCGGTGTTCAGGTGGAACAGCGCGGAGAAGGCCCCGTCCGGCTCCGTTAGCGCCGTCCACTGGAGCGCGAGGGGTTCCTGGTCTGCCAGGCGCTCGTCGACGTCATTCAGGATCGGCCCATGGATCGTGGAGCGGACGGTGATCGTTTCCGGGACGCCGCCGGACACCTTGATGGTCTCGGTCCGGGTCTCGAACGGACTTGAACCGCCCTTGTACAGGTAGCGGGTCGGATCGTTCGGGTCAACCGTCTCGCGGAACAGGTCCTGAACATCGGGCGCGACGTTGGTGGCGCCCCATGCGATCCGCGCGTTGTGCCCCAGGATCACGCCCGGCACGCCCGGAAAGGAGACACCGGCGACGTCGTACGGGCAGGCCGCGGTGACCTCGCGGCAGTGCAGCCCGTTCATGATCCAGACGGACGGTTCCGAGAAGCCGAGGTGGGGATCGTTGGCGAGGAGAGCGCCGCCGGATGCCGACTTCGACCCCGACACGACCCAGTTGTTCGAGCCGATCCCATGGTCGCCGACCAGTCCGGAGGCGCCGTCGAGGCCCGCGAGGGCGAGGATCGAGGCACCCGCGGCGGCGACGTCCGCCCACCCGTTGACGACATCCCGGCTCAGCACTCCGGGGACGCTTTCTGCACGGCCCTCGGCGCTGGCCATCGCGGCCGCCGTCGCCGAACCGGCCGAATTCACCGGGCCGGCAGCCGCGGCGGGCGCCCCGGCGCCGCCGGAACCCTCCAGCCCGGACGGCGTGATGACCGGCGCGTCGGCCGCGTAGTCCGGGAAGAGCGAATCCGTGAGCGCGGGATCGCCGAGCTGCGCGTCCGCGAGGAGGCGGAAGATCTCGCCGTCCATGTTCCCACCGAGGTTGAAGGACTGGACCTTGCCCCACGTGGCGGAATCCAGCGGCGTCCACGGCTCGGGGACATACCCGCCGAGACCGCCGGTACCGGTTCTCAGGCCGGTGACGACGGAGGCCAGCGAGAAGGACCCGTGCTGGTCGGCAATCCAGGCGTTGACGCCGTCCGCGTACCACTGGAGGGCGAGCCGCGCATCTTCGGGCATCGCGTCCAGGTCCACCTGGGCCGCCTGACGCCAGCCGATGGTTCGAATGAACCGATCCTGCTTGAGGCTGACCGAGCCAAAGAGCTCGGATAGCCGGCCGCTGCCGATATGTCGCCAGACCTCCATCTGCCACATGCGCTCCTGCGCGTGCGCGTAGCCCTGGGCAATGAACAGGTCATGGGGGTTCTCGGCCACGATCTCGAGAATGCCGTGCTCGTCCCTCCCGATCGCGGCGTTCGCGTACAGCCCCGGAACGCGGATGGCGCCGCTCGTCTGCGCCAAGCCTCGCCCGGTGACGGCGCCGAGGAGCGCCACGACCCCGATCACCGCCACGACCACGACGGCCACCAGGCCCTTCACGACCCAACCCAGGACGCGCACGGCTATCTCCTTGAGCGGCTGTCGGTCAGCGCGGCAGCTCCATGCCCAGGCCCGCGGCGTGCGGCGCTTCGAAGGATGGACTCGGCGAACACAACGTCGGACAGGCCGACCCCGAGTGAGGTGATGACGACTCGACCCGGCCGGTCGTGGCGTCCGGTTGATGATCGCCTCCCCGAGGGTCGCCCGCGGGTCCGGGTAATCGTCGAAGTTGCCGACGTCGCGGTTGGCCAGGAACTGCTCGCGCTGGTCCACCAGGAAGAGGGCGGCATCTCGCGCGACTTCGGCGGCGCAGTAGGTCGCGTAGTCGATCGGGACCACCGTCGCGCCTGGGCTCAGCCAGTCGTTGGTCATCCGCTGGCGCTCGGCGGGTGGCCCGAACGCCGCGGCCGTGATGACGACATCCGAACCCTTGATCGCGTCGCGTGGGGACGCGTGTGTCGTCGACGGAGCCGATCGTCGCCGTTGAACGCGCCGCCGCAGGCTAGAGTCTCGGTCCGGGCGGGGTCTCGGTCGAACAGGTGGAGCTCGACGCCTGGAAGCACGTGGCCGAGAACCGGCAGGTGGGAGAAGCCCTGGACGCCGGCTCCGATCATCGTCGCGCGGACCGGACGCCCCTCGACCAATGGCCCATACCGACGGAGCGCGATCCCGGAAACGGCCGCCGTGCGCTGGGCGGTGATGGGCCCGCCGTCCATGATCGCGACCGGGATCCCGGTGGCGGGGTCATTGAGGATCACGAGGGCGCTGATCGCCGGCAGCCCGATCTCCGGATTGCCGGCGAAGCCCGCGACCCACTTCATGCCGATGAGATCGCCGAACAGGTCCCTGCCACGGAGCATCGCCGGCATGGCGTGGACGAGGACGCGTCGGGCCGGGGATGGATCGCGATCTTGGGCGGGAGCTCGGACCCATCAGGCGTCGCCAACGCGATCATCGTCTGCTCGGCCAGCGCGAGCCGTTCCTCTATCGACGGCATCGCCTCGACCACATCCGCGGCCGACAACCACCGGAGCGGCGGGAGCAGCGGTCCGTCCATCGCCGGAGTGTAGCGCCCGCGCCGGGCCCCGGACTGGCTTCCACACCGGTGCGCACCTGTCCCGCGCGGGCACCCGACTGGAGGGCCCGGGACCGGCTCGCCGCACCCCCGCGTCCCGGGGGCGGCCCGGGACTCCCAAGGCGCCCGCTTGCGGCTACGCTTGCGGCGTGACTTCCATCGACCTCGTCCAGAGCCTCGACAACCTCAAGCTGGAGCGCGACGCCGTCCAGCTCTACGTTGCCCTGGCGAGGATCGAGCGAGATCCGGCCCGGGCGGCGGCATTCGGCAGGATCGCGGACAACGAACGCCGACACGCCGACATCTGGGCTCGCCGGCTCACCGAACTCGGTGCCACCGTCCCCGAACCCGGCGGTCCCCGGTTCCGCGTGCGCGCGATCATCGCCATCGCGCGGCTCTTCGGGACCCATGCCGTCCGCGAGCTCGTCCAGGCGCTGGAAGGTGACGAGGTCGAGACCTACATGACGCAATCCACGCCCGAGGTGGAGGCGATTGCTGCCGACGAGCGGGAACATGCCGAGATCTGGAAGTCCCTGACCCTTGCGCGAGAGGCCACGCCGGGCGCCGCCGAGGCCCGACCGAGCGGCCTACGGCGCGCCGATGCCGCCGTACGTGCCGTCGCTGTCGATGCTCGTGCCGCGGTGACGGCCGGCGCCGGTGAGCATGCCGCGATGTCGCGGGAAGTGACCGAGCCCGGGCAGATCGCCGCGCGCGAGCGCTGGCATCGAGCGAGTCGATCCGGCACCCTCCGCGCCGTCATCTTCGGCGTATCGGATGGGCTGGTCTCGAATCTCGCCCTGGTGATGGGCGTGGCGGGCGCCAACGAGGCGATCGGAGCGGGGAGTTTCGTTCTGCTTGCGGGAGTCGCGGGTCTCCTGGCCGGGGCCTTCTCGATGGCCGCGGGCGAATACATCTCGATGCAGTCGCAGCGGGAGCTGTTCGAGCGCCAGATCGCCCTCGAGCGGGCGGAGTTGGAGGCGATGCCCGAGGAGGAGGAGGCCGAACTTGCGGCGGTCTATCAGGCCAAGGGCTTCACGCCCGACGAGGCACGCACCATCGCCCGCCGCATGTTCTCGGACCCGGAACATGCCCTGGATACCTTGGTGCGCGAGGAACTCGGCCTAGATCCAGACGAACTTGGGTCGCCGTGGGGTGCGGCCTTCGGCTCGTTCGTCGCCTTCGCCGTCGGGGCGTCAGTGCCCGTGATTCCGTACCTCTTCGGTTCGGGGTTCGGCGCTTTCGTGGCCGCTGCCGCCGCATCGCTGATGGCGCTGTTCGTCGTCGGCGCGGGCGTGTCCTTGCTGACTGGGCGAAGCCTCCTGTTCAGCGGCGCCCGACAGGTCGCCATCGGAGCCGCCGCGTCGGTGGTCACGTACCTGGTCGGAAGCGCCATCGGCGTATCGGTGGTGGGCTGACGATGCCGGACTTCAGGGCTCTGATCGTCGCGCTTGGCGTCGGTATCGGCATCGCTGCGTACACCGTGTTCTGGTGGCACTGGCCGCTCGCGCTCGGCGGCGGCGTGGGGATCGTGATCGGCGGTTTGACGCTGGTGGGTTCGGTATCGATCGGCCCCGACCCGGCCGAGGCGGACGCGGCGTGGCGCGCGGCCGCGCCCGAGTTCATCGAGCCGATCGCCCAGCCCCGCGCCGATGCCGAACCCCGCGCCGATGCCGAACCGAGTAGAGGCCTGCCCGACACCGAGCCGCCGGACGCACCCTGATCCTGAGACAACGAAGAAGGCCTCCGGTTTACCGGAGGCCTTCGCAAGATGCGGACGGGGACACGCCCAAGGGCGGTGCCGGATCAGCGGATCCAGCGACCGTAGAAGTGGGCCATGTGATTGTCGGATCCCGACTGGCGGCGCTCCTCACCCAACAGGGTGCTGAGCAGCGAGAACAGGGCGAGGATTCCGAAGCCGGAGGTTGCGAGCATGACTGGTACCTGCGATATCTCCGTATGCCGTTGGATCAGCGGTTGCCCGCTCGATCCCGCCTGAGCGGCGGGCCCGACACCGGAATGTGCCTATGTGGCCATGATAGCCTAATCAGGTTAGGCATGCAAGCGCCGTTGCTTATGGGAGTTAGGCGATGACCGACAAACCAGCGCTGGATCGAATCGACGCGGGACTGCTGGAGTTGCTGCAGCAGGACGGGCGGCGGCCATACGCAGAGCTGGGTGCCGCGGTCGGGATCAGTGGCCCGGCCGCCCATGAGCGCGTCAAGAAGCTCGAAGCTCGCGGGATCATTGCCGGCTACACGGTCCGCGTTTCCGCGGAGGCGATCGGCCTCGCGATCCTAGCGTTTACCTGGGTGACCCAGGCGCCCGGGACCGTCGCGACGGACCTGACCGGCGATTTCGCCGCGATCCCGGAGATCGAGGCCTGCCATCACATCACGGGCGAGGCGGACTACCTGCTCAAGGTCCGTGCACGCGACACCCACGATCTCGAGCGGGTGATCCGAGCCGTACAAACCACGCGGCATGTCTTCTCGACGGAAACCGACGTGGTCTTCTCGACGGCGTTCGAGCGCCGCCCAATTCGCCCGGCTCCGCCGCGCGACGCATAGGACCCGAGTATCGCCGACGTCCCCTGGGCGTCAGCCGCCGCCGACTTCCTCGCTCGCGGTGAGCTGATCCGGAGGCGGCTCCGCCAGGTACGCCGCGTGCTCCCGTAGGATCTGCTCGATCGTTCCATCGTCCACCGTGCGGCCCCACGCGAGCATTCTGTCGCCGATCCAAGCCGCCTCAGCCGGCAGCTCGATGGCCTCAACGTCCTCGTCCCGCCGGGTCCCGTCGAAATACACGACGGCCACAATTCCGCCGCCTGCAACCAGGCCAACGAGGAGCAGCCACCACTGGAACTCGGCCACTACGGGCTGCCCACGACGTCTCGCATCAGCGCGAGTCTACGGTGAACGAGAAGCCGCGTACACTCCGACACCATGATCAACGTCCTCGTCGATCCGATCGCCTTCCAGCTCGGACCCCTGCCGGTCTACTGGTACGGGATCGCCTACGCGGTCGGTCTGTTCGTCAGCTACACGGTGCTCGTCCGGCAGGCGAAACGATTCGGCCAGGATCCCGAGATTGTCGGCAACGGGCTGATCGTCATCGCAATCGCAGCCTTGATCGGCGGGCGCCTCTACCACGTCATCGATCAATGGGCGCTCTATCAGGACGACCTCCTCAAGATCGTGCTCCCGCCATATTCGGGACTCGGCGTGTATGGCGGGTTGATCACCGGCGTCATCGCGTTCATCGGGCTGGTCCGCTACTACCGCATCTCGGGCTGGGTATGGGCCGACATCGTCGCCCCCGCCCTGTTCACGATGCAGGCGGTCGGACGGTGGGGGAACTTCTTCAACCAGGAGCTCTATGGGCCGCCGACCGACCTCCCGTGGGGGATCGCGATCGACTGCGCCCATCGGGTGGCCGCCTACCCGTGCTCGACCTTTCCCGAGGCGACCACTGCATTCCAGCCACTCTTCCTGTACGAGTCCGTGTCGGGATTGATTGGCGCCGTGTTCCTGATCTGGCTGTCTCGCCGCAGGCCGTACCCCCTCCGCGCCGGCGATCAGGTCCTGATCTTCTTCATCTGGTACGCGATCGTCCGTTTCGCGCTGGAGAACCTTCGGACCGGCAACTGGTTCGTGGGCGGGATCGCCGCGGCCCAGATCATGTCGATCCTGTTCGCTCTCGGCGCTTTCCTGGTGCTCGTGTATCGGCACCGCAGGCCCGAGCCTGACGGCGGCGACGTCGAGGATTCCGATGATTCTCTCGATTCCGAAGGCGAGATCGACGACGACGAAGGCGAGATCGACGACGACGACGAAGGCGAGATCAACGACGACGCGGCTGGCCGCCCGGATGGGCCCGCGGACGGCCCCGCCCGGGAATTGGCGCAACCGGGCTGACGGCCGCGGCGCCGCGGGCGCCCCGCGTCGACCAGTGAGCCGCCCGCCTACACTTCGAGGATGCAGTACGCAGATTCGATTCTCGAACTCGTCGGCGGGACTCCGCTCGTTCGCCTGACCCGGGTCACCCGGGACCTCGGCCACGTCGAGGAACAGCCCCTGGTCCTCGCCAAGCTCGAGGCGATGAATCCGGGCGGGTCCGTGAAGGACCGCATCGGCCTGCCGATGATCGAGGCCGCCGAGCGAGCGGGCCTCCTGCGGCCGGGTGGCACGATCGTGGAGCCGACCTCGGGCAATACCGGGCACGGACTGGCGATCGCGGCTGTGCTCAAGGGCTATCGCTGCATCTTCGTGATGGCCGACAAGCAGTCCCCGGAGAAGC
Organism: uncultured Chloroflexia bacterium; assembly: GCA_963714835.1. GTDB lineage: Bacteria > Chloroflexota > Limnocylindria > Limnocylindrales > CSP1-4 > CAKKPP01. Next base: position 59,879 of record CAVQPX010000022.1, read on the forward strand.
AGGCACTCCTGCGGGCCTACGGCGCCGAGGTCGTCCTGTGCCCGACCAACGTCGAGCCCGAATCGCCGGAGTCGTACTACTCCGTGGCCGCCCGACTCGCGCGCGACATCCCGGGCGCGTTCAAGCCGGACCAGTACTGGAATGCCGAGAATCCCGCGGCCCATGAACGCACGACCGGGCCGGAGCTCTGGGACCAGACCGAGGGCCGAATCACCCATCTCGTCGCGAGCGCGGGCACCGGCGGCACGATCTCGGGCATCGGGCGGTACCTCAAGGCCCGGAACGCGGACATCCAGATCATCGGTGCAGATCCCGAGGGGAGCGTCCTGTCCGGCGACATCGCGCGTCCGTATCTCACCGAGGGCGTCGGCGAGGACTTCATGCCTGGGACGCACGATCCGTCGGTCGTGGATCGCTGGGTCCGGGTTTCGGATCGTGACGCCTTCGCCATGGCCCGCCGGATCACGCGAGAGGAGGGGATCCTCGCCGGTGAATCATGCGGAACCGCCGTGGTCGCCGCCCTCGACGAGGCACGGCGGGTCATGGCCATGGGCCGCGAGGCGACCGAGCGGGCCGTCATGGTCGTGATCCTGCCCGATGGCGGCCGGTCGTACCTCTCGAAGCTGTACAACGATGAATGGATGCGCGCCAACGGCCTCCTCGCCACGACGGGCGCCGTCGTACGGGTCGGGCGGTTGCTCGCCGACCGAGCCCCGGGCTCCGACCTTCCGCCCGTGGTGATCGCGCGGACGACCGACAGCGTGGCGGAGGCCATCGACACGCTCCAGCGCTTCGGAATCAGCCAGCTCGCGGTCTCGCAGGAAGCGGACGGCGACGCGCTCGAAGGCATCGTCGGCTCGGTGAGCGAGCAGGGTCTCCTCGACCGCGCCTATCGGACCCCGGAGATCGTGGGCAGGACCGTCGGCGAGGTCATGGACAAGCCCTTCCCGACGATCGACGCCGAGGCCTCGCTCGACGCGGCCTTCGCCGTGCTCTCCGCGGGCGCTCCGGCGCTCCTGCTCGTTCGCCAGGATCGTCCCGCCGGTGTCATCACGAAGCTCGATGTCCTCGAATACCTCGCACATCGGTCCGGCCGTGCCGGATAGGGACATCGGCGAAGCGCGCCAACCGACGCCCGGAGCACCTCGAGATGCCGACAGCCCAATCGACGACGAACCGCGCCTGATCAGGACCGACCGACTCGAGCTCGTGCTCATGAGCGTCGCGTTCATGGAGGCATTTCGGGCGCGCGACTACGAGGCCGCGGAGCGCGAGATCGGGGCGACGCTGCCACGGAACATGGCCGATCACCTCGACAACTTCTTCGCGATGCGTCTCGCCCAGCTCGCCGTTGATCCGGACATACTGGAGTGGCTTGGCCGCGCGATGGTGATCACCGAACCGGGCGGCGTCCCGCGGACCATCGGCTCGCTCGGCTTCCACGGACCGCCCGACGAACACGGTCGGGTGGAGGTCGGCTACCGGATCGAGCCGGAGTTCCGTCGCCGCGGCTTCACGATCGAGGCGGTCAGGGCGCTGTTCGACTGGGCCCAGCGGCGGCATGGGATCACCCGCTTCCGAGCGTCGGTCAGCCCGGGGAACGAGGCCTCACTCGCGCTGATCGGTCGACTCGGTTTCCGGCAGACCGGCACCCAGATGGACGAGATCGATGGCCTCGAACTCGTCTTCGACATGGACCGCCCGACCTACTAGCCGAGGCGCTGGGGGCCGTGGGCCAGCGCGCGTTTGCCGCGGTCGGCGACGTTCGCCGCGGTCGGCGACGTTCGCCGCGGTCAGCGACGTTTGCCGCAGTCAGCGCGGGACCTCCCGCCGTGATCGAGCTGGTTCATCAGAATCGCGCCACACATGCATTGCCATGCATTAGATCTGTCGATTCGGGTGAGGGACCGAGCGTGGATGGACTCGGTCTGATAACCCACGTCGATCAACTCCCGGGATCACGAGTGTCAACAACGTCCCTTGAAGCACAACGAGCCGGGGACCGTTGTGTGGACGCGCCCCCTAGGACAGCCAGGGCAGGTGCACCGGCAGGAACGCGTTGAGCAGCAGGCCCAGGACCAGCAGGCCGCCGGCGCGGCGCGTGTGCACGAACGATGCACCGACGAACCAGAGCGGCCAGCCCACGTAGCTGTGCGGCGGGGTCTCCGGCCGTGGGCTCGAGTAGGTCTTGAGCGTGGTCATGAGTCGCGGGATCCCGAGCACCACGAGGGCGACCCACGGTCCGATCCAGCCGATCAGGACCGCCCCGACCACGATCGGGTAGAAGGCAATCATGAGGACCTGCGCGACCTGTCGGGCGAGGCGTTCGCCGAGAATCACGGGCATCGTGCGGACGCCCTTCTTCTTGTCCGCGTCGATCTTGTCGATGTGCTTGCCGAAGAGCACGGTCGTGACGAGGATGGCGTAGGGCAGTGAGGCGACCCAGGCCCAGGCTGGGATCTCGCCGGTCGCGATGAAGAACGTCCCGACAACCATGAGCGGACCCCAGACGATGAACACGCCGGGCTCGCCGAGCCCGATGTGCTTGAGTCGGATCGGCGGAGCCACGTAGAACACCGAGACGAACAGCCCGCCGAGCGCAAACGCCGCAACCAACGGGCCTCGCTGTGAGATCAGGAACAGCATGATCGCGAGGTCCACGGCGTTCGCGAGCAGGATCGCCGCGCCGAGCTGACGCTTCGTGACCCAGCCGGAGAGGATCGGGTGGGGGGCGTAGAGAGCCCGGACGTAATCGTCCGTGTCGACGCCGCCTTCGAGATCGAAGTAGTCGTTGATCATGTTGTTGGCGGCGTGTGCGACAACGAGTCCGACGATGGCCAGGCCGAGCAGGCCCCAGTTCACGCTCACCGTGCCGGTCAACTGAGCGGCGCCGATGGCCAGCAGGCCGCCGATAAGCCCTGACGTGACCGTCATCGAGAAGACGGCTGCCCGCGTGATCACCAGCCACTTGCTCACCGCGTCGGGCGGTGAGGTCATGCCCTCCGGCAGATTCGCGGTATTGAAGACGATCTTCCAGGTTCGAAGACGCTCGGAGAACACGGTGACAGACCTCGGCTGCGGAACCTAAAACGTGCGACCTGATAGTAGCATTATTCCTCGCGTCGGCGTTCACGCGCGGGACGCGCTCCCGCCCCGCCGGCTCTGGGTGACGCCGCTGTGCGGACAGGTGCGATGATGCCGGGCATGCGACCTGACGATCTCCATCGAGACCTGGCCTTCGAGACGCTCGCCGTCCACGCCGGCGCCGAGCCGGACGAGTTGACTGGTGCCGTTTCGGCGCCGATCTTCCAGACCAGCACATTCGCCCAGGACGGCGTCGAACCGACCCCGTCGCGGGTACGACTATGCTCGGTCGGTCAACCCGACGCGGGATCGGCTGCAACGTGCTGTCGCGATCCTCGAGGGTGGCGGCGAGGGGATCGCCTTCGCCTCTGGTTCGGCGGCGACGGCGGCCATCGCCGAACTCGCCCCGCCTGGGTCCGAGGTCGTCGTCGGCGATGACGTCTATGGCGGCACGTTTCGCTACCTCGAGCAGGTGCGTCGCCCGAACGGCATCGACGCGCGATACGCCGATCTGGCGGGCGATCCGGACGCCCTCTGGGAAGCCCTGACCGAGCGCACGCGGCTCGTGTGGTTCGAAACCCCGACGAACCCGCTCCTCAAGGTCATCGACATCGGCGCGGCCGCTCGGACGATCAAGGAACGTTCCGCCGCCTCGGCGGATCCGACCGCTGCTCGTGGTGGACAACACGTTCGCCTCGCCGGCGCTGCAGCGCCCGCTCGATCTGGGAGCAGACATCGTGTTCCATTCCGCGACCAAGTACCTCGCCGGGCACAGCGACACCGTGCTCGGGCATCGCGGTCACCCGCGACCCGGCGATCGCCGAGCGCCTGCGCTTCCTCCAGAACGCCATGGGCGGCGTGCCCGGGCCATTCGACTGCTTCCTCGTGCTGCGCGGACTCAAGACGCTCCACCTGCGCATGGAACGGCACGCGGCAAACGCGATGGCGGTCGCGCAGTTCCTGTCGTCTCGCGACGACGTCGCCTGGGTCAGCTATCCGGGCCTGACCGACGGCCCGCACGCCCATCCCCAGCACGCCGCCGCGTGCGCCAGATGACCGGCGGCTCGGGAATGGTCTCGTTTCGACCGTCGGCCGGGGGTCAGCGTGGCCGTTCCGCCGCCGAGCGGGCGATCGCGGCGGCCGAGGGGACGCGGATCTTCACGCTGGCCGAATCGCTCGGGGGCGTGGAGTCGCTGATCGAGGTGCCAGCCGCAGATGACCCACCTGTCGGTCGCCGGATCGGCCCTCGAGGTGCCCGACGATCTCGTCCGACTGTCGGTCGGCATCGAATCCGTCGCCGACCTGATCGCGGACCTCGCCGCGCGCTCGACGGGGCCTGATCTCCGCAGGCTCCAGGGGCCAAGAGGGCGCGTCAGCGCATCCTGGGAAGGCAACGATCGCAACCAGATCGCAACCTTGGCGTCGCGCTGGTGCTACCATCCGGCCAACATATCCGACTGCGGAAGCCGACTCTCGCGGGCCTCTCGCCCGCGCCACGCGCGGCCGGTCGATTCGAAGCCCTGACGGGCCGGGTGCCGTTGCCCGCCGTCTGCGCCGAGGAGACCGTTGACCCATGACCACCGCGACCGCCCAGGGACCGACCCGCAGCCTTGCCCGGCCTGGCAGGACGAACCTCTCGATCGCAGCGCTGTATGAGCTTGCCCTGCGCGAGGGCGAAGGAATGATCGCCGCCGAAGGCCCGCTCGTCGTCCGGACCGGCCTGCATACGGGCAGGTCTCCGAAGGACAAGTTCATCGTGGTCGAGCCCTCGTCCGAATCCAAGGTCTGGTGGGGCGACGTGAACCACCCGATCTCGGAGGAGCACTACGACCGACTCCGCGAGCGACTCATGACCTATGTCCGTGAGCGGGACCTGTACAGCCAGGACCTGTTCATCGGCGCCCACCCGACGCACCGTCGGTCGCTCCGCGTCTACACGGAGACGGCGTGGGCAAGCATCTTCGCCCGCAACTTGTTCCGGCGTCCCTCAGCCGATGATCTGGCTGATTTCACGCCGAATTTCACGATCATCAACGTCCCCTCATTCCAGGCCGATCCGGCCACCGAGGGAACCCGCAGCGGGACCGCCATCCTCGTCCATCTCAAGCGGATGGAGATCATCATCGTCGGCACGATGTACGCGGGCGAGATCAAGAAGTCGGCCTTCACCGTCATGAACTACCTGATGCCGGACGAGGGCGTCCTTCCGATGCACTCTTCGATCAACGTCGGCAATGCGGGCGACGCCGTGGTCTTCTTCGGGCTCTCCGGAACCGGCAAGACGACCCTGTCTGCCGACCCGCAGCGGAGCCTGATCGGCGACGACGAACACGGGTGGGGCAGCGACTACACGTTCAACTTCGAGGGCGGGTGCTACGCCAAGACGATCCGGCTGTCGTCGATGTACGAGCCGGATATCTTCTCGGCGACCAAGCGCTTCGGGACCATCCTCGAGAATGTCGACATCGACCCGGTAACCCGCGACCTCAACCTCGACAGCGAACGGTTCACGGAGAACACGCGGGCAGCGTATCCGCTCAATTTCATCGGCAACGCCGATCCAAACGGGGTGGCGGGAACTCCCCGAACGGTGGTCTTCCTTACGGCCGACGCGTTCGGCGTGCTCCCGCCGATTTCACGTCTCACGCGGGAACAGGCGGCCTACCACTTCATCTCCGGCTACACGGCCAAGCTCGCCGGGACCGAGATCGGGGTCAAGGAGCCGACAGCCACCTTCTCGGCAGGTTTTGGGGCTCCGTTTCTGCCGCGGCACCCGGGCGTGTACGCACAGATGTTGATGGATCGGCTTGAGGAATTCGATGTTCCCGTCTGGCTCGTGAATACCGGTTGGACGGGCGGGCCGTACGGCGTCGGCGAGCGCATGAACATCAATCACACGCGAAACATGGTTCGAGCCGCCATCAACGGCGACCTTGCCGACACCACCACGATCGAGGACCCGATTTTCCGGGTCGCGGTGCCGGTAGCCGTACCGGCGTCCCGACCGAGGTGCTGACGCCGCGCTCAACCTGGGCGAATCCGGCCGGGAATGACGATCTGGCAGCCGGCCGCATCGCGGCCATGTTCCACGCCAATTTCGCGGCCTACGCGGACGGGGTGAACGAGGCGGTTCGAGATGCCGGACCAGTCCAGGTCGACGAAACTGCGCCCGCGCCTCGTTCGGCGCCCGGCGAGGGCTGAGCGTCCCGTCAGGCCGGCCGAGGACTAGCGGCGTTGATGAGGCCGGCCACCGCGATCGCGGCCAAGCCGACGATCACATACTCGATCGCCGCACCCGCGAACATGCCGAGGATGGTCACGACGACTCCAAGGACGGTCAGGGCGACGACCGGAGCGCTGGCAGACACGGAGAACCTCCAGATCCGAATCGACATCGAATGATCGCTAACGGAGTCGAAGACGCCATCGCGTGGAAGGCAGTTCCCTTCGGCTCTTCAGGACATTGAAGGAGTGCCCGCAGCCATGTCGCGCAACAAAGTGACCGTCGTCGGGGCCGGCAATGTCGGCGCCACCACCGCGCAGCGCATCGCCGAGGCTGAGACTGGCCGATGTCGTCCTCGTGGACATCGTCGAGGGACTCCCCAGGGCAAGGCCCTCGATCTGGCCGAGGCCGCACCGGTTATGGCGCACGACGCGCGGATCACCGGCACGAACGACTACGCCGATACCGAGGGGTCGGATATCGTGATCGTGACCTCGGGCCTTGCTCGCCAGCCGGGCATGAGTCGGGACGATCTCCTGGCCAAGAATGCCGGGATCGTCCGCTCCGTCGTGGAGCAGGCCGTGGCTCACTCGCCGGATTGCATCCTGATCATCGTCACGAACCCGCTCGACGCCATGTGCCACGTGGCGATCGAGGCGTCGGGTTTCCCGCGGGAGCGGGTGATCGGCATGGCGGGCGTCCTCGACTCGGCCAGGTTCCGGACATTCATCGCCATGGAGTTGGGGGTGTCCGTCGAGGATACGCACGCCTTCGTGCTCGGCGGTCATGGCGACACGATGGTCCCCTTGCCGCGCTACTCGACCGTCGCCGGGATCCCGATCACGGAGCTCATGACGCCGGAGCGGGTCGCCGCACTCGTGGACAGGACGGCCAACGGGGGCGCGGAGATCGTCGCACTGCTCAAGGCCGGAAGCGCCTACTACGCGCCGGCGGCATCGACGTTCGAGATGGTAGATGCCATCCTGCGGGACCGGAAGCGCGTCCTTCCGTGCGCCGTGCTCCTCCAGGGTGAGTACGACGTTGACGGCCTGTTCGTCGGGGTGCCTGTCGTCCTCGGCCGGGGCGGCATGGAACGGATCATCGAGATCGATCTCACTCCCGACGAGGGCGCCGCCTTCCAGCGGTCCGCGGCCGCAGTCCGGGAGCTCGCGGACAAACTCCGGGGCTGATCCGGGTCAGGTGCCGACCGCGCACGGGCTCCAGACGTCGGCCCCGGAAACGAAAGAGCCGGACCCGTTGCCGGTCCGGCTCCTCCCGTCGTCACGGGTCAGATCATCGACTAGGGCGTGACACCTGCGATCCAGGTGCCCCAGTTCGCGTAGAAGGATCGGGTCCCACCGCAGGTGTCATCTCCGGCGAACTCGGCCAGGCCGCAGGACTGGTTGATGGTCTCGACCGCGAACCAGATTTTCCCGTCGGCATCGACGGCTGCGGCACCGTAGTCGCCCCAGCGGGCAACGCTGCCGCCACCGAAGATGCCCAGGCCGCTGAAGCCATCGGACGGCCCCACGCCCTTGTGCACGACCATGACCTTGCCGGCGCCCGCGCTTTCATCGAGCGTCGCGTATGCCGCACTCGGTACCTGTCCCGGTCCGGCAAGCGAGAAGCTCAGGATCCCCTCGCCGTCCTTGTTCGCCGCGACCGCCGGGAACATGACGCTGTCGTTGGCGACGGCGACGTAACCCTGCTTGGTGATCGACGGTGATCCGGACGGATCGACGATGAAGTAGGCGATACCGGTCCGGCTAGGCCCGGTTGCGCCCTTGACCGCGGTATTGAGGGCACCCCACAGCCGGCCATTGGCGTACATGACCTGCTGCATTCGGTCGTCGTTCGAGTTCAGCATGCTGAGGTGCTCGGTCGACGTCTTCGTGGCCTTCCAGAAGTCGATGAACGGCGTCGAGCCGGCCTTCTCGAATGACCGCCGGCGGCTGGCCGTAGGTGACCGACTTGATCACGTGCGAGGTCATCGTCAGGTCGGGCGACGACGCGAGCGACGAGGTATTTGTCAGCTTCCAGACGGCGATCCGGTTGTCCGTGACGCCATTGAAGTCCAGGGCCGACATGAAGTACTCGGTGCCGCCATCGGCGTGGCAAAGGTGTCGCCGGGTGGCGTCGTGGCGGGTTGGACGGAGTACGCGTGTCCTCGGCGAGGGTCGGCAGGAAGAACGTCTGCGACGCCGGAGTTGCTGCGCCGCTCTCCAGGGCTCGCCTTGTCCATCGCGTACACCATGGCCCCGTTGAAGCCGTCTTCGAACAGCGGGAACTCGTTGGTCGAGATGTAGAAGCCGTTGGCGTCGGCGCCGATGAGCGGCTGATCGCCGAGACACGGGCAGCCGGCATGCGACGGGGTGCCATTGCTGCCGTCGTTTGTCGTGTCGATCACGTACGTCGTCCAGGCCCCGGTCGGGTCGCTGGTCTTGCTGACGGCGAGGTAGACGTGGCTACCGCCGGTGAAGTCACCGGTCGGAGGATCAACGTCAAGCTCGAGGATCGTCAGGAAGAAGTGTCCGCCGTTGTCGGCATCGAAGTGGCACTTCGGGTCGCTGGTGAACGGACCATACATACCAGTGGTTCGGATGATCTCCGGCGCGAGCCCGAAGAACTGGTTGAGCGGAACTGGATCCGGTCAGGTCGCTGCCGTCCATGTCGCGCACACGCGCGACAGTGTTGACCGACTCGACGATGAATTCGCCACCGACGCACAGCGCCTGGTCAGGCGGTTCAAGGCTGAACTGGGTCCCGACGTACTCGCTGTCGGCGCCATCCGGGTACCGGTTGTTGAAGTGATCGAGACCGGCAAAGCCGCCTGTCGCCGACCCGACCGACGAGGTCGCGGGGCGAGGCACGTTCTTGGAAGGCACGTGGGCGTACGACCGGTTGCCGGAGATCTCGCGGTTGACCGTATCGGCCTCCGGGCTCCGCCGGATTTCGGTGGGGTCAGAAGCGGTATCTGGGTTCGTCTTCTTGGACGACATGTGCGCCGTCCCCTGGCGCTTGATGGCAACGGACTCATGTCCGCCGCCACGAGCGACCACGATGGCCCCGGTCATGTTTGCCAGCAATGCCACGATCGCCACGATGGCGGCAACGCGGACAGTGCCTCGTGAGCGTGATTGCACCGATGTCCCTCCAGACTGTGTGTGCGTTCCCCGATCTGATTTCGAGGGCTCTGACGATACGCCGATCGCACTTCCGCTGCGACGGTTGGGGCAACAATCGGTGCGTCGACGCACCGGTCGTCGCGGAGGGACGCCACCGGTCCTCGCGCAGCCACCTCGCTACACTCCCCGGGTGATCCTCTCTGTTGATCCCCGCGCGCGCAGGCTCGCCTGATGCCAGCAGTCATCACCTTCGAATTCGACCCGCTCGTCTATCTGGGCGATATCAGCGTCCGGATCCAGACCCTAGCGATCGCCGTGATCGTGTTCTTCGCGCTACTTCTGCTGTTTCTCCGTGGCCCGGCGCACGCCGATCTCCAGCCCGTTCGTCCCGCCGCCTCACCTTCGGCCGGCGGGATGCCAAGTCCTGATCCTCGGCGTCGTGCCGGGGGCGGTACTCGGCGGCCAACTGGACTATGTCCTCACCCACCTCGACTCCTCATCGCGCATCCATCCTCGAGATCCTCGACCCGACGCCAGGGCGCACTCGGTCTTGGTCTGGCCGTTCCCGGCGCGATGCTCGGGGCGTTGTTCATCGCAGAGTTGATGGACGCCCAGATCGACCGGTGGATGCACGCGGCGACGCTGCCGACGCTCCTGGCGCTAGGGCTGGGCAAGTTGAGTAGCGTACTCGCGGCTGAAGGTCAGGGCGCACCGTCCGATCTCCCGTGGGCGACCGCCTACCTGGGAGATGGCCCGTGGGAGCAGCCTCGTCGCCTCCTGCCGTCGCATCCGGCGCAGGTCTACGAGGCGGGGATCACGGTCATCGTCCTCGTCGCCATGGCGCTGGTCCTCGGCGGGCAGTTTCGCGACGACGTGATGGATCGGCACTCCTCGTCGCCACCGCGGCGTGGGCGATGGGCCGGGGCCTGGTTGCGCAACGACGTGGCGCGATGCTGCAGTCGCGGGACCGATCCCGCGGAACAGCTCATCCTGGCTGTATTGGCGGTGAGTTGCGTCGCGATCGTCCTCCGCCTGCGCACACGGGAGCCAGCCGGCGCGAACGGGGCAGTCCGCGGTAGCTGAGGCCGACGCCCGTCGCCCCCGCGGCGTCCGCCGGGTCGTTAGGGTCCGTCGCCCCGCGGCGTCCGCCGCGTTCCGCGTCGGCACAGGGCATTTGGTCGGGCGCGGTATCGTTGTGGGACGCCGTAGCGCACCCCCGCCCGTTTCGAGGTTCCATCCATGACCCAGACCGCCGAGCCCACAACGGCTCGTAGCACCAGCCCAACCGAGATCGTCCCGCACTGGATCGGCGGCCGCCGAGTCGAAGGCACCTCCGGCCGGCGCGGACCTGTCTACAACCCCGCGACGGGCGCGATCGCCCGAGAGGTTGACTTTGCCTCCGTGGCCGAGGTCAATGCGGCTGTCGCGGCGGCCAAGGCCGCATTCCCGGCCTGGCGCGTGACCTCGCTCTCCAAGCGCACGGAGATCATGTTCCGGATCCGGAACCTCGTCGAGGCGAACCGCAAGGAACTCGCGGCATACCTCACGGCCGAGCACGGCAAGGTCCCATCGGATGCCCTCGGCGAGATCGCCCGCGGCATCGAGAACCTCGAATTCGCCACCGCCATCCCCAACCACATGAAGGGTGGGTTCTCGGAGCAGGTCTCCACCGGGATCGACGTCTACCAGATCAAGCAGCCCCTCGGCGTCGCGGCCGGGATCACGCCGTTCAATTTTCCAGCGATGGTTCCGATGTGGATGTTCGCGAACGCCATCGCGTGCGGCAACACGTTCATCCTCAAGCCCTCCGAGAAGGACCCATCCGCTTCGCTGTTCATGGCGGAGTTGCTGGCCGAAGCCGGCGTTCCCGATGGCGTGTTCAACGTCGTCAACGGAGACAAGGTCGCCGTGGATCGGATCCTCGAGCACCCGGACATCGCTGCCGTGAGCTTCGTCGGCTCTACCCCGATCGCTCGGTACATCTACGAGACCGGCACGAAGAACGGCAAGCGTGTCCAGGCCCTCGGCGGCGCCAAGAACCACATGATCGTGTTGCCCGACGCCGACATCGATATGGCGGCCGATGCCGCCGTGTCTGCCGGCTATGGCTCGTCGGGCGAACGCTGCATGGCCATCGCCACGGTCGTTGCTGTCGGCACGGTGGCGGATCCGCTGGTGGCCGCGATCGCCAAGCGATTGCCCAAGATCAAGGTTGGTCCGGGCTCCGATCCCGAAGCGGAGATGGGCCCGCTCGTTACCAAGGTCCATCGGGACAAGGTCGCGTCCTATCTGGACAGCGCCACGGCCCAGGGCGCCACGGTCGTCGCCGATGGCCGCGAGCACCCGCTCTACGGATCATCGGAAGGGTTCTTCCTCGGGACCTCGCTCATCGATAACGTCGAACCGGGCATGGATTGCTACCGCGATGAGATCTTCGGGCCGGTGCTCACGGTCACGCGCGTCGACACGTATGACGAAGCTTTGCAGCTGGTCAACGACAACCCGTACGGCAACGGCACCGCCATCTTCACCCGCGATGGGGGAGCGGCCCGCCAATACCAGTTCGATGTCAATGTCGGCATGGTCGGCGTCAACGTGCCGGTGCCGGTGCCGGTGGCGTACTACAGCTTCGGTGGCTGGAAGGCGTCGCTCTTCGGGGACCTGCACATGTATGGACCTGAGGGAATCCAGTTCTACACGCGCTCGAAGATCGTGACCTCGCGTTGGCCGGATCCGGGTACCTCAAAGGTCGATCTGGGCTTTCCGCGCACGAGGTAGTCGCGCCTCGGGAGCGGCGCGGGCGCTGGCGCGGGGCCGAGCCGCGGGGCGCAGCCGCGGGGCGCGCGGGGCGCGCGGGGCGAGGGGCGCGGGGCGCGCGCGTGCCCGCTCGGTCGCGCGCGTCATGACCGAGCCTTCCAGCCTTTCGGGGCGGGTGCATGGACACCTTGAGTTCAGCGTCGATGCGTAGAGAACGCTGAAGGTGGCTCAAGAGTTGGCAGACGTCCCGCGCCGCGCCCTTCCGAGGAGTCGTCGGCACGGAACACGCTCGCGAGCCGGCTCCGGCGATGGGGACGACAGTCCAAAGCCGTAGCCCGGGATCCGACCGTGAAGGCGGACCTCGCCGGTGCTCGGTTGAGTGGCAGGCATGCGCTGGATGTGACCATGCAGCCGACATGGTCAAGCGCAAGCGCGGTGAACTCGCGATCGACGCCCGCCGACGCAGCCAGGAGCAGGCGGCAAGGCTCGGCGGTCAGCTGGCCATGGCGCGCCGACGACGGCGATTGACCCAGCGTCAGGTCGGGGCGACGGTCGGGGTCGCGAGGTCTACGGTTTCGGCCGCCGAGCGAGGCGCCGGCGCCGGGCTGACGCTCGACACCTGGCAGCGACTTGCACTGGCGGTGGATCGGCCGCTGATCGTGGAACTGCAGAGAGACCGGTTCGATGAGCCCGCTGACGCTGGCCACCTCGCAATCCAGGAGCTGATCCTTCGCCTCGGGCGGAGGGCCGGCTTCCGAACCACCTTCGAACTGCCCACACGGCCGGAGAACCCGCGTTACACGGTCGACGTCGGCCTGCGCGATGACCGAAGACGGCGTCTTGTGCTCGTGGAAGCGTGGAACACAATCGGCAATGTCGGTGCCGCAGTCCGATCGACAAATCGAAAGATCGCGGAGGCCGAAGCGCTCGCGGCCGCGCTCTGGGGCGAGGGGCGGCATGTTGTCGCCGGGTGCTGGGTGGTCAGAGCCACGCGGACGAATCGCGAACTCGTGGCCCGGTACCCGGATCTGTTCGCCGCGCGATTTGGCGGCTCGTCGATCGGTTGGGTCCGGGTCCTCGAGGAGGGAGGGGCTCCTCCGTCCGAGCCAGGCCTGGTCTGGTCCGATGTCAGAGCGACTCGCCTCTACGCCTGGCGGCGCCCGCCGTTCGCTTCGGCAGAGGCGCAGCGAGGACATCGATAGGCGCGAAGCTCCGTTCGCGCAGGGTGGGCGCGCCCTGCTCCCCCCAGCGGTGGCCGCGCCCGGCCCCGCGCCCGCGCCCTGCTCCCCCAGCTGGTGGCCGCGCCCGGCCCCGCGCCCGCGCCCTGCTCCCCCCAGCGGTGGCCGCGCCCGGCCCCGTGCCCGCGCCCGGCCCCGCGCCCGCGCCCGGCCCCGCGCCGCCCGCGCACCTGGCGGCCGCCCCCGGCGGCGCGCCCGAACCCCGCGCCCGAACCCCGCGCCCGCCCCCTCCGGACCCCTACGCCATGCGCGCGTAGTCGGCCGGGGCGCGGCGGAGGAACTTGCCGTGGCCCTTGCGCCCGGTGAACTCGCCGTGGCGCACCACGACGGAACCGCGGCTCAGGACGATATCGCTCGCGCCCTGGACCGTGCGGCCCTCGTAGCACGAGTAGTCGACATCCATGTGGTGGGTCTCGGCCGAGATCTTCCGCTTGCGGTTCGGGTCGTAGATCACCAGGTCCGCATCGGCCCCGACCGAGACGGACCCCTTGTGGGGATACATGCCGAACAACTTGGCGGGCGCCGTCGAGGTGATCTCGACCCAGCGCTCCTTGGTGATCTTGCCGCCCACGACGCCGCCGTCGTGGAGCAGGTCCATCCGGTCCTCGACGCCCGGCAGGCCATTCGGGACCTTCCGGAAGTCGTCTCGGCCGAGGTCCTTCTGGCCGTGGAAATCGAACGGGCAGTGGTCGGTCGAGACAACCTGGAGATCGCCCTTGACCAGGCCCGTCCAGAGTTCCGGCTGGTGATCCTCAGAGCGGAGTGGCGGCGAACAGACGAATTTGGCGCCCTCGAACCCGTTGCCCATGTCGTCGAGCGACAGGAACAGGTACTGCGGGCACGTCTCCGCGAAGGCCGGCAGGCCCTCATCGCGGGCCATCCGAACGGCGTTCAGCGCCTCGCGCGCGGACAGGTGGACGATGTACACGGGCACCTTCGCAGCCTGCGCCAGCCGGATCACCCGATTGGTGGCCTCGCCCTCGAGGATCGAGTAGCGGGCCAGGCCGTGTCCGATCGGGTCGGTGACGCCCGCGGCGACCGTGTCGGCCGCGATCACGTCGATGGCCATGCCGTTTTCGGCATGCATCATGATCAGGCCGCCGTTCCGGCCCGTCTGCTGCATCGCCCGGTAGATCGCGCCATCGTCGCTGTAGAACACGCCCGGGTAGGCAGTAAACAGCTTGAAGTCCGGGACGCCCTCCGCGACAAGCGCGTCCATCTCCTTGAGCGTGTCGTCGTTCACGTCGCTCATGATCATGTGGAAGCCGTAGTCGAGGACGGCGTTGCCCTCGGCCTTGGCGTGCCACGCATCGAGGCCTTCGCGGAGTGATGCCCCGCGGGATTGCACGGCGAAGTCCACGATCGAGGTGGTCCCGCCGAATGCCGCAGCGCGGGTCCCTGTCTCAAAGGTGTCCTTGGCGGCGGTCCCGCCGAACGGCAGCTCCATGTGGGTGTGGACGTCGATACCACCCGGGATCACGTACTTGCCGGCGGCATCGATCGTCTCGTCGACCTCGGCCATCCCGGCCAGGTCGGCACCAATCGCGGCGATCGTCTCGCCGTCGATGAGGACATCAGCGGCGTACGAGCCATCCGCGGTGACGATCGTGCCGTTCGTGATCAGGGTGCGCATCGGTGTCTGCCTCCCGGGGGCGCCAACTAGGGCGCGGTCGTCAGGCCGCGCCCGGATGATGGTGGATCTGACCTCGCGCGCCGCCCCGGAAGGTCGCGCCCGCGAGGCTCAGGCTATTTGGCCTTTTCCTTCGGCTTGTTCTGCTTCGGCTTCTTGGGGTTCTTCGCCTTCTTGTCCACGTCATCTCCCTTTCGACTCACCTGGACCGACCGGCCCGTCCGGTCAGCGAAACGCCGGCACCACCTCGCGGGTAATCATCTCGAGCTGCTCCTGCTCGTCGCCGCTCATGAGGTAGACGTTGAACTGGGTGACGCCAGCCTCCGCGAGGGCGTGGAGCTTCTCGATCGCCTCGGCAGGCGAGCCCAGGACGCAGAACCGATCCGTCACCTCGTCGTCGACGAAGCCGCCATTGGCGGAGCCGACCTCGGCGTGGTGGAGGTAGTCGTAGCCGGTCCGGTCGCGGATGTACCCGGTAAGCGATTCGGGCAGCTCTTCGCGCGGGTACTTGTTCACCAGATCCACGACGTGATTCGAGACCATGGCCGGGAACCAGCGCGTCCGCTCGCGCGCGGTTTCGCGTGGGCCGAGGTGCATGGGGGCCGCGGCCATGATCCTGAGTCCCTCCGGGTCCCGGCCGGCCTCCGCAGCGGCCGCGCGGGCCTGGCCCGCGAACCAGCGGATGAGGTCCGGATCCGCGAGCTGAAGGATGAGCCCGTCGGCGACCCGGCCGGTCATGGCCAGGGCGAGCGGCCCGTACCCCGCGACCCAGACCGGGAGCGTCCATTTCCCGACCCACGGAAACGCGAGCTCGGTTCCTTCGTACACGACCGGGCGCCCCTCCACGAGGTCCCGGATGACCCGGATCGCCTCCTCGGTCCCGGCGAGGGTGAGCGGCCGCTTGCCGAGAACGCGCAGCGCGGAGTCGCCGCGTCCAATCCCGAGGTCCATTCGACCGCCGGAGATCTCGTCGAGCGTGGCGAGGACGGAGGCGGTCACGCTCGGCTCGCGGGTCCCTGGGTTCGTGACGCACGTGCCGAGGCGCATCCGCTCCGTGTTGAGCGCCATGAGCGTGAGGAGCGGGTAGGGCTCCCGAAACAGGACGTGTGTATCGAAGAGCCAGCCATACTCGAACCCGCCGTCCTCCGCGGTCTTCGTCAGGCGGACGGTCTCCGCCGGGGTGTAGTCGGGCTTGAGCGTGAATCCGAACTGCATGGCGATACTCCCAATGTGCTGTCCGGATACCTACGGCCGGACGAGATCTCCGTAGGCATCGGGCCGGCGGTCACGATAGAACTGCCAGGTCTGGCGGACCTCCTGGACGACATCGAGGTCCATGTCCCGAAGGATCAGCTCCTCGGCATAGGGATCGCCGACGCTGCCGATGAACTGGCCCCGTGGATCCACGAAGTAGCTCTGGCCGTAGAAATCGTCGTCGCCGATCTCCGCTTCGATGCCGACGCGGTTGATGGTCCCGACGAAGTAGCCGTTCGCGACCGCATGACTGACCTGCTCGATTCGCCACAGGTACTCGGACAGGCCGCGACTGGTCGCGCTCGGAATGAAGACCATCTCCGCGCCATTGAGGCCAAGCGCTCGGGCGCCTTCCGGGAAGTGGCGGTCGTAGCAGATGTAGACGCCGACCTTGCCGACCGCGGTCTCGAAGACGGGATAGCCCATGTTCCCGGGCCGGAAGTAGTACTTCTCCCAGAAGCCCTTGACGTGCGGGATGTGTGTCTTGCGGTACTTGCCCAGGTACGTCCCATCGGCGTCGATGACCGCGGCGGTGTTGTAGTAGATGCCCGACGCCGTCGCATCCTCCTCGTACATCGGGACGACGAGGACCATGCCGGTCTGCTTCGGCGAGGTCCTGCATGCGCTTGGTCGTCGGGCCGTCGGGGATGAGCTCGGTGTAGGCTGTAGTACTGGGGATCCTGCACCTGGCAGAAGTAGGGTCCGTAGAAGAGCTCCTGGAAGAGCATCACCTGGGCACCCTGCTTTGCCGCCTCGTGGGCCTGCGCTTCGTGCTTCTGGATCATCGACTCCTTGTCGCCCGTCCAGCTGGCCTGCAGCAGCGCCCCTCGAACGATCCTCGGCATTCGAATCTCCCTCTTGTGCAGCTCGCGCCGTCTCCGGCGTTGATGAGTCATCGAAGAACCAGAGCCTACACCGACCAGAGCCTGCGAGCGGATCAGACCTCGACGTCGGCGAAGTCCGCTGACGTTCGAATTCTGCGGCAAGGGCGACCGGACGAGGACCAGGATCGACAGGGCCATGCCGGCCCAGCCGATCGCGATGCCGGCCCGGACCCCGATCCACTCAGCGACCGCGGCCGCCAGGAGCGCCCCGATCGGATAGGCGATCCCGTGCGAGACGACGTCCAATGTGGCGTTGACCCGACCGAGGATTCCATCCGGGCTCAAGCCCTGGATCAGCGAGATTTCGGCGACACCCTCGACCGTCTGGGCGGCATCGCCGAACAGCTGCGGGAGGAAGACCATCGCCGTGGCCAGGAGCAACGGGCCCTGGGCGAGAGGCGTGAGTATCCCGATGACCGAGGCGAATGCGGCGCAGCCGATGAGCGATGGGCCAAGCCCGAAGCGCTTGATCACCCGCGCCGCGAGGAGCGAACCAATCAGGGACCCGACGCCGCCGGCCGAGACGACGATTCCGAACAGGAGCGGGCTCAGGTGCAGTTCCTGGATCAGGAAGATCGCGTAGAGAACGCCATAGAAGGAGCCGGCCACGTGGGCGATGACCGAGCGCGTCGCGAACGGCAGGAAGATGCGGTGGCGACGTACGAGCCGCAGCCCTTCCATGATCTCGGTTCGGATCGGCGTGATCGCGTCGCGCGGGGGCCGAGGCGGCTCGGGAGCTCGGATCAGCAGCAGCGCGATCGCCGACCCCGCGTACGACACGGCGTCGACCAGGATCGCAAATGGGGCGCCGATCAGCTGGACGAGCCCGCCGGCGAGGCCCGGGCCACCAATTTCTGCGAGTGACGAGCTGGTGGCCAGCTTGCTGTTGCCGTCCACGACCCGATCGAGCCCGATCAGCGAGGGTACGTAGGCCGGATAGGCGGCATCGAAGAGCGCACCGAGGCTCGCAACGATGAACATGGCCACATACAGCTGCTCCACTCGGAGCACATCGCTGACGTAGGCGATCGGGATCGAGGACAGGATGACGGCCCTGATCACGTCCGCCCAGATCATGAGGGGCTTGCGCCGCAGGCGATCGACCCAGGCACCGGCAAGCAATCCGACGAGAAGGACGGCAAGGCTCGCCGAAACCACGAGGAAGGCGAGTTCCAAGGGCCCTGCGTCAAGGACGAGGAGGGCGACGAGCGGCAGCGCAGTCCGGGTCACGACGGAGCCCATTTCGGACACCGTCTGGCCAGTCCAGAGCTTCAGGAAATCGGCGTGTCGCCAGAGCGAATTGGTAGCCACAACCGCCGAAGGGTAACGGCTGGCGCGGCCGCTCGCCCGGCCCGCGCCGTGCCTACCCGGCGCTCGCGTGCCCCGCGCCGCATCTGCGACAATCGCCGGACACGTTCCCACGCCGCAAGTCGGGAGTACCCCATGGCCGTCGAGTCCGCCGCAACGATGTCCAGCGCCGAGATCGTGGCGCTCAATCGTGCCCACACGTTCTTCTCGTGGAGCATCCAGGGGGCGCTCGACCCGATCGTGATCGACCGAGCCGAGGGCGTCTACCTGTACACCCCCGAAGGTCGGCGCATCCTCGATTTCAACAGCCAGCTGATGTCCGTGAACATCGGCCATGGCGATCGGCGCGTGATCGATGCGATCACCGAACAGGCACTGAAGCTCCAGTACGTCCAGCCGGCATTCGCGACGGAGATCCGCGGCCGGCTCGGCGAGAAGCTGGCCCAGATCCTGCCCAGCGACATGAACAAGGTGTTCTTCACTCTCGGTGGCGCCGAGGCGATCGAAAACGCCATCAAGTTCGCGCGGCACTACACGGGGAAGCAGAAGATCCTGGCCCGCTACCGCTCCTATCACGGCGCGACGCTCGGCGCCATGACGTTGACCGGCGACCCGCGCCGCTGGGCGAATGAACCCGGGATCGTTGGCGTGGTTCGGTATCCGGATACCCATCGCTGGGGCGAGGCCGAGCCCCGGCCCGTGGCCGAGAGCCTCCAGGGCCTCGAAGACGTCATCCGCTACGAAGGGGCATCCACGATCGCCGCGGTCTTCCTCGAGACCATCGTCGGCACGAACGGGATCCTGATCCCGCCCGATGGCTACATCGCAGGGGTTCGTGAGATCTGCGATCGCAACGGGATTCTCATGGTCGCGGATGAGGTCATGGCGGGCTTCGGACGGACCGGCAAGTGGTTCGCCATCGATCACGCCGGCGTGACGCCGGACCTCATGACCATGGCCAAGGGCCTGACGAGTTCCTACCTGCCGCTCGGCGCGGTCGCGATGCGTCAGCACATCGCCGAGGCCTTCGAGTCGAAGATGTTCTACGGCGGCCTGACCTACAGCTCACACCCGGTCAGCCTCGCGGCATCCCTGGCCACAATCCGGGTCTACGAGGAGGACGGCCTGATCGAGAACGCCGCCCGCCTCGACGGCGTCATGCGTGGTCATCACGAACGACTGGCGGCCAAGCACCCGTCCGTGGGCGCCCACCGGAATCTCGGCCTGTTCGGGATCGTCGATCTCGTTCGCAGCCACAGCCCGTGGACGCCGATGACCCCGTTCAACGGCACCAGCGACGAGATGAAGGCGATCGGCAGGTACCTGCGCGAGAACAGCGTCTACGCGATGATCGCCAACAATTCAATCCACACCAATCCGCCGCTGTGCATCACCGAGGCGCAACTGGCCGAGGGTTTCGATGTCCTCGACGCCGCCCTCGACATCGCCGACCAGGCAGTCGTCGGCTAGGTCCCGCACAGGTGCTTCGATCTGCCGGCCGCGGCCTCGTCATCGCCATCCTGTTCATCGTCGCCCTCGGCATCGTGTGGG
>CAVQPX010000023.1:0-54187 GCA_963714835.1 uncultured Chloroflexia bacterium
ATTGCCAGGAGCCAGAAGGCCATCGTCACGATCGATCGGAGGCCGTCGCCGCCGAGTTCCTCGGGCCGGAACTCGGTAACCGGCAGTTCCATCCAGAAGACCAGCGCAGCCGCCAGCAACGCGAGCGGGTTGGCCCACTTCCTGAAGTTCGTCATATCCAAACCTCCATTCCCTCAGTCGCCCGGATCGGCGTCGCGGTGTCGGCAGGAGTCCCGTCCGGGTGCCATTACGGCTGATCTCATGGTCCAGCGGGCCTCGTGGCGCTTCAACGGTCCGATGGCCCTGCAATCCCTGCTGATTGGTTGCCTGAAAGGGGCCAAATGGCCCGGATCGAAGACCACGGCCAAGCCTCCGCGGTGTCGCACATCTGTTCGCTTTGGTCGCCGCGAGGTACACTCCGAGTTCCGTGAAGTCGAAGTCGAGACCCGCTCCGTCGGCCGATGCGCCGGACCCGCTGGCGCCGTTCGCCCCGGCCGTTCGGGCCTGGTTCGAAGGGGCATTCGAGGCGCCGACGCCGGCCCAGGCCGGTGGCTGGGACGCCATCGCAGCCGGCCACCACACGCTCATCCACGCCCCGACGGGGAGCGGAAAGACCCTCGCGGCGTTCCTGTGGTGCCTGGTCCGTTTGGCTCGTGATCCATCGCCGCGGCCCACCCGCGCCGCACCCGGTCGGGTACGGGTCCTCTATGTCTCGCCCCTCAAGGCGCTGACCTATGACGTCCAGCGCAACCTCAGGGCGCCGCTGCACGGCATCGCCCTGGCGGCCCAGCAGCTCGGCGACAAGCCACCGGCGATCACGATCGCCTCCCGCACCGGGGATACGCCGCAGGAAGATGGCGTCGGCTCGCTAAGACGCCGCCGGAGGTTCTGGTCACCACCCCCGAGAGCCTGTACCTGCTGCTGACGTCCGCCGCCCGGGAGACGCTGCGCAGCGTCGAGACCGTGATCATCGACGAGGTCCACGCGATCGCCGGCAGCAAGCGCGGGGCGCACCTCGCGTTGTCGCTCGAACGACTCGAGGCCCTTCGTGCCGAGGCGTGCATCCGCCAGTCCGAGCGAATTGGCCTCTGGCGACCCAGCGGCCGCTCGATACGATCGCGCGTTTCCTCGGCGGCATCGGGCCGGGGCGCGCCGTCCGGATCGTCGATGCCGGGGCCCGCAAGCGGCTCGATCTCCAGGTCGTAGTCCCGGTCGAGGACATGAGCCGCATCGGTGAGTTCGAGACGGCCGGCAGCGCCGGGCCGAGTGCGTCCGCGCCCTCGGCCGACGGGCCGGCCTGGAGGGACGATCTGCGCACGAGCATCTGGCCGGCGATCCACCCTCGAATCCTCGAGTTGATCCGGGCCCACCGCAGCACGATCGTGTTCACCAGCAGCCGGCGCCTCGCCGAACGCCTCGCGCATCGCTCAACGACCTGGCCGGCGAGGACCTGGTCCGGGCGCACCACGGGAGCGTCGCCCGCGAGCAGCGCCTCGAGATCGAGGAGGCCCTGAAGGACGGTCGCCTTCCCGCGCTGGTGGCGACGAGCAGCCTGGAGCTCGGGATCGACATGGGCGCCGTGGATCTGGTCATCCTCGTCGAATTGCCGACCAGCGTGGCTTCCGGGCTGCAACGGGTCGGCCGCGCCGGGCACCAGGTTGGCGAGCCCTCCCGCGGCGTCGTCTTCCCCAAGTTCCGGGGCGATCTCCTCGAGGCGGCGGTCGTGGTCGGTCGGATGCACGACGCGGCGATCGAGACGACCGTCCTGCCGCACAACCCGCTCGATGTCCTGGCCCAGCAGATCGTCGCGATGACCGTGCTTGAACCGTGGACCGTGACGGATCTCCACGCCGCCGTCACCCGTGCGGCGCCGTTCGAGACCCTGTCGCGTGACGCGCTGGAGGCCGTCCTCGGGATGCTCGCGGGAGCCTTTCCATCCGACGAATTTGCCGAGCTCAAGGCGCGGGTCGTGTGGGACCGGGTCACCGATGTCGTGGAGGGTCGGCGGGACGCCCGGATGCTCGCGGTCACGTCGGGCGGCACGATCCCGGATCGGGGGTTGTTCGGCGTGTTCCTGGCCGGTGAGCCTGGCACGCCCGGGCGGCGCGTCGGTGAGCTGGATGAGGAAATGGTCTACGAGCTCCGGGCGGGGATGCATGGAGATGTCATCGTCCTCGGCGCCAGCAGCTGGCGGATCCTCGAGATCACGCCCGACCGGGTGATCGTCCAGCCGGCACCCGGCGTGCCCGGCAAGTTGCCGTTCTGGAAGGGCGACGCGGTCGGTCGCCCCATCGAACTCGGTCGTGCCATCGGGGCGTTCGTCCGCGAGGTCGAAGAGGATCTGGGCCGGGGCGCCCGGGGCCGGGCGGCGGCGCTGGCCCGCTTCCGGGCCGCCCATGACCTCGATGACCTGGCTGCCCCGCAACCTGCTCGCCTACCTCGACGAGGAACTCGAGGTCTCGGGAGCGCTCCCGACCGACCGGCGGATCGTGATCCAGCGTTTCCGGGACGAACTCGGCGACTGGCGGCTCGTGCTCCTGAGCCCATTCGGGGGCCGGATCCACGCCCCCTGGACGCTCGCGATAGAGCAGCGTCTGCGCGATCGGCTGGGGATCGAGGCCCAGACCATCTGGTCCGACGACGGCATCGCGATCCGTCTCCCGGAGGGCGAGGGCGACGGCTCGGTCGCCCGCCTGGCAGAGATCGAGGCGCTGCTGTTCCCGAGCCCCGACGAGATCGAGGATCTCGTGGTCGAGACGCTCGGCGGTTCCGCGCTGTTCGCCTCTCGCTTCCGTGAGAACGCCGGTCGTGCCCTGCTCCTGCCACGCCGCCGGCCAGGAACCCGGACGCCGCTCTGGCAACAGCGCCAGCGATCGGCCGACCTGCTGGCGGTGGCGTCGCGGCACGGCAGTTTCCCGATCCTGGTCGAGACAAGTATCGGGAGTGTCTGTCCGACATCTTCGACCTCGACGCGCTCCGGGATGTGTTGCGCGGCGTCGAGCGTCGCGAGATCGGCGTCCATGCCGTCGAGACGGTGCGCGCCTCGCCGTTCGCGGCCTCGCTCCTGTTCGACTACGTCGCCGCGTACATGTACGAGGGCGATGCGCCGCTCGCGGAACGGCGGGCAGGGGCTCTCGCACTCGATCGGGACCTGTTGCGGGAACTCCTGGGCCAGGAGGAACTCCGCGAACTGCTCGATGCAGACGCCCTGGCCGGAACCTGGAGCTGTCGCTGCAGGCGCTGGCGGACGACCGGCGCGCCGGAACGCTGGACCAGCTGCACGATCTCCTCCGGCGGCTGGGCGACCTGTCGGAGGCGGAGATCGATGCTCGCGTGGAGGGCGGCTCCGAGGTCGGGGTCCGTGGCTGGACGATCTGCGTGCGAGGCGGCGGGCCGTACGCGTGCGGGTCGGCGCCGAGGAGCGCTGGATCGCAATCGAGGATGTCGCCCGGTACCGGGATGGAGTTGGAGCCCCACCGCCGGCCGGCGTTCCCGAGGCGTTCCTCGCTCCGACCACCGCGGCACTCGAAGGCCTGCTTGCCCGTTGGGCTCGGACCCACGGGCCGTTCCTGACGCCGGATCCGGCACGCCGCTGGGGCCTCCCGCTCGGCGTTGTCGAGGACGCGCTCGGTCGGATGGTCGCGGCCGGAACCCTCATTCGCGGGGAGTTTCGACCCGACGGCAGCGAGCGGGAGTGGTGCGACCCCGAGGTCCTCCGGCAGACTGCGGCGTCGATCGCTGGCCCGCCTCCGTCACGCGGTCGAGCCGGTGGAGCCTGCCGCCCTCGCCCGGTTCCTCCCTGCCTGGCAGGGCGTGGCCGCTCTCGGTGCGACGGAGGCGCCTCTTCGCGGTTCGGCCGCCCTCGAGCGCCTCGCAGCCGTCATCGATCAGCTGTCCGGCGTCGCGATCCCGGCGTCCGTGCTGGAACGCGACGTCCTGCCGGCTCGCGTGCCGGGCTATCAGCCCCGCATTCTCGATGAGCTGGGTGCGCTCGGAGAGGTGGCCTGGGTGGGCCGCGGGACTCTGGGCCGGGACGACGGGCGCGTCGTCCTGATCCGCCCGGGCCGGGAGAGCCTCCGGCCGGCTGGTCCTGTTGACCCCGGACCCGCTGTCGACGGACCGCGGCACCGTGCCATCCGCGAGCACCTGGCCACGCACGGCGCCGCGTTCTATCGGGATGTGTTCGCCGCCGCCGGCGGCGGCCGCGATCGCGAGGTCCTCGACGCGCTGTGGGATCTCGTGTGGGCCGGGGAAGTCACGAACGACACGTTCGCACCGCTTCGCGCCCTGCGCTGGAAGCGACCCGCAGGATCCACCGCGCGGCCGCGTGCAGGGCGTCTCACCGCCCTCGGCCCGCCCGAGGCCGCCGGTCGATGGTCGCTGGTCCCGCCATGGGCGGCGGCCGGCTCACCCACGGAGCGGATGCACGCGGCAGCGCTCGGCCTCCTCGACCGACACGGCGTCCTGGTCCGGGACGCGGTCGCGGCTGAGGACGTGGTTGGCGGGTTCGCGG
Organism: uncultured Chloroflexia bacterium; assembly: GCA_963714835.1. Classification (GTDB taxonomy): domain Bacteria; phylum Chloroflexota; class Limnocylindria; order Limnocylindrales; family CSP1-4; genus CAKKPP01. The sequence goes on from CAVQPX010000023.1 coordinate 4,493, forward strand.
GTATCTACCCGGTGCTGCGCGCGCTCGAGGATGCGGGGAGGATTCGGCGCGGCTACTTCGTCGAGGGGCTCGGGGCCGCGCAGTTCGCGCTGGCCGGCGCCATCGACCGCCTCCGGGCGGTGCGCGAGGCCGCTGCAGAACGCTCGGCGGTCCCCGCGGTCCACCTCCTGGCGGCGGCGGATCCTGCGAATCCGTACGGCGCGGCGCTGCCCTGGCCGCGCCGCGGCCCGGACGATCGCCGACCACTCCAGCGGGCCGCGGGCGCGTTCGTGGTCCTGGTCGATGGCGTCGCGACGGTCTATCTGGAACGCGGGGGACGTACCCTCCAGACCCTGCCAGCGTTCGACGATTTCGGCAAGGGCCGGGGCGGCGGTCGCGGCCCTGCGATCGCTCGTCGGACCGGGTCGGGAGCGCGAGTTGGTCATCACCAGGATCGACGGAGTCGCGGTGGCCGAGTCTCCCCATCGGGAGGTCCTCATCGGTGTTGGCTTCGTCGCGGGCTATCGCGGTCTCGTCCTGCGACCTCCGGGAGCGGCCAGCGCGTCGAGCCGATAACCGGCCCGCTCGACCGCGCGGCGCAGTCTGGCCGCCTCGGCTCGGGCCGTGCGGGCGGGGACGCCATCGATGATCCGCGCGGTCGCCCGACGCTCCGTGAGTGTCGCCAACTGCGGCCCGTCGATCCACTCCACCCCATCCCAGGCATTCACCCCGAGGCCCTCGCGCACGACCGGATCTCCCAGCCACGCTCCGAGCAGGCGTGGGGTCGTCCCGCCGGCACGAGCCGCGGCGGCCAGGACCAGCGCTTCCGCGGTCAGCCCGGCCGCCTCCGCGCCGCTCAATCCGTGGCGCGCCGCCAGGGCGTCATCGAGCGGACCCGTCAGCCGTAGCGATTCGATGGCCGCCGCGCCGTCGGGACCGTTGAGCGCTCCGAGGACGGCCCAACCGTGAAGGATCGCCGCCTCGCGTGCTGCCAGGACCAGCTGCTCAATCGCGGCCACGCGGCGGGAGGCCTCCGCGACGGCGTCGGCAACGGCGTCGGCAACGGCATCGGTGCCGCCAGACCCGGCGCTGCTGGGGGCACGTGGCGATGGACTTGCGCCTGGCGGCGGAGTGGCGGCTGAGGCGCCGCGGACATCGGCGACCGTGGCGAGGAATGCCGGGAGGTCGGCGACAGCCGCGACGGCGCGACGGAGCGCCTCGTGCACCGGAGCCAGCTCCAGGTCCCGAACCGCGTCGTCGAGGCTGGGGACCCCGCGCCCATCGAGGTGCGCGGCCAGCCGGCCCCAGGCTCGGTCGGGTGCGTCGCGCAGCTCTCGGAAGCCCGTGAACACCTGGCATCGGTAGGCATCGAGCGAGAGGCGGAGGCCGCCGTCGCGGATCCGCGACGCTGGCAGGAGGTACTCGAGGCCGCCGCGCTCGTCGCGGAACCCGACGAGGACGTCGGGATCCGACGACAGCCCAAGGCCATCCGCCAGCGCGCGCCGGGTCATCGACTTCGAGCCGTCGGCCCCCTTGACGGCGAAGCGCACGGAGTCCCGGATCGTGCCTGTCGTGTCCGCGAACCGGTTGTGGAAGACCACGAGCGACCGTCCATCGCCGGATCCGTTCGAGTAGGCGTAGACATGCTCATCCACGCTGCCGTCGTCACGGACGAGATCGAACAGCAGGAAGTCGTGCGCCTCCGCGAACATCGCCCGACGGCGGACCAGCGGAAACAGGAGCCGCTCGTGTCGTTCGACCAGGCTCACGTCGGGTCGCTCATCGAGGCGAGGGCGACGGAACTCCATGCCGTATTTCTCGCCGAATCCTTCGACCTGGCCATGGCCCAGCATCGGCAGGCCCGGCAGGGTCATGAGCAGCGTGGCGACCCCGAGGTACTTGTCCCCCGAGCCGAACTGTTCGAGCGCGGACTCCTCATCCGGGTTGCTCATGAAGTTCACGTAGCGCTTGAGGATGTCGGGGTCGAATGACAGGGTTTCGCGGATCACCTTGCGGTAGCCGGCGTTGTCCTCATCTCGAAGCATGTGCATGAACGCGCTGTTGTAGACGCGATGCATGCCGAGGGTCCGAACGAAGTAGCCCTCGAGCAGCCAGAACGCCTCGGCCAGCAGGAGCGTGTCCGGAATCTCGGCGGCGACCCGGTCCACGACCTCCCGCCAGAACTCGTGCGGCATGAGCTTGTCGAAGGCGGCCTTGCGCATGGCATGCTCCGCCCGCGACGGGATCCCGTCGCCGGCTCCGGGGAGCGGCCACCACAGACGCGCGACGTGCTTCCGGGCCAGGACCATGGCGGCATCGAAGCGAATGATCGGGAACCGCCGGGCGACGGCCAGGATGGTCTGGATGACCTGCTCGCGGACCTCGGCCTTGATGAAGTCGAGCTGGGCCGTGTCGTTCCAGGGGAAACTCGTTCCGTCGTTGCCGTGATAGATGTAGCGGCTGACGCCCGAAGCGTGATCGTGATGCTTGAACACGACCGCGGCATCGGTGTTGTCCCAGTAGTGGTCCTCGAGGACGATCGAGACGCGGTCGTCGGGCGAGAGGTCGGGCCCGTCGAACCGGTACGCCGGGTAGGGCGGCTCGGGCAGGCTGAGGAACCATTCGGGATGCTCGACGACCCAGCTCGAGTCGATGCCCATGTGGTTGGGCACCATGTCGCTCGCCAGCCGGATGCCGCGGGCCCAGGCGCGATCACGCAGGTTGGCATAGGCCGCTTCGCCGCCGATGTCATCGGCGATCCGGTAGTCGTCGAGCGAGTAGGCCGACGCGACCGCATCGGGGTTGCCGCGCCGCCGCTTGATCGCCTCCGACGCTCGCGAGCGCTGCCACAGCCCGATGAGCCACAGCCCGGTCACGCCCCAGTCGCGGAGGCGGTCGAGTTCCTCGTCGGGGATGGCATCGAGGGTCCGGATGTCCCGCTCATGTCGCCTTGAAAGCTGGTCAAGCCAGACATAGGTCGCCTTCGCCATGAGGACGACGCGCGGCATCCAGGCCGAATCGGAACTGAACCGCTCGACTTCGGCATCGAGCCCGGCGAATTCCGGTCCGTCGCGCGGTTCGCTTGGTCCGGCTCCACCCCCGAACCGCCGATGCAGCCCGCGCTCCTCCTCGGCCAGGACCCCGATGGCGATGTCGAGCCGATCGAGGAGGCCACCGAAGTCATCGCCCAACAGGGCCGGCCAGTTCTCGCGGATGTACCGGAGCTGCCCGGCCAACGAGGTCGGGGCATGGCGGGCCGGCGCGCGCAGCAGGTCGAGCAGGTTCTCGGCCGCCTTGCCGCGGTCTCCGGACCGGGGTGCGGCCTCCGCCCCGGTCATGGGTCCCGCCGCCACGAGCAATGCCTCGAGCTCCCCGACCGCGCGTGCGTAGGCCGGCGAGCGTGCGAGCGGCGCGTCGTCGACGAGCTCGCGGAGCGGTCCGAGGGCGGGGTTCTCGTTGGCCAGCCGGGTGAGGATCAGTTCCCCGACGATGCTCGCCGCGTCCTCGGGTTCCGTGGTCCGGGCCGGAAACGACTTCGCGAACCGATCGAGGATCCGGTCGGCATCGCGGCCGAGGCGGGCTCGGAGGCCCTCCGCCGCATGCTTCCGGGCAAGCGGAATGCTCGTCGCCTCGAAGCGCTCGACGAGCAGGTGGGCGATCTCGTGGAGCAGGCTGAGTGCCGCGACGTCGCCGGCCTGAACGGATGCGCTGCCGGGGGCCCGCAGGGCATTCATCTCGGCCGCAACGGCGCGGGCCGTCGGGCCGTCGGCGAGACCGACATCACCCCGTCGTCCCGTGGGTGCCGCGTCGAGTCCGAATCGGATCTGCGCGGCGCGCGCGACACGGATCGCCGCGGGATCGGGGCCCGTCGTCATCCGTCGAGGAGTTGCAGGATTCCGCGGATCGGGATGGCGACCCAGTCTGGACGGTTGTTCAACTCGTAGGTGAGTTCGTAGCACGCCTTCTCGAGCAGGAACGCGTCGAGGAGACCGGCCCACTCGAGATCATCGGACGGCAGGAACGACGCGCCCGAAGTCGCCTCGCGGTAGCCGGCCAGGAATGTCGCCCCGACCCACCGATTCCAGCCGCGGACCCAGCCCTCGAGTGGTTCGATGTCCTCGGGCCGGATCTCGGCGCCCATCTCGGGCCGCAGCAGCGATCCATAGCTGGCGTAGTGGAATGAGCGAATCATCCCGGCGACATCCCGAAGCGCGGAGCGCTTGAGGCGCCGCTCGCTCAGAGGGCGCGTCGGCTCACCCTCGAAGTCGATGATGACGAGATCCCGACCCGTGTTGAGGATCTGCTCCGCATGCAGGTCTCCGTGGGTCCGGATCCGCATGCCGCCGAACTTGTGGCTGAGCAGGAATCGGAGGCGGGCCGTGACGGCGCCGCGGAGCTCGAGGACCCTGACCGCGTCGGCCGCCGCTTCGGGAGTCAGCATGTCGAGCCGGCGCGCGAGCAGGTCGAGGCTGCGCCGCGTCGACGCCCCGATCGATTGGAAGAGCGACCGCTGGTACAACTCGCTGAACGGCTCCGGCGCGAACGCCGCGTCGTCTCCCGGGCGCGCCAGGGTCACATGGAGCTCGCCCGTCCGGATCCCGGCCAGGCGCGCCGTCTCGAGGTAGGTATCGATGGCCTCGTGGATATCCGGCGGCGGCGTCTCGGTCGATGCCCGCAGCAGGCGTGCCGGGTCGATGCCCTCGGTATCGGTCCGCCGCGGTCCTGCTGCCGCCCGCTCGAAGAATCCGCCCAGCTCGTCGAGCGTGTGCATGAACAGGTTGCCCTGGTTCGGTGCGAAGGCGTTGACCAGGACCGCGGTCATCTGCGTGCCGTCGTCCGATCGATAGTCCATCGATCCGGCGATCGCCGGCGTCTGCGCAAATCCTCGCTCGGTCAGGACGCGACCGACCTCGAGATCCGGGTTGATCCCGGGCTGGGTGACCCGGTAGAGCTTCAGGATCGCGCGGTCCCCGAAGATGATCGAACTGTTGCTCTGCTCTCCACGGATCGGGGTCGGGGTCAGCGCCGCCAGATCGCTCCCGACGATGGTCCGGAAACGCTTCTCGGGCCTGCCAATCAGTTCGCCTGCGCGACCGCGCAGGCGCCGCTTCGAGCCGATCGCATCGAGCACCGCCGTCATGAACGCCGGGTCCAGTGTGGCGTCGATCAGGACACTCGATGCGCGGCGGGCGTCGGATCCCATGACCAGGGCAATCGCCGCGTGGGGGCTCTGCCGGATGATCGCGGATGCCGCACGCGAGGACATGATCGCGAGCGGGATGAGGTAGAGCTCCGGATCGCCATCCGTATACGTCACCTCGGCGAGGAGCACCGCGGCGGCCCGGTCCGCCATGGGGACGGGCACGATGTCGCGGACCTCGAGCCTCTTGATCCGTCGGGTCCGGCTGCGGAACCACCGCCGCTCGCGAATCCAGTTCGTCAGCGCGGCGACCGTGCCGCGCGATCGGCTCCCGGCGAACAGGACCTCGACCGAGTCCGCGGCGTCCAGCGTGGTCAGGTCCCCTGACGTGAAGGTCGATCCCGCTTCGGCCGTCGCGGGCTCGAGGGAAAACCAAATGAACGAGTGCGGGCCCATCGCCATGACGTAGGGGCCTTCGCCGATCGTCGGGAACTCGACCCGGCCCATGAGCTCGATCGGCCTGGAACCGGCAAACGCGGACAGATCCAGTTCCACCGGCTGGCCGAACCGGGACAGGTTGGCGACCACGAGGATGGCCTCACCCTCGTGGCGACGGGTGAACGCCAGGATCCGGTGGTTCTCGGGATGGAGGAACTCGAGCGACCCTCGGCTGAAGGCCGGGTGGCGCTTGCGGAGGTCGATGAGCCGCTTCATCCACCACAGCAGGGACTGCGGATTAGCCTGCTGCACCTCGACGTTCACGGCCTCGTAGTGGTACTCGGGATCGACGATGACCGGCAGGTAGAGCTGCTGCCGATTGGCGCTCGAGAAGCCGGCGTTGCGGTCGCCGTTCCATTGCATCGGCGTCCGGACGCCGTTGCGATCGCCGACGAACACGTTGTCGCCCATCCCGATCTCGTCGCCGTAGTACAGGACGGGCGTTCCCGGCAGCGAGAACAGGAGGCCGTTCATCAACTCCATCCGGCGGCGGTTGTTCCCGAGGAGCGGCGTGAGTCGTCGCCGAATGCCGACGTTGATCCGCATGCGCGGGTCGTGGGCGTAGGCGCGGTACATGTAGTCGCGCTCTTCGTCGGTGACCATCTCGAGGGTCAATTCGTCATGGTTGCGCAGAAACATCGCCCACTGGGCGTTCTCCGGAATCGCCGGCGTCTGTTCCATGATGTCGACGATCGGGAGCCGATCCTCGGCTCGGACGGCCATGAACAGGCGCGGCATCACCGGGAAGTGGAACGCCATGTTGCATTCGTCGCCGTTGCCGAAGTACTGGACCGAGTCCTCCGGCCACTGATTCGCCTCAGCCAGGAGCATCCGCCCCGGAAACGTCCGATCGACGTGCTTGCGGAGCTTTTTCAGGAATTGGTGGGTCTCGGGCAAGTTCTCGCAGTTGGTCCCTTCGCGCTCGTAGAGGTACGGAATCGCATCCAGCCGCAGCCCGTCAACGCCCATCTCGAGCCAGAAGTCCATCGCCTTCAGGACCGCATCGTGAACGGCCGGGTTGTCGAAGTTGAGGTCGGGCTGGTGGCTGAAGAAGCGGTGCCAGTAGTACGCCCCCGCGACGGCATCCCAGGTCCAGTTGGATGTCTCGGTGTCGGTGAAGATGATCCGCGCATCGGGGTACTTGTCGGGCGTGTCGCTCCAGACATAGAAGTCGCGGGCCGCGCTGCCCGGCTTCGCCCGACGGGCCTTCTGGAACCAGGCGTTCTGGTCCGAGGTGTGATTGCAGACGAGCTCGGTGATGACGCGAAGGCCGCGGGCGTGTGCCTCCCGGATGAAGGTCTTGACGTCACGGAGCGTGCCGTAGCTCGGATGGACGCCCATGAAGTCGGCAATGTCGTAGCCGTCATCGCGGAGCGGCGACGGATAGAAGGGCAGTATCCAGATGGCGGTCACGCCGAGGTCCCGGATGTAGTCGAGCTTCTCGGTCAGCCCGCGGAAGTCCCCGATCCCGTCGCCGTTGCTGTCCCGATAGGCCCGGACCGGAACCTCGTAGATGATCGCGTCCTTGTACCAGAGTGCCTCCTCGGTCAGGGCCTTGCTCCGGGCGGCGCGAGTCGGGCCGGCCGCACCGGCCGCGTCTTCCGCCCCAGGCGGTGTTTGCGTGGGACGCGCTCCCTTCCCCTTCGGCGGCGCCCTTCGGACGCCCATCAGGCCGCCCCGTGGATCTGCAGGATGCGTGCCGGGAGGATGGCCGGATCGATCTCGATCTCGATCCCGCCAGACGGCCAAGTCTCGACGCCACCCTGGATCAGATCCTCGACCACGACGTCTCGCCCGGGATCGAGCCCCAGGCCCACGAGATTCAGGCGCAGCCGGCCACGACGCACCGCGTCGGGAGCGAGGCTGACGATGGACAGGATGCGATCCGAACCGTCGGCGGTCTGCTTCGAATACGCGATCAGCTGCTCGTCATCGATGTCGTGGAGGATCAGGCCCGCGTTGGTCTGGAGCGCGGGGTGCGCGCGCCGGATCTGGTTCACGCGCCGGATCAGCGGGGCGATGCTCGACGCGGCGTCGAGATCCCAGGTCCGCTGCTCGTACTTCTCGGAGTCCAGGTACTCCTCGCTGCCCGGCTCCCGCGGCGCGTTCTCACCGAGCTCGTACGCGGGCCCGTAGATGCCGATATTCGATGACGACGTCGCGGCCAGGATGTAGCGCGCCTCGAACATTGAGCGGCCGCCTTCCTGCAGGGTGGCGTGAAGGATATCGGGCGTGTTCGGCCAGAAGTTCGGGCCGAAGAAGTCGGATACCGGGGGTGAGGAGAGCTCCCTGAAATACCGAGTGAGCTCGACCTTGCCGGTTCGCCACGTGAAGTAGGTGTAGGACTGGGTGAATCCGATCTTGGCGAGTCGATACATGACCCGCGGACGGGTGAATGCCTCCGCCAGGAACAGGACCTCGGGATGATCCGCCTTGATACGGGCGATGGCCCACTCCCAGAACGGGAATGCCTTCGTATGCGGGTTATCCACCCGGAAGACGAGGACGCCCTGCGCGATCCAGAACCGGAACACACCCTCGAGGGCGGCCCACAGCCCGCGCCAGTCGGTCGATTCGAAGTCAAACGGGTAGATGTCCTGGTACTTCTTCGGGGGGTTCTCCGCGTACTGCACGGTGCCATCGGGCCGTTGTCGGAACCACGTCGGATGCTCGCGCACCCACGGATGGTCGGGTGAGGCCTGGAACGCGATGTCGAGTGCGATCGCGACCCCACGCGCCTCGGCGGTCCTGACGAGGGCGCGGAAGTCCTCGAGCGTGCCGAGGTCCGGGTGGATCGCCTCGTGGCCGCCGTCGGGCGAGCCGATCGCCCACGGGACGCCGAGATCGGACGGCGCCGCGTCGGTCGCGTTGTTGGGGCCCTTGCGGAAGGTCAGCCCGATCGGATGGATCGGCGGCAGGTACAGGACGTCGAACCCGAGGTCGACGATGTAGGGGAGTCGGGCGACCACGTCGCGAAATGTCCCGTGGCGGTCGGGGTCGGGTGAGGCGGAACGGGGGAACAGCTCGTACCAGGTCGAGAAGCGCGCCATCGTCGGTTCGACGACGACCTCGAGGGCCGGACCGTGGACGGTTTCGTGGGCCCGATTGGCGTGGGTGCACATCAGCGCGTCAAGGCCATCGTCCATGGCGCGACCGACCGGATCATCGGCCGGTCGCTCGGCCCGTAACTCGGCAGCCCAGAACTCGAGCGTCCGCGCGTCATCGCCCGCGTCGACGCATTCGTGCCCGACCGACCGCGCCATCGACGAGGCCGGCCCCGATCAGGAGGTCGACCCCGATGTCCTGCCCGGCATCGATGCGCCTGCGGAGGTCACGTCGCCACGTGGCCCATGCGTCGGTGCGTGCGGCGACGGTGTAGGCATGTCGGCCGAGGGCTCCGAGCGAGAACGATGCGCGCCATTGGTCGTTGCCGAGTTCGTCCATCGGGAGCTCGATCCACGTCGTCTCGCCCGGCGGGCGATGCGCAAGAACGACCATGACGACGTCATGGCCATCCGCGAACGCATCAGCCTGGACCGTCAGCACATCTCCAAGGACTCGCTTGATCGGGAACAGGCCGCCGTCGATGCTGGGCGTGATCGCCTCGACGACGGCGCGGCGGCGCCCATCCTCGGGAAACTCGAGGTTGGCTGGCGTGGTGCCTTGGGCAGCAGAGGTCGCACGCATGGGATCGAGAATAGGTCCTCGTCGGATCATGAGTCGCGTCCTCGAAGCACCACCATCGACTCCGCGGCAACCTCGATCGTCGATCCGGCCGGGATCTGGCGAGTCCGGGTTGGGAACGGCGCGTCCGACGACGTCTCCAATGACACTTCCCAGACGTTCGCGCGGGCCCCGTTCGGGACCGCGAAGTCCCGCGCCTCGGGGGATGGGTTGAGAGCGAGGAAGAACGAATCGTCGGTGATCGGCAGCCCGTCTGCATCCACCAGTCCCTCGCCCGAGATGAAGACGCCGATGCCCTGGTCGAGCTGGTCATGCCAGTGGTCCTCGCCCATGCGACCGCCGTCCGGTGCATACCACTCGATCTCATGGGCCTCGTCGCCATGGATTGGGCGGTCCTGAAACCAGCGGCGCCGGCGGAATGCCGGATGGTCCCGACGGAACTCCACCAGCTGGCGGACGAACGCGAGGAGATCGAGATCGGCATGCTCCCAATCGAACCACGACACCTCGTTGTCCTGGGCATAGCCGTTGTTGTTGCCGCCCTGCGTGCGGCCGATCTCGTCGCCGCCGAGGAGCATCGGGACGCCCTGGGACAGGAACAGGGTGGCCAACAGATTGCGTCGATGGCGGGCCCGATCGGCGCGGATCACGGGGTCGTCGGTCGGGCCCTCCACGCCGTGGTTTCGGGATCGGTTGTGGTTCTCGCCATCCTGGTTGCGTTCGCCGTTTGCCTCGTTGTGCTTCTGTTCGTACGACACGAGGTCCGCAAGCGTGAACCCGTCGTGGGCGGTCACGAAGTTGACGCTCGCATAGGGCCGCCGCCCGTTCGAGGCATAGAGGTCCGAGCTCCCGGTCAGGCGAAAGCCGACGTCCGCCAGCGGCTCGGGCGTGCCCCGCCAGAAGTCCCGGATCGTGTCCCGATAGCGGCCGTTCCACTCCGACCAGGTGGGCGGAAAGTTGCCGACCTGATAGCCGCCCTCACCGACGTCCCATGGCTCAGCGATCAACTTGACCTCGTTGATCATCGGATCCTGATGGATCAGGTCGAAGAACGCGGACAAACGATCCACCTCGTGCAGTTCGCGCGCGAGGGCGGCCGCCAGGTCGAATCGGAAGCCGTCCACGTGCATATCCCGGATCCAGTAGCGCAGGCTGTCCATGACCAGCTGCAGGCTGTGCGGGTGTCGGACGTTGAGCGTGTTACCGGTGCCCGTGTAGTCCATGTACAGCCGTCGATCATCGGCTTTGAGCCGGTAGTAGGCGGCGTTGTCGATGCCCTTGAACGACAGCATCGGGCCGAGGTGGTTGCCCTCGGCCGTGTGGTTGTACACAACATCGAGGATGACCTCGATGTCGGCCGCGTGGAGGGCCTTGACCATCGCCTTGAATTCGGCGACCTGGCGGGCGCCCTCGCGAACGCTCGCGTAGCCGTTGTGCGGCGCGAGGAAACCCAGGGAGTTGTAGCCCCAGTAGTTCCGGAGACCCTGGTCGGCGAGTTGCGCGTCGTGGACGAACTGGTGGATCGGCAGCAGTTCGACCGCCGTGACCCCGAGCGCCTTGAGGTAGTCGATGGCGACCGGGTGCCCCAGCCCGGCATAGGTCCCGCGGATCGCCTCCGGGATGTCGGGATGCCGCGCCGTGAAGCCCTTGACGTGGACCTCATAGATCACGGTCGCGTTCGGCGGATGGTGCGGCAGGCGGTCGTCGCCCCAGTCGAAGTCCGGGTCGACTACGACGCACCGGGGCATGAATGGCGCGCTGTCGGTCTCCGACGGCTCGCCATCGGGCTCATCGACCCGAAACGGAAAGACCGCAGGATCCCAGCGGATCTCGCCCTCGAAGGCCTTGGCGTAGGGATCCATCAGAAGCTTGGACGGGTTGCATCGGCGGCCGGCGACCGGATTCCAGGGACCGTGGACCCGGTACCCGTACCGCTGACCCGCCCCGACCTCGGGCAGATAGGCGTGCCAGACGAACCCGGTCGATTCCGGCATCGCGATCCGCGTCTCGTGGCCCTGGTCGTCGAACAGGCACAACTCGACTCGATCGGCCGCTTCGGAGAACAGCGAGAAGTTCGTTCCCACGCCGTCGTAGGTTGCGCCGAGGGGGTAGGGGACGCCGGCCCAGACTGTCGTCATTGGGTGAGCGCCCTCACCTCGTCCGGGTGGCGGACAGATCTGCAGCGCTCGCGTCTGACAGCAGGAATGGTCGGCAACTCCAAGGGTCGTGGGTGACGTGGCCAGCTGGACGAAGCTACGACGGGCCGCCAACGCCTCGTCTGACCGTAGGTGAGCCCCGGCGGGCTGTCAAACGTCCGCCTGCGCGGGAAACACAGGTCCTGGGTGGGATGCAGCCGCGTATGATCGCCGCCGAATGTGCGAGCACTACGTCGCCCGAAGCGCGTCCGCGTTCCGTCTCGATGAGCTCTGGGAGTTCACCCATCGGCTCGAGCAGTACGGGCTGGCCGGGTACGGTTGGGGCGCGGCCTGGATCGACGAAAGCGGCAGTCTTGCCAGCTACCGGGATATCCGGGCGTTCCGCGATGACCCGGGAGCCGCGAAGATCGGTCGAACCGAAACCACATCAGTCCTGGTGCATCTGCGCCGCCCGAGCCGCCTCTCGACGCTCGGCCTCGCCGACACGCAGCCGTTCGACGATCCGCGGGGTCGGTACGCCTTCAGTCACAACGGCGACTTCCTGAACTACCACCGGTATCGGGCCCGCTATCGGGATGAGGGCCGGTTGAGCGGACGCGCCGACACGGAGGTCGGCGCTCGCTGGCTCGAGGACGCGTGGCAGGCCGCCGATGCCGTCCCGCACCTGCTGGAAACGGCGCACGAGACGTTCGGTGGACAGGCGAACCTCGCGGTCCTGACGGCGGACGGGGGGCTGCATCACTACGCGGGAAATCGCGAGAATCCGGTCTTCTCGTTCCGGCTCGGATCGATCGGCGTGGTCGGCACGGGCCTCTACTCACTCGATCGTTCGGTCTTCAAGTACGCCGCCCGGGGGGCCACCGAGCGGCGCCTCGTCAAGCTCGGGACCACGGTCTCCCTCGATCCGACTGGGAATTCCGACCAGCTCGTAACAGGGCGCCAGCGCCAACGTCTATCGACTGTCCCGCCAAGAACAGGGAGAGGAGCACAGGACGTGGAACTCGCACAGGCGAGCGTGGATCCCGATGACGGCGACCGACCAACGACGCAATTGGCTCCGGCGCAGCTGATCCGCCTGTCGCTGTACTGGCTTGGACTCTCGAGCATCTTCACCGGCCTGACGGCCATCCTGTCGGGCCGGATCCAGTTCGATGGTCTCGGCGATCGCGGGTCCGAGGGCACCACGCTCTTCGCGCTGAACTTCGCCGGGGCGCTGATCGCTGCCCTCGTCCAGCCGACCGTCGGGTCGATCTCGGACTACACGATCACCCGCTGGGGACGGCGGAAGCCATACATCTTCATCGGCTCGGTGCTCGACGTCCTGTTCCTGTTCGGGATTGCGACCTCGAACACGATCGTCTCGATCGCCGCCTTCATGGTCCTGCTCCAGGTCAGCGCGAACTTCGCCCAGGGCCCGTTCCAGGGCTACGTGCCGGATCTCGTCCCGAAGCGACAGGTCGGCACGGCCTCGGCGCTCGTAGGGCTCTTCCAGGTGCTGGGCAACGTGGCCGGGTTCGGGATCGGCTCGTGGGCCGTCGCAACCGGTGACTTCTTCGCCGGGACGATGGCCCTCGGAGCGCTCGAGCTGGTGACCATGATCTCCGTCGTCTGGCGGGTCGCCGAGGGGCGGCTCGCGAAGTCTCGTGGCGGGCGTTCGTGGCTGTCGATCGGCCGCGAGGCGTGGGGCACGGACATCCTCCGCGAGCGGTCATTCATGTGGCTCGTGGCATCCCGATGGTTCGTGCTGATGGGCGCCAACATGCTCGTCAACTTCGCCACGTTCTACCTCGCCCAGACGTTCGCGCTGACCCAGGCCGAAACGGGTGGCACCAACATCTTCCTGTTGGCGGGCACGGTGCTTGGCAACCTCGTCGCGGTCATTCCGGCGGGTCGGCTGTCGGACCGGATCGGGCGGAAGCCGGTCATCTATGCGGCATGCCTGGTTGGCGCGCTTGGGATGGCCGTGGTGGCGACCGCGCCGATCATCCCCGTGGCGGTCGCCGGAGCGGCGCTCTTCGGGGCCGGCGTCGGCATGTTCCTGGCCGTCGACTGGGCGCTCATGACGGACATCATTCCGAAGGCGTCGTCGGGCCGATACATGGGCATCAGCAATGTCGCGACCGCCACCGCCGGCATCTTTGCGGTCATGAGCGGTGGCCTCGCGATGGATGCCGTGAACAAGATGAGCTATGGACTCGGGCCTCGCGTGGCCTTCGGCCTCGCCGTCCTCTACTTCATCCTGGGTGCGCTCCTGCTGCGGCCCGTTGTCGAGCCGCGTCGGACGCCCGCCTCGACCTGAGCATCCGCCCAGCCGCTCCCCGCGATCAAGAAACGCGGAATGCGTCTTGTTCCGAGGTGCGTGCCGCTCTACTGTTAGCCGTCACGAGGGTGACGGGTCGGCACGAGTCGCCACACTGCTCGTGAGGAGGGTGCCCCCATGAGTGTTTCTACGATGGCGCGGCTCGCCGAGGGCGATACGGCCGAGCCTGATTCCACGCTCCAGAGCGCGATTCGGTTGATCGCCGGCTACATCCCCGCCGAGGCGATCGCGGCCTACATCGTCGTCCTCGGGCTGCTCACACCCGGCAGCGGCGCCTCGGCGGACCAGATCCAGCTCATCCGACTCGTGTGTTTCGTGATCGGAATCGCCGTCGCGCTCGGGCTCGCCTTCATCACCTTCAAGGGCGGCAACCTGACCAAGCGGGAGCAGCAGCGGCGCCAATGGGTCGTCGCCGGGCTCGCGGCCATCGGGTTCGTGATCTATGCCGCGGCCATGCCGTCGTTCTTCTTCCAGACCGACATCCTCACGATCCCGTGGGGCCAGTGGGCGGCCGTCGTCGCGATCATCGCGGCCGTGGTCATGCCGACCGTCGCGAAGGCGCTACGCGTCCGAAAGTAGGGTCCCAGCGCGTGGAACGAGCGCGGCCGCTCCCGGCGGCCCGCTCGTCTCCGCCCCGGGCGCCGGTATACTCCCGCGAACCATGAGCGACGGAACCGTCATCGTCATCGGCGGCGCAGAGGACAAGATCCGTGACCGGATCATCCTCAATCGCTTCGTGTCCCTCGCGGGTGGCGAGGACGCGACCATCGTGGTCATCTCGACCGCGTCGTCGCTCGGCTACGAAGCCGGCGAGCGATACCGGCAGATCTTCAGCGAACTCGGGGTCAAGGTGATCCGCCCACTCCATGCGATGACCCGGGCCCAGGCAAACGACGAGACGTTCGCGCGTGCCGTCCGCGACGCGACCGGCGTCTATCTGACCGGGGGCAACCAGCTTCGCCTGTCGTCGACCATCGGTGGGACCCGCCTCGCCGAGGCTGTCCTGGAGCGCTTTCGCGACGGCGCCGTCGTCGCCGGCACCTCGGCCGGTGCGTCGGCGATGTCCAGCCACATGATCGCCTTCGGGGCATCGGGGGCGACACCCAAGCATCGAATGGCGGCCATCGCCGCCGGCCTCGGGGTCCTGCCCGGGGTGATCGTGGACCAGCACTTCCAGCAGCGCAATCGCCTCGGCAGGCTGCTCAGCCTGATTGCCCAGAACCCGAGCCTGCTCGGGATCGGCGTGGACGAGGACACGGCCGGCGTCGTAGGGCCGGACCACATCCTCGAGGTCATCGGACGCGGAAGCATCACGATCGTGGACGGCGCGGCGGCCGAGACCGACGCCTGGGATGTGCGCGGCCATCGGCCGATCATGCTCAGCGGCGTTGTCCTGCATTCGCTGTCCGCGGGCTACCGTTTCGATCTTCGACGCCGGCACCGGATCACCGGACCGGTCCTCACGGCGCTGCCTGGCGGCGAAGCGGCCGCTTCAAGCTAGTTCGGACAGCGGCCGGAGATCCGGCCACAAGCGTAAGGACTGCCACGTTGGCCAACGCCCCAGGCAAGACCAGTCGCGCGAAGCGATCCGCCCGCCCGCCCGCCGGGCGCCCGAAGCCGGATCTCCGGATCCTTGAGACGCGCGTCCTCCGCGGTCCGAATTTCTGGTCCCGTTCGCCGGTTGTTCGCATGCTCGTGGATCTCGGTTCGCTGGAGCAGTTTCCGAGCAACACGATCCCGGGCTTCGTCGATGGCCTCGTGGCGTGGATCCCGTCTCTCGAAGACCATGCCTGCTCGCTCAACCGTCGCGGCGGAATTCCTGACCCGGCTCCGGGACGGGACCTGGGCCGGCCATGTGGCCGAGCACGTCGCTCTCGAGCTCCAGAATCTGGCCGGGACCGACGTTCGACACGGCAAGACCCGCGGGGCGGGGACCGTCGGGCATTACAACGTCGTGTACGAGTTTCCGGGAGGAGCTTGTCGGGATCGAAGCGGGCAAATTCGCGGTCAGGATCGTCAATCACCTGGTGGATCCGGGCGCGGATCCCGATCTCGACTATCTGGCCGAGCTCGAGGCGCTCATCCGGCTGGCCGAACGTGCTGCGTTCGGGCCCTCCACGAAGGCGATCCTCGATGAAGCCGCGTCGCGGGATATCCCGTTCATCCGGCTCGATCGCCACTCGCTGGTCCAACTCGGCCAGGGCGTCCATCAGCAGCGCATTCGCGCCACGATGACCTCGCGGACATCGGGGATCGCGGTCGACGTTGCAAGCGACAAGAACCTGACCAATCGCCTGCTTGACTCGGCGGGCCTTCCGGTCCCGAGGGCCGACGTCGTCGAGGATGTCGAGGCTGCCGTGGCAACGGCTCGCCGCCTCGGGTTCCCGTGCGTGATCAAGCCGCTGGACGGCAATCACGGGCGCGGCGTCCAGCTCGACCTCCGGGACGAGAGTGACGTCCGATCGGCGTTCGATGGCGCGATGCGCGAGTCCCGCTCCGGCGAAATCGTCGTTGAGACGTTCATCCACGGCAACGACTATCGATGCCTGGTCATCGGCGGGCGTGTCGCAGCCATCGCGGAGCGCGTTCCCGCGTCGGTCGTGGGAGATGGGGAGGCGACCGTTCGCGAGCTGGTTGAGCGCACGAATGCCGATCCTCGGCGGGGTATCGGCCACGAAAAGGTCCTGACCAAGATCAAGGTGGACGAGGCCGCCGAGGAGCTGCTCCGCGAGCAGGGCTTCGGGCTCGATGCCATCCCTCCGGCCGGGACGCGGGTAAAGCTGGCGCTGACCGGCAACATGTCCACCGGCGGAACGTCGATCGATCGAACGATGGAGGCCCATCCCGACAACGTCGAGATCGCCGAGATGGCGGCCCGCGTCGTGGGCCTCGATGTCGCCGGCATCGACTTCATCTGCCCGGACATCACGGTCCCGGTCCGGGAAACCGGCGGTGCGATCGTCGAAGTCAATGCTGCGCCCGGGTTCCGAATGCACACCCACCCGACCGAGGGCGAACCGCAGTACGTCGCGCGACCGGTGATCGATCTGCTCTTCCCGGCCGGCGCGCCATCCCGGATTCCGATCATCGGGGTCACGGGCACGAACGGGAAGACGACCACCGTCCGGATGATCGCCCACGTCCTGAAGCTGATGGGCCGGCGCGTCGGAATGACCTCCACGGACGGGATCGTGGTCGATGGCCGGATGATCAAGCGCGGCGACATGTCGGGTCCGAAGTCGGCCCGGATGATTCTCCAGAATCCGACCGTCGATACCGCGGTCTTCGAAGTCGCCCGCGGGGGCATCCTGCGCGAGGGCCTGGGCTACGACCGCAACGATGTCGCGGTCGTGACCAATGTCACGGGCGACCATCTCGGCATCGGCGGGATCGACACGGTCCGCCAACTCGCCGACGTGAAGGGCGTGCTGGTCGAGTCGGTGCCCCGGTCGGGGACCGCGGTGCTGAACGCCGATGACGAAAACGTCGCGCGGATGGGGCAGCGCTGCGACGGCGCGGTCATCTACTTCTCGATGGAAACCAGCAAGGGCGAGCCCGGATTCGATCGCGTCGATGGCCATTGCGGCAGGGGCGGCGCAGCCTTCGTCGTTCGGCCCACCGCGGAAGGCGACCAGATCGTCCTGCGCCATGGGCCCCGCTTGATGCCGGTCCTGTACACCCACCTGATTCCGGCCACCTTCGGCGGCAAGGCGCGCATGAATGTGGCGAACGCGCTCGCCGCGGCGGCCGCGGCGTGGGCTTCCGGCGCGCACCTGCACGACATTCGACAGGGATTGCGCACGTTCACGACGTCATTCTTCCAGGCGCCGGGTCGGCTGAAATCTCGTGGAAGTCGGCGGCGTCCGGGTCGTGATCGACTACTGCCACAACGTCGACGGGATGCGGAACCTGTCCGACTTCGTGAACCGAATGATGCTCGAGAACGGCACTCGGTCCGGCCGCGCGATCGGCGTGATCGGCGTCCCAGGTGATCGACGAGACGAAGACATGCGGGACTACGGCGCACTCGCCGCGACAGCATTCGACGAGATCATCGTTCGCGAAGATCGGAACCTGCGCGGGCGAGCCGCGGCGGAAACTGCTGCCCGCGTCATGGAAGGGATCAAGGTCGCCCAGCATGCTGGCGCCACGACCGGGCGGGCCGAGGAGATCCTGGACGAGCTGACCGCCGTCCGGGTCGCGCTGGGCCGGGCGAACCCCGGCGACCTGTTGGTCATGTGCGTCGACGACGCAATCAGCGTCTACAAGGAGACGATGGCCGCTGCGGGCCGCGGCCTCGGTACAACTGCCCACGGCGACCCGGGAGAGTTCGAAACGCCCGAGGGCTGAGGCTTCGAGTCTCCGGCCGCGCGGTGGCGTGACGGCGTGGATGTGGTCGGTCGGCCAGGAAACCAGCCGCCGGTGCGAGCCTTAGCGGCCCAGATTCAGGTTGGCGCTGACCGCTCGAACGATCACCCAGATCTCGATCGCCGAGATCACCACGAGCGCGATTCCGATCGCCATCTCCACGGGGCAGTTCCTCCATCCCATCCGACCCGGCTGGTACTCCAGCCTGCCGACCATGATGCGGCGCGCGTCGACCCGCCGCAAGCCAATTCCGCAACCGCCCTCAGCGGCGGGGTCGCTCCCCGAGTCGAGGCGCCAGGCTGATCAGTTCGGCGACCGATTCCACCGCCCGGAAATGCAGTGAGGCCAGCAGGTCGAAGACGGCTGCCCGATCCTCGTGGCACAGGAGCACGACGATTCTCGCCGCGTCGTGGCGCGAGCCGTCGGAGACGGAGGCGGCACCGTTGAGCTCGGCCCGGAGGGCCGCAACCTCGGTCTCGTAGATCGGGATCTCGTCGGTCCAGCCACTCGACTTCGCTCCGGCGCGGAGCTCACCGATCACCGAGTCACGCGAGCGCCCGCGGAGGTATCCGAGCGTCTCCTTGAATGCGAGGCGCTGGGCCCTGGCTGCCGCAATCCTGCCCATGCCATGCAGCGTGTCATCGGGGCGATCTCCAGCGGTCCCGATGATCACGGTGATCGGCGTTACGCGGCCGCCAGCGCCCGACGCGATGCCGTCGGCGACGTCGAGGAGAACCTCCAGACCCGCCTCGTTGTGCGCAAAGTCCACGATGGCGACTCGGTTGCCGTTCCTGAAGATGTTCATCCGGCCCGGCGAGGCAGAGGCACTCGGCCGGAAATCGAGCAGGCCATGGCGAACGTCCTCGATGCTCAACCCGAGCGCCCGGGTTCCGGCTGCGGCCGCCAGGGAGTTGGCGATGTTGTGTCGCGCCAGACCCGCCAGGGTGATCGGTATCTCGCGGACGTCGACGATCGGAGTCCAGCGATCACCCTCCGCCTCGCCGATCTCGCCCTCGCGGACGAGGTAGGCCGTGCCCCCGGCGGCGAGGTGGCGGCGAACGACCGACGACCGATCGCCGGCCAGGGAAAACAGCACGACTTCCGCCTGGACGGTTCGGCCGACGGCGCGAACGAACGGGTCATCCGCGTTGAGGACCACGCGACCTTCGGGCCGGGTGATCCGGCAGATCGTGCCTTTGACCTCGGCGAGCTCGGGGAGCGTGTGGATGCCCTGCAGATCGAGGTGGTCCGAGCTGACATTGGTCAGGACGCTGACGTCGTTCGACTCGTAGCCCACGCCGCGAAGCACCATGCCGCCGCGAGCCGTTTCAAGGACGGCGACGTCGATGTCCGAGCGACGCAGGATCTCGTGGGCTCCACCAGGCCCGGTCCAGTCACCGGCGTCGACCATTCGCTCGTCGACGAGGATGCCGTCCGAGGTCGTCGTTCCAACGCGTCGTCCAGCTCGCAGCAGGATCCTCGTGATCAGCCGCGTCGTGGTGGACTTGCCGTTCGTGCCCGAAATCGAAATCACCGGGATGCGCCGATCGGCGTCGCGAATCCACGGCGCTCGCGTCGTCGATGCCCTGTCGATCCGCGCGGTCCAGTGGTCCCGGAGGCGCTCCTGGGCGCCGGTGAGGCGCGCTCGACGTGCCGGCGTCGCGGATCGTTCGGTCAGGGCGAGAGCCGCTTCCGCGATGGCCCGAGTTCTCTCGGCCCCGACCCACGGCCAGGTCACGATCCAGTGGCCCGGATCCGAGGATCGATGAACGCGGACTCCCGCCCGACCCTCGCCATGGATAGATCGAAGGCGCCGCGCCCATCCGACGAGCGTGACGATCGGCTCCGGCCAATCCCGACGAGGAACTTCCGCGCCCAGCCTGACGAGCGCGTGGCGCGGAGGGATCCGCTGGCCATACCAGGTGCGTCGCCGCCCGATGACGACCTCAACCTTGGCCACCGGTTCGAGCCGGTAGACGTTGGGGCCGTCCAGGAGCCTGATCTCGATCAATCGCACGGTTCGGGCAGGATAGCAATGCGGAGGAGCGTCAGATCCGCCGCCCCGCACCGCGGCTGCCTCGCGACGCCCGAGCCGCGTCGGCCCCGCCACGCTCTACACTTCGCCCGTGAGCACATCAGCGGTCCTTGGAGGTGGCGTCGACCCAGGCGAACTCGAGGCGCTCGAGGCGAATGTGCGGGCCGGACACGCTGCGTACATGGCGGCGCTCGAGCAGCTCTGCAACATCGACTGCGGGAGCTATTCCCCCACAGGCGTCAACGAGGTTGCGACGTGGGTTGCGTCCGCGTTCGCCGACCTCGGCGGCGAGGTCGAACGGCGTCTGGACGTCAGCGGTCGATTTCGGGGACACCGTCATCGGGACGTTTCGAGGCCGCGTGGGCGCCGGGCCGAGGGTTCTCCTGATCGGCCACATGGACACCGTCTTCTCCGATGGCACGGTCGAAGCGCGCCCGTTTGCCGTTGACGGCGACATTGCCCGCGGGGCCGGCGTGACCGACATGAAGGGAGGCCTGCTGGCAGGGGTGCACGCCTTGGCCGCGCTCCGGTCGCTGTCGGGCCAGTGGCTGGATCTGCCGTTCGAGCGGATCACCTACGTCGCCAATCCGGATGAGGAGATCGGGTCGCCGAGCTCCACGCCGCATATTCGCGAGATCGCCGCCGAATCGGACCTCTGCCTGGTCCTGGAGTGCGCCCGTGCGAACGGCGATTTCGTCTCGTCCCGCAAGGGCATCGCCGACCTGCGTCTCACGGTTCACGGTCGCGCGGCACACGCTGGCGTCGAGCCGGAACAGGGGCGCAACGCGGTCCACGCGGGTGCCCGCATGGTCGAGCGCATCCAGGCCCTGAACGGCCGCTGGCCGGGCGTCACCGCCAACGTCGGCGTGTTCCAGGCGGGGACCCGGCCGAACATCGTGCCGGATCTCGCCAGCCTCGAGGTGGACGTTCGAGGCGTGACCCGCGTGGAACTCGAGGAGGCCGTCGCCGCCGTCCGCGCGATCGCGGCCGATCCCGGCGTGCCGGACGTCACCGTCGAGATCGCCGAGATGGCCGGCTGGCAGCCGATGGAAAAGCTCGAGCGATCGGGACGGCTTGTCGAGCATGTCAAGGCGCTTGCCGAACGGATCGGGTTCTCGACCACCGATGTCGGGACCGGCGGGGCATCCGACGCCAACACGACCTCGGGGATGGACGTCCCATCCATCGATGGCATGGGTCCCGTCGGTGGCCGCGACCATTCGCCGGACGAGTACCTCGAAGTCAGCTCCATCGTGCCCCGGACGACCCTGCTGGCCGCCACCCTTCTGGCCATCGGCCGGGATCCCGAGATCGCGAGCTGGAGGACCTGACTGGGCCATGCGGCGACGGGTGACGTCCGGGAGCCCCTGGGAAGGCCCGTACGGCTATAGCCGCGCCGTCGTGGTCGGCGATTCATGTTGGGTCGCGGGCACGACCGATCCGGGAGGCGAGCATCCGGGCGACCCTGGGGCTCAGGCCCGGGAGGCGCTGCGGATCATCGAACGTGCACTGGCCGAAGTGGGCTTCGGCCTCCCGGATGTCGTCCGAACGCGCATGTACGTGACGGAATCAGCCCACGCCATTCCGGTGGTTGAGGTACATGGCGAGGTCTTTCGCGAGATCCGTCCTGCTGCAACAGTCGTTGTCGTGGCCGCGCTGATCCAGCCGGAACTGCTCGTCGAGATCGAAGTCGACGCCGTCCAGGGGCTGATTCGGGCCGCTGATTCGCAGCCGCCCTCGCGGCTTCGAGCCTCACGCGGCGCCGTTGGCCCTCGCGATCGCGGCTACCGCGGCCGCGCCGACGAGCCCGACCAGAAGACCTCGGCGCGCCGCCACAACGAGGATGGTCAGCGCGACGGCCAGCCATTCGATCCCGACGTGGAGCGAAGAGTGCCGCGCGGCGTCGGTCACGATCATCGTATTGATGGCAGCCAGCGCCGCCAGAATGGCCGGCCCGACGAATTGCAGGTACTCGCGGACACCCAGGGGCAGACGGTGCATGCCGGGCGCGAGGAGCGGGACGGCGCGCCACGGATACGTGACCGCGCCCATGAGCAGGGCCAGCCATACCAGCTCAGTGCGCATGGAGCCGCTCCGGAACGAGCATGGCGACCGCCGGCCCGATCAGGCCGCCCGCGAGGATTCCGGCCGCAGGATCCCAGGCCAGCCCGACGCTGACACCGACCACCGCCCCGACCACCGCCGCCACGAGTTCGCGCCGACCGCCGATGAGCCCGATCGCGAGACCTGCCATGGACGCGGGGAAGATGACGTCGAGGCCGTACGCGGCGGGATCGGGGATCTGGCCACCGAGGATGACCCCGACCAGCGTCGCGAGGTTCCAGGGGATGAATTCCGTGACGACCGCCGCCCACCAGTAGCCGCGCTCGTCCCCGCGACCGATACGCCGAAAGTGGGCGATCGACAGAGCGTAGGCCTCGTCGGTGAGGACATGGGCCATCAGTGCGCGGACCGGCCTTGGGCGATCGGCCAGGTACGGGGCGAGCGACGCGCTGTACAGGAAGTGGCGGGCGTTGAGGAAGGCGGTCAGCACGATGACGCCCAGCCAGCTGAAATCCGCCGAGAACGTAGCCGATCGCCGCGAACTGGGCCGCGCCGGCGAAGACGAAGACGGACATGGCGCTGGCCTCGACGACCGAGAAGCCCGCGGAACGTGCGGCCAGTCCATATACGAGCCCGAAGCCGATCCCGCTCGCCACCATCCCCAGGCTGTCGAGTCGGAGGCGACGGCGCGAGGCGGCGACGCCGAGGTCCGGGTCCGCGACGTCCTCGGTCATCCGGTCCTCAGCCGAATCAGACGGCTCGGGCGACGCGACTCGATCCTCGCCCGAGGGGCCAGTCAGCGAAGGAAGGTCCTGGCACACGTCCCGTCGCAGACGACGAACAGCGCGTGCAGGTCCCTGGCATATCCGGCGGCGTGGAGGAAGCCAGCACACCCGATCGATGGGCATTTCCAGACCCACCAGCGATCGTGGAGATCCAGCGGCGTCGTCTCGGCACCCAGGGTCGTGGCGAGTCCGTCGCGGGATGCCACGAGCGACGCGACCGACGCGGCGCGGGCCGCGTTCGTCTCACTCGAATAGGGATAGCTCTGACCGACGTTCGAGGTCACCGAATCCTCCGCGCTGCGGCTCCGTGGAGGGCGGAGTATCGCACACGGGCCCTCCGGTTCGGGCTCCCGGGCCCTCCGGCAGGCCCGCGCTTGCCGGGGTCAGCCGCGGCGCGACGACGGTGCCACGGGGCTCTACGCCAGCGGAACCGGCACGAGCGGGCCCCCGGGGGCCGCCGGTCACGGGACGTCGCCGATGACCGCCGGCGCTCCTGGTCCGAAGTAATGCTCCATGCCCCTGAGCCTCGATAGCGGAATGAGGGCAAGGACGAGCAAGCCGCCCGTCGCGAGCAGGAGACCATCCATGCCCAACCCATCGGCGACGACGCCGCCGATCAGGCTGCCGCTGATCTGTCCGACTGCCAAGAAGACGGAATAGAGCCCCATGATCGCGCCCCGATCCTGCGGGAACTGCTCGCTGACATCGGCCAGCAGCCCGACGGCGGCGGGCGTGGCGCCTGCGAGCAGGAAGAGGCCGACGATCACGCCGATGGTCGCCGCAGCGACCGCGCTGGCAAGCATCGTGGAATCACCGGCCGCGAAGCCGGCGTGGTTGACCACCAGCCCGGCCGCGACAAGGCCAATTCCACCGACCACCCCGAACAGGATGATCGTGGTCCGACGGAATCGATTGAACCGATTGCCCCACCACCAGATCCCGAAGCCGAAGACGATGGCGATTGCGATCGCGCCCATCGTGATCTGCTCGGCCGAGAACCCCTGCAGCAGCCACTGATCGGGAAAGGCGGCATTCGGCTTCGAGAACTGGAACAGCGACTGGCTGAACCAGAGGCCGATGGACGCATTCACGGCAATCCAGGTCGGGGCCAGCAGGAGCACGTTCGAGTGCCTGATCAGCGCCAGATAGCGTCCGAAGCCATGGTCTTCCGGACTGCGTGCGATGGGCTGCGCTTCGGCCCCGGCGGCCCCGTTTCGATAGATCAGGAATGAACCGCCATAGATGAGTGCGTTGAGGAGGAACGCATTGGTCCCGATCGCCTTGAACAGGAGCGGCGCGACGATGAACCCAACCCCCAGGCCCGCCAGCGTGGCGCCTTCGAACCGGGCCGACGCCTTGCCACGGAGCGACTCGTTGCCCGCCGTCGCGAACGCGATGAAGCCGAGGATTGCCGGAACCGAGGCGGCCGTGGACGCGCCCTCCAGGATCCGTGTCCCGGCGAGGACGCCGACGTGGCTCGTGAACGCGGTCAGGACCACGGCGACGCCACCGAACGCCGGCCCGAAGAGCATGACCCGGTGGTGTCCGATCCTGTCCGCCAGCACACCGAATATCGGCGAGAGGACGAGTTCCGCGAGATAGAACGTTGCGGAGAGGGCGCCGACCACCTTGGCGTCGACCCCGCTCGTCCCGGCCCTGGCGAGGTCGGCCAGGTAGAACGCGAGCATTGCGCCGGTCAGGCCGGTGCTGAACCGGAGCGTGAACGTGCCGATGAGCACGGCCCGCAGGGATCGTTCCATCTGGCGAAGGGTAGCGGGTCGATCGGCATCTGAGCGGGCCGCGCGCACACCGGTTTCGATTCTGTTTCCAGTTTCGGATTCCGCCCCGTATCATCCCCGGAACGGAGGGCCCCCCACCGCCCCTGCCAAACAACGCGAGGTAGAACCAGTGAGCCACGTAGCCATCGTCACGGACTCCGCGTCCGATCTCGACCCGGCGCGCGCCGCATCGCTCGGCATCGCCCTCGTTCCGCTGGTCGTGACCTTCGGGACTGAGACCTTCAAGGCGGGTGTCGACCTTTCGACCGCCGAGTTCTGGGCCAGGATGACGGCGCCATCCGCGCCGTTCCCGACCACGGCGGCTTCGGCTCCGGGGGACTTCCTGGCCGCCTATCAGGCGGCGTTCGATGCTGGCGCGGACGCGATCGTGTCGATCCATGTCGCCGGCACCCTGTCGGGAACGATCAAGAGCGCCGAGATTGCCAAGGGCATGTTGCCCGGCAAGGAAATCCGGATCGTCGATTCGCTCGGCGCATCGATGTGCGAGGGGCTGCTCGCCGAGCTCGCGGTGTCGATGGCCCAGGCAGGCGCAGGGGCCGAGGACATCGCCACGGCCTGCGAAGCTCGCCGAGGCGACGTCGCCATGATGGTTGCGCTGGACACCCTCGAATACCTCAAGCGCGGGGGAAGAATCAGCGGAGCGCAGGCGGCCATCGGCACGCTCCTGTCGATGAAGCCGATCGTCGAGGTCAAGGATGGCAAGGTCGAGACGGCGGACAAGGTCCGGACGCGGAGCAAGGCGCGGGCGCGGCTGCTGGAGTTGCTCGCGGTCCGCCCGATCGAGCGACTCTCAGTGCTGCACACCACGAACGCCGATGTCGAGGACTTTCGCGATCAGCTCGTCGCCCGGGTCCCGGGCGGCATCGACCCATCGAAGGTCACGATCGATCTCGTCGGTCCGTCGGTCGGCCCGCATCTGGGGCCAGGCTGTGTCGGAGCGGTCGCGCTGTACCGCGCGGAGTAGGGCTCGGCGCCGGTACGGACCGACGGGCGAAGGTTGCGGCAGGGTTGCGACCAGGATGCGGTCCCGTGCCGGACGTCCCATGGTCCGGCTATACTCCGCTCGCATTCCGCGCGTGAGGCGTTCCGTCAGACGGGCGCGCGTCGCGCACCGTGGGGTCGTCCGGGAGACGGCTCAGCATTCGGCCCGGGTTTCGCCGGACCGAGTCGGAGGAACTCCACCTACATGACCACCGAGCACGCAACCGCCCCGGTCAATCCGTGGGCCGTCGCGCAGGAGCAGTTCGATCTGGCAGCCGAGCGACTGGGCCTCGACGAGGGGATGCGCGCCGTCCTTCGCGAGCCCCGGCGCGAGCTGACCGTACATTTCCCGGTCCACATGGACGACGGATCGGTCCGCGTGTTTACCGGCTATCGCGTCCAGCACAATCTCGGCCGCGGCCCGGCCAAGGGCGGCATCCGCTACCACCAGGACGTATCCCGTGACGAGGTCAAGGCCCTCGCCATGTGGATGACCTGGAAGTGCGCCGTCGTGGAAATTCCGTACGGCGGCGGCAAGGGCGGCGTGATCGTCGATCCCAAGAAGCTCTCGATTCGCGAAATCGAAGCCCTGACTCGCCGGTTCTTCACGGAGATCGAGATCCTCATCGGCCCCGAGAAGGACATCCCGGCCCCCGACGTCAACACCAACGCCCAGATCATGGCCTGGATGATGGACACCTACTCGATGCATGCCGGGTACACCGTGCCGGGCGTCGTGACGGGCAAGCCGATCAGCCTGGGCGGGTCCGAGGGTCGGAACGAGGCCACGGCTCGGGGCACGGTGTTCTGCGTCCTCGAGGCCGCACGACACCTCGGCATCGAGGTCAAGAAGGCGCGAGTCGCGGTCCAGGGATTCGGTAACGCCGGGTCGATCGCGGCAACCCTGATCTCGGCCGAAGGGGCGACGGTCGTCGCGGTCTCGGACTCGACGGGCGGCATCCACAACGCGGCCGGCCTTGACATCGGCAAGGTCATCGCCTGGAAGAAGGAGCACGGCACGGTCCAGGGTTTCCCCGGATCGATCGATATCTCCAGCACCGATGTCCTCACCGTCGACTGCGAGATCCTCATCCCGGCGGCGCTCGAGAATCAGATCACGGCGGCGAACGCCCCGGATATCAAGGCCCGGCTCATCGCCGAGGCGGCGAACGGACCCACCACACCGGAGGCGGACAAGATCCTCTGGAAGAACTCGAAGTTCATGATCCCGGACATCCTGTGCAACGCCGGTGGTGTCACGGTCTCCTACTTCGAGTGGGTCCAGGACCTCAATCGCGACCACTGGAGCGAGCAGGTCGTGAACGAGAAGCTCAGGGAGATCATGGTCAAGGCCTTCAGTTCGGTTCTCGCCATCGCCCGGCGCGAGCAATGCGACATGCGGACTGCGGCCTACCTGCTGGCGGTGCAGCGCGTTGCCGACGCGATGCAGCTTCGAGGCCTGTACCCGTAAGTCTCGACCGGCCCTTTTCAGTCGAACAACCGAGGCCCGGCCCGTTGCGGCCGGGCCTCGCGATTCAGGGTGCTACCATCGCGGACATGCTCGACCATGAAGAGAAGTTCCTGTTCAAGGAGGAGATCAGCCACCTCGCCAATGCGGTGGCTGAGCCCGGTACGCTCGACAACGTTGAGGATCTCCTGACGGATGTCATCACCAGCCCCCGATTCGATTCCGAGGTCTTCACGCTCGAGCGCAGCCTCCAGGTCATGCTCGGGGCGCGGGCCGGGACGACGCTCGTGGGCCTGTTGACCGTGGCACCCGAGGTGTTCGACGAGGTCGCCGAGGTCCGCATCCCGCCCGAAGTCCACGAGCGACTCGTCGCCTGGCGGGCGCGTTTCGGCCTGGCCATCGACAACGCCCTCAACTTCCTCAACAACCCCGACGGAATCCAGGGTCACAACTTCGCGACCCAGATCGCGCACGTCGAGGATCGCCGGGTCCTGCAGGGTCGCCTGACGCTCGTCCGCTACAACAACGAGCCGCAATTCTTCGTGGCCGATGCCGGCGTCTACCTGAGCCTCATCGCCGACGTCATGGATCGACTTGGACCGTACCTCGAGTCTGATGCCGTGGATGCGGACACGCTGGCCCGGATTCGCGAGGGCGTCCAGCTCATCGAACGCAAGACCACGGCGCACTCGTAGCCTCGATCGCGGCCAACACCCAGGCCATGCCTGAGCGGAAGCGCTGATGCGCCAGCTGTACCTCGCGGCCACGGGCCAGAACCGTGGCAAGACGACCACCTCACTCGGACTCCTGAATGGCCTCCTGTCCCGAGGGCTGCGGACGGGGTTCATGAAG
The DNA here is from genome assembly GCA_963714835.1 of uncultured Chloroflexia bacterium. Taxonomy (GTDB): domain Bacteria; phylum Chloroflexota; class Limnocylindria; order Limnocylindrales; family CSP1-4; genus CAKKPP01. The sequence continues at coordinate 32,622 of CAVQPX010000023.1, forward strand.
CCGGTGGGCCAACGGACGGTCATCGACCACGGCGAGCCCGCGGACGAGGACGCGGTCCTGATGCACGAGACCTTCGGCCTCCCCGAGCCGTACGGCGTCATGAGCCCGGTGCACATTCCACGAGGCTTCACGAAGGCGTACATCGCCGGCGAGGTGGTGGATGACCTCGGCGCGCGCATCGTGCGGGCCCAGTCGCACTTCCGAGATCACGACGTGCTCCTGATCGAGGGCACGGGGCATGCCGGCGTCGGCGCGGTGATCGGCCTGTCCAATGCGCGCGTGGCGGGGCTCCTCGGGGCGCCCACCGTGATCGTCAGCGAGGGTGGCGTCGGGCGGCCGATCGACGAGATCGTGCTGAACGCGGCCCTGTTCCGGGCGAACGGCGTCCACGTCGCCGGTGCCATCGTGAACAAGGTCGATGTCGACGCGCAGCCGGGGATTGCCAAGGTGATCGCCAATGGCCTTGCGCCCTACGACATCGCGCTGCTCGGCGTGCTGCCCGTGCGTCCGATGCTGTCCAACCCGACCCTCGAGATGATCCTCGAGGGCGTCCACGGCGAGGTGCTCCACGAGGGACCCGACCTGGAGCGCGTGATCGACGGGGTCGCCGTCGGTGCGATGGAACCTCGGCACATGCTTGAGCGCGTCGGGCCCGGAACGCTCGTGATCGTTCCCGGCGATCGCGAGGACGTGATTCTCACGCTCACGACCGCGCATCAGCTCGGCCTGGCCGGCCGCGCCGACCGTGGTGATCGCGCCGATGACTCTGACTCTGCCGGCCGCGAGATCCGCGACACCCATGACGGCGCCGCGATCGGGCTCGTGCTGACCGGAGGCTACCGACCACGGCCCGCGGTGATCGATGCGATCCGGAGAGCCGATCTGTGTGCGACGCTGGTCAGCGAAGATACCTACGCGGTCACATCCGAGGTTCACGACCTGCTGGTCAAGACCCACGCGGCCGATCTCATCAAGATCGAACTGATCAAGCAGCTCGTGGCAGACAACCTTGATGTGGACCGGATCTTCGAGGTCGCCAGCGTCCATCGGCCCTGAGCGAGGGCCGAGCGAGGCCCACGCGGGTCAGCCGAGCGTGTCGTTATCGATGAGGCGTGTCGAGCCAATGCGGACGGCGAGCGAGAGAAGTGCCGGCCGATCGACGATCCGCAGCTCGACGAGGGACGCCGCGTCGGCACAGGAGACGTATTCGACCATCGCCAGGGGCTCGCTCGCCAGTACGCCGCGGATGGTCGCCCGGAGCGCGTCACCCGATTGCTCGCCCCCCGCCCAGGCCTCGTGGGCTTGGGTCAGCGCCCGATGGAGCACCGGCGCGGCGGTCCGTTCCGGACCTGACAGGTGGACATTGCGAGAGCTCATGGCCAATCCGTCGGGTTCGCGGATCGTCGGGCACGCCACGACCTCGGTCGGAATTGCCAGATCGATCGCCATCCGTCGGATCACCGCGATCTGTTGCGCGTCCTTCTGTCCAAAGTAGGCGTGTTCCGCACGTACCAGCCCGAGCAGGATGGCCACGACGGTCGCGACCCCCTCGAAGTGGCCCGGACGGGCCTGCCCCTCCAGCGGCCGGGCAATCGCACCGACCTGGACCGTCGTGTCGAAGCCGTCCGGGTACACCTCGTCGACGGTCGGCGCGAAGACGATGTCCACGCGCTCCTCCTGGCAGAGAGCCACGTCCCTCGCTTCGTTCCGCGGGTATTGGGCGAGGTCGTCCGGGTCGCCGAACTGGCGTGGGTTCACGAAGATCGAGACGACGCTGGTCCGGTCATCCGAACGGGCGCGCCGCATCAGCGCTCGATGGCCGTCATGCAACCAGCCCATCGTCGGGACGAGGCCCACGGGCCGTGGGGCCTCAGCCAGGGCCGCGCGCAGGGCCGCGCGGGTCCGGACGACCGTCGTGGTCAACCGATCAGAGGTCTCTGTCCAGCGGGATGCCGCCAAGTCCGGCCGCCAGGTCCGCCGTCGAGGCGTCGCCGGCGGCTCGGTCCAGGGAGGTCCGGCCGAGGACTTCATCCAGGGTGCTGTCATCCATCCGAACCGTCTCGGCCGGACCCGGGAAGGATCCGGTCCGCACGTCGGCCGCCCATGCCTCAGCCGCGTCCCGGATCGTGCCTTGGAGATCCGCGTACTTGCGGGCGTGCCGAGGAGAGAAAGCGCCCAGCCCGAGGAGGTCGGTGATGACCTGGACCTGACCGCTGCACCCGGCGCCGGCGCCAATTCCGATGGTCGGAATGCGGAGCCGGGAGGTGATGGTGGCGGCCAGCTGCTCGGGCACAAGCTCGAGGACCATCGAGAACGCTCCGGCCTCCTGGATGGCGATTGCATCGGCGAGGAGTGCCCTGGCGGTCTCCCGGCTCTTGCCCTGGACGCGGACCTTGCCGCCCATGCCATGTTGCGACTGGGGCGTCCAGCCGATGTGGCCCATGACCGGCACGCCGGCACGAACCAGCGCCTCCACGGTGCGAGCGCTGCGCACGCCGCCCTCGACCTTGACGGCGGTGGCGCCGACCTCGCGCAGGAAGCGCCCGGCATTCGCTAGCGCCTCGTCGATCGACGAGTAGGACAGGAACGGCATGTCGCCGATGACGAGCGCCCGTGCGGTGCCTCGCACGACCGCGGCGGTGTGGTGCAGCATCTCGGTCATCGTCACTCGAACGGTCGAGTCGTACCCCAGCAGCACCTGGCCCAGCGAATCGCCGACCAGAATCATCGGGATGCCGGCCTCGTCGAGGATGCGGGCGGTCGGGTAGTCGTAGGCCGTGAGCATCGGCAGGCGCTCGCCGTCCGCATGCATGGACAGGATGTCTGCGACGGTCAACCTGCGAATCGGCTTGCTGGTGGCACTCATCGTGCCGACTCGTTCATGGCGGCAGTCTGCTCCCCCCGGGCTCGGGCGTCCAACAGGGAGACGATCCGATCCAGCAGTCGGTCGGCCACTTCACGCTTCGAGAGGATGGGCAGGACCGCCGATCCGCCGTCGGCGTCGAAGATCACGACCTGGTTCGTATCCGTGCCGAACCCGGCCCCTGCCTGGGTGACATCGTTGGCGACCATCAGGTCGACGCCCTTTCGCTTGAGCTTGTCCGCGACTCGATCGAGGGACCCGGTTTCAGCGGCGAACCCCACGAGTACCGGTCGTGGCGTCGCCGGCCGACGGGTCACCTCGCCAGAGCCGTCGATCCCTCGTGCGATCCGGGAGGCCTCGGCCAGGAGGTCCGGCGTCGGCTCCAGTTCGAGGGTCATGCCGTCCGCTCGACCGATCTTCCGTTCAACCGGAACCCGAGGACGGAAATCGCTGACGGCGGCCGCCATGACGAGTGCATCGAAGTGCGCGCCCGGCCCGGCGTCCGGGTCGCCGAACAGCGTTCTCAGCAACGCGGCCCGCAACTCGCCGGTGGACTCGACATGGATGACCTCGGCCCGGTCCTCAGGCAGGGCGACGCTCGTCGAGGCCGCGATCAGGGTCACGCGCGCGCCGCGGTCGAGCGCGGCGTCGGCCACGGCCACGCCCATCCGCCCGCTCGATCGGTTGCCGATGAACCGGACCGGATCGATCGGCTCCCGCGTGCCGCCCGCGGTGACCACGACGTGCCGGCCCACGAGATCCGGCTCGCGGACGGCCGCCAGGGTCTCGGGCGGTCGAGATTCCGGGCCCGGCGATCGGACGGGGCGCCCTTCCGTCGCGCGGACGACCGCCTCCACGATCGTCGGGAGGTCGGCCAGACGCCCGATGCCGGACTGCCCCGACGCGAGAGGCCCGGTTCCCGGCTCGATCACCGCGTACCCGAAGTCGGTCCGCAGGCGCTCGACGTTGGCTCGCGTCGCGGGATGCGTCCACATGTCGCCGTCCATCGCCGGGGCGACCACGACCGGGGCCGACGTCGCGAGGCACGCGGCGGTGACGACATCCCCGGCCATCCCGTTGGCCATGGCGCCCAACCAGTGCGCGGTCGCCGGCGCCACCACGATCGCATCGGCGCTGTCCGCGATCACGATGTGGCCAATTCGACCATCCGGCAGCAGGTCCATGAGTTCGGTCTCGACGGGATGCCTGGACAGCGCCGCGAACGACAACGGCCCGACGAACCGGGTTGCCGACGGCGACAGGAGGACAACCACGTCCGCGCCCTCGGCTGTCAGGGACCGGAGCAGCTCGACGGCCTTGTAGGCGGCGATCGAACCCGTCACGCCGAGAGCGATCAGGCGTCCGTGCAGACGACGGCTCATCGGGGACCTGGGCGGTCGGACTCGCTCCCGGCGACCTCCGCATGGAGGATCGCGAGTCCCTTGAGCGTGAGGTCCGGGTCGATCACATCGACGCCTTCGATCGCGGATGCCCAGGACACGGAACTCAGCCCGCCGGTGAGGATCGTGTGGACCGCATTCGCCGCGACCCCCGTGTCGTAGGCCAGCTCGTTCCGGATACGCTCGATCAGGCCGCCCACGAGCGACTGGTACCCGAACACGGTCCCGGACTGCATCGCACCGATGGTGTCGCGCCCGATCGCCCGGTCCGGGACGACGAGGTCGATCCGTGGCAACTGCGCGGTTCGCGACGCGAGCGCTTCGAGGCCGAGATCGAGGCCCGGCGCAATGGCCCCCCCGACGAACGACCCATCCGCGCCCACGGCATCGACCGTCGTGGCCGTACCGAGATCCGCGACGACCGCCGGAACACCGTACAGGCGGGCGGCGGCGAGGCTGTTCACGAGTCGGTCGGCGCCGACGGCAGCAGGCTCATCGACGAGGACGCCGATCGGGAGCGTGCTCGCGTTCGCCACCAGGATCGGGAGGCCGCGTCGGACGGCCATTTCCTCGAGGCCTGCCGTCAGCGACGGGACGACCGAAGCGAGGGCAATCCCGCCAACGTCGTCCAGGCTCAGGCCGTCCCGCTCAAGCGTCTGATCGAGCAGGAGCTCGAGCTCGCGGCTGGTGGCGCCGGGCGCCGTGACCGCCCGACGTCGCTGAAGCATGGTCCCATCCTGGAACCGGCCGAGGGTGATATTCGAATTCCCGATGTCGATGGCGAGCAGCATGGCGCGATCATACCCGTGCCGGCTGGCAGGTCTGGTCCAACGATGCCGGTGCATCTTGTCGATTGACTGGTCATTCTGCCGATCGGTGGGGTACCATCGGCGACGTTCCATCCGCTTTCGGTGCCCATCCGGAAGGAGCTCCGTGTCCAGCGATCCACCCGCGAAATTCTTCGTAAACGACGGCGTGGTCACGACCCGCGAGGACATGCTCAACCTCCTCCGTCCGCTGCTCAAGCAGACCGTGACGTACCGGTATTTCCGGGCCCGCGACCTCGTCACCCACGGCACCGGCTGGGTCGAGCGGATCGTCACCGACCAGCCCGACGTATCGAGCTACTTCACCCCGATCGCGGTGACCCTCAACGTGGATTCATTCGAGCGTCTCGAGTTCACGACCCGGCCCGATCAGCTCCTCGTGTACGCCCTGGTCCAGGGCGACGAGCGCGTCGTCCTCGAGTTCGCTCCGATCGGCGAATCAGGCGGACGATCGCCGTTCGAGCCGTATCAGCTCGAATTCGATACGTCGGGCTTCGTCCAGATGGAGCTGCTCGGGCAGGAAATCCTCCGAGGACTGACCCCGATCGGGCGCCGGCGCGGCCGTGGAAATTTCCGCAATTTCACGCGCGCACGGGCCCCCTGGCGCGCTACCATCCGGACATTGCTCCCGACGCGGGCGTCCCGGCACGGCGGAGATCGTCCTCCCTTCCCAAGGGGCGGACGAATGGTCTCGGGGAGGGCCAACCACCGGCAGTCGGCGTCAGCGGACGGTGCGTCTGGGGTCACGGCGGACCTCAGATGGCGCTGATCGTCTCCTGGCGAGGCGGTGCGCCGGAAGGGAAGGGAGGGTCCTCAGCGCGTGGACGCAATTGCGCAGTACTTCAAGTTCTCTGAGCGAGGCACCACTCTCGCGACGGAGGCGCGAGCCGGCCTGACCACATTCATGGTCATGGTCTACATCGTCTTCCTGAACGCGGGCATCCTCGGCGACGGGTTCGGCCTTGCGGCCGACGACCCGGGCCGAATTGCGCTCTCGGCGGGCACGGCCCTCATCGCCGGGATCATGACGATCGCGATGGGCGTCGTCGGCAACTACCCGTTCGCATTGGCGGCGGGGCTTGGCATCAACGCCATCGTGGCGTTCTCACTGACGGGCCGCGGGCTCTCTCCGGCAGGCGCGATGGGCGTCATCGTGCTCGAGGGCCTCGTTGTTGTCGTGCTGGTGCTGGTCGGGTTCCGCGAAGCCGTCATGAACGCGGTGCCACTCAGCCTCAAGCGAGCGATCGGTGCGGGCATCGGCCTGTTCATCCTGTTCATCGGGTTCGCCAACGGAGGCCTCATTCAGTCCGGCTGTTCGCCCTTCGTGCCGCTGCCGGTCTGCGCCGGAACGCTCGTGACCCCGTCGTTCCCGGTCACGCCCGGCCAGTTCGTATTCCTGTTCGGCCTCGCCCTGACGATCGTGCTCTGGGTGATGAAGATCCGCGCGGCGCTCGTGATCTCGATCTTCGCCACGACGGTCCTCGCCCTCGTGGCTGGCGTGACGTCGGTGCCGGCGAACCTCGCCTGGACGCCGAACTTCTCGACGCTGGGGGCATTCGACGTCAGCAACGTCTTCACCGTCCTCGGTCCGCTTACGGCGGTCCTGATCATCTTCGCGATCATGCTCACGGACTTCTTCGACACGATGGGTACCGTCACCGGCGTCGCCGCCGAGGCGGGCCTGGCGGAGGAGGACGGGTCCGTCCCGGGCGTCGGTCGCGTGTTGATGGTCGACAGCGTCGCCGCCGTCGTTGGCGGTCTCGGCGGTGTCTCATCGAACACCACCTACATCGAGAGCGCCGCCGGCGTCGCCGAGGGCGGTCGAACCGGATTCACGTCGGTCGTGACCGGCGTCCTCTTCCTGCTCGCCATCCTGCTGGCACCGCTGGCGGGGATCATCCCGACCCAGGCGACGGCTCCGGCCCTGGTCCTGGTTGGCTATCTGATGTTCACTCAGGTCAAGGACATCAAGGTCGGCGACCTCGACGAGGGACTTCCGGCGCTCCTGACCATGATCCTCATGCCATTGACCTACGACATCACCGTCGGTATCGGCGCAGGCTTCATGAGCTGGGTCCTGATCAAGGTCACCCGTGGCAAGACCAGCGAGATCCATCCCCTCATGTGGGCTGTCTCGGCCGCATTCCTCGTCTTCTTCCTGCAGGCCTGGATTCCGCAGTACCTGCCCAAGTAGTCGACGTACCAACGGCCGGCGCCCAACGGGTGCCGGCCGTTTTCATTCCCGGCGAGGCGCTGCCCCGCGCCGGTCGATGAGCGGTACCATCGAGCCGATGTTCGAACGGACCTCGTTGCCCAGCGGGCCGCGCGTGATCACGGCCTCGTTGCCCGGGTCGCGCTCGATTTCCGTGGCGGCGTATGTCCTGGCCGGATCCCGAAATCGAGTCCGCCGGCCAGGTCGGCGCGGCGCATTTCCTCGAACACCTCACGTTCAAGGGGACCGCCGCGTACCCCTCGACGCGGGCGCTGAGCGAGGGAATCGAGGGGGTCGGCGGCTCCTTCAACGCGGCGACGGATCGCGAGTCCACCGTCTACTGGGCGCGTGTCCCGCGGCGCGAGGCGGCACGAGCCGTCGATGTCGTCGGTGAGCTCATCTGTCGCCCGGCGCTATCGGATGTCGACATCGATCGCGAGCGCGACGTCATCGTCGAGGAGATTCGGGGCTATCTCGACGATCCCGCAGAGTACTGCCAGATCCTGTTCCAGCGGGCGATGTATGGACTGGGTCCGCTCGGACGCGAGATCTGCGGCGAGGAGACGGATATCCGGGACCTGCGGCCTGATCGAATCCGAGCTTTCTGGGCCGCTCACTATCCGCCCTCCAACACCGTCATCGCCATCGCCGGCGACATCGCGCACGATGAGGCGGTGGCGCTCGTGGACAGGTCGTTCGGGCAGGGCACCAACGAACCAGCGAGTTACGATCCCGCGCCGGTGCTGCCGGCGGGCGAGCGAGTCATCGTCGGGCGCCGCGCCACGACGCAGGCCCAGCTGACGATCGGGATGCCAGCGCTTCGGCGCGACCACCCGGATGCCTGGACCCTGTCCGTCCTGAACGCCGCCCTCGGAGATGGGATGAGCAGTCGGCTGTACCTGTCCTTGGTCGACCGCGACGGACTCGCCTATGACGTCAGCTCCGGACTCGTCGAATACGCAGACACCGGCGCCCTCGAGGTGAGCGCCGGGGTCGACCCGTCGCGGCTGCCCGCGGCCATCGAGGCGATCCTTGCCGAACTGGCCATGATGAGAGACATGCCGTTGCCGACCGCCGAGCTGACCAAGACCAAGGCCTACCTTGCGGGCGGGCTGGAGTTGCGGATGGACGAGACCCGACATCTCGCGTCCTGGGTCGGTGGCCAGGAGGCCCTGCATGACCGGGTCCTGACGCTCGATCAGGCGCTGGCCGCCCTGGAACAGGTGACCGCCGACGACATCCAGCGCCTCGCCTCGGAGCTCTTCCGCGACGACCAGTTGCGCCTCGCGGTCGTGGCCCCGGCGCGGCACCTGCGCGGCCTCGAACCGCGCCTCCGGTTGCCGGCATGAGCGGATCGGCGCGTTCCGGGAAGGACACGATCGGAGAGGAGGACCTGGCCAGGCTGCACCTGCGAACCGGCGCGCTCCTGCTCGCCCAGGCCGAGCTCGAAGCTCTCTCCGCGAGGGCAGCGTTGAGTGCGCCGGGTCTGGCTGGTCTCGCCGAAGCGCGCTGGCGCACCGGGAACCTCGAGTTCGCGGCCGAGGCGGCAGCCGATCACCTCGCGTCAGGCGGTACCGACCCGATCGCCAGCGTGATCCTCGCGGAGGCCGCTGCTGCTGCGGGCAGGCCCGACGACGTCGTTGCCCACATGGCCGCCCTCGGAACGATCTCCCAGCCGAGCCTCATCGAACTGTTCGCCGGGATGCCCCACCGCGCCGATTGGTCGATGTTGGCCGCAGTCGCACCCGTCGATGCCGTGTCCGCGGTTGCCGTGTCCGCGGACGACGCTCCCGCCGAGGACGACGGTCCGATCGGGGACAGACGAGCTGCCCCCATCGATCCGGAGAAAGGCGAGGTGCCACCGGGCGCCGCGACCGCGACGCCCGCAACTCGACGGACCACCGCACCCGCATTCCCGGAACCCGAGGACCTGCTGGCCACAGCCCGCGACGACCTGCGCAGCGGTGAGTCGGATCGAGTGGGGCAGGGCATCGATCGACTCGGCCTGGCATTCCGGCTGCACGTCGGTCTTGCCCCGCAGGTGGTCGACCTCCTGGCCCGCCGACCCGAGCCGGCCGCCCTTCTCGTTCGTGGCGATGCGCTGCGCAGTCTCGGGCGGATCCTCGACGCCGAGGCGTCCTATGCGAAAGCCGCCGCGGCCCTCGAACGGACATCGCGCCGTCGCACCTGACATCCTCGATCGCTCGCGCCCAGATGACTCGAGCAGGCGGCGCGGAGCGGAGGCGGCCGCTCCTGCTATCGTTCGGCACGCTCAATCTCGAACCTGACCAGTGAATGGGAATTCATCAGTGACTGAACAGACCCTCGTCCTCGTCAAGCCCGACGGCGTGCAGCGCCTCCTCGTGGGCCGGATCCTGGCCCGCTACGAGGAGCGCGGCCTGCGCCTCGTCGGGGTCAAACTTCTGGCCGTGACGCGCGAGCGCGCCGAGCAGCACTACGCCGTCCACGCCGAGCGGCCGTTCTTCCGTGGGCTCGTCGACTTCATCACCAGCGCCCCGGTCGTCGCCGCGGTGCTCGAGGGTCCGAACGCGATCGCGGTGGTTCGGGCGATGAACGGCGCGACCCGTCCGCACGAGGCGGCCCCCGGCACGATTCGCGGCGATTTCGCCCTTGAGACCGCCCAGAACCTCGTCCACGCGTCGGATAGTCCGGAGACTGCGGCGGCCGAGATCGCCCTGTGGTTCGACGCCGAAGAGCTGCACGCCTACGCGCGCGAGCTGGACCGCTGGGTCATCGGCCCCGGCGACTGACCCCCAGCCCGGTCAGGGAGTGCTCGGACTCGTCGGCAGGAGAGCGCCCGGAGCCGGATCGAGCGCGCCGTCGGCCAGAGACGTGGGTCCAAGTCCTCCGATGGCCACGGACAGGCCGACGACCGACACGAGAATTGCGGTCGCCGCGGCCAGCGGGAGCCGGTTGAGGCGAAGCAGGGCAGGAACGACCCGCCAGACGCGTTGATCGCCCGCCCACGCCCCAGCGCGATCGGCACCGAACCGTGGAGCTACGCCGGGGACATCTCGTACTGGCGCGGTCATGGGCCCGAAGCCATCGACCAGCAGCCGGCCCAGATAGAGCACCGGCGCGAACGCGGCAATCAGCACGAAGATGGCGAAGGGCTCGGGACTGCCAGCCGGACGAGGCTGGCCCGCGCCTCGAACCCGGCGAATGTCGGTAGGCCCACGGCACCGATGATCACGAGCGCAAACGCGACGCCGAGAGCCGGTGCGCGGCGCGCCCAGCCGCGCAGATCGGCGCGGCGATTCGTCCCAAAGGTCGCGCGCGTGACGTGGACCCACGCGGCAAACCCGGCCTTCACGGCGACGGCCGCGATGATCCAGTCGCGGCTCGCCGAAGCCGCGGCCGTCCCGGTGGCCGCCAGTGCGAGCAGGGCGATCCCCGCATCCTGGACGATTGAATAGGCGAGCACGTGCTCAATGTCATCGTGGAGAGTCGCGGCGAGCCCTCCGAGGGTAATCGCGACGCCGGCGGTGACGACCAGGAGGGCGCGTTCTACCGGAAGTTCCGTAGCGATCGGCGCCAGGGTGACGTCGATCCAACCGAGGGTGACCAAGAGGAAGGCTGCCGATCCCCAGCCCAGGAGCGGCGGCACCGCCGAGGCGGGCATCGCCTCCGCGAAGCGGGCCACCCAGGCATGGCCCGGGATCGCGCCGAGCCGCAGCACCATGGCCGCTCCGAGCGCCAGCAGGGCGAACCCGACGGCCCGATCGAACGCCGGGTTGCTATCGCCGAGCTGCCCCGTCGAACTGAACGGGCCCGCCGGCGATGCGCCCCACGCCACAACGAGCAGGCTGATCGCCGCCGATGCGATGATGGGGCGGAGGGTCCGCACGGCGAGGATGAACCCCGAGTCGGCGTCGGTTCTTGCCATCGAGATGGGAATGATCGCCGTGAGCATGGCCCCTGCGCCCACGAGCGCGAAGCCGATCCCGGGATCCTCCACCGACAGGGCCGAGGATCCAAACGCCAGCCCGACCAGCGAAGGGCCGAGCACGCCGGGTCCGAGGTCCAACAGTGCGTCGAGCAGGCCAAACAGCAGCACGGACGCAGCCCAGGCGACGGCGAGGGTCCTGAGTCCGTCAGACCCACCGATGAGCGAACCGGCGATCGGAACGACATCCGCGGCATCAATCGAGGCCGCAGCAATGAGGCTCGCGACGGCGGTCGTCAGGCCAACGCCAAAGGCGACGCGACGGCGCGCTGAAAGGAGGCTGGTGGCGAGCCCTCCAGGCAGAGCGATCAGGATGAGGATCAGGACGCTCATTCGGGCTTCGGCTGCCGCCTCGTCCGATCGGAGCGTGCGTCGGTCGAGGCTCGGGGCTGAGCGGTACCCCGGGCCCGCGGGTGTCGACCCGGAAGCGCCGAGCCGCCGTGGCGTGCGTCGAGCCCGACCATGAGCGAGCCCGTGACTGCCGCGGCCACGAGGAGAGCGACGCCCGCCAGCTGCTCCAGGTCCGACGGCGCCCCCGCGACACCGACCCGGATCAGGACGATGCCCTGGATCAGGATCAACACCCCGAGAGCCGTCCTGAATCCACTTCGGGAGCCGAGCGAAGGGAGAACGGCCATGACGATCGCCGTGAGACCGACACCAGTGGAGAGCGCAGCCGCATCAAGCGATGCCAGCAGGTCGCCGGTTGAGAGGCTTGAGCCGAGTGGACTCAGGGCCTCGAGCCGCAGCGCGACGTTCAGTCCGACGACGGCCGCAGCGAGCGCCAGCAGCGCCTCTGTCGGCCACCCGGCACGTGACCCGTCGCGGTCCTCGCCTTCGCGTGCGCGGTGGGGGTCGGTAGCGTCCGACGTCGCCAGCACGGCCGAACGCAGGAGGTACGCCGCGAGCGCGCCACCAATGACTCGCAGCGCCAGGGTCGGGATCGGCGGCAGGGGATCGGCCAGGAAGGGTGAGCCGACCAGGGCGATCGCGAGCCCGACGAGCGCCGTCCGCGGGTCACGGGTCGCGACGGCCAGTAGCACCGCTGCGAACACGGCGAGCGCCACGCCCACCGACAGCGGGCTCACGCCGGCGCACTCACGGCGTCGGCGAGGCGAGCTCCGGGTGCGCCGGCACCGGAAGGAGCCCGACCCTGTCGAACGGCCAGTACCGGAGCCAGGCCCGTCCGATCACCTGTGACGTCTCGATCGGTCCGAAGTTGCGGGAATTGGCGGAATCCTCGCGATGGTCGCCCATCAGAAAGACCTCACCATCCGGAACCACCCAGCGTGCGGCGCCACCGGGCGCGGCGTAGGTTTGCTGCTGCTTGCCGTCTTCGTCCGTGAAGATGTACGGCTCAACCAGCTCGACGCCGTTGACGCGAACGATCCCGTCCGCGAGCTCGATGACATCGCCCGACAGGCCAATGACCCGCTTGATGAACGGCACGTCCGACCCCTGATTCCAGGTTCGGGGCGGATGAAACACCACAATGTCGCCGTAGGAGTACGCGTCCCAGTGGGGAGACAGCTTGTCCACGAGGACATACTGCTCCGGAAGCAAGGTGTTCTCCATCGATCCTTGCTGGACCTTGAACGGCTGGGCGACGAACGCCTGTATTCCAAAGAAGATGACGACTGTCAGGACGAGGGTTTCGATGACCTCAATCAGGCAGCCGACGGCGGGACGGTGACTCACAGGACCGGGAGTATAGGGGCTGTGCTATCGTCCCGCCCCGTGACCGGAAGCGCCGGTCGGAGGTGGCGATGCGACGTCTGATCTCGCTGGTAAGCGCGATCGTCGCGCTCGTGGGCCTTGGTTTCGTGCTGGTGAACGCGACGACCGTCGATCGACGCGCGCCGGCGGTCAAGTCGATCTCGCTCAGCGCCCCGGCCGGGGACCCGACGCTGGCCCAGACCGTGACGGCCATCGATGTCGAGTTCAGCGAGCCGGTCAGGACCAGGACCGCCGAGGATCGGTTCCGCATCGATCCGATCATCGACGGGGCATTCAAATGGGATGGCTCGACGGCCATCTTCACCCCGTCCCTGCCATTGCCTCAGGACACGACCTTCACGGTTTCCATCCTGCCCGGCGTCGAGGACCTCGAGGGCAACGTGGATCCGGCCGGCCTCGAAGCGTGGACCTTTCAGACGGTGGGTGCACCGACCGTTCTGCATGCGGCGCCGCCCGATGGCGCCACGGGTGTGGCGCTCGATGGCTCGATCGACGTGACGTTCGATCGTCTGATGGACACGACATCGGTCGAGCAGGCCATCACGCTGGATCCGGCCGCGCCGGTCGGCGTCGCGTGGCGCGGTTCGGTCGTCACGCTGACACTGGGCCCGGGTCTGGCGCCGGGGACCCTCTACACGCTGACCATCGGGGTGTCCGCTGCCGACACCGGAGGCAGCCGCCTCAGGGCACCGTTCAGGCTGAGTTTCACGACTGCCGGCTCGGGTCTCGGGATCACGGGCGTCGTGCCGGCGGATGGCGTCGCTGGCATCGGGATCAACTCCCCGGTCGCCGTTCGGTTCGATGGCCCGATCGATCCGATTTCCGTCCAGGGCGCGCTCCACGTGACCCCGGCGGTAAACGGCGGCGTTCGAGTGATCTCCCTCGGTCGGGACGGATCCGGACTCGGCTCGCCCTCTGAGGCCAGCGGCGACACGCTGGTCTTCATTCCGTCGATTCCCCTGGCGGCCCACACCACCTACACCGTGACCCTCGATCCAGTCGTTTATCGACTCGGCGACCAGACCGCAATCGCGCGTGGGCGGACGTGGTCATTCACGACCGGCGCCCCGACGGCGTCCGGGCAGAACCAGATCGGCTTCCTGAGCGCTCGCGGCGGCGTGCGCAACGTCTGGGTCATGAACCCGGACGGCACGAATCAACGCCAGCTCACCACCGAGCTGCTCCCGGTCACGAGTTTCGAAACGAATCCCGATGGGTCAGAGATCGTCTATGCCAGTGGCGGTGTGGTGACGATCATGGCGATTGACGGGACTCGGGTCCGGCGAGTCACCCAGACGGACGGACGTCTCGAATACGGCCCCAGTCTCGTGCCCGGCGAGGCGGGCCTCATCGTGGCACGGAGAAGCCCGATGGGGGCGGACCTCGGGTACTGGCTCCTGCCGTACCCCGGGCAACCCGGCAAGGAGCGGCAGTTGCTCGACCACGGGGCGCCGGCTCCGGATTCATCCGGACCATCGGGAGAGGCCGCGCCATCCGGCGATGGCACATCGGCGTGGGCCCCACGAATTGCAGTTGATCCAGGCGGTCGGCACGCCCTGCTGATCACGGCCGCCGGTGAAGCCTGGCTGGTTGAGGTTGAGGAAGCGGGTCTCGGCGGTGGCCTTCAGCGGCCGCTTCCCGTGGCGCTGACCGCCGACGCCGGGCCGACGTGGGTGACGGCCCGCGGTTCCTTCGCCTTGGCTGTCCTGGGGACCGGCGGCGATCGGAGACTCGTCGGGGTCGATCTGCGGGGGGCACTTGTGACCATCGATGGAATGGCCGGCGCTTCGGGATCGATCGACCTGTCTGCGGATGGCTCGCTCGCCTTCGCCGTGCGTCGCACCGACGGGACGTCCGTCATGCGCGTGCTCTCGAATTCGGGCCGTGCGAGCGACTTCGGCGGATCGGGAGTGGATGATCGATGGCCGAGTTTCGCGCCAGACGGATTGACCATGCTGACGAGTCGTACCGTCGCCGTCGGGTCAGGGTTTCCGGGTGGGATATGGCGACTCGACCTCGCGACTGGACGGACCCTCCAGTTGACCGTTGACGGTGATGCTGCCCGCTGGATTCCCTGATCTTCCGCTGAGTTGACCCGTTCGAACGGCGATTGATACACTCGGCGCCACTATCGACCGGCTCGCCCGCGATGCGCCCTGAGTTCCCGCATGCAATTCGAGCCACATTCCGTGTTCCGAGGCCGTGCCCGTTCGGGCGACGCGCGCCCTGATGTGGGCGGCGGTCACGTCAACAACTAGGAGGATCCGGCTAACCCGATGGACGCCAGTACGCTGCAGTTGATCATCCTGCCCGCCGGGCTGATCGCCGTTCTTTTCGCCGTCTACCTGGCCCGTGACGTGCTCGCGCGCGACACGGGAACCAAGGAAATGGAAGACGTCGCGGGGACCATCTTCGAGGGCGCCGTGGCGTTCATTCGACGCCAGTACACGACGATCGGCCTCCTCGCGCTCGTCGGCGCGTTCGGCATCGGCGCTGTCATCTCGGTATTCGAGACGAAGGCGGTCGCCGAGACGGACATCTTCGGACTCGACCTCGGCTGGCGGACGGGCCTCGCATTCCTTGTCGGTGCGGCGTGCTCGATGGCCTCCGGGATCATCGGCATGTACATCAGCGTGAAGGCCAACGTGCGCACGGCGGCCGCTGCGCGACGGAGCCTCGTGGAGGCGGTCCAGGTCGCAATGCGCGGTGGCGCCGTCTCGGGCTTTCTGGTCGTCGCCCTGTCCCTCCTCGGCGTCTACGGAATCTTCAGCCTGTTCGGCGGGCTCGAGGGCGGCCAGGCCACGAAGGACGCACCGTTCCTGATCGTCGGATTCGGCTTCGGGGCCTCGTTCGTGGCCCTCTTCGCCCAGCTCGGTGGCGGCATCTACACGA
This sequence comes from uncultured Chloroflexia bacterium, assembly GCA_963714835.1. Classification (GTDB taxonomy): domain Bacteria; phylum Chloroflexota; class Limnocylindria; order Limnocylindrales; family CSP1-4; genus CAKKPP01. The sequence continues at coordinate 48,520 of CAVQPX010000023.1, forward strand.
AGGCCGCCGACGTCGGATCGGACCTGGTCGGCAAGGTGGAGAAGGGCATTCCCGAGGACGATCCCCGGAACGCGGGTGTCGTCGCGGATCTCGTCGGCGACAACGTCGGCGACTGCGCCGGGCGCGGTGCCGACCTGTTCGAGTCCACCGCGGCCGAGAACATCGGGGCCATGATCCTCGGCGTCGGCGTTTACACGATCGCCCTGGCCGCTGACTGGCCGAACCCGGCCGCCTGGATCTTCTTCCCGCTCGTGATCCGCGCCTTCGGACTGCTGTCCACGATCGTCGCGATCTTCTTCGTCCGCGGCAAGGAGACCGAGGACCCGATGAACATGCTCAACCGCGGCTACTGGGTCACCACGATCCTGTCCGTGGGCGCGCTGTTCCTGACGACCAACGTCATGCTCCAGACGAACGGCAACGCGCCGTCCGGCGTGCCGGTCTGGCTGTACTTCTTCGCTGCCGGCGTCGTCGGCCTCGCGACGAGCGTCGCCTTCGTCTACATCACCCAGTTTTATACCGCCGGCGGCTATCGACCCGTCCGCGAGATCGCGGAGGCTTCGAAGACGGGCCCGGCGACGAACATCATCTCGGGCACCGCGGTCGGATATGAGACGACGTTTGTCACCGCCATCACGATCGGCATCGCTCTGTTCGCCAGCCACTGGCTCGGCTCGCAGGCAGGCATCGTCAACGCCGACGGCCACGACGTCGGCGGCATCTTCGGGACCGCCGTCGCGACGATGGCCATGCTCATGACCACCGCCTACATCCTGGCCATGGATACCTTCGGCCCGATCACGGACAACGCCGGCGGGATCGCCGAGTTCAGCCGGGCTGAGGCCGGGGCTCGCGAGATCACCGATCGCCTCGACGCGGTCGGCAACACCACGAAGGCCCTCACCAAGGGCTACGCGATCGCCTCGGCATCGCTGGCCGCGTTCCTCCTGTTCAGCGCCTACATCGACAAGGTCAACCTGATCCAGGCTCGCCGGATCCTGGCCGAGGTCCCCGGAGCTGCCCTGCTGGAGTCGGTCAACCTGGCAAACGTGAGCGTGTTCATCGCCGCCCTCATCGGCGCGATGCTCGTGTACTTCTTCAGCTCGCTCGCCATCCGGGCGGTCGGCAAGACGGCCCAGTCGATCATCGTCGAGGTTCGTCGCCAGTTCCGGGAGATGCCCGGGATCATGGACTACAGCCAGCGCCCGGACTACGCTCGGGTCGTCGACATCACGACCAAGGCCGCCCTCCGCGAGATGATCGCACCGGGTCTCGTCGCGGTCGCCACGCCGATCGTGGTCGGGCTCCTGCTCGGCGCCGAGGCCGTCGCCGGCATGCTGATGGTGGGCACGATCTCGGGCGTCATGCTCGCGACCGTCCTCAACAATGGCGGCGGTGCCTGGGACAACGCCAAGAAGTACATCGAGTCGGGCAACCTCAAGGACGACGATGGCAACGTGCTCGGCAAGGGATCTGATGCCCACGCCGCGGCCGTCGTCGGGGACACGGTCGGTGATCCGTTCAAGGACACGGCCGGCCCGTCACTCCACGTGCTCGTGAAGCTGCTCGCAACGATCACCCTGGTGCTCGCTCCGCTCTTCATCCGCTAAGTCGCAGCAGCGGCGGCCGGGCCGGTGCTCGGCCGCTTCAAGGAGCCGGATGGACATCATCGTCCAGGCCATCGTCATGGGCCTCGTGCAGGGACTCACCGAGTTCCTGCCCGTGTCGAGCTCCGGCCACCTCATCATCGTGCCGGCCCTCCTGGGCTGGCACGATCCGTTCATCGACAGCCTGACCTTCAGCGTCCTGCTCCACCTCGCCACGCTGCTCGCCTTGCTGATCTTCTTCCGGGCGGACTGGCTGCGACTCATCCCGGCCTGGTTCGCCTCGATCCGCGATCGATCGCTGGCGGACGACCGTGACCGGAGGCTTGCCTGGCTCATCGCCCTGTCCACGATTCCGGCCGTGCTGGCCGGGCTCGCGATCGGGGATCTCGCGGGCGACGCCGACTTCCGTTCCGTAGGGCGAGTCGCCATCGCCCTCGTCGTGGGGGCGACGCTGCTGTGGATCGGAGAGCGCGTCGGTACCCGGTCTCGGGCGATCGGCGACCTCGGGGTTCGAGGGGCACTCGGGATTGGTATCGCCCAGGCGCTGGCCCTCATTCCGGGTATCAGTCGGTCGGGAGTGTCCATCGCGGCCGGGCTCGTTGCCGGGCTGGATCGAGCCTCCGCGGCCCGGTTCTCGTTCCTCATGGCGACGCCGATCACAGCCGGTGCCGGCCTCTTCGAGCTGCGCAAGGTCATCGGCGGCGAGGCTGGCTCGGTAGATCCGGTGCCGCTTCTGGCCGGAATGCTGGCGGCGCTCATCGCCGGCCTGGCCGCCATCGCGATCATGCTTCGCTTCCTGCGCTCGAACTCGACGTCGGTGTTCATCGCCTACCGGCTCGGGCTGGCAGCGTTCGTCGCCATCGCGTGGCTCGGGCTCTGGGATCGGTAGGCGAACGGAATGGACGTCATGAAGCAGCTCCGCCATCGAGCCATCCGCGATCTCGTGGATCAGCGCCCGATCCGGACCCAGCAGGAGCTCGCCACCGCGCTCCGCGAGCGTGGTTTTCGAACGACCCAGGCGACGATCAGCCGCGATGTCGCCGAACTCGGGCTGATCAAGGCGAGTCGCGGGGGGACGCACGGGTACGCCTTGCCGCCCCGGCTCATCGAGGCCGAAGCGTCCGGCGAGGATCGCCTGCGCCGCCTGTTCCGGGACCTGCCTGCCGAGATCCGTGAATCGGGCCTGATCCTGGTCGTACGGACGCTGCCCGGGTCGGCGCATCCGATCGCGGCGGCACTCGACCGTGCGCGATGGCCGGAAGTTGCCGGTTCGATCGCCGGCGACGACACGGTATTCATCGCCACCACCGACCGGTCCGCGCTCAAGCGCGTGCGCCACCGGCTGGAGCTCCTCGGCGAGGCGGAGTGAGCGGGCCGGGCTCCCGCGTCCTGGTGCCCTTTGACACCCTGCAGGGGTCGCGCTAGGCTACGCCCCCGGTATCGAACTCCAGCCCGTGGGTACTCCCCGGAGCACTGGGGTTCTTCGTTTATTGGAGCCTCCGCCGCCCGTACCTGCATCGGGCAGGAACGCCGAGCACAACTCGGGAGTGCACGTGAACAACAAGCCAACCTACATTTCTCGAGAAGGCCTCGAAAAGCTTCGACAGGAGCTCGAGGAGACCGTCTCGATCAGGCGCCCCGAGGTGGCTGGCAGGATCCACGATGCGAAGGAGCACGGCGATCTCAGCGAGAACGCCGAGTACGAGGACGCCAAGAACGAGCAGGCCTTCGTCGAGGGTCGGATCCAGACGCTCGAGGCGCTCATCAAGAACGCGACCCTGATCGACGAGCACCACTCGAAGGAGTTCGTCCAGATCGGCTCGTCGGTCACCCTCGATGGACCCGATGGCAAGGAAACGTTCACGATCGTCGGATCGACCGAGGCGCGGCCGACCGAGGGTCGCATTTCCAACGAGAGCCCGGTCGGCCGTGCTTTGCTCGGGAAGAAGAAGGGCGACAAGGTCACCGTCCAGGTCCCGGCCGGGGACATCTCGTACTCGGTCCTCGGGATCAGCTAACCTCGGCCCTGGGCAGCGGCCGACGGGCCGCCGCGTAACGGTGGTCCGGACTCTCTGCAGGCCGACCACCTACGAGGAGCAGGACCAAGCATGGACTGGGCGGATGAGCTGGCCGCGCGCGTTTCCGGGCCGCAGGTCATCAACGATTTCGAAGACGCCGTCGGGGACCGTCCACGTCGGGAGTCTGCGCGGGCCGGTGATCCTCGATGTCATCACCCGTGCCCTGCGTTCGGCCGGTCACGAGACGACCCTGCTGTACGGGGTCGACGATCTCGATGCCATGGACGCACAGGCGCTGCTGACGCCCGACGCCGTCGAGCGGTACATGGGCGTCCCGCTGGCCCATATTCCCGATCAGACCGGCGACGGCCACGCGTCCTACGCCCGTCATCACGCCCAGACCTTCATCGACCTGTTTGCTGCTCTCGGAATCCATCCGGACCGCTACTACTGGATGAGCGATATCTACCCGACTGGCGAGATGGACGCGTTCATCCGCGTGGCCCTCGATCGGGCGCACATCGTGCGTGACCTCTATCGCCGTGTATCCAGCGTCCAGCATCCGGACACGTGGCACCCGGTCCTCGTGATCTGCGAGCAATGCGGCAAGGTCGGGACGACCATCGTCACCAAGTGGGACGGCGAGCGGGTGTTCTACGAGTGCCGGGCCAACCTCGTCACCTGGGCGCGCGGGTGCGGGGCTTCGGGCTGGGTGGCGCCATTCGGCGGCCGGGCCAAGCTCCCCTGGAATCTCGAATGGGCAGCCCAATGGAGCCTCCTCGGCGTGACAATCGAGCCCTGCGGCAAGGACCTTGCCACCGCCGGAGGGTCCCGCGATCGATCCGACGCGATCGCCCGGGAGGTCTTCGATCGCGAGCCCCCGATCAACGTGCCGTACGAGTTCCTCAATATCGGCGGACGCAAGATGTCCACCTCCAAGGGCCGCGGCGCCGCCGCACACCGGATCGTGGAGGTGATCCCGCCGGACCAGTTGCGGACGCTGTTCATTCGACCGCGCCCGAACCAGGCCATTGAATTCGATCCCGAGGGCACCGACGCCGTCCCGCGGCTGTTCGACGAATTCGACAGGCTCGCGGATGCCACCGCCGGCCGGCCGATCAAGGGCGAGCTCGGGCTCGGCTTTGCGTCGGTCTTCCGCTACGCGCTGCGCGATCCTGGCGCCGATGTAGCGGTCGAGGCAGCCGCGTTCCGGCCGAACTTCGCCCATCTGGCGTTTCTGGCCCAGGTCCCCGGCGCGGACATCGCGGCCCGGATGGCCGATGAGAAGGGATCGCCCCTCGACGATCGAGAGCGGGGCATCCTCGAGGAGCGTCTCGCCGCGGCCCGGAACTGGCTCGAGTCGTACGCACCCGAGCGCGCCCGCATGACGGTGCGTGAAGCGCTTCCGGAAGAGGCCGAGGGTCTCGATGCAGCCCAGCGGTCATTCCTCGGTGCGCTGGCCGGCGCGCTGACGACCGGGGAGGAGGGTGCGTCAGCGGATGGCCCGGCGGGCGGCGATGCCTGGCAGACCGCGATCTTCGCCACCGCCGCCGGGCTCGAGCTGCCGGCCGGACGCGCCTTCGCGGCCCTCTACCTCGCGTTTCTCGGTCGGCCGAACGGGCCGCGCGCCGGATGGCTCCTCGCCGGGCTTCCGGCCCCCTTCGTCGCCGGACGGCTGCGCGAAGCGGCCGCCGGTGGGACGATGGACGTTGCAGGAGGTGGGCGATGAGCGTCGGGATCGCACGGCTGCGCGCCGAACCGGATGCCATTCGAAAGGGCGCGCTCGACAAGGGCGAGGACCCCTCGGTCGTCGATGCGGCCCTCACGGCCGACGCGCGTCGCCGGGTCCTGCAGGGCGAGGGCGACGCCCTCCGTGCGGAGCGAAACACGGCCTCGAAATCGATCGGCGAGGCAATCAAGGGTGGAGCCCAGGCACAGGGCCCCGAGGTCGAGGCCCTGCGTGCCAGGTCCACGGAAATCGGGGACCGGCTCGCCTCGATCGATGCCGAATTGACCGAGGTCGAGGCCACCGTCGAGGACCTG
>CAVQPX010000024.1:0-32847 GCA_963714835.1 uncultured Chloroflexia bacterium
GACGTTCGTCGAGGAGCTCCAGCCGTCCGGCCCGGACATCGAGTGCGCGGCCGGGGAGCGGGTCCCGCAATCGCTGTTCACCGGCTCGATGGAACTCCACCTGGGAGCGGGCGCAGACCTCGCGGTCGCGAGCCTGCAGGAGCTCGGCGAACGAGCCGTCGTCTTCCAGCACCGGATGGCTTCGGTCGGCGATGGCGCGAACCTGCGCTGGGCGATGGCCCAGCTTGGCGGGAAGCTCGTCCGCAGCCGGATCGACAATCGGCTCGTCGGCGACCGGAGCACCGTCGAGCAGGTCGAGACCGCTTCGCCGCCGAGGACCAGCTCGTCGACCTGACCTCGTAACACGCGCCACATCGGCCGTGACACGACCGGCAGCCTGCTCTCGAAGGGCGTGCTCTTCGACAAGGCCCGGAGCGACACGAAGGGCCTCATCTCGATCGAGAAGACCGCGATCGGCACCGACAGCTTCCTCGGCGAATTCGGGATGAACCTCAGCCGCGGAGCGCGGGCGGTCGCGATCCCGTCGCTCGAATCGACCAGCCGGACTGCCGCCGGGCGACGCACTCGTCCTCGGTGGGCCCGATCGACGAGACCCAGCTCTTCTATCTCGAGAGCCGTGGCACCCCCCGGACGAGGCGCGCAAGTTCATCGTTCTGGGGTTCCTCGAACCGGTCGTCGCACGCGTTCCGCTCGAGGAATCGCAGGATCGACTCCGGGAGCTGCTCGAGGCGAAGTGGGCGGCCGGCCTCTCGCGCTCGAGTGCCGCCGCGGCCGCTGCGGCCACCACTCCGGCGACCGCGGGGAGTGGAGCGACCGCAGGGAGCCCCTCCGCCGCATGAGGCGGATCGACCTTCTGGCCCTCGACGATGTGCCGGACGGGACGATGAAGATGTCCTGGGTCGACGGCACGGACATGGTCATCGTCGTCAACACCGGCGGCGAACTCCGGGCGTTCCAGGGCATCTGCAGCCACGAGTACTTCGAGCTGGACAAGGGCTTCCTGACCGGCGACACGCTGACGTGCGCGCTCCACCTGTCGCGCTTCGACCTGGCCGACGGCGAGGCTCTCGACCCTCCGGCCGAGGAGGCGCTCGTTCGCTACCCGGTGATCGTCGAGGACGGACGGATCCTCATCGAGGTGCCGGAAGGGCCGCTCCCGACGAACGGGTAGTCGCGCGAGGGTCTTGATTGACGGCCCGCGGACTCGTAGGCTGCCGACCATGGCTTCGGACGACGCGGTCCGACCCGACCGCCTGACGATCCTGGCCTTCCTCGCCGTGGTGATCCTCGGTGGATCGAATGCGATCGCCGTGAAGGCGAGCGTGGCCGAACTCGACCCGTTATGGAGCGCTGCCGCCCGCTTCCTCGTGGCGGGGATCCTGCTCCTGGCAGGTGTCGCGGTGACCCGGCGCCCCGTGCCGAGCGGCAAGAGCCTGAGTGGCGCCGTTCTGTACGGGCTGCTCGCGTTCTCCGGGAGTTACGGGCTCATCTACCTCGCCATCCGCGACGTGCCCGCCGGGACGGTCATGGTGCTGATCTCGCTCGTCCCGCTGTTCACGTTCGGGCTCGCGATCCTCCATGGCCTGGAACGCTTCCGCGCCCAGGGTCTGATCGGGGCCCTGATCGCCTTGGGCGGCGTGGCCCTCATCGTCATCGATCAGCTCGGCGCCGCCGTGCCGCTCGGCTCACTGCTCCTCATCGTCGTGGGCGTCGTGTTCATCGCCGAGAGCGGTGTGATCCTGAAGTGGGTCCCGCGCGCGGATCCGTTCGCGACGAACGGGGTCGGGATGCTCACGGGAGGCGCGGTCCTCGCCGCGTTCTCCCTGGCCCTGGGCGAGACATTCGCGTTGCCTGCGACGATCGGGGTGTGGGCGGCCGTCGGCTACCTCGTGCTCGGTGGTTCGATCGTCATGTTCGGGCTCTACCTGTTCGCGTTGCGACGCTGGACCGCGTCAGCGGTGTCGTACGTGACTCTCCTCATGCCGATGGTCACGGTGCCGGCCGCCGCCGTCATGTTCGGGGAGCAGATCTCGCCGACGTTCGTGATCGGCGGGGTCGTGGTGCTGGTGGGCGTGTACGTGGGTGCGTTCCTGAAGATCCGACCGCGTCGCTCGTCGGCGATCAGCCTGCCCGAGTGCCTGCCGACCGACGCCTGTGCGGAGCCCGCGGCGCCCGCGAAGCCCGTGGCCGAGGCGGCCTGACGCGGGCTCGAGATGCCGCGACGGCCGCCGGTCTCACACGCCGGTTCGCGCCGCCCTGACTCGCCCGTCGGCGTCGGTCACGTGCCCCCACTGCCGGTCCGCATGTTGACGTCGCGGTCACGCACGCGACTCAACGAGAAACGATCGTCGTCGGGGAGGGGAAGGTCGCTGCCGTCGCCATCGCTCGTGTCGAGGCCGAGCAGCCGCGCCACATAGCGTCCGATCACCGGCCCGTGCTTGAAGCCATGGCCCGATCCGCCGCCCACGATCCACACGTTCTCGAGCGCTGGATGGCGGTCGATGATGAAGTGGGTGTCCGGCGTCGCCTCGTACTGGCACACCCGTGACTCCTTGATCGGTTGCGTTGCCAGGTCGGGAAATCTGGTGCCGAGGTAGGCCCTGGTCAGCTTGGCGGTCTCGGGTGAGGTCACGCGCTCGTCGCCGGAAGGATCGAATGGCGGGCCATCCCGATCGGGCGCGGCCTTCACCCCGCGCTCCTCGACGTCCGGGAGCCCATAGAACGAGTGGTCGTAGTCCACCCAGCACGGCAGCGCGTCCGGCCCGAAGCGCGCGTCACCGGTCCGGGGGTCGAAGAAGTAGACGTCCTGGCGGGTCACGGCGATCTGCGATGCCAGGAGCGCCGGAAACAGACCCGGCAGCCAGGGGCCGGCCGCGAACACGAAGCGCTCGGCGCCCAGCCGGCGCCCGTCTTCGAGGACGACGTCGCGAAGACGCGTCCCGTCGACGGTACCCGGTCGAGCGGCACCGACCTCGGACCGGCCACCGCTCCCCGAGAACGCGCCGGCCACGGCCTCGACGCCACGGCGCGCCATGATCAATCCCGCCTCGGGCTCGAACATCGCGAAGGCCAGGTCGTCGGTGGCGATCTGCGGCCAACGCTGACGCGCTTCGTCGGGCGAGAGGCGTTGCACCGGGATCCCGAGGCGACGGAGCGTTGCCTCCGATTCCGCCTCGCGCCCATCGGACCGGTGCGCGAACCAGAGCATCCCCGTGGGAACGAAGAGGCGGTGCCCGGTCTCGTCCCCGAACGCGATCCACTCGTCGCGGGCCAGGCGGGACCAGCGGGTGTAGAGCTCATCGGGACCGTGCGAGGACCGGATGATCCGGCTCACGTCGCTCGACGTCGCGCGTTGGTTGCCCGCGCCCCACGCGTCGACGAGCGTGGTGGCGACCCCCGCCCGACGGGCGTGCAGCGCCGTCCAGGCACCCATCGTGCCGGCCCCGACGACCACGAGGTCGCTGTTCACGCGCCGGGTCTAGCGGGGAAGGTCCAGGCCGAGCCCACGTTCGGCGGCGGCCCGCAGGATCGCATCCGCGAAGACGACGTCCGCGAGGCCCACACCCAGATGGGTGACGACGACACGTCCCTCCGGCCTGGGCGTGCCCGCGATGATCGCGTCACCGAGCATCGCCTCCGGGTCCGGGTAATCGGCGAACTGGCCCGCGTCGCGGTTGTAGAGGAACTGCCCGCGGTCGTCGACGAGGAAGAGCGCGGCGGAACGCACGACCTCGGCCGCGCAGTAGGTCGCGTAGTCGACGGGCACGACCAGGGCGTCCGGGACCAGCCAGTCGTTCGTCATCGATTGCCGAAACTCGGGCGACGTGAACGACGCGGCCGTCACCACGACGTCCGCACCGCTGACCGCGTCGCGTGCGCTCGCGCACGCGATCGCCGAACCGATCCCGGGTGTGGCTTCCGCCAACGCCGTCAGGGCTGCCGCGCGATCGCCACTCGGGTCGAAGACGCGGAGATCCATGCCGGGCAGGACGTGTCCGAGGACCGGGACGTGGCTGTGTCCCTGGGTACCGGCACCGATCACGGCGACGACCGTGGATCCGGCCCGCGTCGGCGCGAAGCGGCGGACCGCCACGCCCGAGACCGCGGCCGTCCGCTCGGCGGTGATCGGTCCCCCATCCAGGATCGCGGTGGGCACACCCGTCTGCGGATCGTTCAGGATCGCGACGGCATGGATCGCCGGCACGCCAAGGTCGTTGTTCGTCGCGTAGCCCGCCACCCACTTCATCCCGACGAGATCGCCGGATCCGGTATCGGACTCCAGATCGCGCAGGTGGGCCGGCATCGCGTGGACGAAGGCGCTCTCCGCCCGTGGGTAGATCCCGATCTTCGGCGGGAGCTGCGAGCCACCCGGCGTCGCCAGCGCGACGAGCGTCCGTTCAGCGAGAGCCAGCCGATCCTCGATCGACGGCATCGCGGCTCGGACGGCCTCGCCGTTGAGGTAGCGGAGGGCTGGAAGGGCGCTCATCGGCGAAAGGCCGGTCCGGGGTCGACGCGGTGCTGCACGCGCAGAGTCTACGCGGACGCCGGGACTTCGCGGTAGGCCGATCCCGTGGCGCGTTTGCTCCTCCGCCATCCGCCGCGCCCCGCTAGGATTTGGGCATGCCCTCATCCCCCACGCCGCGCGCGGCCCGAGCGACCGTGGATCCGGCGACGAGCCTGAAGAACCTCAAACTCGAGCGCGATGCGATCCTCCTGTACGAAGCGCTCGCGAGGATCGAGCCGGAGGTTCGTCGTGCGGAGGCGTTCCGCAAGATCGCGGGCAACGAGCGCCGCCATGCCGAGGTGTGGGCCGCGAAGCTCCGCGAACGAGGCGTCAGCGTTCCGCCCGCCGGCGGGCCGCGGTTGCGCGTCAGGTTCATCGTGCTCATGGCGCGCCTGTTCGGGACGAACGCGGTGACCGAGCTCGTCCGCGCCCTCGAGGGGGATGAAGAGGAGATCTACGAGAGCCAGTCGTCCCCGGAGGTCGCGGCGATCGCCGCCGATGAGCGCGAGCACGCGGAGATCTGGCGTCGTATGTCGACCGAGGCACGTCGGGATCGCGACGCAGCGGCCGTCCTGCCCGCCGAGCATCTCGAGGGTCGGGACGGGGTGGCCGAGGCGGCCGCGGCCACGAAGCCGACCGACATCGGGGATCGCGAACGCTGGCACCGCTCGAGCCGCTCGGGAACACTGCGCGCCGTCATCTTCGGCGTCTCGGACGGCCTCGTTTCGAACCTGGCCCTCGTCATGGGCGTCGCCGGGGCAACCGCCGACGCTCCGCAGTTCGTCCTGCTCGCCGGGATCGCCGGCCTGCTCGCCGGTGCATTCAGCATGGCCGCCGGCGAATACATCTCGATGCAATCGCAGCGCGAGTTGTTCGCGCGCCAGATCGAGCTCGAGCGGGCCGAGATGGACGCGATGCCGGAGGAGGAACAGGCCGAGCTCGAGGCGGTGTATCGATCGAAGGGATTCACCTCCGAGGAGGCCGCCGTCATCGCCGAGCGCCTCTTCCGCGACCCGGAGAAGGCGCTCGATACGCTGGTGCGCGAGGAGCTCGGCCTCGATCCGAACGAGCTCGGGTCGCCGTGGGGCGCCGCGGCGGGCTCGTTCGCGGCATTCGCCGTCGGCGCGGCCGTGCCTGTCGTGCCCTACCTCTTCGGGCAGGGCGGCACGCTCGTGTTCGCCGTTTCGCTCGGCCTCAGCCTGGTCGCCCTCTTTGCCGTGGGTGCCGCGGTGAGCCTCCTCACCGGCCGAAGCACGCTGTTCTCCGGTATGCGCCAGGTCGGGATCGGGCTCGCAGCAGCGGCCGTCACCTATGTCGTCGGAAGGCTGATCGGCGTGTCGATCGTCGGCTGATCGGGGGCTTGACCAACTGTGCTGATGGAGGAACGCCTGCGGGCCGAGGGCCTTGACGCGACCTCGTGGTCCAACGGCCCGGGTGACCGGTACGGCGCCCATGAGCATCCGTACGACAAGGTGATCATCTGTGTCGAGGGTTCGATCGCGTTCGGACTGCCCGGGCTCGCGAAACGCGTCGATCTCTCCGCCGGCGACCGCCTCGAGTTGCCGGCCACCACGCGGCACGACGCCCAGGTCGGACCGGACGGCGTGACCTGCCTTGAGGCGCACCGCCCGGCCGGGGCGATCACGAGCGTTGCGCACCACGCCGCCGGGGAGTGGTGATCCGCACCCGAATCAGCGAAGCCCGAATCAGCGAAGCCTGAATCAGCGAAGCCTCCCGGTTCGGGAGGCTTCGTGCGGTAGGCTGGAGTTCGAAACGGACTAGCGGCGGACGCCGTACCCGTATCGTGTCCAGAACTCGACGTTGTTGCGAGGATCGGTGTCCGAGCGCCGGTCGTCGCCGAACAAGAGTCCGATCAGCGAGATCAGCGCGAGGAGCCCGAAGCCGTTGGCGATCATTCGTGCACCTGTTGCGCGCGGCTGCCGTGGATCCCGGAGGATCCCATCGCCTGGTGCGATGGGCCCGACAGTCAGTGACCAGATGCCATCATACTGCCTAACAGATACATGCGTCAACGGGCGGTGGCCTAACAGACCGCGAGTCGATGAGCGTGAGGGTCGATAGCGATGACAGAACGCACCGAGCGCGGCCGGCACGAGCGGGAACGCCCGGTCGACCGGGGTGGCCAGCTTGACGCCCGGATCCTCGAGATCCTGCAGGTCGACGGCCGAAGAACGTTCGCGGAAGTGGGGGCCGAGGTCGGGATCAGCGGACCGTCCGCCCACGAACGGATCAAGAAGCTCGAGGCGCGCGGCGTGATCACGGGGTATGGCGCGCGGGTGAACCCGACGGCCGTCGGGTATGACGTCGTCGCGTTCACCTGGATCACGATGGCGCCGGGGACTGCCGGGGCCGACCTGACCGATGGGTTCGCCGCCATCCCCGAGGTGGAGGAGTGCCATCACATCGCGGGGCAGGCCGACTACATCGTGAAGGTCCGGGCGCGCGACACGGTCGACCTCGAGCGCGTCGTCCGGCTCCTGCAGACGACGGAGCACGTGTTCACGACCGAGACCGACATCGTGTTCTCGACCGCGTTCGAGGGCCGGCCGCTGCGGCTGACCAGGGAAACCGATGGATCGAGCCGGGCGTAACCCGTGACGGAGGGGCGATCGGATCGCGAGGGCGATGTCCTGCTGCTGGCCGAGGTCGCAGCCGGCTCCCACGATGCGCTCGCTTCCCTCTACGACCGGCACGCGATCGCCATCCATGCGCTCGCGCGGCGGATGACGGGAGATCGCCAGATTGCCGAAGAAGTCGTGCAGGAGACGTTCCTGGCGCTATGGAATCGCGCGGAGCTCTTCGACCCGAGCGTCGGGTCGCTCTCCACGTGGCTCTTCGCGATCGCCCGCAACCGCTCGATCGACCGTCTCCGTGCGGCCGGTCGCCGGCCCATGCTCGTGCCGCTGTCCGCGGTGGGGGGCGATGAGGCGGATCCCACCCACGTCCTCGATCACGTCGTGGGATCAGGAACGGTCCTCGGCGGGGCTGTGGTCGACCCGAGTCCCGAGGCGGCCGCCGAAGCGGCCGAGTCACGCGACGCGGTCGCGGTCGCACTGCTCGCGATGCCTGCCGCGGAACGGGTCGTGATCGAACTGGCGTATCGCGACGAACTCTCCCAGACGGAGATCGCCGCGCGCCTCGGCTGGCCGCTCGGGACGGTCAAGACGCGGACGCGGCGGGCGCTCGCGCGGCTCCGCGAAGCCCTGCTGCCCATCCTGCGGGAGCCGCCGGCGCAGGCATCCGGCTCGGGGACGCTCGACGGGCAGGAGCGAGGTCCGGGACGAGACGAGGCGATCGATGGATCACGCTGAAGCGATCGAGCTCATCGAGGTCGCGGCGGCCGAGCCGGCCGGGATCGATCGGCTCATGGCTGGTGACACCGCCGAAGCGGCGCGGCTGGCCGGTCACCTGGCCGACTGCACGGCCTGCGCGGACGAGCTCGTTCGGATGCGGCGATTGGGCGTGGTCGTGCGTGAGATCGTCCGCGATCTGCCACCGGAGGATCTGCGCGAGCGAACGCTTGCCCGCGTCGCCGCCGTCGGACGGCCGCGCGCGGCACCCGCCGAGGACGCCGCCAGCGGCGCGATGGTCCCGGCGCCCGTGGCCGAGATCGCATCGGGCGCCGTGCCCGGCAGGTCAGCGCGCCCTCAACGGATCCCAGGTGGCTCGTTGGCGGCGGTCGCGGCCGTCCTGATCGCGGTCGTCGGTACGGGCATGGTCGTGTCGGCACAGCGCGACGCCGATGCTGCCGTGCAGGCGGCCGCCATCGAACGAGCCGATCAGGCCGTCAATGCGCTCGCCCGCGTGTCGGCCTGGTCGATGCGCGTGAGCGCCGAGGCAGACAGCGCCCACGTCGTCCTGAGCGGGACGGCCGGCACGATCGGCGCCGACGCGCGGGGCACCATCTTGTTCGCTCCGGGCACCGGCGACCTCGTGGTGGTCGTCTCGGATCTTGCCCAGCCACCGGACGGACAGGAATACCGTTGCTGGGTGGATGCGCAGGGCGAGCGCCGAGCGGTCGGTCGGATGTTCTTCGGCGGAGGGCTCGCCTACTGGGTGGGACCGGTCGAGGCGCTCGCGGACGTCGTGTCCGGGACGACGTTCGGGATCTCGCTGGTCGATGCGAACGGGAGCTCGCTAGGTGGCGAGGCCGTCCTCAGCGGCCGGTTCTGAGGCGGCGGTCTTCGACTCCTGCGGCTCCGAGTCGCTCGGCTCACGTTCGCCTGGCTCGTCCACCAGGCCGAGAGCACGCCGGTGCGGTCGCTCCGGATCCGGGGGCGGTGCCGCGAGGTAGCCGCGGTGCTCGGCAAGGACGTCGTCCACGAGTGCGGCGTCGATGGTCGGGTGGCCCGGCTTGAGGCGCGCCGCGATCCACGCCACCTCGCTCGCGCGTTCGCGCTCGTCGACATCGATGTCCCGGCGCCGCGCTTCGGAGACGACGAGCCACGTCAGGCCCGCGCCAAGCACGAGCCCCACGATCAACAGCCACCAATCGAACTCCGCCATCGCGTTCGAGTCTAGGGCACTGTGCGCCTGCTCACCGCACCGGCCGGATACACTCACTCCTCGATGATCACCTTCACCCCGGACCCGATCGCCATCCAGATCGGCCCCGTCCCGGTCTACTGGTACGGGATCGGTTACGCGGTCGGCCTTGCGGCCGCGTACGCGGTCCTCGTCCGGGAGGCGAAACGGCTCGGCCAGGACCCCAACATCGTCGGCAACGGGATGATCCTTGTCGCCGTGGCCGCGCTCATCGGCGGTCGGCTCTATCACGTGATCGACCAGTGGGCGCTCTACCAGGACGACCTCCTGAAGATCGTCCTGCCGCCGTACTCGGGCCTGGGCGTGTACGGCGGCCTGCTGACCGGACTCATCACCGTCGTCGTGTACACGCGCTGGAAGCGCCTGCCTTTCTGGACCTGGGCCGACATCATCGCGCCCGCGCTGTTCGTGATGCAGGCGATCGGCCGGCTCGGCAACTTCTTCAACCAGGAGTTGTACGGGACCCCGACGAGCTGGCCGTGGGGCATCGCGATCGAGTGCCAGCATCGGATCGCGGCGTATCCGTGCGAGACGTACCCGTTCGAGTCGACGTTCTTCCAGCCGCTATTCCTGTACGAATCACTGTCGGGGCTGATCGGTGCCGCGACGCTCCTGTGGGTGGGCCGCCGGTTCCGGCACCGCCTGCGGCCGGGCGACCTGCTCATCATGTTCTTCGTCTGGTACGCGAGCGTCCGGTTCCTGCTCGAGCCGCTCCGCTCCGACAATTGGTTGGTCGGCGGCATGCCGACCGCACAGCTGGCGTCGCTCGTGTTCATCGGTGGCGCACTGCTCGCCTTCGCCCTCCGCCATCGGCCGGGCGCGTTCGAACCGGAGCAAGGCGCGGTGACCGAGTTCGAGATCGAACCCGACCCGCCGGCCCACGCCGACCTTGAGCCTCCGAGCGACGCGGACCCGGATCTCGAGGCTCCGTCCGACCCGGACCTCCACAACCCGACCTAGCGTGTCCGACGCCGCCCCTCCGCGGCGCCAGCGACCGCCGGCAGGCCGGCTGTCGCCCCAGGCCATTGCCGCTGCGCGCGGCGGCGCGCTCGAAGGGTTGGCCTGGCTGGGCCGTGCACCCGAAACCCGCGCCTCGTGGCTGTATCACGTGGTTCGAGCCATCGCCCGCCTCGTCATCTTCGGGATCTTCCGATTCCGGATCGACGTGGACGGGCGCGATCACCTCCCGCAGGGTGGATTCCTGCTCGTCGCGGGGGCCCATCGCGGCTGGATGGATCCGTTCGTGGTCGTGCATGCGCTTCCGGTCGAACCGCGTGCCTGGTTCCTCGGCAGCGGCCCATCGACGTTCACCGCTCGATGGCGCGAGGTCCTGATCCGGCGGCTCGGGGGTCTCCTGCCGGTCTGGCGCGGAGGCGTGGGCATCGACGGCCACGTCGCGTCGGCGCGGGCGGTCGTGGACGCGGGTGCGGTCTTCGTCCAGATGCCCGAGGGGACCGTCAGCGGTCCACCGGGTCGGCTCGGCCCGTTCAGAAGCGGGGCCGGGCTCATCGCTCTGCGGACCGGTGCACCCATCGTCCCGCTGGCGATGGCCGGCACCGAGGACCTGTACCTCGGCAAGCGGATGGCGGCCCGGATCCTTGCCCCGACGTCCGTGGCCGACCTGCTGGGCCCCGAATGGGACGGCGTTGCTCCGGCGCCCGGCTCGCGGGCGGAGCTCGACGTGGCGCGGCGCGTGGTGGATGCCCTCGCCGCGAGGATCGGACCCGAGGTGCAGGCGCTCCATCCGCTGACCGTGGACCCGGCCGGCCACCCACGCCGGTTCAGGCGACGACTGACGTGGTTGCTCATGCGTCCCGGGCGGCTCGATCGGGACGAAGCGACCTGATCGATGGCCGGGGTGAAGGACCCGAACGAAGGAACGTGGGCCGTGGCTGGCGGTCGGCTCGGGCTCGGCGGGGATCCCGTCGTGCGGGCGACGCTCCTCTACCGCGCGCTCATCGGCATGAGTCGGGTTGTGGCCACGATCCTCGGGATCAGGATCCGCTTCGAAGGGAGCGAGAACCTGCCAGGCGACGCGGATGGCCGGCCGGCCGGTGGATGGATCGCAGCGGGCTTGCCCCACCGCACGTGGATCGACCCCTTCGTCGTGACGCTCGGCCTACCGATCGAACCGCGGGTCTCGTGGTTCGGCGATGGCCGCGCGATGTATCGAAGTCGGCTTCGACGCTGGATCTTCGCCCGGATCGGCGGGGTCGTCCCGATCTGGCCCGGCGGTCGACGGGAGGCGGTCGATGCCCACTTCGCGGCGGCCGGACGAGTCCTTGCCGTTGGCGGCGTCTTCGCGCTCTTTCCCGAGGTCGGACCCGCCGTCCCGGTCGATCGGGCACGGCCACTCGGCGGCGGGATCGGCTACATCGCGATCCGCAGCAGCGTCCCCGTCGTCCCGCTCGTCCTCGGGGGCGCCCACGAGCTCTACCTCGGACGGCGGATCATCCTGCGGGCTCTGCCGGCCGTCGGGTGGCGCCAACTGGCCGGAGTCGCCGAAGGTCGGCCCGTGCCCGAGTCCGGGAGCCCGGAGGAACGCGACCTGGCTCGCCGGGTGACCGAGGGACTTCATGCGCTCACCGCCGACGCGGTGGCCGCCGCGCATCGCGAGGCCGAGCCCTCGCCGGGAGCCCGCAAGGTCTGGACGGGACTGACCAACCTCTTCCACTAGGCGCCTTCCGGCACGGTATCCTCGCGGGCGGATGGACTACGCCGAATCGATCCTCGATCTCGTCGGCCGCACCCCCCTCGTTCGCCTGACGCGTGTCACCCGCGATCTGGGGCCGGCGGAGGCGCAGCCGCTCATCCTCGCCAAGCTCGAGGCGTTGAATCCGGGCGGATCGGTCAAGGACCGGATCGGGTTGCCGATGATCGAGGCCGCCGAGAAGGCCGGTCTCCTCAAGCCGGGTGGCACGATCATCGAGCCGACGTCGGGGAACACCGGCCACGGCCTGGCGATCGCCGCCGTGCTCAAGGGCTATCGCTGCATCTTCGTCATGGCCGACAAGCAATCCACCGAGAAGCAGTCACTCCTCCGCGCGTATGGCGCCGAGGTGGTCCTGTGTCCCACCAACGTCGACCCCGAGTCGCCCGAGAGCTACTACTCCGTGGCGGCCCGCCTGGCTCGCGACATCCCCGGTGCCTTCAAACCCGACCAGTACTGGAACGAGGAGAACCCGAAGGCCCACGAGGCGACCACCGGCCCCGAGATCTGGGAGCAGACCCAGGGACGGATCACCCACTTCGTTGCCAGCGCCGGAACGGGTGGGACGATCTCGGGCATCGGGCGGGTCCTGAAGGCAAAGAACGCGGATATCCAGGTCGTCGGCGCAGACCCGGAGGGAAGTGTCCTGTCCGGCGATACGGCGCGTCCGTACCTCACCGAGGGAGTCGGAGAGGACTTCTTTCCGGGCACGTACGACGCGTCGGTCGTGGACCGCTGGGTGCGGGTCTCGGATCGTGACGCGTTCGCGATGGCCCGTCGGATCACGCGCGAGGAGGGGATCCTGGCCGGAGAGTCGTGCGGGACGGCGGTGGTCGCCGCCCTCGACGAGGCCCGCCGGATCATGAGCGCGGCGAAGTCCGGTGACGGGCCTCCGGCCGCCGACGCGGTGATCGTGGTGATCCTCCCGGACAGCGGCAGGAGCTACCTCTCGAAGCTCTACAACGACGAGTGGATGCGGGCCAACGGCCTCCTCGGCTCCGCCACGGAGCCGGACCGCGTCCGAGATGTCCTCACGGCGCGCCATGGGGCGGTGATCCCGCCGGTGGTCCTCGCGCGCACGACGGACACCGTCGCGGACGCGATCGAGACACTCGAGCGCTACGGGATCAGCCAGATGCCGGTCGCCGAGGGCGCGGACGACGTGGCCTCCATCGTGGGTTCGATCAGCGAGAAGGGCCTCCTCGAGCGCGCGTATCGAGACCCGACGGTGGTCGAGCGAACGGTCGGTGAGGTCATGGATCGCTCACTCCCGACGGTCTCGGAGGCGGCGGCCCTCGACGAGGCGTTCGAGTTGCTGAGCGACGGTGCGCCGGCGGTCGTGGTCCTGGGCGCGACCCGGGCGACGGGCGTGGTGACGAAGCTGGATCTGCTCGAGTTCCTGGCCAGGCGTCGAGGTTAGCCTCGACGCGTGTAGTCGAGCTGCCAGAGCGTCCGCCAGGTCTCACCGGCATCGTCCGAGCGCTGCCACTCCCAGGTCATCGCGTCCGGCCCGATGTCGCTCCAGACGAGCCGGAGGAGCACGGTCCGGCCGTCGACCGTGCGGCTGTGGACGAGCGTCATCCGGCCACCTTCGGGTGAGCCCCGCGGACCGTCCTCCCAGCCACCGACGAAGTCGTAGTAGGAGCCGTTGTCGTCCACCCAGGTCTGGCGCCAGCGACCGTCGCGCGCCTCGTACACGGACACGCTCATCCCGCGCAGCTGCGCGTCGCGTGCGCCGTCGAACTCCTCGAGGATCACCCGGTCCCCGAGGATCTTCGTCACCCGGTTGGTCGCGGCGAGGCCGTCGCCCCAGCGCGTGTCCCAATCACCCAGCCAGAAGTCGAACTGGGACGCCTCCGGGGGCGGCGGGGCTGGGCTCGAGCCGACGGCCATGGCCACAGGCTAGCGATTCGGGCTCGATGCCGCCGCGTCGGCCGGCCGGCTGTGGCGCAACTGGACGATGACGACAGGCAACGCGACGCCGAGTCTCTGGGCGAACCGGCGCGCCGCCCGGCACGCCCGCCGGCCTCGGCCGAGCCGCGACTCGGCACGAGCGCGCTGTGTGCAGACGCGGCCGGTGGGCGATGATGGGCGCATGACGGACGATCAGGACCGACGCGACGCGGGGCCTTCCTTCGAGACCCTTGCCGTTCACGCCGGCCAGGAGCCCGACGAGCTGACCGGGGCGGTCTCGCCGCCCATCTATCAGACGTCGACGTATCGCCAGGAAGCCGTGGGCCGACCGACCCGCGGCTACGAGTACGCCCGCTCGCAGAACCCGACCCGCGAGCGCCTCGAGCGGGCCGTCGCGGCTCTCGAAGGCGGCCGGCACGGCTTCGCCTTCGCGTCCGGATCGGCCGCCACCGCGGCGATCGCCCAGCTCGCCCAGCCCGGCGACGAAGTCGTCGTCGGGGACGATGTCTACGGCGGCACGTTCCGCTATCTCGACAAGGTCCATGCGCCCAGTGGGGTGACTTCGTCCTACGTGGACCTCGCGGCAGGCCAGGACGCCCTGTGGGAGGCGCTGTCGGAGCGCACCCGGCTCGTCTGGTTCGAGACGCCGAGCAACCCGCGCCTGAAGATCGTCGACATCGCGGCCGTGGCGGAGACGGTCGCCCGGCGCGCCGCGGAGGGAGGCGCGCGGCCGCTGATCGTCGTCGACAACACGTTCGCGTCGCCGGCGCTCCAGCGCCCGCTGTCGCTGGGCGCGGACATCGTGTTCCACTCCGCCACGAAGTATCTGGCCGGCCACTCGGACACCGTGGTCGGTGTCGCGGTGACCAACGACGAGGCGGTCGCCGAGCGACTGCGCTTCCTGCAGAACGCGATGGGCGGGGTCCCCGGGCCGCTCGACTGTTTCCTCGTCCTGCGCGGCCTGCGCACGCTCCACCTGCGTGTCGAGCGCCACGCGTCCAACGCCGTTGCGGTCGCCCGGTTCCTTGCAGGGCGCGACGACGTCGCGCGCGTGATCTACCCGGGGCTCAGCGACGGCCCGCACGCGCATCCCGGCGCGAGCGTCGCGGCGGCGCAGATGGCGAGCGGCGGCGGCATGGTCTCGTTCGTGCTCGCCGACGGGGGCCGGCACGGCCGGACCGGGGCGCAACGGGCCGTGGCGTTCTGTGAGGCGACCAGGCTGATCACACTCGCCGAATCGCTGGGCGGCGTGGAGTCGCTCGTCGAGGTGCCGGCCGTGATGACCCACGCGTCGGTCGCCGAGTCCGCCCTCGAAGTGGACCCCGCGCTCGTCCGCCTGTCGGTCGGCATCGAGGGCATCGACGACCTCATCGCGGACATCGCGCAGGCCCTCGACGGAGTCTGACGCCGCCTGACGCCGCACGTTCCCGTGCCTCGCTGGTGCGTCGCCGCAACCCATTCGCAACCTTGGACCACCTGCCGATGGTAGAATCGTGGTCACTTGACTGCGGAAGCCGACTGCGCCCGGACCCTCGGCCCGGGCGATACGCGCGGCCGGTCGATCGATGATCGCCGCGCACAGGAGTGCAGACCATGACGCAGTCGCCCACCACCGAACCGTCGACCAAGGCGAACCACGAGCCCACGATCGGGTCGCCGCTCCGTGTCAATCTATCGACGGCCGAGCTCTACGAGGATGCCGTCCGCGCCGGTGAGGGAGTCATCGCCGCCGATGGACCGCTCGTCGTCCGGACCGGCAAGCACACCGGTCGCTCACCGCAGGACAAGTTCTTCGTGGACGAGCCCTGGAGCCATGACCGGATCTGGTGGGGCGAGGTCAACCGGCCCATCAGCGAGGCCCACTACGACGGCCTGCGCGCCCGCCTCATGGACTACGTCGCCGAGCGCCCGATGTACGCCCAGGACTGCTTCATCGGCGCCTCGCCGGACCATCGCCGGTCGCTCCGCGTCTACACCGAGACCGCGTGGGCGAGCATCTTCGCCCGCAACCTCTTCCGGCGTCCGACCGCCCGCGACCTCCGGGCCTTCAAGCCGAACTTCACGATCCTGAACGTCCCGTCGTTCAAGGCTGATCCCGCCGTCGACGGCACGCGCAGCGAGACGGCGATCCTCGTCCACCTGCGCCGGATGGAGATCATCATCGTCGGGACCGAGTACGCCGGCGAGATCAAGAAGAGCGCGTTCACGGTGATGAACTACCTGCTGCCCGACGAGGGTGCGCTGCCGATGCACTCGGCCGTCAACGTCGGTGCCGAGGGCGACTCCGTCGTGTTCTTCGGCCTCTCCGGGACCGGGAAGACGACCCTGTCGGCAGATCCGCTGCGGAGCCTCATCGGCGATGACGAGCATGGCTGGGACGACGAGGGGGTCTTCAACTTCGAAGGCGGCTGCTACGCGAAGACGATCCGCCTCTCACCGATGTACGAGCCGGACATCTTCGCGACGACGAAGCGATTCGGGACGATCCTCGAGAACGTGGACCTCGACCCGAAGACGCGCCAGCTCGACCTCGATTCCGAGCGGATCACCGAGAACACCCGCGGCGCCTATCCCTTGAACTTCATCGGCAACGCCGACGCGACCGGGATCGCCGGGCATCCGCGGAACGTCGTCTTCCTGACCGCGGACGCCTTCGGCGTGCTGCCGCCGATCAGCAAGCTCACCGCCGACCAGGCCGCCTACCACTTCATCAGCGGGTACACGGCGAAGCTGGCCGGGACGGAGATCGGGGTCCGCGAGCCGAAGGCGACCTTCTCGGCGTGCTTCGGGGCTCCGTTCATGCCCCGCCACCCGGGCGAGTACGCCGCGATGCTCGTCGAGCGACTGGCCGACCACGAGGTCCCGGTCTGGCTCGTGAACACCGGCTGGACCGGTGGCCCGTACGGGACCGGCGAACGGATGAACATCAACCACACCCGGACGATGGTCCGAGCCGCCCTGTCGGGTGATCTCGACCACGTGCCGACCTGGACGGACCCGGTCTTCGGGGTCGAGGTGCCCCTCGAGGTGGCGGGCGTCCCGTCGGTGGTCCTCCGTCCGCGCGACACCTGGGCCGATCCGGACGCGTACGACGAGATGGCGGCACGGCTCGCGCGGATGTTCGCGGACAACTTCGCGGCCTATGCCGATGGCGTGTCGGCCGCCGTCCGGACGGCCGGGCCGCGAATCACGCCCGACCGCGACAAGCCGCTCGCGACGGCCGAGGCGGATCCGGGCTGACGCCGGAGGTCGCGGCCCCGGCGCTCGGGCCCCGAGCGCCGGTCAGGCTCGGCGCACGCCCACGGCCTGGAGGACGCCGGCCGTGGCGATGGCGACGAGCCCGAGGACGACGAGTTCGATCGCGTCTCCCACGAGCAGGCCGAGGACGGCGATGATGATCCCGAGGACCGTCAGCGCGGCAACGGGCATCGAGGCAGGCATCGAGGCAGGCATGGTGTCCCTCCGGGGGTGGTTTTCGAGGTTGATCGTGCGGCGTGTGGATGAGGCGGATGTCGTCGCCTCGACGTTCGTCGGGTGCCGGGGGTTCCCATCGAGGGCGGACGCCGCGGGTCAGGTCTCCCAGGGGCCTTCCGTCGGGATGCGCACGGCCCCGGCGGCGATCGCGACGAACGGCGCCACGTCGCCGAGGGTTCCGACCGTCGCGAGTGCGATCCGCATGCCCCGAGCGTAGCCCTTCGAGGGCCGCCTTGAGCGTGCGCGCCTAGAATGGGAGCACGTCCCCGATCGACCCGCCTGATCCCGCGCGTGAGAGGAGCACCTCGCACCCATGGCTCGCAACAAAGTCACCGTCATCGGCGCCGGCAATGTCGGCGCCACCACCGCCCAGCGGATCGCGGAGGCCGGTCTGGCCGACGTCGTCCTCGTCGACATCGTCGAGGGGCTTCCCCAGGGCAAGGCGCTCGACCTTGCCGAGGCGGCACCGGTCGTGGGCCACGACGCGCGCGTCACCGGCACGAACGACTACGCCGACACCGCCGGTTCGGACATCGTCGTGGTCACTTCGGGGCTGGCCCGTCAGCCCGGGATGAGCCGCGACGACCTGCTTGCCAAGAACGCCGGGATCGTCCGGGCGGTCGTCGAGCAGGCCGTGCGCCACAGCCCCGACTGCATCCTCATCATCGTCACGAACCCCCTCGATGCGATGTGCCACGTCGCGCTCCAGGCGTCGGGGTTCCCGCGGGAACGCGTACTGGGCATGGCCGGGGTGCTGGACTCCGCGCGGTTCCGCACCTTCATCGCACAGGAGCTGGGTGTCTCGGTCGACGACACGCACGCCTTCGTGCTCGGTGGCCACGGCGACACGATGGTGCCGCTCGCGCGCTACTCGACCGTCGCCGGCATCCCCATCACGGAACTCATGTCGCCCGAGCGCGTCGCGGCCTTGAGCGAGCGAACCGCGAACGGCGGCGCCGAGGTCGTCGCCCTCCTGAAGTCCGGCTCGGCGTTCTACGCACCGGCTGCCTCGACGTTCGAGATGGTCGACGCGATCCTCCGCGATCGGAAGCGCATCTTGCCGTGCGCCGTCCTGCTCGACGGCGAGTTCAAGACGAGCGGCCTGTTCGTCGGCGTGCCCGTGGTCCTGGGTGCGGGCGGGCTCGAGCGGGTCATCGAGGTGGCCCTGACCGACGCCGAGCAGGCGGCGTTCGACGCGTCCGCGGCCGCTGTCCGGGACCTGGTGGAGAAGCTCCCCTGATCGTCTCGCGTGGTGCTCCGGTGCACCGCGGATCGATGACGAACGCGGCGCCAAGCAGACGGTGAGCGCCGCGACCGCGTAGCATCGGCTTCCTCGGGTGGATGCGTCCTCAATGGTCTGCCCCGCCGCCTGAGGCCCCCCGGTCTGTCCTCGGTTCGGCGTTGCCTGAAACGGCCGGGACAGGAGGATCGACAGGTATGTCACGTTTTCGCAGGTCGCGCTTGTTCGGCGCGACATTGGCCGTATCTCTGCTGCTCAGCGCCACGTTCGCCGGGACGGCCGGCGCGATCACGGATGGTGAGCTGGACGGCAACGGTCACCCGTTCGTCGGCCTGATGGTCGCCCAGGATGCCGACGGCAATCCGCTCTGGCGCTGCACGGGCACCCTGATGTCTCCCACGCTGTTCATGACCGCCGGTCATTGCACCGAGGCCCCTGCCGTCCACGTCGAGATCTGGTTCGACGCTGATGTCGATGCCGGCCGCCCGGGCAATGGGTACCCCTTCGACGGTGAAGTCGGCGGCACGCCGTTCACCCATCCGGACTACAACCCGAACGCGTTCTTCCTGGCCGACCTCGGCATGGTCGTGCTCGATTCGCCGGTCGCGATGAGCAGCTATGGCGCGCTCCCGACCCTCGATCAGTTGGATGCGCTCAAGACGAAGCGTGGCAAGCAGAACACGACCTTCACCGCGGTCGGCTACGGGCTCCAGAAGAGCTTCCCGGACGCAGCCTCATGGAAGACCGTTGCCATGCGGATTCGGATGGTCGCCTACCCCAAGCTGAACCAGATCAACGTCCCGGGCCAGACCGGCGACTTTTCGATGATCCTGTCCAACAACGCCCACACCGGCGGCACCTGCTTCGGTGACTCCGGCGGACCGAACTTCCTGGGTTCCTCGAACGTCGTCGCCGGCGTGACGTCGTTCGGCAAGAACGGGAACTGTGCCGGCACCGGCGGCGTGTATCGCGTCGACCGCGCCGACGACCTCGTCTGGTTGGCGACCTTCGGGCTCTAGTCCGACCACCACGCTGAAGTCGAGGCCCGTGACCACCGGTCACGGGCCTCGTGGATCCCGGGCAGGTCAGCCGGCCGAAACGAGGACGGGTCGCGCAGGTTCGGGGGCGGAGAGGACGGAACGCTCCCGCGAGCGCGCCACGGTCCGGGCGACGGCGAGCCGGTAGGCGGCGACCGTCTCGGGCAGGGGTTCCTCGTCCAGCTCCCGCCGGAGCAGGTCGACCAGATGGTGGTACTGCCGGACGACCTGGGAGCGCGAGCCGGTCTCCCCGTGGACGGCGATGAGGATCTCGTGGGCCTCCTCGCGCAACCCATCGCGGGCGAGCAGCGCATGCGCAAGCTCCCGCGCCCCCTCGATGTCGCGCGCGTCGAGCCGGGCCCGGGCACCCAGGGCGAGCATGTCTTCGTAGTCGTCGGCCAGGCGCTCCCGCTCGCGCGCGAAGACGTCGTGCGCCATGCCTTCGACGAGATCGCCCCCGTAGAGATCGATGGCCGCTTCAGGGTCAGGGCTGCGGCGGCGGGTGAGCTGCGCGAACCGTTGCACATCCACCTCGATCGCAGATGGCCGTATCGAGATCGTGTCCAGGTCCAGGTCCAGGACGTCCGTGGGGTCGGCGCCGGCCGTCGACAGACCCGTGCGGATCAACCAGAGCGCTTGGCGGAGCGACGCGAGGGAAGCGGTCGAGGCCTCTGGCCACAGGTCGGTAGCAAGCGCCTCGCGCGAGCGCGGTCGGCGATCGAGGCAGAGCAGGGCAAACAGCGCCTGGGTCTGTCGGCCGGGAAGGTGGACCGGCCGGCCCTCCAGATCGGCCTCGATCCGACCCAGCAGGCGCACCGAGATCCTGAGCCCCGTCGTCGACCGACCGATGTCGTGGACCGCCGCCATGCGTTCCATCCTGCCGACCTTCCCGTCATCATGCGGGAATCGACGACGGGCCGCCCCCCGGGGCCTCGTCGTCGACCGGTGCCGACCCTCAGCGGTTCCCGGACCGACGAGAAGCGCCCGCCCCAGACGGCCGCCTCGGCGGCTCGAATCCTCCCGCCGCGAACCCGCGCGGTCGCTCCGTTTGCCGACACTCTGCATGTCGGATGGCTGACACTCGCTACACTCCGAAGCTGTGCCGACCGCCGTCATCCTGCTCGACTTCGACCCGCTGATTCGGATCGGCGAGACGTCCGTACGTCTCGCCACGGTCGCACTCGCGGCGGTGATCGCGTTCGCGATCGTCCTTGCCGGGCAGCTGGCCGCGTCCACGCCGGAACGTGGCGATCCCGATCAGCCGTTCTCGCGCCGACCAGGCTTGCGCCGCGACGATCTCCTGTTCATCGTGCTCGGGGCCGTCCCCGGAGCCGTGATCGGGGGTCGACTCGACTACGTCCTGTCACACCTTCCGTTCTACGCCGCCCGGCCGGAGGCGATCCTCGATCCCGCGAGCGGGAGCCTCGGCCTCGGCCTCGCCGTGGTGGGGGGCATCCTGACCGGGGGGATCGTCGTCAGGCTGCTTGACGCTCCGGTCGGTCGATGGGCTCACGTTGCCGCGGCGCCCGTCCTCGTGACGATCGCGGGTGGGCGCCTCGCCCAGATCCTCAGCGGCGATGGGCAGGGTCTCCCCAGCGGCGCGGCCTGGGCTACGAGCTACGTGGGTCCCGGCCCATGGGGCAGCATCGCCCCCTCGATCGCGGCCCATCCGTCGCAGGCCTACGAAGGGATCCTGACGCTCGTCGCCCTCCTTGTCGTCGCGGCGTTCCTGGCCACCGGTGGCTTCGATCGGCGTGACGGCCGGGCGCTTGCGCTCGCCGTTGGCCTCTGGGCTGCGATCCGCTTCGGTGTGGCGGCGACCTGGCAGGACCCACCCGCGCTCTCCATCCTGAACGCAGGGCAGCTCATCGCTGCGGGCATCGTCGTGCTCTGCGGGGTGGCCCTGGTGGTCGGGCTCTCACGCGAGGATCGTCCGCGCGCGGACGGAGGCGTTCCCCGCACCAATGTCGGCCGCGAGGGCTTGGACGCGGAGAGGGGTAGCGTGGAGTGGCCCGATCCCGCGACCCGGCCGCGTTTCTGATCAATCGCCAGTCTCCGTGCGGAGTGGGGGTAGGATGACGGCACGCAATGCCCGACCCTGATCCCGCCACCGCGCGGAGATGCGCACGGAAGGATGTCTTCAGATGACCCAGATCGCTGACCGTCGAGCCGCATCCGGCTCGCCGGCTCCTGCCCAGGACCGCGTTCCCCACTGGATCGGCGGCGCACGCGTCGCCGGGACCTCGGGACGCGTCGGTCCGATCTTCGATCCGGCCACGGGACGCCAGACCCGCGAAGTCGACTTCGCTTCGGCCGAAGAGGTCGACCGCGCCGTGGGGGCAGCGGCAGCGGCCTTCCCGTCGTGGCGTGCGACTTCGATCGGCAAGCGGGCGGAGATCATGTTCCGGATCCGCAATCTCGCCGACGTCCACCGCAAGGAGATCGCCGCGTTCCTGACGGCCGAGCACGGCAAGGTCCCGTCGGACGCCCTCGGCGAGGTCGCGCGGGGCCTCGAGAACCTCGAGTTCGCGTGCGGCGATCCCGCAGCTCCTGAAGGGCGGCTTCTCCGAGCAGGCGTCCACCGGGGTCGACGTCTACTCGATCCGCCAGCCGCTCGGCGTCGTCGCCGGGATCACCCCGTTCAACTTCCCGGCCATGGTCCCGATGTGGATGTTCGCGAACGCGATCGCCTGCGGGAACACGTTCGTCCTCAAGCCGTCGGAGAAGGATCCGTCGGCATCGATCTACCTCGCCGAACTCCTGAAGGAGGCCGGCGTCCCGGACGGCGTCTTCAACGTCGTCCATGGCGACAAGGTGGCCGTGGACCGCGATCCTCGAGCACCCGGACATCGCGGCGGTGTCGTTCGTCGGGCTCGACCCCGATCGCCCGCTACATCTACGAGACGGGGACGCGAAACGGCAAGCGCGTCCAGGCGCTCGGCGGCGCCAAGAACCACATGATCGTGCTGCCCGACGCGGACATCGGGATGGCCGCCGATGCGGCCGTGTCGGCGGCCTACGGGTCGGCCGGCGAGCGCTGCATGGCGATCTCCGTGGTCGTGGCCGTCGGCGACGTCGCCGACCCGCTCGTCAAGGCGATCGAAGAGCGGCTTGCCGAAGATCAAGGTCGGCCCGGGCACGGACCCCGATGCCGAGATGGGCCCGCTCATCACCCGCGAGCATCGCGACAAGGTCGCGTCGTTCATCGCAGCCGGCGAGGCTGCCGGCGCCGACGTGGTCGTCGACGGTCGACAGCACGTCCTCTACCAGGACGGCGAGGGTTTCTTCCTCGGCGTCTCGCTGCTCGACCGCGTCACGCCCGAGATGGAGTGCTATCGCGACGAGATCTTCGGGCCCGTGCTCGAGATCGTCCGCGCGGAGACCTATCCCGAGGCGCTGGGCATCATCAACGACAACCCGTACGGCAACGGGACGGCGATCTTCACCCGCGACGGCGGCGTGGCTCGCCAGTTCCAGTTCGAGGTGAACGCCGGCATGGTCGGGATCAACGTGCCGATCCCGGTCCCGGTCGCGTACTACAGCTTCGGGGGCTGGAAGGCGTCGCTCTTCGGCGACACCCACATGTACGGCCCCGAGGGGATCAACTTCTACACCCGGGGCAAGGTCGTGACGTCGCGCTGGCCCGACCCGGCGACCTCGAAGGTGGATCTCGGCTTCCCGCGCACCCGGTAGGTCGCTCTCCGGCCTGCGTTGCCAATTCCGTCGTGATGGGCGCCTCGCGGCGGGAGTGGTGCCTCGCCGCACCATAATCGCCGGCCGAACGGTGCCCGACAGGTACTTCTGTCTCAATTCCCCCGCTCCTGGTCCTATCCTTGGGAGAGCCGGTCGCGAGGGGTGCCGGGATGGAGTGGGGGGCGTGCCTGGAGTGGCTGGATCAGCTGTAGCGAGCCCCCGCAAACGCGGCGACGTCGTCCTGCAACGCGTCGGTGAGGAGGCGATCCTGATCGACCCGCGAACGGATCAGGCGCACGTGGTGAACAGTTCGGCCGTCCTCCTTTGGGAACTGTGCGACGGCGAGCGATCCTTCGACGATCTGGCCACGGCCTTCGCTGAGCCGTACGGCCTGAGCGGACCCGAGGTCATCGGCGACGTCCGCGAGGGCGTAGCGGCGCTCGGCGAACTCGGCCTGTTCGAGGATCCGGTTTGATCGAGCCGGCGGTCGCGGCCAACCACAGCGTGCGGCACGTCCGATATGACGTCTTGGGCGTCCGGGTCGACCTGCGATCCGACGACCCGGTCGTGATCGACACCGTTGATGCCTCCTACGGGACCTTTCGGGCCGGCAGCGCTCCAGGCGGCGCGACATCGACGGTTCCTGTCGAAGTGAGGGTGGGACACTCGGCCGGGCGCTGGCGGGTGGAGGCCCCCGGGCGCGATGCGCGCGACGTGCCGACCCCAGAGATCGCGGCGATCGACGCGCTCGACGCGCTCGTCGATTCCATCCAGCGCGGACTGCATGCCAGTGGCTCGATCACCGTCCACGCTTCCACCATCCAGGTCGGCGTCGGCGTCCTGCTCATCGCGGCTCCGTCCGGGAGCGGGAAGACGACGCTGGCCCTGGGGCTCGCCGATCGCGGCCACCGCGTGCTCTCCGACGAATTGGCCGTCCTGGGCCACGACGCCACGGTCCGGGCCTACCCGCGCGCGCTGCACGTGCGGCCGGACACGCTTCGCCTGATTCCCCGCCTCGCGTTCCTGGCCGATCGGCCGCGTCTCGTCCTTGGTGGCGGAAGCGAGTGGGCCCTGACCCCGAGCGAGCTGCATGCACGGTTCGGGATCGAGGGTGCCGACTCGCGTCCGGCGGCCGGCCCCCTGGCGGCGGTCCTGATCGTTGACGGGATCCCGGGGCTGGGTGTCCCGAGCGTGACACCGCTCTCTCCGGCCCTTGCGGCCATGGAGCTGGCCCGCGGAAGCTGGGCGGCATCGGCGGACTTCGTGGGCTGCCTGGCCCGGCTTGCTGCGGCGACCTCACGGGTCCCATGCGGCCGACTCGTGAACGGGCCCCTCCGGCCGACCCTTGACGTCATCGAGTCGTGGCTCGCGATGGCCCACGAAGAGCGACGCGTCGAGGCCGGGGTGACCTCGTGAGCGGGCCGATGGTCGCGCGCTCGACGGCCGCCGTCGCCCGCCGGGCCGTCATGGAGCACTGGCGCGATGCCCGGACGACGGAGTCGATCGAAGCGACCGGAAGCAGCATGGTCCCGTTCATCCGATCGGGCGACCACCTCGTGGTCGAGTTCGGTCCGAGCGCACCCCACCATGGCGACGTGGTCGTGTTCGCCGGCGACGGGATCATCGTTGCCCACCGGGTCGTCGCCGTGACAGCAGGTGCGGGACCGAGCGAGCAGATGCTGATCACCAAAGGCGATGGAGAGCCCTACGCGACGGAAGCCCTGCGAACGAGCCATCTGCTCGGGATCGTCCGTGCGGTCGATCGTGACGGGCTCCCCGAGACCCGAGGTCTCGGGGACAGGAGTGGCCGGGCTGCCGCGCTCCTGTCACGCACCGCGGGAATCCTCGAGCGGGCGTCGCGCCGGCGGGGCTTTCCCACGCAAATCGTCCTCGGACGCGCGGCCGCGATGGTCCGCGCCGTCCTCTTCCGCTGGACCACGACCCTTGCCGAGGCAAGGGTGGTCACATCATCCGAGGGAGGGAGGTGAGGACTATGAAGTACGAGCGACCAGCCGTGCTCGCGACGTATCGCGTCGCCGAGCTCAAGAAGGAGGCCGCCGTGTGCACTGGCTACGGCCAGGTCGAGGTCACACTCCTCAAGTAGTGGGAGAAGGCAACTAGGGTTACCGAGGAATTGTCCGTGGAGCGACAGCGGGACTGCCGCGGTCGCTCCACGCGACCCCAATGACGAGCACAGGATCGATGTCGTACGCCGTCGAAGTGAAAGACCTCACGAAGCGGTACCCGGTCACGTCGGGCTACCGACGCTTCCTCCCTGGCCGCGGCGCCGCTCGGCTGCGCGCCACCGAGGCCGGGCGCCCGCCTGCTCTGGCGGGCGTCACCCTGCGCGTGGAACAAGGTGAGTCGCTGGGCCTCCTCGGCCAGAACGGCGCCGGCAAGACCACGCTCATACGGATCCTGACGACCGCCCTGCTCCCGTCGGCGGGCGGCGGGACGGTGGCCGGGCATGATCTGCTCGCTGACCCGCGCGGCGTTCGCGCTCGCATCGGCGTCATCCGGGCCGAGGAGCGCTCGTTCTTCTGGCGCCTCAGCGGTCGTGAGAATCTCGAGTTCTTTGCGGCGATCGCCAACGTGCCGAGGCGCGGCCGCGATGCCAGGGTCGGAAACCTGCTCGAGCGCCTTGGGCTGGGTGCTGATGCTCATCGCCCTGTCCGCACGTTCTCATCGGGGATGCGCCAGCGCCTGGCCATCGCCCGCGGCCTGCTGACGGAGCCCGACGTCCTGTTCATGGACGAACCGACGCGCTCCCTCGACCCGATCACGGCACGCGAGGTGCGGGGGCTCGTGCAGGACCATGTGATGGCGCGAGGGGACCGGGCCGTCATCCTGGCCACGCACTCGATGAGCGAGGCCGAGGCCCTCTGCGACCGCGTCGCGTTCGTCCGGCGGGGGGAGATCGTCGCCGCTGGTCCGCTGCGTGACCTCCGGGCGACGATTCACCCGGGCCGGCGCGTGGACCTCACGGTCCGCGGATCCCGGCCCCGGCTGATGGCCGCCCTGCCGAGCGTGCTTCAGGCAACGGACCTGGAGATCGCGGTGGAGGATGACCATCTACGCCTCCGCTGTCTGGTCGATGACGGCCCTGGAGTCGTGGACCAGGTCCTGCGCGCGGTGATGGCAGCCGGCGGGGAGATCACCGAGTGTCGCATCGCCGAGGCAACCCTTGAGGAGCTGTTCGTCCAAACCCTCCAGGATCCGCCCGGCGCGCCGGAGGTCCACGTCGCGTGATCGCTCGTCTCGCGGTGCCGGCCGCGTTCGCACTTCGCGACTTCCGCATCCAGCGCAGCTACCGGGTCGGGTTTGTCCTTGGGATCGGTGCGGCCGTCGCCAACGTCATCGTGTTCTTCTTCCTCAGCGAGGCACTGGGCGTCGTCAGTGGATCCGGAATTCGCGCCTATGGTTCCGACTACTTCGGATTCGCGATCGTCGGGATCGCGTTCACCCAGATCGTCGCGGTCGGGGTCGGCTCGATGGGAGGAGCCGTACGTGAAGGCCAGGTGACCGGCACGCTCGAGCTGATGCTCATCGGACCAACGCCCCCGATCGTGGCGCTGCTCTCGTCCGGGCTGTTCGCCCACCTCATGGCGTTTGCCTCGATCGCGGTCTACCTGGTTGTTGGCTCGGTCGTCGGGCTGGACCTGTCACGCGCGGACCTCCCTGCGACGATCCTGGCGCTCGCACTCTTGATCGTGGGATGCAACGCACTCGGGCTCGTCGGCGCGGCGGTCGTGCTCCTCATCAAGCAGGGTAATCCGGTCAACTGGATCGTGACCGGCGCGTCCTTCGTGCTGGGCGGCGTTCTGTTCCCAACGGCGGTCCTGCCCGAGGCCCTCCGCGTTGTCGGATCGGCCTTGCCGCTGACACACGGGCTCGAGGTCCTGCGCCGGGCCCTGCTCGGAGGGGTCGGCATCGCCGACCAGCTCCCAGCGATCGGCGCGCTCGTCGCCCTCACCGCGATCTACGTGCCCATCGGGGCCCTGGCCCTCCATCTTGCCGTGCGCCGGGCGCGCGTCGATGGCAGCCTCTCGGAGTTCTGACGACGTGCGTGCGCTCGATGACCTCCCCGTCGAGGAGCAGATCGTCTGCCTCGCAGCGCGCGTTCGCCCTGATGGCGAGGCGATGCGTCGGCTGGATGAGCTGATCGCGGGCGCCGTGGATTGGGACCGCCTCTGGCGCGTGGGGCATCGCCACGAGGTTCTGCCGCTTGTTGCGCGCGCGATTGCGTCGGTCCGGGCGGACTCGTCGATCGCGCAGGATCCGGCGCGGGCTGGGGAGACGGGGGGTCCGCCATCGGCCTGGCTGGCCGATACCCAGCGGCGTCGTGTCGTGACGGTGATCCAGAACGGCGGACTGCTGCAGGAACTCCTCGCGGTCCTCGACGACTTCACGTCGGCGAGCATCGACGTCATCCCGGTGAAGGGCCTGATCCTCACGCAACTGCTGTACGGCGACATCGGATTGCGACCCGCGGGCGATATCGACGTGCTGGTGCCCAGCGGCCAGCTGAGCGCCGCGCGGGAGCGGCTTCATGCGCTGGGGTTTCGACAGGAAGCCCGAGCACCATACGAAGCGCGACACCACCCCTACCACGACGCCCAGTACTACCGGCCCGGGCCCAACGGCGCGACGTGTCTCGAACTCCACTGGGGACTCGCCGCGCCCCGCTACTTCAGCCTCGATACGGCGATCCTCTGGTCGCGAAGTCGCGTCGCGGCGGTCTTCGATCGGCAGGTCCGCGTCCTCTCGCCGGAGGACACGCTCCTCCACTTGGCGATCCACCGCTCGCGATCGCCGCTTCGCCTGCGCTGGATCGTGGACATCGCCGAGCTCCTCCGTGGGACCGACGACCTCGACGTGCACTACCTCCTGGATCAGGCCGGGGCAGCGGGGGCGAGGACGTCGCTCGCGATGGCGATCGATCTGGCAGATCGACTGCTGGGTGCTCCGGCACCGCCGACGTTGGTCGCCGGGCTGCGGATCGGCAGGCTGAAGCGGTCCATCCTCGAGCGCACATGCGGCCTCCCCGCGCTGTTTGCCCGGATTGCCGATGACGACGTCCGACAGCAGCCGCACCTCATCTATCGGATCGCAGAGCAGGACGGGATCGGCCGGATGGCCGGTTCCTTGGCATTTGCTGTCTTCCGCAAAGGCGACATCTGGCTGGACCGCCGCCAGGCCTGAACGTGGCGGGTCGGCCGTCAGGCCATCCGGGCGTAGTCCGCCGGCGCGCGCTTGATGAACCTGCCGTGGCCCTTGCGCCCGGTGAACTCGCCGTCGCGCACGATGACCGACCCGCGGGACAGGACGACGTCGCTGCGCGCCCTGGACCGGACCGGCCCTCGTAGCACGAGTAGTCGACGTCCATGTGGTGGCGTCGCGGCCGAGATCGTCCGCGTCGCGGTTCGGGTCGTAGATCGACGAGGTCCGCGTCCGAGCCCGACCGCGATCGCGCCCTTGCGCGGGTACATCCCGAACAGCTTGGCCGGGCGCCGTCGAGATGATCTCGACCCAGCGCTCCTTGCGTGATCCGGCCGGCGACGACGCCGCCGTCGTGGAGCAGGTCGACCCGGTCCTCGACGCCCGGCAGGCCGTTGGGGACCTTGCGGAAGTCGCCGCGACCGAGCTCCTTCTGGCCGTGGAAGTCGAACGGGCAGTGGTCGGTCGCGACGAGCTGGAGGTCGTCCTTGACGAGGCCCGTCCACAGGTCGTCCCAGTGATCCTGGTGCGCAGCGGCGGCGAGCAGACGTACTTGGCGCCCTCGAACCCGTTGCCCATGTCGTCGAGCGACAGGAACAGGTACTGCGGGCACGTCTCGGCGAAGGCCGGCGTCCCGCGGTCGCGGGCCGCGCGGACCTCGTCCAGCGCCTCGCGGGCGGACAGGTGGACGATGTAGACCGGCACGTCGGCGGCCTCGGCCAGGCGGATGACCCGGTTGGTCGCCTCGCCCTCGAAGATCGGCCTTGCGGGCCAGGCCGTGGCCGATCGGGTCGGTCGTGCCGGCGTCGACGGTCTGCTCGGCGCGACGACGTCGATGGCCATCCCGTTCTCGGCGTGCATCATGATCAGCCCGCCGTTCTTCGCGGTCTGCTGCATCGCCCGGAAGATCGCCCCGTCGTCGCTGTAGAAGACGCCCGGGTAGGCGGTGAACAGCTTGAAGTCCGGGACGCCCTCGGCGACGAGCCCGTCCATCTCGGCGAGCGTGTCGTCGTTGACGTCGCTCATGATCATGTGGAAGCCGTAGTCGGCGACCGCGTTGCCCTCGGCCTTGGCGTGCCAGGCGTCCAGGCCCTCGCGCAGCGACGCGCCCTTGCGACTGGACCGCGAAGTCGACGATCGTGGTGGTGCCGCCGAACGCCGCCGCCCGCGTCCCGGTCTCGAAGGTGTCCTTGGCGAACGTGCCGCCGAACGGCAGCTCCATGTGGGTGTGGACGTCGATGCCGCCCGGGATGACGTACTTGCCGGCGCGTCGATCGTCTCGTCGGCGGTCGCCCGCCGCGGCCAGGTCGCGCCGATCCGGCGATCGTCTCGCCGTCGATGAGGACGTCGGCGGCGTCGAGCCGTCCGCGTGACGATCGTGCCGTTGGTGATGAGCGTGCGCATCGGTCCCTCCTGCGACGCTCGGCGTGCGTCATGAGCGTGCGCGGCGACGGGTGCGAGGCGGATGGCGTTCGGCGTCGTGGCGATGGGGATCGCAGCGAGCCTGCGCGATCGGTCGCCGCGGCTGGCGAGCACGTCGCGATCGCCGTCGGCTTCGATCGGCGCAGGCGTCTGGCGCCAGCCAGTCGCGCCCGACGGTCTCGACGGGCCGGGTCACGGCCGCCTCCACCGATCCGCTCAGTGCCGATCGCGCGGTCGGCCGTGACGGCGGCCCGTCATCGATCGCGGTACCGGCGCCAGCCTGACCTCCGGCCATCGGCAGGCCGTCCCTCACTACCGCCATGCCGGGATGATGTCGCGCCGTAGACCTCGAGCTGTGCCTCCTCGTCGCCGTTCATCAGGTACAGGTTGAACTGGTCGACGCCCGCGTCGGCCAGTTCGCGCAGCTTCGCGATGTGGTCGTCGACGGAACCGAGGACGCAGAACCGGTCGGTCACCTCGTCGCCGACGAACGCGGCGTTCGACGAGCCGACCTCGGCATGATGCAGGTAGTCGTAGCCGGTCCGGTCGCGGACGTACCCGGTCAGCGACTCCGGCAGTTGCTCGCGGCGGGTACTTGTTGACGAGGTCGACGACGTGGTTCGAGACGAGGGCCGGGAACCAGCGCGTCCGTTCGCGGCACTCGCGCGGATCGCCGACGTGGGCCGGCGCCGCGCCTGGACCTTGATCGATCCGGCGGATCGCGGCCGCGGCCGCTGCCGCCTCGCGGACCTGGCCGACGAACCAGCGGATGAGGTCGGGATCGGCGAGCTGGAGGATGACCCCGTCGGCGACCCGACCGGTCATCGCGAGCGCCATCGGGCCGTAGCCGGCGACCCAGACCGGCAGCGTCCAGGCCGGTCCACGGGAAGCTGGAGCTCCGTGCCCTCGTACTCGACGGCTCGCCCTCGACCAGGGCCTTGATCACGACGATCGCTTCCTCGAGTGTGGCCATCGTGGTCGGCGGCTTGCCGAGCACCCGCCGCGCCGAATCGCCCCGGCCGATCCCGAGGTCCATCCGACCGCCGGAGATCTCGTCGAGCGTCGCCAGCGCCGATGCGGTGACGGACGGCTCGCGGGTCGCCGGGTTCGTGACGCAGGTCCCCAGGCGCATCGTCGGTCGTCGCCTCGGCCATCAGCGTCAGCAGGGGGTACGGTTCGCGCCACAGGACGTGCCTGTCGAACAGCCAGCCGTAGTCGAAGCCGGCGGCCTCGCCTGGCGGGTCAGGGCCAGCGTCCGCTCGATCGTGTGCTCGGGCTTGAGCGTGAAACCGAACTGCATGGGCTCCTCCCGGGTCCGGTCGGAGGCGGCTCGGCTGTCCTCCTCCGGACAGCCGAGCCGGCGGGATGGGCTAGGGTCGGGCGAGGTCGTCGTACGCGTCGGGCCGACGGTCGCGGTAGAACTGCCAGGTGTTGCGGACCTCGGTGATCTTGTCGAGGTCGAGGTCGCGGACGATGAGCTCCTCGTCGTGGGCGGCGCCCAGGTCGCCGACGAACTGGCCGCGCGGGTCGACGAAGTAGCTCTGGCCGTAGAAGTCGTCGTCGCCGATGTCCTCTCGATGCCGACCCGGTTGATCGTCCCGACGAAGTAGCCGTTGGCGACGGCGTGGCTGACCTGCTCGATCCGCCACAGGTACTCGGACAGGCCGCGCGACGTGGCCGACGGGATGAGCACGATCTCGGCGCCGTTGAGCCCGAGCGCCCGGGCGCCTTCCGGGAAGTGGCGGTCGTAGCAGATGTAGACGCCGATCTTGCCGACCGCGGTCTCGAACACCGGATAGCCGAGGTTGCCGGGCCGGAAGTAGAACTTCTCCCAGAAGCCCTTGACGTGCGGGATGTGCGTCTTGCGGTACTTGCCGAGGTACGTCCCGTCGGCATCGATGACGGCGGCGGTGTTGTAGTAGATGCCGGAGGCCTTCTCGTCCTCCTCGTACATCGGCGCGACGACGACCATGCCGGTCTGCTTCGCGAGGTCCTGCATCCGCTTCGTCGTCGGCCCGTCCGGGATCAGCTCGGTGTAGCTGTAGTACTGGGCGTCCTGGACCTGGCAGAAGTACGGCCCGTAGAACAGCTCCTGGAAGAGGATGAACTGGGCACCCTGCTTGGCCGCCTCGTGGGCGCTCCTCGTGCTTCTGGATCATCGATTCCTTGTCGCCGGTCCAGCTGGCCTGGACGAGCGCGCCGCGGACGATGCGCGGCATCTTGGTCCTCTCGTGCGGTTCCCGTGGTCAGAGGACAGAGGGTACACCGGCTGCCGCACGCCGGGCAGCCGGCACCCCAGGGTCCGGGACGGCTCAGGTTGCGGTCGCCGACGACCGCAATCGGCCGTTCAGGATCAGGCCCAGGACGGCGACGCCGATCGCGATCGCGAGTCCCACGAATCCAGTGGGATCCAGGATCCCGAACTGCTCCAGCGCAAGGCCGAGACCGGCACCGCCGAGGAAACCGAACAGGAGAGCGATGAACGCCATCCCGGCGCCGCCCTGCGAGCGGGCTACGGCCAGGATCACGATGAGGCCGATCAGCGCGGCGAGGATGCCGCCACCGCCGAGGACGGTGAACAGCGATGTCCACGTCGTCGAGGATGATCACGATCTGACCCGAGCACGGCGCGCCCTCGCCCGACGCGGAGCCGGCGACCGTGAAGCGATGCCCGAGGATCGCGTACGGCTCCACGGAGATGCCGTCGACCGATCCAGCCGTATCCCCGTCACCGGCAGCCGCCCGCGACCGGGATGCTGAGTCCGAGCGCTGGCCGCACCAACCTGGGCGCTGGTCATCTTCGATGGCGCGGTCCCCGAGCCGCCGGCAACGTCGGTGGACTTGAGATGCCACTCGGTGGCCGTGGTGATGTCCACGCCGCCCGACGTCGAGGTCCCCTGTCGCCGTGCAACCTCCGCTCACGGTGCCAAGGGTCGTCGCGGGAACCGTGAGCCAGTACCCAAGCAAGATCGCGGCTGCAGCCGCACGGGCCAATTTGATCGAACGCATCGTCGGCCCTCCTTCCTCCCCCGGCATTCTACGCCCGATTCCGGCGGGTCAACCTTGTCCG
>CAVQPX010000025.1:0-10800 GCA_963714835.1 uncultured Chloroflexia bacterium
GGATCGAGCGCGACGAACTTTGGTCCGATCAGGCTCATCTGCAGATATGCGCGACCCCCCGGTGCGATGTACTCGCCGGTCAGCCCGAGGAGTGCCGGCGCCGCGAATGTCGCCTTCATCGCCCCGCCCGCCAGATCGAGATCCGCGGTGAGCGTCGTGCCCTCGAGCAGCAACGGACGGGCATTGCCGGAGCCGACCAGGTCCAGGGCGATCGCACCCGACACGTCGAGCGTCAGTCGAACGGACGACGCACGATCGATCTGCGCCGCGGCCTGCGCGAGGATCTCGTTCGGGTCGGTCAGATCGGGGCGCGCCGGCGAGCATGCCGCCGCAGCGAGCGCGACGGCAAGGGCCATCACGACCGGAACGGGACCACCGAGCGCACCGATACGCCTCACGGGCGAAGGCTCGACCCTTGCCTCCCGCGTGTCAAACGCCCTCCTTCGAGGCCCGGCCGATCACGTGGGTCGCGTCACCCGAACGTCGTCGATCTCGACCTCGACGAGGTTGTCCGATCCGCCGTCGGTCGCCTCGAACCGCAGGTGGATCGCGGTGCCGGCGAACGCATCGAGCGAGACGGTCGCCGTGGTCCAGGCGCCGTCGCGATCCGCGGCCGTCCCGGCCATCGTCCACACGACCACGCGACTCCCATCCGCGCGTTCGACGATCGCCTTGAGCGTGTCGGCCGACGAGGCGCCGGCATCGTGCGCGAACACGAAGGCGAACGTCAGGTCCTGGCCAGAGCCGCTCGGCAGCACGATCCGCGCCGAGCGGATCGTCGAGCGCCCGTCGAGGTCGGCGGCCCCGGGCGACGTCCCGCTCGGACCGCCCGTGACGAATGCGACCGACCCGGACGGGGTCGTGCCCAGTTGCTTCGGCCCGTTGCTCGTCGTGGGGCTCGGGTTCGTGCGGCTGAACCGCGCCGCGGCCGGTGCCGTGTCGGTGCCGTCGGGGTCGACCGTCCAGCCGCGCTCGACTTCGAGGTCATCGTCGAACGCGCCGCAGCGCGCACGCTGCACGGCCGAGCCCAGGATCGCCAACGGACACCAGGCGCGCTCCATCAGCTTGAGCATCGCCTCGCGGTTCCGGCCGGTCTCGGACGCGATCAGCGAGTCGTCGGGATAGTCCTTGACCGACAGCTCGAACGTGTACGAGAAGATCCGATACGCCCCGTAGGCGTAGTCGCGCGTGGTCCCGGATGTGAGATAGAGGTCGCTCGCCTGTTGCGGTCGATAGCCGTTGCTCGCCGCCATCTCCTTGCCGATCGCGACCAGCGCCGATCGATCCTGGACCGTCATATCACCCGGGACATCCACGTACGTGTACCCGTACGGCCACATCACGAGCCGGCCGTACTCATGGAACGTGATCGAGGCGCGGATCTGCTGCCGGCCGTCGACGACCCGGCTGGCCATGAACGAGCGCATCGCGCGGGTCTCCGGCGCCGAGAAGGCCGATGGTCCGCGGTAGGTGATCGCCTGCGGGTTGGTGCTCGTGTTCCCGCCACTCCCCCAGCGATAGCCGAAGTTCCGGTTGAGATCGGTGCCGACATACCGCGAGCCGGGCGTCGGTTGGCGGTTCTTGCGCCAGAAGTGGAAGCGGCCCCCACCGATGTCGAACACGGCCCCGTCGGGATTGACCATGAACACGATCCACACTTCGCGCGTATCGACGATGTTCGTGACCCGGGAATCGCTCCCGTAGCCATCGACCAGCCAGCCCAGGATCCGAAGGGCCATCTCCACGCCCATGTGCTCGTCGGCGTGGGTCCCACCGTCGAAGAGCACCTCGGGCTCGTCCTCGTCGGTCGCCACGTTGTCCGAGATCTTGGCGGCCCAGATGGAGCGACCCTCATGCGACTGGCCGATCGTGAACACGTCGACGATGTCCGGGTGGGCGATCTCGGCGGCGCGGATCGTGGTGATCATCTCCCACTCGCTGTGGTAACCGGCGTGACTGCTCGGAAAGTCGCGCGTCTTCGGGCCCTTGTACACGGCCGACAGGGAGCCGTCGGGGGCGAGTGGCACGGTCAGGCCGTTGGCCCGGTTGTCGCCCCGTGGGAAGTTGATGCTCGAGGTGGCCGGGCTGGCCTCGGGGGTCGGACCGACGGTCACGAAGCCGGCCGCCGTCTGGGCGGTCACGGTCAGGTTGAGGGTGACCGCGAGGGCATCGGCCGGGACGCCGCCGCGACCGGTGATCTGGACGGTCCGGGGCAGGCTCGCGGCGAACATCCCGGCCAGACCGTTGGCCACCCGCGTATCGAGCAGGCGGACCGGTTCGACCGGGACATAGGTGGCGCCGCTGGTGCCCGGCACGAACCAGCCGGTCACGTCGATGACGAGGTGGGTCCGGGCTCCACCGCTCGCCTTGTACACGGCCGACAGGGAGCCGTCGGGGGCGAGTGGCACGGTCAGGCCGTTGGCCCGGTTGTCACCGCGCGGGAAGTTGATGCTCGAGGTGGCCGGACTGGCCTCGGGGGTCGGACCGACGGTCACGAAGCCGGCCGCCGTCTGGGCGGTCACGGTCAGGTTGAGGGTGACCGCGAGGGCGTCGGCCGGGACGCCGCCGCGACCGGTGATCTGGACGGTCCGGGGCAGGCTCGCGGCGAACATCCCGGCCAGACCATTGGCCACCCGCGTATCGAGCAGGCGGACCGGTTCGACCGGGACATAGGTGGCGCCGCTGGTGCCCGGCACGAACCAGCCGGTCACGTCGATGACGAGGTGGGTCCGGGCTCCACCGCTCGCCTTGTACACGGCCGACAGGGAGCCGTCGGGGGCGAG
Source organism: uncultured Chloroflexia bacterium (assembly GCA_963714835.1). Taxonomy (GTDB): domain Bacteria; phylum Chloroflexota; class Limnocylindria; order Limnocylindrales; family CSP1-4; genus CAKKPP01. Next base: position 2,784 of record CAVQPX010000025.1, read on the forward strand.
TGGCACGGTCAGGCCGTTGGCCCGGTTGTCACCGCGCGGGAAGTTGATGCTCGAGGTGGCCGGACTGGCCTCGGGGGTCGGACCGACGGTCACGAAGCCGGCCGCCGTCTGGGCGGTCACGGTCAGGTTGAGGGTGACCGCGAGGGCGTCGGCCGGGACGCCGCCGCGACCGGTGATCTGGACGGTCCGGGGCAGGCTCGCGGCGAACATCCCGGACAGACCATTGGCCACCCGCGTATCGAGCAGGCGGACCGGTTCGACCGGGACATAGGTGGCGCCGCTGGTGCCCGGCACGAACCAGCCGGTCACGTCGATCAGGCCGTCGGAGCCCGAGCCGGCGGCGAAGACCGCGGCCAGATCCGGGTCGGCGCTGGCATCGCTCGTGGGCAGGATCGGCTCCGGCACGACCCCGCCGGACGAGGACGTGGCGACCCCGGCAGACGCGGACGTGGCGACCCCGGCAGACGACGCGGCGACGCCGCGGTCCGTGGTCGCGTTGACCGCGCTCGCGGGACCAGGGTCGAGGGCCGGGCCGGCCAGGACGACGACGAGCGCGAGGACCAGGCCGCCCAGCAGCAGGTGGGAGCGGCCGCGATCGCGCCCGCGGGGGTGGCGAGGGTGGGAGAGCACCCGCATAGGGTGCCTGTTCGCACCACAACGCGCTACGGGACGATGGAGCCCCGCGTACGACCTGATTCAGTCACGAGGACATGGCGCGGGGCGCTCGCTCGGAAGGAGCGCGGCTGCCCCGTGGTGCGCCGTGATCGCGGGTCGGACCTAGAGGCTCCCGGTCTGAGCCGGCGACCCGGTGTGGGCCGCGATCCAGCGCACGAGCCGCGCGGCGGCTCGTGGCTCATCGGCACTAGCCTCGGCGTCACCTTCGGGGGTCCCGTCCGAGGACGCATCGCCGGAGGCAGAACCGGCATCGACCGATCCGGCGGCATCGACCGATCCGCCATCGGCATCCGCCGATCCGCCATCGGCGCCCCCGCCGTCGTGTCCTCCACTGAGTTCGGCGACGGCCGACGAGCGCGCGGCCGCGCGGACCGCCGCCAGGTCGGGTGCCGACGGGAGCTGGCCGGCGCGGCCGGCGATCTCGGAAGGATCGGTCGACTCGAGCAGTTCGGCGAAGAACCGATCAAGGGTCGCCCGGAAATCGAGCACGGCCCCGTCGACGCTCCGCACCTCGGCCTCGATGATGGCGTCGTGGCGCTCCAGGTGCCGCTCGAGCTCCGCACGTCGTTCGCTGGTCCGTTGTCCGGCTTCTCGACGAGCCTTCTCGATCTCGGCGCGAAGCCACACGTCGATCCCCGTGATGTCGGCGTCGGCCGAACGGCGCAGCTCATCGCTCTCGGCGAGGCCGCGCGCGCGGGCGATCTCGATGTTCGCCGCGCCATCTTCGGCGGCGATGTCGGCGATCCTCTGGCGTTCCTGCTCGGCGGTTGCCTGCATCGCGTGCGCGAGCTCGCGCAGGAACGTCGACGTGACGCCGGCACCGTTGCGGTCCTCGACCTGGGGTGCCTCGGAGCGGGCCACCGACTCTGTCCCGTCGACGGCCGGGACGGCGTCTTCGGCCGTTCCGTCGGTGCCGCTGGCAGCGTCGATCGCCGCGCTCTCGTCGACCAATTCCGACGTCGCGACGCTGGAGCCTTGATCGTCGGAGTGCTCGGCGGAGTCCGACGTGCCGTTCCAGTAGTTCATTTCACCTACCTCGCAGTAGCCCGAAAGTACTCGCCGATCCGTGCGAAGACGACGAATCGAGCCACGTTTCCGGTGCGTCGGGGAACCGGTCCGAGAGCGGTCCGTTGCGGTTCGGTGAGGTCGGGGGTGGTTGGGTGAGGTTGCGAGTTCCGGGAATCGGAAGGCCCGGACCGTTGCCGGCCCGGGCCTTCGTCGAGTCGCGTTCGACCGGACTAGAAGTCCATGTCTCCGCCGTGGCCGTGGCCACCGCCGGCAGCCGCCTTCTCCTTCTCGGGGATGTCCGTGATCAACGTCTCCGTCGTCAGGACCATCGCCGCGATGGAAGCAGCGTTCTGGAGTGCGGAGCGGGTGACCTTCGCCGCGTCGACGATGCCGCGCGTGAACATGTCACCGTACTCGCCCTTGAGGGCGTCGAAGCCCTCGCCGATCTTCATCGCACGAACCGCGTCGACCACGACTTCACCACGGGCGCCGGCGTTGTCGGCGATCTGGCGGGCCGGGGCCTCGAGGGCCTTGCGAACGATGTCGACGCCGACGGCCTCGTCGCCCTCGAGCTTGAGGGCGTTGAGCGCCGGGATCGCCTGGAGGAGGGTCGTGCCGCCGCCGGCGACGAGGCCCTCTTCGACGGCCGCGCGGGTCGTCGAGAGCGCATCCTCGATGCGGTGCTTCTTCTCCTTGAGCTCGACCTCGGTGGCCGCGCCGACCTTGATCACGGCCACGCCGCCGGACAACTTGGCGAGACGCTCCTGGAGCTTCTCCTTGTCGTAGTCCGACGTGGTGTCCTCGATCTGGGCCTTGATCTGGGCCATGCGGGCCTTGATCTGATCGGCCGAACCTTCGCCGTCGACGACGGTCGTGTCGTCCTTCGTGGCCACGACACGGCGCGCCTTGCCGAAGTCCTCGAAGGTGACCGAATCGAGCTTGCGCCCGACTTCCTCGCTGATGACCGTCCCGCCGGTCAGCGTCGCGATGTCGCGGAGCATCTCCTTGCGCCGATCGCCGAAGCCCGGGGCCTTGACGGCGAGCACGGAGATCGTGCCCTTGAGCTTGTTCGACGACGAGGGTCGCGAGCGCTTCACCGTCGATGTCCTCGGCGATGATCAGCGTGGGCTTGCCCTGCTGGACAGCCTTCTCGAGGGCCGGGAGCATGTCCTGGACGCTCGAGATCTTCTTGTCGGTGATCAGGATGAGCGGATTGTCGAGGACCGCCTCCATCCGATCGGGGTTGGTCACGAAGTACGCCGAGAGGTAGCCCCGGTCGAACTGCATGCCCTCGGTGTATTCCTTCTCGAGGCCCAGGCTCTGGCCCTCTTCGACGGTGATGACGCCGTCCTTGCCGACCTTGTCCATCACCTCGGCGATGATCTCGCCGACCTCTGTATCGGCCGCGCTGATCGCCGCGACGGCCGCGATCTGCTCGCGGTTGTCCACGGGCCGGGCCTGCTTGGCGATCTCGTCGACGATCACGGCGACGGCCTTCTCGATGCCGCGCTTGACGACCATCGGGTTGGCGCCGGCGGTGACGACCCGGAGGCCCTCAGCGACCATCGCCTGGCCGAGCACGACCGCGGTGGTCGTCCCGTCGCCGGCGACGTCGTCGGTCTTGGTCGCGACTTCCTTGAGGAGCTGCGCTCCCATGTTCTCGAACGGATCGTCGAGCTCGATGTCGCGAGCGATCGTCACACCGTCGTTGGTGATGGTGGGCGCGCCGAACTTCTTGTCGAGGACGACGTTGCGACCCTTGGGGCCGATCGTGACCCTGACGGCGTCGGCGAGGCGATCGATGCCCCGCTTGAGTGAGCGACGAGCGGTCTCGTCGAAGATGAGTTGCTTAGCCACGCGGTATGTCCCTCCTGGAACGTTCGATGATCTGATGCGTCAGCCGGTCGGCTTCGACCAGCCCGGCGGACGTCAGTCCGCGACGATCGCGAGGATGTCCTTCTGGCTGACGATGAGGAGTTCCTCTTCGTCGATCTTGAATTCGGTCCCGGCATACTTCGCGTAGAGGACCTTCTGGCCCTCCTTCACGTCGATCGCCTCGCGCTTGCCGTCGTCGAGCGTTCGGCCGGGTCCGACAGCGATGACGGTCCCCTCCTGCGGCTTCTCCTTGACGGTGTCCGGCAGGACGATCCCGCTCTTCGTCATCTCCTCGCGTGCCGTGGGCTTGACGACGACGCGGTCGCCCAGCGGGCGCAGCTTGGTCGACGATGCAGTGGCAGTGGCCAACGTGCGTTCCTCCTCTGGCGGCGTCAGGCCGCCCGTCCGATCTGGTTCGATCGCGAGGCCTCCGGCCGCGACCGGTCGGGTCGGGGCAAGCCCTGCGATCTCTGGTCGAGCGCGTTCGCGATGGCCGCTTCCGGGTCTTCCAGGCCGACGCGCCGGCCCGTGCGGATCAGCGACCCGCTCGCATTAGCACTCTCTGTGTGAGAGTGCCAGAATGCTAGCGCGGGCTCCCATCGGCTGTCAAGGAGCAGGGCCGGAGAGCCCGTGACTCACGGGCGCAACGGCCTGCCACGCGCTGGGGCAGGGACGTCAGCCGGAGATCTCGGCTCGCTCGGCGATGAGCGAGGTCACCCCGAGCGCGCCGACGAGCCAGATCACGACCACGACGAGGGCCTCATTCGGTCCGAGCGACTGGACGAGGCCACCGGCATCGCCACCGCCGCCTTCCACGGTGAGCCTGCCGCCGACCTCGACGACCGAGGCGGCCGCGTGGAACGGGAGGTACTGCACGACGTCGGGCAGGAAGATCGACGCGAACTGCTCGCCGAAGTAGACGCCGATGCCCACACCGATCCCGGCGATCTGGCTTCGTGCCAGCGTCGCGATCGCGAACCCGAGGGCGCCCTGTTCGACGAGGGCCAGCCAGCCGCGAGCGGTGAGCTCGGGCAGCCGACCCAGCGTTTCCGTATCGGAGATGCCCGATGTGTCCACGCCGGCCAGGAGGGCGCCGATGTACGCGGCCACGATCCCGGCACCGAACGCGACGACGAGGCCCGCTCCGAGCAGGACCGCGATCCCGGCGAACGTGGCGACGAGGTAGCGCGAGCGGCCCTCCCCGCGGGCGACCATCGACTTGAATGTGCCCCAGCCCCACTCGGAGCCGGCGATCGCTCCCGCGTAGAGGACCGCGAGCAGGCCTCCGAGGCCGAGGATGAAGGACAGGACGAACTCGTACGCTCCGGGAAAGGTCACGAGCACCGTCGCGGCAGCCTCGCCGGGATCCGTCGGGATCTCCCTCGCGGTGGCACCCACCGCGAGGAACACGAGGAGCAGGAGGCCGACGAGCAGCCCCAGGCTGATCCACGTCGCGGGACGACGCACGAGCTTGCGGATGCTGGAACGGAACAGCCTCACGAGAGCGCCCTGCCGCCCGTTCCCGTCGGCCCCATGAATGTCCCCTCGCGGCTCGCCGCCGTGTCGCCGCCGGTCAGTTCGAGGAAGAGCGACTCGAGGTCGCTGCCCGGCTCCAGCGCGGCGGCGTAGATCCCGGCCTCGCCGAGCGCGCGATTGAGCTCGGCCGAGCGGGCGGCTTCCAGGTGGACATCGAAGCGACCGGGAGCTCCGGCGGCCGGCGTGACGAGCTCGCCACCGGCGATGTTGCGCAGGATCTCGCCGGCGCGACCGGCCTCGTCCGGGGTCACCGTGATCCGGATCCGCGCCGCTCCAAGGAGCAGGTCGGCGATGGGGCCCTCCTGGACGATGCGTCCGGCCGCGACGATCCCGACGAGATCCGCGAGTTGCCGGACCTCGCCGAGGATGTGGCTCGAGACGAAGACCGTCTTGCCCTCGGAGGCAAGGCGGCGCAGGGTGTCGCGCAGCGCGACGATCCCGGCCGGATCGAGGCCGTTCGCCGGCTCGTCGAGGAGCAGGAGGCGCGGATCGCTGAGCAGGGCTGCCGCGATCCCGAGCCGCTGCTTCATGCCGAGGGAATACTCGGACACACGGCTTGCCGCTCGATCGCTCAGGCCGACCAGTTCCAGCAGCGACTCCCTGCGCGACGCCGTGGTAGCGGCACCTGCCGCCCCGAAGGCGCGCAGGTTCTCACGACCCGACAGGTACGGGTAGAAGGACGGCGACTCGATCAGGGCTCCGACGTCGAAGAGGCGCTTGCGGTCGCGGCCGCCGAACGGCCGCCCGAGGATCTCGACCGAGCCCGAGTCGGGCTTGATGAGCCCGGTGAAGATGCGCATCGTCGTCGTCTTGCCCGCACCGTTCGGGCCCAGGAAGCCGTACACGACCCCTGTCGGGACGGAAAGGTCGAGGCCGGCCAGCGCGACCTGCTTTCCGTACGCCTTCCTGAGGTCGCGGGTCGAGAGGGCGAGTTCGCCGCGCACAGCGGTCGGCGCGCCTGGATCGAGGGACATGGCCCCAAGCCTAGCCCATCGCGCCCCAGCGGGGTCCGCACCCCGGCACGGTCAGCGCCCCAGCGCGAGGGTCACCAGGTTCGGGCTGGACCCGCAAGTCGACACAGCCGTCGCCGTCATAGCCCACGATGAAGACGACGTAGCCCTCGAAGGCCTCCTCGAGCGCGATCTGCCGAACGGGGTTCCCGGCACCGTCGAGGACCTGGGGACCGCGATAGATCACGGCCCCCGCAGCGTCGACGTGGGACATGCCCTCGAACCGCAGGCGGACATGGTGCTCGCCGAGCACCTCGAGCGGGAGTCCGCTCCCGCCATACGTGAACGGCGGCGCGACCGACTTGACCGTCAACCGGGGCCGGACCGGGGAGCCCGGGCTCGGCTCGAGCGTGAATCCGACCAGATCGCCGGCGGTCCCGGGGACGAGGTTCATGTCCGACAGTCGGTCGCTCGCCACGAAGGTCGGCGAAATCGACGGGCGGGCAGGTGGGTGTCGCGGTCGGCGGCGGCGTGGGCGCGCGCGTGGGCGCGCTCGTCGCGGGTGCCGCCGAGGGGCTGCTCGGGGGGCTGGCGGGCGGGCTTGCCGTGGGCGGCCGATCGGTTCCCACCGGGGCGGCGCATGCCGCCAGGGCGAGCAGCGCGGCGAGCGCGAATGGCCACGTCGCTCGACGTGGCGAACTCCTGCCCACTGTCCCCTCCCTTCGCGTCGGAACGCGAGGTCGTAGGCGGCCACGAGGTCGCCCCCCGGGGTAGCCGATCGGTCCGTTCGAGACTGCTCCACCCACGCGGCTGTGAGCGCGCACCCATCAGGTTCGTCCGTCCACGCGGCCCGCCCGGAGGGGAGAGGTACGGTGCATCCGTCTCGACGGCAGCCGATCGCGCGGGACGACCGCCGCGACATCGGCCGATGCCTCCTCGCCCTTGCGAAACGCCAGCCGGAGAAGCTGATGGCGAGGCCGAGCTCGAGCATGTCACGAGCGTAGTCGAGCGGTCCCGAGAACGAGTGGATCACGGCCGGCGGGCGCCCATCGAAGGCCTCCAACTGAGCGGGTCCACCGGAAGCCCGCGGTCCGCAGCTCCGCGAGGAGCATGTCCTGTGCGTCGCGCATCCCCGCAGCCGAGCGACAGTGCAGGATGGCCGGCTTGCCGTCGCCGGTCCAGCGCGGGATTCCGGCGCCAGGTTGTCCAGCTGGTCCTGGATCGGCGAGAACACGCGATCGAAGTCGAGCGCCGGTCTCTCCGATCGCCACGACTCGCGGGTCCGAGGCCCAGCCCTCGATCGACGCCACTCGCTCGCTGGGACCTTGGTGGCATCGTGGGGATGCACGCCGACGGCCGCATCGGCCGGGTTCGCCTCGACCAGCGTCGGTGCCGCTCACTGACCAGGTGTCCACCCGGCGCGAGGATCGCTCGACACCGGCCACGGTCGCGCGCTCGAGGACATCGTCCCGGTCGGCCGTGAAGCGGTCGGACTGCGGTGGCTGTGGCTGTCGACGAGGCGCACGGGACGATGGTGGCCGGCATCGGGCCTGACCGTGCACTCCCGGTCAGTCGGGCAGCGCCTCGGCTTCCAGTCGCGGGACAGCGGCTCGGCGGCTCCCACACGGCCGGCCGATGCAGGGCATGGGCGCCCCAGCGCCAGCTCCTCGAGGTCGCCGCCATCGTTCCGTCCGTGCGTAGCCGTCTCCGTGGCCGAGCTGGGTCGTCACGCGCGGCGCGACACCCGGCATGAAGGGTGCGACCGCCGATGCCGACCAGCCGGCACGTCTCGACGAGGTCGCCGGACGCCCGCCGCCGCACCCTCCGCATCGGCGTCCCGGCCTGGATGGCCTTCGCGGCCCACGGCTGCTCGGCGTCAACCTGTCGGCACCGAGACGAATTCGTCGCTCGGCCAGCGCATCGTGCAGGAGATGGCCCTCGAGGCGCTCGACGAACCTGGCGAGCGTGTCATG
>CAVQPX010000026.1:0-116161 GCA_963714835.1 uncultured Chloroflexia bacterium
CGACGCCCGACGGCATGAGCCTCGACGATTACATGCGGCAGCGTTCCATCGAGGGCCTGCACGAACGCATGGCAGCGCTCTATCCCGACGCTGAGATCCGCGCAGCCAGGCTGCCGAATCGTGGCACGGCTGGAGTTCGAACTCGGCACCATCATCCAGATCGGTTTCCGGCTGCTTCCTGATCGTGGCCGACTTCATCGACTCGGGCCAGAACAACGGCACGTACGGTCGGACCGGGTCGCGGTTCCGGCGCCGGTTCGCTAGTCGCCTACAGCCTCGGCATCACCGACCTCGACCCGCTCGCCTACGACCTGCTGTTCGAGCGCTTTCTCGATCCCGAGCGGGTCGATGCCCGACTTCGACATCGACTTCTGCCAGGACGGGCGCAACCGGTGGATCCAGTACGTGAAGGACGAGTACGGCCTGTTCATGCGGATCGAGATGGACAGCTCGGCACCATGGCGGCCAAGGCGGTGTTGCGCGACGTCAGCCGTGTGCTCAACCTGCCGTATCTGTTCGTCGACGAGTTCGTCAAACTGGTGCCGAACAAGTTCGGCATTTCGCTGGCCGACGCGCGCGAGAAGGAACCGCAAATCGACGGCGTGCGCGGGACGAGGAAGACTCGCCGAACTGCTGCCGCTAGCTGGAGGACCGAGGGCATCACGCGCAACGTCGGCGTGCGCGCAGGCGGCGTGCTGATCGCGCCGGGCCGGCTCACCGACTTCTGCCCGCTGTACCGCGCCGAAGGCTCGGATGCGGCGGTCTCGCAGTTCGACAAGGATGACGTGGAAGCCATCGGCCTGGTCAAGTTCGGCCTGCGCACGCTGACGATCCTGGCCGAGGCCGTGCGCTTCGAGTGCGACATGACGACCGCGAGGACTCCACCTCGAAGATCTGCCGCTCGACGACCCGGCGGTCTACAGATTGTTCGCCGACGGCAACACCACCGCCGTGTTCCAGTCCGATCGCGCTCGGCCAAGGACCTCGAGAAGAAGCTGAAGGGCGACTGCTTCGAAGACATCATCGCGCTGATGGCGCTGAACCAGCCTGGCCCGCTCGGCTCGGGCATGGTGGACGACTTCATCCGCACGCGAGCGGGGCAGACGGAAGCCGGAGTATTTCCATCCCGATCTCGAACCGGGTGCTTGAGATCGACCTTCAGCATGATCGTCTACCAGGAGCAGGTGGTGCTGATGAGCAGTTTCGGCGGCTACAGCCTCGGCGGCGCCGACATGCTGCGGCGCGCCATGGGCGGAGGAGGACGCCCGAGGAATGGCCGAGCGGCGCCATCTACCTCGAGGGCGCGGCCAAGCGCGGCGCCGATACCAAGGTCGCCGAGCTGCGCCTGTTCGACCTGATCGAGAAATTCGCCGAGTACGGCTTCGACAAGTCGGCTCGGCCGCCTACGCGCTGGTCGCGTACTCACGCCGCCTGGCTCAAGGCCTATTACCCGGCCGAGTTCATGGCGGCGACGATGTCATCGGAAATGTCCGACACCGACAAGCTGGTGTTCTTCGAAGACTGCCGCAGCAACAGGCTGACCGTCTGCCGCCCGACGTCAACCAGTCAGGTTATCGCTGGAACCGTCAGCGCAACCGAAATCCGCTACGGCCTGGGCGCTATCAAGGGCGGTGGCGAGGCGGCCGTCGGTGCGATCGTCGCCGAACGTAAGGCCAACGGTCCCTACGAGGGCCTGTTCGACCTGACGCGCCGTATCGACAAGCGCTATCTCGACCCGCCGCGTGCTCGAGGCGCTGGTCAAGGCCGGGGCTTTCAACCGCATCAACGACCATCGTGCCAGCCTGATGGCGTCGGTGGGTGCCGCGCTGGAAACCCGGCGCAGCGCGTAGCAGCAGCCAGGTCGGCCTGTTCGAGATGCTCAATAGTGACGAGGATCTCGTCGAGCATGCTCCATCAGCCAGAGCAGGAAAAGCTGCTGCAGAAAAGTCCGGCCGCTCGGCTCGATCGCCATCCCCTTCACCTCGTATCTGGCGGAGTACGACTTCGCCAAGAAGCAGTTCGACAGCCTGGAGCCCTCGCGCCGACCTCGTCATGTTCGCGGGCATCGTCATGTAGCTTGCGCACCCGGAGTGGCGCGGCGCGGCAAGATGATGATCTTGTTGCTGGACGACGCGACGGCCCAGGTCGAGGTCGTAATCTTCAACGAACTGTTCGAGCAGAACCAGCAACTGCTGCGGGACGACGCGCTGCTCGTCATCGAAGGCAAGGTCAACCGCGACAACTTCGGTGGTTCCGTGACGGCAGACGCATCAATCTGGCCGGCGCCCGCACCCCGGTTTGCCCAGGGACTGCACCTAGCCTGCAACGGCCAATGCCATGCAATCAAACATGGCCGCAAGCTCAGCGATTGCTCTCGCCCTACAAGGTGGAGGAGGGCGGCTTCCCGGTGCTTCATGAATACCATCGCCCGATGCAGGAGTTCCGCATCCGGCTCAGAACGACTGGCAGCGCCTCGATGACCGGCTGTTCGAGTCGCTGGGAGGCTCGCTCAAGCCCGAAGCCGTCGAGCATGATCTACTGAAAACTGTTGTCGAATGAAACAAAAGTACCGATTCATACCTTTTTTGCCAACAAAGTGTTGACAGGTATTCACTGTGCTCAAGAATTCTAATAACACTGAGGGAGCCGCAATCGCATCTTCGGTGTTGTCTCCTGCAATCCTCCTGCCTTCGTCGACTCTCTGCCGGCTCTTTGAGACCGCGGCGTTTGTACTTGTAGATTGCGAAATTCGGAACCCTCGGAAGCACGCTTCTCGAAGCTCAGGAATACGCCGCTCGCATCTGAATGATCCAGTCAGGTAGAACGCAGCCTCAGCAGTCCCCGCCCGCGCCCGGCCGACCATGGCCGCAACGCTTGCGTCGTTACCCTGGACCACGGCTTCCACCGTGCCGTCAGCGATTCCTCACCCAGCCGGTGATGCCGAGTTGCTCGGCCTGCAGGCGCATCGATTCGCGAAACCATACACCCTGCACCCGGCCATGAATAACCGAGGCGCAGGGTCTGCAGTGACTCTTGACCTTCATGCAAGCATGACGCCGAAGTCGGCGACAGATGAACAGGTCCAGCGCGTCGCCGAAGCCACCAGCACCATGCCTTCGCTCATGCCGAATTTCGTCTTGCGCAGCACCAGGTCGGCGACCATCACGGTGTAGCGTCCACCAGTGCCTCGGGGGCGTAGGCAGGAACTTGATCCCGGCCAACGCCTGCAGGGTGCCCGAGCAGGTCACGGTCGAGCGTCAGGCGCAGCAGCTTGTCGAGCACCTGGGCATTGTCGGCGTTGACGATGCGCACGATGCGCAGGTCGATCTTGGCGAAGTCTTCGATGCTGATGGTGCTGAGCCGTCGCACGCCGCCCTGGGGCTGTGCGGCATGCGCCTGGGCTTCGGCATGGCGCGTTCGCGCAGGGGCGGGCGTGGGTCGAGGTTCTGTTTGTTGGCAGCCACCATGGCTTCGATCGTCTTCCAAGATCGATGCGTGTGGCGAGATGGTGCTGAGATGTGTGTCCTCGCAGCAAATGCCCCCCGAGTCTCCCAGGTCGGCGGACGCATTTGAGAAGTATTCCACCTGCTCTGCCATCTTCAGCAGCACGAGCTGAACGATGGTGAGGTTCAGGAAGGCGTTGAGCGCAAGGGTGTCCCCAATGTAGTTCACCCGCTCGCTCGGGCTGTTTGGCGACTCTCCAGCGAGTTGTGCTTCGTCGATGTTGCTCGTTGACCGTTCGGCGCCAAGCATGATCAGGCGCAAGGCCTTGCCGTACTCGCGCAGCTCGTAAAGGTCGGCAATCATGCCTGAACCATGTCGCTGGCCAATTGTCCAGAAAGTTCCGCAGAAACACTCGACACATCCTCATCCAGAATGCGTCGCCGAAGTGTTTGTCGATGAAGACCTCGAAACGGCTGGCAATGTTGACAAACTTGCCGACAGGTCCGAATTCGCCGGGGCGACGAAATCAGTACCAGATTCAGATCGATATCCTCCATCGAGCCGTTGGAGGATTTCGCCGCGTAATCGTCGCACAGCCGTTCGGGATTGAGTGCCTGCTCCAGGTACGCTTGGGCCCGAACGCTGAGCCCCGACGCTGGGGCCCGACGCTCGCACCACCCTCGCACCGCCCCTCGCACCGCCCCTCGCACCGCCCCTCGCACCGCCCCTCGTCCTGCGACGGCCGGTTTCGTGACGGGTCCGATCCATACTTCGTGGCGTCGTGACGTCCTTGTGACAGCTTCCAGCTCATGAACTCATGCATGGATCGCGTCACGCCGCCTTCGATCAGGGCCAGGGTCACCGCGAAACGCCGGCTTACCAGCACTTCCATTCGTAGGTGACACGAAAACAGCCGCTCAGCGACCGATCGGCGGGCTTTTTTCAGCGTCCATTCGTAGGTCGCACGAACAGCCGTTTTTAGCGCCCGAAGCGCCCCGAGCATAGCCGCCGTGTCCCAGCGCGACCCGGCGCGACCCAGCGCCCACGCCGCACCCCGGCGCCGCCCCCAGGCCGCCGCGCCGCCGCCCGGCGCCGCACCACGAATCGCGTCGGGCTGGTGCGCCCCGCGACCAGACGTACGACGAAGCCTTCAACGTAGCGATTGCCGGCGCCAATCCACTGAGGCGAACAAGTCATCGATGTCGTCCACGAGGTCATCACGAGACACCACGTCCCCGGCTGCGTCGAGCGCGCCGACGAAGGCATCGACACGTTGTCCGAGCCGATGTCGAGGCCCAGCGAGCCGAGTTCGATGGCACCCGCATGCCCACCAGCACTGCGTCCTCCACCTCGAGGGGTTCCGCGGCTCGGTGACCCGCGCGCGACGAGGCGCGTCGCACGATGCGCCGTGACGTCGAGCGGCAGGTCCGCCTTGGGGCAGGAAGCGTCCACCAGGACGCGGAGCCCACGTTGAGAACGGCGAACGAGAGCGGCATCAGGTTGCCGGCTCACTTCGAGCAGCAGCGTCGGCGGCACGAAGTTCGCGGCACGCAGCCCAGGGAGCGTACAGGTCGAGGACCGACACTACGAACTCGACCGCGCGAGAGCCGCCGGTCGATGACCTTCATCGTCACCCGATGAGGACGCCAGGCGTACGCGGCAACGGCACCTTCGCGCTGACGATGTCGCCGGCAACAGTCGACGTCGGCTTGCCAGCCGCTTCGGCTCAGGATCTCCTCGTCGGACTGGACGGCCGCGGCCGGCGTCGGTGTGCCGGCGATGAACAGGGCCGCGACGAACGGGTCGAGCAGGTTCACCTAGGTGACCGGGGTCAGGTCCACCGCGACGTTCGAGCCCGCGTCTCCACCCTTCGGGGTTGCAGCCGATCGTCCAGTAGACATCCACGCTGTCGAGTCCGCGACGACGACCGGGTCACCGACTTCGACCCTCGGGACCGGAGCCAGCGAGGCGGCCAGGGTCATCGCCACCCAGGATTCGGCCGGCATGATTTCGCCAGGCGTACCGCTTGAGCGCGGCGACACTGACCCATTCGCCGGTCCAGCCGGCCGGCGCGAGCGGATTCATCACGAAGCCCGGCCCGTCTTTGCGGTTGTAGCGATAGAAGGACTAACGCATGGTAGTCCTCTGCGCCATCACATGCCCAGAAGGTTCGATCCCCAGCGACCAGGACGGCTCGGCAGCTTGCCGTCGTCTGCAAGATAGCACCCCGCCGCTTTCGAGGCGGGCGAGGACTCCGGCCAGGTCACGTTGTCGCCGCCGATCAGCGACCAGGTCAGCGGAAGCCAGGAAGCGCGAGAAGGCCTTCGTGACGTCGGCCAGGCTCGGACCCGGCCCTTGCCGGTGTTCACCCGACGAGGCTTCGAGAAGCTGGCGACGATCGACGCGCGTGACGCCGCTCGTCCACTTGTCGAGCAGCATCTGGGCGCAGCCCGATGCAGTCTTCCCAGCCGCCTCGCGCTCGGTGACGAACAACGGCGCGTGACCAGGTGGTCGAGGTCGGCAGCAGCGCCGCAGCCGAAGGACGTCGCGGTCATCATCGCCGCGAGCCAGGGCGGCGAGGGCGCGTGTCGTCGATCGAACAGCGAGGCGAAGATTCTGGTGGCGATTGCATCGGCATCGACGACTACGCTGAGGCACGCCCGCGGATCGACGGCTCGAGTTGACCCTCCACGAAGGCTCGCATCCGCCGTCGGGCCTGACCATCGTTCGGAAGTCTCCGCCGAAGCACTTGAACGCCGGCGTGCCGGTAGGAGCAGCCGATCGTCCTCACGACCTTGAACATCAGTACCCTCAGCCGATCCAGACCCATCAGCAGGCGATACGCGTCGGCACGCCCGTGGGCGAGTCGCCGCGGGGAGTTGAATTCGAAGCTCGTGCTTGCTCGAGCCGAGCTTTACTGGAACACGCGCGTGCGGGCGCGAGGATCGGCCCGCTGCTCCGGCCGAACGCCCGACAGCAGGTCCGTGACGTTTCGGTGCTCGAGGCGTTCGATGGTGTGCGGCCAGCACCGACGCCCCCGTCGCGTCGATCGAGTCGAGGTGTGAGAGGCGAAGGACCACGACCCGGACATCGCTGACCTCAGGAGAGCTCGAGGAGGAGCGAGATGGGCCGCCGCGAAGACAAGCGGTCCATCGAGACGGTAGGCAACGATGTGCTCGTCAAGGAGCGCGACCTCCTCGCGTTCGTGTGCCTCGTCGTCGTCATCGAGCGGGAACTCATCCAGCCGGGCCGATTGCGAGACCTGGCGGAGCGCAAACGTCCCGGCCACGATGAGTCCGACGAACACCGCGGTCACCAGGTCCAGGAGGATAGTCACCCCGGCCGTCATGACCAGCACGACGGCATCGCCCCGGGTCGAGCGCGGCGGCGCGGCGAGGGCTCGAGACTTCCACCATCTGGATCGCCGTCCCGATCAGCACCCGCGGCCAGGGCGGCGAGCGGGATCCCGCCCACGAGGGGGGCCGCGGCGGCGACCGCGGAGCAGGACCGCCGCGTGGCTCATCGCCGCCAGGCGGGAGGCGCGCCCGAACGGACATACGACCGCCGTCCGCGCGATCGCCGCCGTCGCCGGCACGCCGCCGAACAGCGGGCGACGAGGTTGGCGACACCCCTGACCGAACAGCTCCCGATCGGGGTCGTGTCGCTCACCCACGCGCATGCCGTCGGCGACCGTCGCGGACAGGAGGCTCTCCAGCGCGGCCAGCGCTGCGATCGCCACGGCCGGCGGCGCGAGCCTCCCGATGTGGATCGCGCCGAAGTCGGGGAGGCGCGGGGGGTAGCCCACGGGGGATCGACCCGATCGTCGCGACCGGCAGGTCGATGCCACCGCAGACCACCGTCGCGAGCACGACAGCGATGAGCGAGATGGGCAGCCCCGGTCGAAGGCGTCACGGCCGCGAGCATGGCGACCGCGACGAGCACGGCGATCCCCGGAGCCGCCCGACCGGGTCGGGACCACGACGCGAACGCCTCGGCAGCGGCGGAGAGCGCCGTCGCGTGGCGATCGGTCGTCCTGTCCCAGCGCGTTCGGAACCTGCTGAAGGCCGATGATGACGGCGATCCCGATCGTGAACCCCTCGATGACGGCAGCGGGATGTAGCGCATCAGTGCGCCCCGCGCCTGCGTATACCCGACCCGATGAGGAACACGCCGGCCATGAGCCCGACCACGAGGACGGCTTCGGGGCCGTAGCGGGCGACGATCGGGACGAGCACGACGGTCATCGCCCCAGTGGGTCCGCTGACCTGGAGATTGCTGCCGCCGAAGAAGGCCGCGAGTGTCCCGGCGACCACGGCGGTGATCAGTCCGGCCTCGGCGCCCAGGCCGGACGAGATGCCGAAGGCCAGGGCCAGCGGGAGCGCCACGACGGCGACCGTCAGACCGGCGATCACATCGCGGCGTGGATGCCGGGTCATGCCCCGCAGGTCGGCCCGGCGAGGGAGGAGGTGCGGGACACGCCGTCGGAACGATCCGACAGCGGCGCCCACCTCGGCCCCGATGCCGGCGAAGGATGAAGTCACGAAAGGGGGTCGATCACTGCGCCGGGCAGTGTGACAGCAACCGATCGTCGCGACAGCGCGGTTCCGTCGATCGCTAGACGATGAGCGCGAGCACCACGGCCCCCACGATCCCGATCGCGACACCCCGCGCCGGCGCGAGGCGGGCTGCCCATGTGTCCATGCGCGGAAGGAGGGCGACCTGCTCGAGGAGAGCACGGAAGGCGTCGATCGTTGCCGGATCCACGTCGCGCTTCGTCAGCGCCACCGGTTGCTTGCCCTTGATGTCGAGCGTGAAGGCGAGCGACGTTTCCCGGGCCCGGTGGAAGACGGACCACTCCTGGGTGGTGCTCGTCTGGCTTGAGGCGGTCGTCAGCCGTTGGCCGTCAGCTTCGATGCGGTTCGGTTGCAACAGCGTGTCCCGCGTCGCGACGAGCGCGAGCCCGGCGAAGAGCACGCCCATCGCGCCGGTCAGCCAGGCGAGTCCGAGGACAAGCCACAGAACGTTGAACTCGCGACCGGCGAACGCGTCCATGGCGTTCACCGTCGTGATGAACGTGCCCGTCGTCAGGGCACCCACCGATCGCCACTCCAGCTCGCCGCCGTTGAGGAGGATGTCGCGAACGGTAGGGCGCGTCGAGAATCGAACGACGTCGTCCGGTTCCACCATGCTCCCTCCACGGCAGTGCGATGTCCGCGGACGATACACGGCCGTCTTCGCCGAATCCACCAGGACTTCGGCGAGGCGGGTGGCGGAGGCGGAGCGGAGAGAGGGCGGCCGAGGATCCCGGCGCCGTCCGATGTGCGCCAGACGCACCGAAACCGCGCTATTCGTGCACAAGGCCCCTCGAGTTTTGGCCCAAAACGGCCAATTCTCACCACCCCTTGTGCACGAATGGACCCCAATCGTTGCGTGAGACGGTCCAAGGGCCGTCCAGGCGCCCACGTGAGGTCCGAGCCGAGCGCACCGTCGGGTCCCGACTCGCATCCAGTGCCTCGGCGCAGTGACGCGGCTCGGCGCAGTGACGCGGCTCTGTGTAGTGACGCGCCTCGGTGCCGTGACGCGGGTTCGGCGCAGCAGGGCGGTTCGGTGCAGCAGGCGGTTCGGTGCAGCAGGCGGTTCGGTGCAGTCCAGACTATTGACACTGTAACGTAGCAGTGGCAAGATACGAGCCTGATGGACACCGAAACCCGCCATAGCCTTGCCGAACTCGCTCGTGTCGCCGGGGTCACCCCGCGCACCGTTCGGTACTACATCGCTCAGGGGCTGCTGCCCGGCGCACACGATGCCGGACCGGGGGCCTGGTACGACGACGGCCACCTCACGCGACTGCGCCTGATCCGCGACCTGCAGCGCCAGCACCTGCCGCTCGCGGAGATCCGCGGCCAGCTGGCGACGCTGGGCGACGACGAGATCGCCGAGCTGGTCGCAGAACGATCGATCACACCCGAACCGGCAAGCGGCTCGGCCCTCGACTACATCCGCGGGGTTCTCGGCGGCAGGGTCGGCGGCGGGCCGATCCGCGGCGGCACCCTCGCTGGACCCCTCGCGCCCGACGCGCCACCCATCCTCATGTCGATGCCGCCCCCGCTCCCGTCCGCGGCCCCAACGCCGCCCCAGCGCGGCACCCTCCTCAAGCGCGCATTCGTCGCCGACCCCGGCACAGGATCCACACCTGACCCCTCCAGTAGCCAACCCTCACCCGACGCCCCCTCGTCCGAGCGATCCCAGTGGGACCGGATCGCCCTGACGCCAGACATCGAGCTCCACGTGCGCCGGCCACTGGCCCGGCACGACAACCGCCTGGTCGAGCGACTCATCACCATCGCTCGCCAAGTCCTCAAGGAGGAACAGCCATGAACCTGACCGCACGCACCGACCGCACCCTCATCAGATCCACCCATCGCAGTGAGCGCTTCGTGCTTGTCGAACTCGATGCGCCGCCCGCGACCAAGCACGCCCGCCGTGAGCCGGTCAACGTCGCCTTCGTCCTCGATCGATCGGGTTCGATGGCCGGCCAGAAGATCGAGCTCGCCCGGAGGGCGGTCGAAGTCGCCATCGATCGACTGCTCCCGGAGGACCGCTTCGCCGTCGTGGCCTATGACGACCACATCGATGTCGTCGTCGAAATCGACGCCGGCTTCGCGCGAAGCGAAGGACGGCGCGTTGCGCCGGATCCGCGACATCGATGCCCGCGGCTCGACGGACCTCGGCGGCGGCTGGCTGCGCGGCGCCGAGCAGGTCGCGCTCCACCTGGGCGCCGGCAGCATCAACCGCGTCCTGCTCCTCACCGACGGCCTCGCCAATCGCGGGATCGTCGACCACGGCGAGCTCACCCGCCACGCGTCGGAACTGCGGGCTCGCGGGATCGCCACCACGACGTTCGGGGTGGGCCAGGACTTCGACGAGACGCTCCTCCAATCGATGGCCGACGCCGGCGGCGGCCACTTCTACTTCATCGAGCGCCCGGAGCAGATCACCGACCTCATCGCGAGCGAAGTGGGCGAGCTCCTCGAGATCGTGGCCCGCGACGCCACGATCGAGATCACGGCGCCCGAGGGGATGTCGATCCGGCCGCTCTCGCCGTACCGGTTCGACCAGCGCGGCAGCCGATCGCTGCTCCACCTCGGCGATCTCGTCGCGGGGCAGCACGTCGAGGCCGTCGTCCGGATCAAGTTCGGCTACGGCGAGATCGGCTCCGAAGTGGGCATCCTCGTCGGCGTGACCGACCGGGACGGCGTGTTCGCATCGAACCGCCAGAGCCCCGTTGCGATCGGTTGGCACTACGCCGACGACCGGGCGAACGACGGGCAACCCCGCGATCGAAGCGTGGATCGACGGGTCGCGCAGCTGTTCGCGGCCCGGGCCAGCCAGGAGGCCGTGAAGCTGAACCGGCTCGGCGACTACCGCCAGGCGGTGAAGGAGCTGCGAGCCGTCGGCGAGCGGATCCGGAGCTACGCCGGGTCCGATCCGGAACTGAACAAGCTCGCCGACAAGCTTCGCGTCGAGGAGGCCCAGTGGTCAGCCCCGGCCCCGGAGATGAGCCGCAAGGTGGCCTACGCGTCGGCGAACTACTCGATGCGTAACCGAAGCTTCGACGGCCGCGCGGAGCGGTAGCCGCCGCCCAGGAGGTAGCCTTGCCCGACGGCCCACGCCGTCGGGGCACGGAGCACCGACCAGCCGCTCTCACGGGAACCCTCCTCGATGCGCCACGTCGCCCCTCGAATCGTGACGCTCACGATCGCGCTCGCCCTCGTCGCCTGCACGCCGGGCGATTGGTCGGCGCCCAATCCGTCGGGCGCGTCCGGCGTGCCCTCGACGCAACCGACGTTCGCCCCGGATGCGTTCACGGACCTCATGGCGGCCGCGGGTGGGGGACTCACGCCGGCCGGGAGCGACCTCGACGCGCAGTGGGCCGCGGCCTTCGAGGTCGTCAGCGTCGACGGTGCCCGGCCGTACGAACCGCCGGCGGCCGTCCTCTCCTACCGGGCCGGCGACGTGCCGGACACCGTCTGCACCGCCGGAGTCGACGGGGCGCGCTGGCGCAACAACGCCATCTATTGCTCCGCCGACCAGCGGATCGCGTACGACGAGGACTGGATGCGTACGCTCGCCCGCGAGGTCGGCGATGCCGCACCGCTCGCGATCCTGGCCCACGAGTGGGGCCACCACGTCCAGTGGCTGCTCGGGCGGGATGTCGAGGACATCCGCGAGGAACTGCACGCGGATTGCCTCGCCGGGATGTACCTGAGCGCCAGCGCCCTCCTGCCCCACGACTCGCTCGAGGCCGAGGATCCCGCCCTCACGTCCGCCCTCGTCACCTTCTTCAGCCTCGGGAACACGCGCTACCGGGCGAGCGAATGGTTCGCCGCCCAGGAGCACGGCTCGCCGGTCCAGCGCATCCTCGCGACGAGCACCGGCCTCGGGAGCGTCCAGACCATCGACACGAATCCCGGCGGCGGGATGGAAAAGGGCGTGCCGTTCTGCCACGGCTACCTCGACTACGACGTCGGCGACGTCGCGCAGATCGGGCCCTATCGGTTCGTCGAGCTGCCGGGACGCGCCTCACGGATCGACGGCGACGTCTACGTGATGGAGCCCGAGGCACGGACGGGCCAGCCGGGCTCGCTCGTCCTCATGCTCTGGCTCCCGCAGCTGCCGCTGGCGGGCGGCGCGACCGCCGAGCAGCTCCGCGCCCTGTGGGCGGATCCGGCCTGGGCGGGGATCGACACCCTCGAGCCGGAGCCGAGCATCAGCGCCAGCGCCCACGGCGGAACGGGGATCGCCGCGGCCTACCAGTACGCTCGGGCAGACGGATCGGGCGCACAGGCGGGCATCTTCGGTCTCGTGTCGCCGGCCGACGGCATCGGTGGCCTGCTCGTCCTCGCCTTCCAGTCGCGTCTCGCGGAGAGCGACGCGGACGCCTTGCGCCTCTACGAGGAGGCGATCGTGACGATCAACCAGGTGATGGCCCGACTGTGCACGCCGGACGAGAGCGCCGATCCAGCCGCGCCGAACCTCGATCCGGTCTGCATGGACGTGCAGTAGCCGCCGCGTCGATCCGACGCGTCGATCCGACGCGTCACCTCCCTCGCTCGCCCTACTCGCCGGTCCGGAACGGCTCGCTCGCGGCAAGAACGAGATCCGAGTCGGCCCCGCGGGCGCGGATGTCCGCGTACCCGTCGCTCGCGCCGGAGCCGGCCGGCACGACGAGGACCTGCCAGACGAAGGCCCCCGTCTCGGTGAGGGGTCGAAGGGCGCCCCAGATCCCGTTGACGCGACTCCCCGCGGCGCCCGCCGCGGGCGGCTCCGTCGTCGCTTCGACCGGCAGCCACGGTGCTCCGTCGGTCTCCTCGGGCCGTCCGATGAACAGGATCACCTCCGCATCGAGATCGACCTGGGAGAAGTCGCCGCTCGCCCGGATCTCGGCACCGTCGACGACGACGCGGCTGATCGTGGCCGACGGCTTGATGACGATCGGGGTCGCGGCGGGAGGGTCGTCGCCGAGGACCTGGATCGCGGTGAACGTGACCCCGATCGCGGCGACGAGGACCGCGACGATCCCGGTGATCGCCGAGACCCAGGCCGGGTACTCCGACAGGGGGATCCGCGACCGCGAGCGTTTCGCGGCGGACCGGGGCGCCTTCGCTGGGGAGCCTGGGCTCGAGGGCGCAGCGTCGGTGCTCGGTCGGTCGGGGCTCTCCATCGTGGCGGCATGGTACACAGGCGACCCGACCGGGATCGAGACCATCACGACGGCTTGACGTCTTGACGTCATGACGTCATCATGTCGCCATGGCGAAGCGAGCGACCATCTACTTCGACGAACCCACCCACAAGGCGCTGCGGCTCAAGGCGGCGGAGACCGGCCAGAGCATCTCCGACCTGGTGAACTCGGCCGCGCGGCGGGCGCTCGCGGAAGACGCCGACGACCTGGCCGCCTTCGAGGATCGGGCGGCGGAGCCGGTCCTGAAGTTCGAGGACTTCGTTCGGGACCTCAGAGCGCGTGGCGAGCTATAGCGTCCTGATCAAGCGCTCCGCCGAGGCGGAGCTGGCGAGCCTCGCGCTGAAGGACAGGCGCCGGTTGGTGGCCCGGATCGACGGACTCGCCGCGGACCCGCGCCCGCGCGGCTGCGAGAAGCTCAGCGGCGAGGAGAAGTACCGAGTCCGCCAGGGGGATCTGCGCATCCTCTACGAGATCGACGATCGCGAGGCGGCGGTCACGATCGTGAAGATCGGTCACCGCCGCGACCTGTACCGGTAGGACGCTCTGGCGGACGCGGGAGCGCGCGCGTCCGATCGCCGAGCGCCTCGCGACGCGCGCACCTCGTGGTGGATTGCCAGCAACCCAGCAAGCTGGTACCTTCACGACGATGAAAGTGACCTTCGATCTCGATCAGGAGCTGTATCGGGCCGTCAAGGTCGAGGCGGCCCGCACCGATCGGAGCGTCCGCGAGATCGTCGAGGAAGCGCTCGGCGCCTGGATGGAGGCGAGCGAGGAGGCCGAGGACCGCGCGTCGGCGTCGGCCGCACTCGATGAGTACCGGCGCGATGGCGGCGAGGCCGCCGCAGCCTGGTTCGACCATCTCGCGGCCGAGACGCGCGCGACCTACGGCTCGGCCGGTGATCCCGGGAGTGACGACGCGACGGGCGACCCCTCACCGACGCGCACCTGACGGTCGAACCATCGGCCGGCGAGGAGCAGGATCGAACGGCGCCCGATGATGGACCAGCCCTATCGGATCGAACTCGCGCCTGCTGCCCAGCGCCATCTCGAGCGGCTGCCGCCGGGCGATGCCGCGATGCTGCGCGGGCCGATCCTGTCGCTCGCCCTGGAGCCGCGACCCCACGGAGCAGCCAAGCTGACCGGCACCGAGTTCCCGCGGATCCGGGTCGGCGCGCTGCGCGTGATCTACCTGGTCGACGACGCGGCGCGACTGGTCGTCGTCCTCCGCGTCGCGCGTCGGTCGGAGAGCACCTACCGCCGGGTGCGTTAGCGGATCCGTGCCTCGTACCAGCTTCGAACCGGCTCGTCGAGCCAGTCGAGGTTGACTGCCGGGTCCGCACGCACGGCCGAACCGGAGATCGGAAAGCGGGTTCGATCGGCGTCGGCCAGGACGTGGCGCGCACCGAGTCGAACGGCGATCTCGTCGCCATAGGCCGGCTCGGACGTCACGAGCACGTCCACGGTGTCGCGGCCGATCGTCTCGCGGATCGTCGCAGCCCACAGGTCGTGGATGGCCGGGTCGTCGTAGTCGATGGGGTGATCGGCCACGGTCGATCGAACCTCGGCCCAGGGCAGGATCGCCTCGAGCCAGGCGTGGCGCAGTTCGACCGGGATCGGCTCGGTCGAGTTCGCGAGGAGGCAAACGATGACCTCGTTGGCGTGCTCGCGCGCGACCTCGGCGAGGTATCGATGCCCGCGATGGGGCGGCAGGAACTTGCCCAGGATGAGCGCCGTGGTCACAGAGGGATGATGCGTCGGAACGTCCGGGCGCGTCGCGTCCACGCACCACTATTTCCATTGTCTAGTATGTATAAGCCAACGAACTTAGTAGGGTTGCAGCGAGGTCCAACCTCATCTGAGGTCTTGACGCGGCATGACTCTGTTCGGCCATGGCTTCAGGTTTGCGCTGCAGCGGCCCAAGGTCGCGGTCGCGGTCGTCGGCTTGGTCGGCTTCGCGGGCATCGGCTCCCTCCAGACCCCGCCTTCGCCGGAGACCGATCAGGCGGGCGCCACGGTGACGCAACCGACCGAAGCTGCGACGCTACCCGCTGCGGCTACGCTGGAACCCCTTCCAACCCGCTCGCCCACGAGCGCGCCGACGGTACCACCAACTCCCGAACCAACTCCCGAACCAACTCCCGAACCAACACCGGAGCCAACGCTAGCTCCGACCCCGAAGCCCACACCGGCGCCGACTGTGGCTCCTCCCCCGAAGACTTCGTCATGTCATCCCTCGTACAAGGATGTCTGCCTCAAGATCGGCATCGGCGACTACGACTGCGCTGGGGGATCCGGCAATGGCCCCAACTACGCCAGAGGTCCGTTCCGAGTCGTTGGGCCGGACGTGTTTGACCTGGATCGCGACAACGATGGGATCGGCTGCGAATAGCGGCGGCCCTCCGCGATCGGAAGGATCTGACGCAGACGCCCGCGCTCACCCGAGTTGCACCACGAGGTTCGACGGCAGCCGGAGTAATGCCAGGTTCGGAGCCGTGGCTGCGCGCGGCTCAAGCGGAGATCGGGAAGCGGCTTCGCT
The DNA here is from genome assembly GCA_963714835.1 of uncultured Chloroflexia bacterium. Lineage (GTDB taxonomy): Bacteria > Chloroflexota > Limnocylindria > Limnocylindrales > CSP1-4 > CAKKPP01. The sequence continues at coordinate 15,726 of CAVQPX010000026.1, forward strand.
CGATGGCGGCCAGGAAGCGTCGCGCCCGATCTTGTCGCCCTACGCCGGCTCGCAAGTCACAACGAAGTAGACGGTGGGCGCCGGACCGTCTCACCGGTCGCGGCAGCTCGTCGACTTGTGCAGCTATCCGGCCACCGTGCGCGCTGCGTGAAAGACATCGGCCGGCAAGTCGCGCTCGAGCTGCCAGACGATCTCGATGGGCCGTTCGTTGCGATGACTCTTGTACCGAACCGGCCCTGCGTACAGGTACGGCGCGGCGATGTTGAGAGCGTTGTCCTTGGTCTCGCGGACGAAGAGGTGCACTGACGAGCCGCGTTCTTCATGGTTCAAGTAGCGCTGGCCCGTCGGAGATCCGGTGCTTGTCGTGCTCTGCGATTCCCACTGGAAGAGGCTGGGTGTGATGGCCCGATCGCGGTACATCGTGGTCGGGCTGAAGTGCTTCTCGGTCTTTTCCAGAGTGACAAATAGTACGTCGGCGCTCTCGCCCTCGACATGCTTGACGCCTTCTCGGACGGAGGCTGGGTTGGTAAGACCGAAACCTGCCAGGGCCTCATCCCGGGTATAGCGCCCGTGGATGTGAAGTGGGATGTTTGGCGCTTCGACCAACGGCGTCGTCATTCGCGGTCGGCGCTCGGAAAGAATGTCAGCAACCTCGACAAGCTCCTGCCCGCGAGGCGAGCGGCCGAGTGTCTTGAGGCCATCGTCCAAGTCCTCGAGCGGACGACCAGCGCCCCACATCGTGAAGTGCAACATAGCGCGTAGGCGCCGCTCCCGCTCGCTGAGGTCCGCTGGCTCGCTCCGTTTATCGGTCCCGCTCGCGATGGCGCGAACAAGTTCCAGTCGTTCGGAGTCATCGACATGGAGCATCCGGCGGATACCCCGCGCGAGGAGGGCGTCCGTCTCGTCGGCCGACTCGGTCGTGAAGCCGGCATCCCGCTGAAGTGCTCGCCACCCGCCGCGCGAACCTAGGTACAGATCCTCGAGATCAAGGCCACCCTCCGCGAGGAACTGTTCGAGCGTCGCGCCCTCACCGAGCAAGCGCAGATCCCGCACGAGTTCGCGCCACGGCAAGCGCAGGGCGTGCTTGACGTTGCCCAGAACGATGTCCTTCGCCACGCGGTCAAGGTGGATGTGGCAACCGGGTGGGAGGTAGGGAAAGTCTTGCTCGATCTGTCGTTCCAACTGCCGCTTGGTTGTTCCCGTCAGCGCACGAAACCGTCGATCGAAGCGAAATTCGGCCCGCTGATTCCCGATGAAGTCGAGGACCGTTAGGCAGGCCTTGTTGTCACTCAACCGAAGACCCCGGCCCAGTTGCTGAAGGAACAGCGTGGCGCTTTCGGTCGGGCGGAGGAACATGACCGTGTCAACCTCCGGGACATCCACGCCCTCGTTGAAGAGATCGACCGCGAACACTGCGTTGACCTTGCGCTCGCGGAGATCCAAGAGTGCACGACGCCGCTCCTCGGCTCCCGTTTCCGCAGAGACGGCCACGGCCGGGATCCCGGCCTCGCGGAACTGGTGGGCCATGAATTGTGCGTGTTCGACGCCTACGCAGAACCCGAGTGCCCTCATCTGGCCGGCATCGCCGACCGTTGCTCGGACGGCCTCGATTACCTTCGCTGCCCGGGACGCGTTGGTTGAGTACAGTGTCCCGAGCTCAGCGTCGTCGTAGCGACCACGCTTCCAGGTGACCGTCGAGAGGTCGACGTCATCGGCCAGGCCGAAGTACTGGAAGGGGCTCAGGAGCCCCCGCTCGAGTGCCTCCCAAAGACGAAGCTCAACGGCGATCCGGCCATCAAACCAGCGGGCGACGTCACCACCATCGGCTCGCTCGGGCGTGGCGGTTAGGCCGACGAGGACCTCGGGCTCGAGGTATCGAAGCAGCCGGTCGTACGTGGGTGCCTCGGCGTGGTGAAACTCATCGACAATTACCATCGAAAAGTGATCCGGTGCGATGGTGGCCAGGTCCAGGCGCGATAGCGATTGGATCGACGCGAATACATGGCGCCACTGCGTCGGCTTGCTGCCCCCAACGTACATCTCGCCGAATGCGCCGTCGCGAATGACATGCCGGAACGTGGACAGGCTCTGACGCAGGATTTCCTCACGGTGCGCGACAAAGAGAACGCTGTTGACCTTTCCCGGCCGTCGGAGTCGCTGGTAGTCCAACGCCGAGACGACTGTCTTTCCCGTCCCGGTAGCCATCACGATCAGGCTTCTCCACCGATTGTGGATCGACCGCTGAGCTTCGAGTTGTTCGAGCACCTCCTGTTGATATGGATACGGCCGCACGTCGAGGGACACGATTTCGATCGGGAGATCGGTTGGGCCGCCACGCTCCTGTTCGATCGCGGCGTCGAAGCGTTCGGCATCGGTCGCCGCGTAGCTCTCGAACGAGGTGTCGTTCCAGTAGTCATCGAACGTCGCCTTAAAGGTTTCGACGAGATGCGGCTGTTCCGCAGCCGACAGACGCACGTTCCACTCGAGCCCGTCGGTCATCGCCGCCCGCGAGAGATTGGATGAACCGATGTACGCGGTCGACAATCGTTCACGGTGAAAGAGCCAGGCTTTGGCGTGCAGCCGCGTTGTCCTGGTTTCGTAGGAAACCTTGACCATTGCGCCAAGGCTGATCAGAGCATCGAGGGCGCGCCGGTCGGTTGCGCCCATGTACGTCGTCGTGATCACCCGCACGGTGCCGCCACGTTCAATCAGGGCGCGCAGGCCCGCCTCGACGAGTCGGAGGCCGTGCCACTTGATGAACGCAGAGATGAGGTCGACGGAAGTCGCGGACGCCATTTCGCGAACAATCTCCGCCCCTACCCGCGGTTGGCCGCGACCGTTGACGAGGAGTGCGCTCGAAGAGAGCGGCGTCTCGGGTCGCGCCGGAGGCACTGGGGCTGCGGGGGTCGTCGAGCGCTCCATCACGGCGAGCAACAGGTCGTGTGTCATCGCGATGTCCTCGGATCCGTCGAACGTCTCCGGTGCGAGAAGACGAAGCGCATCGACGATCCCGTTCGCGAGGGCGACCTGGTCGACCAGGGACTGGTCTGAGCTGCCTCGACGCGAGGCAAGGACGCGTTTCACCAGATCGATGAGGTAGCGACCCAGGAAGACTTCCGCGTCCACTGGCTCCAGTGGCTGACGTTGGACGAGGCTTCGATCAATGCGCTCGAGCATTAACTCGATGTGCTCCGTCGTCACGTCCTCATATAGGCCGGGTCGAAGGTCAGGTCCGGCTCTGCGTGCGTCCGCTTTGGTGCTCATGCCCTCACGATCTGCGATCGGTCTGAGTCGGCGGCTCCCCATGCCCAGCCAGATCGGCACCGAAAGCGCCGATGATGAGATGCACGTCGAGCCGGTTGAGCCAAAGTGACTGCTCGGCGCGCCTGGGCGCCCTTAGCGCCGTCGCCCATTGCGCAAGCCTAGAACAGAGGATCCATCACCGATCGACATTCACGGAGCATACGCTCCGCGAATGCGGAGCCCGCCGGCTATGCCTCCGGTCACGTCTCCAGTACGAACAGCGCACCAGCCGGGCACTTTCGCGGGGCATCCGTTCTAAGCTGCTCGACGCACCGTTCGACGACGTCGACGAACGCCTCGAGGCCCGCCCAAGACTCGTGATCGACAAGCTTCGCAGCACGTTCCTGCGGCTCACGCCGGGCCGGATCGCCCTTCTCGTGGCCGGCCTGTTCCTGCTCGACTCGACGCTCGTCCAGCTCCAGCCCATCGAGGACTGCCGGCCCACGGATCGGCTCTATGGCTGGTGCGACGCGGTGGAGCTCGGATCGGCGCTGCCGTACCTGGTCACCCAGTTCGCGGTCATCTTCGTCGTCGTCTACCTGGGCGCGATCATCATCCGGACGATGGCGCGGCCGTTCGCTCCGCACCAGACGCAGTTCGAGCGGACCTTCTCGGCGGTCTTCCTCGCGAGCGTGATCTTCGGCGCCGGCATCGCCACGGATCGACTCGTCATCGACGGCATCCCGGCCCGGTCGGACGAGTTCGCGATGATCCGCGACGCCTGGGACCTCCTCAACTTCGAATACGTCCGGGCGGCCGATCTCGATCCCAGTCTCCTCGCCCACGCCGCGATCGGGGCGATGACCTACGCGGTGGGCGACACGGACCACACGTACTTCGCGACGCCCGAAGAGTTGGCCGACTTCAACGATGGGTTCTTCGCTCCCGACGCCGCCGAGAAGGCGGTCGATTGGGTGATCGTGCCGGGCACGCGCTTCGCGCTCATCCGGATCGATGCCTTCGTCGATCGCGTCTCCGACGTCCTCGCCGAGACCCTGCGCGACGTGCGCCGCTCGCGCGCCACCGCGATCATCCTGGACCTGCGCGACAACCCCGGCGGCATCGCCGACGAGGCGATCTGGGTCGCGAGCGCCTTCATCGAATCGGGCGACGTCATGGGCGGCCGCGACGCCGAGGGGGTCGTTCGAACGATCCCGGTGGAGGGTCCGGTCATCGATCCGACGACGCCGATGGTCGTCCTCATCGATGTCGATACCTGGAGCTCCGCCGAGGTCGTCGCGAGCGCGCTGCAGGACGCCGGGCGAGCGAAGCTCATCGGCAAGACGACGTTCGGGACCGGCACGATCCTCGACACGTATCAGCTCCAGGATGGCTCCGAACTGTCGATCGGCACGATGGAATGGCTGACCCGCGACGGTCGAAGCGTGTGGCGGGTGGGCGTCGAACCCGACGTCGTCGTCTCGCTGCCGGAGCGCGTGCGGCCGCTGACGCCGGCGGCCCTCTCGACGCTCGATGTCGGCGGACTGCGTCGGTGGGGCGACACGCAGCTGACGAACGCGATCTCGTATCTCCAGGTGACGTTCTCGGTCCGGTGAATCGCGTCTGGACATCGACCCGCGGGCGGCGTAGCGTGATCGTTGATGTTCGAGCCGATGTTCATCAACCAGCCCGGGATCTTCGGCATCCCGGCGAGCCTCGCGATCACCGGATTCGGCCTCGCACTCGGCCTTGCCGGGGCCGTCTGGGCCCTTCGGCTGACGGCCGGCGAACCGGATCCGGACTCATTCCGCGCGACGCGGCCCGACCCTCACGACTACCGGCCCGTCATGGTCGGTTCCGGGGTGGGGATCCTGGCCGTGCTGGGTGCCTGGTTGACGGTGACGAACAACTGGTCCCTGTTCCTCTAGGGAGCCATGCCCGGGCGACGGACGCGGCCTTCCGAACGTGCTGCCCGCGCGTACGCGCAGGCGCTCGCGCGCGACGGACGCCGCCTCTCCGCGGATGAGGCACACGCCCGAGCGAACGCCAGGCTCATCTCCCGTCGCGACCTGTTGCGTGCCGGCGGCATGCTCGGCGCGGGCCTCGTGGCCAGCGCATGCCTCCCGTTCCGGAGTGACGCGCAGACGCCACGGCCCAGCGCCCCCATCGCCGGGGATGGGCCGAGCGTCGCGGTCGTCGGGGCCGGCCTCGCCGGCCTGACGGCTGCGTACCGGCTGACCCAGGCCGGTATCGCGGTCCGCTGTTTCGAGGCGCGCGACCGGATCGGTGGCCGCTGCTTCAGCTCTCGCGTTTGGGCCGACGGGCAGATCGCCGAGCACGGCGGGGAGTTCATCGACACGCGCCACGTGCACCTGCGCGGTCTCGCCCGGGAGCTCGGGCTTCCGCTCGACGACCTGTGGGACGCCTGGATCGACGGGTCCGCGTGGCCGTACGTCGTCGACGGTGCGGTGACGGAGGAATCCCATTGGAACCGCGAAGAGGCAACGGTGGTCGACGCGATCACCGCGGCGGGCCGGCGCATCGGCGTGATCGGCGACTCGGGCGCGAGCGACGACGCCTACTCGTACGGGACGGCGACGCGCGATGGCCGGGCGATGGACGAGATGTCGATGGCCGAATGGCTCGATGTCGAGGTCCCCGGCGTGTCCGGTTCGCCGCTGGGTCGCGTGCTCGAGGCCCGGATGATCGGCTGGTACGGGCTCGGGATGAGCGACCTGTCGGCGGCCCTCTGGTTCGACTACTACGTGCTCCCCGACGACGGCGCAGACGAGCGCTACACGATCCGCGGTGGCAACGACCAGGTGCCCGCGCTCATGGCCGACCTCCTCCCTGCTGCAGCGCTCGCCCTCGAGCAGCCGCTGGAGGCGATGCGCCGGACGTCGAACGGCGGGTATGAGCTCCGGTTCACGGGTTCGGGCGAGGCCGTCTCCGCCGACATCGTGGTGATGACCGTGCCCTTCACCGCCCTCCGCGACGTCGATCTCGAGGACGCCGGGTTCAGCCAGGAGCGACTGTCGGCGATCCGGTCGCAATCGATGGGTCAGAACACGAAACTGATCTTCCAGCTCGATGCGCACCCCGATGCGTGGCGCGTGGGCGAGCGCGTGTGGAGCAGCGGGATGCAGCATGTCGATGGACTCTTCGGCTCGTGGGAGAGCTCCGGGACCGACGGCGGCGCGGCCAGTCTGATCACCGTCTACTCGGGTGGGGCGGGAGCCGCGCGGTTCGGGGTGGCGATCCCCCATGCGGAGGCACCGCCCGAGCTGGTCCGCGATGTCCTCGCCGCGATGGAGCGGGCCGTGCCGGATCTGTCAGCTGGCTACAACGGGCGGGCCTGGCTCGACGACTGGCCGTCCGATCCGTGGGCCCATGGCTCGTACGCCGCATTCGGCCCGGGCCAGATGAGCACACTCTGGGGCTACAACCTCCTGCCCGAGGGCGACGTGCACTTCGCCGGCGAGCACACCTCGACCTACAGCCAGGGCTACCTGAACGGCGGGGTCGAAAGCGGCCAGCGGGCCGCGATCGAGGTGATGACCAAGCTCGGCGTCGCGGTTCCGGCGGACATCGGATCGATGCCGTACTCGAGCTAGCCCCAATTCGGCGCTTGACCCGACTCGGTGCCCGCCGCCACCCGGGCTCAGGTCGTCGTGGCGTCCGCCGGGTCGATCCTGCGGATCCCGGAGACGAGGTCGAAATCCGCGGTCTGGGCTGACGATATCGGCGATCCCTTCCTGGAGCCACGTGGCGACATGTACAAGGTCGCGAGCCGCGAGCGTCGGGTAGGCCTCCATGTGCAGGCCATGTGTCGCGGCAGGCGTCCCTCAGCTGGGCTCGACCCGACTGACGGTCGCGATGCGATCGATCGTTCCGCATAGGCGAAAGCACCGCAGGTGATCACTTGGCTGGCACGCTCGGCAGCGGAGGAACGGCACCTTCGCCCCTGCGCCGATCGCTGAGATTCGCTCACCCGGGGGCGCTACCCTGTCGCCGATAGCCGTAGGGAGCGAGGAGCGCAGGCCAGGTGACGACGGTGATCGTGGTCGGTGGCGGAGTGGCCGGGATGAGCGCGGCCCACGAGCTCGTCGAACGTGGGTACACGGTTCGCGTCTTCGAGCGGCAATCGCTCCCTGGCGGCAAGGCGCGCAGCGTGCTGAAGGCAGGCACCGGCACGGATGGCCGGTCGGATCTGCCCGGCGAACACGGCTTCCGGTTCTTCCCGCGCTTCTATCGCCACGTCACCGACACGATGAAGCGCGTCCCCGTCGGCGATGGGCGCAACGCGTTCCAGAACCTCGTCGAGGCGAGCCGCGATGAGATCGCCCGCACCGGTCGAACCCCGATCGTCATGCCGGCCTGGTTCCCGCGATCCATCGGGGACCTCGAGGTGCTCGCGCGCGATGCCGGTTCGGCCCGCGGCCTCGGATTGACCGAGGAAGACATCACCGAATTCGCGGCGCGGGTCTGGCAGCTGATCACGAGCAGCGAGATCCGCGGTCTTCAGGAGTACGAGCGCCTCCCCTGGTTCACGTACCTGGGCTCCGACAAGCGATCGCAGGCCTTCCGCGACATCCTCGCTCGGGGCCTCACCCGCTCGCTCGTCGCGGCCACCCCCAAGGAAGCCAGTACGGCCGTCGGCGGCACGGTCCTCACCGAGCTCATCTTCGCCACGACGCGCCCGGGCACGAGCGGCGATCGGCTGCTGAACGGACCCACGAACGATGTCTGGCTGACGCCGTGGCTCGCGCACCTCAGGAAGCAGGGGGTCGACTACCACCTGGACGCCGAGGTCGTGGGCATCGATTGCGTCGATGGCCGGATCACCGGGGTGACCGTGAACGAAGGCGGCACGACCTCGGTGGTCACCGGGGACTACTACGTCGCTGCCGTTCCCGTCGAGCGGATGAACCGCCTGCTCACCGACGCGATGGTGGATGCCGACCCGATCCTCGCCGGCATTCGAACGCTGGCCGACGACGTCGCCTGGATGACCGGGATCCAGTTCTACCTGGATCGTGAAGTCGACGTCATCAACGGCCACGTGACCTACATCGATACGCCGTGGGCCCTGACCTCCATCTCCCAGGCCCAGTTCTGGACGAAGTACCGGCTTGCCGACTACGGCGACGGCACGGTCCGCGACATCCTCTCGGTCGACATCTCCGATTGGGAGACCCCGGGGATCCTGGACCACGAACCCCGCGGTGAGTGTGCCGATCCGGTCCAGCCGGGCGATGGGGTTGCCGAGCCCGGCCCCGGGCCACGCCGGTTGCCGGCGCGCTGCTGCACGCCGCAACAGATCGCCGACGAGGTGTGGGCGCAGATCAAGGCGTGCCTCAACGTCGACGGCAACGAGGTCCTGACCGACGCGATGCTCCGCGGTTGGTACCTCGATCGCGACATCGCCGAAGTGGGCGACCATCTCGAGAACGCAGAGCCGTTGCTCGTGAACAAGGCCGGCCGCTGGGCCATCCGGCCGACCGCCTCGACCCGCATCCCGAACCTGTTCCTTGCCTCGGACTATGTCCGGACGAACACGAACCTCGCGACGATGGAGGCAGCCAACGAGGCCGCTCGACGCGCCGTCAACGGGATCATCGATGCCACGAACAGCCGGGCGCGGCCATGTGGCGTCTGGAGTCTCTACCAGCCCTGGGTGATCGCGCCGCTCCGCTGGCACGATGCGCGACGCTACGCGCAGGGGCTGCCGTGGGATCCTCGTCCGCCCAGGATCCTGCACGCGATCCAGTGGATCGCGACGTCGCTCGAAGGCCTCAGGCGGCGACCAGGGATCCGGCGGCGGCGCGGAGGGCGTTGACCCGCTCGGCGACCTCCGTCGCGCCAAGCGGCGCGAGCAGCGCCGCCGCCCGCTCGAGATCCCGTTCCCGCGCCGGGTCACCCACGGGCCGCGTCGTCGCCAGCGCCTCGAGGGCGAGCGCCTCGTCGAACGGCATGTCGAGCCGCGCCGCGAGGCGGGCGCTCCGTCGCCACGTGCGGATCGCATCGTCGGTCTTGCCGGACATGAGGGCGGCGTGGCCCGACAGGAGCGCCGCACGAGGGCGCGCGTCCCGATTGAACCAGGCAAAGCGGTTGAGTCCGCCCACAGCCCCGCGCGCATCACGCGCCCAGATGCTCTGGCGCGTGCGGCTGGGAGCCAGACTCTCGGCGCGCCAGAGCTGGAGGAGCACCTCGGCGGTCTTCGCACTGCCCAGGTAGGTATGCCACGAGGCCGGCGGGAAGTGCCGAATCAACGGGACCGCTGCTCGCGCGTGGGCCGCGGCTCCGTCCACGTCGCCCGACCGGAGCCGCGCCTCGGCCACGAGCCCGCGTACCCAGATCTCGTCGCTCACGTCGACGTCGGGTCCGAGCAGGCCTTCGAGCGTGTCGACGTGCGTCGGGTCGACCGCCCCGCGGGCCAGGTCCGTGGCGATCAGGGCACCCAGGCTCCAGATCCGCGCCTGACGGGCCCCGTCCGGACCGATCGCGCGCAACCCCTCTTCGAAGTACGGCCGGGCGCGATCGAACCAGCCCTGGTGGAGGTGCGCGAAGCCGATGAGGGAGAAGTTCGTGTGCCAGCGCATCCGGTCGCCGATCGTCTTGAACATCTCTGCCGCTCGCTCGGCATCGGCTCGGGCCCGATCCCAGTCGGCCTCCACGATGCCGATGATCGATTCGAGGAAGACGGCGTACGCCTCGGCATCGGCGTCGCCGACCCGGGCGCTCGTCGCGTTGACGAGGCGCCGGTAGTAGCGGCCGATCGGTCGCAGGCCGACGAGTCCCAACAGGAACCGGAAGTTGCTGAGCGTGACGACGAGTTCGCGCGAATCGCCGGCGGGCCCCGCCGTGTTGAGTGCCCGAAGGATCGCGTGGACGAACGCCGGCACATCGTTGGCCCAATACATCACCTCGGTGACGTAGCGGTACGTCTCCGACTGTTCACGTGCAGGCTCCCGGCGGTCGACCGGGAGGCTGGGCATCCAGATCCGCTGGCCGATCTGGATGATGAGCTCGCGCGCGAGGGCCAGGCCCAGGCCCACGCGGTTCCGTGGCAGTCGCGAGCCGCTGAGCCGAAGTGAGTTTTCGAAGGGCTCCCGGGCGAGGCGATAGCGCGAGGTCTTGACGTATGCGATGCCCGCCCAGCGCTCCCACCGCCCGCGGCGCTCGGGACCGGCCGGCCGGCCCTTGGCCAATCGAGTGCAAGGGCCTGGTCGATGGAGCGCAGCGCTTCGACGTTGGCATGCTGCCCGAGTGCCTGGCGCGCGGATCGCTCGAGGTATTCGAGCGCCTTGTCGGTCTCCTCGGCCCGCCCCCAGTGGTACGCGAGGAGCGGCAGGTGTGGCTCCAGGTCGCCGGCGAACGTCTCGTACCAGAGGGCCACCGCGCGATGCAACGGACGCCGCTGGGCGTAGACCAGCAGGTCGTAGGCGACCTGCTGTGTGATGACGTGCTTGAACAGATACGCCAGATCGGGCGCGGGGGCCGCAAGGGTCGTGAGGTCGAGCCGCCCGGCGTTGTCCAGGTGGGCCTTCAGCTGCTCCTCCTGGCGCTCGATGGGATGCACCTCGCCAAGGATCCGCATCCGAACGAGGCGCCCGATGACGCTGCCCACCTTGAGGGTCAGCTGCTCGGACGGGGACAGACGATCGATGCGGCTGGTGACGACGCCCTGGACCGTCTGCGGGATGTCCAGCGCCGAGAGGTCCGTCACCCCGGGCGCGAGTCGCCCGACCCGGCCATCGATGACGAGGTAGCCGCTGTCGCGCAGCGCGAACGCCAGCTGTTCGCTGAAGAACGGATTGCCCTCGGCGCGTTCGGTGACGAACGCTTCGATCGCCGGCGGCAGCTCATCGACGCCGAGTCCGAATCGAACGAGCGCGAGGGCCGCATCCTCACCGAGGGGCTCAAGGTCGATCCGAACGGCACCGGGCTCGTCGAGCAATCGCCCGAACTCAAGCGGGACCGGATCGGACATCGGACGGGTCGCGAGGACGAGGAGGACGCTGGGAACGCGGCGAGCGACCGCGAGCGCCAGGGTCCAGGACGACGAATCCATCCAGTGGGCGTCGTCGAGCACGACGATGATCGGCTCGGCCCGGGACACTCGGCCGAGGAGGTGGACGACGAGGTCGCGGACCGCATCCGCTCGAACGAGGCTGTCCATGCCCGACGTGAGCGGGGTCTGGGGCAGCTCGATCGGCAGGATCGCGTCGAGAAGCGGCGCGCGCGCGCTGAGCACCGGGTCGTCGGCCAGGGCCGAGAGCACCACCGTTCCGAGCCCAGCGCCGTCCACCCCGGCAACGTCCGACCCCTCGGCCGCGAGCCCGCCGCCGAGCAGCTCGAGGAGCGGTTGGCGCCAGACGTAGTAGGGCGTCGACTCTTCGATCGCATCCGACTCGCCGCGGACGTGACGCGCGCCGGCGGCGTCCTGGGCAAGGCGGCCGATGAGCGACGACTTGCCGATCCCGGGTTCGCCCACGATCGCGATGACCCCGCCTCGTCCGGTCGAACGGAGGGCCTCGACGCGCTCCGCCATGATCGCCCATTCCGCGTCGCGCCCGATGAACTGCGAACCCATCCTCGAGGGTCTCGCGATCGGCCCCGACGGCTGGCCGGCGCCGTCGAGCGGCGTGCCGCGCGGGAGGTCGGCGATCGACGGGAGCGGCCGATACACCGCGAGCGCCGCGGCCTTCCCCTTGGCGGCCATCGTGCCCAGCGATTCCATGCGCACGCGCGCATCCACGTCGCGGGCGGTCGACGCGTCGACACGCACATCGCCATCGGCCGCCTGCATGAGGCGAGCCGCGGTATTCATGACGTCGCCGAGGACCGCGTATTCGCGACGGATCGCGTTGCCGCGGACACCGCAGAACGCACGCCCGGATGCGACCCCGGCTCCCGCCCGCAGTCCGAGACGGGTGAGCGCCTCGACGATGGCCTGCGCCGCGAGGACTGCCCGCGCCGCGTCGTCTTCATGGGTCCGGTCGGGCAGGCCCCAGGCCGCGACGATGACCGTGCCCTTGTCCTCGACGACGAGTTGATTGAGGCTGCCGCCGTACCGCTCGATCGCCGACTGCGCCGCGACCGCGGCGGACTGGAGGACGGGGAGGGCTCGATCGCCCGTGTAGTCGAGGTCGGCGATGGCGACGAACATCGCAGAGACGCGGCGGAACTCGGCCAGCCAGCCCGACGGCTCGGCCTGGATGCGCCCGATGAGCTCTCGCGGGAGGTACGCCGCAAGCTGGTCGGCTGCCACCGGGTGCGTGACCTGCGCGGGTGCGCGCTCCGCGTGCGCGGGTGCGTGCGCTGCATGCGCGAGAGCGTGCGCCGGCGTGTGCGCCGGATCGTCGACCACGTCGTGCCGTGCGATCCACACGTGGCGGTCATCCAGGGCCGTTCCCGAGACGGCCGCTGCTGCCGCCGCGTGAACGGTGGCCACGACCTGGTCGGGTTGGGCGCGAGATGCCGCGACACCCGCGTCGACGACCGGCGTGGATCCGATCACATAGCGCCAGGCGCCCTCGACGCCGCCCACGGTCCCGCTCCAGACATCGCCGCTGGCGATGCCGGCGCGGACCCGGATCTGGATCCCCGCGGGAGTCGATGTCGCCCCGATCGCGACCTGGAGTGCGTGGCCGCAGGCGATCGAACGCCGGACCGCCGGCCCGGGGTCGGCCGGGTCGGCCGGCCACAACGCGACGACGGCGTCGCCGGCGAACTGGCCGATATCGCCCCCGGTCGCCGCGACCTCGTCGATGATCGTGCCGAATGTCGTGTTGACCAGATCGGCGAGGATCTCGGCGCCGCCCGGTCCTTCCTGCGCAAGTCGTTCCGTGAGCGCCGTGAACCCGGTGATGTCGACCACCATGACGGCGGCATGCGAGCGCCACTCACGCTGATCCGGCGCGGCGTCCGGCATTTCCCGGAGCCGGTCGACCAGTCGCGCGGGTACATATGGCCCCCACGCGGACGCATCCATCGCGTCAGACTCTACTGCCGACGGAGGCTTGCGAATAGCCGGTCGATGGAGGCACGGGAGCAGCCATGATGACACCGGTTCGGCAGCGGATCGCGATCCTCGGCGGCGGCATCGCCTCCCTGGCCACGGCGGTCGAATTGACGAGCCAGCCCGGCTGGCAGGACCGCTACGACATCACCGTCTACCAGCTCGGCTGGCGGCTCGGCGGCAAGGGCGCGAGCGGCCGGAACCTCGAGATCGGGGGCCGCATCGAGGAGCACGGTCTTCACGTGTGGTTCGGTTGCTACGACCGCGCGTTCGCGATGCTCCGTTCCTGCTACGAGGAACTCGGACGACCGCCGACGGCACCGTTCGCGACGCTCGAATCGGCGTTCCAGGCACAGAACGAGACGCCCTACTTCGAGCTTGTCGACGGACGCTGGTCGGTCTGGCCGATGTGGTTTCCTCCGAACCCTGCCGCGCCCGGGTCCGGTGGCGAATTCCTGACCCCGTGGGACATGCTCGTCATGCTCGTCGAGTCGCTGGTCCACGTCGTAGAGGGGATCCTGCACGTCGCACCCCATGTCGCGAGTCCCGCCAACGGCGCGGCCCACGCGACCGGCGGAGGCATTCCCGGCTGGCTCCAGAAGCACCTGCCGAGCCAGCTCGCCAACGCACCCGAGACGCTCGTCCACACGCTGCTCCGCCTCGTCCAGTCGGTCCCTCGCGATCCGAAGGCCCACCATCCAGACGTCCACCGGGGGATCGGCTGGCTGGCTGGCGCGATCAGGACGTGGCTCTTCCATCGCCTCGCATCCGAGGCCCACAGCGACAGCGTCCGGCGGATGATCATCGAGCTGGACCTCGGGCTGACGCTCATCGGCGGCCTCGTCGCGGACGGCGTGCCCGGCAAGGGGTTCGAGGCCATCGACGGCGAGGACGTGCGCGCCTGGTTCCGCCGGCATGGCGCGCAACCAGAGACCGTGGAGTCCAGCCCGATCCGGGCGCTGTACGACCTCTACTTCGCCTACGAAGACGGCGACATCGCGCGGCCGAGCTTCTCGGCCGGCGTGGCCATCGCGGCCGTCCTCCGATTGGCGATGACCTACAAGGGTGCCGTCCTGTACGAGATGCGTGCGGGGATGGGCGAGGTGGTCGTCGCGCCGATCTACGAGGTGCTCGCGAAGCGTGGGGTCAAGTTCGCATTCTTCCATCGGGTCGACCGGCTCGTTCTGTCGGCCGACGGGACCCGCGTGGAGCGCGTGGAGATGGGTCGCCAGGCGGCGCTCGCCGACGGCACGCTCGACGGCTATCGCCCGCTGATCGACGTCGATGGGTTGCCGTGCTGGCCGATCGAGCCCCTGTACGACCAGTTGGCCACCGGCGACGCCGAGCGGCTGCGCGGCGTGAATCTCGAGTCGCACTGGGCCCAGCGCCCCGACGCCGGGAAGACCGTGCTGCACGCCGGGGCCGATTTCGATCAGGTCGTGCTCGGCATCTCGCTGGCGGCCGTGAAGCCGATCGCGACCGACCTCGTCGCGAAACACCGCGCGTGGGCGGACATGTTCGCGCACCTCGCCACGAACCAGACCGTGGCCGCGCAGCTCTGGATGACTCCGAACCTCCAGGAGCTTGGCTGGACGCGTGGCCCGGTCCCGGCCGATGCGGCCCCGGAACCGCTCGATGTGTGGGCGGATCGCACCGACACGATCCAGCGCGAGGGCTGGCCGGCCGGATCGCGGCCGGGATCGGTCCAGTACGTGTGCGGGCCGTTGCCTGGTGACTGGGCGGCGCGCAGGCCGTCGGACGCTGCCGTCCCGGCGGAGGCTCGAGCGGAGGTCGTCGCGCTGGTCACGCGCTGGCTCAACGACCACGGGCCGTCGCTGTGGCCGCGGGCCGCGGCACGAGGGGGCGGCTTCGATTGGTCCGCGCTCCACGTCCCGCCCGGGCCTTCAGCGGCCTCGGGGCCCCCAGAGACGTCGGGACCTGACGGGCCGGCGAGGCTCGAGGCGCAGTTCCTCCGGGCGAACATCGATCCCACCGAGCGCTACGTCCTGTCGCTGCCCGGGACCGCCCGCTATCGCCTTGGCGCCGACGAGTCGGGCTGCTCCAACCTCGTGCTCACGGGCGACTGGACGCGCACGGAGTGGAACGTCGGGTGCATCGAGGCGGCGACGATCTCCGGCCTGAATGCCGCGGGTGTCGTCGTGGACCGGGCGGGCTCGCTGGGTGGCAGCGCCGAGGCACGATCTCGCTAGGTTCCGGCCGGCGGCCGCTCGGGCCAGCCGCTGCGGACGCCCGTCGCGCCCGTCGAGAGTCCGGTCGAGACGTGCGTCGTGTCGGCTCGTCAGCGCGTGGCTGACGTGTCCATCACCGGGGCGTCGGTCGTGGGGGCGTCCCCGGCCTCGGCGCCGCGTGTTGCCGGGTCGGGCTCCGACGCGACTTCACCGCTGCGGGCAAGCGCTGCATCGAGCCGGGCGAGCATGGGCATCGCCTCCAGCCGAACGAGGATCTCGCGTGCGGACTCGGCCGCGGTTCGAACCTCCGGGTCGGTCACGTCGAGAAGGATGGCCATGTCGAGCCCGCATAGGGCCTCGTCCCAGGTGAGCCCCAGGTCGCGCCACGCTCGCAGGGCACCTCGGAAACCGGACATCGCGTCGGCCGTTCGCCCTTCGCGAGCGGCGATCCCGGCCCCGACGGTCTTCAGGGCGGCCGCGAGGGCTGGTCCGTGGAGCCCGGCAGCGGTCAGCGCGACGAGGTCGTCCGCGGCCGCAGCCAATTCCCCGGCCCAGAGCGTGGCTCGCGCGGATTGGGGCAGGGCCACCTGCATGGCCACTGGCCAGATCGTGACCGAACGACGGAACTCGCTCGCAGCCGCCTCGAGGTCGCCCGATGCGAGCGCGACCCAGGCTTCGGTGAGCACGAGATTCGCGTCGAGCTGATGATCATCCAACCGACCGATGAGCCCACGGAGTTCCGCGAGGCCTTCGTCTGGCGCTTCACCTCGCATCGCTCCAAGTTGCACGAGCGTGGTCAGCAGCGTCGCTCGATCCGTGTCCTCCCACTCGTCGGTCAGCGCCTCGGCCATTTCGGATCGGATGGTCTCCCAGTCGCCGAAACGGACGAGCTGCTCCCATCGGCCGCTCAGCATGTTCGGGATCCAGCGACGAGCGCCGAGCCGACGCGCCAGCGCAAGGCCTTCGTTCGCGGTCTTCTCGGCGAGGCGCGGATCGACATCCCCCTGATAGCCGCTCAGGTTGTTCAACGCACGCAGGACGGTCGCCACCAGGCCCAGCTGAGCGGCGACATCCCGCCCCGCGATGACGATCGCGCTGCCCTCGATGACCCGCCCGATCGTCCCAAGGGCCGAGCCCTTCGTGATCAGGGTGTCGGCGATGAGCGCTTTGAGATCGGCGTGCTCGGCAGCCTCCAGGACCAGGTCGGCGACCTCGATCGCTCGACGATCGTCGCCGATCAGGAAGTGAGCCCGGGCGAGCTGGCTCATCACGGCGATCCCGGCAGGGTCGGTCGCGATGTCGGCGAATTCCTCGGCCGCGGGCTCAAGGAGGGAGAGGGCGTCCTGCGGGTGCGAGATATCGCTGAGTTGCCGGCTGAGGGCTGCGAGCGCGGCGGCGATCGCCGGTCGGTCTCCCAGCGTCCTGCGGAGATCGACCGCGCGGCGAAGGTGTGCCTCCGCCGCCTCGTGGCGCCCGTCCATCTCGGCAGCCTCTCCCGCCTGCCCCAGGATCTCGGCAGTTTCGCGTGGGTCGGTGGTCACCGTCAGCGCTTGTTCGAGGGACTGGTGCGCGGATCCATGGGACCCGAGCGAAGTCGCGCGGTCGGCAGCCGCTCGCAGCGCGATCCGGGCCTGCCCTGCGAGCGCGTCGGCCTCCGCTCCCTCGGCGCTGTTCTGATAGGCGGCCAGGTAGTGGCCTGCGAGGGCACCGGCGATCTCGTCGGTATCGAGGCTCTCGAAGAACCGGGCGGCGGCGAGGTGGCGCGTCTTCCGGTCGCGTTTCGCGAGGCTGTTGTAGGCGACCTCGCGGATGAGCGCCTGGACGAACAGGTACTGGCCGTGGTCGGGGCTGCGCGGATCCGAGATCAGGGTGAGGAACTCGCGACGGACCAGGGAGTGCAGACGGTCGGTGAGTTCCGCCGCGGGCACCTGGCTGAGGGCGGCCAGGCCCTCGAGGCCGAAGCTCTGGCCGAGCACGGCGGCGTCGGAGATCAAGGCTCGATCCTCGGCTGGCAGCCCATCGAGCCGGGACGCGATCAGTGCGGTCAGGGTCTCGGGGACCGCGAGTGTCGAAAGGTCGCCGACCGGCCGATAGGCGTCGCCATCGAGGACCAGCCGGCCATTCGGCAACGAGCATCCGCACGGTCTCGATGGCGTACAAGCGGGATGCCGTCCGCTCGGGCCACGATCGCCTTCTCGGCGTCACTCGGCAGCCCGGGAACGAGCCCGATGAGGAGCTCGCGCATCGCGTCCTGGGACAGCGGCTCCAGGAAGATCGAGGTGAAGCTGCGCTTGCCGCCGCCCCACTCGGGCCGTCGCTCGAGGAGTTCGGGCCGGGCCAGGGTAACCACCGAGATCGGATAGCCTCGGCTCCACTCCATGAGATGGTCGACGAAGTCGATCAGGCCGCCGTCGGCGAAGTGGAAGTCCTCGAAGACCATGAGCACCGGCGCGGTCGCCGAGAGCCGCTCGAAGAACGTCCGCCACGCCCCGAAGAGCTGGTCCGCGCCCATCCCCGTCTCGATGCCCAGGAGCGCGAGCAGGGCCGGCTCGATCCACTTGCGCTCGTCGGGATCGGGCACGTGCTCGGCGACACTCGCCGCGATCTTGGTGCGGGTGGTCGCCTCGTCGTCCGACTCGTGCAGGCCGGCGCGCCGGCGGACCATCTCGCCGAGTGCCCAGAACGTGATCCCGTCGCCATACGCCGGGGAGCGGCCTTCGTGATACCAGACCGTATCGATGATCCCGTCGGTGTACTTGTGGAACTCCCAGGCGAGGCGGCTCTTGCCGATCCCGGCCGGCCCGATGATCGAAACGAGCCGGGCCTTCTGCTCGCGGCCCGTCGCATGAAAGAGGTCCTTCAAGAGGCGCAGGTCGTCGTCACGGCCGACGAACGGGGCCTCCAGCGTGTCCGACCGGTTGCGACCACCGACCTGGGCGACGACCCGAACCGCGCGCCATGCCGGGACCGGGGCGGACTTCCCCTTGAGGTGTTGCTCGCCGGCCGCTTCGAAGGCGATCGCCTGAGATGCCGCACGCTGGGTCGCTTCGCCGACGAGGACCGTGCCGGGTGCCGCCGCGGATTGGAGCCGACTCGCCGTGTTCACGATGTCGCCGGCGACCATGCCCTGGTTCGTGGCACCCAGCGTGACGGCGGCCTCACCGGTGAGCACCCCGGCGCGAGCCTCGATGGCAGGGCCCAGCGCGCGCACGGCATCGACCAGATCCAGTGCCGCCCGTACGGCGCGCTCGGCATCATCCTCGTGGGTGACGGGCGCTCCCCACACGGCCATGACCGCATCGCCGATGAACTTCTCGACCGTCCCGCCATAGCGCTCGATCACGTCGCGTGACAGGTCGAAGTAGCGAGTCAGAAGCTCGCGGGTGTCCTCGGCATCGCGGCCCTCGGCCAGTGCGGTGAACCCGACCAGGTCGCAGAACAGGATGGAAACGAGCCGACGCTCGGCGACCGAAGCTCCAATTCCCGCGCCTGCCGCGCCCCCCGGCCCTGCCGCGGGCGACGTCGATGCCAGCCCGGCCGGAGCTGCCGCGCCGCCCGGTCCGACCCCTGCCGCGCCGCCCGGCCGTGCCGCGCCGGCTGCCGCGCCGCCCGGTCCGACCCCTGCCGCGCCGCCCGGCCGTCCCGCGCCGGCTGCGCCTGCCGCCGCGCCCGTTCGGGCTGCCGCCCCGGCCAGGGGCGTGGCGCAATCGCCGCAGAACCGCATGTCGGGTTCGTTGGCAGCTCCGCAGTTCGGGCAGGCTACGGCGAGAGGTGCTGCGCAACCGCCGCAGAACTTTCGTCCCGCCCGGTTATCGGTGCCGCAATTCGCGCAGATCAACGGCGCCTCCAGCGGAATGCGTGACCGCGAGATTAGCGCACACGGAGCATCGAGTTCATTCGCCGCGGGCCGGGCCCGGGCCCGAGCCCAGAGCCGCGTGCGCCCAGAGCCGCGTGGCCAGACCGCGTCCCGAGCCCGGGACCGACCGCGTCCCGAGCCCCGAGCGTCCCGAGCCCGGGACCGACCGCGTCCCGACCGCGTCCAGCGAGCCCCGAGTGCCCCGCGCGTGCCCCGCGCGGCTCCAACCCGCGGCTTTTCGTGACACCTACGAACCAGGTTGCTGGTAATCGCGATTTCGGTGCTCAAACCCACGGATCCGTGACACCTACGAACCAGGTTGCTGGTAATCAGCGAATCGATGCGATTCCGGCCAGGAGCGACCTCGGATCGCCGCGGTTCACGCACGACTCGCGGTCTCGGACCCTGTCCAACCCTGACCGGCCGTGCTTACCAGCAGTGTGATTGCTATATGGCACGAAACTTCGGCTGTTCAGGGCCGGCGCCCGACCAAGGCGCCCGACCAAGGCCCCGGCTCTTGGCCTCGAGCCCGGGCAATTCCTCGCACAGCCACGCATCGAGGTGGCGCGCGCGCACGCGTGCGCGCGCACGCGTGCCCGCACGCCGAGCAGGAGTGATCCGTGGGGCAGGAGTCAGGACTGATCCGTGGGACAGGAGTCAGGACTGATCCGTGGGACAGGAGTCAGGAGTGATCCGTGGGGCAGGAGTGATCCGTGCCGGCAGGAGTAATTCGTGGCCGCGTGTGCTATGGTGATGCCTCGCCTCACTGTGTGGCGATGCTCCGCGTGGTCGACCCCTCTTCTCGAACGGACCGTGCGTCTGCTGTCCTAAGTTCGGGAAGCGTAGGAGGTCATCATGACCACCGGTACCATCAAGAAGGTCGTTGCCGATCGCGGCTTCGGCTTCATCGCCGCCGAGGACGGGAAGGAATACTTCTTCCACCGCGACGGACTCGACTCCTCGCTCAACTTCGATCGCCTCAATGGCGGAGAAGCGGTTGAGTTCGAAGTCGAAGCGAGCCCCAAGGGCCCGCGCGCATCCAAGGTTCGCGCAGCCTAAGTAGCTGACAAGAGCGGTCGATCCCAGGATCGGCCGCTTTTCTCTTCTCCCCCGAGATCCGTCTCAACCCCGGGGCCGCGCCATCGATCGTTCGATCGAGAGGACGGTAGACCTATCGCTCGGATCGCCTTCGCGTCCACGTACCCCCCACGACGCTGCGGCATCGCGACATTCACGCACAACCTGTCCGCGACCATGGGTGGGCGCGAGGTCGTCGGCCTCCTGTCGGCCGAGCGCGGCATGTCCTATCCCGTGGAGGTCCATCACCGGATCCGACCCGACGAGCGAGCCGATCACACCTCCACGGCGCGTGCGGTCAGCGACTGTGTCGACATCGTTTCGATCCAGCACGACTACTCCATCTGGGGCGGGCAGGACGGCGAGTACGTCCTCGATTTCGTCCGTGCGCTCAGCGTCCCGTCGGTAGCGACGCTCCACACGGTCCTGCCCGAGCCGTCCGACCGGCAGCGCGCGATCCTCTCCGAGTTGATCGGCACCGTCGCCGGCACGGTCGTCATGTCGAAGTCGGCCGCCCGACTCCTCACGAGCGAGTACGGCGTGAAGCCGCGCTACATCGATGTCATCCACCACGGCGTCCCGGACCTGCCGTACGTCGATCCCGAGACGATCAAGCCCGCCGTCGGGCTCGAGGGCCACAAGGTCATCCTGAGCTTCGGCCTGCTGAGCCCGGCCAAGGGCTACGAACTGGTCATCGATGCGATGCCGGCCGTCGTGGCGGCGCATCCCGAGGCGATCTTCGTCATCGTAGGCGCAACCGATCCCGACATCGCGCGCAGCAAGGGCGAGGCCTACCGCACGAGCCTCGTGGCGCGCGCGGCAAAGCTGGGCATGGGCAACCACGTTCGACTCGTCGATCGATATGTCGGCAGGGTGGAGCTCACTCGCTGGCTCGAGGCCGCGGACCTGTTCGTGACGCCCTACCCGGATCTCGCCCAGACGGTCTCGGGCACGCTGTCGTACGCGATGGGCGCCGGTCGCCCCGTCGTGTCGACGCCGTTCGCTTACGCCGCAGATCTCCTGGACAAGCAGCGCGGCGTCCTGGTTTCGCCGGCAGAACCCACGCAGATGGCCGCGGCGCTCAACGGGCTCCTGGCCGATCCGTCACGCCGCGCCGCGATCGGCAAGCGTGCCCATGCATACAGCCGCGGGATGGTCTGGTCGGCGATCGGTGCGGAGTACGCCACCGTGTTCGACCGCGTCAAGGCCCAGGCTGCGAAGGCGCCCGGCTACATCGACGGGACGTAGCCGGCTAGCCCGGTGTGGACGCCGCCTCGGCAGCCATCTTCAGAACCCGCGCGGCCCGGAGCGTGACCCAGCGACTCGGGCCCCGACCCCGGTCGATGTCGATGTGCATCTTGCCCGTGTAGCGGTAGTGGTTCGGGAAGCGGCCATCCTTGTCTTGCTGCGAGAGCAACCAGTCGACCGCGTTCGCGAGCCGCGGATCACCGCCATGTCCCGCCTCGCAGACCCCCTCCATCACCTGGAGGATGTCGGCCACGTAGCCACTCGGAAAGCCGAGCTTGAACCACTTGTCGGACGGTTCGGTGTTGCCCCAGCCCATCGGGTAGCGGGCGCTCGCGGGATCCACCGAGAGCAGGAACTCGACGCCGGCGTCGAGGGCACGCCGGACCGCCGCCGTTCGCCGCCGCGGCGGGATGCGGGTCAGCGCAAGAACGGCCTTCGCCGCCCCCCAGCCGCACGGCAGGTGTTCGTTGATCGCGCACTGGAAGCCCGGGCCGGACGTGGCCGATCGATACCAGCGGATGTCGCCTTCGCCGGTGATCGAGGCGGCCTGCCACGCGATCGACCGTTGGACCCGCTCGTCGTCGAGCCGGCCGAACCCGATGAGCGCGCGCAGCATGTTGCCGTTGAGGCAGTGGGCCACGTTCGACGGCCGGGCCGACACCTTGCCACCGGCCCACGCAAAGCCCCCGTTCGAAGCCTGGGTCTGCTCGAGCACGTACTCGCAGGCCGCCTGGATCTGCGGGTCCGCGCCATCCGCGCCGAGCTGGTCGAGGAAGATGAACGACCACACGGTGCCGCTGTATTTCGGTCCGTAGCCGGCGCCCGGGTAGACCCACCAGCCCTCGGGATCCTGGGCGGCGAGGATCGTCGCGATCGGGTCCGAGGTCATCGCCAGCCGCCGGGCCGCGACGACCTGGAGATCGTCGGCGGGCTTGTCGAGGAGCTCCCGGAGCGCCCGATGCCGGACCGCCGGCTCATCCTCGTCGAGCAGCCAGGGCACGGGATCGCCGTTGAGCCGGGCGCGCCAGTCGACTGCGATCGCACCTGCGCTCGCGATTGCTGCTGCGCTCGCCGAGTTCGTCATCGTCTCTCGATCGAGGATACGCCCACTCGCGAACGACCCGGCGGCGCGACCCGGCGGCGCAATCCGGCTGCGCGACCCGGCGGCGCGCCGCGTCAATCGGCGAGCGTCAGCCGGACCCGCCGCGTGTCGTTGTCCGCGTTCGTATCCAGCAGCGCGATCGACTGCCAGGTCCCGAGCGCGAGGCGGCCGGCGATGACCGGGACCGTGATCGACGGGGGAGCGAGGAGCGGCAGGACGTGATCCGCGCCGTGCCCCGGCGAGCCGTGGCGGTGGCGCCACCGGTCGTCGCGGGGGAGGAGCCGTTCGAGCGTGGCCATGAGGTCCGTCTCGGACCCGGCCCCGAGTTCCATGATCACGATCCCGCACGTGGCGTGGGGCACGAAGACCGTGAGCAGGCCGTCGCCGGAGCCGTCGCCGGAGCCAGCGCCGGAACCATCATCCGCGTCTTCGGCCAGGCCTGGGCCGCTCCTGCCGCCCCCGCTGGTCGCGCTCGTGACGAATCGCTCGCACTCCGACGTGATGTCGAACAGCCCCGGGCGGCGCCCGGTCCGAACCGCGATCTCGGTCGACCTCATGCTCGCGATGGTAGCGGCCGGCTCGTCGCCCATCGCACGGTCTAGACTCAGATCCATGCTCACGCTTGCCAACGGCGCCGTCATCGCGCGTCGATCGTGACCGATCCTGCGCCGAGCGCCGATCCTCCCCTTCGCGTCGTCATCGCCGAGGATTCGGCGCTCATCCGCGAGGGCCTGGCCCGCGTCCTCCTCGAATCGGGTTTCGAGGTCGTGGCCAAGGTGGGCGACGGCCCGAGCTTCATCGACGCCGTCGTCGAGCATCGGCCGGACGTCTCCGTCGTCGACGTGCGGATGCCGCCCACCCAGCGCGATGAGGGCCTGCGAGCCGCGATCGAGGCCCGCCGCCGCGTCCCCGGATCGCCCGTCCTCGTGCTCAGCCAGTACGTCGAGGGCCAGTACGCGACGGAGCTGCTCGCCGACCGCGCCGGCGGCGTCGGTTACCTGCTCAAGGACCGCGTCGCCGACATCCGCGAGTTCGTCGATGCGCTACGGCGCGTGGCCCGCGGCGGGACCGCCCTCGATCCCGAGGTGGTCTCCCAGCTCATGGTGCGCCGCCACGCTGACGATCGACTCGAGGGCCTCACGCCGCGCGAGCGGGAGGTCCTTGCCGCGATGGCCGAGGGCCGGACGAACCTCGGGATCGCCACGGTTCTCGGGATCAGCGAGGGCGCCACGGAGAAGCACATCACGAACATCTTCGGCAAGCTCGACCTGTCGGATTCCGAGAACGCCCACCGACGGGTGCTGGCGGTCCTGACCTACCTCGGCGGCTGATCCGGGACGGTCGGAGCGGTCGGAGCGGTCGGAGCGGCCGGGGCCGCGAGGCCGGGAGTCATTCCGGGCGCGGCTGCCCGCAACGGGATCTCGGCGCGAATCGTCGTCGGACCGCCTGCGGGACTGTCGATCCTGAGTCGTCCGTCGAGCGCCTCGACCCGGTCCGCGAGTCCCGCCAGCCCTCCGTTCGGGACGATCCTCGCACCGCCCGACCCGTCATCGCGTACCTCGATGACCAGGGACGCGTCGTCCCGTCGGACGCGGATCTCACAGCGCTTCGCCGAGCCATGCTTGGCGACGTTGGCGAGGGCCTCGGCGATCACGTAGTACGCGGCGCGTTCGACGCTCTCGGGCAGCCGCTCGGTATCGTCGAGGCTGCTCGTGATCGTCGTGGGAACGGGGGAGCGCCCGGCGAGCGCGGTCACCGCGGGGACGAGTCCGCGGTCCATGAGGATCGCCGGCGCGATGCCGCGGACGAGGTCGCGCAGCTCGGCCAGGGCGTGACGCGCCTCGCTGGACGCTTCGAGGACGAGTTCGCGGGCTCTCGCCGGATCGGAGTCGATCTGCTCGGCTGCCAGGCCCAGGTCCATCGCCAGCATGACGAGCCGCTGCTGGGCGCCGTCATGCAGGTCCCGTTCGATGCGCCGCAGTTCGGTGGCCTCGACGTCCAGGACGGCCTGGCGGCTGACCTCCAGGGTTTCGACCCGCCGTTCGAGGGCTCGCTGCTCGGATTCGCACAGGAGCCCCACGACCACCGCGCGATGCAGGGTCAGCAGCCCGCGAGCCGCCGAGGCCGCCACCATCGCGAGGATGATCCCGACCACCACTCCGGCTCCCTGCAGCGGATCGGTCGCGGGGATCGGGAGGGCGGCCGAGCCGGCCCAGAGCGGGAGCGAGATGAGCAGGATGGACGCGACCCAGAGCGTGACGACGAGAGCGGACTCGAGGACGGCGAGGGGCAGCGCCACGAAGACGTAGACGACGTCGCGCC
This sequence comes from uncultured Chloroflexia bacterium, assembly GCA_963714835.1. Classification (GTDB taxonomy): domain Bacteria; phylum Chloroflexota; class Limnocylindria; order Limnocylindrales; family CSP1-4; genus CAKKPP01. Next base: position 40,787 of record CAVQPX010000026.1, read on the forward strand.
AGCGGTTGATGTCGAGGAAGAGTGCCTCCGCCCGGTCTCGGATCGTCGTCCCGTACGGCCGGTAGACGTGAGGATGAAGCGGCCGGCCATCCGCACCGGCGATGCGGCGCCGCTCGACCCGGGCGAACGCGCGGGCGACTTCGATGCCGACGGCGATCAGCGGGATCCCGACGAGCGCCAGGACGAGCGACGCACCGATCGAGAAGATCGTCGCAATCACCGCGACCGCGACGACCTCGATGAACGCGCCTGCGATGAACGCCCACGTCGCGCGCCATGCGCGTGGGTCGATGGGGGAGAGGAGAAATGCCGCGACCGCCCCGCGTCCGTGGCCTGTGACCCGGGCGCCGGCGACGGCACTCAGGAAGAGGAGCAGGCCAAGGACGAGGAGCGGCCCGGCGATCACCGGTTGGCTGCGGACCCGCGGGTCGCGCCCACGAGGAGGGCGATCCCGAGGGCCAGGATGAGCGCCGGTCCGAGATGGACCCCGGTCACCAAGGCGGGGATGAAGGAGCCGGCCAGGGCGATCGCACCAAAGGCGATGAGCAGGACCCCGAACACGAGTCCGACCCGACCGGGCTCACCACCCTTCGATCGATGGAGGTGCGATGTGGCCCCGCCGGCCGCCGTCGCCGGGGCGTGCCCGGTGTGCGCGGCCTGCCCGTCGGCATCGAAGCCCTCGCCGTCGATCTCCTCGCCGGTCGCCGCAGCCGATGCGACGGCGATCGGCTCGATCGGCATGACGAATGCGAGGATCACGTACAGCAGGATCGAGAACCCGCCAAGGAAGATGGACAGGATCCAGGCGACCCGGACCACGGTGGGGTCCAGCTCGAAGTACTCGGCCATCCCGGCCGCGACGCCGGCGATCTTGCGATCGTCGCGGCAGCGATACAGACGACGGGGGTTCACGTGCAATCTCCTTCGGGATTGATCTCCACGCTACCAACGTTGACCGAGATGGTCACGTCCGCGTGGTTGGCTGCAGATGCGTAGTTCGGGCTCAGCCACGAGTCGCCCGATCGGGCGAACCCGGGGAATGAACTCGATGAGAGCTCGCTGTTCTCGCGGATCCGGACGCCGAGCTCTTCGGGCGTGCAGATCGACAGGCTTCCGGCGTTCACGTTCAGCGACGACGTGTAGTCGAATCCGGCCGGAAGGCGGATCGTCGTCGCTCCCGCGTTCGTCTCGAGGGCCAGGCTGCGGAGCGTCGCACCGGTCAGGTCAACGCGGACGTCGCCCGCGTTCACCTCGAGTGAGGCGACACCGAGTCGTGCCCCGCTGAGGTCGAGATCGCCTTCTCCGGCGTTGACCACCACGGAGAGGTCGATGAGGACGTCGGTCGGGAGCGTGATCTCCCAGACCTCCGGGTCCCATAAATCACCGAAGTGGAGGGTTCGATCGCCCGAGCTCACCATCAGGTGGCGGCCCGACGTGTCCAGCGTTCGGACCAGGCCGTTGCCGTCGGCCGTTCGTGCGCGCCAGCTGGATCCTGGTCCGGTTCGCACGGTCAGCTGACCGCACGACAGATCGAGGGTCACGGCTGCCGCACCGTCGAAGGTGCCGTCCTGCGTGCTGTACGACGCCGGCTCTCCCTGGCCGCAGTTGAGATCCAGCCGGGGAGCCGCCACCGCGACGCCACCGAGGAGCAACCCCGGCAGGATCGCCGCGGTGACCCCGGCCGCCAGGCTGACCCGCGTCCCGCGCAGCAACAGCGCCGCGCCCATCGCGATGACAACGAGCGGCCACAGCTCGAGGGCCCGCCAGATGAGCTCGAGATCGAGCCAATCGGCCTGCCCGGCGAGCATCACGCCGGCCGTCACGATGAGGAACACCCCGAGATACAGGGTCTTCCGATTCACATGCATGTTCCATCCACCTCCCGGGACGTCATCCGATGTCACTTCGTTCATGGATCGAAGGTACGGCGGTGGAGGCGCCTGCGCGAGCCTGCCACCCGGCATCTTCGAGGTGGGGTTATCCCCCCGCCGTGCCGGGCGTCTAGACTCGATCGTGATCGCATGAACAGCAGCGCCGAGCCCGCGACGTTCCTCATCGCCGACATCTCCGGGTACACCGGCTACCTTGCCGATGTCGAGCTCGACCACGCCCAGGACATCCTCGCCGACCTCGTCGGGGCGATCGACTCGGCGCTCCGTCCGAACTTCCGGCTCGCCAAGCTCGAGGGCGATGCCGCCTTCACCTACATGACCGGCGACACCGGTCGAGATCAAGGGCGCCACGGGCGGGCGGCGAGGCGTGGGTGCGTCGAACCACTGCATGCACGGCAAGGACGCCGTGGTCGAGGAGATCCTCGACTGGCGGCCGTACGACTACACGACCGACCTGACGATCCTCGACACGCCGGCGGGCCATGTGAAGTTCCCGCACACGATGGAGTTCGAACCCACCGCCACCGGCACGACGATCCACATGCGCTTCGCCATGCCGAAGACGAAACGGGAGCAGAAGGTCGCGCCGGCGATCGGCGAGGCGTATGGGCAGGCGCTGCGATCCGTCATGCCGGAACTCGTTGCGCAGCTGGATGCCGAGATGGCGGCTCGGGCGGAGGGCCGCGACCCCGAACCCGAGCTGGCCGCGCCGAAGCCGGATGGCGTGCTGGCAGGGATCCAGCCGCTGGTCATCGTCGGTTGATCGTTACTCGAACGCCGCCCTCGAGCCTTGTCGCGCCTACCACCGCCGCGACGTCCTAGCGAAGCTGCTCGGGGCCTCGCCAGGGACGATCCTCGCGCACGCCGAACAGCAGGCGGCTGCGGGCGTCCATGCTCGCGGCCATCGTCTCGCCGAGATCCAGAGCCCGGATGGCCTCGGTACTGCAGTGGCGCGTGATGAGGTCGCGGGCCGAGTCAAGCTGATCCGTCGCGACAAGGGCTTCTGCGGCGGCCGCCACGGTCATGAGCGCCCCGGCCTGATCGCGTTCGAAGGCCTCCCAGACGGGGGTGACCTCGGGCAGGAACAGCTCGTGATGCTCCGCGAGGAGGTAGAGCAGGCGCTTGAAGACCGCGACGGCGGACCGGGTCGCCTCGACCCGCTGCGAGACCTCCGAAGGCGCGTCCAACCGTTCCGAATCCTCGACGAACGTGGCCGAATCGCCTTCGTTCAGGTAGCGATGCTGACGGAACTCGGGCGGGATCGTGCGCACGCCCACGAAGAACGGCGTGAACGGCGCCGCGATCGGGCCGACCGGGGTGTGCCAGAGGAGGCGCAGGTCGGCGTGCGTTGCCGGCCGGAGGGGGACGACCTGGCCGTACCCCGCCGTGTCGCCCGTGAAGCGCTCGGTGCGGACGGCCCACATCACGTCGGCGAGGGTGATGCCGTCGCCGGCGGCCGCGCGCCGGGCCAGCTCCTCTTCCATCCACGCGACGCCGGCCCATCGTCCCTTGCCGTCGCCGTAGATCGCGTTGACATCGAAGGGTCCCTCGTCCGGCGTGTACCAGCCTTGCTCGACGGCGAAGGACACGAGGTGGTCCGCACCCAGGGAGTCGGGGTGAGCTGACTGAGCGGACCTAGCGGACTGATCGGCGAAGTCCGCCGGGATGGTCCCGATGTACCCGGGCCGGCTCACGCGGATCGCGTCCGAGCCCAGACGCTCCGCGACCCACAGGCCCTGGCCGCCGGCGAATTCGATGACGACCCACGCCTCGTCGGCATCGGCGATGAGGTGCGAGTTGCCACCGTACGTCGACTCTCCGTGGGCGCCGATGAGCTGGCCGATCAGCTCGACTCCCTCGCGCGCTGTGCGCGCTCGTTCGAGGACGATCCGGGCCAGGTCGCTGTACGTCGGGCCGGACTGATCCGACGGCGTCATCGCCACGAGCCGTTCGTGACTGGGCGACCAGACGTCCCGCACGGCCACCCCGTGTTCGTTGAGTCCGCCGTTCGTCAGCGGCCCCGGCATCCCGCGGTAGTGCGAGTAGCTCACGCGCAGGTGCCGGGCCGTCTCGGCCACCTGGGGAATGGAGGTTCGCCGGCCGGGCATGGCCGCGGCCGGTGTCACGCCGACCTCGATCAAGGCCCCGGGCGGATGCTTCGCGCGAGGGACGATCTCGAGCCAGTGGCCGGACGGTTCGTCGCCGTACCCCGCGAGGTAGGCGTGGCCATCGGCGGTCAGGTCGCTCCCCACGTAGATCGCGTAGCTCATGGCCCCGTCTCCGCCGCGACTCCGTGCGGAGCTCGATCGCGCAATCGAAGACCCTGCGGGTCGTACGGGAGTTCGGGCAGGATGCGGGCGGTCCGGGGCTCGCCAACGATATCGATCGTGAGCTCGGGGTTCGACGCGACCAGCGTTGTGTCGACGTAGGCAAGCGCCAGGCTCGTGCCGACGTGGTGGCCGTACGCGCCCGAGGTCACCGCGCCGACGAGACGCCCATCGATCCAGATCCCATCGTCCTTCGAGGCGTCGGCGTCGGCCGCGTCCACCTCGAGGAGCACCAGCCGGCGCGGCGGGCCCGCGTCGCGATCGCGGAGGGCCGCCTCGCGCCCGATGAAGTCGCCCTTGTCGAACGCGACGAACCGATCGAGGCCCGACATCCCGGGCGTGATGTCCTGGCGGAACTCGGCCGACCAGATCCCGTAGCCCTTCTCGAGTCGCAGGCTATCCAGCGCCCGATCGCCGATGAGGCGCAGCGCATGAGGACGGCCCGCCTCGCGCAGTTCCTCCCAGAGTGCGCGGTGCTGCTCCGCTGGCACGACGATCTCGTACCCGAGCTCGCCGGTCAGCGAGATCCGCCCGACGACCGCCTCCGCCGCGGACCCCACGCGCATCGTCCGCGCCGTGAGGAACGGGAACGCCGCGCCCGAGACGTCCTCACTCGTCAGCCCGGCCAGGATCGCCCGCGAGGACGGCCCGGTCACGAGGAATCCCATCCGTTCCTCGGACAGGTTGCGCAGGGACACACCCCCAACGGGGAGCGGGCCATCGGGGAGCTGGCTCCGGAACCAGCGCATGTGCCAGTCCTGGAGGTAGTAGGAGCCGGTCAGCCAGAACCGATCCTCCGCGAGCCGCGTCACGGTCAGGTCGCCCATCAACTTGCCCGACGGCCCCAGCATCGGCGCCAGCCGGATCCGCCCGACCTCCGGGATCCGGGCCGCCAGCAGGTGGTCCAGCCAGGCTTCGGCGCCCGGCCCGCTGACCTCATAGCGCGAGTACTGGGCGATCTCCGTGGCCCCGGCGCCGCCGCGGACCGCGGCCACTTCCTCGGTGACGAAGGGCTCAGCGTTCGACCGCCCGAACGCCGCGACCTCCTCGAAGTCCGGATCGGGCGCGAAGTAGAGCGGCACTTCGAGGCCCCAGTTCACCGTGAACCGGGCGCCGGCATCCGTAAGCGCTTCGTAGCACGGCGTCGTCTTGAGCGGCCGCGCGGCCGGCAACTGCTCGTTCGGATAGGCCATGACGAAGCGGCGCGCGTAGAACTGCGCCGTCGTCGCCCGCAGGTACGCGTCCTCCGCCGCGTACGGCCCGAACCGGGCCACGTCCATCCCGAAGGCATCGAAGCCCGGATCGCCATCGATGATCCAGTTCGCCAGGACGAGGCCCGCGCCCGCGCTCTGCGAGAACCCGGCGAAGACACCGCAGGCCGCCCAGTAGCCGGGCAGGCCGTCGACGGGACCCACGAGCGGGTTGCCGTCCGGGGCGGTCGTGATCGCGCCGTGGACCCACTTCCGGATGCCCACGTCGCCGAGCACCGGGAAACGCTGATTCGCGAGCTTGAGCTCGGGCGCGATCCGATCGATGTCGGGCGGGAACAGGGTCATCCCAAAGTCCCACGGCGCGCCGTCCACCTCCCAGTGCGTGGGTCGCTCCTCGTAGACGCCGAGCAACAGCCCGTTGCCCTCGCGCTGGAGATACGTGAAGCCCTCGAGGTCCGTGACGGCCGGCATCAGGCCTTTGTACGCGGCGATCGCGGGGATCTCCTCGGTCACGAAGTAGTGGTGCGGCATCGGCACGATCGGGTGGTCCACGCCGACCATCCGGCCCACCCGCCGGGCCCAGAGACCCGCCGCGTTCACGACGTGCTCGGCCACGACGGTGCCCTGCTCCGTCACGACGTCCCAGTCACCGTCGGGGCGACGCGCCAGGGCCGTCACCCGGTTCCCCTGGACGATCTCCGCGCCCCGCGCGCGGGCAGCCGCCGCATACGCGTAGACCGCCCCGTTCGGATCGAGATTGCCCTCGTCGGGATCGAAGAGCGCGCCGTGCAGGCCGGTCGTATCGATGATCGGGACGAGCGTGGCGGCTTCGGACGGGGTCAGCAGGTAGGCCCCGTCGTTGCCCTGCGCGCGCATGAGCGCGAGCTCCCACTTCAGCCAGCGCCAGCGCTCCGCCGTCCCCGCGAGTTCGAGGCCGCCCGACGCCTTGAGCCCGAGCGCCTGGCCGCTCTCGGCCTCGATCTTCGGATACATGTTCATCGTGTAGCGCTGGAGCGCCGCGATCTGCGTGTCGGCGTTGATCCCGTGGAAGCCGCCGGCCGCGTGCCACGACGAGCCGGCAGTGAGCCGGTCGCGCTCGATGAGCGCCACGTCCGTCAGGCCGCGCAACGCGAGGTGATAGGCGACGCTCACACCCGCGATCCCGCCGCCGATGACCACGACGCGGTACTGGTTCTTCATGACGGTGGAGGATATCCGGCGACTCCAGCTGATGATGGCCGCGGTCCGCGGTGCGCCACTCGGTCGGACCATGGGTGTCGTCGGGTCATCGCCCTCGGTCGGGACCGATCAGACAGGGTGCCATCGGCCAACGGTGCAACAGCGATCTTGGTACGGGGGAAACTTTTCCCACTGTGCGATGCCTCAAGGATGTGGGACCGTCGAAGCCCGTCGGTCTGTCACGCCATGACAACCCGTCGCGATACCGGAGCCGGCTACCACGTGATCACCACCGGATCAACCCAGCGACTCCTCGGTGGGCCTGCGTTCTCAACGGGCGCCGAGCGCCTTGATGAGCACCTCGCCAGGCTCGGGCCCGTGCCCCCGAACGTCGCCCGAGAGCTCATCTCGAGCCTCGAGGCGAGTGGTCTCCTCGGGCGTGGCGGCGCGGGGTTTCCCGTGGGTCGCAAGTGGCGAGCGCTCGCCGAGCGACGAGACGGCAAGGCCGTCGTGCTCGCCAATGGCGCCGAAGGCGAGCCGGCGAGCCACAAGGACCGGATCCTCATGGCCACGCGGCCACATCTCGTGCTCGATGGCGCGATCCTGGCCGCCGACGCGATCGATGCCGACGAGATCGTCTTCTACATCGGTATGGAGCACGTCGCGGCCACCACGGCGATGCGCCGCGCGATCGACGATCGCCGCGCCGAACTGCGCCAGATCGTCCGGTTGGCCATCGCGCCGATCAGCTACGTGGCGGGAGAGGCCTCCGCGGCCGTCAACTTCGTGAACGTCGGCGACGCGCGCCCGACCACGACGCCTCCGCGCGTCTCCGAACGCGGCGTCCATGGCCGACCGACCCTCGTTCAGAACGTCGAGAGCCTTGCCTACGCGGCGCTGATCGCCCGGATGGGCGACCGCTGGTATCGAGCCGCTGGTCGAGACGCATCCCGCGGCACCGCGCTCGTGACCGTCACAGGTGTGGGCCGGGCCGACGGCGTCCGCGAGATCGAACTCGGCACGACCGTCGGAGAGATCGCGTCGGCTTCCGGAGTTTCCTCCTCGTCCATCCAGGCGGTCGTGATCGGCGGGTACTTCGGGACGTGGGCTCCCGCGCGGACGGTCTGGGACCTTCCCCTCGACCCGGCGATCCTCAAGCAACAGGACCTCACGTTCGGGTGTGGCGTCGTCGGGCTGCTGTCGAACAACGTGTGCGGCGTCGCCGCCACCGCGCAGATCGTCGCCTACATGGCGAAGGAGAGCGCCGGCCAGTGCGGTCCGTGTCTGTATGGGTTGAAGTCACTGGGAGAGGCGACGACCCGCGTCGCCGAGGGACAGGCCGCTTCCCACGAATTGACCGACATCCAGCGCTGGACGCGCCAGATCCCGGGCCGCGGTGCGTGTCACCACCCGGATGGTGCCGTCCAGCTCATGACCAGCGCCCTGAACGTGTTCGGCGATGAGTTCGTCCACCATGCCAGCACGGGCCGGTGTTCGATCACCGGCGGCCGGATCGCGGCATAGCGTGGACAGCAAACTCAAGGTGGACTGGATCAAGTGCGATGGCTACGGCCTGTGCGGTGACCTCGCTCCGGAGCTGATCGACCTCGACGAGTGGCACTACCCGATCATCCCGTCAGGACCGGTCGAGCGCAGGCTGATCTACGCCGCCCACCGAGCCGTCGACTGCTGCCCGATGAAGGCGCTCACGCTCGTGCCGCTCTCGGCAGATGCACGCCGCGCTTCATAGGGTCCGCACCGTCGCCGATCGGGGCCGGCCGAGCCGTGAGGGCTCTCTGGCCCCGGGACCGGCCTAGGCGCCCTGAGTGACCGTCGGCTCGGTCTCGGTCAGGCGCCCGTCGCTGTCGGCGTAGTCCCAGACGTCGATCGCCGGAGGCTCGATCCCGAGGATCGTCAGGCTGGTGCAGACCTGGCTGCGATGGTCTGTCCCGTGATGGAGCGCCTGGGCGAGCCGGACGCCGAGCGGGGCGCCGCTCTCGGAGCCGTCGTCACGATGGCGGACGATGGGCGTGGCCGGATCCAGATCGCCGGCGATGACCGACGCCCAGACGGGGCCGTTCGCCTCCATCGCCACACGGAGCTCCGGCAAGTCAAGCTTGTCCTCCTCGATCTCCGCGACCGCGCCGCCGGACAGCAGCGACAGGTACGCGCGATCCGCGCCGACCGTGTGGCGGATCGTCGGGAGGATCGGGCCATAGATGCCGGGTGATTCCATCGCGAGCTGCTCATCGGTGAGCTCCGCGCAGGCATCGATGATCTGGAGCGTGGCCCAGATGTGGTGTTCGAAGGCGTCGGCGAGGATGGATCGCATCATGGGCGCACGGTACAACGTCCGGCGGTGACACGGCGACGATCTGGCCCAGAGCGCACGTATTGACGGGTGCCCTACCATGCTGGTACGCACATGCACGGACAAGTTGCGCGCGATGCGTAGTAGTGGCTGGAGGCGCCTGAGTGAGCGACGAGACCGGTACGGTGGCTGATGCGGCGAGGATCGAGAGCGTCGGCAGCAGCGAGAGCCTCGTGGTCCATGACATTCGATCGCAGCCAGGCGTGGACACGGTCGAGGGGAAGTACGTCAAGCTGATCTTCGGATCGAGCATCCGCTCGCAGACGCTGGAGCTGCCGGCCGGGATCGAGATGGACCTGCACGCACACCCGCGCGAGACACTGGTGTATACGATCTCAGGTCGGTGGGTGCACAAGCACGACGCCGACAGCGTCGCGATGGAGGAGGGAGACTTGGTCTATTTCCCCGCCAATGCGGCGATCGCCGCCGACGTTCCCTACGACGAGCCGGCCCTCCTGCTCGTCATCAACGGCGACTTGCCGAACTGAGCCACCATCCACGTCCCCGGATGTCGAACCTAAGGAAGGGACCCGCATCGTGAACATGAGACCCCTACGTTTCTCGGCGATCCTCTTCGCAGCCATGTTCGTATTCGTGGCGTGCAATGCGTCCGGAACGGCTAGCCCGGCGGCTTCGCCAGGCGCGTCCGCGAGTCCGGGCACGCCCACGGACGCGCCACCGCCGGCGCAGGTCGAAGAGATCACCATCGCGATCGCTGACACCGACTTCAAGCTCACGTCGATGGACTGGAACTACGGCTACCCGGGCATCGAGCTCGTGAAGCTCCAGTACGACACGCTCGTCACGCGCGACACCGACAACAACCCGCAGCCGCTGCTCGCCACGGAGTGGTCGTCGAACGCCACGGCTACAGAGTGGACCTTCAAGCTGCAGGACGGAGTCAAATGGCATGACGGAACGCCTTTCACCGCCGATGACGTCGTGCACACGATCCAGTACCACAACGATGTCGTCCGAAAGAGCGTCATCTTCACGATGGTCCGCGGCTGGACAGCCGAGGCAGTCGACCCGCTGACGGTGAAGATCACCACCCCGGCTCCCGAGCCGGACATCGCCCTGAAGCTGAACCTCGTCTGGATCCAGCCCAAGCACGTCTGGGATGGCATCGGAGCCGGTCTGGACGTGGCCGAGGCCGAGGCGGCCTACCGCGCGATCGAGGATCACACGGGGACCGGGCCCTACAAGATGGAGTCCCTGGATCCCGACGCGTTCTACACGCTCGTCGCCAACGACGACTACTTCCTCGGCGCACCTTCGGTCAAGAAGCTCCAGTTCGTGATCATCAAGGACCCGACGGCGCGCCTGGCTGCCCTCCGGTCCGGAGAGGTCGACGCGGTCGCGTCGTCCGTGCCGCCGGAGAGTCGCGGGGATCTCGAGGGTCAGGCGAATCTCAGCCTGCTCCAGGGGCCGACATTCGGGTCGGCGACCCTGGCGTTGAACAACACGCGGGCCCCGTTCGACAACGTGAATGTCCGCAAGGCTCTCGGGTTCGCGATCGACCCGCAGGAATTGGTTGACATCGCCATGCTTGGCGAGGCGGTCATCGGCAACCTTGGTTACATCCATCCAAGCCTGCCTGGAGCCGTTCCAGGCCTTACGTTGAAGCAGGACTTCGCCGAAGGGAATCGGCTCCTTGACGAAGCCGGATATCGCGACACGGATGGCGATGGCATCCGTGAGACGCCCGACGGCACACCCATGGCATACGATCTCGGGGCCGCCTCCACCAACCCGGTGCATATCCGTGCTGCGGATCTCATCGGCGAGTGGGCCAAGGAGATCGGCATCCAGCTCACGACGCAGTCGATCGAGGTGAATGCGTTCTACGAGAAGCTGTGGCCGAGCTTCGATCGGACGTCAGGTGGGACGGGCGACTACGAAGTGTTGATCACGGCGTGGTCGGCAGCGGTGCAGAACGTCCCGGCCTCCGCCCTTGACCAGCTCTATCACTCCGACCTCATCATCGGTCGGCTGAACGTCCAGTGGTCGTCGAGCGCGGCCACGGATGCCCTGCTCGACGAGCTGCGGGGTACGGTCGATCCAGCTCAGCGCGAAACGCTCATTCGGCAGATCCAGGAACAGGTCGCCGAGGAGCTGCCAATGACGGCGCTGTGGTATGCAAGCGAGACCTTCGCGTTCGACAAGGAGGTCTACGATGGTTGGCGGTACCTGAACGGAACCGGGATCATCAACAAGCTGTCGTTCCTGCCCCAAGTCTTCCCGTAGGGGGAAGCGAACTCCGCAACCAGCCTGACCGGCCCGGGCCTCGCCCGGGCCGGTCAGCGCCAAGCAGCCCTGATAGGATCAAGTCTTGACGAAGGCCTACGCGCGGCGCTTCGGCCAGTACGCACTGCTGCTCCTCGTCGCCCTGTCGATCAACTTCGCACTGCCGCGGATCGCCCCGGGCGGCCCACTCCAGGCGATCGCCGGCGAGAGCGTCGGCCTGCTGACCGCCGAAGAACGCGCCGACCTGCTCGCCGCCTACGGGCTGGATCAACCCCTCCCGGTCCAATTCGTGCGGTACCTTGGGCAGATCGCGTCGGGGGATCTGGGAAATTCGTTCCAGGCGGCGCGCCCGGTCAGCGACATCATCGCCACCCGCCTTCCGTGGACCCTTCTCCTCGCGGGCTCGGCGCTCCTCATCTCGTCCGCCCTCGGCATCCTGCTCGGGGTGCTCGCAGCCAACCGGCGCGGCAAGCGGACCGACGTCGGCCTCACGACCCTTTTCGGGTTCCTGCAGTCGCTGCCTTCGTTCTGGATCGGGATGGTCTTCATCGCGATCTTTGCGACCCGGCTCGGATGGCTGCCAACGTTCGGGGCCAAGTCGATCATTCCACCTGACGGCGTCCTCGCCACGGTCGGCGACCTGGCCGTCCACCTGATCATGCCGCTGACCGTCCTCGTCCTGGCCGGCATCCCTTCCATGTACCTCACGACGCGCTACGCGATGCTCGGGATCCTCCAGGAGGACTTCATCGATACGGCCTTCTCGAAAGGGCTGCGCGGTCGCGTCATCCTGTTCCGCCACGCCCTGCGCAACGCGCTCCTGCCCGTCCTGACCGTCTTCGCGTTGCACGTCGGCTTCGTCGTGAGCGGCACGACGATCATCGAGACGGTCTTCTCCTACCCCGGCGTCGGCCGGATGATGTATGAGGCGGTCCTGGCGCGGGACTACCCGGTGCTGCAGGCCGGGTTCCTGATGATCACGCTGAGCGTGATCGTCGCGAACCTCTTGGCCGACCTCCTGTATCCGATCCTGGATCCGCGCGCATGGCGACCGGCCGCATGACGCAGGACGCGGCAGTCCTCTCGAGTGCAGGTGCCCGGGCGCGACCGTTCGCCTCCGGTCGCAAGATCGGGATCCTCGGGGTCGTCATCCTCGTGACTCTTGCCGCGATCTCGATCCTCGCGCCGATCCTGGCACCGTACGACCCGAATGTCCGCTCCGGAAGGCCGTTCGAGGCCCCGAGCGCTGAGCACGTGCTCGGAACGAACGACTTCGGTCAGGACATCCTCAGCGAGCTCATCTTCGGAGCCAGGATCTCACTGCTCGTCGGGCTGGTCGCGGGATTTGTGACCGTCGCCATCGGGATGCTGGTCGGCCTTGTCGCCGGATCCTCGCGCGGGTGGGTCGACGGTCTGCTCATGCGGACCGCGGACGCTGTTCTCGTGCTTCCGTTCCTCCCGCTGATGATCGTCATCGCGGCGTTCGCCGGATCGAGCGTGGCGAACCTCGTCATCATCATCGCCCTCATCTCGTGGCCGCAGACCGCCCGCATCGTCAGATCGCGCGTCCTCGTGCTCTCTGGTCGCGGGTTCGTCGAGGCTGCGCGCGCGCTCGGCGCGTCGCAGACGCGGCTCGTCGGCCGCTACCTGCTTCCCCTGGTGCTGCCGCTGGCGATCTCGCAGTTCGTGATCGTGGCCGCGAACACGATCCTGATCGAGGCATCGCTGAGCTTCCTTGGCCTTGGCGACCCGACCGCTGAGACCTGGGGTTCGATGCTGTTCTGGGCGCAGGCGCGCGGGGCCTTCCTCAACGATTCGTGGTTGTGGTGGGTGATGCCGCCCGGTCTTGCGATCAGCCTGACCGTCCTGGGATTCACCTACGCGGGTTATCTGCTCGAGGACCTGGTCGACCCTCGACTCCGTCGTGCCTGAGAGAGCCCGAGGGGAACCTGGTCGGACCTAGTGGTTCGGCCGGATATCCACGAGATCTTCCGGGAAGTGGCACGCGACCGGATGACCCTGTCCGCGGTCGATCAACGGAGGATCCTCCTCGGCGCAGACGTCCTGCGCCTTCCAGCAGCGCGTACGAAATCGGCAGCCGGACGGCGGATTGGACGGGTTCGGAGGGTCGCCGGACAGGAGGATGCGCTGCCGGCCGGCGCGCTGTCGCGGGTTCGAGACCGGCACGGCGGAGAGCAGGGCCTGGGTATACGGGTGGAGTGGTCGGCCGTAGACGTCGGCCTCGGCACCGGATTCGACGATCCGGCCCAGATACATGACCGCCACGCGGTCGGCCACGTGCCGGACGATCGAGAGATCGTGCGCGATGAAGACGTAGGTCAGGCCGAACTCGCGCTGGATCGCGCGAAAGAGGTTGAGGACCTGGGCCCGGATCGAGACGTCAAGCGATGAGACGGGCTCGTCGCAGTAGATGATGTCCGGCTCGAGCGCGAGGGCCCGAGCGATGCCGATGCGCTGACGCTGGCCGCCTGAGAACTGATCGGGGTAGTTGTCGATCTGACGCGAGTTGAGACCCACACGCTCCATGAGGGCGACTGCTCGGTCGCGCTCGGAGCCTCGCGGGACGACGTTGCGATGGATGGCCCACGGTTCGGCGATGATCTGGCCCGCCGTCATGCGCGGATGCAGGGAGTCGTACGGGTCCTGGAAGACGATCTGCATCCGGCGCCGGAGGTCAAACGTCTCGCGTGCTGACAGCCCGAAGACGTCCCGATCCTCGAGGAGCGCCTGGCCAGAGGTCGGGCGCTCGAGAAGCATCAGGACGCGTGCGAGAGTCGACTTGCCGCACCCCGACTCGCCGACGATGCCGAGCGTCTCCCCGCGGTTCACGTCGAAGCTGACGCCATCCACGGCCTGGACCACGCCCCGTCGTCGACCCAGGAGTCCCCCGCGAACCGGGAAGTGCTTGATGACGTTCCTGACGCTGAGCAGGGGGCCCTCTGCTCGACTCACGTCAACCATGCATGACCTCGGATCCAAAGTGACAAGCGGCTGATCGATTGGCTGCGATCTCTACCAGCGCGGGCTCCGTGCTCATGCATACCTCGGCCACGTGGGAGCAGCGGGGGTTGAACGGACACCCAGGCGGAATCGCCAGGAGGTCGGGCGGTGTGCCCTTGATCGCCGTGAGTGTCTCCGTCCGCTCATGGATCGACGGGATCGAGGACAGGAGACCGCGCGTATATGGGTGCGCGGCGCGGTCATAGATGTCGATCGTCGCTCCGGTTTCGACGATCCGACCGGCGTACATCACCGCGACGCGATCTGCCACCTCGGCCACGACCCCGACGTCGTGCGTGATGAGGATCAGGGCCATTCCGGTTTCCCGGCGCAGCGTTTCAAGGAGGTCCATGATCTGAGCCTGGACCGTGACGTCGAGGGCTGTCGTCGGCTCGTCTGCGATCAGGATCGCAGGGTCCAGGGCGATCGCCATCGCGATCATCACACGCTGGCGCATGCCTCCCGAGAACTGATGGGGATAGTCGCGAACACGCTGGCGGGCCGCCGGGATGGAGACGCGATCCAGCAGCTCGACGGCTCGGCGGCGTCCTTCGTCCCAGGTGGCCCCGCGGTGCGTGCTGAACATCTCGGCGATCTGGTCGCCGATCGACATGACCGGGTTCAAGGCGCTCATGGCGTCCTGGAAGATCATCGCCATCTGCTCGCCGCGAATGCCTCGCAGTGTCGCTTCGTCCGCACCGATCAGCTGATCGCCCTTGAACACGACCGAGCCTGAGATCGAGCACTCGGCGCGACGGATGATGCCCATCACGGCTCGGACGCCAACGCTCTTGCCCGCCCCGGACTCGCCGAGGATGGCGAGCGTCTCGCCGGCGGCGATCGAGTAGCTGATCCCGTTCACGGCCTGGACGATGCCGTCAGGGGTTCGGAAGCTGACGCGAAGGTCGGAAACATCGAGCAACCGCTGCGGCGACTGGCTCGCGGCGAACGGGGGCTGACCGGTTGCTTGCGCGCCAATGTCGAGGGTCATAGGTGGCCTGCCGATGAGACGCCGAGCAGACGCTCGGCCAGGAAGTCGACGATGACACGTGGATAGCTGGGATGGTAAGGCAAGCGCGCTGCGGTCCTCCCGAGTCGGTCGCGCAGGCGTTCCTCCTCGTCCTCGGCGATGAGGCGGAACCCGTGCCCGGCGCCGGCGACGAGGTGGAAGTCGACCTGTCGATTCCCGGCGGCCCACAGAGCGCGGAGTGTACGGAACGTATCCTCGACCTGGGTATTCATGTCCTCCGCGCCATGGACCACGAGGGTCGGACATGCCACGTAGCGGAACTGCTCCTCGGGCGGGTAGGTCAGATCGTATCTGGTGTCTTCGACCGATCGCTCCACCACCACGCCGTGTTGCTCGACGCGAACGGTCCCACCCCCCGACTCCAGCGCCTTGAGGTACTCGTCGACCACGATCCCGTTCTCGAACTCGATCGGATTGGCCGCCTTCAGCCACTCCCGCTCTTCGTCGCCCCGGGCGATGAAGTCACGTGTGCGCCGGAAACTCCAGGAGAGGAACTCCGGGATCGACTGGGCCAACGCTCCCATGAGGACGGCCGCGCCGGGAGTGGCACCGGTCGCCGCCAGCCGGCACAGGACATAGGCACCAGCACTGTGGCCGGCCATCGCCGCGGCGCCTGCGACCTCATCGCTGTGACCGAGCCAATCCCAGACCGCCGCGGCATCACGGATCTCCGTCTCGCGTCCGGCCGTGGCGTCCGGTTCGTGCACGCCGGTGCTGGCGCCGACTCCTCGCTTGTCGAAATCGAAAGGACGCGATGCCGGCGGCCCCGAGCGCCCGGGCCAACGGCCTGAAAAGTCCGTAGGGCTGGCTCCCGACCATGTCCGGCGGCGTTGGGAACCGCGCCGGATCGACGGTCCCGTCGCGCATGTCGGCCATGGTCCCCGCGAGCATGAGGACCGCGGGGGCGGCGGGTCCGTCCGGTACCGTGAGCGTGCCCGCGAGCTCGGCGCCGTCCACGGGGACCCGTCGTTCGAGCTCTCGAAACCGAGCCGCTTCCATCTCGCCATCTCCTCGTCCTGACCCACGCGACGGAGGGTCTACCATACAACCCCACACAACTTCAGTCCACTTGATGAGGATCGCTGGAAACGTGCCATGCCGATGACGGATCCCCCTTGGCCAGACCCGACGCCGGCCTTCACGCGGCGGTTCGATTCGCTGGCCGCCATCGGACGCGACGCCACGAGCGGCGCGTATCACCGGTTCAGCTGGACAGCGGTCGACCGTGCGGCTCGGGCGTGGTTCACGGACGAGGCGGTGGATCTGGGTCTCCGCGTCGACACCGACCGGTTCGGGAACCTGTGGGCATGGTGGCCGGACGTGGACGGCGACAGTGCGATCGCCACCGGGAGCCATCTGGACACCGTTCCGGGCGGAGGCGCCTACGACGGAGCACTCGGCGTGGTTGCGGCCCTTGGCGCCGCGGAGTTGTTGCGCGATACCGGTTTTCGACCGAAGCGCCCGCTTGCGATCGCGGTGTTCACCGAGGAGGAGGGAGCCCGTTTCGGCATGGCGACACTCGGCAGCCGTCTGGCGGCCGGCCGCGTCGACCCCGTTGCCGCGTTTGGGTTTCGGGACGTCGACGGGGTGACCCTGGGCGATGCGATGCGGGCCATGGGCCTCGAGCCAGGACGGGGCGAGGACGGACCTTCGCCCGTCGCGCGCCTGGGCTGCTTCGTCGAGCTGCATATCGAGCAGGGGCGACGACAGGCTGACCTCGGAGCGCCCATCGCCGTCGCGACGGAGATCGTCCCCCACGGGCGGTGGCGGCTCACCGTCACCGGCGACGGCAATCACGCCGGGACGACCCGTCTGGCAGACCGGCACGATCCGTCGCTCCCGATGGCCGAGGCGATCCTGTCCGCTCGCCGCCACGCCGAGCGCCACGGCGCCGTCGCGACGGTCGGCCGCGTCGAGATCGAACCGAACGGGACGAACGTCATCCCGTCCAGGATCCGTGCCTGGCTGGACGCCCGCGCCCCGGAAGACGCCGTCTTGACGGAGTTGGTCCGCGATTGGTCCGCCGACGCCGTCGCGGCCGGTGCGGTGCACGGATGCGAGGTTGCCATCGCCGAGGAATCGCGGAGCGCTGCCGTCCGGTTCGATCCCGACCTGACCGGGCGGATCCAGGACAACCTGTCCCGCGGCGGCCAGTCGGTCCCGGCGATCGCCACCGCTGCCGGACATGACGCCGGTATCCTCGCGTCTTCAACGCCGACTGCGATGATCTTCGTTCGGAACCCGACCGGGATCAGTCACGCTGCTGCCGAAGCGGCGACCGTCGACGATTGCGTGGCGGGCGTGCGGGCGCTCGCCACGGTACTGGCCGACCTCGCAGGCTAGTCCGCCATGAGACAGGGGGCGCCGGAGCGCGCCTGACCGAACCTACGGTCGCCGCAGGAAGGGCTGGATCGCCGCAACGGCTCGATCCACATCGTCGATCGTGTTCCAGACGTGGACCGAGAACCGGATGGCGCCGCCCCGGACCGAGGCCTTGATCCGGGCAGCCTCCAGGGCGGCGCGGGCAGCGTCCGTATCGGAGACCGAGAGACACACGAGCGACGACCCCCGGGGCTCCTCCCCGACTGCCTCGTAGAAGGCATCGGCCAGAGATCGTGCCGCTTCGAGCGTCCCGTCGCGCTGCCATGCGACGACGAGGGGCAACGCCGCGGTGGTCCCCACCCAGGGCAGCCATGCCAGGGACACGTTGAACCGCGAAGCGTCGTCGGCGAGCGTGAGCGGGCCACCGAAGAACGTCATGAATGGGTCGGTCGCGCCGCGCCAGTTCGCGTGGGTGGGCGTGATGTCACCAAGCCGATCCTCGTGGACGTACATGAAGCTCGTGCCGCGTGCGCCCAGCAGGTGCTTGTACGCAGCACAGACGAGGTAGTCGATGCCGGCGATGTGCTCGGCGGTCGAAACGAACGGCGTGGCGTGCGTGGCGTCCACGAAGATCCGCGACCCAGCGTCCGAGGCGCGCTGGCGGATCGACGCGAGATCGGCCACCCGGCCCGTCTGCATCTGGACGAGACTGAAGGCCGCCAGGGTGACGTCATCGGTGATCGCGTCGGCCACCCGATCGAACGGCACCTGTCGGACGATGGCGCCCCGTTGTTCGGCGACGAGGAGGGGGAACAGGTCGGAGACGTGCTCGTCCTCGGGCACGACCACGACATCGCCGGGCCGAAGCGATCCGGCAACGAGTCCCATGCCCACGGACACCGTCGGGATCAGCGCGATATCGGTGGTGCGGGCGCCGAGCAGTGAGGCAAAGTCGGCACGCGCCCCGTCCGCGGGACGGTCCCAGTCGTCGACCCACCGACCCGTACCCGCGCGCCAGTCGCGGAGCGCCTGGTCCATCGCGTCGACGGCAGGCGTCGGCGGGAGGCCGTAGGACGCCGCGTCCAGGTACGCCAGGCCCGCCGCAGGTTCGAAGAGCGAACGCACCGATGCATCGATCTGAGTTCGCACGGCGCTGGCAGCGGAGTTCGGCATCGAGACCTCCTGCGATCGGACCCGGACGCCTGGTGCGCCGGACGACGATGCGGTTCCTCGCCGCCTCGCGACACATGCCCGGTCCTTGCTGTCGTCTGGCCCCATCCTATCCCGCCGTTGGGTCACGTTCCTCCCGAGCGAGGTTCCCGAGGAACCGGCCATCCGTGAAGATCGTTCGTCCATCGACATCGACCGTGCCGCCTTCACGCAGGTCCTTGACGATGTCCCAGTGCAGGGCCGACTGGTTCTCGCCGCCGCACTGCGGATACGAACGGCCCAGCGCGATGTGCACGGTGCCCGCGACCTTCTCGTCGAGCAGGAGGTCGCCGCAGAGCACCGAGAGCGCCGGGTTCAGGCCGAAGCCCAGCTCGCCCAGGCGTCGCGACCCACCGTCGAGGTCGAGCAGTCCCTCGAGCAGATCCTCGTTGGCATCGGCCGTCGCCTCGACGACCGCGCCCTGCTCGAACCGCAGGCAGATC
This sequence comes from uncultured Chloroflexia bacterium, assembly GCA_963714835.1. GTDB lineage: Bacteria > Chloroflexota > Limnocylindria > Limnocylindrales > CSP1-4 > CAKKPP01. The sequence goes on from CAVQPX010000026.1 coordinate 60,039, forward strand.
CCGGGGATCTCCCGCCCAGCGAAGAACGCGGGGTGCTCGAACGTGATCACTCCCTCGGCGCTCGTCTCGATTGGACTCGTGAAGATCTCGCCGCCGGGCAGATTGATCCTGCCGTCGTCGATCGCCCACGTTCGGCCCGCGATCGACATCGTGAGGTCGGTCCCGCGTCCGACGATCCGGACCTCACGAGCGCCACGAAACAGGTTGGCGACTTGCTGATATCCGGGAGCCTCTCCCGCCCAGTCGCGGATGGTCGCCTCGAAGAACGCCGACGCGAGGTCGGGCAGGGTCATGTTGGCGCGCCGAGCGAGTCCCTCGCTGGGGACGCGGACGATGACCCACCGGGTCGTCTCGGTCCTCAGCGCCGATACCCGGCCGACAGCGCCCCGGCGAGATGCGATCCGGCCTGCGGACACGTGCGAGAGTTCCTCGAGCTCCCCGGCTCCCCGGATCGCGATCGACACGTCGGCCCACTGCATGGCCTGCCACTGGATCTCCGGGACGACCTCGACCTGTGCCGCGGATCCATGGAGCAGCAGGTCCCGCTCGAGACTCGATGCCTGGAACTCGACGAATGCCGTCCCTCCCGCCCGGACCACGGCCTCGTGGACGGCCTGGACGAGAGGGAAGGTCTCGGGCTCGACCATCGTGATGAGCACACGGTCCCCGTGTCCGACCCGCGTCGACCAGTTCACGACGACCTGCGCCAGTCGTTCCCATCGGGGATCGGTGGCGATCACCGGCCCGGCGTCAGGGTCTTCACGCGTCACCTCCTGCTTCCCTACCATGATGGTCGGGCAGTTTGCGATGGCGATCGAGCCTCGCGAGATTCGACACCGGCCGAGGGCGGAAGCCCGCGGGCCGCGCTGCTCGATGCATCACGCCGCCCGGCCGGATATCAAGCTACGCGGAGGTTCCTCGTGTCCTGGACTGACGACCTGTTCGGCACGGTCAAGCCGATCATCGCCATGTGTCACCTTCGGGCCCTGCCTGGCGATCCTCAGTATGACCGTGCGAGGGGGATCGAATGGGTGGTCGAGCAGGCCAGGAGTGACCTCGACGCGCTCCAGTCGGGCGGCGTCGACGCCGTGATGTTCTCGAATGAGTGGAGCGTGCCGTACCTGACCACGGTCGAGACGATCACCGTGGCGTCGATGGCGCGGATCATCGGGGAGCTGGGTCCTTCGATCAGGGTGCCATTCGGCGTCAATGTGCTCTGGGATCCGATGGCCTCGATCGACCTCGCAGTCGCAACCGGCGCGCGCTTCGTGCGGGAGATCTTCACCGGAGCCTACGCCAGTGACTTCGGCATCTGGAACACGGCGTGCGGCGAAGTCGTGCGCCATCAGCACGCGGTCGGTGGTCAAGGCATCCGGCTGATCTTCAACATCGTTCCAGAGGCGGCCGCCTACCTCGCCGGTCGCGAGCCGGAGGACATCGCGCGATCCACGGTGTTCAACACCCAGCCGGATGCGCTGTGCGTCTCCGGGATCACGGCCGGCGCGCAGACCTCGATCGAGACCCTGCGCCGAGTGAAGGGCGCCGTCCCGGAAACCGTCGTCCTGGCCAACACGGGCGTTCGCCTCGAGAACGTCGAGGAGCAGTTGAGCGTTGCCGACGGCGCCATCGTCGGGTCCACCTTCAAGCGCGACGGCTCCACCTGGAATGAGGTGGACCGCACGCGAGTGGAGGCATTCATGGACCAGGTGCGCCACCTCAGGGCGTGACGGGCCAGCGTGGGTCCCAGGGAACCCTGAGACCCACCCTTCAGGAGTCCGCGAGAACGTGCGCGATCTCGGCGGTCTGCTCATACAGACGCCGATACAGCGGATAGGTGCGATCGTAGAGCGCCATGGCCTCGCCCCGAGGGGCCACCTCGCGGCCCGGCTGCACCCAGCGGCGCGTCTCGCCCAGGTCGCGCGCATGCCCGATCCCGACCGAGGCGAGCATCGTGTTGCCGAAGGCGGCTCCCGGCGTCGCCTGGACCTCCTGGGTGCGCCCCGTCACATCGCTGACCGTCTGCACCCAGAGATCGTTGCGGACTCCGCCGCCGATCGCGACGAGTCGGCTCGAAGGCGCACCGGAAGCATCCATCGCCTCGAGGTTCGCTCGAACACCGTACGCGATGCCTTCCAGCAGGGCGCGGAAGACATGTGGGCGCCCGTGTGACAAGGTCAAACCCAGCAGGGCACCGCGGGCCCGTGGATCGTTGATCGGCGTTCGCTCGCCGCTGAAGTAGGGGAGGGCGATCAGGCCTTCCGCGCCGGGTGCCACGCGGGTCGCCGCTTCCACCAGGACCTCGTACGCGTCCGGCCCTCCCTGCTCGGCTGCCTGGACGACGTCCTGGGAGAATTCGTCACGGAGCCACGCCAGGAGCACGCCGGCAGTCGACATCCCCGCGGCGAGGGCGAACATGCCGGGCTGAAGGTAGACGGTCGGCCAGAGCACGCGGCTCGTGGGCAGGCTCGGCACGACCTGGATGAAGAACATCGAGCTGCCGTACATGAGCATCGTATCGCCGGGATCCAGGACGCCCGCGGCCGTTGCCTCCGAGGCAGCGTCGGCCGACCCGACGATGACCGGCGTGCCCTCGACCAGCTGCGTGATCGCCGCCGCCTCGCGGGTCACCGAACCGGCGATCGCCGTGCTCCAGTCGATCTCGGGGAGGACATCGCGATCGCAGACGAGACCGAGGGCTCGGTCGTCCCACGTTCGACGATCCAGGTTGTAGAGAGGTCCGTATGCCGCTGCCGTGTAGTGATCGATGATCGCTCGGCCCGTCAGACGGAGGACAACGTAGGACGTCGACGTCAGGACGCGATGGGTCCGGGCCCAGACATCCGGCTCGTGGCGCCGGATCCAGAGGACCTTGGGTCCGGCCGCCTGGGCGCTGAGGGCCGAACCGGTCTCGCGGAGGATCCACTCTTCGCCCAGCTCGCTCGTCAGGTCCCGGACTTCCTCGGTCGCTCGTGTGTCGACCCCATACAGGATCGCTGGCCTCAGAGGCCGACCGTCCCGGTCGATCGGCACCACGCACGGACCGATGCCACTGCACCCGACGGCAGCGATGTCGCGCGGCGCGACGTCTGCGAGAACGGGCAACTCGCGGGCCAGGACGACGACGTCGTGCCACCAGACCTTCTCGGCATCGTGCTCGGCCCATCCGGGATGTGGGCGATCCGTTCCATGGGAGAGCGACTTGGTCGCCACGATCCGCCCGTCCAGGTCGGTCAGAACGCCCTTCGACTCGTGGGTCCCGATGTCGATGCCGAGCGTGTACTTCATGGCCTCACTCGAGGCCGAGGAGGATGTCCATCTTCCGCGAGATGTCCCGGATGCCCTCGTCCGGCGCGAAGCGGTAGGGCGGCACCTCCGCGATCAGGTACCCGTGATAGCCCACGTCGCGCAGGGCGCGCATCACGCTTTCCCACGGGACGTTGCCCTGGAAGAGGTGGGTGAACCCACGGATGTTGCCGATCTCGTCGATGAAGTCCTTGAGATGGATGCTGAGCAGCCGTCTGCCGAGGAGCCGGATCCACTGGTCCGGGTATCCATACTGCATGACGTTCCCCACGTCGAAGTGCACACCCACGTATGGACTCCCGATCTTGTCGACGAGGTCGCGCATCTCCAGGGGCGAGTAGAGGAAGCGGCCCCAGACGTTCTCGAGGCCGAGGCCGACGCCTCGCTCCTCCGCGATGGGCTTGAGTTCGGCCAGCGCACCCTCGAGGCGCTGATAGGCGTCCGCGTAGTCGATCTGCGACGTGACCACCCCCGGGACCACGAGGACGTTCGGCGCCTCCGCGACGGCGGCGATGTCGAGGAGCTTCTTCATCAAGTCGATGCCCGTGCGCCGGACCTTGGGGTCGCCATCGATCAGGGAGAAGTGGAACTGCGAGATCGTCAGGACGGACGAGATCTGCACGCCATGGTCGTGAGCAATCCCGACAACGGCGCGGATCTCTGACTCGGTGCTGTCGATCTGAAGCGACTTGCTCGCCGAGAATGACGACCCCACGCTCTTGGCGATCTCCGCGATGAGACCCTCCGCGGGCGCACGAAGCATCGCCTCGAAGAACGGCGGATAGTCGATCGACAACTCGAGGCCCTGAAACCCCGTCTGCTCACAAAGGCCGAAGACCCTCGGCCAGTCCCAGTCCGCCGGGAAGCACCACTGATTGACTGCCTTCTTCATGTCCGTGCCCTCGCTACGGTCAGCCACGATGATCGCGCTCGGCCAGCAGTCGCCAGATGCGATCCGGTGTCAGGGGGCACTCGCGGATCTCGACCCCGAACGGGGAGAGCGCGTCCTCCACCGCACCGGCGATCACGGCTGCAACGGGGATCGTCCCACCCTCGCCGACACCCTTGATCCCCAAGGGGTTGAGTGGCGACGGACTCTCGTGATGGAAGATCTCGATGTGGGGGACATCCGCAGCAGACGGCATCGAGTAGTCGAGGAACGTGCCGGTGACCAGCTGGCCGTTCGGCTCATAGACGAGTTCCTCGAGGAGCGCGCTGCCGATGCCCTGCACCACGCCTCCGGCGATCTGGCCGTCGACGATCGTCGGATTGATGACCCGCCCACAGTCGTGGACGACGACATACCGGAGGATCTTGACCTCGCCGGTTGCCCGATCGACCTCGACGACGGCAGCATGGACACCGTTCGACCAGGTGACGGTCCGGGGGCTGTAGCTGCCGGTCGCACCGAGCCCCGGCTCCCAGCCCCTGAGCGGTCCCTTGGGGTTCTCCAGCGCCGCGGCCACCTCGGCAAGGCGCAGGGCCCGGTCGGGCGTGCCGACCACGGAGATGACGCCATCGCGGAGCTCGAGATCGTCGGTCGACACTTCCAGGAGCTCCGCCGCCGCAGCCAGTGCGCGCTGTCGGGTGCGCTCGGCGGCGGCATCGACCGCATTCCCCACGACCACGGCGACGCGGCTGGCGATCGTCGCATCGCCGATCGGCGTCTCCATGGTGTCGCCCTGGCTGAGCCGCACGTCGGTGAGTCCCACGCCGAGCTGGTCGGCGACGATCTGGGCCATCGTGGTCGCGTGCCCCTGCCCTTGCGAGGGGACCGCCATCGAGACCGTGACGTGGCCGGCCGGGTCCACCCGCACGTCGGCGGTCTCCGCGGGCCCGATCCCCGTGCCTTCGATGTATCCGGCGACGCCGATCCCGATGTATCGCCCGGTCTCTCGTTCCTCGTGCTGCCGGCGACGAACGCCTGGATAGTCGATGGCGCTCAGCGCATGCTCGAGACATCCGAGATAGTCCCCGCTGTCGAGGATCACCGGCTCCCCATCGCGGTACGGCATCCCGGCGTCGTAGGGCATCTCATCCTGACGAAGCGTGTTGATCCGCCGGATCTCGGCCGGGTCCAATCCCAGCTCGCGCGCCGCCAGATCGATGACGCGTTCCATCGCGAACACGGCCTCCGGTCGCCCCGCACCACGGACCGGGGCAGACGGCGCCTTGTTTGTCACGACGGCCCGGCCATCGACGAAGAGCGCCGGCACGCGATACGGACCGGTCACGTGCGCCGCGGTGTTGTACGACTCGACGAGCGGCAGGATGCTCAGCGCTCCCACGTTCGCGATGAATTGGTCGTCGACGCCGAGGAACGTCCCGTCCGCCTTCAGGGCGAGGGTGATGTCGTGGACGTGATCCCGGGAGTGGATGGCGCTCACGAAGTGGTCGCTCCGGCTCTCGACCCACTTGACCGGGGTCCCCAGTCGTCGGGCGAGCAGCGGGAGGAGGACCTCCTCCGGATAGACCATCGACTTCACCCCGAATCCGCCTCCGACATCGGGGGCGATGACGCGCACCTGATCGCGATCGAGGCCCAGGTGGGTGGCAAGCGCGTTGCGCAGCCAGTGTGGGTTCTGGGTCGACGACCACACGACGATGCCCTCGGAGCGGCGATCCGGCCGAGCCAGCACCCCCCGCAGCTCGATCGGGGCCCCGGTCTGGCGGCCGAATCTGAACCGGCCCTTGACGACATGGTCGGCCGCTCCGATGGCCGCCGCGATGTCGCCCTTCTCGACCGTGAATCCCGTGGCCAGGTTGCTCTTCCAGCCCTCGTACAGCAGGGGCGCATCGGCGGCGAGCGCGGCCTCGGCGTCGGTCACGGGCGCCAGCCGTTCGAACTCGACCTCGATCCGATCGATGGCGGCGCGGGCGGCGTCGGCATCCAGCGCGACGACAGCCGCCACCGGCTCGCCGGCATAGCGGACCTTGCCGCTGGCGAGGATGGTCATCTCCTGTGGCTGCACGACCGGGTGGATCGCCTTGAGCAGGGCGGGATTCGGGCGCCACAGGGGATGACGGAACGGGCCGTTGTCCTTGCCGAGCATGTCGGCCGTCACCACGGCACTCACGCCCGGCATCGCCAGTGCTGCCGCGGTGTCGATGCCGATGATCCGGGCATGCGCGTACACGCTGCGAAGGATCGCCACGTGGAGCGCGCCTGCGCTGTCGATGTCATCGAGGTATTCGGCGCTGCCGGTCAGGAACCGCCGATCCTCGACGCGCTTCACGCGCGACCCGAACCAGGGGTCGCTCGTCGAGGTCATTCGGACGCGCTGGGGGCCATGAGGTCGAGCAGACGCTGCGTCTGATGATGCGCCGCCGGCCTGAGGATCGGGAGGTCGACGCCGGCGTCCCTGAACTTCTGGACACGTGCGACGACTTCGTCCGGCGTCCCGCTCGCTGTCATCCCCTCGACGTAGGAATCGGGCACGGCCTTGATCAGGGCGGCCTTTCCGCCGGATCGATGGGCTTCCTCGAATTGCGGGATGTCGTCGGCGTGGATGTACGGCTCGCCCACGCGCATCTTCGGGCCCGCGATGAACGGCAGCTGGATGGGATCGAACTTGCTGGCGACCTCCCAGCGGATGGCGTCCAGGGCCGTCCGATGGTCGTCCTCCACCGAGCAGTTGATCAACTGCGCGACCTGGAAGGTCGCCCAGTCCCGGCCGGCCGCTTCGGCTGCCTCGCGAACGATCTTGATCGCATTCGCCGTGTATTCAGGTGAGCACACGGCATTGAGCAGGACGCCGTCCCCGATCTGCCCGGCGATCTCGAGACCCGTCCGGCTCGTGGCCGGGATCCAGATCGGCACGTAGCGGCGGGCAGGCTCCCAGCCCAGGCGGCAGTCGCTGAAGCGAACCGTTTCCCCGACGAAGTCGGCATCCTCGCCGGCCAGGATCATCCGGATGGCGCCGACCCAATCTCGTAGCGAGTCGGGAGGACTGACGGGCTCGAGGCCGTGCCGCCGCCCGTGCGTGTGCGTGCAGGCGCCGGCCGAGAGGACCATCCGGCCCCCCGTGAGCTCATCGAGCGACGCCAGCGTCTGGGCCATGATGAGTGGGCTGCGCAGTCGGACGATCTGGGTGGTCCCCAGCGTCATCCGTTTGGTTGCGAGGCCGAACGCCGTCAGCGCCGAGACGGAGTCTCGCATCAACTCGATCGTCTCCGAGAAGAAGCCGATCTCGTAGTTCCGCTCTTCCGCGGCCGCCATCCAGCGCGCCATGTCCCCGATGCTCAGGCTCGGGTCATAGCCCGTGGCGAATCCCGTTCGCTGTGTCGCCACGGCCTCTCCCTCTCCAGCAATGTGTTTTGACGTCTAACTATCTTACACGCGTCCTTGACGGCGCACCGTATGGTAGTTCAACGTCAAGATATCCCACATGTCGTGAGGAGTGCGGGGCCCGCACACGACGAGACGGGGGCCCCGACGATGGAGGTGACAGGCGTTGGATCTGACGGATCGGGTCGTACTTGTCACCGGCGCCGCGACCGGGCTCGGCAGGGCCACCGCCGTCGCCTTCGCAGCGCACGAGGTCCGCGCCATCGTCGTCAACTACCGCGGCCGCCCGACGGAGGCCGCGGCTGTGGTCGACGAGGTCCTGCGGCTGGGACGCGAGGCGTTGCCGATCCAGGCAGATATCCGCGACGACGGCGACGTGCGCCGGATGATCGACGCCATTGGGTCGCGCTATGGGCGTCTGGATGTCCTCGTCAACAACGCGGGGATCACGCATTGGGTCCCGATTCGAAACCTCGACGAGATGACCGACGAGAAGTGGCACGAGATCCTCGACGTGAACCTGCTCGGGGCGTTCCGCTGCGCGCGGGCGGCCGCTCCGCTCCTCGCGGCCCACGAGGGCGCGATCGTCAACGTCTCCTCGATCTCGGGGGTGCGGGCGCTCGAGACAGCCTCCTCGATCGCGTACAGCGCATCCAAGGCTGCGCTCATCAGCCTGACCCGCAGCCTTGCCGTCGCGCTCGCGCCGGAGGTACGCGTCAACGCCGTGGCGCCCGCGTTCACCGACACGGAGTGGATGCGGAGCCACTACGGCGACGAGTTCGAGGAGCGCGCCGCCGCCGCTGCCCGCAGCTTCCCGCTCGGACGGATCGCCCGTCAGGAGGATGTCGCGGCGGCGATCGTCGCACTCGTGACCGGTGGAGACTTCATCACCGGGCAGACGATCCTCGTCGACGGCGGCCGCAGCATCGTCTGACTCAGCGCGGGTCCCCATCGGCGCCCGCGTCATCGGTGACGGCGTCATCGTCGTTCGAGGGAGCGCCGGCCCGTCCCCGCGCGCGGTTCGTCGCGGTCGGCCCCGATGCTCCGGTCGCCGGGGGTCGGTCGTCGTGGGCCAGGAGCAGTCCGCGCAGCAGCCTGGCCAGATCCGCCTGCTGGCGTCGCGAGAGGCCGGACAAGAGCCGAATCTCATTGGCGGCGTGGCGCTCGATGACTTCGTCGGCGACCTTCTGGCCGAGATCGGTCAGCCCGACGAGCGAACTCCGCCCGTCGTCCGCGTCCGGGAACCGGGTCACGAGCCCGGCATCCTCGAGTCGGTCGATCCGATTCGTCATGGCCCCTGATGACACGAGCAGCGACGCATACAGCTCGGTCGGCGACATCCGATACGGCGGTCCCGCGCGGCGCAGGGCAGCCAGGACATAGAACCCGGCACTGTTGAGCCCCATCGGCTTGAACGACGTCTCGATCGCGCGCTCGAGGTAGCGCGACAGGCGTGAGATCCGGCCGATGACGCTGAGCCCCGACGTGTCGAGGTCGGGACGCTCGGTCGCCCACTCATCGATGATCAGATCGACGTAGTCGAGTCGACTGCTCCCGGACACGTCTACACCCTCGAGCCATGCGGGTCGATCAAGGATGCGGTGGCGTCGGATGATCCACGGCCCGCCCGCTCGAGAAGACGCGCATCCCTGCTCACGGCCGACATCGTGAACCCGAGGGCGAGGTGACGCAAGGCGTGGACGGCGATCTGGATCATCCGTCGTCCAGGCCGAAGGCCGCGACGTCGCCGGGATCCACACCGTAGTCGCGCGTGAGGCCCTCCGCCGACACGTAGCCCTGGCGCAGATCGGACACCAGCGCGGCGCGTGCTCGTTCGCTCGGCGGCCCGTACCCGCCTCCGCCGGGCAGCTCGAGGATGAGCCGCTCGTTCCCGCGCAGCACGAACGACGCTTTCGTGACGGCGCGCTCGCCCGGCTCGATCCAGGCCCGCCCCGTCCGTCCGGGCCCCCCTCCCGACAGACCCGTCGCCGGGTGGGCGAGCCGGTCGAGGAGGACCGATACGGTCACGCCCTCGGGCGACAGCGGCGCGACGCCCAGGCGTTGGCCGAGGCCCCCGCGGAATTGGCCGGCGCCGCCCGAGTCGGCGATCAGCGATCGCTCCGTGACGAGGAGCGGGGCGCTGGACTCGGTGATCTCGACGGGGATCCCCATGACACCGCTCGGGAACGCAGTCGCAGACAGGCCGTCCTTGTTCGTGCGCGCGCCCATCCCGCCGGCGGCCGACATCGTGAACGAGAAGGCCCGGCCGTCATCGTCCTGTCCGCGGAACTGCGTCAGCCAGATGTTCGCCGCACCCTCGGCCACCACGTTGTCGCCGATCACCGGCGCAAGCGCATTGATGATGGCCATCGGCAGGAAGTGGCCGATGATGTGCCGCGCCGCCAGCGGTGCCGGCCACGTCGCGTTGAGGATGCTGCCGGACGGGGCGCTCACGGTGACCGGTCGCAACGAGCCCGTGTTGTTCGGGATGTCGACGCCGATGAGGCAGCTGATCGCGTACGTCGTGTAGGCGTGCGTGTAGTTGAGGACGACGTTGATCCCGTGCGGGCTCGCCGGCGAAGAGCCGGACCAGTCGACATGGACGTGACCGTCGCCGACCTCGACCATGCACGTGAGCTCGATCGGTTCGTCGATCCCGTCCGAGGTGACGCGGCCGGGATAGCGGCCCGGCGGGATCCGGCGGATCGCGTCCCGCATCGCGCGCTCGGATGCCTCGACGATGTGCCGTCCGGGAGCCTCCAGGTCGGGCAGATCGAACGCCTCGAGCGTGGCCACGATCGCGTCGCCCGCGGCAGCATTCCCAGCCGTCTGCGCGTACAGGTCGCCGAGGTTCTCCTTCGGCGTCCGCACGTTGGCGCTCATCAGGCGGATGAGCAGCGCGTTCGGTTCCCCGCCCACGAACAGCTTCTCGATCGGGACGAGGATTCCCTCCTCGAACTGCGAGTGAGCCTCGATGCCGAGCCCGCGTCCGCCCACGTCCGTCAGGTGGCACAGGCTCCCCACGTACGCGACGAGGCGATCGTGGTGGAAGACGGGCGTCACGACCGTGTGATCGTGGAGCTGGCCCGACGTCGAGTGTGGGTCGTTGGTGATGAGCACGTCGCCGGCAGCGAGCGTTCCCGGCGGATACGCCGAGATGAAATGCCGGATCGCGTTGGCCATCGAGTTGATGTGCCCGGGTGTCCCGGTGCGAGCCTGGGCCAGCATGTCGCCGTTCGGCAGGAAGATGCACGCGGAGAGATCGCCCGCCTCGCGCACGATGGGCGAGAAGGCCGCCCGGATCAGGGTCGCCGCCTGCTCATCGGTGGCCGCCAGCAACCGGTTCCAGATCAGGTCGTTGCGAAGGACGTCCATCCTAGTAGCCGGTGACCGTGATCGAGCCGCCGGCGGTCACCGCGACCTCTGATGCCACCGGCACGACCAGCGTGGATTCGCGTTCCTCGATGATGAGGGGACCGGGCGAGCGCCAGCCGTTGCCCAGGCGATACCGGTCGTAGACCGGGACCATGGCCGACGACTCCAGGTCCTGGCGAAAGATGCGCCGCTCGCCCTTCAGCGGGCTGCCGGTCTGGCTCGGTTCCGCGTAGCGTTCCAGGGGGTGCGCGTCAGCGCTGGCGATCACCCGCCAGGTCGTGACCTCGACGGCGACGCCAAGGACGACGTTCCCGCGGATCGAAGCGTAGCGCTCCCGGAAGCGCTCCTCGATCGTCGCCGATGTCCACGCCTCGGGCGCCGGGAGATCCACCTCGATCTCGAAGCCCTGCCCGACGTGGCGCGCCGCGACGCGATATTCGACGTGGACATCGTCGGAGCGCACGCCGGCCGCGCCGACCAGGTCGCGCACCTGTCGCTCCATGTTCGCAACGTCCCGGCGGATCTCGTCCAGGTTCAGCGAGTCCAGCGCGGCGGGCCGCGACTGCGAGAGCTCGAAGCCGACCGGAGCGACCAGGAAGCCGACCGCCGAGCCAACGCCAGCCGAGTTGGGCACGATGACCGTCGGGCTCTCCAGGAGCCGGGCGACGCTCAACGCATGCACCGGACCCGCCCCGCCGAACGCGAAGAGCGGGAGGGCACGCAGGTCGACGGCACGTTCGGCCGCGTGGACCCGAGCGGCGCTGGCCATGTTCTCCGCAACCACACGGTGGATCCACCACGCAGCCGCCTCGAGGTCCAGCCCGAGCGGATCGGCCACCTTGCGGATCGCCGCTTTGGCGAGATCAAGGTCGAGGGCCATCGCGCCGCCGAGGAAATAGTGTGGGTCCAGGTATCCCAGGACGAGGTCGGCGTCGGTGACGGTCGGCTCGGACCCGCCGCGACCGTAGCAGGCCGGTCCGGGATCGGCGCCCGCACTGTCCGGACCAACCTCGATCCCGCCCAGATGACCGATCCGCGCGATGCTCCCGCCGCCTGCCCCGATCTCGATCATGTCGACCACCGGCACGTTGATCGGCAGGCCGCTGCCCTTGTGGAAGCGTCGCACCCGGGCGACTTCCATCTGCGACGTGGTTCGCGGACGGCCATGCTCGATGACACACGACTTCGCCGTGGTCCCTCCCATGTCGAACGAGAGCATGTCCTCGATCCCTTCGAGCCCACCGAGATACGTGGCGAGGATCGCCCCCGCCGCCGGCCCGGACTCCAGCAGGCGGATCGGGAACCGGGTGGCGGTTTCGGTGGTCGCGAGACCGCCGGAGGAGAGCATGACGAAGAGGGGAGCGGCCATTCCGCGCGTCCGCAGACCCTCGAGGATGCGGTCGATGTAGCGGGCGACCACGGGACCGACGTACGCATTCGCGGCCGTCGTCGACGTACGCTCGAACTCGCGGATCTCTGGAGAGACCTCTGCGGAGGTGGAAACGAAGACGCCGGGAAGCGCGGACGAGACGGCCAGCGCGGCCGCGATCTCGTGGGCGTCGTTGGCGTAGCTGTTCAGAAAGCAGATCGCCACCGACTCGACCGCCTCGCGTTCCAGAAGGGCGATCGCCTCGTCGAGTGACCGGGCGTCGAGCGGGCGATGCACGCTGCCATCGGCCAGCATGCGCTCATCGACATCCACCCGGAGGCGGCGCGGGATCAGCGGTGGAGGCAACTCGAGGCCGAGGTCGCCCAGGTCGTAGCGACCCTCTCGGCCGATCTCGAGCGCGTCGCGGAACCCCGCGGTCGTCAGGAGCGCGGTCGTGGCGCCCTTGCGTTCGATCAGCGAGTTCGTGACGAGCGTCGTTCCGTGGGTGAGGTTGTCGATCTCCTCGATGCCCATGCCGGCGCCGGCGATCAATCGCTCGATCCCGTCCAGCACGGCGACTTCTGGTGCTCCGGGCGTCGTCGAGAGCTTCTCGACGGCCACCGAGCCGGTCTCCGTGTCGACGAGCACGAGGTCCGTGAAGGTTCCGCCGATGTCGACACCGATTCGGATCGCCACGTCAGCGCCGGCGCATCGAGGCGATGACTCCACTGGACATGTCGCGCCCCACTCCCGTGCTCCCGCCGTCGGCCCGGCGGTGTACCGAGTCGCAATGTATCTCGACGTTCAGATAGTAGGCTCCCCCAGGATCCTGGTCAACTTCACAAAGCGGGCGGATCGCCCTCCGCGGGGATCGCTCAGCGGCTCGCGGGGCGCCGCGCCATGAGGTTGAGGTTGACCTGTCCCGAACCGGTCGACGACATCGCGGCGAGGAGCGACTCCATCACGCTCTCACGGCTCGCCTCGATCTGGCGTACCGCGATGTCGTGGGCAAGGTGATGGTTGCCCTTGAGCAGCGCAGCCATCAGGTCACGCCGTGCGCCGTGCTGCTGATCGATGCTGCTGCGCAGGTTCAGGCCGGATAGATAGAGGCGTTGCATCTCCTCCATCAGGTGGATGAGCGTCGTCGCCAACCGTGCGTTGCCCGAGGCCTCGGCCAGCTTGGCGTAGAAGGCCCGGTTGGCGGCGATGACGGACCGGTCGTCCTGGGCGTCGAGGTCACTCTCGACCAGCGCGCGGAGGGCCTGCAGCTGCTCCGCCGAGGCGTGCTCCGCTGCCATCGCCGCCGCGGCCGGCTCAAGGAGCAGGCGCAGGTTGAAGATCTCCTGCACATCGCTCAGCGTCAGGTCGGTCACGCGGTAGCCCTGTCGCGGCAGGACCTCGACGAGGCCCTCGTGAGCGAGCGCCGCGAGTGCCTCCCGGATGGGTGTCTTGCTGACGTTCAGCGACTCCGCGAGGCGACCCTCGTTCAGCGTCGACCCGGGTGGGAACTCGCACATCAGGATCCCGTCCTTGAGGACGCGATAGACGCGGCCGGCGGCGGAGAGCCCTCCGTCCTCGCCCGTGGCCTGGGTACGTTCAACGGCCATCTTGGTTCGCCTCTCTGAAATATCTAGTGTATAGTGCCCTAACATCTGATGGCGGCCCAGCATCGACTTGCTCGCGGGCATTCGGCCCGCGCGTGGACCTCGTGGTCGATCGCCATCGCCACCCGCACGGAGGCGTCTCCCGATGGCAGGCAGCGAGCATCGTCACGGCGACGAGAACGGCCACGCGCATCCGCATGAGGGCCACAGCGAACCCCAGCATAGCCATGGCGACCACGCGCATCCGCACGATGGTCACGCCGACACCGCGAGCGACCACGGCGACCACGGCGACCACGCGCATCCGCACGAGGGCCACGCCGACGCCGCGAGCGACCACGGCGACCACGGCGACCACGGCGAGCACGCGCATCCGCACGAGGGTCACGCCGGCGACCACGGCGACCACGGCGACCACGGCCATTCGCACGACGACGGGGATCACGGCGATCATGCGCACCACACCGGCATCCGCGGGTTTGTGATCGGGCTCTTCGCCCCGCACAGCCACGATAGCGCGGACTCCGTCGACTCGGCGCTCGAATCGAGCGACAAGGGGATCCGGGCGGTCAAGATCTCGCTCGTCGCCCTGATGGCGACCGCCATCTTCCAGGTCGTCCTGGTCATTGCGACCGGTTCGGTCGCGCTCCTCGCGGACACGATCCACAACTTCAGCGACGCGCTGACCTCGGTCCCGTTGTGGATCGCATTCGTGCTCGGCCGCCGCGTGGCCAATCGGCGCTACACCTATGGCTATCGCCGGGCGGAGGACCTTGCCGGGCTGTTCATCGTCGGCATGATCGCGTTCAGCGCCATCCTCGCCGCGTATGAGTCGATCCACCGGCTCATCGAGCCACAAGAGGTCACGAACCTGTGGCTGGTCGTGGCCGCGGGGATCATCGGCTTCATCGGCAACGAGCTCGTGGCGAGCTATCGGATCCGGGTCGGCCGCGAGATCGGCTCGGCGGCGCTCATCGCCGACGGCCTCCACGCTCGAACCGACGGGTTCACGTCGTTGGCCGTCGTCATCGGTGCCTTCGGCGTCTGGCTCGGCTTCCCCGCAGCCGACCCGATCGTCGGCCTGCTCATCACCATCGCGATCCTGTGGATCCTCAAGGACGCGGCCCGATCGGTGTTCGGCCGGCTGATGGACGCCGTCGATCCGGCCCTCGTCGACCAGATCGAGCGCCGCGCGATGGAGATCGAAGGGGTGCAGACCGTGGAGGGTGTGCGCGCTCGCTGGAGCGGCCATCGACTCGAGGTGAGCCTGCACGCGACCGTCGACTGCGACCTGTCGGTGGCTGACGGCCACCAGATCGCGGAACGGGTCCGCCATGACCTCCTGCATGGGGTGAAAGGGCTCGAAAACGTCCTCGTCCACATCGATCCGTGCGATCACAACGGGCTGGACGCGCATGCCGGCGCGTCCCACCATGATCACGTGACCGCGTCGTAGGAGGCTGCCGTAGCGCTCGCGGATCGAGCCCTGATGGTCGGACAGGTCGTCGCCGCGCAGGGGCTCCGGCGGCGATCAGGACGCCGGGTCGAGGCGGCTCATCGGGAACCCGGCGAGATTGAGGCCCGCGATCCGTCCGGTCTCGCCGCGCAGGAAGACGAGGTGCTCGCCGGCTGGGCGCCCCTTGGTCAGTGCGAATCGGAGCGGATCGGAGGTCGGGGTCAGCATGTGCGGGATCCCCTCATCCTGCACGATGAACACCAGGCGGTCATCGCGGACCTCGATCGTGGCGACGCCCCGGAACTCCTCGTCGAGGTAGCGGCCCATGAGTTCGATCCAGGAGTCAGGCGCCGGGCGCGGCGCCTCGAGCCGGCGGGTCGCGCGGCGTCGCGCGGCCATCGCGCTGATCGCCTCGCGCAGCAGCAAGCGTCCCAACTCGGTCGAGGTCTTCGGCGCAGCGACTCCGTTCATCAGGACGACGACACCGACACCGTCGGCATGGCTCATCTGGATGCTCGAACTGAAGCCGTTGAGCAGCCCACCGTGTTCGACGATCGTGGCATCGCCAAGGCGGGTGATCCGCCACGCGAGGCCATGGCCCGCCGACAGGTCCTGCTCCGCCACGATCGCCGGTCGGTGCATCTCGACCAGGGAGCTGCCGGCGAGCACCTGTCCGGCTCCACGCGGCAACCGGGCGTCGCGCCGGAGTTGCTGGCCGATCCACAGGGCCAGGTCGTGGACGTTGGACCAGAGGCCACCGTTGCCCTCGCTCTCGCCCACGCCGAGCCGGCGGGCGGGTGTCAGGCGGTCCTCGAGGCCACGTCGATCGTATCCAACGGCCACGTGGTCGACGAGCGGACCGATCGGGTCGAACGTCGTCGCCTCCATCGAGAGCTCGTCGGTGACCTCGGCCTTGATGTACTCCCCGAGCGATCGTCCGCTGACCTGCGCGACGACCTCCCCGAGCAGGTGGTATCCCAGGTTGGAGTACTTGAACGCCGTGTCAGGCGGGATCGCGACCGTGACTGAGGCGAGACGCTTCACGACGTCGCGACCTCCCGTCGGCCGCCAGGTTCGAAGGTCCGAGCTGGGCAGCTCGCCCGGGAGCCCCGACATGTGCCGCAGGACGCGCAGCAACGTGATCTGGTCGATCGGACCGAACGGGTTGCGGACCGCCGCGAACTCTGGCACATGGCGCACCAGGGGATCATCGAGCTCCAGCAGGCCGGCATCGCGCAGCTGCACGATCGCGGTCGCTGTGAAGGTCTTGGTGATCGAGGCGATCCGGTACAGGGTCCGATCGTCGGGACGCAGATCGCGTGCCAGGTCGGCCGTACCGACGTGGCTGGACCAGGCAAGCTCACCATCGACGACGAGCCCGACCGAGACGCCCGGGACGCCATTCTCGAGCGCGAACGATGTGAGTTCCGTCTCGATCTCCAGCGCCCGATCGGGCGACAGGGGTCCCAGGAACGACGACCCGGTGCTCATGTCGAGTACGGCGCCGTGACGCCAGTGACTCCGCGCGCCACTCCGCAGCGCGAGCCGGCCCCCGACGCTCGAAAGACCGTCGGGATCATCGGCGGCATGGGCCCGGCCGCGACCCACGCGTTCTTCGGCCAGATCCTCGCGCTCACCCACGCAAGGACGGACCAGGAGCACCTCCACCTCATCATCGACAACGATCCGTCCATCCCGGATCGCACCGCGTTCCTGCTCGGTCGCGGCGAGGACCCGGTGCCGGCGCTCGTGGCGGCCGCCCGCCGCCTGGAGGCGGCCGGATGCGACCTCCTGGTCATGCCGTGCAACACGGCGGCTGCGTTCGTGGACCAGATCGGACCAACGGTCTCGATCCCGATCCTCGACTGGACCGGCGAGGCTGCCGATGCCGCCGCCCGCGCATCGCGCGACACCGTGGGCATCCTGGCCACCACCGGGACGATCCAGGCCGGGCTGTACCAGCGCGCGCTCGCGGATCGTGGGCACAAGGCGATCGTTCCGGATCGTGCCGACCAGGAGACGGTGATGGACGTCATCTACGGCCCGACCGGGGTGAAGGCGGGGAATGCTGCCGCGGGCCGCGATCGCGATCTGCTCGCCGTCGCGGATCGACTGGTCGAGCGCGGCGCCCAGTCCATCCTGCTGGCCTGCACGGAGCTCCCCCTCGCGCTCCCGGCAACGGACCGACGATGGTCCGCCCCGGCGATCGACCCGTCGCTCGTCGTCGCCGAGCGAGTCGTCGTCGCGGCGGGCGGCCTCGTCCGCACGTAGGCCGTCCCTCGGTCAACGCCACCCGCGGGATCACGAGCCGCGGAGACCCAGGCCGGCCAGCACGGCGATCCCCGCCACCATCGCGCTCTCCTCGAAGATCACGCGGTCCGAGTGCGTGTCCGCGGCCTCGCCGGGTGTGGTTCCGCTCGGGCAGGCTCCCACGAGGAAGAAGGCGCCCGGGATCCGCTGAAGGACGTACGAGAAGTCCTCCGCGGCCATCATCGGGTCCGCCATGTCGTGCAGGTCGTCGGGGCCGACGGTGGCACGTGCGATCGATCGCACGACCTCGGTCGCGTGCGCTTCGTTGATCGTCGCCGGATACCCCGCCTCGACGTCGACGTCCACGGTCAGGCCGTGAGCCTTTGCGATCGCACCGGCAACGAGATCGATCTGCTGTCGGATCGTGGCCCGCGTCTCCTCCGAGAAGGTCCGGATCGTCCCTTGCAGGAGCGCTCGCTCCGGGATGATGTTGTGCGTCGTCCCTGCGGCCAACCGACCGACGGTGATCACCGCCGGATCGAACGGGCGGATCCGGCGCGTGATCATCGCTCGCAGCGCGAGCGCGATCTCGGCCGCTGCCGGGATCGGATCGAGCGCCAGATGCGGGGCCGAAGCGTGTCCGCCCCGGCCGCGAAGGACGATCTCGAAGACGTCCGATGCGGCGAAGATCGGCCCCGTGCGCGTCGCGATCGTCCCCGCGGCATGCTTGGTCGTCACATGCGCCGCGAATGCCGCACTCGGTCCGTCCCCGACGATCTCGAGCAGACCCTCCTCGAGCATGAAGCGAGCACCGTGGTAGCCCTCCTCGCCGGGTTGGAACATGAAGACGACCCGACCCGCGATCCGTTCGCGATGCCGGACGAGCAGCTGGGCCGCGGACAGGAGCATCGCAACGTGCAGGTCGTGGCCGCAGGCATGCATGACCCCATCGATCGCGGAGGAGAAGGGGAGCCCCGATGTCTCGGTCAGGGGCAGGCCGTCCATGTCGGACCGCAACACGGTCGTGGGGCCGGGCCGGCCGCCCTCCAGCACAGCGGTCACCGAGGTCAGCCCCGTCCCGGGTCGCGGCTCGAGCCCCAGCGCCCGAAGCTCCGTGCTGATCAGCGCCTGCGTTCGGGGCAGATCCAGGCCCACTTCCGGCGATGCGTGCAGCTGCCGGCGATATCCGACCGCCGTTGGCAGCAGGGCCTCGGCATCCCGCTTCAAGCCTGCGAGCATCGTCTCGTTGGTCATGCCTCTGCCCGCGCCGATCGCGCGTCATTGCGCAGCGCCCACGGTTCGAGGATCGCGATCACGCTGTCCGTCAGCGGGGTCGGGACGCCGACAGCGCGACCGCGCCTGGACAGGGCCCCCTGCAGGGAATCGAGCTCCATGCGGCGTCCGGCTACGAGGTCGTGCTGGAGCGATGCCACGAAGCCCTCGTCGAGGCCTGCCGCGAAGGCGACCTGGCGCGCCACGCAGTCGTCGGAGAGAGCGATGCCCTCAGCGCGACCCACACGCCACGCCTCGGCGACGATGCCCTCCATCAGCTGCCACGCTCGCGGAGAGTCGCGGATCTCGCCGAGCGGCAGTCGCGCCGCTGCCGAGACCGCCGAGAACGCGACGAGGAAGACGAACTTCTCCCAGATCGCGACGCGGACGTCGCTCGGGATCGCCGCGGGGACTCCGGCCGCGTCGAACGTTTCCCGGAGCGCGATCAGGCGTGGGGTCGGATCTCCGCCTCCCCACTCACCGAACACGAGCTTCCGTGGCCCCGCGGCAACGATGACGCCGGGCGCTTCGATCGATGCGAACACGTAGGCGGCTCCCCCGACGACACGGGGCCAGCCGAGGATGCCGGCGATCACTTCCTCGTTCTCGACCCCGTTCTGGAGCGAGACGACCGCAGTGTCGTCGCGCAGCAGCGGGAGCGCCCGCTGGACGCATCGACCGTGTCGTACGACTTCACGCTCACGAGCACGACATCAACAGGTCCGATCGACGTCGGGTCGTCGGTTGCGGTGACGGGTAGCGTCGAGACGCCCTCGGGCACCCTGACCGTGAGGCCGCGCTCCCTGAGGGCGGCCAGATGGGCGCCGCGGGCGACGAAGGACACGTCGGTTCCGGCGGCAGCCAATCGACTTCCGAAGTAGCCGCCGACGCCTCCCGCCCCAAGGATCGCGATCTTCACCGCTTCGGGGCGAGAGCGCCGAGATGCGGAAGAGCCTCCTGACCCATCGACCCCGGGCCGTCCGTTTCGGGGGACGCGTCGAACGGCGCGGCGGCGTCGCGGCCCAGGTCGTCGCCGATCCGCTGGACGGCCGGTTTTGCGCGCTCGTCCACCGTCAGCGAGAACACATCGGGTCGGGCGTAGTGGCCGACGACATCGAGGTCGTACTTGCCGCGCACGATCTCGTCGAGATCGAGATCGGCGTACAGGATCCCTTCACTGCCGAAGAGCGGACCGGCAAGCAGGGTCCCGAACGGATCCACGATGCAGCTCCCGCCACGGATCAGGATCGTGTCCGGGTCGTCTCCGTGATGCGACTCGTAGTCGGCCGGATAGTCGCTCCGGCGCGTGAACTGGTTGGCCGACAAGACGAAACAGCGGCCCTCGATCGCGATGTGCTGCATGGATGGCGTCCACGAGTCGCGCGAGTCGACGGTGGGCGCGCACCAGATCTGCACGCCCTTGCTGTACAGCGTCGTCCGGTACAGCGGCATGTAGTTTTCCCAGCAGATCGCCGCCCCGACGCGTCCGGCCGCCGTGTCCACGACCGGCATCGTCGAGCCGTCCCCGAACCCCCAGATCAGGCGCTCGCTCGCCGTCGGCATCAGTTTGCGGTGACGACCGAGCAAACTGCCATCGGGCCCGAAGAACGCCACCGTGCAATACAGGGTGGCGCCCACCCGCTCGATGACCCCGATCACCAGGTCGGTCGCGACGGATCGTGCGATCGAGCCGAGCCGACCGCCCGACTCGCCATCGAGATCGATGCTGCTCTCGTAGTACCGCCGATACCACTCCCGGCCGAGTGTCGTGCGCTCGCCGATGACGGCGCCGAAGTCCATGCCCCGCGGGTAGCCCGAGACGAACGCCTCGGGGAAGAGCATCAGGCGGGCGCCGCCATCACGGGCCTCGCGGGCCAGGACAGCCACTCTCTCGAGCGTTGCCGAGAGATCGAAAGCGACGGGTGCGGCCTGAATGACGGCGACGCGAACCGGCTCGTGGGCCATCACCTATCCTCCTCCGGTGCGTCCGCGGCACACCAGGGGTCTGTTGACTCCCGGTGTATGGGCTGCAACACGACGGAGTTGACAGTACATGTACGCTTAACCTCCGTCAAGGATTCGCATCCAACCAGGGAAAGCCGACGAATGGCCGTCGTCGCGTGCGCGACGCTCGACCTCCCTCGCCCGCCAAGGAGCTGTGCATTGAGCGCTGACGTTCTGTACTCGGTGCGGGCTGGCCGTGGCCCCACTCTCCGATGCAAGGGATGGCGGCAGGAGGTCATTCTGCGCCTCCTCGAGAACAACCTCGAGAACGCGGAGCATCCGGAGCGCCTCGTGGTCTACGGCGGGATCGGCAAGGCTGCCCGGAACTGGGAGTCGTACCACGCGACCGTTGCCGCGTTGCTCGAGCTCGAGGACAACGAGACCCTCGTGATGCAGTCGGGGATGCCGGTCGCCGTGTTCCGGACGCATCGCCTGGCACCTCGGGTCGTGATGGCCAACACGAACATCATGAAGGCAACGTGGCCGATCTTCTACGACCTCCAGGACCGCAACCTCACGATGTTCGCCCAGTACACCGCGGGGCCGTGGGAGTACATCGGAACGCAGGGAGTCATCCAGGGCACGTACGAAACCCTCAAGGCCATCGCTCGCCTCCACTTCGGCGGATCGCTGCGCGGACGGATCCTCCTGACGGCCGGCATGGGCGGTATGGGCGGCAACCAGCCGCGCGCGATGCGCATGCACGGCGGCGTCACGATCTGCGCGGATGTCGACCGTGAGCGCATCGAGAAGCGCATCGAGGTGGGCTACTGCGACGAGATCTCGGAGTCCCTCGACGACGCGATCGAGCGAGCGCAGGCCGCCGCGAGCGAAGGGCGCGCGCTCGGCATCGGGCTGGTCGCCAACGCCGTGGATGTGCTCGAGGCCGTGGTCGCCCGTGGGTGGGCGCCCGACGTGGTCACCGACATGACCCCCGCCCACGACCCGTTCTCGTATATCCCGTCCGGCCTCTCGCTGGCCGACGCGGCGCGGCTCCGCGAGGCCGATCGCGTCGCCTACCTCGAGCGGGCTCGCGACTCCATCGTCCGGCAGCTCACGGCGATGAACACGTTGTTCGATCGTGGGATCCAGGTCTTCGAGTACGGCAACAGCATCCGCAAGGAGGCCGCGGACGCCGGCCACGCGGATGCGATGCGGATCCCCGGGTTCGTGGAGGCCTACATCAGGCCGCTGTTCTGCGAGGGGCGCGGACCGTTCCGCTGGATCTGCACGTCCGGCGAGGCGAGCGACCTGCGGATCATCGATGAGATGGTCCTCGACCTGTTTGCCGACGATGAGCTGGTCACCGAGTGGATCCGTCTGGCCATGGAGCAGATCCCGATCGAGGGCCTGCCGGCGCGGATCTGTTACCTGGGCTTCGGGCAGCGCCGCCTGTTCGGGCTCAAGGTCAACGAACTCGTCAAGTCCGGCACGCTGAAAGGCCCCGTCGCGTTCAGCCGGGACAATCTCGATTCGGGGTCGATCGTGAACCCGACCTTCGAGTCCGAACGGATGAAGGACGGCAGCGACCTGATCTCGGACTGGCCCTACCTGAACGCGCTCATCAACACCGCGGCGATGGCCGACCTGGTCGCGATCCAGTCGAATTACTCGATGGGCGAGGCGGTCCACACCGGCGTGACGATGATCGCCGACGGCAGTGAGGAGTCCGATCTGCGGCTGGACGCATCGCTCACGACCGATTCGGGGATCGGGGTGGTCCGTCATGCGCAGGCCGGCTACGACATCGCGATCGAGACCGCGCGGGAACGATTCCCGGCCGCCAACGTCCGGGTCCCCCTGTGGTGGTCTCCCGAGGCGACGTTCGGCCCGCCCGAGGAACCGGCAGATCCCCTCCTCGTGAGGTAGCGAGGGGCTGCTGGACTCGACGATGCCCGATGCTCCGACTCCACCTCGGCCGCAGGCCGACCTCCTCCTCCTGGGTGCCAGCGAGGTCCTGACGGTCCCCGCGCGCGGCGGGCTCGGGATCATGCCCGGTGCCGTCGTCGCGATCGGTGCCGGTCGGATCCTCGGGGTGGGGGATCGAGCCGGGATCGAGCGCACGATCGACCTGGGCGGCGCGGCCGTGGTCGAACTTGATGGCGGTGTCGTCGCCCCGGGCTATGTCGATGCCCACACCCATGTCGTGTTCGGGGGATCCCGCGTCGACGAGTACGTGGCACAGGTCGCACGTGACGACGAAGCCCTCGAACGCCTGAGGGCCACCGGATCGACCGGGATCCTGGCGACCGTGGCCGCGACCCGGTCGGCGAGTCCAGCGGAGCTGGTCGGGCAGGCGGCCCAGCGGCTACGCGAGATGCTCGAGCACGGGACCACGACCGTCGAAAGCAAGTCCGGATACGGGCTCACGACGGCTTCGGAGGTGAAGATCCTCGAGGCGAACGTCGAGCTCGCTCGCCTGCTGCCCATCCGGATCGTCCCAACGTTCCTCGGGGCCCATGCATTCCCGCCGGAGGAGACGAGGGGCGCGTACGTCGACCGCGTCGCCGGTGAGATGCTCGACGAGGTCGCGGCCCGCAAGCTGGCGTCGTTCTGCGACGTCTACTGCGACGAAGGCTACTTCTCCCTCGAGGAGTCCGAGCGGATCCTCGAAGCAGGTCGGCGAGCGGGGTTGCGGCCGACGGTGCATCTCGACGCCTACTCGAACACCGGCGGTGCTGCCCTCGCCGCGCGACTCGGCGCGGTGTCGGTCGATCACCTCAACTACACGACCGCGTCGGAGGCTGAGGCGCTCGCAGAGGCCGGCGTTGTCGGGGTGGTCATGCCGGCCCTCGACCTCGCGGTGGCCCACGAACATCCCTTCGACGCGCGAGGGCTCATCGATGCCGGCCTGACGCTCGCGCTCGCGACGGACGTCTGCCCAGCGTGCTGGACGACGTCGATGACCCTGATCGTCCAGCTCGCCTGTCGAACCTATGGGCTCACGATCGCGGAGGCGATCCGCGCGGCGACGTTCGGCGGTGCCGCGGCGCTCGACCTCGCCGGTGAGATCGGTTCGCTCGAGCCCGGCCGGCGGGCGGACCTCCAGGTCTGGGCATTGCCCGACCATCGCCACCTGGCGTACCGGCTCGGCGCGAACCCGGTTTCGCTGGTCATGGTGGGAGGCGAGATCGTCGTGGATCGGCGAGCGATGCCGGCGGATCGATGACGCGGCTGGAGTTCGAGCACCTGCATCAACCCGATGGCTGGCTCTCGCCGGCCTTCGTCGAGGTGGGCGCGAACGGGATGATCGAGTCGGTCGGCGCGGACCCGACCCCGGACTGGACCGCGGATGAGCGGGTCAGGGGTTTCACGGTGCCGGGCATGCCGAACCTCCATTCGCACGGTTTCCAGCGCGCACTTGCCGGCCGCACCGAATCGCGCACGGCCGACGCCGACGCCGACAACCTCTGGTCCTGGCGCGAACTCATGTATCGCTTCGTCGGGCGTCTCGACCCGGACGACCTGCGAGCGATCACCGCGCAGGTCTACCTCGAGCTGGTCCAGGGTGGCTTCACCTCCGTCGCCGAGTTCCACTATCTCCACCTGGATCAGGGCGGACGTCGCTATACGGAACCGGCAACGATGGCGCTGGCGGTCGTCGAGGCCGCCCGCGATGTCGGGATCGGTCTCACCGTTCTGCCCGTCCTGTATCGGCACGCCGGCGTGGGGCGGCCGCCGATCGCGGCCCAGGAGCGGTTCGTCCTGGAGGTGGACGAAGTGCTCGAGATCGGTGCCCGCGTCGACGCGCTCGACGATCCGCTCGTGGCGACGGGTCTCGCTCCGCACAGCCTCCGAGCGGCCTCGATCGCCGAGATCCGCGAGCTCATCGGCGACCCACGTGGGCAGGATCGCCCCATCCACATCCACATCGCCGAGCGCCCCGAAGAGGTCGCCGAGGTCAGCGCGGCCCTCGGCGCACCGCCGGTCAGGATCCTCGCCGCGGAGGTCGGGATCGGACCGCGCTGGTGCCTCGTCCACGCGACGCACATCGACGAATCCGAGATGCGCGACATCGCCGAGTCCGGTGCGGTGGTGGGCCTGTGCCCGACCACCGAGGCAACCGTGGCCGATGGCCTGTTCCCGCTCGCCAGGTTCATCTCGTCCGAAGGCAGGTGGGGGGTCGGGACGGACAGCCACTACGCGACGGACGCTGCGCTCGAGTTGCGCTGCCTCGAGCTCGGCCAGCGCCTCGCCGACGGCCGCCGGAATCCGATCGCCGAGCCGACGGGTCTGTGGTCGCACTCCGGTCGAGCCCTCTTCGATCGAGCGCTGGCAGGCGGCCAGCAGGCCGTGGGCCAGAACGTGGGTGTCCTTCGCTCGGGATCGCGGGCCGATGTCGTGGTTCTGGACGCCGACCATCCGACGCTCATCGGACACGGGCCATCCACCGCGCTCGATGCCTGGCTCCTCTCCGGCGGGACGACGTCGCCGGTCCGCGACGTGATGGTCGGCGGGCGCTGGGTCATGCGCGACGGAGACCATCCATCGGTGAGGCCGATCCGCGAGCGCTATCGAGCGACCGTTCGGCGACTGTTCGATGGACCCTGAGCCGCGGCCGGCGGCCGTCTGGTCGCCAGGGAGCTCGCGCGTGGATCATCGCTGGCGATCGTGGCGCGTTGTGGTGCGACACCGCCAGGCGCGCGCTGCGGTTGACGCGAACCAATGCGACTCCTATCGTCATGAAGGTGAATGGTGATCGCACACCTGATGGGATTGCGACCGTGGTCGATGCCTCCGGTGAGTTGATCGCCCCCGACGTCAGGCTCGTCGCCCAGGACGTCAACCATGTTCGGTTCATGTCCACGCCGCGCCCCATCGGTGCGGGCGTGGCGGTAGAACCAGCCCCGGAGTCGCCGGACCCCGCGCCCCTCTACCACCAGGTCAAGCAGTTCATCATCGGCCAGATCGAGTCTGGCGAGTGGACGGCCGGCGCACGGGTCTCGTCGGAGAACGACATCGTCAAGGAGTGGGGCGTTTCGCGCCAGACGGCCAACCGGGCCCTGCGTGAGTTGGCGAGCGAGGGCTACCTGACCCGCATCCAGGGCGTCGGCTCGTTCGTCGCGAAGTCCAAGCACTTGTCACCCGCTCTCGTCGTGCGCAGCA
Organism: uncultured Chloroflexia bacterium; assembly: GCA_963714835.1. Lineage (GTDB taxonomy): Bacteria > Chloroflexota > Limnocylindria > Limnocylindrales > CSP1-4 > CAKKPP01. The sequence goes on from CAVQPX010000026.1 coordinate 86,066, forward strand.
TCTCGGACGAGATCATCGGGCGCGGCCACGAGCATCGGGCGGAGGTCATCGCTCTCGAGGAGATCGAGGCGACCGACTTCATCGCGTGGGCGCTGCAGCTGGGCGCCGGCGATCCCGTCTTCCACTCCCTGATCCTCCACTTCGAGAACGACGTCCCGATCCAGGTCGAGGATCGGTTCGTCAACCCGGCCGCGGCGCCGGACTACCTCCGGGAGGACTTCACGCGGATCACGCCCAACCAGCACCTGATGAACGCCCATCCGCCACTCTCCGAGGTGGAGGAGACGATCGAGGCGAGCCTTCCCACGAAGGCCATCCGGGAGTGGCTCGAGATCGGCGCGCACGAGCCGTGTCTCGTCGTTCGGCGGCGGACCTGGTCAGGCCGCCTGGCCGTCACGCAGGCGACGCTCACGCACCCAGGCGGTGCGTATCGCCTGTTGCTCCATTTCCGGCCCGGCGACCGACGGAGCTGACGACCCCCCTCGCCGGAACCCCAACAGCGGGTCTGAGCCGGCGGGGCCTCGCCGGGCGGTGTCCCGCGGCGGCGGTGCCTCGCCGCCGGGTCCTCGCCGGGCGGTGTCCCGAGGCGGACCGACGCGGATTCCCGTCTGACGGGACGATTCGAGGTCGATCACGCTCAACGCCCTGCACGTTTTGCCCGAATCTGGCCGAAGTCGAGGGGCGTTACGCACGCTGAGCTCGTATCTGTCCCGCGACGCGGGAATCCTGGCGCCGCGACCGCCGCCGCCGCGACCGCCGCCGCAGCGACCGTGGGCGGGGCTCGAGGCTACGCGGGGCCGGCGAGGGGGCCAGTCCGTGCCCCAACGGCCGGTCCGAGCTGGGTCGGGCCTCGCTGGAACCCGTCCGGTCAGGCCTTTGGTGAGGCCGGGCCCACGGCCGCGCGGACCGCGGCCGAGATCCGGCCGGACCGGATCATGTCCTCGATGGCAGCGACGTCGGGGCTGACGGCTCGGTCCGACCCGAGGGGCGGGACCTCGTCCCGGATCACCGCGAACGCAGCGGCGGTCCCACGGCCGAGCCGCTCGGGCCCGTTCTCTCGAAGCTCGATCGCCTGACTCGCCACGAGCAGCTCGATCGCGATCACGGTCAGGACGTTCTCGAGGATCTCGAGCGCATGGCGGGCGCTGTTCGCGCCCATGCTCACGTGGTCTTCCTGGTTCGCACTCGATGGGATCGAATCGACGCTGTCCGGATGCGCCAGCGTCTTGTTGTCGGAGACGAGCGCGGCAGCGGTGTACTGAGCCATCATCAGACCGCTGTCGAGCCCGCTGCTGCGCGCGAGCATGGATGGCAGGCCGTCGCTCAGTTCCGGAGTCAGCAGCCGGAAGACCCTGCGCTCGCCGATGCTGGCCAACTCGGCGACGGCGATGCCGAGGGTGTCCAGCCAGAGGGCCGGCCCGGCACCATGGAAGTTCCCACCCGAGATGGCGTCGAAGTCGGTCGCATCGCCGTCCGACGCCACGATCAGCGGGTTGTCCGTCGCCGAGTTGAGGGCGATCTCGACCCGGGTCGCGAGGAAGTCGACCATGTCGCGGATCGGCCCCAGCACTTGCGGCGTGCAACGGAGGCTGTAGGCGTCCTGGACGCGTTCCGGACGCGAGTCCGCGAGACGGCTTCCGGCAAGCAGGGTACGGATCCGGGCCGCGGTCGCGATCTGGCCGGGCATGCCGGTGAGCTCGTGGAGTCGTGGGTCAAGGGCGGCGGTCAGGCCCAGGAGCCCTTCGTAGCTGAGTGCCGCGGCGATCTCCGCGTGTTCGATCGCCACGCGCGCATCGGCGATCGCGAGGGCGCCGGCGGCCACCATCATCGTCGTACCGTTCGTGAGGGCCAGGCCTTCCTTGGCCTCGAGCTGGATCCGGGCGATCCCGGCCCGCTCCATCGCGTCCGCTGCGGGCATGATCTGGCCCCCGAACGTCGCGAGCTGACCGCTGTCAGGCGACTCAGGCCCTGAGAGGTCGGCGACGACCGCGGCGATATGGGCGAGCGGAGCGAGGTCCCCGCTCGCTCCAAGCGATCCCTTCCCGGGCACCACCGGGATGACGCCGGCGGCGAGCATCGCGCACAGCGTCTCAACGACCACGGGCCGGACACCCGACCAGCCACCGGCCAGGGTGTTGGCGCGGATCAGCAGCATCGCTCGGACGAGGTCGTCCGGCAGCGGGTCGCCGGTGCCGGACAGGCATGCGAGGATCACCTTGCGCGAAAGGTCGCGCGTCTGGTCTGCCCGGATCGTCGTTTGCGCCAGTGGACCGAAGCCCGTGTTCACGCCGTAGACGACCACGTTGCCCTGGACCGTCCGATCGACCCATCGCTGGCTCCGCTCCATCGGTCCGCGCAGCGCAGGATCGAGGACGGCCGCGCGGCCTCCCCGCGCGACCTCGATCACCTCGTCGATCGTCAGCCCCGCGCCGCTGAGGACCACCGGTGGGCCCGCGGCGGCCGTCATGCCTCGCTGCCGGCGAAGTCGGCCAGGAAGACGGCGAGCGAGTGCTCGCAGAGCCGCAGCCCCTCGACGGACATGTACTCGTCCGGCGCGTGGGCACCCCCGCCATGGCCGAGTCCGACTCGAGCGAAGGGGATGCCCATCTCCTCGGTGAAGAGGTACATCGGTCCGCTCCCGGCGAGTCTCGGCCAGACTTCGGGCTCCAGGCCGAACGCACGACACGACTGGATCGCGGACTGGGCGACCGCGCTCGAGACGGACGTTCGGGACCAGTTCGTCGTGCTGTGCAGACGAACCTCGACCTGCGGGAACCCCGCGCGATCGAAGTGCGCGCGCAGCAGTTCCGTCACGCGCTCCTCGCTCTGGTTCGGCACGAGGCGGAACTCCATTTTCGCCCGGGCTTCGTGGGGAAGGATCGTCTTGGCGCCGGTCCCCATGTCGCCGGCCGCCAGGCCGTCGATGCTGATCGACGGCTGGTACAGGTATCGCTCCAGCAAGCGCACGTCGCGCTCGTCCCACTTGAAGGTCTCGGCCACGTCCTCCTGGAGGGAGACCTCGGGATCGAACGTGCGCGCGAGTTCCTCCAGGAGGGGTCGATCCTCGTCCGGGATCGGCGCGACATCGTCGGCGAACCCGTCCACGAGGATCTCGCGCTGGTCCTGCGACACGAGTGTCGCGAGCGCCTGGGTCAGGGCGAAGACGGGCGAGTCGTACCAGACAGCCTTCGAACTGTGGAGCGGGCGTTCCATCGGGCCGCCCCACGCTCCGCCGCGGACGGCCAGCTCGTAGAACGCGATGCCCTTGAAGCCAAGGGTCAGCACGGGCTTGCCGGTCCGCGTCTGGAGGAGCGCCGGGAAGATCGCCCCGTCGCCGCCGAGGCGATCCCGATGCTGACGGATCACGGGGCCGAGCGATGGGCTCCCCAGCTCCTCCTCGCCTTCGATCACGAAACGCACGTTGACCGGCAGCCGGCCGTGGACGGCCTTCCAGGACTCGAGGACGTTCAGGAACGCCGCCAGCGGGCCCTTCGAGTTCTCTGCGCCACGCGCGACCACGGATGGCCCGATGCCGGGCAGGTCGACGATCGCCCCCTCGAACGGGTCGACGATCCACGTCTCGCCTTCGACCGGCATGGTGTCGTACATCCCGTACAGGACGAGGGTCCGCGGGGCGCCGACATCGATCGAACCGATGACCACGGGAAAGCCGGGCGTCGACACGATCTCGGTCTCGGCGCCGAGGTCGCGCAGCATGAGCTGGAGTGTCGCCGCCATGTCCTCGATCCCGTCGCCGTCCGCACTGATCGAGCGCTGGCGGAGGATGTTCCGCGCGACCTCGAGGTGGTGATCGAACCGGCGATCGATCTCGGCGATGACGGCGCCGGCGGACGCCGGCGCATCGGGGGACAGCGCAGCCATCAGGACCTCGGCTACCGATCGGTTGGCCCATCGATCCTAGCAGTCGATGTCCCAGTTGACCAGTCTTGTACGTATAAGCTGCGCGCGGTAACGTATGGCTCGCGGGACTTCGACCCGCGGAGCCGTCACCCTCACCCGGAAGTGGCGTATCGGACCGAAGGAAGGACCGCTGCATGACAACCGACCAGGCGCCCTTGGCGGGGCCCACGATCGACCGCATCGGCGAGTGCCGCGTCCTCCGCGATGTCAGCGCACAGCCCGGCATCGACACCGTCGAGGGTCGCATGGTGCCGCTCATGGCGGGTTCCGGCATCCGCACGCACGTCATCGAGATGTTCGCCGGGCAGTACTGCCACCCGCATCCGCACCCGACGGAGAGCCTGATCTACACCATCTCGGGTAGGTGGGTGTTCTGCACCACCGAGAACGATCAGGAGGTCCGGACCGTGATCAACGCCGGCGACCTCTTCCATTTCGTTGCCGATGTGCCCACGGGCTTCGAAGTGCCGTTCGATGAGACGGCGGTCATCCTCATCCTCAAGGGCGAGGCGGTCTCGTACGAGGACATGTGGGCGGGGATCAGCAAGGCTCGGGATTCGATGGCCAAGGACGCCGAAGGTGGCGAGCCGTTCACGTACGACAAGCTCGAACCGAACCACGCGGCCCGCGTGTTCGGCGCCGAGGTTTCCGGGGCCGACCCGGCACTCCTGAACAGCAAATGACCGTGAGCCAGGGGGTGACGCGGACCGAGGTGCGATTCCCGAGTGGCGCCGAGGCGCTCGTCGGCGACCTGGTGCTGCCCGCCGGTGAGGGCCCACACCCGGTCCTCCTCTCCGTGGCCGGGACGGGACAGCAGAATCGCGACGGCAATCAGGTGATGCCCGACGGGACGGTCAAGGTGAACCCGCGCCATCGCTGGATCCCGGACAGGCTCGTGGACGGCGGGATCGCCCTCCTGTCGTGGGACAAGCGCGGCGTGGGGGCGAGCACGGGTGGCGACCGCTCCCCCGGCGACCCACCCGGGATCCGCGACTCGCATGCCTCGCCGAAGACGGACGTCGAGGATCTCCTGGCCGCACTCACGTTCCTCGACAGCCATCCGGACATCGACAGCGGTCGGATCACGGTGATGGGACATAGCGCGGGCGTCTACTTCGCCTGCCTTGCTGCCGCCCGGACGACCCTTCCGGCAGCCTATGTCCTGTGGGGTGGCGTCCACATGCCGATCGATGAACTCGCCCGCGGGATCTACGACCTCGCGATCGACTACGCCGCCCGCGGCAGCGCCGAGCGAGAGTGGTTGCGCGCCAACGTTCCGGGCTATGAGGGGCCGGCGAAACGCTGGCCCGCGGTGCTCGCGGCTGCCCACGCTGGGGCCGCCGTCTATGAGTGGGAAGACGAAAGCGGGAAGCACACCGAGTACCTGGAGCGCATGAAGCAGGAGCTCGCCGACCCGCTGCCGGACCAGTTCGCCAACGTCCAGGCCCCGGTGATGGTCATTCACGGCGACAGGGACCTCAACGTCGACGCCTCGGAGGCGTTCGCGGCTGCGGCTGCCCTGCGGGCAGGCGGCAACCCGGACGTGACCCTGACGATCGTCCCCGGGGCCGACCACGGCATGCGGGTGACCGCCAACGACGTCTCAGAGGACGAACGGATGCGGAATCGATTCACCCACCACCGCGACGACCCGTATTCCGAGTACTTCATCGGCTCGGTGATCGGCTGGATCCGGGACGTATGGCAGCGCTACCCACGACCGTGAGTGGCGCCGGCCGGTCGGGCTCCGTGGGCGGCGACCGACCGCACACGCAGGCGCCGATCCGGGCCGCCGATCGGTGAAGCCGCCGGCGTTCGAGTACCGCGCGCCGCAGTCCGTCGATGAGGCGGTCCGCCTCCTGCAGGCCCACGGGGACGAGGCCAAACTCCTGGCCGGCGGCCAGAGCCTCGTCCCGATCCTCAACATGCGCCTTGCCCGTCCGGGCGTGCTCGTCGACCTCAATCGGGTGTCCGGCCTCGCATCGATCGCGGAGGATGGACCGTGGATCCGGATCGGGGCCATGACCCGGCACCACGAGCTGGCGACGTCGGACATCGTGCGTCAACGGTGCCCGCTCCTCGCCGAGGCGGCGTCCCGGATCGGCTACCCGGCGATCCGAAATCGCGGCACGTTGGGCGGCAGCCTGGCCCACGCGGATCCGGTCGCCGAGCTCCCGTGCATCGCCGTCACGCTGGATGCGGAGATCGAGGTCTCCGGACCCGACGGTGAGCGCGTTGTTCCTGCGTCGGATTTCTTCCAGTCGTTCCTCACGACAGCCCTCGGTCACGACGAAGTACTCACGGCCGTGCGCTTTCCCAGGCTCGCCGAGGGCGGCGCCTGGGGTTTTCGCGAGTTCACGCGCAAGGCCGGGGATTTCGCGGTCGCCGCCGTGGCGATCGACCTGGCGAGTCGTGACGGCGTCATCGAGTCGGCGCGGATCGGCCTTGCGGGGGTCGGCGAGCGGCCCGAGCGCGTGACGGCCGCCGAACGGGCGCTGATCGGCGTGTCGATCACGGATCCGGGTGCGGCCCTGCGCGAAGCCGCCGAGATCGCGTCCGCCACTGCCGATCCGGCGTCGGACGTCCATGCGACCGAACGGTTCCGAAGGCAGCTTGTCGTGACCCTGGCGGAGCGCGCACTCCAGGACGCGGTGGCGAGGGCCGGCGCATGGCGCTGATCGAGCCCGTCCCCGGAGCGGATTCGGAGATCACGTTCAGGATCAACGGCGAGGAGCGTCGGGCACGCGTTGAGCCGCGGATGCTGCTGGCCGACTTCCTCCGCGACGATCTGGGGCTCACCGGGACCCACCTCGGGTGCGAGCACGGCGTCTGCGGAGCGTGCACCGTCGTCGTCGACGGGCGAACCGTCCGGTCGTGCCTGATGTTCGCCGTCCAGGTCGCCGGCGCCGAGGTCGAGACGATCGAGGGGCTCAGTGCGTCCCGGGACTCGCTCGATCCGCTGCAGCAGGCCTTCTGGGAGCACCACGGGCTGCAATGCGGCTTCTGCACTCCGGCGATGATCCTGACCGCGCGGGAACTCCTGGAGCGCAATCCGCACCCGTCAGACGAGGAGATCCGCGAGGCCATCGCCGGGAACCTCTGCCGATGCACCGGGTACGTGTTCATCGTGGCCGCGATCCGGGCGGCGGCAGAACAGGGCCTCGTGAGCCATGACTGAAGCGCTCCAGCCCAGGCTGCTCGGGGCTCGCGTCAAGCGCGTCGAAGACCCGCGCTTCCTCCTGGGGCAGGCCCGCTTCGTGGCGGACCTGGTCCGGCCGGGAACCCTCGACGTCGCATTCGTGCGCAGCCCGCTGGCCCATGCCGACATTCGTTCGGTCGATGTCGCCGCCGCCGCGACGGCGCGCGGCGTTCACCGCGTCATCTCCGGCGCCGACATCGCCGGCCGCATCTCGCCGATCCGCTGCGACTCGGCCTATCCGGGCTGGCAGGGCACGGCGTTCCCCGCGCTGGCTCACGAACGCGTGCACTTCAGCGGCCAGGCCGTGGCGGCCGTGGTCGCCGACGACCGCTACCTGGCCGAGGATGCCGCCGATCTTGTCTCGATGGACCTCGCCCGTCTGGACGTGATCGCCTCGGTCGAGGACGCGATCGGCGATGGTGCCGCCCCGATGCACGCGGGCTGGACCGACAACTTCTTCGTCAAGCGCCACGTCGTGAGCGGGGATCCGGACGCCGCCTTCGCCCGCGCCCACGGTGTCTTCGAGCTGGACCTGAAGACCCAGCGACAGACCGGGATCCCGATGGAGAACCGCGGCTGCCTGGCGGAGTACGACGCGGGCGATCGCGTGCTCACGCTCTGGACGTCGACCCAGATCCCGCATCTCGTCCGGACGGGTCTGGCCGACTGCCTCGGGATCCCCGAGCATCGCGTGCGCGTCATCGCCCCCGACGTCGGCGGCGGGTTCGGCATCAAGGGCTGTCTCTTCCCCGAAGAGCTCGTCGTCGCCTTCCTGGCGATGGAGCTGGGTCGTCCGGTGCGCTGGATCGAGGATCGCCGCGAGCACCTGCTCGCGAGCATCCACGCCCGCGAGCACGCCCACAATGCGCGCGTCGCCTACGCCGAGGACGGGACGCTCCTGGGCTTGCGCATCCGGATGTACGTCGACTGCGGCGCGTTCTCCGTCTATCCGTGGACCTCCACCATGGACACCGGCATGGCACTGGGCATCCTCCCCGGGCCGTATCGCCTCAGCGACTACGAGTGCGAGGCCTACTCGGTGGCGACGAACAAGTGCCCACTCGGCCCGTACCGCGGCGTCTCTCGTCCCGCAGCCTGTTTCACGATCGAGCGGGTCATGGACGGGATCGCACGTGAGCTCGATCTCGATCCGATCGAGGTTCGCCGTCGCAACCTGGTCCGGGCCGACGAGTTCCCGTATACCTCCGCGACCGGGCTCGTCTACGACAGCGGGAGTTTCATCGAAGCTCTCGAGAAGGTCGTCGAGACCGCCGACCTCCACGCCATGCGGCGCGATCAGGAGGCCGCCCGGGCCCAGGGCCGCTACCTGGGGATCGGCTTCGCCTGCTACACGGAGCAGACCGCGCACACGACGAACGAGTTCATCAAGCGCGGGGTCCCGATCATCTTCGGCTACGACGCCGCCAACGTCCGGATGGACCCATCGGGCAAGGTGACCGTCCAGGTCAGCTCCCATTCGCACGGACAGGGTCACGAGACGACCATCGCCCAGGTCGTGGCCGATGAGCTGGCCATCCCGCTGGACGACATCCGGGTCGCGTTCGGCGACACGGAGTCCACGCCGTACGGGATGGGGACATTCGCGAGCCGAACCGCCGTTCTCGTTGGCGGTGCCGCCCATCGCGCCTCGGGCAAGGTGGGCGAGATGCTGCGTGCGATCGGGGCACACCTCCTCGAGGCGCGTCTTGACGACGTGGAGCTGCGCGACGGCAGGGTGATGGTCACGGGCTCACCGTCCGTCGGCATCGACATCCGCGACGTCGCACGGAAGGCGTACCACCGTCCGGAGACCCTGCCGCCCGGGATCGAACCTCGGTTGGAGGCCGGAGCGTCCTACGACGCCGACCCGGGAACCGGGACCTTCACGAACGCCGCGCACCTCGTGCTCGTCGAGGTCGACCCGGAGACCGGAGCGGTCACGATCCTCCGGTATGTCGTGGTCGAGGACTGCGGCCAGATGATCAACCCGCTCGTCGTCGAGGGGCAGGTCCACGGCGGGGTTGCCCAGGGGATCGGCGGCGCGTTGCTCGAGGAGCTCATCTACGACGACAACGGACAGCTGCTGACGACGACGTTCCTCGACTACCTGATCCCGTCGTCCACCGACATCCCGGACATCGAGGTCTCCCACCTGTTCACGCCCGTCGACCTTCACGGTCGGCGGCATCAAGGGCATGGGCGAGGGCGGTGCCATCGCGCCCGGGCCTGCGCTCGCAGCGGCCGTCGAAGACGCCTTGCGGCCCCTCGGACGGGTCGTCGTGGATGTCCTGCCGATGACGCCCGAACGCGTCTACGACTGGGCCCAGGAGGCTCGACACGCCGCGGGTGGACGGGCATGAGCGCGCAGCGGAAGCCGGTCCGATGAGGATCGCCAGCATCCAGCTCGAGATCCGCGACGACGAGTCCGCTGAAGCTCGCGTCGAGCGTGCCGCCCTCCTTGTCGAAGCGCAGGCAGGGGCAGACCTCGTGTTGCTGCCCGAGATGTGGAACGTGGGCTACTTCGCGTTCGATGCCTATGCCGAGCGAGCGGAATCGCTCGACGGTCCGACGCTTGCCCGGATGAGCCAGGCAGCGCGCACGGCCGGCACGTGGCTCCTCGCCGGGACCATCGTGGAGCGGGACGGCGAGCATCTCTACAACACCGCGGTGCTGTTCGACAGAGCGGGAAGCGTCGCCGGCTCGTATCGCAAGATCCACCTGTTCGGCTATGGATCGCGCGAGCCCGAGGTGCTGTCGCCGGGCACGCAGGTCGTCGTCGTCGGGACCGAGTTCGGCCGGATCGGCCTGTCAACGTGCTACGACCTCCGGTTCCCGGAGCTCTACCGGGCGATGGTCGACGATGGAGCCGAACTGTTCCTCGTGCCTTCGGCGTGGCCCTACCCGCGGGTCGAAGCCTGGTCGATCCTCAACCGCGCGAGGGCCCTTGAGAACCAGGCCTGGCTGATCTCCGCCAACTGCACCGGCGGGCCCGGCCGTGGCTTCTGCGGCCGCAGCATGGTGGTCGATCCGTGGGGGACCCTCGTCGCGACGGCCGGCGACGGCCCGTCCGTCCTGACGACCGACGTGGATATGGGTCTGGTCCCGGCCGCGCGCGCCGCCTTCCGCGTGCTCGACGACCGGGTCATCGGAAGGAAGGAGCGGTGATGCGATTCAGCGAGGCGGGCACGGGAACCGCGCACGAGGTCGCGATCCACGATGTCGTGCTCGCGGGCTACACCGGTCGCGATCAGGCCGCCGTTCGCCGCCACGTCGCGGAACTCGCCGCCCACGGTGTGCCCGCGCCGGCGCGGGTCCCGGCGTACTTCCGCGTCACCACCGACCGCGTCGTGGCCACGGATCGGATCACCGTCCTCGGCCGCGAAACGTCCGGCGAGGCCGAGTTCGTGTTGATGTTCGACGCAGGCGAGCTGTTGGTCGGCGTCGCCAGCGACCATACCGACCGCGCCCTGGAGCGACTCGATGTCGCCAAGTCGAAGCAGCTCTGCCAGAAGGTGGTCGGACCCGAGATCTGGCGATACGAGGATGTTCGGTCCCACTGGGACCACATCGTCCTTCGGGCGTATTCGAACCGGCAGAACACTCCGTATCAGGAGGGCCCGGTCTCGTCCCTGCTGGATCCCGACGACCTGCTGGCCGGCGTCGCCGAGCGTACGAGCGGGACGCTCGACGGCGTCCTCGTGTTCAGCGGGACGCTGCCGCTCGTCGCCGACCTCGAATACGGGTCGCACTTCGCGGTCGAGTTGATCGACGAGGATCACGGCAACGCCCTCCGCTGCGCCTATGAGATCGAGCCCATCGAGCCCCTGGACTGAGGAGACGACGACATGCCCAAACCGGCTTTGGAGTTCTTCGATCCGATGGCGACGATGTCCTGGACGCCGATCGCCGGTGTTGCCGGGTTGTCCGAGATGGTCCTCGCCAAGGACGAGCAACGCGGGAGCTACACCCGCCTGCTGCGCTTCGAACCGGGCACCGATACCTCCCCGCAGGGCCTGCAGGAGCACGCCTTCTGGGAGGAGGTCTGGATCGTGTCGGGCGCGATCCACGATCTGGGGCTGGGCCAGACGTTCACGGAAGGGATGTATGCCTGCCGCCCGCCCGGCATGCCCCACGGCCCGTGGCGCGCTCCGGATGGGTGCGTCACGTTCGAAGTCCGCACCGTTGAGAGCGAGGAGCAGTCATGAAGTTCGGCGTCTGGATCCCGTCCTACTGCTACCCGAACCTGTCGTACGAACGCGTTCGCTCGGAGGTCGGGGACTTCGCACGAAAGGCGAACGATCTCGGGCTGGACATCTGGGTGATCGATCACCTCCTCCACGCCAAGGGCCTGTACGGGATGCCATGGCTGGAACCGATGACCACGCTGACCTATGCCGCGGCCCTGGCCCCGGACGTCCGCTGCGGCACGGGCATCCTTGTGCTCCCGCTGCGCGATCCGGTGATCCTCGCCAAGGAAGTTGCGACCCTCGACTTCCTCACCGGCGGCAAGTTCATCCTCGGCGTCGGGCCCGGCTGGTATCCGGATGAATTCAAGGCGGTCGGGAACCGGATCGAAGAGCGCGGTCGACGAACCGACGAGATGCTCGATGCCCTGCGGCTCCTCCTCACCGAGGACAACGCCACGTTCGAGGGCCAGTACTACCGATTCGAGAACGTGACGATCGAACCTCGTCCACCCAAGATGCCGGAGATCTGGGTCGCCGGCGGATCGCGGATCCCGGACCCCGAGTATCACGACGCACCCGTCCTGCTGGACTCTGTCCTGAAGCGGATCCTGGCCTCCGATGCCTGGATCTCGAGGTGCTCGGGCAGCCAGGAGTGGGTCAAGCGTGATTGGGCGCAGATCAACGAGGGGATGAAGGAGATCGGCCGTCCCGCCGGCTCGCTGGGCTTCGCCCACACGAACTTCACGTACATCGTCGACACGACGGACCGCGACAAGGCCCACGAGATCCAGCAGCGCTACTTCGGGGAGGTGATGGGCACGCACCGGACGTTCGAGCACCTCCAGCAGTGCTACCTGCTGGGGACGCCGGACGACATCGTCGGACGTCTCAAGGACCTCGAGGCGTCGGGCCTGGAGTACGCGGTGCTCGGGCCGACCAGCGACGATCTTGGGCAGCTCGATCTCATCAACGACCGGATCGTCTCGGCGTTCGCGTGATCGCACCAGATTCGAACCGTCCCGGGATCCTCGTTCTCGACGGGGACGCCATCGCCGACGTGCTGCCGATGGCCGACTGCATCCCGGTCATGGAGGCGGCCCTGGCCGAGCTGGCCCGCGGGGACGCCGAGGTCCCGGTGCGTCTCGTCCTCGATGCCGGGCCGGGAGTGGGCGCGGTCGCGCTCATGCCGGCCGAACTTCGCGACTCCGGGGCGCTCGGCTACAAGGTCGTCACCGTCTTCCCGGGGGCGCGCGACCGCGGCGAGCCGGCCCATCAGGCCGTCGTGGCGGTGCTCGACCCGGACACCGGCCGCATCCTGGCGTTCCTCGACGGCACATCGATCACGGCCATCCGCACGGCGGCTGTCTCCGCCGTGGCCACGAAGCACCTTGCGCGGCCAGACGCGCGGATCCTCACGGTGTTGGGCTCCGGGGTCCAGGCGGAGCGGCACTTGACCTCGATCCCGCTCGTGCGCGACATCAGCGAGATCCGCGTCTGGGCACGCCGGCCGGCCGAGGCCGAGCGGGTCGCCGCCGCGCATGGCTCCCTCGCTCCGCTCGTCCGGGCAGTCGCGGATCCGCGTGAGGCGCTCGCCGGGGCGGACATCGTCGTGACCGCCACGACGGCCGTTGAGCCGATCCTCGCGCGCGCCTGGGTCTCCCCCGGATGCCACATCAACGCCGTCGGGTCGTGCGTCCCGACCGCGCGTGAGATCGACGCCCGGACGGTCGCGGATGCCCGCGTGTTCGTCGATGAGCGGCGAGCTGCGCTCACGGAGTCCGGGGACCTGCTGCTTGCGATCGCCGACGGGGCGATCAATGCCGATCACATCGTCGGTGAGCTTGGCGATGTCATCGTGGGCCGGCTGCCAGGCCGAACGAGCGACGAGGAGATCACGCTCTTCGAGTCACTCGGGCTCGGCGTGGAGGATGTCGCGGCGGCCCAGTTCGCCCATCGTCAGGCGGTCGCCCGCCAGCTCGGCGTCACGATCCATCTGAGCGGTTCCGCCTAGTGGGTGATCAGGTCACGCGGCTGGAGATCTCGTTTCCGAGTGGTTCCGAGACGCTCGTGGGCGATCTCGTCCTGCCGTCCGGGGGCGGGCCGCACCCCATCCTCGTGTCCGTCGCCGGTACCGGTCAGCAGAACCGGTACGGCGATGAAGTCCGGCCGGATGGGACGCTTCGACCGAATCCGCGCCACCGCTGGGTGGGCGAGCGGCTTGCGGCGGCAGGGATCGCGCAGCTGTGCTGGGACAAACGGGGCGTCCAGGCGAGTTCAGGCGGCGATCGCGCTCCGGGCGACCCACCCGGGATCAGGGATGCCCACGCATCCCCGCGCACCGATGTCGAGGATCTCCTGGCAGCGCTCGCGTTCGCGATCAGCCGTCCGGAGATCGACCATCGCAGGGTCACGGTCATGGGAACGAGCGCCGGTGTCTACTTCACCTGCCTGGCGGCTGCCCGGACCGACGTTCCCGCGAGCTACATCCTGTGGGGCGGGGTGCACATGCCGATCGAAGATCTGTGCGATGCGATCTACGCCCTGCCGCTCGACTATGCCGCTCGGGGGCCGGTCGAGCGCGACTGGCTTCTCGCGAACAACCCCGAGTACTACCGCCTTGCGCTGCAGTGGCCCAACCACCTGGCCGCGGCCCGTGCGGGCGAGGACGTCCACGAATGGGAGGACGAGGGTGGGTCGCACCGGACCTATCTCGAGCGACTGAAGCAGGAGATGGCGGACCCTTTGCCCGAGCAGTTCGCCAACATCACCGCGCCGGTCATGGTGATCCACGGCGATCGCGACCTCAATGTCGATGTGTCGGAGGCGTTCGCTGCCGCGAACGCCCTGCGCGCCGCCGGCAACCCGGATGTGACGTTGACGATCGTGCCCGGAGCCGACCACGGCATGAGGGTTGCCCCCCGAGCGCTGACCGAGGATGAGCGCCTTCGCGACCGTTTCGTTCGCTCTCGCGATGATCCGTTCTCCGAGTTCTTCATCAACTCGGTCATCGGCTGGATGCGCGACACCTGGACCCGCGATCCAGCGAAGTCCGCGTCGGGAGTGTGATGGGCAGCAACGACCAGGTGTCGCGTGTCGAAGTGCGCTTTCCGAGCGGATCGGAAACGCTCGTCGGCGATCTCGTGTTGCCGGCCGGGGATGGGCCGCATCCCGTCGTCCTCTCGGTCGAAGGGACCGGTCAGCAGAACCGCCACGGCGACCACATCCTGCCCGATGGCACGCCGCAGCCGAGGACGCGCCAGCGCTGGGTGGGCGAGCGGCTCGCGGCCGCCGGCATCGCACAGCTGTGCTGGGACAAGCGCGGTGTCGGAGCGAGTTCGGGTGGCGATCGAGCGCCGGGCGACCCGCCGGGGATCAGGGATGCCCACGCCTCGCCGCGCACCGATGTCGAGGACCTCCTGGCGGCCCTGGCATTCCTGCGCGACCACCCGTCGATCGATCGTCGCCGGATCACGGTGATGGGCACGAGCGCCGGGGTCTACTTCACCTGTCGCGCCGCGGCCCTGACCGACATTCCCGCCAGCTACATCCTGTGGGGTGGCGTCCACATGCCGATCGAGGAGCTCGGAGCTGCGATCTACGGATTGCCGCTCGACTATGCGGCCCGTGGACAAGCCGAGCATGACTGGCTCCTCGCGAACACCCCGGAGTACTACGGCCTGGCGCTCCAATGGCCCCACTACATGGCCGCGGCTCGGGCGGGGGAGGACGTCCACGAATGGGAGGACGAACGCGGCCGACATCGCAGCTATCTCGAGCGAGTCAAGCAGGAGATGGCCGATCCGTACCCGCAGCAGTTCGCCAACATCACCGCGCCGGTCATGGTGATCCACGGCGATCGCGACCTCAATGTCGATGTCTCGGAGGGCTTCGCCGCCGCGAACGCCCTGCGCGCCGCCGGCAACCCGGATGTCACGTTGACGATCGTTCCCGGCGCCACGCACGAGATGCGCGTCGCGCCTTCCGACATCAGCGAGGAGGAGCGACTTCACGATCGATTTATCCGGCACCGCGATGACCCGCTTTCGGAGTACTTCATCAACTCTGTCATCGGCTGGATCCGTGACACTTGGACCCGCTATCCATGATCGGCTTGACCCGTCGAAGGCGGTCGCGTACGATACTCCCAGGGAGTATTATCGGAGGGCGATGGTGACACGCGACTGGTGGCGAACGGGGATGGACGCGCCCGAGCCAGGAACCCCGATCGTCGTCTCTGTCGACGATGTCGACGTCGCCGTCACCTCGATCGGCGACCAGCTGATCGCCTTTGACGACACGTGCACCCACCGGGCATGCCCATTGTCGGAGGGCGAGTTCGACGGCCTGACCGTCACCTGTCCGTGCCACAAGAGCCAGTTCGACCTGGCAACGGGTACGGCCCTGAATGGACCAGCAACGGAACCCATCCGGATTCGCGCCGTGGCGATCGAGGATGGCCAACTACTCATCGAACGATGAGCCGCATGAGAGGAGTCCGCTCGTGGACATGAACCTGCAGATCAAGCCCCGATCCGAGAACAGCCTCGTTGCCAGCTATGCGTGTCCCTGTGGCTGCAACCCGCGCGTGACGTACGCGAAGGACGCCCCTGAGCTGGTCGACGGCTGCTGCTGCGGGAACGAGTTCGCGGTAGGGCCGGGCGCCGGCAAGCATCTCCACGTGAACGAGGGGTTCACGCTCCAGGTGGACCGGTTCCAGGCCCCATGGGGCCAGCCGCTCGAAGCTGCCTGGACGCTGGGTGCGTCGAGCGAACACGCCGACGATCACCACCACGACGACCACCACCACCACGACGAGGGATCCCACGCCGACTCTCCCTCTGCGGACAGCGCGATCGATCCGGTGTGCGGCATGACCGTCGTGATCGCGACCGCCCACGAGAAGGATCTCCACCTGAACCACGAGGGTCGGGACTTCTTCTTCTGCGGGAAGGGCTGCAAGCTCGAGTTCGGAGACGATCCGGCTCGCTATCTCGATCCGTCGTACGTCCCCTCGATGTAGGCCGGTTCGCGATCCGCGCAGGCGGTCGTCGGCCCATCACCGTCTGTCACCTGCGTCCGAAGTCAGAGGCGGCGATCGTGCACCAGCCCACTGGACTGATCGGGCTCGGGGTCATCGGGCAGCTCTACGCGGAGCACCTCCTTCGGGCGAAAGGTGCGCTCTGGGTCCACGACGCGATCCCTGAGCGGACGGCTGCAGCGTCGGCGCTCGGGGCGACGGCGGTGGGCTCCGCGCGCGGCGTCGCCGAGGCGAGTGAGGTGATCGTCGTCGCGCTCCCGAACCCGGCCGCGGTCGAAGCCGCGTTCGCCGGCGATGATGGCCTGCTGGCCGGGATCCGCCCGGGATCGCTGGTCCTCGACGCCAGCACCGTGGACCCGGCGACGAGCCGCACGATGTACGCGGCGGTGCGCGAACGCCATGCCGACTACCTGGATGCCCCGGTGTCCGGCGGTGCGCCCGGCGGAGCCGGGACCGATGGAGCGCGGGCGGCGACGATCTCGTTCATGGTCGGCGGCGATCGCGAGGCGTACGACCGGGCGATCCCGACGATGGCGATCCTCGGTCGCCGCTGGTTCCACCTCGGTCCGGCCGGGAGCGGGAGCACGGTCAAGCTGATCAGCAACCTCCTCGCCGGCGTCCACAACCTCGTCGCGTCCGAGGCGTTCGTGCTGGGCGCCGCAGCCGGGTTCTCGCCCGAGACGCTGCTCGAGGTGTTCGACGGCACGGATGCCAAGAGCTACTGGCTGACGGACTACTTCGCGCCGCGGGTCCGGCGGCGCGACTTCGACCCCGGTTTCTCGGTGGACCTCCAGTACAAGGACCATCGCCTCGCGAGCGAGCTCGGACGGGAGCTCGGGGTGCCGTTGTTCTTCAACGATCTGGCGGTCGCGCTCTACCAGGCGATGCGGGCCCAGGGCCTCGGGAGCCGCGATCTCGTCGAGAGCGTCCGCTTCCTAGGCGAGCTGTCGGGCGCCGACATCTTCGAGCCCCGAGAGCCCAGAGAGCCGGGCGAGTAGGCCTCAGGTCGCTCTGTGCCATGGTGGCCGAGCGTACAATGCGAGACAACCGGACAACGCGGCCCGAGATCGCGCCTCCGCTTCATGTCGACATGGAGCGCAAGTCCCATCCTCCAGGAGGCGACATGGGCGACGAGATCCTCATGGAGCGCATGAGCTGGACTGAGATCCAGGCTGCCATGGCCGACGGGTACGAGACGGCGGTGCTGTTCACGGGATCGATGGAGCAGCATGGCCCCCACCTGCCACTGGCGACCGACACGCTCTGCGCCTACGCGCTTGCCGAGCGCGTGGCGCGACGGCTGGGCAAGGCGCTCGTGGCGCCGGTCGTCCGGCCGGGCGTGTCCGAGCACCACATGGCGTTCCCCGGAACCGTGACGCTGCGGCCGGCGACGTTCAAGGCCGTTGTTACCGATTGCGTCCATAGCCTCGCTCGCCACGGGTTCCGGCGGATCGTCGTCTCGTGGGCGCACGGCGGCAACACGCCCGCCCTTCAGGAAGTACTGCCGGAGATCGCCGCGCAGAATCCGTCGGTCGAGCTGCTCGCCCAGGCGGACGTCCCGGCGTTCTTCGCCCACTGGAAGCCGTTCGCCGAGGGTGAGGGGATCGATCTCGGCACGCTCGGGATCCATGGCGGCGAGGGCGAGACATCGATGATGCTCGCGCACGTCCCGGACCAGGTTCGCGAGGACCAACTCGAGGCTGGTTTCACCGGCGACCTGATCAGCGATCCGGTTGTGTTCGCGAACCTGCTCGCCACCGGACTGCGCTCGTTCACCGAGAACGGGATCCTGGGGGATGCACGACGCGCCGATCGAGAGCGCGGCGAGCGCTACCTCGATGAGATGGCGCGCTATCTTGCCGAGGCGCTCGCACCGGTCGTTCCTGCGTCGGCTGCAGCAGGGCAGTCCTCTCCCTCGTGACCAGTCCAGACTTCGGTCTGCGGTACACCGTCTTCGAGCGCGACCCCGAGGCGGCCTGGCCGGGCGTCATGGCAGCCGCCAAGCGGGCCGAGGCCGACGGGTTCCGTTCGTTCTGGTTGATGGATCACTTCATCGCCATGGTGTCGCACGGCTCCGACGCGACCGACCCGTTCCTCGATGCGTGGACGACGCTCCCCGCGCTCGCTGCGGTCACGGAGTCCATCCGGCTCGGCGTGCTGGTGAGCCCGGTCGGCTTCCGGAACCCGACCATCCTGGCCCGGCAGGCCGCCACGCTCGATGTGATCAGCGGTGGGCGGCTCGAGTTCGGGTTCGGTGCCGGGGGGTTCCGTCCGGAGTATGAGCAATACGGGGTGGACTTCCCGCCGCTCCCGTCAGCCAGGATCGCCGAGATGGAGGAGGCGCTCCATCTCATCATCGCCCTCTGGACCCAGCCGACAACGACGTTCCAGGGCGAGCACTTCCGCGCGCACGCCGCAGTCCTTGAGCCGAAGCCGATCCAGCAACCACATCCCCCGATCCTCATCGGCGGCGTCGGGGAGAAACTGATCCTTCGTGCGATCGCGCGCTTCGGAGCTGCCTGCAACCTCTTCGGTCCGCCGGAGGAATTCCGCCGGGTGCGTCAGGTCCTTCGAGACCATTGCGAGACGGTCGGGCGTGACGAAGCGACGATCCGAAAGACGACGTACGACCTCGTCCTGTGCGCGCCGACAGAGGCGGCGGTTCGCGAAAAGGCCGATCGGCTGGGGCTCGTCCGCGAGACGTGGAAGACGCTCGTTGGCACGCCCGCGGTCCTGCGCGACCTCGTGGCCGCCTATGCCGACGAGGGAGCCGACGAGCTGCTCATCGAGTTCTTCCGCAACGATCCGGAGAGCTATGAGCTGTTCGTTGGCGAGGTGATGCCATCGTTTCATGGGCCTCGACCCGGGCGCGCCGCCGGCGAGGACCACCCGTCGACGATGACCACGTGAAAGCCGGCGGGGGCAGGAGCCTCTAGTCACGGGTCACCCAGACGGGGGAGCTCCAGGCCATCGCACCGTCTGCCTGTCTGACCCTGACGTAGTAGGACGCCGTGCGGGCCGTCGCCGCGGTGTCGAGAACCTGGAGGGAGGCGTCCTGCGTTCCGGGGCTCTCATGGTGGATGACCGCGTTGTCGCGGATCACATCGATCTGCGCGACTGGGCCGGTTCCGATGACCCGGACGGCGACCGTCACCGGACCGGATGTTTCGCACTCTGCCCCCATCAGGTACTCGCCGCCGGCGGTGATGACCCGCACATCGAGGACGATGTTGTCCGTCGCGGCGTAGGCGCGCCGTGCCCGGATCGCTTCCAGCAGCCCCTCGGGGGTCAGGGCCTCCGCGAGGAGGCACGCGTAGCTGATGTGCGCCGAGATGTGATCCGAGGAGGCGATGAAGCCGAGGCGGTATCCCTTCGCCAGGGCAGCCGATACGAAGCCCGGGCGTCGGAAGGACGGGCTCGCTTCTGACGACGAGGCGCGCGGGACCGGGGTCGCCGCATCGACGACAGCGGCGAGGCCGCCCGCGGACCCATACGGCCGCGGCGCCGTTGGGTCCTCGTAGCTGTCGCGCATGCCCTGATAGATCTCCACGAGGGGTTCGACGCGCGCGTCGTTGTCCCGCCAGTCCGTGCCGCTGGTCCTGCCGGTCGTGTGCGGGATCGCGAATCCATCATGCCGCCTCAGGTAGGCGTATAGGCCCTCTGCTCCGGTCCAGCCGATCGATTCGCCGGCGGAGATCGGGGTGACCCGGGCTCCGCGGCGCGCGAAGAACACGTTGCGGTGCCCGTTCGGGAACTCGACGGACCGTTCGTACCCGTAGAAGGCGACAAAGGCCCCCGGGTTCTGGAACACGTCTGCGATCTTCTGCGTGCGCCACCATGCGTACTCGTCGTCCACGCCGTCCGTATGGTCGCTGACCCCGAGGAAGTCCATCGCCGCGGCATCCCGCGCGTAGCGATAGGCGTCCAGGAGGGAGCCGTCGTGCCCGCCGTCGAGGGAGACGTCTGTATGGCGGTGGAGGTCGCCCCGGAAGATCGAGAACGTCCGGCCCCCGTTCGGGATTCGGTACCCACGGATGCGCGCAACATGCTCGCGCTCGCGCTCCACGGCCGCACGGCCGATCGGGGCCGCCTCCGCTGGGATCTCGTCGGCACGCGCGACCAGTACTGGTGCCGCCGCGAGGTCCGAACCGCCGCCGACGGCCGCCACATGAACGACGTGCTGGTGGGGGAGATACGAGCGCGTGTCGCGCCCGTCCGTCGTCCACGCAGCCCAGACCGTTCCGTCCAATGCGCACGACGTCGCGGGTAGCATCTCGTTCCGGCCGGCGCTTCGCGGAAGGTAGACCGGTGGCGTCCAGCCAGAGCCCTCGTAGCGCGTGACGTGGATCTCCCATAGGGCAAGGTCGATGGGCGCCTCGAGTGGCGTGTCCGGCTGGCGCATGACGAGGTGCCGCACGAGGAGCACCGGGGTCCCTTCGCCGTCGATCTCGAGTTGCGGCAGTTCCCACCACTCGCCGGGCGCCAGCACCTCGTCGAGGTCGCCGGCCGTCGCCAGGCGAGCCACGCCGTCCAGACAGGCCACACGCACCCGGCGCGACTCGTGGAGCTGCGTTGCCGGGTCCTGGACGGCGAATCCCGTGTCCTTCCCCCACCTTTCGCCGGATTCGTCCCACGCCACCCAGACGCGGCGCTGCAGGTCGATCGCCACCGTGGGATGCGCCTCGAACCTGGGCGAGCCGGCGACCGTCATCGTGTCGCCCCAGCGGCCGGCGGAGAACCGGCGGAGATAGACGTCGTAGCCTCCAGCCGCGTAGCCGTCCCAGGCGATCGCAACGGAGCCTTCCGGGCCCGCCGCGATGGCCGGCCACCAGTTGTTCCCGCGACCGGGCGCCCCGTCGCTGATCCATCGATCGCGCGACCATCGCCGACCATCGAACCATTTCGCGTAGATCTGTGAGACACCATCGACGGTTCGCTGCCAGGTGAGCCAGAGCCTGCCGGTCGAGTCGGTCGCCAACCGATGAAGCACGTCAGCGCCGCGATGCCGGGTCAGCCGACGGAGCGCGGACCACGTGCCGCGGTCCCATGAGCGGCCATAGAGGTCCCAGGAGGCGTCGCGCTGCATCGACCAGATCGCCCATATCCGACCGCGCGCGTCACGCCCGAGAGCCGTGTGGAAGACGTCGGCGTGATCCGCGAGGATGTCCACGGGCTGCCATCTTCCGTCGGACCAGCGCCTGGCCTTGACCGAGTCCGTCTCGCGACCGTCGTCATACTCCTGCCAGAGCACCCACCGCTCATCCGGTCCGGTCACCAGCAGGGATGGGTAGTCCTGCTGTCCGACGCCCGCGGGATCGGCCGCCGATCCGGCCGGAACGCGGTCTACGCGCACGGCACCATCGAGGAACGACACGGACGCGAAGGGCGCAAGACGAGCCGGAACTACCGCGAAATCGCCGGCGGCCGTGCGAACGTTGATCGGCTCATCGAGTGAGCCGCTGACGAGGTCGACCAGGATGCTGGGCGACTGGATGAGGGGGGCCGACGTCCCGGAGCGGACATGCCATTCGGTCGTTGGACCATGGAGCGAGGCCTCGCGCGTGCTCGCAACCCAGGCGGTGCTGCTTCGGACCTGGTCATTGGGGAGCTGCATCTCGTCACCAGCCACCAAGGTCATCCCGGCCCCGGTGAACCCCATCCGCGACCAGTCGTGGTTGCGCAGTCGATCAGGTTCCACGACAAGGACCTGCCCAGGCTGCGGAAGCACCTCGCCGTCCCACGCCCGCGGGGACTGGTCGCCGATGCCAAACGTGATTCGGAAGGAGGCGAGAGGTGCCATCGCTGCGTGCGCTCCGTGCATACGCCGCCCGTCAACGGCAGGGCTGTCGGAGCCAATGATGATGCGTTGCCGTGGCGAGGGCCTGATCGACCGATCTGCCAGGCTCAAGAGCAGCGTGGCTGGTTGGAGTCTGCCTGCATGGATCGCTCTTCGCGCGGCTCGTCGGCCAGTGGCTCGATGCGGCACGAATTCTCGCAGCGAGCGACGGTCTGCTTTCACGAAGAACGTGGAGCGGGAGACGGGTCTCGAACCCGCGACCTTCTGCTTGGGAAGCAGACGCTCTACCGACTGAGCTACTCCCGCTCGGGAGGCCGCCATTCTAGGCCATCGCGCAGACGGACTCGGTCGGGCGTCAACGCGGCGATCTCGGTCACCCCGAGGAGCTGCATCGTCCGGACGATCTCCTGGCGGAGGATGTCCGCGGCGCGTTGAACGCCGCGTTCGCCGCCGGCCATCAGCCCGTACAGATACGCTCGCCCAACGAGGCAGCCTCGTGCGCCCATGGCGACGGCGGCGACGACGTCCCCTCCGTTCATGATCCCGCCGTCAAGGTAGACCTCGGCGCGGTCACCCACCGCGGCGACGATCGCGGGCAGCAGCTCCAGCGGCGTCGGCGCACGGTCGAGCTGGCGGCCGCCATGGTTCGATACCACGATCGCATCGGCGCCGCGGTCGACCACGGCCCTCGCGTCTTCGACCGACTGGATCCCCTTCACGATGAGTGGTCGCGACCAGACCCCGCGAAGCCAGGTGAGGTCGTCGAGGGTGACCGATGGATCGAGGACCCGATCGATGAACTCGGTGACGGTGCCCTCGGATCCGGTCAGCGACGCGAAGGTCAACGGTTCCGTCGTGATCAGGTTGAACCACCAGCCCGGGTGCAGGGCCATGTCGGTCAGGGTCTTCACGGTCAGCCTCGGGGGGATCGCCAGGCCGTTGTGGACGTCGCGCAGCCGCCGCCCTCCAACCGGGGTATCGACGGTCAGGATGAGCGCCGAGTAGCCAGCCGCGTCAGCTCGGGCGATGAGCTCCTGGCTCGGGCCACGGTCCCGCCACAGATAGAGCTGGAACCAGTGCTCGGCGTCCGGGACCGCGGCTGCCAGCGCCTCGGGCGAGGTGGTGCCCAGCGTCGAGAGCGCATATGGGATCCCCGCTCGCGCTGCGACCCGGGCGACGGCGGGCTCGCCCTCATGGTTCATGAACCGGGTGAAGCCGGTTGGGGCGAAGACCAACGGAAGGGCCGCAGGACGTCCGAGGATGGCCGTGGTCGTATCGATCCGTGACACGTCGCGAAGAACGCTCGGCACGAACTCGACGCGGCCGAATGCTTCGCGTGCCCGACGCAGGGTCGTCTCGCTCTCGGCTGCGCCGTCCGTGTAATCGAACACCGCCCGCGGTGTATGACGCTGGGCGATGTGGCGCAGGTCACCGATCGTCGCCGCACCCATCAGGCGGCGCTCGACGGCCGACCACTTGATCGGCTTCATCTGCAAATACGGACGAAGCTCGGACCATCGCGGCCAGCGTCGGTTGGTCACGAGCCCAAGGCTAGCACGCAGACTCCTGTCCGCTGGGTCGACGGGGGAGGTGCATCGATCACCGGCCGCCGGGAGTCTCGCCCTTTCGGACCGCTCGGTCGCGTAGAATCGCTCATCCATGGCAACCTTGCGACCGTTCCGCGCCCTCCGCCCACTGCCCGGGACGGCCGCGTCCGTCGCCGCCGTGCCGTACGACGTGGTGAGCACGGCCGAGGCCCGCGAGCTGGCCGGCGACAACCCGCTCAGCTTCCTGCGGGTCTCGCGGCCCGAGGTCGAGCTGCCGCCCGAGACCGATCCCCATGCTGACGCGGTCTACGCCGCCGCGGCGGCCAACTTCGCCCGGCTGCGGAGTGCGGCGCCCCTCGTCGAGGAGGAGGCGCCCAGCATCTACGTGTATCGGCTTCGGATGGGGGATCACGAGCAGACCGGGGTCGCCGCCTGCGTCTCGGTCGATGAGTACGCCGGCGACGTCATCCGAAAGCACGAGCGAACGCGCAAGGACAAGGAAGACGACCGGACGCGGCATATCGTCGAACTCCGCGCCCAGACCGGGCCCGTTCTCCTGACTTACCCGGCCTCGAGCGGAGGTCGGAGCCGTTGTGGCCCGCGCCGCCGCCGCGCCGCCGCTCTTCGACTTCACGGCCGACGACGGGATCGGTCATGCCATCTGGCGCGTGGACGACGCCGATCGCGATGCGCTCGTCGACGCCTTCACCCGGATCCCGTTCCTGTACATCGCCGACGGGCACCATCGGGCGGCGAGTGCCCTCCGAGCGCGTCAGGAACTGTCGGGTGCCGGCCCGGGTGAGGCGGACTCGTTTCTCGCGGTCGCCTTCCCGGACGACCAGATGCAGGTGCTTCCGTACCACCGGGTCGTGAAGGACCTGGCGGGCGCAGACGCCCGCCGCCTTCCTCGAGGCGCTCGGCCGGCGCCTCGCAGGTCAGCGCCCGGAACGCGACACCCCGGCGGGCAAGGGCGAGGTCTCGATGTACCTCGACGGGCCGCTGGTACACCCTGCGCCTGGCGCCGGCCCCGGACGGATCCCGCCGAGGCGGATCGGCTCGACGTCTCGCGCCTCCACGCCCAGGTCCTGGACCCGCTGCTGGGGATCGGGGACGCGCGGACGGACAGGCGGATCGACTTCGTCGGCGGTATTCGCGGTCCCCAGGCCCTCGACCGATCTGGTGGATCGCGGCTCGGCCGCGGTCGCCTTCGCGATGCATCCGGTCAGCGTCGAGGACCTCATGGGCATCGCCGACGCGGGTGGGATCATGCCGCCCAAGTCCACCTGGTTCGAGCCGAAGCTCCGGGACGGACTGCTCAGCCACCTCATCTAGACGACCGCGCAGACGAGCAGGCCGTCCGGGCAGGCTCGGTCGATCCATCGCCCATCGATCCGCTGCGGCCGTAGCGCAAGGAGCCAGCGTGAAGGTCCTCATCGCCGATCCGTTCGAGAAGTCCGGCCTCGACGGCCTCGCGGCCGCGGGCTGCGAGGTCGTCATCGACCCGTCGCTCAAGGACGACGCTCTCGTCGAGGCGCTGCGCGAGAGTCGCGCGGATGTGCTGATCGTGCGGTCCACGAAGGTCTCGGCGGCGATGATGGATGCTGGTGCGACTCGCGCCTGATCGTCCGCGCCGGTGCCGGGTACAACACGATCGATGTCGCCGCCGCGTCCGGCGCGGGATCTACGTCTCGAACTGCCCCGGCAAGAACTCGACGGCGGTCGCGGAACTGGCGTTCGGACTGATCCTTGCGCTCGATCGCCGGATCTCCGGACAACGTCGCGCAGCTGCGAGCCGGGAACTGGGACAAGACAGGAGTTCTCGAAGGCGATGGGCCTCCGTGGCCGGACGCTCGGTCTGCTCGGCTTCGGGAGCATCGCCCAGGAGCTGGCCCATCGGGCGCAGGCGTTCGCGATGGACATCGTCATCTGGTCGCGCCGCTTCGAGCTGGCGACCCGGAGGCGAGACCTTCGGCAGCCTACGGCCTCGATCTGGCGGCAAGCCGAATCGCGCGTGACGATCGCGCGGACGCCTGCGAGGTGGCCTCGGCCGCTGATGTCCTCAGCGTTCATCTGGCCCTCGGCCCCGAGACGCGCGGGTCTCGTGGACGCCGAGCTACTGCCAGCCCTCCGTCCGGGCTCGATCTTCATCAACACCTCGCGGGCCGAGATCGTCGACTACGACGCCCTGGTCGAGGCCGTCCGGGATCGCGGGATCCGGGTCGGGCTCGACGTGTATCCGGACGAGCCGACGACGGGCAAGGGCGAGTACTCGCACCCGATCCTCGACCTGCCCGGCGTCTACGGGACCCACCACATCGGCGCCTCGACCGAGCAGGCCCAGGAGGCCGTCGCCGCCGAGACCGTGCGGATCGTCCGCGCGTTCAAGGACACCGGCGAGGCCCTGAACTGCGTCAACCCATCGGCGCGTACGAAGGAGCTCGCCCATGACTGAGCGGATCTTCAACTTCTCCTCGGGTCCCGCGGTGCTCCCGCTGCCCGTCCTCGAGCAGGTCCAGCGGGATCTCGTCGCGCTCCCCGGCGTCGGGATGTCGGTCATGGAGATCAGCCACCGATCCTCGACCTTCGAGGCGATCATCGGCAAGGCCGAGGCTGACATCCGGACCCTGGCGGGCATCCCGGACAACTACAGGGTCCTCTTCCTCCAGGGCGGGGCGAGCCTCCAGTTCTCCATGGTCCCGCTCAACCTCCTGACCGCCGGGACCGACGGCGGACTACATGATGACGGGCACCTGGGCGGACAAGGCGGTCAAGGAGGCCGGAAGGGTCGGGACGGTGCACGAGACCGGCTCGACCGCGGCCGACAACTTCAGTCGGATCCCGACCGACGCCGAGTGCGAGTTCACGCCCGGCGCCGCCTACGTCCACATGACCTCGAACAACACGATCGAGGGCACCCAGTGGCACCGCCTTCCGGCGGCGGGCGACGCGCCGCTCGTCAACGACGCATCGTCGGACATCTTCAGCCGGCCGATCGACATCGCGAACTTCGGCGTCGTGTACGCGGGCGCCCAGAAGAACCTCGGGCCGTCCGGCGTGACCCTCGTGATCATCCGCGAGGACCTGCTCGAGCGATCGAGCCAAGTCGCTCCACACGATGCTCAGTTACGCGGTCCAGGCCGAGAACGGCTCGCTCTACAACACGCCGCCGGCCTTCGGCGTCTACGTCCTCGGCCTGGTCGTCGAGTGGCTGCTCGGCCTCGGCGGGCTGCCCGCCATCGCCGAGATCAACGCGCGCAAGGCCGGCAAGCTGTACGCGGAGCTCGACCGCACGGGCTTCTGGCGCCCGACCGCCGAGAAGGCGAGCCGCAGCCTGATGAACGTCACCTTCCGGCTGGCCACCGAGGACCTCGAGAAGGCGTTCGTCAAGGAGTCCACGGCAGCCGGGTTCGACGGGCTCAAGGGCCATCGGTCGGTGGGCGGCATGCGCGCCTCGATCTACAACGCGTTCCCGGAGACCGGGATCGATCGGCTGGTCGAGTTCATGCGCGACTTCGAGCGCCGCACCGGGTAAGCCGTCGACGATCGGCCAGGTCGTCCGGGCCTCGCGGCCGCCGCCTTCCGCCTCCGCCACCAGGGCGTTGCGTGATTCCACGCATTGCGGCCGCGTTCGCCTGCGCGGAGCATGAACCGGGGCGCACGTGTCGCCGCCAACGTGCTCAAGAGGGAGGACCTGCCGATGTGGCCTCGACGCGAGCATCTGGGCGACCGGCTTGTGATCGCCGCCGTGGCCGTTGCCTGCATCGCCTTCGCCGGCCTCAGCTTCCTCGGCGGTCAGATATCGTCCACCCTGAGCACCGTCGGGAGCGCCGTTTCCACGCCGCAGACCGGACAGGGCGGGTCGGGAGGCGCGCAGACTGGCGGCTCGTCCGGCGCATCCGGGGCCTCGGCGGGCAACGGCGAGCGGGTCGCGATCGTCGACTCGACGCGGGCAGACCTCCTCGTCGTGCGCACCGGATCGCTCGAGCTCCAGGTCCGGGACGTGCCGAGCGCCGTGACCGCCGCGACGGAGGCGGTCATCGTCGCCGGCGGGTACGTTCGTGACTCGACCGAGGTCGGCGAGGGCGAAGACGTGGCCGCCACGGTCACCTTCCGGATCCCCGTGGACAAGTGGGCCGGCGTGACTGCCCGGCTTCGTGCGATGGCGATCAAGGTCGTCGCGGCAAAGACGCAGACCGACAACGTGACCGCCGACGTCGTGGACCTGGAGGCGCGGATCGCGAATCTCGAAGTGACCGAACGGGCCCTCCAGGCGATCATGATCCAGGCGACGAAGATCGAGGACGTCCTCAAGATCCAGAAAGAGCTGACCGTCGTCCGCGGCGACATCGAGGTCGCCGTCGCGCGCAAGAAGTCCTTCGAGGATCAGGCGGCACTCTCGACGCTGACGGTGCGCTTCGGCCTCGAGCCGGTCGCCGCAGTCGTCGCGCCGCCCGCCCAGTTCGACCCCGCCGCGCAAGTCGACCGCGCGACCGCCCAGCTGGTCCACCGTCTCGAGCACACGGCCTCGGCGGCGATCTGGTTCGGGATCGTCTGGCTGCCCTTCGTCCTCGCACTCGGCATGGCCGCGCTCATCGCGTGGCTCGTCATCCGGTGGTTCCGCATGGCTCGAACCACCGCACAGAACGTCAGCCCGTGATGACGACCTTGCCGCGAGCGTGGCCCGCCTCGACATAGCGCACCGCTTCGGCCGTCTCGGCCAGCGCAAACGCCCGGTCCATCACCGGCCTGACCTTGCCGGCCTCGATGAGGGCGGTCATCGCGAGCAGGTCGTCCTTCGAGACCGTCGAGAGGAACGGGAGCACCTTGCGGCTCGAGACGATCGATGTGCCGGCCGCCGCCAGGATCCGCGTGATGGGCCCCAGCCACTGCCCGGGAGCCGGCGCGACGAGCACGACCTTGCCCGTCGGAACGAGCGCGCGGCGCATCGCCGCGAGCGAGTGCTGGCCGCCGATGTCGAAGACGAGATCGAATCGCGGACCGAGCCGCGTGAAGTCGTCACGCGTGTGGTCGATGACCTCGTGGGCCCCGAGCGATGCCACGAGCTCCACGCTCGCGGAGCTGGTCGTGGCCGTGACCTCGGCACCGAATGCCCTGGCGATCTGGACCGCGAAGGTCCCCACGCCGCCGCCGGCACCATTCACGAGCACGCGCTGCCCGGCCTGGAGTCCGCCCTTGTCGCGCAGGCCCTGCAGCGCGGTCAGCCCCGCCGTGGGAACGGCGGCGGCCTGTTCGAAGGTGAGTCCAGCGGGTATCGGCACGAAAGTGCGCCCCGCGACGTAGTCGGCAAATCCACCGAGCTGCGAGCCATAGACCGCGTCGCCGACCTTCAAGTCGATCACGTCGGGCCCGACAGCCTCCACGACCCCGGCGACATCGGCACCAAGGATGGTGGTCTTCGGCCGGCGCAACCCTTCGGCGATTCGCGCCATGTACGGTTTGCCCCGGAGCAGGTGCCAGTCCAGGGCATTGACCGATGCCGCGCGGACCCGGACGAGGACCTGGTCGCCGGTCGCTTCGGGGAGATCGACGTCCCGGAGCTCCATCACGTCGGGTGACCCGTATCGGTCGTTGACGATCGCCTTCATCTGCCTCGCATCCACTTGCTCGTACGTTGTAAGATTGTCCGACCGAAACGATACGTCTTACACAGTAAGGGTGTCAATGGCATCGAAGACGCGGCCCTCCGCAGAACCCGGCACAGGCGCGCCCAGACTGGATCGCCCGCCCGACCCCGGATCCCGCTCAGCCGTGAGCGGGTCCTCGCAGCCGCGGTCGACCTTGCCGATGCGAACGGCATCGACGCCCTGACGATGCGCCGGCTGGCCCAGGATCTCGGCGTCGAGGCGATGACCCTCTACTACCACGTGCCGAACAAGGAGGGGATCATCGACGGCATCGTTGACCTCGTCGTCGGCGAGATCGAGCTTCCCTCGCCCGGTCCGACGTGGCGCGCGGCGTTGCGCCGGACGGCTGTCTCCGCTCACGCAGCGCTCCTGCGCCACCCGTGGTCGTGCGGCCTGATGATGACCGCGAAGGCCGGCACCGCGCGGATGCGCTACATGGATGCGATCCTCGGCCGATTGCGCGAGGGCGGCTTCTCGGCGCGGATGACCCACCACGCCTATCACGCTCTCGACAGCCACATCGTCGGGTTCACGATGTGGGAGACCGGCTACACGAACATGCCCGGCGATCTCGACGCGATGGCCAGGACGTTCCTCGAGGAACTCGAAGCAGGGGCGTACCCGTACCTCGCCGAGCACGTACGGGAGCACCTCGAGCCGTCGGGCGACGAGGGCGGCGGCGAGTTCGAATTCGGGCTCGACCTGATCCTCGACGGTCTGGAGCGGCTCCGAGCGTCGGCCTAGGCGCGGCCGGACGCGGCG